>NZ_AP031406.1:2404203-3606305 GCF_045865535.1 Owariibacterium komagatae
CCGGCGAATTTGTGAGAGCGTGACGGTGTCAAACCCGTCGCCGAACCAGCGCAATTCCATTTTCATGCTTGTCGTCTCTTTTTTCGTCGTTTCATTCCCGTCATAACCTGAAAACGGAAAAGAAACCAGCCTGTTGACGCCCTTTTTTCAAAACTTTTTGGGGTAGGGGAAAACGAAGGCGCTGCCGGGGATTCCGCCCGCCCTGCCTGACGAAAAAAGCGCCCCCTGCATCCCGCGGGATGCAGGGGGCGCTTTTGCGTTTGAGGCTCAGTCGGAGGGCATGGCGCCTTCCACAAAGCTGCGCACATCGTCGCTGAGGGTCTTCACGTTGTCCTCGCCGATGTAGATCATGTGGCCCGAGGGATAGCCCTTCAGGGACACCCGGTCCATGGGCAGGCCCGCGTGGTTCAGCATGTAATAGATGATGCCGATGTGGGTGGCCGTGTCGTAGTAGCCGTTGGTGAAGAACACCCGCAGCCCGTGCATGCGGCACATGGCGTTGCGCAGCTGCTCGCCGGTGGTGCCCATGGGGGCCTCCCGGTTCCAGCGATCCTTCTTGGTGTACAGGTCGTACATGCAGGCCGCGGGCACGTACACCCGGTCCAGATGAATGTTCAGCTTGGGGAAGATCACGCCCGTGAGCACGCCGAAGAAAAACGCGCCGTACCGGTCGCTGGAGGCGTCGTCGTACACGCCCGTCACGTTCTCCACGGCCTCGGGCACGTAGCGCGGCCGGGTGATGCGGCCGTCGAACCGGGCCACCGAAGCGCCCTTCTCTTTGATGACTTCCAGCCGGAAGCTCTCGTCGTCGATGCGCAGGGCCCGGTCGGTCAGGTACTGGCGGGAGACGCCGGTGAAGTCCTGGATCTGCCGGATCACGTCTTCGCGCTCGTCCCCGGTCAGGGACTCGCCCCGGTACAGCGCCGTCAGGTAGGTGGTGTCCGCGAAGGCGCGGGCCCGCTTCACAAACGCTTCCAGCGTCTCTTCCGTGGGGTGGTTGTGATACCAGTGAATGGCGGCGTAGGAGGGGAAGGCCACCACGGCGTGCTCCACCGGGACCTCCCGCTCGAAGTATTTGCCCGTGGTCACGGTGTTGCCGATCATGACGATGCCGTCAAAGGCCAGCGCGTAGGAGCGCTCGTGGCTGCGGGTGGCCGCGATGCCTGCCGCAGTGGCGGCACGGGTGCAGCCGTAGCTCTCACCGATCAGGTATTTGGGGCTGGTCCAGCGGCCATAGCGGTGCAGCCACTTTTCAATGAACACCAGCAGGGCCTCGGCGTCCTCTTCAATGCCGTAGAACTTGTCGGCGCTGTTCTCGTCCAGCAGCACGCCGTAGCCGGTGCCCACCGGGTCCACCAGAACGATGTCCGCAATGTCCAGCAGGCAGTCGGGGTTGTCCATGGACTTGTAGGGCGGCAGCGAGGTGGCCCGGTCCGTCTCCTCGTAGAACACGCGGGTGGTGCCCAAAAAGCCCGCATGCACGTACATGGAGGAGGAGCCGGGGCCGCCGTTGAAGCCGAACAGCACCGGGCGGTTGGCCACATCCTTCACGTCGGAGCGGAAATACGAGTAGGAGAAAATGGACGCGATGGGCTTGCCGGACGCGTCGTAGAACACGTTGTCCTCGCTGACCGTGTGGTAGGGGATCTGCTGGCCCCGCAGCTGGATCTCGCCGTCGGATTCGAACCGGGCGGGCGCAAAGGTGGCGGGGTCGAACTTTTCCGTGGTATACATCATGCAAACCTCCTTGTTTTTTCAGCAGTTCTGCCGGCGGATGACGCCGCCGGGCAGCGCGCCGGTGTGCTGTCCGTTGCGGATGACGGGCGTGCCGTTGACCAGCACGTGCTCGATGCCCTCGGGATACACCGCGGGGTCCAGCACGTTCTCGTTGGTCTTCAGGCGGTCCCAGTCGATGACCAGGACGTCCGCCTGCTTGCCGGGCGCCAGTGTGCCGCGCTTTTGAAAGTGCAGAATTTCCGCCGGGCGGCCGGTGAGCTTGTAGATCATCTGCTCCCGGTCATCCCCGCCCAGCTCGGTCAAAAACTTGATGAAGCCGCAGTAGGTGTTGGGGTTGGGTTTGTTGCCGGGGCTTTCGGGGTCGTAGGCCACGGTGGAGTCCAGGCCGAACACAAAGGTGTCGTTGCCCAGGGTGGCTTTGGGATGCCCCACAAAGGTCTTGACGCTCTCGGCGTTGGCGTCGTGCACGGCGCGGAAGATCTGGGTGCGGCAGTCCAGCAGCAGAAGGTCGAACAGCGCTTCCAGCGTCTCCTTGCCCATCATGACGCCCACCTGTTTGGCGGTTTTGCCCTCGTACTGCTTTTCGGCGCAGCGCATGATTTTGATTTCCTCTTCCCACTCCGGCTGGACCTTGGGGTTCAGAATGTAATAAGTACCGCCGTAGATGGCGTCCCGAATCTGCTTGCGGTAGTCCAGCTTGGTCAGATTGTGCAAAAACAGGGTGATGCCGCCGGTGAACTTGTACCAGGGGCGGAACAGGGTGATCAGGTCCGGGGCGATCATGGTGCCGCCTGTGGAGTTGGGGATCACGTCAAAGCCCGCGCGCACGCCCCGGGCCACGTAGTCGTCAATGACCTGCAGGGTGCGCTGAGACGCCGCCCGCTGCAGGAAATCGTCGTTGGCCGGGTACAGCTCGTACCCTTTGGACAGATGGGAGATCTGCACCTGGATGTCGTTGCGCAGGCCGATCTCCAGAATTTCGATGATGCCGTCGATCTTCTTCTGGCGCTTGGGCGTGCCCACCCGGGGGCCGGTCTTGCGCCAGTGGGCGAACAGAATGCCGTTGTCCTGTTTCAGTTCCCGGCTCATCTCCAGCAGCTCCTCGGTGTCGGAGAAGATGCCCGGCTCGTAGTCCAGACCCACGGACATGCCGAAGGCGCCCGCGTCCAGCGCCTCGTGGATGTACTCTTTCAGCTGCTCTTTCTCCTGCGGGGTGGGCTTGCGCAGACCGTCCGGTCCCATCACGTTCATGCGGATGGTGCTGTAGCCCAGCACGGTCACGATGTTGCCGGAAGTGCCGTGGGCGTCCACCGCGTCCAGCCACTCGTGGAAGGTGTGCCAGCTGGGGTCGAAGCCGCAGTGCTTGCGGATCAGGGGAATGGCGTCCTCGCTGAGGGCGTAGTAATCCTCGTTGTACATGTCCGCGTACAGCTTGGGGGTCAATTCGTCAAAAATGTCCCGCATGGCCTGATTGGCCAGCCAGTATTTGCCGATGGGCGCGATGGACTGGCCGCACATGCAGCCCACAAAGGTGGTGATGCCCTGGTGCAGCATGCTGTCCATGGTGGGGTAGCCCAGCAGGGTCTGGTCCGCATGGGAGTGCATTTCGATGAAGCCCGGAGTGACCACCTTGCCCCGGGCGTCGATGACCTGGGCGGCGCTTTCGCCGCTCAGATCGCCAATGGCTGCAATTTGATCGCCGCGGATGCCCACGTCGGCCCGCACGGCCGCGGCACCGGTCCCGTCGATCACGGTGCCGCCCTGAATCAGAATGTCATACATAGGGCCGCCTCATTTCTTGTCCCATACCTGGCGGAACACGCGCATCAGGTTGCCGCCCAGCACTTTTTCAATGTCCGCCTGGCCGAAGCCGCGGGCCAGCATGTGGTCCACCAGGTTGTCCCACTCGTCGAAGTAGTTGAAGCCCTGCACGTGCTTCTGGTTGCCGTCAAACTTGCCGAACCAGTTGGGGCAGGTGCGCTCGAACTCCACACGGCCCATCAGGTAATCCAGGGTGGGACGTTTCCAGCGGTCGGTGCCGATGCCGATGTAATCGATGCCCACCAGATCCGCCACGTGGGCGATGTGGTCGATGTACCGGTCCACGGTGGGCCAGGTGCTCTGGTCCTCGTTGCACATGACGCTGTGGGGGCACAGGCAGATCACGCCGCCCTTGGCCGCCAGCGCTTTGATCTGCTCGTCGTTGGCGTTGCGGGTGTGCTTGGCCACGTCGTAGCAGGAGGAGTGGGAGAAGATCACCGGGTCCGAAGAGGTGGCGATGGCGTCCAGCGAGGTGCGGCGGCCCACGTGGGACAAGTCGATCAGCATGCCCACCCGGTTCATTTCATAAATGCACTGCTGGCCAAAGCGGGTCAGGCCCGTGTCGTTGCCCTCAAAGGCGCCGGAGCCGATGTGGCACTGCTGGTTGTAGGTCAGCTGCACGATCTTCAGGCCCAGACGGTTCAAAAGCGAGATGTAGCGCAGGTCCTGCTCGAAGCAGAAGGCGCCCTGGGTGCTCATGATCACGGCCAGCTTGCCCTCGGCCTTGGCCCGCTCAATGTCGGCGGAATGGGTGGCGATGATCACCTTGTCCGGGCAGGTCTCTTCCAACAGATAATATTGATGGATGGCTTTGCAGCACTCGGTGAAGGAACAGGGGTAGTTGTCGTCCACGATGGTGGTGCTGATGGCCGTGACGCCGCCCTCCAGCAGGATGTCCACAATGTTTCTCCCCGGCGCACAATCGAAGGGGGGATCGGTGAACAGGCCATGGAACAGTGAGTCAATGGCATAGGACTCTTTCAGGATGCGGGATGCCTCTGCGGATACGTTCTTCATGAAAAAACCTCCTGGTACTGCAATGTTTAGCGGCTGCAATACTCTATTTGTAATTTGTTTTATTATTTCACAAAGAAAAAGGAAAATCAATATCGAATAATATACGATATTTTTGTTTTTTGTGGATTGATTTTTGCACGAAAAATCATTGACAAACCAATGTTTAGTGATTATAATGGGATAAAACTTAACACAAAAAACATGGTTTTTTCACAAAAATGGACCAGTTTGTTGTGAAAGTGCAACAAGATTTAGTCGAAAGTTTGTGAAACATGCACCATGTGCGCGAACCGCGTACAGATTCGGCGCGGCGCTGTGAAAAAAAGAATCTATCATATAGGATTTTCAGCAAAAAGGAGAGACGGGCCGTGAAGTTTGTGTTCAACGAAGAAAAAAATGAAGAGATGCGCCATATTCTGATGATGCGGCCCACGGTGGAAGAGGGCGAAAAGCTGCTGGCCAAGGACGATACCGACGCCTACGCCTGGTACGTGTACGGCACGGCGCTGGGCCTGCAGGGGGATTATGACAAAGCGGTAGAAGCTTATTCCCACGGCATTGCGTATGACCCGTTTTACGCGCCCAACTATTTCGGCCGCGGCCGCAAGCTGAACGTCAGCGGTCACTTCTGGCAGGCCGTGGCGGATTTCACCGTGGCCATCCATCTGGACTCCGACAACTGGACCTACTGGTACTACCGTGCCACGGCTTTGAATATGAAGGGCCACGTGGAGGAATCCATTGACGATTTCAAAAAGTGCATTTCCCTGACCGCTCCCCAGGAGCATTACCCCCTGGCGGACTGGCTGTACACTTCCAACGTGGAGCTGGGCCGGTACAAAGAGGCTGAGGAGAGTTTGAATCTGGTGGACGCTTCGTTGGAAGCACCGCAGATGGATTACGGTTACCGCCGGTCGGTCCTCCTTTATAAAGGAATCGTGAAACCGGAAGAGTTTATCGATATTCCGCTGCTGGAAAAGAATGTCCTTCCCCAGAAGGACCGGGTGCGGATGGAGCTGAATGGTTTGTACTACAGCCTGTACTGCTACTGGCTGGTCCACGGTGAACCGGAAAAGGCCAAGGATGCCATCCGCGAGCTGCTGAAGGTGGCATATCCCGGCGCGTTTGCCCACACCAAGGCGATCCCCATTGCCAAGCGGCTGGGCCTTCTGGAGTAAGGCGCGCAAAGTTCATAAAGGCACATTGCAGAAAATTCAACAAAGGCGTTTGAATCTGCATAGTGGGAAACTATGCGTTCGAACGCCTTTTTATTAAAAGAAAGAATCATATAGGATATACGAGTTTTACAAAGGCGGTGTGATGGATGAAGTTCGTGTACAACGAGGAGAAAAATGAGGAAATGCGTCGCATGCTGATGATGCAGCCCACGGTGGAAGAGGGCAAGGCGCTGCTGGAAAAAGACGAGACCGACGCCTATGCCTGGTACGTCTACGGCAAGGCGCTGAGCCTGCAGAAGGACTATGAGGGCGCCATCGAGGCACACTCCCGCGGGATCGTGTACGACCCGTTCTATGCGCCCAACTACTTCGGACGCGGCGGAAAGATGAGCACCACCGGCCGCTTCTGGGCCGCCATGGCGGATTACACCATGGCCATTCAGCTGGACTCCCGCAACTGGCTGTACTGGTATTACCGCGCCACCACCCTGAACCTGGCGGGCCACCTGGAAGAGTCCATCGACGACTTCCGCCAGTGCATGAAGGTGTCCGACCCCCATGAGCACTATCCGCTGGTCCACTGGATCTACACCACTTACGTGGAGCTGGGCAAGTTCGCCGAGGCGGAAAAGAGCCTGGAGGCGGTGGACGCCACACTGGAGCCGCCCCAGATGGACTATGGCTACTGCCGCGCCGTGCGCCTGTACAAGGGCATGATCAAGCCCGAGGACTACATAGAGCCCGACATGAAGGACAAGGTCCTGCCCCGGGAGAACCGCGTGACCCTGGAGCTGACCGGCATGTACTACGGCCTGTATTGCTACTGGACGCTGCACGGCGATCCGGAGAAGGCCAAGGACGCCATCCGCAACGTGCTGAAGTCGGCTTACCCCGGCGCCTTCGGCTACACCAAATCCATCCCCGTGGCGAAAAAGCTGGGGCTGCTGTAACAGAAAACAAACCCCGCGGCCCACTGGGCCGCGGGGTGGATAAAAAACAGGAGGCTGTTGAAAATGAAATTTGTGTACAACGAGGAGAAAAACGAGGCAATGCGTCATATTCTGATGATGCAGCCCACCGTGGAAGAAGCCAAGGCGAAACTGGACAAGGACGATACCGACGCCGCCGCCTGGTATGAGTACGGCACCGCCCTGAGCCTGGTGGGCAAGTACGAAGAGGCCCTTGAGGCACACTCTCACGGCATTGCCTACGACCCGTTCTATGCGCCCAACTACTTCGGACGCGGCCGCCGTCAGAACGCCGTGGGCCGCACCTGGGCCGCTCTGGCGGACTTCACCGTGGCCATCCACCTGGATTCCGACTGCTGGACCTACTGGTACTATCGTGCCACCACTCTGAACCTGAACGGACATCTGGAAGAGTCCATCGACGACTTCCGTGAGTGCATGCGTCTGTCCAACCCGGCCGAGCACTATCCGCTGATCCACTGGATCTACACCACCTATGTGCAGCTGGGCAAGTTCGACGAGGCCGAGAAGACCCTGGATCTGATCGACGCCACCGTGGAGCCGCCCCAGATGGACTACGGCTACTGCCGCGCCGTCCGCCTGTACAAAGGTCTGGTCAAACCCGAGGAGTTTGTAGAGCCGGATATGAAGGACAAGGTCCTGCCCCGCGAGAACCGCGTGAACCTGGAGCTGAACGGCATGTACTACGGCCTGTACTGCTACTGGACGCTGCACGGTGATCCCGAGAAGGCGGCCGACGCCATCCGTCAGCTGATGAAAGTGGCCTATCCCGGCGCCTTCGGCTACACCAAGGGCCTGCCCATCGCCAAGAAACTGGGCATCGTTGAATAAGACAAGGGGGATCTTCTGATGATTGAATATGTGGATCCGGCCCCGACCTTTTGCCGGGCCGTAAAACACAACGGTGTCATCTATTTCAGCGGACACTGTGACGGCAAAAAGCACGACACCATCGCCGGCCAGACACAGGCTTTGTGCGAGCGGTATGAAGAGCTGCTGGAACAGCACGGCAGCGACAAGGACCATCTGCTGTTTGTGACCATTTACATCTCGGACCTCTCGTTGAAAGATGAGATGAACAAAGTTTGGGACGCGTGGCTGAACCCCGGCCATGCCCCCGCCCGGGTCTGCGTGGAAGCGAAGATCCCGGAGGGCTACTTCCTCGAAATGAGCGTTGTGGCCGCGTTGAAATAAAACGCACTCCCGGAGAGAGTGTGCGCAGGTGCACTCTCTCCGCTTTCTTTTGAAAACCGGCCCGGCCTTTGGTCGGGAATCTATATTATTGCGAACTGCGGGAGAAATAATATGCTGAGATATATCGCCAAGAGAATGTTGCAGTTGATCCCCACGTTGATCCTGGTGTCTATCATTGTATTTCTGATGGTCCGGTTCATTCCTGGAGATCCCATTACCTTATTGTACGGCGTGTCGGAAAGCGGCGGTACCAGCGAGGAATATCTGGAATCCATGCGTGAGATGTACGGCTTGAACGACCCGCTGATCGTCCAGTATTTCCGCTGGATTCTGGGCTTCTTCAAGGGCGACATGGGCACGTCCCTGCTCACCCACAAAACCGTTCTGGAAGAGCTGACCAACCGCTATCAGTACACCATCATTCTGGCGGTGGGCGGCACCGTGGTCGGCTCCATCATCGGCGTGATCTGCGGCATCATCGCCGCCACGTTCCACAACAAGCTGGGCGACAACGTGGTCATGGTCATCTCCATGATCGCCGTTTCGGTTCCGTCCTTCTTCCTGGCCATGCTGCTGATGCTTTACTTCTGTCTGCATCTGGGCGTTCTGCCAAGCCTTGGCCTGCGATCGTGGAAGCATGCCATTCTTCCCGTGGCGACGCTGGGCCTGGGCGCTGTGGGTATGATCGCCCGCACCACCCGGTCGTCCATGCTGGACGTGATCAACCAGGACTACATCCGCACGGCCCGGGCCTACGGCACGTCCAAGTTCAAAATCATCACCCAGTACGCGTTTAAAAACGCCCTGATCCCCGTTCTGACGGCCATCGGCCTGCGTTTCGGCAGCCTGCTGGCGGGCGCGGCGCTGGTGGAGACCATCTTCACCATCCCCGGCATCGGCAGCTTTTTGGTGGACAGCGTCAACGGGCGCGACTATCCCGCCATTCAAAGCACGGTTCTGGTCCTGGCGGCCTCCTTCGTGCTTGTGAACACCCTGGTGGACATCATCTACGGTCTTGTGGACCCGCGTGTCAAGTACAATTAAGGAGGAAGCACACATGAAATCACCCATTGTGAAGCGCTTTTTAAAGCGCAAGGTTTCCATTGTGGGACTGGTCATTCTGGCCATCTTCTTCCTGATGGCGACCATCGGCCCCTTCCTGTGCCAGTACGATCCCCTGGCCCAGGACACCACCATCATCAGCCAGGGCCCCAGCGCCGAGCACTGGTTCGGCACCGACTATCTGGGCCGTGACACCTTCACCCGTATCGTCTACGGCGCCCGGGTCTCCCTTTCCATCAGCTTTGCGGGCGTGTTCTCCGGCTGCCTGGTGGGCATCATCCTGGGCGTGTGGGCCGGCTACTTCGGCGGCTGGGTCGACGCGGTCATCTCCCGTCTCATTGACGTGCTGCTGGCCTTCCCGGGGCTTTTGCTGGCCATCGTCATCGTGGCCATTCTGGGCAACGGCACTCAGAACACCGTCATCGCCATTGCCGTGTTCGCGGTGCCATCCATCGCGCGCATGGTTCGCGGCGTGGTCATTTCCAATAAGGACGCCCAGTACATCGGCGCGGCCCGCGTCATGGGCGAGTCCAACAGCCGCATCATCCTGACCCACATCATTCCCAACTCCGTGTCGCAGATCATCGTCAACGTCACGCTGAACCTGGGCACCGCGATCCTGACTTCCTCTTCGCTTTCCTTCCTGGGCATGGGCGTTCAGCCCCCCAGCCCGGAATGGGGCGCCATGCTGAACAAAGCAAAGGAAGTTCTGCGCGTGAACCCGTGGGAAGCGGTGTTCCCGGGCCTGGTGATCACGCTGGTCGTGATGAGCTTCAGCCTGGTGGGCGACGGCCTGCGCGACGCGCTGGACCCCAAACTGAAGAACGTATCCTAACCACGGGGGAGAAGAGACTATGGCAAAAGAAACGGTATTGCAGGTGAAAAACCTGAAAACCTATTTTTACACAGAAGAGGGAATGGTCCCCGCCGTGGACGGGCTGGACTTTGAACTGGGCAAAGGCGAAACGCTGGCCATCGTGGGCGAGTCCGGCTGCGGAAAAAGCGTCACGTCCCTGTCGGTGCTGCGCATCGTTCCCACGCCTCCGGGCAAAATTCTGGACGGCGAGATCCTGTACAAGGGCGAAGACCTTCTGAAGAAAAGCGAGCGGGAGATGCGTGCCATCCGCGGCAACGAGATCTCCATGATCTTCCAGGAGCCCCTGACCAGCCTGAACCCGGTGTTCACCATCGGCAAGCAGATCACGGACATCCTGCGCATGCATCAGGGCATGAACAAAAAACAGGCCTATGAGAAGGCGGTGGAGATGCTGGCCAAGGTGCGCATCCCCTCGCCGGAAAAAGTGGTCAACGACTATCCGCACCAGCTGTCCGGCGGCATGCGCCAGCGCGTGATGATCGCCATGGCGCTGGCCTGCGACCCGGGCATCCTGATCGCGGACGAACCCACCACCGCCCTGGACGTGACCATCCAGGCGCAGATCATGCATCTGTTGTGTGATCTGAAAAAGGACCGGGATACGTCCATCATTCTGATCACCCATGACCTGGGCGTGGTGGCGCAGATCGCCGAGAACGTCATGGTCATGTATGCGGGCCAGGCGGTGGAGTACGCGGACGTGAAGAGCATCTTCAAAGAGCCGCTGCACCCCTACACCAAGGGCCTGCTGAAATCTTTGCCTGTGCTGGGCGAGGAAAAAGACGAACTGTACAGCATCAAGGGCAACATCCCCAGCCCCAAGGATTATCCCCAGGGCTGCCGGTTTTCCCCGCGGTGCGACCAGGCTTGTGAGAAATGCAGAAAGGAGCCGCCGCCTTTGACGGTGCTCCCGGACGGCCGAAAGGTCCGCTGCTGGAACTATGTGGGAGGTGAGAGCCATGAGTGACGTTTTGCTGGAAGTCAAGGACCTGAAGGTCTACTATCCTGTGAAAACCAAGTCCATCATTCCCCGCAAGGCGTACGTGAAGGCCGTGGACGGCGTCAGCTTCCAGGTGCATAAAAAAGAGGCCTTCGGCATCGTGGGCGAGTCCGGCTGCGGCAAGTCCACCACCGGCCACGCCATTGTGGGCCTGCTGAAACCCACCTCCGGCGACATCCTGTTCGAGGGCGAGTCCATTGTGGGCGGAAAGGTCCAGCACTCCAAGGAGCGGGCCAAGAAGCTGCAGATCATTTTCCAGGACCCCTATTCCTCGCTGGATTCCCGCTTCACCGTGGGCCGCTGCATCCGCGAGCCGCTGGACGTGCACAAGATCGGCACCCCGGCCGAGCGCAACGAGCGCGCGGAAGAGCTGATGCGCGAGGTGGGCCTGAACCATGAGCAGATCACCCGCTATCCCCACGAGTTCTCCGGCGGCCAGCGCCAGCGCATCGGCATTGCCCGCGCCCTGGCACTGAACCCCAGCCTGATCATCTGCGACGAGCCGGTGTCTGCGCTGGACGTTTCCATTCAGGCTCAGATTTTGAACCTGATGCAGGAGCTGAAAGAAAAACACGGTCTGACGTATATCTTTATCTCCCACAACCTGAGCGTGGTCCATCATTTGTGCGACCGCATCGCCGTGATGTACCTGGGCAACGTGGTGGAGATCGCCGATAAGCGTCAGCTGTTCGACAATCCCCAGCATCCTTACACCAAGGCGTTGCTGGCGGCCATCCCTGTTCCGGACCCGGAGCGCCAGACCATGAGCGGAGAGCTGGAGGGCGACGTGCCCAGCCCGCTGCATCCGCCCACAGGCTGCTGCTTCCACACCCGGTGCAAGTTTGCCGGCCCCAAGTGCTCGGCGGTGAAGCCGCCCCTGGTGGAACTGGAGCCGGGCCATCAGGTGGCTTGTCATCTGGCCTGCGGCACCATGGATGACAACGCGTGATATTTTTGCCCGAAAGGGTATCAAAATATAAATCAAAGCAAAAGGAGAGAAAATCATGAAAAAGAACAAGCTGCTTGCGTTTGTCCTGGCTGCGGCCCTGGGCGCTTCCATGCTTGCTGCCTGCGGGTCTTCCGGCTCGTCGACTGCGGCTGGCGACGGCGCGTCCACTGCGGCGGGCGAAACCGCCTACAAGGACACCATCACCATTGCCACCGGCAGTGACCAGAACTACATGGACGGCCAGATGAACAACACCAACGACGATTATCTGCGCGCGTGCTATTCTCAGCTGGTCCGCCGCTCCGCCGACAACGAATTGGTGGGCGACCTGGCCGAGAGCTGGGAAGTGTCGGAAGACGGCTGCACCTGGACCTTCCACCTGAAAAAAGGCGTGAAGTTCCACAGCGGCAAAGAGCTGACCTCTGCGGACGTGAAGGCCAGCTACGACCGCCTGCTGGACACCGAGAACCCTGTTCGTTACAACAGCCTGGCTACCGGCTACATCTCTGAGTGCAAAGTGGTGGACGACTACACCGTTCAGCTGATCACTCCCAGCCCCATCGCGCCGTTCCTGGCCAACCTGACCCACCGTTCCAACCTGATCCTGAACGCCGACTACATTGAGAAATACGGCACGGATCTGGGCCTGACCGCTGAGTCTGTGGACGGCACCGGCCCGTACAAACTGGCTTCCTGGGACCGCGAGCAGGAAATGGTTCTGGAGCGCTTTGACGACTACTTCGGCGGCGCTGTTCCCACCAAGACCATCGACATCCTCATCGTTTCCGACGCCAACGCCCGTCAGGTGGCTCTGGAGACCGGCGAGGTCGACATGACTACCGTCGCTTCCTCCGAGGTTCCCACCCTGAAGGACAAAGAAGGCATCAAGATCTGGTCCTTTGGCAGCATCGGCGCTCACGGCCTGCAGTTCAACTGCGCGCATGAGTATCTGAGCGATACCCGCCTGCGTCAGGCTGTCAGCTATGCCATCGACCGTCAGGCCATCATCGACGCTCTGTACTCCGATGTGGGTGAAACGGCCTGCACCGCGCCTGTCAACCCGCTGGTTTGGGGCTACCATGACTTCGGTGTGATCGAGCAGGATCAGGACAAAGCCCGCGAGCTGATGGCCGAGGCCGGCTATCCCGACGGCTTTGAGTTCTCCATCATGGTCTACACCAACTACAACAAGTCTCTGGAGACCTGCGAGATGATCGTTTCCGATCTGGCCGAGGTTGGCATCACCGCCACCATCGAGACCGTTGACAACGCCACCTTCAACTCCTCCATGGGCAGCCGCAGCACGCCGGGCGAAGACTTCCCCTGGGGCATGTTCTTCATGGGCTACGGCGCCGGCACCGCGGACTGCGACGAAGGTCTGCGCCGCATCTGGGAGACCTCTCCGGACGGCAACAACAACAACAACTACGGCTGGTATTCCAACGCCGAAGTGGACGAGCTGCTGAACGCCGCTGCGTCTGAGATGGACGAGGAAGCTCGTCTGGAGCTGTACAAACAGGCTCAGCAGATCCTGTACATCGACGATCCCGCCGCTGTATGGACCAACGACCGTCTGACCATCTGGGCCAGCAGCGACAAATTGGAGGGCCTGAAGCTGAACGTGAACAAAGTCATCTTCTGGGACGAACTGCGCTGCGCCGAGTAATATTTTCTGAGCAAAGGGCCTTCTCCATTGCGCGAAGGCCCTTTCGCTTTCACAGAAAACAATTCTGCGTTGCAGAAAAGGTTGCCACAGGGTTTCCAAAATGGTAAAATCGAAACACCGGCGCCGGCGGCGCAGAAAATCTGGTTGGGCAGGTAACTGTATGAAATACAATTCAAAAGTGGATCTTGTTTACAAGGCCATTCTGGACGGCGTGAAAAAAGGCGACTACCTGCCGGGTGATCGCATTGTGATCAGCCGTGTCGCCAAGGAAAACGGCTGCAGCGAGATTCCTGTGCGGGAAGCGCTGCGCCGGCTGGAAAGCGAAAAAATCGTGGAGCTGGTCCCCAACAAGGGCGCTGTGGTCACGCAGGTCAGCAAAAGCTTTCTGGAGCAGCTGTTCGTGGTCAAAGCCATTCTGGAGGGGCAGGCGGTGCGCATCGTGGTGGACCACATCACCGATGCGCAGCTGGCAAAGCTGCGCGATCTGGCCGAAAAAATGCGCGAGGCCTTTGAGCAGGGAAACCTGAAGCGCTGTTCCGCGCTGAACCGAAAGTTTCACATCGACCTGTACAGCACAACCGGAAACGATGTGCTGGTGCAGCACATTGCCGAGCTGTGGAACAAGTGGCCGCTGGGCCACTACGCCAACCAGGTGCCGGATGAATGGTACCGCATCTCCACCCAGCAGCACTTTGATCTTCTGGATGCCATTGCGGCAAAAGACAAAGACCGGGCGGAGCAGATCATGTGGGCGCACAAGCGCGGCGCTGTGGAAAATGTGGGCAAGCGCACAGAGTCCCACGGCATTGCAGAATAAGATTTTTGCATAAAAGCCCCCGGCGGGAACATCCCGCCGGGGGCTTTTGCGCAGTATGAGCAGCGGCGGGAACACACCTCGCCGCGCTTTTTTTTCGTGGGTACGTTTGGAAAACACCGGGCACACCGCCCCAAAACGGCCTTTTGTACCCTCGATGACGAATTGTTGAACGTTGAAAACCTGTTGTGCAATTCGCATAGAAAAATAAGATATAAATATCGCCCGATTTTATTGGCTTTTTGCGACCGTTTTTATGATATTGTTAGACAATCATTCCTTCATTCAAACTGTCCGCAAGACAATTTGGAAAGGAATGGGAATGGGCAGAAATTGGAAAAGGAGAATGAAATCATGAGAAAAAAGACTGATGGCACTGTTTTTGAGCGCTGCGATCGCGGCGTCTGCACTTCTCACGGGCTGCGGTTCTGCGGCATCCGGCAGCACGGCGGCAAGCCAGGAAGTGGTCACCTTTAAGATGGTAGGCAACAACGCTTCCGCTTTGTCCACCGAGGCTGCCAAGAAGATTGCGGCACTCATCGAAGAGAAATCCGACGGAACGCTGAAACCCGAACTGTACCTGGAAGGCCAGCTGGGCGACAACGACGAAGACCTGTGCACCGGCCTGTCCGAGGGCAACTACGAAATGCTGATCAACGCCGAGATGCTGTTCAACTGGGCTGTGCCCGAGTGGATGGAGCTGTTCAACATGGCGTTCATCTTTGAGAACCAGCAGCACCTGCAGAAATTCTGGGAGAGCGACATCGGCGCCGACCTGGGCGAGCAGCTGGTTGAAAAATACGGCGTTCGCGCTTACCTGAACACCATCGCTCTGCGTGGCCCCCGTTACCTGACCGCCAACAAACCCGTTTACAGCGTCAGCGACATGGCGGGCGTGAAACTGCGCACTCCCAACAACGCAGGCGTGATCGCTTCCTGGACCGCAACGGACGCCAACGTGACCCCGGTTGCCTGGGGCGAGCTGTTCGGCGCTCTGCAGACCGGTATCGTCAACGCCCAGGAGAACCCCCTGGCCAACATCGATCAGGCTGGCCTGTACCAGGTTCAGAGCTATCTGATGCAGACCGAGCACCAGTACACCAACTACTTCATGTTCTTCAACGAGGCATGGTGGCAGTCCCTGAGCGACGAGCACAAACAGATCATCAGCGAGGCCATTGACGAGGGCTTCACTTGGCACAACGAGCAGGTCAACGCCGAGGACGAGGCCTTCCTGGAGAGCTTCCAGGAGAAGGGCATGACCCTGATCACCAAAGACGAGATCGACATCGAGTCCTTCAAGGAAGCCATCATCCCGCAGCTGCTGGAGGAGAACAAAGACGTGTATCCCGAAGGCGCTTACGAGCAGATTCAGGCTCTGAATCAATAAGAATCAGTAAAACAAATTCGCAACACGGAAGGGGCGCTTTCAAGTGCAAAAGTTCGCGCGAGCAATTTCCCGTGTGGCCGCATGGCTGGAACAAATCGTGCGCGTTGTGTCCATGCTGGTTGTGGGCTTTCTGATCTGCATGGTGTTCCTGCAGGTCGCCCGCAGAACGCTGACGGGAAAATCCATTATTGAAATCGAAGAATTGTCCATTGTACTGGCGTCCTGGGTGGCCTTTTTGACCATCTCCTACGCCGTGCGCAAACGCGTACACGTCCGCATCGACGTGCTCACGGCAAAGCTGCCCTTCCGTGTGCAGCATGTGCTGGAACTGCTGATCCAGGTGGCCATCTTTGTGATGGCCATCGTCCTGGTAGTCTTTGGCTGGCAGCTGGCTCAGAACAAGATGATGGTGCCCATGACGGTGCTTCCCATCAACTCCATCTGGTGGTACATTTCCTATCCGGTGGGCATGAGCTTCACATGCTTCTTTTTGTTCGACAATGTGGTGCAGGAACTGGCCACCGTTGTGACCGGCCAGGACCCGCGCGAGCCCAGCCAAGAGGAGGGATGACCGTATGTCGGCCGGCATTTCCATCGGTTCGCTGTTCATGGGCGGCATCACGGTAGGTATCCTGATGGGCCTGTTCATGATGGCCACAGTGTACATCATCGCCAAAAAGCGCGGCTATCCCAAGCACAAACGTTCTAGCTGGAGTGAACGAATCAAGTCCTTCTTCTCTGCGCTGCCGGCGCTGCTGTCTCCGGTCATTCTGGTGGGCGGCATCTTCTCCGGCTACTTCACTCCCACCGAGGCGGCGGCTGTGGCGGTCTTCTATTCTCTGATCGTCGGCATCTTCGTCTATCGGGAGCTGAAATGGAAAGACATCATCCGCGTGATGACCACCGGCATTGAAAACCTGGGTCTGGTCATTCTGCTGCTCATCAACCTGCTGCTGTTTATGGGCACATTTATGGAGACGAACGCCAGCATTTTGATCCTGACGCCCATTTTGATGCCCATTGTGACACAAATCGGCGTGCATCCGGTTCAATTTGGTGTTATAATGATCTTTGCATTGATGATCGGTCTGCTCACGCCGCCGATGGCGATCTGCCTGTTCCTGACCTCCAAGCTGGGCGGTATTTCCTTCCAGCGGGCGTTTAAGGCGGTCACGCCGTATTACATCGGTCTTCTGATCGTGTTGCTGCTGATCAACGTGTTCCCGCAAATTACACTGGCTGTACCAAAACTGTTATTGGGAAGCTCATTTTAAAGGAGACTGAATGGAGCCGATTCAAAAAAAGTCAACGGTTGATCTTGCCGTGGAAAAGCTGACGGAGTACATCTGCAGCGGCAGCATCGCCGTGGGCGACAAGATGCCTGCGGAAATGGTGCTGTGCAAACAACTGAATATCAGCCGCACCACCATTCGGGAGGCATACCGTGTGCTGCAGTCTCAAGGCTATCTGGACATTCAGCCCGGCCGGGGCGCCTTTGTCCAGAGCAAAGAGCAGAATTTCATTCAGGAGGCCATGGACTGGATCTCCTCCCATCGGGTGGTAAGCAGCGACTATCTGTTCGTGCGCATGGCGCTGGACCCGCTTGCGGCCAGCCTGGCGGCGGAAAACGCCGTCAGCCGTGACATCGACGAGCTGTGCACCATTCACCAGGCCTTTGTGAAAAGCGTTCACGAAAAGGATTATGTGGCTATGGCGGAACTGGACGCACGGTTCCACGCCCGCATCGCCGCCATCACCCACAACGATCTGCTGATCGCGCTGGTGGGACTGGTGAACCACTACTTTGAGATTTTGCGCCAGAACAGCTTTCAGTTTGAGCGAAACGCGTCCCATGCGATCGTACCTCACGAGCGCATTCTGGAGGCGATCGCGGCGGGCGACAGCGAACAGGCCAAAAAGGAGAGCGTGGCCCATATGCAGGCTGCCATCCAGGACCTGTGCCGCGATGACCCCACGGTTCGGTGAACCGGACAACATTGACAAAACCGGCGCCCTTGCGAGCCTTTTTCGGCTCCCGGGGCGCCGGTTTCTGTTTGTGCGCGGCTTGACAGAAACGCTTTGTGCGTGTACGATACCAAAAACGGAAAAGGAGAGGATCGCGTGCGAATTTTCCGCAAAAAAAGATGGCTGTTGCTGCCGGGGCTGCTGGTGCTGGGGGCGGCGCTGCTGCTTTACGCCCGTTTCGTGGAGCCCGCCCGGCTGACGGTGCGCACCCGCACCGTGCAGGCCGAGGGGTTGTCCCGTTCGCTGAAGGTGGTGTTCTTCACCGACACCCATTTCGGGCGCTGGTATGGTGTGGACCGGGCCGCCCGCCTGGTGGACGCCATCAATGCCCGGCAGCCGGACGTGGTGCTGTTTGGCGGCGATCTGCTGGACAACTACGCCCGGGACCGGGACAGCCTGGACCTGGAGGAACTGGCCGCGCAGCTGGGGCGCATTCAGGCGCCGGGCGGCAAGTTTGCCGTGTGGGGCAACCACGATTACGGCGGCGGTGCGGTGCGCGTGTACGAGAGCCTGCTGGAGCAGGCGGGCTTTCAGGTGCTCAACGACGAGAGCCTGCTGGAAGAATGGAACGTGCAGGTGGTGGGATACGACGACGTGCTCATGGGCTGGACCGACCCGGAACTGTATCAGCTGAACCGCGATATTTTTCAGCTGGTGGTGGCCCACGAACCTTCGGTGGCTGAAAAAATTTCCGCCCCGGGCGAGTGCTTTGTACTGTCCGGCCACACCCACGGGGGGCAGGCGTCGCTGCCGCTTTTGAACCGGCTCTGGCTGCCCGCCGGATCAGGGGGGATGGTGCGGGGCGACTACACCACACAAGACGGCACACAGGTCTATGTCAGCAGCGGCGTGGGCCTGACAAAATTGCCGCTGCGCTTTTTGTGCCCGCCGGAGATCGTGTGCGTCACCTTTGAACCGGCCGTGTAAAAAACCGCTCGTTTCCATCGGGAAACGAGCGGTTTTTGGTTCATTGGGCGGATGCGCCGGGGGCCGGATGCGCGTAGGGGTCGGGCACCGGGGCGCCGCAGTACGGGCAAATGGGGCTGCCCTCCATCAGGTGCCGCTTGCACCGGGGGCAGTCCGGGCCGATGCGGGCGATCGCCGGCCGCCACAGAGGCGAACAGAAAATGCGGTCCAGGGCAGTCTTGCCCTGCAGCAGTTCATCTTTCAGGTCCTGCGCGGAGATGGGCGCCCAGGTTTTCTCCAAAATCCAGCGGGCGGTGTGCTCCGCCGGGTCCTGTGACGGGTCCAGGGCGAGCAATTCCCGGTTGATCTCCTGCAGGTGCTGCTTCACTGCGGCCGGGTGCAGCTGCCAGCGCATGGAAAAGCGCGGTTCGTATTCCCGGTCCAGATAAGCCAGCAGGCGCTGGGTCTCGAACGGGCTTCCGGGCATGGCCAGGGCCGTCAGCCCCGCAAAGAAGGGCGCCGGGTCGCATTTCATCAGCGAGCGACGCTCCATCGTGCCAAAGGTCCAGTCGCGGATGGTGTAATAGGACGCTTCCAGATAGCTTTTCGGCTGCTCGTCAAAATACACGTCGCAGCGTTTGGAATAGCGGAAATAGCAGCTCCAGATGACCGCAGACAGCACGGCGGACAGACACTGGATGACGGCTGTCCGCACAGCAAGGGTCACCAGCAGCAGTGTCAGCGCGTTGCCCCAGAGGGTCAGGGCGCAAAGCCACAGCAGCTCGATGGACGGCGGCTGGCGGCGCTCCAGCGTGACGATCAGTTTCCACTGCAGCAGACAGTAATAGAAGGAGAACAGCGGGGGAAACATCATGAAAATGCCGGTGGGCGTTGCGATCAGGAAAAAGAACTGCAGCAGGCGGAGCAGGCAACTCAGCACGCCGCCGACCAGCCGCAGCCAGCACAGCGCATAGAAAAGCTGCAGAATGCCGCCTTTCTTTTTTCCGAATGTTTGTTGCTCCATCAGGAAGCCTCCTTGTGCGTCAGGGCGCGGGCGGGTATTCGGTGCACAAAAGCCGGTAGGGCGGTTCGTCCTCCTCTACGGCAGGGAACCGGCCGATGGGCTCGAAGAACCGGTTGTCCGCCACGTCGTCGTTGCAGCTGGACACTTCGCCCACCAGCACGCTGCCCGCCTCGGAGGCGTAAAAAGCGTGATAGCACAGGGGCTCCAGCGTCAGGCTTTCGCCGGGCATCAGGCCGAAGGGAACGCCCGCGGGCACCGTCACCCGGCGGCCGTCCCGGTGCAGGGTCACGTCCGTGTCCAGCCGGTTGCCGTCGGTGTCGGCATTGTACAGGATGAACATCAGTTCACCGCCGCCGCGGTTGATGATGTCCTCGGTCTTTTTCCAGTGAAAATGCAGCGGACACACCTGCAGCGGCTGGCTGAGCATGATTTTTTCCGCATAGGGTTTGCCGCCGGGCAGACCGTTGCGCAGCGTGATCAGCGCAAGACCGGTCTTTTCGTACTGGCCCAGGCCGTAGTCCGTCACGTCCCAGCCCAGCCCGGCCTGGCGCACTTCGTCCCACTCGTGCCCGGCTTCGGCCCACTGTTCGGGTGTGAAGCCCGTGAAGGGCGGCAGCGCAAAGCAGTGGCGCGCCAGCATGTCTTCAAACTGCCGGATGATCCCGTTGATTTCCGATCGCTTCATATTCATTCCTCCATCCGGCGGAAGTCGACCCCCCGCCTTGTTGTCCAGTATTCCAGCGCACGGCGCACAAAGCTTTCGGGAAAGCCGTACCATTCGGCCAGCTGCCAGGGCTCGGTCAGGCCCGAGGCCATGGCCGTTTTCAGCTCGTCCGCCGGCAGATAGTGCTCAAAGGCCCACCGGTTGGCCTTGTACTCGTGCTTTTCCACCAGGTCCCAGGGGCTGGACACCGCGTGGGTGCACCCTGTGGCGCAGTGGCCGATCTCATGGCCCAGCGCCTCCCGGTACTGGGACAGATCCGAAAATTGTGAAAAGTCCAGAAAAATGGCGTACTCGCCGCCCATCTCCAGGGTGGCTGCGTCGGTGAACCCGATGGGGTACGGAAACAGACGGATGCCCCGCTGACGAATGTCCCGGTACATCTTGGAAAGCAATGGCTCACGCCTCCTTATTTGTTCCGGTCCGCCTGCTGCGCGGCACGGAAGATGCGCGCCATCTCCAGCAGTTTGTTCCGGTTCTCTTCGGTCAGTGCCTGCGCCTCCCGGTGCAGGGCATAGGTGAAATCATCAAAGCCGATCTCGTTTTCCGGTTCGCGCCGGTCCGAACGGCCCATCAGCCACTCCGGGTTCACATCCAGCGCCCGGGCCATGGCCTCCAGCACCGGCTGCTTTACGTTTTCGATCCGGCCCTGTTCGTAGCGCTGCACCGTGGACTTGGTCACACCGATGGCGGTCGCGATCTCCTGCAGTGTCATTCCCGCGTCTTTGCGCGCCAACCGAATCCGCTCGGCAATTTTTTCCTGGTCCATTGTGTAACACTCCTTTGTTGGTTTGGTCCCATTGTAGCACAATTATTTGCGTAATGCAACACAAAATCCAAACAAAGTTGCACAAAGTTCTTTGTGAAAGTTGCCGGGTGCAACGCACAGGAAAATAATACCACGGTGCATGTCCGAAAAAGCGTACTTTCTTAAGAAATCTCCTTTTTCTTCTCCTTCTCCTTCGTCTTCTCCTTTTCCTTCTCCTTGGGGGGCGTTCGGTACCGTTCGGTAGCGTTCGGTTTTTGAAACCTTTCGCAAATGTAAGGAATTTGTAAGCCGCTTGTTCTGGATTTAGACATAATTGGCCGCTATAATGAGAAATATCGACAGGAAGGGACGGTTTTCTCCATGAGAAAAATTTTCAAGGGACTGGCGGCAGCGCTTGTGCTTGTGGTGGTGCTGACCGTGCTGGGCGTTGGCGTGGACGGCTGGCGGCTGTACCGCAACGCGGTGGAGCAAACCGGCATCGAGCAGGCCGTGGAGCAGGTGCGCGCACAGGAGGGCTATACGCCGCTGGACCAGCTGCCCGCGCTGTACCCGCAGGCGGTGGTGGCGGTGGAAGACCGGCGCTTTTACGACCACAACGGGGTGGACCCCATTGCCATCGCCCGGGCGGTGTGGGTGAACCTGCGCACGGGCAGCCTGGCCGAAGGGGGCAGCACGCTGACCCAGCAGCTGGCCAAAAACCTGTACTTCACCCAGGAGAAGAAGTTCACCCGCAAAGTGGCGGAAGTGTTCACCGCCTGGGACCTGGAGCGCCGGTACACCAAGGATGAAATTCTGGAGCTGTACATCAACAGCATTTACTACGGCGAGGGCTATTATGGCATCTGCAGCGCCAGCCGGGGTTATTTCGGCAAGGACCCGACGGAGATGACCGATTACGAGTGCACCCTGCTGGCGGGGGTGCCCAACGCCCCCAGCGTGTACGCGCCCACGGTGAACCCCGATCTGGCGGCCCAGCGCCAGCGGCAGGTGGTGGACAGCCTGGTGGACACGGGCTGCATCACCGAGCAGCAGGCGCAGGAGATCCTGGCCGGTGAATAGACAAAACACAAAGGGGCCCCGCGGTGTGCGGGGCCCCTTTGCGCGTGAACCCTGTTGTGCTTCTTTTGGAAAAATACAATGTGTATTATTTTTGCGGGATACAACCCTCTGAATTGTTGCTTTGGACAAAGGGAGCGGCGAAAAACCGTCAAATGGACAAGGGCTTTGCCTGTTGACGGGGCGGCAGGGCGTGGTACAATAAAGGCAGAAATTTCCATTGAAGGAGTTGTTGCACCATGGCAAATCGCATTGTTTTGAATACCATTTCCTATCACGGAAAGGGCGCTTTGGAGAACATCGTGCCGGAGCTGACCGGCCGCGGCTTTCACAAGGCGTTCGTCTGCTCGGACCCGGACCTTTTGAAATTCGGCGTGACGCAGAAAGTCACAGACCTGCTGGACGCAGCCGGCTTCGCCTATGAAATTTATTCCGACATCAAGGCAAACCCCACCATTGAGAACGTTCAGCACGGCGTGGCGGCGTTCCAGGCCAGCGGCGCGGACTGCATTGTGGCCATCGGCGGCGGTTCTTCCATGGACACTGCCAAGGCCGTGGGCATCATTGCGGAAAACCCGGAATTTGCGGATGTGCGCAGCCTGGAGGGCGTGGCTCCCACCAAGAACCATGCCACCTTCACCATCGCTGTTCCCACCACTGCCGGCACTGCGGCGGAGGTCACCATCAACTACGTGATCACCGACGTGGAGAAAAAGCGCAAATTCGTGTGCGTGGATACCCATGACATTCCCGAAGTGGCCGTGATCGACCCCGACATGATGGCCACCATGCCCAAGGGCCTGACGGCCGCCACCGGCATGGACGCGCTGACCCATGCCATCGAGGGCTACATCACCAAGGGCGCCTGGGAGATGACGGATATGTTCCATCTGGAAGCCATCCGCCTGATCTCCAAATACCTGCGCTCTTCCGTGGCCGGCGAGGCCGAGGGCCGCGAGGGCATGGCGCTGGCGCAGTACATTGCGGGCCAGGGCTTCTCCAACGTGGGTCTGGGCATCGTGCACTCCATGGCCCACAGCCTGGGCGCTGTGTATGACACGCCCCACGGCGTGGCCAACGCCATTCTGCTGCCCACGGTGATGGAGTACAACGCGCCCTGCACCGGTGAGAAGTACCGCGAGATCGCCCGCGCCATGGGTGTGGAAGGCGTGGACGCCATGACCCAGGACGAGTACCGCAAGGCTGCCTGCGACGCGGTGAAGCAGCTGAGCGCCGACGTGGGCATCCCGGCCGATCTGAAGGAGATCGCAAAGGACGAGGACGTGCAGTTCCTCAGCGAGTCCGCTTTTGCCGACGCCTGCCGCCCGGGCAACCCCCGCGACACCAGCGTGGAAGAGATTGCCGCACTGTACCGCAAACTGCTGTAACCATCCCAAAAAGAGGGGGCTGTGAGCCCCCTCTTTTTTATGCCGTTTTTCAGTTTTCGATCATGATTTCCAGAATCTCCCGGTCCGTGGCCTCCATGCCGTCCTTGGCCATGCGGCAGAAGCTGTCGATGGTCTCTTCGTAGCAGTCCTTCACAAGACCCTCACCCGGGCGGAACACATGGCCCCGCTTGGCCATCTCGTACCCCAGCAGGCCCGCTTCCACAGAGCTGGCGATTTTGGCCGCGCAGGAAGACTTGGCGCCGTCGCACACAATGCCGCCCACATTGGCCTGGGTGTTGGTGATGATCATGCCCAGCATGTCCGCGTCAGCCCCCTGCAGAAAGGCGATGCCGCAGGCCGCGGCCGTGCCGGCGCTGACCGCGCCGCAGAAAGCGGAAAGCCGCCCGACCTTGTATTTTTGCATGATGGCCACCAGATTGGAGACCACCAGCGCCCGGCACAGCTCCTCGTGGCTGCTGCCCAGGAAACGGGCGTACTCCATGACCGGCACCGAAACGGTGATGCCCTGGTTGCCGCTGCCCGAGTTGATGACCACGGGCATTTCGCAGCCGTTCATGCGCGCGTCCGACCCGGCGGCCGCCGCGGCCCGGGCGCGGATGTTCACGCCGTCGCCGTACACTTCCAGCAGGGTTTGGCCCACGGCCTCGCCCCAGCGGTTGGCCAGACCCTCCCGGGCAATGGCGCTGTTGCATTCGATCTCCTTGTCCAGCACCGGGTACAGGCCGGTCAGATCTCCGGTGCGGGCGTACCGCACAATGTCTTCCAGGTTCAGGCAGCTGCGGTCGGTGCCGTCCGTGCCGGTGCTGTCCAACCGGTGGGGAATGTCGTACACCACCCGGCCGTTGCGCTCGGCGTGGACCACATGGTTGTGCTCGTGCAGAATCTCCACCATGGCCCGGTCCTGCCCGGCGCGGCAGCGCACAAGGATGTGCAGTTTGGCCGGGGTCTCCAGCAGCTGCACCCGGCACGCACCCCGGGCCAGCATCTGCCGGGTGATCTCCAGATCCTGCGGGGTGACGGCGGTCAGCACTTCCAGCTCCCGGTCTGCGTCGCCGCCCACAGCGCCCAGAATGGCCGCGGCCTCAATGCCGCGCAGGTCTTCGGCCATGGGCACGGCCACCGCCCGGGCGTTTTTGATCAGGTTGCCGCTGCACTCCACGCAGATCTCTTCCGGCAGCGCGCCCAGCACCTGCCGCGCCTTGGCCGCCGCAAAGGCGATGGCAATGGGCTCGGTGCAGCCCAGGGCGGTGAGCATCTCCTCGTGCAGAATGGCCTCATATTTCTGAAAGGTTTCCATCACAAATCTCTCTCTTTCATGAAAAAAGGCAGCCGCACAGGCTGCCTTCGATGGGTGGTGGGATCTCAGGGACTCGAACCCTGGACCATCCGGTTATGAGCCGGAAGCTCTAACCAACTGCGCTAAGATCCCACGGCCTTTTTATTATACGATAAAAAAGCCGGAAAGAAAAGAAGAATTTTTTGTGAGAGCGCAGACTCTTTCCGCATTGACCGCGCGCTTTTGCCGGTTGGGGACATCATTTCGCCAGGTCCTTCAACGTTTCGCCGGCGATCCGGTACACGGTCCAGTCGGACATGGGCTCTGCGCCCAGCGACAGGTAAAAATCAATGCTGGGTTTGTTCCAGTCCAGACACCACCATTCCAGACGGCCGCATTTGCGCTCAACGGCAATGGAGGCAAGTTTCTTTAAGATTGCTTTACCGTATCCTTTTCCTCTGTATTCCGGAGAGACGTATAAATCTTCCAGATACAGACCGGCCCGCCCCAGAAACGTGGAAAAATTGTGGAAGAACAGAGCAAACCCGATCTCTTTCCCGTCCAGACAGGCAAAAATCACTTCTGCTTTGTTCTTGTCAAAAATCCACTCTTCCAGCGTTGCTTCATCGGCCACCACTTTGTCCAGCATTT
Source organism: Owariibacterium komagatae (assembly GCF_045865535.1). GTDB lineage: Bacteria > Bacillota > Clostridia > Oscillospirales > Ruminococcaceae > Ruthenibacterium > Ruthenibacterium komagatae. The sequence continues at coordinate 2,429,735 of NZ_AP031406.1, forward strand.
TTTCATACGCGGCAAGCTCTCGAATAAATTTCAAAATCAGGGAAACGTCGTTGCGCTCTGCGTATCGAAAGTTCAATTCCGCATTCATTTTCTCTGCCTCCTCCGGTAAGGGTTGTTACGGGTTCTCTGTGGGCAGCAGCTTTTTGCGCCGCGCCAGAAACAGCGTCAGCGTGGTGCAGCTGGCCACAATGTCCGCAATGGGCTCGGCCACATAGATGCCCAGCACGCTGCCGGTGATCCGGGGCAGGATGATGGCCAGGGGGATCAGCAGAATGATCTTCCGCAGCAGCGCCAGGAACAGGCTGGTCTTGGCCTGGCCCAGGGCCATGAAGGTGGTCTGGCAGGCCATCTGCGCGCCGAAGGCCCAGATGCCCGCGAAGAAGATGGGCATGGTCTTCACCACCAGATCGATCAGCGCCTGCTCCTGGGTGAACAGCCGGGCGGGAACACCCGGGAACAGCACCAGCAGCAGGCAGCACACCACGGTGACGCCCATCGTGATCTTCAGCAGCAGGCGGAAGGTCTCCCGCACGCGGGCGTAATTTTTGGCTCCGTAGTTGTAACTCATGATGGGCTGAGCGCCCTGAGAAATGCCGTTCACCGGCATCACCAGCATTTGCATGATGCTTTGCATGATGGTCATGCTGCCCACGTACAAATCGCCGCCGAAGCGCTGCAGGCCGGTGTTCAGAGTGATGTTCACCAGACTTTCCGTGCTCTGCATGATGAAGGGCGCCACGCCCAGCGAGGCGATGCGCCCCACAATGCGGCCGCAGGGCTTCATGTTGGCCAGACGGATGCGGATGACACTGCGCTTGGAGCACAGAAAGCTCAAAACCCACAGCGCGCTGACCGCCTGGGACAGAATGGTGGCCAGAGCCGCGCCCCGTACGCCCATGCCCAGCACGAAGATGAAGATGGGGTCCAGCACGATGTTCAGCACCGCGCCGATAAGCACGCTGAGCATGGCGGTGGTGGCGTTGCCCTGAGCGCTGATGAAGGCGTTCAGCCCCAGCGCCAGCTGCACGAACACCGTGCCCAGAAGGTAGATGGAAATGTAATCCACCGCGTATCCGATGATGTTGTCCGACGCGCCGAAAGCGTACAGAATGGGCTCCTTCCAGATGCTGAAGACCGCGGTCAGCACCGCGGCGGTCACCAGCAGCATGGTCAGGGAGTTGCCCAGAATGCGCTCGGCGCCGGGACGGTCGCCCGCGCCCAGCTGAATGGATGCCAGCGGCGCCGCACCCATGCCGGAAAAGGCCGCAAAGGCCGACACCAGCAAAAGAATGGGGAAGGTGACGCCCACACCCGTCAGCGCCATGGCGCCGATGTCCGGAATGTTGCCGATGTAAATGCGGTCCACCACATTGTAAAGCATGTTGATGAGCTGGGCTGCCACACTGGGCACCGCCAGCTTGGCCAGCAGCCGCCCGATGGGCAGGGTGCCCAGTGCCTCGTCGCTGTTCTGTTTCAAGTCTCTCGCTCCCTTGTCTTTCTTACATAACATACAATGATAACACAAAGCGGGTGTAAAGAGAAGCTTTTTCCACCCGAAAGGACCTGCAGGGTGCAGGCTGGTACAAAAAAGGACGCCGGAAAAGCCGGGGTGACATAAGAAAACGGCGGTGAAGCCCCGAAATTTTGACGCTTGAAACGCAGAAAGCGGTCCTGCAGGCAATTTGCTTGCAGGACCGCTCTTTTGCTCTTTCTCTCAAAATTTTGGGGCGCAACTGCTTGCACCGGGAAGGCGTCCCTTTTGATGCGGATGCAAGGAAAAACGCCGAAGGGGCTGCGGGCGCGGCAACAATGCGCCCGCTCCGCTTCGCGGACCGCCCGGCCGGTTGCGGACCAGCCCTGGTCCCCATTTTCCCGCCTTGCGGGAAAAACCCGGCACCCTTTGTGGTTGTCAAGGCGGTTTGACGATGCAGCCGCGCAAAAGGGGCTCCTTCCCGGCGTCGTTTTCTTACGGAACCCCGGCCAAACCGGCGTCCTTCTGGAACAGCGTTCTGCGGTCAGCCGCGCACCCAGTTGGCCTGCTGCACGCCTGCCACGCCCGTCATCTGGGCGGCAAAGTCCCCCGCGGTGCGCCGGCGGGGCAGAAACACCGTGTACACGTACTCGCAGTGGTCCTCGCCCGCAAAGCCGGACTGCTGGCGGAAGTGCAGGGTGTGCCGGGCCAGCTCCTGCTCCAGGGCGGCGGCGTCCACGGTTTTTCCCCGCACGATCAGGGTGCCTTTGTTGGTGCGCTCGCCCACCAGCCGGAACGCGAAGAACACCGCGCTGATGAAGCACACCGACAGCATGGACAGCACAAAGTTCTGGGTGCCCACCGAAAGGCCCGTCACCATGGACCAGAAGATGTACAGCGTGTCCCGGGCGTCCTTGACCGCTGTGCGGAACCGCACAATGGACAGCGCGCCCACCATGCCCAGCGAGATGACGATGTTGCTGCTGATCATCAGCATAATGACCGTGGTGATCAGCGTCAGCACCACATTGCCCGCGTTGAAGCTCTGGCTGTAGACCGTGGGCTCGGTGGTAAAGCGGTAGGTCAGGTAGATGACCGCCGCCGCGCACAGCGCCATGCACAGCACCAGAAACACCAGCACCGGGGTCAGCTCTTCGCTGTTGGTGTAGAAAAATTCCAGAATTTCCTGTTTGTTCATTGCCATACCCCTTTATAAAAGCTCGTTCAGCGCCCGGCAGTTCTCATATTTGCCGCAGGACAGCCGCGTGCGCTGATATCCCTTCAAAAGCCGTCGCACAAAGGGCGCCAGCTTTCGGTCAAATTTCACTTCCAAAACCACCAGACCCGGGTCCAGCAGCGGCCGCAGGACCACCGGCCCGTACAGCGTGGGCAATACGTCTGTACCGCGCACGTCGAAATCCAGCGTCACCCGGGTGTTGCGCACCCCCAGAAGCCAGGCCGAGCGCCGGTATTCCACCAGCCCCGCCGGCCGGTAGCCCCGGCTGGCCAGCGCGTACAGAAAATGCGCGTCCTCGTCGTCGGTGTCCAGCAGCGAGGAAAAATCCCCCCGGGCAAAGGCGTCGCACTGGTCCGCCGTCACCCACACCGAGGTCTTTTTCTGGTAATCGCCCTGCTTTTGCTTGCACTCCAGCTTGGCGCGGCCGCCTTCGCCGCCATACACCCGCAGCCGCAGTTTCTGCCGGGAAAACAGCCCGTCCACCTTGTCCAGATAATCCCGGCTGTCCGGCGTGTCAAAGTACAGGCTGCGCACCAGATAACTGCCCGAAGGCCCGGCGTTGTGGCTGTCCGCCGCCAGCGCCGCGTTCAGCTTGCCGCGCAGCTCGGCCGCCTGGGCGTCCGTGAGCAGATATTTGTGCTCGAACCGGGTCACCACCAGGTTTTGCATCGCGCTCCCTCCCCGCTGTGCTTCATTATAAGGCATTCCGTGCGCCGGGGCAAGAAAACCTTGGAATTTTGTCGGTTTTTGGTATAATAGCCTCTGAGAAGACGGAACGCAGGTTCCGCAGAGAAGGGGGATCACGGCATGAAGTATACCCGCAGACAGACGTGGATGTCGGCGCTGGGCCTGGTGGCCTGCTGCGTGGTCATCGCGGCCATCGTGCTGGTGGGCGTGCGGCTCAAACTGACCCGCGCGGACCCCTATCTGGCCGGACGGGATTATCTGCAGGCCATTCACGATACCTATCACACCAAGGGCGCCTACACCAGCGACCCGCTGACGTCCATCACGTTCAAAAGCGGCAACAACGGCGATCTGGATTTTGAGATCCAGGGCTATTTTGTGGACCGGGATCTGTATCTGTTCCTGCCGCCGCAGGTCAGCGAGCGTTCCCTGTGCGCCAGCTTCACGGCGCAGGGGACGGTGCGCCTGAACGGCCGCCGGCTGATCAGCGGCCTGACCCGGGCGGATTTCGCCGACGGGGCGTCGCTGGAGTGCGGCGACGCCGTGTACACCGTGCACATCCGGCGCACCAGCCTGCCCGTGATCGTGTTCGAGACCTTTGACGACGAGCCGGTGTACTCCAAAGAGCAGAAGGTCACCACCGCCATCTCCCTGTACGACGCCGGGGGCGAGCTGACCTTCCGCCAGACCGGCAGCGTGCGGGTGCGGGGCAATTCCACCGCCCAGTATCCCAAGCTGCCCTACCACGTGGACCTCAGCGAGGAAACCAGCCTGCTGGGCCTGCCCGCCTCCCGGGACTATGTGCTGCTGGCCAATTTTTCCGACTCGTCTTTGCTGCGCAACACCATCACCCACACCATGGCGCGGGAGATGGACATCGACGCCGCCATGGACAGCCGGTTCGTGGAGCTGTACATGAACGGCCAGTACCAGGGCGTGTACGACCTGGGCACCCATGTGGGCGTGGAGACCGTGGGCCTTTCCGAAAAGGGTTGGATCGCCGAGCTGGACGCCCGCACCGCGGGCACGCCTCTGTCCTGGGAGAGCCCGGTGTACGGCATTCCGCTGAAGATCAAGGACCTGGGCGAGGACATCGGCGAACAGACCGCCTGGAAGCAGATCCGCCAGGCGGTGACCGGTCTGGAGCAGGCGCTGGCCTCGCCGGACTTCACCTACAACGGCCGGCGCTATACCGAGCGCATCGACCTGGACTCCTTCGCCGTCAATTATCTTTTGCAGGAGCTTTCCAAAAACCGGGACTTTCACAACCCCTACAGCTCCTTTCTCTATGAGCGGGACGGCATTCTGTACATGGGCCCCGTGTGGGACATGGACCAGGGATACGGCAACGCCGCCGAGGAGCTTTACACTTCCGCGGACGGGCTGGTGCAGCAGGTGCTCTGGTTCGAGCGCATGGCCCAGGACCCCGAATTTCAGGCGGCCGTGCGGGAAAAATTTCAGCAGCTGCGCCCGTTTCTGGACGGGCTGGACACGTGGCTGGCCGAGCAGAACGCCCTGCTGGACAACGCCGCCACCAACAATTTCATCCCCACTTACATCGGCCTGAACGACCGCATGAACACCCCGGCGGACTACTCGCACAAAGCCATGGCCGACGAGCTGGGCTCCTGGATCAGCGCCCGGGCCGCCTGGCTTGCAGAAAACCTGCCCGGATAGGGCCGCGCATCCTTGCAGGCGCGCGCGCTTTCTGATATAATAAATTAGTTATCAGCCTGAGATTGGGCAGAGGATAGGAGAGGCAGCCATGAAAGAGCATTTCGATCCCTCTTACTCGTTTGTCGCCAACGAGGAAGAGATCCTGGATATGTGGGAAAAAGGCGACTTTTTCGGCAAACTGAAACAGAAGAATGCAAACGGACCCAAGTACCGTTTCATTGACGGTCCCATCACCGCCAACAACCCCATGGGCGTGCACCACGCCTGGGGCCGCACCCTGAAGGATACGTTCCTGCGCTACAAAGCCATGAACGGCTACCAGAGCCACTACCGCAACGGCTTTGACGGCCAGGGCCTGTGGGTCGAGGTCGAGGTGGAAAAAGAGCTGGGCTTTGAGACAAAGCGGGACATTGAGGAGTACGGCCTGGACAAGTTCACCGACAAGTGCATCCAGCGCGTGGTCAAGTACAGCAACGTCATCAAGAACCAGTCCAAGCGCCTGGGCCAGTGGATGGACTGGGACAACAGCTACTATACTTACAAAGACAACAACATCACCTCCATCTGGGCCGTTCTGAAAAAGTGCGACGAGAACGGCTGGATCAAGCAGGTGTACAAGCCCATGCCCTGGTGCCCCCGTTGCGGCACGTCGCTGTCCGAGCATGAGATGAGCGGCAGCTACAAGGAAGTGGAGCACATCGCCGTGTTCTTCAAGGTGCCGCTGGTGGAAAAGGACGCCTACATGCTGGTGTGGACCACCACCCCCTGGACCCTGACCGCCAACGCCGCCCTGGCCGTGAACCCGGAGCTGGATTACGTGATGGCGCGCCTGGACGGGGAGGAGCACCCCATCATCATGGGCCGCACCTATTTTGAAAACAAGTTCGCCAAAAAGGGCGAAGTGCTGGAGTCCTTCAAAGGCACCGACCTGGCGGGCCTGCACTATGAGACCTGCTTCCCCGAGCTGGAACTGCAGAAAGACACCGACCACCGCGTGGTCCTGTGGGACGACGTGCAGGACGACGAGGGCTGCGGCGTGGTGCACATCGCCCCCGGCTGCGGCGCCGAGGACTTTGAGCTGGGCAAAAAAGAGGGCATCGACGTGCTCATCCCCATCGACGAGTACGGCGTTCTGCTGCCCAGCTGCGGCGTGTTCGCGGGCCTGGGCGCCCAGGACGCCCGGGACCAGATCTTCGAAGAGCTGAAAAAGCGCGGCAAGATGTTCTACACCCACACCATCCGCCACAGCTACCCGGTGTGCTGGCGCTGCAAGACCCAGGTGCTGTTCCGCTGCGTGAAGGAATGGGCCATCGACGTGGAGGAGATCCGCCCCCGTCTGATCGCCAACGCCAAAAAGGTCAAATGGAACCCGCCCTATCAGGGCAAGCGCATGCTGGACTGGCTGACCAACATGTCCGACTGGAACATCTCCCGCAAGCGCTTCTACGGCCTGCCGCTGCCCTTCTATCCCTGCGAATGCGGCAAGGTCACGGTCATCGGCTCGCTGGAAGAGCTGCGCGAAAAAGCCGTGGACAAATCCAAGGTGGACGCGCTGCCCCACCTGCACCGCCCCTGGATCGACGAAGTGGAGATCACCTGCCCGTGCTGCGGCAAGCCCGTCAAGCGCGTGGAAGCCGTGGGCGACGTGTGGCTGGACGCGGGCATCGTGCCCTTCTCCACCCTGAAATATTTTGAGGACCGGGAGTACTGGAAGTCCTACTTCCCCGCGGAGTACGTGGTGGAGATGAAGGAGCAGGTCCGCCTGTGGTTCTACTCCATGCTGTTCATGAGCACTGTGCTGGTGGACGAGCCGCCTTACGAGCAGGTGGGCACCCACGGCATGGTCACCGCCGAGGACGGCAGCCGCTTCTCCAAAACCGGCTTCATGATCAAATTCGACGAGGCGGCCAACGTCATCGGCGCCGACGCCTCCCGTTATCTGTTCGCCTCCAGCCCCATGACCACCGACGTGCGCTTCGGCTACAACCTGGGCGACCAGGCAAAGCGCAAGCTGCTGGCCTTCTGGAACCTGTCCACCTTCTTCGCCACCTACGCGGAAGTGGACAAACCCTGCGTGGATGTGTCGGGGCTGGACGTGTCCAAGCTGGGCCTGGCGGACAAGTGGCTGGTCACGCTGGTGGACAACTTTGTGGCCAACGCCACCAACGCCTATGAGAACTATTCCACCAAGGACGTGATGGATCAGTTCGAAAAAGTGGTGGACGACATCTCCAACTTCTATGTGCGCATCAACCGCCGCCGCTTCTGGAAAGAGGGCGACAGCGAGGATAAGAACACCGCCTACACGGTGATGCTGTACGCCATCCGCACCATCAGCCAGGTGATGGCCCCGGCCATCCCGTTCCTGACCGAGCACGTCTGGCAGGAAGTGGTTCGCCGCTATTCCAACGAGAGCGCCGAGAGCGTGCACCTGAGCGCATGGCCCAGGGTGCTGGCGGGCGTGGACGTGAACGACCCGGTGCTGAACCAGGTGCAGGAAGTGCGCGACATCATCTCCCTGGCGCTGAAGCTGCGCAACGAAAAACAGGTGCGCATCCGCCAGCCCCTGAGCGCGCTGTACGTGTGCGGCAAAGAGGGCAAGATCACCCTGGCGCCCCAGCTGGAGAGCGTGCTGGCCAGCGAGGTCAACGTGAAGCGGGTGGAGTTCCTGGAGGACACCAGCGCCCTGGAGGACGCCTACGCGGTGCTGGACTTCAAGAGGGCCGGCGCGGTGCTGAAGGGCGACGTCAACCATGTGAAGAACCTGCTGGCCGGCCTGGAGCCGGAGGACATGCAGGCGGTGGCCGCGGCGGTGAAGGCCGGCGGCGAGGTGCGCGTGCCGGGCTACGACGCGGCGCTGAGCGCGGAGATCTTCGCGCTGAAGCACGCGCCCAAGGCGCACCTGGCGGTGGCCGAGGACTTCGGCGTGACCGCGGCGCTGGACATGACCATCACCGACGAGCTGTATGCCGAGGGCTGCCTGCGCGACATTCTGCGCCAGTGCCAGGTGTTCCGCAAGGAGGCCGGGTTCGCGGTGTCCGACCGGATCTTCGTGCACTTCGAGACGGGTGAGAAGCTGCGGGGCGTGGTGGCCGCGAAGCTGGACTATCTGGAGAGCGAGCTGCTGGCCAAGGCCAGCGACGCGCCTCTGGCCGAGCCGGATTACACCGGCAAGCTGGAAGTGGACGGCGAGACCGTCACCGTGCAGCTGAAAAAGCAATAAGAGAATGCGTCCGCGCGGCATTTGCCGCGCGGACGCATGTTTTGGAGGAATGTGGGATGGCAAAAAAGGAAGTCAAAACCAATGTGATGCGCATGCTGGACAAGGCCGGCGTGACCTATACGCCCCACGCGTACGACGCTTCGGACGGGGCCATCGACGGGGCGGCCGTGGCTCAAAAGCTGGGGCAGGACCCCGCCGCGGTGTTCAAGACGCTGGTCACCCAGGGCGCCAGCAAAAATTATTTTGTGTTCGTGATCCCCGTGCTGCGGGAGCTGGATTTGAAAAAGGCGGCGCGGGCCGTGGGCGAAAAAAGCGTGGCCATGCTCCATGTGGCGGACCTTTTGAAGGTCACGGGCTACGTGCGGGGCGGGTGCAGCCCGCTGGGCATGAAAAAGCCCTTCGTCACCGTGCTGGACGAAAGCTGCCTTTCCCAGCCGGCCATCGCCGTGTCCGCCGGGCACATCGGGTTTCAGGTGGAGCTGGCCCCTGCGGACCTGCTGAAACTGGCCCGGGCGCGCACCGCGGACGTGACCCAGGGCGATTTGGCCTAAGGTCTAAAATGTTCCCGCCGGGACAGGGTTTCTTTGTGCGTTTCTCTGAACTTCCCGAAAGCGGTTCGGCGCACATTGATTTCCCCGGAAGGACAGAGTACAATAGAGTTGTATTTTCCTTCTGAAGGGAGGCCGTCAGGATGATTCGAAGCGAAATGCTGCAAAAGCAGATGGCACACGGGCATCGTGCGGCCTTCGGCAGGGGCCGGCGCGCCGAGTACGGTTCGGGGTGCGCTCTTGTATGGGGGAATCGTGTATCCGTGTAAGCAAAGGGCCGTGGTGCAAGTGCACCACGGCCCTTCTTGTTTTGGATGGGAAAGGTGGAAAAGAACATGGAAACGAAAAAAGTAGCCATTATCATGGGGTCGGATTCCGACTGGCCCTGCGTGAAAGGGGCCGCCGCGCAGCTGAAAGCGTGGGACATTCCCTTTGAAGTGCACGTGATGAGCGCGCACCGCACCCCCGCCGCTGCCGCCGCCTTTGCGCAGAGCGCCGCGGACAAGGGCTTCGGCGTGATCATTGCCGCCGCGGGCATGGCGGCGCACCTGGCCGGGGCCATCGCCGCCAACACCGTGCTGCCGGTGATCGGCATTCCCTGCAAGGGCGGTGCCATGGACGGGCTGGACGCGCTGCTGGCCACCGTGCAGATGCCCAGCGGCATCCCCGTGGCCACCGTGGCGCTGAACGGCGCCAAAAACGCGGCCGTGCTGGCCGCCCAGATGCTGGCCATTCACGACGGGCGCATTGCCGGGCTGCTGAAACAGGCCCGTGCGGACATGGAAAAGGACATCGCCGCCAAGGACGAAAAGCTGCAGGCCGAGATCGCAGCGCTGTAACATTGCCACCATTGATTATTTTTTAATAGAGAAAGGGAGCACAGGATTATGAAAAAGCTGGAACAGTTGTACGAGGGAAAGGCCAAGAAAGTGTACGCCACCGACGACCCCAATCTGGTGATCGTGGATTATAAGGACGACGCCACCGCCGGCGACGGCGCCAAAAAAGGCACCATCCGCGGCAAGGGCGTGGTGAACAACAAGCTGACCAACAACCTGATGAAGATGCTGGCGGGCGAGGGCGTTCCCACCCACTTTGTGGAAGAGCTCAGCGACCGTGAGACCGTGGTGAAAAAAGTGGAGATCGTGCCTCTGGAGGTCATCGTGCGCAACGTGGCCGCGGGCAGCTTCACCAAGCGTCTGGGCGTGCCCGAAGGCACCGTGCTGAAGATCCCCACCATCGAGTTCAGCTATAAAAACGACGAGTACCACGACCCCCTGATCAACAGCTACCACGCCCGCGCGCTGGGCCTGGCCACGGAAGAGGAGATCGCCACCATCACCAACTATGCCTTCCGGGTCAACGACATCCTGTCCAAATATCTGTTGAAATTCAACATCCGCCTCATCGACTTCAAGCTGGAGTTCGGCCGCCTGCCCGACGGCACCATCGTGCTGGCCGACGAGATCAGCCCCGACACCTGCCGCTTCTGGGACGCCACCACCGGCGCGCACCTGGACAAGGACCTGTTCCGCCGGGATCTGGGCGGCGAAGAGGAAGCCTATCAGGAAGTCATGGCCCGTCTGCTGGGTTGAGAGGTCTGCCATGAAAGAGATTTGGAGCGATAAAGTCCACGAGGAGTGCGGCGTGTTCGGCGTGTATCGCCGGGGCGACGAACTGGACGTGGTTTCCACCACTTATTACGCGCTGTACGCGCTGCAGCACCGCGGCCAGGAGAGCTGCGGCATGGCCGTGAACGACGACGGCGTGTTCTACAAACGCCGGGAGCTGGGCCTGGTGAACGAGGTGTTCACCAAGGACGTGCTGGAGAGCATGCCCCGGGGCAACATGTGCATCGGCCACTGCCGGTACGCCACCACGGGCACGCCCGTGCGTGCCAACGCCCAGCCCTTTGTCATCCGCCATGTAAAGGGCCCCATGGCCCTGGCCCACAACGGCAACCTGACCAACGCCGCCGAGCTGCGGGAAGAGTTTGAGCTGATGGGCGGCATCTTCCACTCCACCTCCGACACCGAGGTCATCGCCTACACCATCACCCGGGAGCGGCTGACCGCCCCCAGCATTGAAAAGGCCGTGGAAAACGCCATGCCCAAGCTGAAGGGCGCCTATTCGCTGGTGGTCATGAGCCCCCGCAAGCTCATCGCCGCCCGGGACCCCTACGGCTTCCGGCCCCTGTGCCTGGGCAAGATCGGCGACAGCGACGTGGTGGCCAGCGAGAGCTGCGCCATCCATGCGGCAGGGGGCGAGTTCGTGCGGGACATCGAGCCCGGCGAGATCGTGTGCATCGACGAAAACGGCGTGCACAGCATCCGCACCCACTGCGGCAAACCCACGTCCCTGTGCGTGTTTGAGTTCGTGTACATCGCCCGGCCCGACTCGGTGGTGGACGGCGCTTCCGTGCACCGTGCGCGCCGGCGCGCCGGCGCGCTGCTGGCGCTGGAGCACCCGGTCCAGGCGGACGTGGTCATCGGCGTGCCGGACTCCGGTCTGGACGCGGCCCTGGGTTATTCCCAGCAGAGCGGCATCCCCTACGGCATCGGCTTTTTGAAGAACAAATACATCGGCCGCACGTTTATTCAGCCCTCTCAGCAACTGCGGGAGAACACCGTGCGCATCAAGCTGAACCCCATCGCCGACACCGTGCGCGGCAAGCGTGTGGTGCTGGTGGACGACTCCATCGTCCGGGGCACCACCTCCCGGCAGATCGTGCAGCTGCTGCGGGAAGCCGGCGCCACCGAGGTGCATTTCCTGTCCTCGGCGCCCAAGTTTTTGTATCCCTGCTACTTCGGCGTGGACGTGGACAGCCGCGAAAACCTGATCGCCGCCAACCATTCCACCGAGGAGATGCGGCAGATGCTGGGCGTGGACAGCCTGGGCTTTTTGAGCGTGGACGGCGTGAAAAAGATCGCCGAGGGCTGCAAGCTGGACCTGTGCACCGGCTGCTTTACCGGCGAGTACCCGGCCGAGGTGCCCGCCTCTCCCCACAAGAGCAAATTTGAAAAGAAAATTTCCGAATCCGCCGACTGAGAGAGGAGAATCGGTATGAAAAGTTATTCCGAGAGTTATAAGGCAGCGGGCGTGGACATCACCGCCGGCTACACCGCCGTGGAACTGATGAAACAGCACGTGGCCCGCACCATGACCCCCGGCGCCATCGGCAGCCTGGGCGGCTTCGGCGGCCTGTTCGAGCTGGACGTCACCGGCATGCAGCACCCGGTGCTGGTGTCCGGCACCGACGGCGTGGGCACCAAGCTGAAAATCGCCTTTTTGATGGACAAGCACAACACCGTGGGCATCGACTGCGTGGCCATGTGCGTCAACGACATCATCACCTGCGGGGCAAAACCCCTGGTGTTCCTGGACTACATCGCCTGCGGCAAGCTGGTGCCGGAGAAAGTGGCCTCCATCGTGGAAGGCGTGGCCGAAGGCTGCGTGCAGGCCGGCGCCGCGCTGGTGGGCGGCGAGACCGCCGAGATGCCCGGCTTCTACCCGAAAAACGAGTACGACCTGGCGGGCTTCTCCGTGGGTGTGGTGGAAAAAAGCCGCATTGTGGACAACACCCAAATGCGCCCGGGCGACGCCATCATCGCGCTGCCCTCTTCGGGCGTGCACTCCAACGGCTTCTCGCTGGTGCGCAAAATTTTCAACGTGGAATACGCCGACGTGCACAACTATGTGGACGAGCTGGGCATGACCCTGGGCGAGGCTCTTCTGACCCCCACCAAGATCTACGTCAAGCCCGTGCTGGCGCTGATGGAAAAAATGCCCGTGCATGCGGTCAGCCACATCACCGGCGGCGGCTTCTACGAGAACATTCCCCGTTCTCTGGCGGCGGGCTGCGTGGCGCGCATCAAACGCAGCGACGTGCGGGTGCTGCCCGTGTTTGAATTGCTGCAGAAAACCGGCAAGATCCCCGAGCGGGATATGTTCAACACCTTCAACATGGGCGTTGGCATGACCCTGGTGGTGCCCGCCGACAAGGCGGACGAGGCCTTGCGCGTGCTGGCCGAAAATGGTCAGGACGCCTACTTCCTGGGCGAGATCGCCCAAGGGGAAGAGAAAGGCGTGGAGCTGGTATGAGAGTGGCGGTGCTTGTCTCCGGCGGGGGAACCAACCTGCAGGCGCTGATCGACGCCAAAGCCGCGGGCAAACTGCCCAACGCCCAGCTGGCGCTGGTGGTGGCCTCAAAGCCGGGGGTGTACGCTCTGGAGCGGGCGGCCAAAGCGGGCATCGAGACCGCGGTGGTGCGCCGCAAAGACTACGCCAGCGCGGACGCGTTCAACGACGCCATGCTGCATACCCTGCAAAGCCACGGCATCGAGGCCGTGGTCCTGGCGGGCTATCTGTCCATGGTGGGGCAGAACGTGGTGCGCGCCTATCCGGACCGCATTTTGAACATCCACCCCAGCCTGATCCCCTCCTTCTGCGGGGCCGGGTACTACGGACTGCGGGTGCACGAGGCGGCGCTGAAAAAAGGCGTGAAGGTCACAGGCGCCACGGTGCACCTGGTGAACGAAGCGTACGACGACGGACGCATTGTGCTGCAAAAGGCCGTGTATGTGGAAGAGGGGGACACCCCCGAGACCCTGCAGCGGCGGGTGATGGAACAGGCCGAGTGGGAGATTCTGCCCCGGGCTTTGGACCTTTTGACCAGCGGCCGGCTGTAAAGCGGCGCGAAAGGAGCTTTTTATGGATCATTTAAGTCTGGCGGCAGAGCTCGCCATCAACGCCTATCCCGGCCGGGGCATTGTCATCGGCCGTTCTGAGGACGGCAAAAGCGCCGTCATCGCCTATTTCATCATGGGCCGGTCGGCCAACAGCCGCAACCGTGTGTTCACGGCCAGGGACGGCGGCATCATCACCGAAGCCGCGGACCCCGCCAAGCTGGAGGACCCCAGCCTGATCATCTACGCGCCGGTGCGGGTGCTGGGCCACAAGACCATCGTCACCAACGGCGACCAGACCGACACCGTGTACGACGCGCTGAAAAAGGGCAAAAGCTTTGCCAAGGCCCTGCGCAAGCGCACCTTTGAGCCGGACAGCCCCAACTTCACCCCCCGCATCTCGGGTCTGGTGAAGGTGAAAGAGGGCGAGATGAGCTACAAGCTGTCCATTTTGAAATCCGACGGCGGCAACGAAGCCTCGGTGGAGCGCTTTTTCTTCGAGTATCCGCAGCCCGTGGCCGGGGAGGGCCGGTTCATCCACACCTACCGGTGTGACGGCAACCCCATCCCCAGCTTTTCCGGCGAGCCCGAGCGGGTGCGCATCGCGGGCAGCATCGACACCTTCACCAACATGGTGTGGAACAGCCTGAACGAGGCCAACAAGGTGTCTCTGTTCGTGCGCTTCATCGATTTGAAAACCGGCGAGGCCGAAGACCGCATCGTCAACAAATACCAGAAGACCGAGGGCTGACCCGGCCTTTCAAGGAGGCTTTTTCATGAGAGAACTGGAACTGAAATACGGCTGCAACCCCAACCAGAAGCCCGCCCGCATCTTCATGCAGGAAGGCGAGCTGCCGGTGGAGGTGCTCAACGGCCGCCCGGGCTACATCAACTTTCTGGACGCGCTGAACTCCTGGCAGCTGGTGAAAGAGCTGAAGGAGGCCACGGGCCTGCCCGCGGCGGCGTCCTTCAAGCATGTGTCTCCGGCGGGCGCCGCCCTGGGCCTGCCCCTGACCGACGCCATGAAGAAAATGTACTTTGTGGAGGGCATGGAGCTTTCGCCTCTGGCCTGCGCCTATGCCCGCGCCCGCGGCGCGGACCGCATGTCCTCCTTCGGTGACTGGATCGCTTTGTCCGACGTGTGCGACGAAAGCACCGCCCGGGTCATCCAGCACGAAGTGACCGACGGCGTCATCGCCCCGGGCTACACCGACGAGGCCCTGGCCATTCTGAAGGCAAAGCGCAAGGGCGGCTACAACGTGGTGAAGATCGACCCCGCCTATGTGCCGGCCCCCGTGGAGCACAAGGACGTGTTCGGCATCACCTTTGAGCAGGGCCGCAACGAGGCCAAGTTCGGCCCCGAGACCTTCTCCAACATCGTCACCCAGAACAAGACCCTGACCGAGGCCCAGAAACGGGATTTGATTTTGTGCCTCATCACGTTGAAATACACCCAGTCCAACTCGGTCTGCTACGCCGAGGGCGGCCAGATCATCGGCGTGGGCGCGGGCCAGCAGAGCCGCATCCACTGCACCCGCCTGGCGGGCAACAAGGCCGACATCTGGCATCTGCGCCAGCACCCGAAGGTGCTGGGCCTGCCCTTCCGCAAGGACGTGTCCCGCCCCAACCGGGACAACGCCATCGACGTGTACATCTCCGACGAGTGGGAGGACGTGCTGGGCGACGACGTGTGGGCCGATACCTTCACCACGCGTCCCGAACCCCTGACCGCCGAAGAGAAAAAAGCGTGGCTGACCCAGTTCCATGACGTGTGCCTGGGCTCCGACGCCTTCTTCCCCTTCGGGGACAACATCGAGCGGGCCCGCCGTTCGGGCGTCAGCGCCATTGTGGAGCCGGGCGGCTCCATCCGGGACGATCAGGTGATCGCCACCTGCGACAAGTACGGCATCGTCATGGCCTTCAACGGCCTGCGGCTGTTCCATCATTGATATGATCCGCTTGATGACCAAAGCCCGGTGGGCCGAGCTTCTCTGCGCCGGGGCGTTCCTGGCTGCCTGCGGGTGGGCGGGGGCGTCCCTGACCGGGGCGGCGCTGTTTGCCGTGCTGGCGGTGCTGGGCATCTGGCTTCCGGGCCGGGCGCTGGCCCGGGTGCTGGGGGCGGAACAGGCGGGCCTGCCGGCCACTGCCGGAACCGTGTTCGGGCTGGGGCTGTGGGCCGTTGTCACAGCGCTGGCCTCGGCCACGGGGCTGCACGCGCTGGTGTGGGTGCTGCCTGTGGCGGGGCTCGCCAGCCTCTTCGCAGTGCGGGGGACCATCCCGGCCCCCGACAACGCCCGCGCGCTGGTGCGGGCCGCGTTCTGGCTTGCCTGCATCGCCGTGTGCGTGCTGCCCAATGCCCACGCTGTGGCCGCGGGCGCCGTGGAGCCCAACCACGACTTTTTCTGGAACCTGGGCAACGCCCAAAGCTTTCTGCAGGGGCTGCCGCCCCAGGACCTGCGTTTTTCCGGGTACACCATCACCTATCACTGGCTGTCCGAGCTGCTGGCCGCGGGCTTTGCCATGGGCGGTGTTCCCCTGTGGGACGCGCTGGCCTTTTACCTGCCGGTGTTCTGTCTGTGGCTGCTGGCGGCCGTGCTGGCCGAGTGCGGAGCCCTGTGGTTTGAAAGCCGGAAAAAAACCGCCGTGTTTTTTGTGCTCACCTTCCTGTGCGGCGGCGCGGGGCTGTGGAAGATCTTCTCCTACGGCCGGTGCCCCTTCTGGAACCTGAGCGTGTATCATCTCATCAGCAACGTGAACGGCATGGGGCTGACGACCCTGCTGCTGGCGGGCTTCGCCGCCGGTGTGTGGGCGCTGTGGAACGCCCCGAAACCCTGGCTGTGGGCCTTCACCGGGGCGGCCTTCGCCCTGTTGTGCTTTGCCAAGGGCCCGGTGGCGGGTGTGGCGGCGCTGGCTTTTGCGCTGGCGGCGCTGGTGCGCTTTGCCTTTGCCCGCACAAAGCAAAACGGTGCCGTGCTGGCCTTTGCGGCGCTGCTGCTGGCCGGATTCGCGGTGCTGTTTCGGGTGTTTTTCTCCGCGGGTGCTTCCAGCAAGATCGGGTTTTCTCTGTTCGGCACCCTGGAAAAATCGTATTTTACCAATTTTGTGGCGCTGCTGCGGGCCAAAAGCCCCCTGCTGGCCGCGGTGTGTGCGCCGCTGTTCATGCTGGCCCAGACCGTGTGCTTCGCCCCGGCCTCCACGCCGCTGTTTCTGGCGGGGGCCGTGGGGGACGTGCCCCGTCTGCCCAAGCTGGGCGGGCCGCGCCTGTTTTTCACCGCCTGCGCTGCGGGCGGCTTTGCGGCCTTTTTCCTGTTTGACCACGAATCCATGAGCCAGATGTACTTCGCCTTCATCGGGCTGTTTTTCGCCAATGTGCTGGCCGTGCAGAATCTGGACGGATTTCTGGCCTTCTGCGCCCGCCGCAAAAAGGCGCTGGCCGCAGTGTGCAAAGGGTGCGCCGCATGTCTGGTGCTGGTGGGCCTTGCAGGCGGTGTGTTCACCGGCGTGCAGATGGTGGGGGACGGCCTGACCACCCCCACGGGCGACGCCGCGCTGGCCGGTGAAAAGGACCTGGCCCTGACCGCCGCCGAGGAAGAGGCGCTTGCATGGGCGGGCGAACACCTGCCCGAGGGCATTCTGCTGGCCACCAACCGCAGCCATACGGGCGTGGCCAAAGAGGGGCTTTCCAACGTGTACTCCGGCATTTCCGGCCGGCCCTTCTATATGGAGAGCTTCAAGTACGCCGTGTCCAACCTGGGCGTGGACAAGGCGGAAGTGGACAGGCGGGTAAGCGAGATGAAAACCCTGTTCGGCCCCGACGAGACCGCCGATGGGGCCGCCGCGCTGTGCCGCGAGATCGGCGTGGGCGCGGTGATCTACTGCAAAACGGCGGCGGAAAAAGGCTGGGACATCACCGAGCAGACCCAGCCCTCGCTGTTCGCCCAAAGCGCGGTGGACGGCTTTGAAACAGTCTATGAAAACGACGATGTGACCATTTTTGTGTTGCAATAAACGGAGGGAGTTTGTATGAAGATCCTTGTGGTGGGCGGCGGTGGCCGCGAGCACGCCATCATCCGCAAACTGAAGCAGAGCGCGGGCGTGACCGAAATTTTGTGCGCGCCGGGCAACGGCGGCATCGCCGCGGACGCGGTGTGCGTGCCCGTGGCAGCCACGGACGTGGAGAACATGGTGGAGCTGGCCTGCGCCCGGCACGTGGACTACGTGGTGGTCGCCCCGGACGATCCTCTGGCGCTGGGCATGGTGGATGCCCTGGCCGAAAAAGGCATTCCCGCCTTCGGGCCCGACAAGGCCGCGGCCCGCATCGAGGCCAGCAAGGTCTTCTCCAAAAACCTGATGAAAAAATACGGCATTCCCACCGCCGAATACGAGACCTTTACAAACGCGGACGAGGCCATGGCCTACATTCGCGCACGGGGCAAATACCCCGTGGTGGTCAAGGCCGACGGCCTGGCCCTGGGAAAGGGCGTTCTGATCTGCGAGGATGAGGCCGCCGCCGAAAGCGCCGTCAAAGGCATGCTGGAAGAGGGCATGTTCGGCGCCTCCGGCCGCCGTGTGGTGGTGGAGGAGTTCCTCACCGGGCCAGAGGTGTCGGTGCTCAGCTTTACCGACGGCAAAACCGTGGTGCCCATGGTGTCCAGCATGGACCACAAGCGGGCGCTGGACGGGGACAAGGGCCTGAACACCGGCGGCATGGGCACCTTGGCCCCCAACCCCTGCTATACCAACGAAATTGCCGGCGTGTGCATGGAGACCATCTTCAAACCCACCGTGGCCGCCATGGCCGCCGAGGGCTGCCCCTTCAAGGGCTGTCTGTACTTCGGGCTGATGCTCACCCCGGACGGCCCCAAGGTCATCGAGTACAACTGCCGCTTCGGCGACCCGGAGACCCAGGTGGTGCTGCCCCTTCTGGAAAGCGATCTGCTGGCCATTATGCGGGCCACCACCGACGGCACTCTGGACAAAGCGGAAGTCAAGTTCAGCCACAAGTCCGCCGCCTGCGTGGTGCTGGCCTCGGGCGGATATCCTCAGCATTATGAAAAAGGCAAAGTCATCACCGGCCTTGTAAACGGGCAGCTGCCCGGCGGCGAAGCCGTGGTGTACCACGCGGGCACTGCCCTGAAGGACGGGCAGCTGGTCACCGCCGGCGGCCGTGTTCTGGGCGTCACCGCCACGGCCGACACCCTGAAACAGGCGCTGGAAAAAGCCTATGCCGCGTCGGAACAAATTCATTTCGACGGGCTGCACAAACGAACGGACATCGGCGCGCGCGCCCTGGCCGCATTGTAAGGAGGCAACCATGGTTTATCGTATTTACGTTGAAAAACGCCCCGAATATGCCGTTGAGGCAAAGGGCATCCTGCACGAGATCCGCCATCTTTTGCGCATCAAAAGCGTCACCGGGCTTCGGCTGCTGAACCGGTACGACGTGGAGGGCATCGGGGAAGAGCTGTTCCGAAAATGCATCGGCACCGTGTTCTCCGAGCCGCAGCTGGACGATGTGTACACCGCCATCCCCGACGGGGCCGACGTGGTGTTCGCCACCGAGTACCTGCCCGGTCAGTTTGACCAGCGGGCCGCCAGCGCCGCCGAGTGCATTCAGCTCATCAGCCAGGGCGAGCGGCCGGACGTGGCCACCGCCCGGGTGTTCCTGTTGACTGGCCATCCCACCGACGCCGAGCTGGCCGAGATCCAGAAATACGTGGTCAACCCCGTGGAGGCGCGCCTGGCAAGCCTTGCGGAAAAAGAGACGTTGAAAGCCAGCTACGCCATCCCCACCACCGTGGAGACGCTGACCGGCTTTACAAAGCTGACCGCCGAGGGCCTGAAGGACTTTGTGGACCATTACGGCCTGGCCATGGACGCGGACGACGCGGCCTTCTGCCAGCAGTATTTCATCTCCGAGCACCGGGACCCCACCATCACCGAGATCCGCATGATCGACACCTACTGGTCCGACCACTGCCGCCACACCACCTTCGGCACCATTCTGGACAAGGTGGACATTGATGACGCGCGGGTGCGCAAAGCCTTTGACCGGTACCAGAACATGCGCAAAGAGGTGTACGGGGCGCGCAACAAACCCATGTGCCTGATGGATTTGGGCACCATGGGCGGCAAGTACCTGAAAAAGACCGGCGTTTTGAAGAATCTGGACGAGTCCGACGAGATCAACGCCTGCAGCGTGCGCATCACCGTGGACAACAACGGCAAGGACGAGCCCTGGCTGCTTCTGTTTAAAAACGAGACCCACAACCATCCCACCGAGATCGAGCCCTTCGGCGGCGCGGCCACCTGCATCGGCGGCGCCATCCGCGACCCGCTGGCCAACCGCGGCTATGTGTATCAGGCCATGCGCGTCACCGGCGCGGGCGATCCGCTGGTGCCCGTGCAGGACACCATGAAGGGCAAACTGCCCCAGCGCAAGCTGGTCACCACGGCCGCGGCGGGCTATTCCAGCTACGGCAACCAGATCGGCCTGGCCACGGGCATGGTGGATGAGTTGTATCATCCGGGCTACATCGCCAAGCGCATGGAGATCGGCGCCGTGGTGGGCGCCGTGCCCGAGGAGAACGTGCGCCGTGAGGAGCCCGTCCCCGGCGACGTGGTCATCCTGCTGGGCGGCCGCACCGGCCGCGACGGCTGCGGCGGCGCCACCGGTTCCTCCAAGGCCCACAAGCTGGAGAGCCTGGAGACCTGCGGAGCCGAGGTGCAGAAGGGCAACGCCCCGGTGGAGCGCAAACTGCAGCGCCTGTTCCGCACCAAAGAGGCCACGCTGATGATCAAGCGCTGCAACGACTTCGGCGCGGGCGGCGTGTCCGTGGCCATCGGCGAGCTGGCCGACGGCCTGTCCATCGATCTGAACGCCGTGCCCCGCAAGTACGACGGTCTGGACGGCACCGAGCTGGCCATCTCCGAAAGCCAGGAGCGCATGGCCGTGGTGGTAGCCAAAGAGGACGCGGACAAGTTCATCGCCGCCGCCAACAAAGAGAATCTGGAGGCCACCGTGGTGGCCACCGTCACCGAAGAGCCCCGTCTGGTCATGCGCTGGAACGGCAACGTGATCTGCGACATCGCCCGGCCGTTCCTGAACTCCAACGGCGCGGAAAAACACACCAGCGTATCGGTACCCAAAGCGCAGGACGCAGCCCGTCACGTGGAGGAGAAACCGCTGGCCCAGATGCTCACCGATTTGATGGGCGATCTGAACGTGTGCAGCAAAAAGGGCCTGTCCGAGCGGTTTGACTCCACCATCGGCGCGGGCACGGTGGTCATGCCCTTCGGCGGCAAGACCCAGCTGACCCCGGTGCAGGCCATGGCGGCCAAGCTGCCGGTTCTGCACGGCGAGACCAAGACCTGCTCCGGCATGGCCTGGGGCTACAACCCCTTCATTGCGGAAAAAGACCAGTACGCCGGGGCCTATCTGGCCGTGGTGGAAAGCGTTTCCAAGCTGGTGGCGGCGGGCTTTGAGGCCGAGAAAGCCTACCTGACCTTCCAGGAGTATTTCCAGCGCCTGGGCGCGGACCCCGCCCGCTGGGGCCAGCCCATGGCCAGCCTGCTGGGCGCGCTGGACGCACAGGTGGACCTGGGCGTGGCGGCCATCGGCGGCAAGGACTCCATGTCCGGCACCTTTGAAAACATCGACGTGCCGCCCACGCTGGTCAGCTTTGCGGTGGCCGCGGGCAACACGGACAACGTGATCAGCCCCGAGTTCAAACTGCCCGGCTCCAAAGTGGTGCTGGTGCGTCCTTCCCGCGGCGAAGGGCTTGTGCCCAACGCCGAAAGCCTGAAGCGGGTGTTCCGTCAGGTGGAGACGCTCATCGCCCAGAAGAAAGTGCTGGCGGCCTACACGCCGGGCTTCGGCGGCATTGCCGAGGCGCTGTGCAAAATGAGCCTGGGCAACCGGCTTGGCTTCAAAGCGGCCCCGTCCGTGACCAAAGAGCTGCTGTTCGGCTACGAGTACGGCAGCTTTGTGCTGGAGCTGGCCGAGGATCTGGACATCGGCGAGACGCTGGGCGAGACCACCCTGGCCTATGCCTTTGAGGCCTGCGGCGAGCGGGTGGAGCTGGACGGCGTGCAGACCGTGTACGAGGAAAAACTGGAGCCGGTGCTGCCCTACCACACCACCGCCGAGGCCGACGCGGCCCGGCCCGTGGAAGCGCTGAACTTTGAGGCGGTCACCCGTGTGTCGCCCCGGGTGGGCTGTGCCAAGCCCCGTGTGTTCATCCCCGTGTTCCCGGGCACCAACTGCGAGTATGACTCCGCCCGCGCCATGGAGCGCGCCGGTGCCGAGCCGGAGATCTTCGTCATCAACAACCTGACTCCCGCGGCCGTGGCCGAAAGCGTGGAAGAGGCCCGCCGCATCATTGAGCGCAGCCAGATGATCTTCCTGCCGGGCGGCTTCTCCGGCGGCGACGAGCCCGAGGGCAGCGCCAAGTTCATCACGGCGTTCTTCCGCAACCCGGCCCTCACCGAAGCGGTGCACCAGCTGCTGGATCAGCGGGACGGCCTGATGCTGGGCATCTGCAACGGCTTCCAGGCGCTGATCAAGCTGGGCCTGGTTCCCTTCGGCCACATTGTCGAGACCGATCAAACCTGCCCCACCCTGACCTTCAACACCATCGGCCGCCACCAGAGCATGCTGGTGCGCACCCGGGTGGCGTCCAACGCCAGCCCGTGGCTGTCCCGCTGCAAGGTGGGCGACGTGCACACCGTGGCCATCAGCCATGGCGAGGGCCGGTTCGTGGCCAACGACGAAACCCTGCACACGCTGATCAAAAACGGTCAGGTGGCCACCCAGTACGTGGATCTGGCCGGCGCGCCCACCATGGACGTGCGCTTCAACCCCAACGGCAGCTATCTGGCCATTGAGGGCATCACCAGCCCGGACGGCCGCATCTTCGGCAAGATGGGCCACTCCGAGCGCTCGGGCGACAACCTGTACAAGAACGTGGACGGCAACAAGCTGCAGCAGATCTTCGAGGGCGGCGTGGACTACTTCAAGATCTGAGCATCACCGATTTAAAGGAAGGTTTTTTATGTCACAACACGACCGTTACATCTCTCCCTTCGAGACGCGCTACGCCTCGAAGGAAATGCAGTATATCTTTTCCGAGGACAACAAGTTCCGCACCTGGCGCCGGCTGTGGATCGCCCTGGCCAAGGCGGAAAAAGAGCAGGGCCTTCCCATCACCGACGAGCAGATCGCCGAGCTGGAAGCCCACAAGGACGACATCAACTACGAAGTGGCCATCGCCCGGGAAAAGGAGTGCCGCCACGACGTGATGAGCCACGTCTACGCCTACGGGGTCCAGTGCCCCGGCGCCAAGGGCATCATTCACCTGGGCGCCACCAGCTGCTACGTGGGCGACAACACCGACGTGCTCGTCATGCGCGAAGCCATGGAGCTGGTGGAGAAAAAGCTGCTGGGCGTCATGGGCCTGCTGGCGGAGTTTGCCCGCAAGTACAAGGGCATGCCCGCCCTGGCCTACACTCATCTGCAGCCCGCCCAGCTGACCACCGTGGGCAAGCGCGCCACCCTGTGGCTGAACGAGTTCTACATGGACCTGTGCGAACTGGAGCACCGCATGGACAGCCTGGCCCTGCTGGGCTCCAAGGGCACCACCGGCACCCAGGCCAGCTTTGTGGAGCTGTTCGACGGGGACGCCGCCAAGATCAAGGCCGTGGAGGCGTCCATCGCCAAAGAGATGGGCTTTGACAAGGTGGTGCCCGTGTCCGGCCAGACCTACTCCCGCAAGGTGGACTACAACGTGCTCAGCTGCCTGTCCGGCATTGCCCAAAGCGCCATGAAGTTCGGCAACGACATGCGCCTGCTGGCCAACTTCAAGGAGATGGAGGAGCCCTTCGAGAAACAGCAGATCGGCTCTTCCGCCATGCCCTACAAGCGCAACCCCATGCGGTGCGAGCGCATCTGCAGCCTGGCCCGCTACGTGATGGCGGACGTCATCAACCCCGCCTTTACCGCCGGCACCCAGTGGTTCGAGCGCACCCTGGACGACTCCGCCAACAAGCGTGTGGCCGTGGCCGAAGCGTTCCTGGCCACCGACGCCATTCTGAACATTCTGCTCAACGTGTGCGACGGCCTGGTGGTGTATCCCAAGGTCATCCGCAGCCGCATCATGGCCGAGCTGCCCTTCATGGCCAGCGAGAACATCATGATGAGCGCCGTGAAAAAGGGCGGCGACCGGCAGGAACTGCACGAGAAGATCCGCGTTTACGCCCAGCAGGCCGCCCGTGTGGTCAAGGAAGAGGGCGGCAAAAACGACCTGATCGAGCGCATCTGCGCCGACCCGTCCTTCGGTCTCGACTACGACGAGGTGGAGGCCATTCTGAAGCCCGAGGACTTCACCGGCCGCGCCGAGCAGCAGGTGGAGGAGTTCCTGGCCGAGGTCATTGACCCGCTGCTGGCAAAACACGCCGACGCGCTGGGGATTCGGGCGGAGCTCTCTGTATAATCAAAGTGAAAAACAACGATTTGTAAAAATATTGAAAGGGTGAGGCGGTCTGCTTCGCCCTTTCGACGTTCCAGGGCGGTTTTTTGCTCTGGCCCAAAAGGCGTGCCGCCCGGGCGGAAAAAGCCCTTGACAAACCGGAGAAAGTTTGTATAATAACAACTATACGAAAAAGACCGCGACGGAAAGAGTACGTCCTGAGAAGCTTCCAAAGAGAGCCCCGGCTGGTGAAAAGGGGCGAAGGGGACAGGGCCGAACATGGTTCCTGAGTCGCGCGGGCGAGCGCATGGCGTAAGTCCGCGACGGGTGCACCCGTTATCGTGCCGCGCTGTAAGTCTGTCTCATTCGCAGACCGCAGCGGATGAGGCCGCGCGCTGCAAAGCGGCGGTGAAACAAGGTGGTACCGCGATCTTTGTCGCCCTTGGAACAGTGTGTTCCGAGGGCGTTTTTTATTGCCCGGGAAAAAGAAAGGTGAATGGCTTTGATCGAAATTCAACATCTGACGAAAGTGTTCGGCACCGGCGCCGACCGCGTCACCGCACTGGAGGACGTGAGCCTGCGTGTGGAAGACGGGGACATCTTCGGCATCATCGGCATGTCCGGCGCGGGCAAATCCACGCTGCTGCGCTGTTTGTCCATGCTGGAAAAACCCACCAGCGGCCAAATCGTGCTGGACGGCAGCGACCTGGCGGCGATGAACGGCGCCCAGCTGCGGGCCGAGCGCCGCAAAATGGGCGTGGTGTTTCAGGGCTACAATTTGCTGATGCAGAAAACCGTGGCCGAGAACGTGGCCTTTCCGCTGAAGCTGGAAAAAGGCTTCGACAAAGCGGCCGTCGCCGCCCGGGTGGACGAGCTGCTGGAACTGGTGGGCCTGGCCGACAAGGCGGGCGCTTATCCGGCCCAGCTGTCCGGCGGGCAGAAGCAGCGGGTGGCCATCGCCCGGGCTCTGGCCACAAAGCCCGAGATTTTATTGTGCGACGAACCCACCAGCGCGCTGGACCCTCTGACCACCAAGGCCATGCTGGCGCTGCTGGCGGACATCAACCGCAAGCTGGGCGTCACCATCCTCATCATCACCCACGAACTCAGCGTGGTCCGGCGCATCTGCGGCCGGGTGGCCGTCATCTGCGACGGCCGTGTGGCCGAGACGGGAACGGTGTCTCAGGTGTTTGAAAATCCCCGCAGCGAAGTGACACGGCTGCTGCTCAGTGAAAAGGAGGCGTGAGAAAATGGGTGCATTTTTTGCAGAGTATGGTTCCATTTTGTGGGCCGGCACGCTGGAAACGCTTTATATGACGCTGGTGTCGGCCTTTTTCGCCTATGTGCTGGGCCTGCCCATGGGCGTGGTGCTCACCATCACCAAACCCGGCAGCATCGCGCCCGCGCCGCGGTTCAACGCGGTGTTCGGCTGGGTGGTCAACATCCTGCGCAGCCTGCCCTTCATCATTTTGATGTTCTTTATCATTCCCTTCACCCGGGCGCTGGTGGGCACATCCATCGGGGCCACGGCGGCGCTGGTGCCCCTGACGCTGTCGGCCGCGCCCTTTATCGCCCGCATGGTGGAGCAAAGCCTGGAAGAGATCGACCACGGCGTGCTGGAGGCCGCCCAGTGCATGGGCGCCACCAAATGGCAGATCGTCACCCGGGTGCTGCTGGTGGAAAGCGTGCCCAGCCTGCTGCGGGGCCTGTCCATCAGCCTCATCACCATTCTGGGCTACACGGCCATCACCGGCAGCGTGGGCGCCGGGGGCCTGGGCAACATCGCATTCCGGTACGGCTATCAGCGCTATCAGACCACGGTCATGTACGCCACGGTGGTGCTGCTGATTTTGCTGGTGTGCATCATTCAGATTTTGTTTGACCGGCTGGCCCGCCGGGCGGACAAGCGCAACCGATAAGATCACGCCTTCGGGCGTTTTCGAAAAAAAGAACGAGGAGAGGAAACGTATGAAAAAAGTGTTTGCTTTGGCGCTGGCTCTGGTGCTGGCGCTGAGCCTGGCCGCTTGCGGCGCGGGCGAAAAAGTTCAGATCGGCATTCCGGCCGACGCCACCAACGGCGCCCGTGCCCTGCTGCTTTTGCAGGACCAGGGCCTCATCACCCTGAAAGAGGGCGTGGGCCTGGAAGCCACCGAAAAGGACATTGCCGAAAATCCCTACAACATTGAGATCGTGCCCATGGAGGCGGCCAACCTGCCCGCCAGCCTGCCGGATCTGAACCTGGCCGTCATCAACGGCAACTATGCTTCGGGCGCAGGCATCGCGGACAAGGTGCTGCTCACCGAGGACGCCGAGAGCGTGGCCGCCCAGACCTACGGCAACGTGATCTGTGTGAAAGAGGGCAACGAGAACGACCCCGCCGTGCAGGCACTGGTGGCGGTTCTCATGAGCCAGGACGTGCAGGACTGGATCAGCGCCAACTACAGCGGCGTGGTCATGCCCATGGGCGCGCAGGATCTGGAGATCCCGGCCATCAGCGAGCCCGTGACCCTGACGGTGGGCGCTTCGCCCAGCCCCCACGCGGAGATCCTGGAGTACGCCAAACCCATTCTGGCCGAGCACAACGTGGAGCTGGACATCGTGGAGTTTGACGACTATGTGATGCCCAACACCGGCGTGGAGGACGGCAGCCTGGACGTCAACTACTTCCAGCATCAGCCGTATCTGGACGACTTCAACGCCGAGCAGGGCACGCACCTGGTCAGCGTGGCCACCGTGCACTACGAGCCCATGGGCCTGTACCCGGGCAAGAGCGCCAGCGTGGACGAGATCAAGCAGGGCTGAGTTCTGATTGCAAAAGCACCGCGCATTTCGCAACGCGCGGTGCTTTTTTTGCCCGGGCAGCTTGACAGCGCCCGGCATTTCTGGTATGCTGGCAGCTGTCGTCGGAGGACTTGTCAACGTAAGGACAGGGCCGGATAAGAGGGCGGGCGCGCGGGTTGCCGGAGGCTGCTTTCACATATGAAAGGGCCGGATAAGAAACACGTTTCGCTCGTTTCTTATCCGGCCCTTTTTGTGTGAGGAGAATGGTATGGATTTGTTGAAAGATTCGGTTCGTCCCCTGTATTTCCGGTATCTTGCCGCAGCGTTCGGCAGCGCTTTGATCACATCGGTGTATTCCGTTGTGGACATGGCCGTGGTGGGGCAGGCTGTGGGCCCGCAGGGCACGGCGGCCCTGGTGGGCGCGTGTGTCCTGGCCGGGGCGGCGTGGCTGCTGCTGTGGCTGTGGGAAGAACCGATTCTGGTGTTTTTCGGTGCGGACGCGCAGCTGCTGGAGCTGGCGCAGCGCTATCTGGAACCGGTGAAAATCGTGGTTCCGGTGTTCGTTCTGAACCAGATGCTGGCTGCGTTTCTGCGCAACGACGGAAATCCGGTTCTGGCCACGGCGGGCGTGCTGGCCGGCGGCGCGCTGAACATCGTGGGGGACTGTGCGTTTGTATTCGGCCTCGGAATGGGCGTGTACGGGGCAGGACTTGCCACCGCCATGGGCGGCTGTGTGACCCTGGCCGTGCTGCTGACGCATTTTGTTTCGCGCCGGAACACGCTGGCTCTGTGCCGCACCGCCGCGCCGGCCGCCCGCCTGCGGGCGATCGCCGTAACGGGCTTTTCCACGTTCTTTTCCGACGCGGCCATGGGCATCCTCACCGTGCTGTTCAACCGCCAGATCATGCGCTACCTGGGGCCCGATGCCCTGGCGGTCTATGGGCCGCTCATCAATGTCAGCACCTTTGTCCAGTGCTGCGGCTACAGCGTGGGGCAGGCGGCGCAGCCCATTTTGTCGGTGAATTTCGGGGCGGGCAACGTGCGGCGCATCCGGCGGACGCTGGCCTGCGCCCTGTGGGCCACCGCGGCCTTCGCCCTGTTCTGGACCGCCCTCAGCCTGGCATGGCCGCAGGGCTACATCTATTTGTTTATGGAACCGACGCCGGCCATTCTGGAGATGGCGCCGGGCATCATCCGGCGCTACAGCCTCTCGTTTTTGCTGCTGGGGCTGAATCTGTTCGCCACCTATTATTTTCAGGCGCTGATGAAGCCCGCCGCGGCGATGGCGGTGTCGGTGGCCCGGGGCTTTGCGGTCAGCGGTGCGCTCATCCTGCTGCTGCCGGTTCTGGCCGGCCCCGATGCCATGTGGTTCGCCATGCCTCTCACCGAGCTGGCGGTGGCCGCAGGGGCGGTGTGGGGCATGGTCCGCCTGACCCGGTCCCTGTCCGTCAGTTCAGCTCCTTGCCAAAGAAGGACACCGCGCCCCTGACTTTTTCCATCAGGCCGTCAAACTGGTCCGGCGTCAGGCTCTGGGCGCCGTCGCTCTTGGCGTGAGGCGGGTCGTTGTGCACTTCCACCATCAGGCCGTCGGCGCCCGCCGCCACCGCGGCCATGGCCAGGGGCTCCACCATCCAGGCGATGCCCGCCGCGTGGCTGGGGTCCACCACCACGGGCAGATGGCTTTTGGCCTTCAGCATGGGGATGGCGCTGATGTCCAGCGTGTTGCGCATGCTGGTCTCAAAGGTGCGGATGCCGCGCTCGCACAGCACCACGTTTTCGTTGCCGCCCGCCATGATGTACTCGGCGCTCATGAGAAATTCCTCCAGTGTGTTGGAAAGGCCGCGCTTCAGCAGAATGGGCGTTTTCAGCTTTCCCAGCTCCTTCAGAAGCTCAAAGTTCTGCATGTTGCGCGCGCCCACCTGGATCATGTCCACGTCTTCAAACAGGCCGATGTGCTCGGTGTTCATGATCTCGGTGACAATGGGCAGGCCCGTGGCCTGGCGGGCTTTGCGCAGCAGCGTCAGCCCTTCGGCGCGCATGCCCTGGAAGGAGTAGGGGGAAGTGCGGGGTTTGAACGCGCCGCCCCGCACAAGGCCCGCGCCGCTGGCCTTCACGCGCCGGGCCACTTCGGTGATCTGCTCGGCGCTCTCCACGCTGCAGGGGCCGGCCATCACCGTAAAGTGCCCGCCGCCGATCTTGTGGCCGCCCACGTCCACCACCGTGTCGGCGGGGTGAAATTTTCGGTTGGCTTTTTTGTAAGGCTCCGATACCCGCTTCACATCTTCCACGATGTCGTTGGCGCGCACCAGGTCGATGTCCACGCTGGACGTGTCGCCGATCAGGCCGATGAGGTGGGTGTGTTCGCCTTCGGAATTGTGGATTTTCAGCCCGCTGGCCTCAAAGCGGGCGCAAAGCGCTTTCACCTTTTCGGGAGATGCGTTCGGCTTGAAAATAACGATCATAACAAGATACCCTCTTTCCTGAAAAATCAACGAAAAAGAGCCGGCAGCGCACCCCGCTGCCGGCTCTTTTCAACTGCAGATTGAACTCAAGCAGTTTCCAAAACGCCACGACAAACAGGGCCATTCCCCCAATAATAGGAATAGCCGTAAAAGCGATATGCAAACAAACTGTTCGTGCTGCGCATGAAAACCGCACCTTTCCTGATTTGGTTAGAGTATACGCGCCAAAACGCGCAGTGTCAAGCATTTTTCTCAAAACGCTCGATCACTGCGCGCACACGGCGTTCCCCGGGCCGCGCGCCGCTTTGCGTACGGCGGGGCGGGCTGGCTGCCGAAGCCACTTGGAAGACATCTTCAGCATACCATGAGATTGCGAATTTTTTTTGTAGAAATTTTGTAAAAAATGTGAGGTCCTTTTTTGTGGAAGTGCCACAATGAAAAATCATACAATTTGTCCTAAAATCTATAAATATATCTGATAACCTGAAAAGCAAGCGCTTTCAATTTCACAAAAAGCGCGGAAGAAGGGCCAAGAATCGCAAGGTTTTGCACAAAAAAACTGCTGTACAAGCGGCAAAGCTGTGCTATAATACTGTTGTCAGGAAAAAACACGCCGGGAAACGGCGTGAAATCATCATACAAATGCAAGGAGAGGACTCGAATGAAACAGTTTATGGACGACAATTTCCTTCTGGAGACCGAAACCGCCCGCCGGCTGTACCACGAGCATGCGGAAAAAATGCCCATCATCGACTATCACTGCCACATCAACCCGCAGGAGATCGCCGAGGATAAGCGCTATGATTCCATCACCGATGTGTGGCTGGGCGGCGACCATTACAAATGGCGTGCCATGCGCTGCAACGGCGTGCAGGAGGCCGACATCACCGGCGCCAAGGATACCGACCCGTACCGCACCTTTGAAAAATGGGCCGAGACGCTGCCCCGTGCCATCGGCAACCCCCTGTATCACTGGACGTATCTGGAGCTGAAGAAATACTTCGGCATCACCGAGCCGCTGAACGCGAAATCCGCCAAGGCCATCTACGACAAATGCAACGCCCGTCTGAAAGACGCGGACATGTCTGTGCGCGGCATCATCGACCAGTCCAACGTAAAGCTGATCTGCACCACCGATGACCCCGTGGACAGCCTGGAGTGGCACAAGAAAATCAAGGCAGACCCCACCTGCAAGGTGAAAGTGCTGCCCGCCTTCCGTCCGGACAAGGCGTTCAACATCCATAAACCCGAGTATCCCACCTACATGGCCAAGCTGGCCGAGGTCTCCGGCGTGGAGATCAAAACCTTCGCCGACGTGGTGAAGGCGCTGTACAACCGCATTGACTTCTTCAATGAGATGGGCTGCCGCGCTTCCGACCACGCGCTGGATTACGCCGTGTATGCCGCCGCCGACCAGGCCGAGCTGGACGCCATCGTGGCCAAGGGCCTGGCGGGCGGAGCCATCACCGTGGACGAGCTGAACAAATACAAAACCGCGTGCCTGCTGGCCGTGGCCAAGAAATACACCGAGTACGGCTGGGTCATGCAGATCCACTTCGGCTGCATCCGCGACAACAACACCACCTGGTACAACAAACTGGGCCCCGACACGGGCTTTGACGCTGTTTCCAACACCCACGGCGCCGACGATCTGGGCAAGCTGATGGATGCCATGAGCAAGGCCGGCAATCTGCCGAAAATGGTGCTGTACAGCCTGAACCAGTACGACAACGAGACCATCATGACCCTGGCGGGCGCCTTCCAGGTGGACGGCCAGTGCGCCAGCCAGATCCAGATGGGTTCCGCCTGGTGGTTCAACGACACCAAGACCGGCATGGAGAAACAGCTGACCGACTTTGCCAACCTGGGCGTTCTGGGCAACTTCATCGGCATGCTGACCGACTCCCGCAGCTTCCTGAGCTACACCCGTCACGAGTATTTCCGCCGCATCCTGTGCAACTGGATCGGCAACCTGGTGGAGAACGGCGAGTACCATGCCGACATGGAGACGCTGGGCCAGCTGGTAGAGGACATCAGCTACAACAACACCGTGAAATTCTTTGGTTTTGACGTTTGATGCTTTTTGTTAGGGGGAAATGCAATTATGAACAAACTGTCTTACAAAACTCTGGAGCAGATGGGTTATGACGGCTATCTGCTGAAGGACGCGCCCGAAAAAGTGCTGCAGTTCGGCGAGGGCAACTTCCTGCGCGCTTTCGTGGATTATTTCTTTGACATGGCCAACGAAAAATGCGGCTTCAACGGCAAAGTGGTGCTGTGCCAGCCCATCGCCCCGGGCCTGTCCAAAATGATCAACGAGCAGGAGGGCCTGTACACGCTGTATCTGCGCGGCTTTGAAAACGGCCAGAAGGTCAACGCCAAGCGCATCATCTCCGCGGTGTCCCGCTGCATCAATCCTTATGAGGATTACAAGGCACTGCTGGAGTGCGCCCACAACCCCGACCTGCGTTACCTGGCTTCCAACACCACCGAGGCCGGCATCGCCTACGACCCGGCGTGCAAATTTGACGACGAGCCGCCCGCATCCTTCCCCGGCAAACTGACCCGTTTCCTGTACGAGCGCTTTGAGGCCTACGGCAAAGAGAAGGGCAAAGGCTTCGTGATCCTGTCCTGCGAGCTGATCGACAACAACGGCCAGGAGCTGCGCAAATGCGTACATCAGTACATCGACCAGTGGGGCCTGTCCGAGGAGTTCTCCAAGTGGGTGGACGAGGAAAACCTGTTCTGCTCCACGCTGGTGGACCGCATCGTCACCGGCTATCCCCGCGCCGAGGCGGCTGCCCTCAACGAGGAAAACGGCTACGAGGACAACCTGCTGGATACCGGCGAGGTCTTCGGCTTCTGGGTCATCGAAGGTCCGGAATGGCTGGAAGAGGAACTGCCGTTCAAGAAAGCCAACCTGCCCATCCTGGTCACCCGTGACCACACCCCCTACAAGAAACGCAAAGTGCGCATCCTGAACGGCGCGCACACCACCATGGTCCTGGCTGCTTATCTGGCCGGCCAGAACATCGTGCGCAACTGCATGCAGGACGAGGTCATCAAGGGCTTCATGAACAAGGCTCTGTATGAGGAGATCATCCCCACGCTGACCCTGCCCAAAGAGGAGCTGATGGAGTTTGCCGCCGCCGTGGCCGACCGGTTCAACAACCCGTTCATCGATCACGCGCTGCTGTCCATCGCTCTGAACTCCACCTCCAAGTGGAAAGCCCGCGTAATGCCCAGCTTCAAGGCTTATGTGGAAAACGAAGGCAAGCTGCCCGCCTGCCTGACCATGAGCCTGGCTGCTTACATCGCGTTCTACTCCTGCAATGTGCAGAGCCTGAACGACGAGGCTCTGATGTGCAAACGTCCCGCCGGCGACGAGTACGCCGTGAAGGACGACCGTCCCGTGCTGGAGTTCTACTATGCTCATAAGGACGACGACGCCAAGACCCTGGCGGAGGCCGTTCTGTCCAACGAGAGCTTCTGGGGCGAGGATCTGACCAAGGTTGCCGGCCTGACCGAGGCTGTGACCCGCGATCTGGAGACCATCCGCACCGAAGGCGCTTATGCGGCTATGAAGAGCGTACAATAAACCTGTGCAGAAAGGGGCCGCCGCAGCGCGCGGCGGCCCCTTATTTTCAGAGAAAAGGAGCATTTCCATGACGAAACTCATCCAGATCTCCCCCGCCGACAACGTGGCGGTGGCCCTGCATCCGGTGGCAAAAGGCGAGGAGTTCGCCGGCGTTGTGGCCGCCGAAGACATTCCCCAGGGCCATAAAATGGCGCTGCGCCCCATCGCGCAGGGCGAAAACGTGGTCAAATACGGCTTTGCCATCGGCCACGCCACCCAGGACATCGCCCCGGGCGCCTGGGTGCATGTGCACAACACAAAAACCAATCTGTCCGAAGAGGGCGAATATACCTATGAACCCGCCGTGGTCCCCGTGGAGCCGCAGGCCCCCGAGACCTTCCAGGGCTTTTTGCGGGACGACGGCCGCGCCGCCATCCGCAACGAGATCTGGGTCATTCCCACGGTGGGCTGCGTCAACGGCGTGGCGCAGAAGCTGTGCCGCGACAACCAGCACCTGGTCAAGGGCAGTGTGGAAGGCCTGTACACCTTCCCGCATCCCTTCGGCTGCAGCCAGATGGGTGACGACCACGCCCAGACCCGCAAGCTGCTGGCCGCGCTGACCCGCCACCCCAACGCGGGCGGCGTGCTGGTGCTGAGCCTGGGCTGTGAAAACCTGACCCATGAGCAGTTCCTGGAAGAGCTGGGCGACTACGACGAAAACCGCGTCAAATTCCTCACCTGCCAGGACGTGGAGGACGAGTTTGAGGCGGGCGCCAAGCTGCTGGCCGAGCTGGCCGAATACGCCGGCAAGTTCCAGCGCCAGCCCATCCCCGTGTCCGAGCTGGTGGTGGGCATGAAGTGCGGTGGTTCCGACGGGCTGTCCGGCATCACCGCCAACCCCACGGTGGGTGCGTTCAGCGATCTGCTGATCGCCCGGGGCGGCTCCACCGTGCTCACCGAGGTGCCCGAGATGTTCGGCGCCGAGGGCATCCTCATGAACCGCTGTGTCAACAAAGAAGTGTTCGACAAAGCCGTGAAGATGATCACCGACTTCAAGCACTATTTCACCAGCCACAACCAGGTGGTGTACGAGAACCCGTCCCCGGGAAATAAAAAGGGCGGCATCACCACGCTGGAGGACAAGAGCTGCGGCTGCGTGCAGAAGGGCGGCACCGCCCCCATCGCGGACGTGATCGGCTACGGCGACCCCGTGGTCACCAAGGGCCTGAACATGCTGTCCGGCCCGGGCAACGATCTGGTCAGCGCCACAGCCCTCACCGCTGCGGGCGCCCACATGATCCTGTTCACCACCGGCCGCGGCACCCCCTTCGGCGCACCGGCCCCCACGGTGAAAATTGCCACCAACACCCAGCTGTTTGAGAAGAAGAGCGGCTGGATGGACTTCAACGCCGGCCCTGTGGCCGACGGCGAGCCCATCGCCCAGGCGGGCCAGCGCCTGCTGGAAAAGGTCATTGCCGTGGCCAGCGGCGAGCAGACCAAAACCGAGCAGCAGGGCTACCGGGAGATCTCCATCTTCAAGGACGGCGTGGTGCTGTAATCGTTCCGCACTGCGGAAAGTTTTGCCGTGCCGCCGGAAAAATGCTTTCCGGCGGCGCGTTTGTTTGTTATACTGAAACCAGGAAAACCAGGCCGGCCCGGCCGCGCCGGCCGCTAGATACAGGAGGGACCGATCATGGAGAAAAAGGCCTTCGATTTGCTTACGTTTGGAGAGATCATGCTGCGTCTGTCGCCGCCGCGCCACGCCCGCATTGTGGACGGTGACGTGTTTGAAAAACGCGCCGGCGGAGCCGAGCTGAACGTGGCGTCCGGTGTGGCGCTGCTGGGCCTGCGCACGGGCATCATCTCCCGTCTGCCCCAGAACGAGCTGGGCACCTTTATCAAGAACCGCATTCGTTTCGTGGGCGTTTCCGACGACTTTTTGTGCTACGACGACAGCCCCTCGGCCCGTCTGGG
Source organism: Owariibacterium komagatae (assembly GCF_045865535.1). GTDB lineage: Bacteria > Bacillota > Clostridia > Oscillospirales > Ruminococcaceae > Ruthenibacterium > Ruthenibacterium komagatae. Next base: position 2,464,523 of record NZ_AP031406.1, read on the forward strand.
CATCTATTATTACGAGATGGGCGCCGCGCCCCGCAAGCCCACCATTGTGTACGACCGGTTCAACGCTTCGGTGTGCGGCATTACGCTGGAGGACATTCCCGAAGAAGCCTTTTCTTCGGCCCGGATGTTCCACCTCAGCGGCATCAGCCTGGCGCTGGGCACCCGGGATGTGGCCATTCAGGTGCTGAAAAAGTTCAAGGAGCACGGAGCCAAAATCTCTTTTGACGTGAACTACCGCGCCAACCTGTGGGGCGAAGACGAGGCCCGTGAAACCATCCAGAGCATTCTGCCCCTGGTGGATGTGCTGTTCGTCTCCGAGGAGACCAGCCGCCGCATGTTCCACAAAACCGGCGAGCTGCACGACATCATGAAGAGCTATGCTCAGGAGTATGGCGTGAAGATCGTGGCCACCACCCAGCGCACAGTCATCAGCCCCCGCAAGCACAACTTTACCTCGGTCATCTACTCCGCCAAGGAGGACCAGTTCTACACCGAGGCCCCCTATACCAACATCGACGTCATCGACCGCATCGGCTCCGGCGACGCATACGTGGCGGGTGTCCTGTTCGGCCTGCTGAAATACGATGATCCCCACAAGGCCATGCAGTTCGGCAACGCCACTTCCAGCGTGAAGAACACCGTGCCCGGCGATTTGCCGTCCTCCGACTTCAAGGAGATCGACCGCATCATCCGGGAGCACAATGCCACCGGTCCGGTCAGCGAGATGAACCGCTGAACCTGAAAAAAGCGCATCCGCACAGCGGATGCGCTTTTTTGTATCTGCTCAGCCCTTTTTTACGGCTGCCACAAGCAGCATCATGGGGCGGCGCATTTCGTCTTTCATTCCGTCCAGGTCCATCATTTCCCGGGGCGGCTGCGGTTCAATAATATGCCGCAGCTCCAACCCGTTTTGAAGCAGCGTGTTCAGGTAGGTGGTCAGCGTGCGATGGTACTTTACCACCTTTTCGCCCAGGAAGAGGGCGTCTCTGCGGCCTTCGTAATAGTAGTTGTCCACCGGGAAGTGGAGAATGGTGCCGTTTTCATCGTAATACCAGTCCTGCGTTCCGTAGGAAGTGAACACCGGGTGCTCCACCGAAAACACCAGATGCCCGCCCGGGCGCAGCCATTGGCAGATGTTTTCCGCCAACGGTTCAAATTCCTTTACGTAGTGAAAGGCCAGAGAGCTTACAATCACGTCAAAAGACTCTGCCGGAAAACGCAGGTCTTCCATGGCGGCGCACTGATATTCGATTTGCGGGGCGGCGTTGATTTGCCGGGCAGTCTGCAGCATTTTGCGGGAAAGATCGATTCCCAGCACCGATGCGGCCCCGTGGTCGGCGGCGTATTTGCAGTGCCAGCCGTAGCCGCAGCCCAGGTCGAGAACCTGTTTGCCGTTGAAATCGGGAAGAATTTTTTGAAGTTCCGACCATTCTCCCGCGCCCTGAAGCCCTTTTTGCGAACGCAGCATCTGGCTGTATTTTTGGAAAAAGCGTTCGTCGTCGTATTTGTTCTCTTTCATGTGAAAACCCTCCCATGTAAATTTCCGTGTTGTTGGCGATTTACATGGGTTTATGCAATCTTCTGCGTGATGATCCCACCGCACATAGGTGTGCCACTCCTTTCCGATTGCTTTCCATTATAACGCAGCCGGCCCCCAAAAACCAGGCCGGTGCGGCGGGGAAGAATGCTTGTGCTTCGGAAAAGCAGAGCGTTGGGCCTTTGTTCACCCGGTTCGCTGTGCGATAGTTAAAATTTTAACCATTTTGAAATCTTTTTTCGTCGATTTCACCACACGGAGAGAAAGCGGGCTGGGCAAGTCTCCAAACTTCGCGTTCGGTACTTGTGGAAGCAAAAAAGATGTGCTACACTTCTTGATGTCAATTAGTAAAGCCACTGGACAAACTAATTCACGCCGGAAGATCCAGAGAAAGGGGAGGAGGCTGTTGATCACCCAGCAAATTATTCGTTCTAAAAATCTGATCGAAATTTACCGGTTGATTGACCGCAATCCCCGCATCTCCCGAACGACGCTGGCCAAAATCACCCGTCTGAGCAAGACCACGGTGTCCAGCGTGGTGGACGAGCTGATTGCAGGCGGGTACGTGCTGGACTGCGGCAAGGTCGTCAGCGGTCAGCAGGGCCGCCGCCCCAACGAGCTGTGTGTCAACGGCGCGGGCAACGTGGTGGCCGTCATCAGCTGGCGGCGCGCAAGGCTGGACGTGGCACTGGTCTCTTCCGACGGCCACATTGCCCTGCGAAGCCAGGTGCCTCTGACCGAAGAGGACGACGGCGTGGACAAGATCGTGCAGACCTTTTTTGAAACGCTGGTGCCGGCGGCGGGCAGCGCCCGCATCATGGGGGTGAGCATCATCATCCCCGGCATTGTGGACAGCGAGCGGCGCCGCATTCTTTCCACGGTGATCGGCGTGGGGTTTGACGACCCGGTGGTCCAGCGGCTGGACCGGGCGCTGGCGGGATATCCGTTGTGCTTTTTAAACGATACGGCGTGCTTTGCATATGCAGAGAGCGTGTTTACTCAAATTGAGGACCGGCATTTTGCCTACATCAACGTGTCCAAGGGCGTAGGTGCCTGCCTGTTTTCCGACGGCAAGATGCTGCGGGGCGCAGGAGCCATGGCCACCCAGTTCGGGCATTATTCCATCGACCGGGACGGCCCCCGCTGCGAATGCGGGAACCGCGGTTGTCTGGAGTGCCTGGTGGGCGAAAACGCATTGGGCCGGCGGGCGGCAGAGCGCGGTTTGGACGTGGGAACGCTGGGCGGGCGCAAGCTGCTGTACAGCGACGTGGGCGCCATGGCGCAAAGCGGCGACGTGAAGGCGCGGGCGCTGATCGGAGATCTGGCCAAAGATCTGGCCTTCGGCATCTCCAACCTGATCGCTTTGTTCAACCCGTCCCTGATCATTCTGGGCGGCACGGGCGTGAATCTGGGCCCCTGCTTTCTGGAGGATGTGCGCAGAGACTTGTCCGGCATGGGCTTCCGGGAGTTTGTGGACCGGGTGCGCATCAAGTATTCCGGCCTGGGGCTGGACGCCGAGCTGACCGGTGCGGCGCAGTATTACATCGATCATCATTACGATTTTTCCGGAAACGACCAGCAGGAATTGTTCCTGCGGTGACGCCCGGCGGGCCTTCGGGCCGGAATAAGAAAGGCGGTTTCGAGTATGGAAAAACGAATCATCGCGGTCAATTCCAACTGCTATCACGGCTATTCCATCGAACAGGCGCTGGAAGGCATCGCGGCGGCCGGCTTCCACTATGTGGAGCTGACGGCGACCAAGGGCTGGACCGAGCACGTGTTCCCGGACCAGAGCTTTGAAAAGCTGTGCGGTGTGAAAGACCTGCTGGAGAAGCTGGACCTTCATCCCTTCTCCATGAGCGGCCACTGCAACCTGATGGACACCCAGCGCCTGCCGGATTTTGTGATGAACATGCGGCTGGCTCACTTCTTCGGGTGCGACTACATCGTGTCCTCCATCGGCGAGGCACATCTGGCCGACAACGCCAAGGCCTCCAACGAGCTGCTGGCCCAGAACATCCGCGGCCTGGTGCCCAGCCTGGAAAAGTACGGCCTGACGCTGGTGCTGGAGCTGCACGGCGAACACGCCACCGGCACGGTGATGAAAGAGATCGTGGATCTGGTGGGAAGCGACCGTGTGAAAATCAATTACGACACAGCCAACTGCGTGTTCTACGGCAACGTGGACGCAGCCGACGATGTGGACACCTGCATGGGCGACATCGCCTATCTGCATCTGAAGGACAAGGCCGGCGCCCGCAACGCCTGGGACTTCCCCGCGCTGGGCAAGGGCTATGTGGACTTCGAGACCATTTTCCACAAGCTGGACGAGGCGGGCAACAACGCGCCCTTCAGTGTGGAGATCGAGTTTACCCAGGCCGGCCCCAAGGACCTGGCGGAGATCAACACCGCCGTGCAGGATTCGGCCGAGTATCTGAAAGCGCACGGGTTCGTGCTGTAACAGGGCTTTTGCGGCGCAAAGCGCCGAAAAAGAATAAAAAACAAATTCAGGAGGAGAAACAAATGAAAAAGTTTCTGGCAATCACGCTGTCCGCTGTGCTGGCGCTGAGCCTGGCCGCCTGCGGCGGAGCTTCCAGCTCCACTTCTACGGCTTCCACGGCGGACTCCACTTCCGCGGCTTCCACTGCGGCAGAGGACAAGGACCTGACCTTCGGCTATATCGCATACGATATGTCCGACATCTGGAACGAGTACTCCGCCCGTGCTTTTGAGTACGCGGCCGAGCAGAACGGCGTCGAGACCGTTGTTCTGGACTCCAAGAACAGCCTGGAAGAGTCCATCACTGCTATGGAATCTCTGATTCAGCAGGGTGTGGACGGCATCTCCATCTTCCCCATCTCCACCGAGCAGGGCGCTCAGCTGGTCAAAATGGCCAACGAGGCCGGCATCCCTGTGACCGTTGAGAACTTCGCCATGGACGACATCGAGGATCCGGGCGACTACATTGCTTCCGTTGCCTGCGAGTACGACAAGATCGGCGAAGCTGCCATCAAGTGGATCGCTGAGCAGAAGGAAGGCGCCAAGATCTTCTTCTGCGCCGGCCAGCAGGGCGCGGGCGTGTACGAGAAGTATCAGGAAGGCGTGGACCGCGCTCTGGAAGAGCTGGACGGCAAAGTGGAAGTTGTTTCCACCCTGCACGGCGACTGGCTGACGGACAAAGCGTACAACGTTACCACTGACCTGATCAACTCCGGCACCGAGTTCGACTACATCTTCGCCAACAACGACATGATGGCCCAGGGCTGCTACAACGCGCTGAAAGACGCCGGCAAAGAGGGCATTCCCATTGTCTCCACCGGTGGTTCTCCCGACGGCTATCAGATGCTGCAGGACGGCATCGAGGCTGCCAACATGACCGCTCCTGTTTCCATCCAGGGCGTTAAAACGTTCCTGAACCTGTACAACAAAGTTGCGCTGGGCGAAGATCCCGCTGAGAAATTCACCGCGCTGCCTGTTATCCCCGTGTCTGCGGACGACACCAGCTCCTACATCGCGTGGGACGACTATGCTGCCGCTTACGAGTATCTGCAGGAGAACTGATTTGCCGGCGTGTGACGCCAGTTTTATCTAAAGCAACCGAAACACCCGCCGGTCGGCCGCGGCAAGGGGCTGGACCCGATTTCATCCCCCCGCCGCACCGGCCGGCGCTGTGCTTTTTAAAGAGAAGGTGAGAGCTGCCATGACATTCGATTATGAGAACCGCAAGCCGGTGATCGCCATGCGGGATATCAAAAAGGAGTTCTCCGGCGTTTGGGCGCTGTCGGGCATCACGTTCGATGTTTATCCCGGCGAGGTGCACTGCCTCGTGGGTGAAAACGGCGCCGGAAAATCCACCCTGATGAAGGTGCTGACCGGCGCATATACCCCTACCTCCGGCTCCATTGAGGTGGATGGAACCACCTATGACAAACTGGACCCCATGCTTTCCAAGTCCCTGGGCATCAACATTGTGTATCAGGAAAACGACCTTGTGCCCAGCATGGACGTGGTGGAAAACATTTACGTGGGAAACGAGAAAACCAAGGGATTCGGCCTGGTGGACTACAAGTCCATGGAGGCGGAAGCCCGCAGCAAAATGAACGAACTGGGCATCGACTTGAAACTGGATACCAAGATTGAAAATCTGTCCGTTTCCGACCAGCAGTTCGTAAAAATTCTGAAGGCGCTCAGCGTGCAGCCCCGCGTGCTCATCATGGACGAACCCACGTCCATGTTCAACGTGGAAGACGCCGCCAAAGTGCTGGAATTGACCAAGAAAATTTCGGAACAGGGCATCGGCATCATTTATATCTCCCATTTCCTCAACGAAGTGGTGCAGATCGCCGACCGCATCACCGTCATCCGCGACGGCGCGGTGGTCCGTACTTATACCAATGAAAACAGAGACACGCCCATCACCACCATCACCAAGGATATGGTGGGCCGCTCTGTGGACATGTTCTACGACAAAGAAAAATGCCCCATCGGGGACGTGATGCTGGAAGTCAAGGACCTTCAGCTGACCAAAGACAGCCCCAAAATCAGCTTCACGGTGCGCCAGGGTGAGATCGTGGGCTTTTCGGGCATGGTGGGCTCCGGCCGCACCGAGATGGTGCGCGCACTGGTGGGTGCCGACAGCCGGTACGCCGGCCAGATCTTCATCAACGGCAAGGAAGTCCACATCAGCAACCCCAATGACAGCATCAACGCGGGCATTGCCTTCATCACCGAGGACCGGCAGAAGCTGGGCCTGATGCTGAATGCCAGCGTGCTGGAGAACGCCACCATCCTGGGCCTGCGCGAGAAGATCAAGGGCTTTTTCGTAAACATCAAAAAGTTTCCGGCGCTGATTGAGCCGCTGCTGAAGGAGCTGCGCGTCAAAACACCCAGCGTGTGGACCGAGGCCATTTACCTGTCCGGCGGCAACCAGCAGAAAGTGGTTCTGGCCAAGTGGCTGTATGCCGAGCAGGACATCTACATTTTTGACGAGCCCACCCGCGGCATCGACGTAAACGCCAAGGCCGAGTTCTATAAACAGATGAGCGAGCTGACCAAAAAGGGAAAATGCATCCTGATGATCAGTTCCGACATGCCCGAGCTCATCAGTATGAGCGACCGGGTGCTGGTGGTGCGGGACGGCGCCATCGACTGCGAACTGACCGGCAAAGACATCAACGAGCAGGAAATCATCAAACGTGCGTTAGGAGTGAAGAAAAATGGCAGATAAAGTCAGCAAGCCTTCTGTGGGCAAGAAGCTTTTGAGAGATCAGCGTGTGCTGCTTGCCATCGTGATCGCGATCATCATCGTGGTCATTTCCGTCATCAACCCGAATTTCATCAGTCTGGGCAACATTGTGGCCATTTTCCAGCAGATCTGCGTGCTGGGTATTCTGACCATGGCCATGAGCATTCTTCTGATCTCCGGCGGCATTGACCTGTCCATCGGCAACATCATGGTGGTGTGCGGTGTGGTCATGTACGTGGTGCTGAACAATGGCATGCCCGTGGCGGTGGCCGTGTTGGCCGGTCTCATCACCGGTATGGCCTGCGGCCTTTTGAACGGCGCCATCATCGCCAAAAGCAAGTGCATTCCTCTGGTCATCACCCTGGGCACCAGCAAAATGTTCTACGGCATTGCGCTGACCGTGTCCGGCGGCCGCATCATGAACTTCGGCGGCGCGTTCAACGAGCTGAAAACCAAGGTTCTGGAAGTCTTTTCGCCCATGCTGCTGGTGCTGCTGGTCATGGTGCTGCTGGCTTATGTCATGATGAGCTACACCAAGTTCGGCCGCCGTGTGATCGCGCTGGGCGGCAACGAGAAGAACGCCTTTTTGTCCGGCATCAACGTCACCCGCTATAAAATGGCGGTGTACGCCATCTCCGGCCTGTTCTGCGCAGTGGCCAGCATCGTGTTCGTGGCCCGTATCGACTCCATCACCTCCAACGCCGGCACCAACTACGAGACCAACGCCCTGGCTGCGGCCATCATCGGCGGCGTCACCTTCGACGGCGGCAAAGGCACCATTGGCGGCGCCTTCCTGGGCTGCCTGCTGATGGGCGTCATCTCCAACGCCATGAACATTCTGGGCGTGGACACCAACGTGCAGACCATCATCACCGGCGTCATCATCGTGGGTGCGGTGGTCCTCAGCAACATCAATAACATCAAAAAGAAATAAGCGCCGAAAGGAGAGGATTTGTCTTGGTAAATGTGGCGATCATCGGCGCAGGTTTCATGGGCAAAACTCATTTGACCGCATACAAGGCAATGAACAACGCCATCGTTACAGCGGTGTGTGATCTGAACGAAACGCAGGGGCGCGCGCTGGCCGAAGAGGCCGGCTGCCCCTGGTATGCAGACGGCGAGACCATGCTGCGCGAGGCGAAGGTGGATGCCATCGACATCTGTCTGCCCACTTTCCTGCACGAGCAGTATGCCCTGCTGGGTGCAAAGTACAAAAAGCACATTCTGTGCGAAAAGCCGGTCACCCTCACGCTGGAGGCGCTGGACCGGATGCTGGACGCCGCTGAAAAAGCGGGGGTCCAGTTCGCCGTGGGCCAGGCGGTGCGTTTCTGGCCGGAATACGTGAAAACTAAGCAGCTGTACGACGCGGGTGCGCTGGGCACGGTCAAATACGCCCGCGCCAGCCGCCTGTCGGTCCACCCCGCCTGGAGCGAGTGGTACCGCAAGCCGGAGAACAGCGGCGGCGGCCTGTTCGATCTGCATCTGCACGACGTGGACTATCTGTGCTATCTGTTTGGCAGAGTGCGTCAGGTGTACGCCGTGGGCCAGAAGAACGACGTGGGCTGCTGGAATCATGTGGCCAGCTCGCTGAGCTTTGAAAACGGCGTGCAGGCCACGGCCGAAGGCATCATCGAGATGCCCGCCGGCTTCCCCTTCACCATGGAACTGAACGTGGTGGGCGACCAGAAGGCCGTCAGCTACCGCATGCGTGCAGGCGCCAATCTGGAAGACGTGGCCTCCGCCGTGCGCGAGACCTGGCTGTATGGCGGCGCTGAGCCGGAAAAACTGGACATCGATCCCTACGATGCCTATCAGAAAGAGCTGGAGCATTTCATCGGCCACCTCGACGCGGGCACGCCCATCACGGCCATCACCCCGCAGGACGTGCGCCATGTGCTCACGGTCATTCATGCCATCCGCACCTCCCTGGAAACGGGCGAGCCGGTGGCTCTGTAAAACGGAAAGGAGCGTGCCGCAATGAAACAGGGCATCAGCCTGTTTTCCTTCACGGATTCCACCGATGTGCGCTGGATGTTTGAGCACGCCAAAAAGGCGGGCTATGACGGCGTGGAGCCGGTGCTCAGCGAGAGTGGATACCTGAACCCTCACACCTCTGAGAGGGACATTCTGGCCATGCGCCGCATGGCGGAGGACATGGGCCTGGAGATCCCCAGCGTGGGCGTGTGGAGCCTGTGGGAGAACAACCTGGTCTCCGACAGCGAGGCCACCCGCCGCAAGGCGTTCGGCATTGTGGAAAAGCAGATCGAGGCCGCCCATCTTCTGGGAGCAGACACCATTCTGGTGGTCCCGGGCTATGTGGGCTGCGCCTTTGCCTCCAAGCCGGAAAAGATTCGTTACGACGTGGCCTATGCCCGCAGCCAGGAGGCGCTGGCCCGTCTGGCACCCCAGGCCGAGGCGGCCAAAGTGGCCATCGGCATCGAAAACGTGTGGAACCGCTTTTTGCTGTCTCCGCTGGAAACAGCCCGCTTCCTGGATGAGATCGCCTCTCCGTGGGTGGGCATGTATCTGGACGTGGGCAACGTGGTCTACATCGGTTATCCGGAGCAGTGGGTGGATCTTCTGGGCAAGCACATCAAAAAACTGCACATGTCGGACTACCGCTTCGATCAGGCGGGCATCGGCGCCTTTGTGGACCTGTTCGCCGGAGACGTGGATTTCCCCGCCGTGGCCAAGGCCATCGCAGACATCGGCTACGACGACTACATCACCCTGGAGATGCTGCCCAACTATAAGCAGTTCCCGGAGGTGAGCCTGTACGCGGACAAATACGCCATGGACCGCATTGCCGGTCTGGTGGAAAACGCCCGCGGCAGCCGCTGACAAGTTCCTTCCGACCGGGGCGCGCACCCACAGGTGCGCGCCCCGGTTTTTCTGTGTGCGAAGCCCGGTTGACAGCCCCCTGTAAGCGGGCGTATGATGATACGGATTGGAGGAATGAAGGGTGGCAACCATTTTTCTGGCGCTCATTTATGCGTCGTTTATCAGCCTGGGCCTGCCGGACGCAGTGCTGGGCGCGGCCTGGCCTGTTATGGGAAAGGAGCTGGCCGTGCCCGACGGGTATGCGGGCCTGGCGTCCATGGTCGTGGCCGCAGGTACGGTGGTGTCCAGCCTGCTGGCGGACCGCATGCTGTCCCGGTTCGGCACCGGGCGGGTCACGGCCGTCAGCGTGGGGATGACCGCGGCTGCGCTGCTGGGCTACAGCTGTGCCCCCAGCTTCGGCTGGCTGCTGGTGCTGGCCCTGCCGCTGGGTCTGGGCGCGGGCGCGGTGGACACGGGCCTGAACAACTTTGTGGCGCTGCATTATCAGGCGCGCCATATGAACTGGCTTCACTGCTTTTGGGGCCTGGGGGCCATGCTGGGACCGCTGGTCCTGGCGGGCGTGCTGGAAAAACCCGGCGGCTGGCGCACCGGTTACGGCATTTTGTCCGGCATGCAGTGGGTGCTGGTGGCGGTTCTGGTGCTGACGCTGCCGCTGTGGAAACGCTTTGGTGACAGCGGCCCCGCCCGGCAGGCGGCGCGCCGCCCGGGCGCGGGCAGTGTGGTGCGGCGGCCCGGCGCAGCCGCCCAGATGATGAGCTACTTCTTTTACTGCACCATCGAGTCCACCACCGGTCTGTGGACCGCCACCTGGCTGGTGGATTGCCGGGGCGTGGGCGTGTCCACGGCCGCGGCCTGGGTTTCGCTGTATTATCTGGGCATCACGGGCGGGCGCTTTCTCAGCGGCTGTGTGACCCGCTGGTGCTCCACCAATACGCTGATCCGTCTGGGCGAGGGTGTGTGCATGACGGGCATGGCGGCACTGGTGCTGCCGCTGCCCGTGTGGGTCTGCCCGGTGGCGCTGGTGCTCATCGGGCTGGGGTATGCGCCCGTTTATCCGGGTATGATGCATGAGACACCCCGCCGCTTCGGCGAGGACTGCTCGCAGGCCATGATCGGCCTGCAGATGGCCAGCGCGTATTTGGGCTCCACGCTGATGCCGCCGCTGTTCGGCGTGCTGGCAGGCGTTGTGAGCGTGGGACTGCTGCCCTGGTTTTTGCTGGCGGGCGCGGCGCTGCTGACGCTGTGCGGCGAGCGCACCATCCGCAGCACCCGGCACATCGAAAAAGAAGGCGTTTGAAATGTGGCTTTTTTTCGCGGCGGGTTCGGCGTTTTTCGCGGGCATTACCGCCGTGCTTTCCAAGTGCGGCGTGCGCCGCACGGATTCGGACGTGGCCACGGCGGTGCGCACCGCCGTAGTGCTGGCCTGTGCCTGGGCCATGGTGTGGATCACCGGCGCGCCCCTGGGCCCCGTACCGGCCGGCGCGTGGCTGTTCCTGGTGCTGTCGGGCCTGTCCACAGGCGCGTCCTGGGTGTGCTACTTCCGGGCGCTGGCCAGGGGCGACGTCAGCCGGGTGGCCCCGGTGGACAAGTGCAGCACCGGCCTGACCGTGGTGCTGGCCTTTTTGCTTTTGGGCGAGCCGGTCACGCTGTGGAAACTGGCGGGGCTGGTGTGCGTCACCGTGGGCGCTGTGGTCATGGCGTACCGGCCCGGTGCGCCCAAAGGTCCGGCGGGCGGTTCCTGGCTGATGTGGGCGGTGCTCTCGGCGGTGTTCGCCAGCCTTACCTCCATTTTCGGAAAGGTGGGCATGGCGGGCGTTGATTCCAACCTGGGCACGGCGCTGCGCACCGCCGTGGTGCTGGTCTTCGCCTGGACGCTGGTGCTGGTGCGGGGCAAGGGACAGCTGGTGCGCGCCATTCCGCCGGGAGAGGGGCGCTTTCTGGTGCTGTCGGGCCTGTCCACGGGCGCGTCCTGGCTGTGCTACTACAAGGCGCTGCAGTCCGGTCCGGCCAGTGTGGTGGCCCCGGTGGACCAGCTGAGCATTCTGGTCACCACGGCGGTCTCCGCTGCGGTGCTCCATGAGCCTGTCACCCGAAGGACCGCCGCGGGTCTTGTGTGCCTGCTGGCAGGCGTTTTGTGTATGCTGATTTGAAATTTTCTCTTGAAAAATGCGGCCAATCGCAGTATAGTGATAAAGAACAAACGGATCATCTTTCAAAAGGGAGCTCGCAAACGGGCTGAGAGGAAGCTGTGCGCTTCGACCTGTGACCTGATTTGGGTAATGCCAACGTAGGGAAATCATTCCACGCTGTGAACATCACGGAGCGTCTTTTCCTTGCGGAAAGGTGCTCCGTGATTTTTTTAACTGGAGGAATGTTTTTATGTTCGGAACCTGCCTGGAAAACGTGCGCGCACGCACGCCCCTTGTGCACAACATCACCAATTACGTCACGGTCAACGACGTGGCCAATATCCTGCTGGCCAGCGGCGCCAGCCCCATCATGTCCGATGACGTGGGCGAGGTGGAGGAGATCACCACCATCTGCGCCGGTCTGAACATCAACATCGGCACCCTGAACGCCCGCACCATCCTCGCCATGTTCGCCGCGGGCAAAAAGGCCTGCCAGCTGGGTCACCCCGTTCTGCTGGACCCGGTGGGCGCGGGGGCCAGCTCTCTGCGCACCAACACCGCGCGCCAGCTGACGGAGCAAATCGACTTTACCGTGATCCGGGGCAACATCTCGGAACTGAAGGCACTGGTGGCGGGCAGCGGTTCCACCAAAGGCGTGGACGCGGACGTGGCCGACGCCGTCACCGAGGACAACCTGGCCGAGGGCGTGGCCTTTGCCAAAGCGGCCGCCGCGCGCTTCGGCGCCATTGTGGCCATCACCGGCGCCATCGACCTGGTGGCCGACGCCAACACCTGCTATGTGATCCGCAACGGACGGCCGGAGATGGGCCGCATCACCGGCACCGGCTGCCAGCTGTCCGGTCTGCTGACCGCCTATCTGGCCGCCAACCCCGGCAACGAGCTGGAAGCCGCCGCCGCGGCCGTGTCCTCCATGGGCCTGGCAGGCGAACTGGCCTGGGCGCGCATGAACCCGGACGACGGAAATTCCACCTATCGCAACCGCATCATCGACGCAATCGATCACATGGACGGCGCGACGCTGAACGGAGGAGCCAAGTATGAAGTGCGATAAAAAAGACCTGCTGCTGTACGGCGTCACCGACCGCACCTGGCTGGACGGCCGGGATCTGGCGGACGTGGTGGAGCAGTCCATTCTGGGCGGCGTCACCATGGTGCAGCTGCGGGAAAAAGATCTTGCGCACGACGCTTTTCTGGAGGAAGCGCGCCGCATCGGTCAGATCTGCCGCCGCCACGGCGTGCCCTTCCTGATCGATGATGACGTGGAGCTGGCCGCCGCCGTGGGCGCGGACGGCGTGCACGTGGGCCAGCACGACATGGAGGCCGGCATGGCCCGGGCCAAAGTGGGGCCGGACATGCTGCTGGGCGTGTCGGCCCAGACCGTGGAACAGGCGCTGCGGGCGCAGGCCGCGGGCGCGGACTATCTGGGCGTGGGCGCCGTGTTCCCCACGGGGACGAAAACCGATGCCGAAGCGGTCAGCTACGACACGCTGAAGGCCATCTGCGAGGCCGTGGACATCCCGGTGGTGGCCATCGGGGGCATTGGCCCGGACAATGTGGCCAAACTGGCGGGCAGCGGCATCTGCGGCGTGGCCGTGGTCTCGGCCCTGTACGCGCAGAAAGACCCCTGCGCCGCGGCCAGGACCCTGCTGGAGCGCACCAAAGCCATGGTGGAAGCATGAGGGGAGCAATCTTTGATCTGGACGGCACGCTGGTGGATTCCATGGACCTGTGGGACCGGGTGCCGGGCATGCTGGTGCGCGGGTTCGGCAAAGAACCCGCCGCAGACCTGCCCGCCCGGCTGGCGGAGATGGACCTGCCTCAGGCCGCCCGCTATCTGATCGACACGTACGGCCTTCCCTGCACCACAGACCAGCTTCTGAAGCGGGTGGACCAGCTGGTGGACGAGCAGTACCGCTGCCACGTGGCGCTGAAGCCCGGGGCGGCCCGTCTGCTGGAGACGCTGGCGGCCCGGGGCGTGCCCATGTGCATCGCCACCGCCAGCGAGGAGCATCAGGCGCGGCAGGCCATGGAGCGGCTGGGCCAGTGGAAACATTTTTCCTTTGTGCTCTCCTCGTCCCAATACGGGCCAAAGACCCGCCCGGACATCTATCGGGAAGCTGCCCGCCGTCTGGGCGCGCAGCCCCGGGACATTGTTGTGTTTGAGGACGCGCTGCACGCGGCCCGCACCGCCAAACAGGCGGGCTTTTTGGTGGCGGGCGTGTACGAGCCCTCTGCCGAAGCAGACAGCGCACAGATGCGCGCCGTCTGCGACTGGTATCTTCCGCGCCTGGACGACGAGGCCTTTCTGGCGCGGCTTTGACAAGTGAATACGCGGCAGACCGGGGGCACCACTCTCTGTCGCGCTAAAAAAATAGTGCTGAAACGAAGGGAGAAAACAACATGAGAACAGCATTATCGATCGCTGGAAGCGATTCCAGCGGAGGCGCCGGGATTCAGGCAGACATCAAGACCATGCTGGCCAATGGCGTATTCGCCATGACGGCCATCACGGCCCTGACCGCGCAGAATACCACCGGCGTCCGAGACATTCTGGAAGCGACCCCCGCCTTTCTGGGCGAGCAGATCGACGCGGTCTTTGAGGACATCCGGCCCGACGCGGTGAAGATCGGCATGGTCTCTTCCACACAGCTCATCGAGGTCATCGCCCAGCGCCTGACGTTCCATCAGGCGAAAAACATTGTGGTGGACCCGGTGATGGTGGCCACCAGCGGTTCGGAGCTGATGCGCACCGACGCGGTGGCGGCTTTGCAGGAGAAACTCATCCCCCTGGCGGCCGTGGTCACCCCCAATATTCCCGAAGCGCAGATTCTGTCCGGCATGACCATCCGGGACGCCGCAGACATGGAGCGCGCGGCCCGGGCCATCGGCGACAGCTGCGGCTGCGCGGTGCTGCTCAAGGGCGGCCACAGCGTCAGCGACGCCGACGACCTTCTGTATGCGGACGGCAGCGTGCAGTGGTTCCGGGGCCGCCGTATCCCCAACCCCAACACCCACGGCACCGGCTGCACCCTGTCCAGCGCCATCGCGGCCAATCTGGCCAAGGGCTTTTCGCTGGACCAGTCCGTGCGCCGCGCCAAGGAGTACATCTCCGGCGCGCTGGGCGCCATGCTGGACCTGGGCAGCGGCAGCGGGCCCATGGACCACGGGTTCGACATCCACTCCGCATTTGCAGAGGAGGCGTGAACCGTGGGGGAAAAACGAACGTCCGTCTTTGAAAACAGCCTGATCTGGTTCGGCGCGGCCGTATCCATCGCCGAGATCCTCACAGGCACTTATTTCGCGCCGCTGGGCTTTGCCAAAGGGCTGGCGGCCATTCTGACAGGGCACGTCATCGGCTGCCTGCTGCTGTTCGCGGCAGGGCTCATCGGCGGCCGCGCCCGCAAAAGCGCCATGGAAACCGTAAAAATGAGCTTCGGCCAGAAGGGCGGCCTGCTGTTCTGCGTTTTGAACGTGCTGCAGCTGGTGGGCTGGACCGGCATCATGATCTACGACGGAGCCCTGGCTGCGGACGGCCTGTGGGACCTGGGCAACTGGGTCTGGTGCCTGGTCATCGGCGCGCTCATCACCCTGTGGATTCTGGTGGGCGTGCGCAACCTGGGCAAAGTGAACACGGTGGTCATGGCGGTGCTGTTCGTCACCACCATCGTGCTCAGCGTTCTGATTTTCGGCAAGGGCGGCGCTCTGGCCGCCGGAGATGACAGCCTGTCCTTCGGGGCGGCGGTGGAACTGTCCGTGGCCATGCCCCTGTCCTGGCTGCCCCTGATCAGCGACTACACCCGCACGGCGGAAAAACCGGGCCGGGCGGCTGCGGCCAGCGCCGTGGTGTACGGCGTGGTCAGCTGCTGGATGTACCTGATCGGCATGGGCGCGGCCCTGTTCACCGGCGAGTCCGACGTGGGGCTCATCATGGCCCGGGCGGGCCTGGGCGCGGCAGGTCTGGTCATCGTGGTGCTCTCCACCGTGACCACCACCTTCCTGGACGCGTATTCCGCGGGCGTGTCCACCGAGTCGCTTTCGCCCCGCATCCAGGGCAAGTGGATGGCCGTGGCGGCGGCAGTGCTGGGCACCGTGGGCGCCATTGTGTTCCCCATGGACAACATCACCGATTTTCTGTACCTGATCGGCTCGGTGTTCGCACCCATGATCGCCGTGCAGATCGCGGATTTTTACATTCTGCACCGGGACAAAGCCGGCTGTGCCGTGGACGTGCGCGGCCTTGTGCTGTGGGCCGTGGGCTTTGTGGCCTACCGGCTGCTGATGCAGGTGGACCTGCCCCTGGGCAGCACCATTCCGGACATTGCGCTCACGGTGGTGCTGTGTGTGGTCGCGGACAAGCTGTTCGCCAAAGCAAAGGCATGAAAAAACGGGAAGCCCGGCCAAAGCTTCCCGTTTCTTTATTGGATGGTGCCGGCCATTGCTTCCAGCGTCTGCCGCAGAACCTGCACCAGCCGGTCTGCGTCGGCCAGATCGACGTTGGGCAACGGCGCGCGCAGAATGTAGTCCTGCCGGGCCGGGTCCTGCGCCAGCTCAAAGGGAGTGCCGCCGGCCTGCAGCCGTTTGTGCCACTGCTGCTGGCAGGCGCGGTTGCGGCCCGAAAGCCATACCTCCAGCCGGAACGGACGGTGCACAAAGACCACCGCCAGCTTCAGCCCCAGGCCCTTCAGCGCAGGGCTGGCGCACTGAAAATAGGAGTAGTCCATGGCGTTTTCCACAATGCCGCCCTGAAAGGTGTATGCCGGCATCTCCTGTTCCAGCCGAACGCGCAGAAACCGGAACATCCGGACAAACTCGGCGTAGGCGTCGGCCAGCCGGGTGGTCTGCAAAAGCTGGCGGTAAAGGGCCAGAAGCTCCCGGTCAAAGGTCAAGAAAATCCCTCCTCAGGGCACCAGCTGCTCCAGATCGTAGGGAGTGGACTGGTATACGTAGTAGTTCAGCCAGTTGGAGAACAGCAGGTTCGCGTGGCTGCGCCAGCGGAAAATCACGTCGTTGGCCGGGTCGTCGCCATAGAAATAGTGCTTGGGCACCTCAATGGGAAGCCCCTTGCCCAGGTCCCGTTCGTACTCGGCCCGCAGGGTGTCCTTGTCGTATTCCATGTGGCCCAGAATAAAGATCTGCCGGCCGGAATCCGTGGCCAGCAGGTGCAGCCCGGCCTCGTCGCTCTCGGCCAGCACACGCAGGGCGTCCACCTTGTCCACATCCGCGCGGCGCACTTCCGTGTGGCGGGAGTGGGGCGCGTAGAACACCTCGTCAAATCCGCGCACCAGCGGGTTTTTGGGGCGGGTCACCCGGTGGGGGAACACGCCGAACACTTTCTTTTCCACCGGGTATTTGGGCACGCCGTAGTGGTAGTACAGCGCGGCCTGCGCGCCCCAGCAGATGTGCATGGTGCTGTAGACGTGGGTGCGGCTGTAGTCCATCACGGCGCACAGCTCGGGCCAGTAGTCCACCTGTTCGTATTCCAGCTGCTCCACGGGCGCGCCGGTGATGATCATGCCGTCGAACCGCTCCGAGCGGATCTCGTCAAAGGTCTTGTAAAACGCCTCCAGATGGGCGCCGGACACATGGGTGCTCTCGTGCGAGCCCATGCGCAGCAGCGTCAGCTGCACCTGCAGCGGGCTGTTGGCCAGCACCCGGGCAATCTGGGTCTCGGTGGCGATCTTGGTGGGCATCAGGTTGACCAGCAAAATGCGCAGCGGCCGGATGTCCTGGCTGATGGCCCGGGCCTTGTGCATCACAAATACATTTTCGTCTTCCAGCGCCTGAAACGCAGGCAGTTCCCTGGGAATAATCAACGGCATGAGGAAGTTCTCCTTTCCAACGGTTTACTGTTTATTGTACGAAAACACCCCCGCTCCGTCAAGCATCTTGACGGCAAATGGTATACTGAAAAAGAGGGCCGCAGACAGGCCCGTCCGGAAAAGGAGCGTGTGACTATGAACGTGTTGATGCTGAACGGAAGCCCCCATCGAAACGGAAATACCGCCCTGGCGCTGCGGGAGATGGAAGCGATTTTTGCCCAGCAGGGCGTGACCACAGAGATCCTGCACATCGGCGGGCAGGACATCCGAAGCTGCATTGCCTGCGGCGGATGTGCGAAAACCGGCCGCTGTGTGTTTGAAGACGCGGTGAACGCCGCGGCGCTCAAGTTCGCGGCCTGCGACGGCCTGGTGGTGGCCAGCCCGGTGTATTACGCGGGGGCTAACCCCACGCTGACCGCCTTTTTAACGCGGCTGTTTTACAGCACCTCCTTCGACAAGACCATGAAGGTGGGCGCGGCGGTGGTGTGCGCCCGCCGGGGCGGCCTGTCCGCAACCTTTGACGAGCTGAACAAGTTCTTCACCATCAGCGGCATGCCCGTGGCTTCCAGCCAGTACTGGAACAGCATTCACGGCCGCCTTCCCGGCGAGGCCGCACAGGACGCCGAGGGGCTGCAGACCATGCGCACCCTGGCCCGAAACATGACCTTCCTGATGAAGAGCATCGCCCTGGGCAAAGAGGCGTACGGCCTGCCCGAGACAGAGCCCCGCCAGAGCACCCATTTTATTCGCTGAACGCCAAAAAGCCGGCATGGCCACTGCCATGCCGGCTTTTTTTCATGTTTCAGCTGCGGTGAAACCGGGCCTTCCACACGCCGGCAAAATACCGGGCGGTCAGCCAGAAGCAGCGCAGTGCGTTGTCGGCGATCATGCAGACCCACACGGCCCGCAGCCCCATGCCCAGCCAGCGCACGCACACAAAGGTCAGGCACACGCGCACCACCCACATGCACACCGTGGAGCACACAAAGGGCCCGCGGGTGTCGCCAATGCCCTGAAATACGCCTTCAAAAATGATGAACACCGCAAACAGCGGCTCGGAAACAGCCACCATGCGCAGCAGCACCGCGCCGGTCTCCACCACTTCCCTGTCCGGGGTGAACAGAGCCATCATCCGGTCCGGGAACAGAAACAGCCCCAGCGCCATCAGGCTCATAATGGACACCGCCAGCACCAGTGAGGCGTGCACCACCTGATGCAGCTCTTTTTCACTGCGGCGGCCCAGGGCGTTGCCCGACAGGGTGGACGTGGCCGCCTGCATGCCGTAGCCCGGCACGTAGAAGGCCTCTTCGGCGGTCAGCGCAATGGAGTGGGCGGCGGTGGCCAGCGTTCCCAGCCCGGCCACCAGTGAGGTGAACACCACCTGCCCCATGCAGGTGACCACGCGGTTCAGCGTCACGGGAATGCCCACCCGCACGATCTCGCTGAGCACGGGCTTGTCCAGCTGCAGCTTCCGGCCGCGCATGTTCAAAAGAGGGTGGCGCAGCGCCGCCGCAAATATCATGGTCCCGCCCAGGCACATGGATACCGCCGTGGCGATGGCCGCCCCGGCAATGCCCCAGCCCATGCCCGGAATGTGCACCGAGAAGCCCAGGATGTGAAAGGTCTGCCCGCTGGAGATGAACAGCTGGTTCAGCACAATGTTGCACAGGTTCATCACGCCGTTGACCACCATGGGGGTTTTGGTGTCGCCCACCGCCCGCAGGACCGACGCAAAGATGATGGAAAACGAGCGGAACAGCATGGGCGCGCAGATGATGGCAAAATAGATGGAAGCGTCCCGGTGCAGCGAGGGGTCCGCGCCCATCCAGCCCGGCAGGAAGGGGCTGGCGGCCAGCGTAGCTGCGCCCATGACAAGGCCCAGCGCCAGGGCGATCCACACCGCCTGACTGCTGGCGGCCCGGGCCTTTTCCAGATCGTTCTCTCCGATGGATTTGGCAATCAGCGCCAGAACGCCCACGCCCATGGCGAACAGAGGGCTGTTCACCAGCCAGGTCACGGTGATGGTCAGGCCCACCGCCGCCGACGCCTGCGCGCCGATCTGTCCCACCATGGCGGTGTCCGCGTACTGCACCACGGTTTGAAGTGCCTGCTCGATCACAGTGGGGCCGGCCAGCAGAAACAGCGAGCGAAGCATCGCGGATTGTTCGGTTTTGGTTTGTGCGGTTCTCGCCATACTATACCACCTTTCCGGCAAACTCTACAAAAGGGGCGGCGGCCCTTTCAACAAAGCGTGGAAAAAACCGCCGAGCGACAAAAAAAGCCCCAAACAAGCTTGACGCTCTCTCCGGGACTTGATAGGATGAGACTTGGGAAATAGACCAAAAAACCGAAGATGTATCGGCTTTTATTGGGCTGTTTTATCAACTTCATTGTAACACGGGAGGGTTTCTTATGTCAAATATCACAATGCAGGACATCGCGGTCATGAGCGTGCAGTACGTGCAGCACACCTTCGAGTTCTACCTGGACTCCATGCGCCGCTGCGGTCTGAAAAACGTCGATTTGTGGGGCGGCGCGCCGCACTTCTGGCGGTACGACTATGCCTCCAACCAGGCGGTGGCCCGCCGCATTGCCGAGATGCGCCGCCAGATCGAGGACATGGGTATGAAGGTGGTCATTTACACGCCGGAGACCCTGGGTTATCCCTTCAGCTATTCCAATCCCCAGCAGGCCCTGCGGGACCGCACCATCGACTTCATGGAAGCCAGCATGGAGGACGCGCTGAACTTCGGCACCGACAAGGTGTTCCTGAACACCGGCTGCCATCCCCGGGATCTGGACCGGGAAGAGGGCTGGAAGCGCACTGCGGACAGCATCGGCCGTCTGGCCGCGCGGGCGGAGCGCCTGGGCGTGAAACTGGTGCTGGAGCAGCTGCAGCCCTATGAGAGCAACCTGCTTTTGAACTTGGAGGACATGAAGCGCATGCTGCGGGAAGTGAACTCGCCGGCTCTGGTCACCTGCGTGGACCTGGTGGCCATGGAAGTGGCGGGGGACACCCTGGAGGACTTCTGCACCCAGCTGGGGGACAAGATCCAGTGGATCCACTACTCCGACAGCCATCACGAGATCCTGGGCACCGGCGAGTACGGCCGCGCCAAGCTGGAAGGGTACATCCGCACGCTGGAAAAACACAACTATCAGAACTGCATCGATCTGGAGATCAACGACTCCATCTACTGGGAGGACCCGCACGCGTCGATTCAGCAGTCGGCCGATTATCTGCGCACCTTCCTGCCGGAGCGCTGAGCAAACCGAGGAGGGCGCGATCATGAAACATGCATTGGTGACAGGGTATTTGAACGGAATGGGCAAAGGCACCTACGAGGCGCTGCAGAAGGCCGGCTACCAGGTGATCGGCTGGGACATTCTGGACCAGACCGATGCCGTGGACGTGAGCAGCGTGGAAAGCGTGCGCGCGGGCATTGCCCGGTTCCCCAAGGACCTGAAGCTGGACGCGGTGGCTCTGTGCGCGGGCATCTGGTCCGAGGCGCCGTTTTTGCAGACCACCGTGGAGCAGTGGAACGATCTGATGGGCACCAACGCCTTCGGCATTTTCAACTGTGTGCAGCAGCTGGTTCCCCACATGAACCCCGGCGGCGCCTTTGCGGTGATCGCCTCGGCCTCGGCCATGCGGGGCGTGAGCTTCGAGTCGGCGTACAGCGCCTCCAAATTCGCCGTGGCCGGCTTTGTGGAAGCCGTGGCCCGGGAGCTGGCGGCCCCGCCCCGCAGCCTGCGCATCAACGCCGTGTGCCCGTTCTACGTGCGCACGCCCATGACGGACCGGGCGCTGATTGAAAAAGAGCGCCTCACGGGCATTTCCGTGGAGGAGAGCTACCGGTTGGAGGGCGCCGAGGTGCCCCTGGGCTACGTGGCGGAAAAAGAGGACATCGCGGACTTTATGGTCGCCCTGCTGGGCCCGGCCAGCCGGTACGTCACCGGCGCGGTGATCCCCATCACCGGCGGCGCCCACTGCGGATACGGCGCGGTGCTGTCCTCCTACAACGAAAAAGAGAATTACAACGGGTGACCGGCGGCGCATGCCCCGGCCCCTGCAAACGCCCCCGGCGCGGCCGGGGGCGTTTGTGTCTTGTCCCAACAGAAAACCACCCGCCCCCATTCGGGCGGGTGGTTTGGATTCAAACAGGGAAGACGGCTGTTCAGCTCTTCTGCGCCGCTTCCTTTTTCACCGAGCGGCGATGCAGCAGCGTCATCAGCACCAGCAGCGCCGCCACACCGGCCAGCAGGGTCAGCCACACGTTGCCGTCGGTGAAGCCGGCCACCAGGTAGCCCACGATGCAGCAGCCGCCCACCAGCAGCGCGTAGGGCAGCTGGGTGGACACGTGCTGCACATGCTCGCAGCCCGCGCCCGTGCTGGACAGGATGGTGGTGTCGGAGATGGGGGAACAGTGGTCGCCCATCACGCTGCCGCCCAGGGTGGCAGCCAGCGAGACGATCAGCAGATGGGGGCTGATGGCGGAGGCCACCGGGATGATGATGGGGATCAGGATGCCGAAGGTGCCCCAGGACGTGCCCGTGGCGAAGCTGAGGAAGGCAGCCACCACAAACACAATGGCGGGCAGCAGGCCGCCGGGAATGCTGCTGGCAACCATCACGTCTTTCACGTACACGTCGGTCTCCAGCAGGCCGCACACGCCGCTGATGGTCCAGGCCAGCACCAGAATGGTGGCCGCGGAAACCATGTTGCTCATGCCGGTGCTGACGCCCTTCATGAACTCTTTAAAGGACATCAGGCGGCGGGGCACATACTGCACGAACGCCACAAACAGCGCGCCCAGCGAGCCCCAGCACAGCGCCTCGGCCGCCACGCTGTTGCCCAGGGCCGCGGTGAACTGATAGCGGAACGCGGGGTCCTCGCCCCAGAAGCCGCCGATGTACAGCATGCTCAAAATGGAGAACACGATCAGAGCCGCAATGGGCACCACCATGTCCGCCACACGGCCCTGTTTCTGGCCCTTGGGCAGATCGGTGACCTCGGTCTGCACCGCGCCGATGTCGCCGGTCTGGCGCGCGTGCTGCTCGGCCTTTTCCATGGGGCCGAACTCCATGTCCTTGACGCTCAGAATGACCACCATGGCCAGCGTCAGCAATGCGTACAGATTAAAAGGAATGGTGGCGCAGAAAGCCATGAAGTCGCTGTCAAAGCTTCCGGTGCCCCGGATGTAACTGCTGACCGCTGCCGCCCAGGAAGAAATGGGGGCGATGATGCACACGGGCGCAGCCGTGGAGTCGATGATGTACGACAGCTTTGCCCGGGAGATATTGTACCGGTCAGTCACGGGCTTCATCACCGTGCCCACCGTCAGGCAGTTGAAGTAGTCATCGATGAAGATCAGGCATCCCAGCGCGCTGGTGGCCAACAGGGCCGAGCGCTTGGTGCGCAGGCGTTTGCTGGCCCACTCGCCGTATGCGTTGGATCCGCCGGTCAGCGTGACCAGATGTACCAGCGCTCCCAGCAAAAAGCAGAACAGCAGAATGTACAGATCGATGCTGTTGAGCGCAGTGTCGAACAAAGTGTCCACCGGGCCGATAAGGGGATGAAGCCCCGCCATGGCGGTGTAGATGATGGTGCCCGACAGAATGCCCACGAGCAGTGAGGAAATGACCTCTTTGGTGATGAGTGCCAATACAATGGCAAGGACCGGCGGCAGCAGTGAGAGCCAACCGGCATAGACGACGTCCATGATAACATCCCTTTCTATGCTTTTTGGGCGAAAATCGCTTTTCACCGTTTATTTACAAGCGCGCGGCACGCGTCTGCAACAAAAAAATGAGCCGGGAAGAACAGAAGATACAAAAGCGCAGCTTGTATTTCGTGCATTTTCCCCAAATGACAAAATTTTTTTTCATTATAGACTGATTCCCCTCTTACTGCAACGGAAAAGTGACATCTTTCCGGAATTTCGGGAAAACAACCAGATTTTCCGGGATGCTCTACATGACTTCAACAAAAATTGGACCACTTTGAAAAAAGCAACTAAACCATTTGGCCGGATGGTCCATTTGCCGGCCGAAAACCAAACCAGTTTTTGGTTTTTCCACCGAAAAACCTTCTTTTTTTTCGGTCAACCGTTCCATTGACGCAGATTCGGGGCCGCGTTATACTATGGGTGAAGTGGTTTAAAAAAACCATGCACATATCTGTTTAATTAACAAGTTCTGCATGAAAACAGACCAGGAGGGATTTGTGAAGATGAGAGCAGCAGCGATTGGTGATAACTGCATCGACCATTACACCGAGTACACGGATCACGAAGGCCGTGTGTTTAAAGACCGGAAGTATCCCACGGGCAACGTGGTGGACACCGGCGTGAACCTGCAGAAGCTGGGCGTTCCCACCGCCATCATCAGCACCACCGGCAGCGACGAAAACGGCCGCTGGATGCTGGAGACGCTGAAAGAGGAAGGGCTGGACGTCAGCCACCTGAAGGTGGGCGACGGCCCCACGGCCATTACGTATATGACGCTGAACGGCAACGACCGCGTGCACGGCGATTACATCGAGGGCGTGCTGGAGAACATCGTGTTCGACGACGAGGACATCAACTACGCGGCGTCCTGCGATCTGGTGCACACCGCGCTGTGGGGCAATGCCGAGAACACGCTGCCGGCCATCAAGGAGCGGGGCCATGCGCTGATCAGCTTCGACTACGCCGACCGGCTGGATCATCCGCTGGTGGAGAGCACGCTGCCCTATGTGGACATCGGCTTCTATTCGTATCACAAAGACCGGGATGAGTTCATCCGCAACTTTTTGAAGGACAAAGTGGCCCGGGGCATGAAGGTGGCGGTGGCGACCTTCGGCGAAAAGGGCAGCCTGGCCTGGGACGGCAAGGAGTTCGTCAGCTTCGGCATCATTCCCGCAAAACAGGTGGTGAACACCGTGGGCGCGGGCGACAGCTTTATCGCCGGGTTCCTGCACGGCTATCTGAATCACAAGCCGCTGGTGGAATGCCTGGAAGAGGGCGCCGGTGTGGCGTCCCGTGTAGTAGAAGTCTTTGAGCCTTGGGTCAAGGAAGACAAATAAACAAACGGTTTGATTTGAAGGAGGTTCCCACAATGATGAAACTTGGTATGTTTACGTCCGGCTATCAGCGCAATCCGCTGGAGCACTGCTTTGCCGATGCGAAGGAGTTCGGCTACGATTACATCGAGCTGTGGGGCGGCCGGCCCCACGCCTATGCACCGGACCTGAAGGCCGGCGACATTAACGAAGTCAAACGCCTGATCGACAAATACGAAATGCCGGTTCTGGGCTACACGCCGGAACACAACGCCTATCCTTATAATTATATGATCGGCAGCGAAGCCCAGCGCGAGGACGCCGTGGCATACCTGAAGCTGTGCCTGGACATGGCCAAGGAGATGGGCGCCGAGTACATGCTGACCAGCCCTGCCAACGGCGGCTATCTGGCAACCTACGAAGAGCTGTGGCCCCGGCTGGAAAAAACCATCCGTGAACTGGGCGAGCACGCCGCAAAAGTGGGCGTAAAGCTGACCGTGGAGGCCCTGACGCCCTATGAGTCCAACTTCTTCACCCGCGCCAACGATCTGGTGGAGCTGTTCCGCCGCATCGACAACCCCTATGTGGTGGGTATGTGCGACGTGGTGCCGCCCTTTGTGCAGCACGAGAGCATCATGGCCTACTTCAACAAGCTGGGCGACAAGATGGACCATATGCACATCATCGACGGCGAGCAGGGCACCGACAGCCACATCATGCCGGGCGAAGGCTCCATGCCGCTGAAGGAGATGCTGTACGAGCTGAAGCGCATCGGATACAACCGCACCGCCACGCTGGAGCTGGTGCTGGGCTATATCAATGAGCCGCGCATGTATGCAAAACGCGCCGTGGACAACGTGCGCGCCATGATGAACGAAGTCGGGTTCTGACCCGTGGCAGCGATCCGCCCGGATCCGGGCGGATCGCGCCTGTCTGTCTAGGAAAGGAAGATGCCCATTGTTTATTGATATGCACGTGTACCCGGCGTTCTTTGAACCCATCAATGAGGACCCCGCCCGGGAGGAGATGCGCCACAACGCGCTGAACATCCACCGCAACGGGACCGCGCCGCTGGAGCACATCTTCAACCAGATGCGCTGCGCCGGGCTGGACAAACTGTGCCTGATGCCTGCGGATTACACCTCCACCCTGGGCTGCGCCGTGGTGGAAAATGAGGAGATCCGCCGCCTGGTGGACCTGGCGCCGGACAAATTCATCGGATTTGCCAGCGTGGACCCCATGGCGCCGGGCGCCCTGGAAAAACTGGAGCACGCGTTCACGGACCTTGGCCTGAAAGGCCTGAAGCTGCATCCGGGCCGCCAGCACTTCTATCCGGACGATGAGCGGCTGGAGCCCTTCTATCAGCTGTGCGAGAAGTACAACAAGCCTGTGATGTTCCATGCGGGCCTGTCCTGGGAACCGGATACCCAGACCGAGTACGGTCATCCCCTGCGGTTCGAGCGGGTGGCCGAAAAGCATCCCCGCCTGCGCATCTGCCTGGCGCAGTTCGGCTGGCCCTGGGTGCGGGAGACCGCCATGCTCATGGTCAAGTACGAAAACGTCTACGCCGATACCGGCGCGCTGTATTTCGACTGTGCCAAGGAGTTCTTTGTGCAGACCTTTACCAGGGACGTTCCCCTCACCTGGATCGACCGCAGTCTGCGCCATCAGGTGATGTTCGCCTCCTCGAACCCCCGTTTCGAGCAGATCCGCATGGCGCAGGCCATCGGCGAGCTGGGCCTGCGGGACAGCACGCTGGATCTGATCCGCGGGCAGAACGCCATCGATTTTCTGGGCGGGCTGGACTGACCGCACCAGTGGAAAGGAGAACGCGCATGTTTGTCAAGCCCATTACCATTTTGACCAAAACCTACAACGAGATGGATCTGCTCACCCGGCAGGTGGAGCAGATCGTGGCCGAGAGCGGCGTGAAAAACGGCATGGTCACTGTGCTGACAAAGCACACCACCACCGGCGTGACCGTGAACGAATCCCTGGAGTGCCTGGAGAGCGACATCGAGGTGTTCCTGAGCCGGATGGCACCGGAGGATTTTCCGTACAGCCACGCCCGCATGCTCAAGGATTACGGCTCCACCGCGGGCAACCCCACAGGCCATCTGAAGGCCTACATCACGGGCAACCACTGCCATTTCCCCATCATTGACGGCGAGATGGTGCGCGGCGGCGCGCAGGATATCTACTTCTGCGAATTTGACGGCCCGGCCAAGCGCACGGTGCTGGTCATCGTAGAGGGAGAGTGACCCTGTGAGTACCGCGAGGACCGGTTCGTCCGGCCACGCCCGGCCCCGGGACGAAGCCGCCGAACACATCGAGTGTTACATTCTGGAAAAAAAGCTGCCGCCCCACGCAAAGCTGCCCAGCGAGCGGGATATGTGCTCCATGTGGAATTTCAACCGCACCACTCTGCGCAGCGCCATCAAACGGCTGATCGTGGAAGGTAAGCTGTACAACCGAAAAGGCTCCGGCACCTTTGTGGCGCCGCCCAAGCTGGAGCGTGATTTGCAGGACGCCATGTCCGTGTCCGAAGCGGTGTATCTGGCCGGCCGCGTGCTGGAGACCCGGCTGCTGGACCGCCAGATCCTGAAGGCGGACCGCCATGTGGCCCAAAAACTGCAGCTGGAAGAGGGCAGCAGCGTCTTTTACCTGCGCCGTTTGCGCGTGGTGGACGGGGTGCCCCTCATGATTGAGCACAGCTACGTGGACTACAGCCGTTATCCTTATCTGGAACGGTACGATTTCTGCGAAGAATCACTGTATTCCGTGCTGGAGTGCTACGGCGTGGGCGTGCATCACGGCCGGGAAGAGGTGGGCATCACCTACACCACCGAGGAGGAAGCGCAGCGCCTGAATATGGAAGAGGGACAGCCGGTGTTCTATCTGTCCGGCGTGTCCAGCGATATCAACGACCGACCCGTGGAATATTTTAAATCTGTGGTGCGCGCGGATCAGGTGCGATTTTCCAGCGTGCTCACCCGCTGAAACAGAAAGGAAGAGATCTTATGAAACTTGCGGCCATCGGAAGCAACTGCATCGACTATTACAACAACGTGGACGGGGGCAAGGCCTACCCCGGCGGCGGTCCCGTCAATATGGCGGTGTACGCTGTTCGTCTGGGCGGCCAGGCGTCCTACATCGGGCCCGTGGGCAGCGATGAGTACGGCAGCATCATGCGGCAGGCCGTGGAAGGCAAGGGCGTGGATGTGTCCCACATGCACGTGAAAGAGGGCGGCACCGCGGTTTCTCAGGTGCAGCTGATCGATGGCGAGCGCGTGTTTGGCGACTACGACGAGGGCGTTCTGACCGACTACACCCTGAGCGAAGAGGACCTGGCCTTCATCGCCCAGCACGACGTGGTGGTGTGCGACTTGTGGGGCAAGGTGGAAGGGTTCTTCGGCCGGCTGGAGGGCATGGGCGTCAAGACCGCCTTTGACTGCGCCACCCGCCCGGGCGACGAGGCCAGCCGCACGGCCATCCCCCACACGGACTATCTGTTCTTCTCCTCGGACGACGGCGACACCGAGACCCTGCGGGAACTGATGAAGGTCCTGCACGGCCAGGGCCCCAAGCTGGTCATCGCCATGTTGGGCGAAGAGGGCAGCCTGTGCTTTGACGGCGAGACGTTCCACAAGTTCGGCATTGTGCCCTGCGAAGATCTGGTGGATACCATGGGCGCCGGCGACAGCTACATCGCAGGCTTTTTGACGGGCCTGGTGGAAGGCCTGCCCATTGAGGACTGCATGAAGAAGGGCGCGGCCAATTCCACCGAGACTCTGCGTTACTTCGGTGCGTGGTAATGGCCGGCATTACCGAACCCCGAACACCCATCTACCTGCAGCTGCGTGAGATCATCCGGACCAAGATCGAGGAAGGGGAGTATCTGCTGGGCACAGCCATCCCCTCGGAGAACGACCTGGCCGAACAGTATGAGATCAACCGGCTGACCGTGCGCAGTGCGGTGGACGCACTGGTGCACGAAGGCCTGCTCAAGCGGGTGCAGGGCAAGGGTGTCTACGTGCTGGGTCCCAAGATCAAGCGGGATCTGGACCGTCTGAACGGCTTCACCCAGACCATTTTGGAGAAAAATGTGGAGCCGTCCACCCGGGTGCTGACCAAGGTGCTGCGCAAAGCGGGCCGCAAGTACGGCCTGTTGTTCGGCATCGACCCCGAGGACGAGATCTACTACGTCAAGCGGCTGTGCTACGCCGGCGGCGAAGCGCTTTCGCTGGAGGAGATCTTCATTCCCCAAAACATCGTGCCAAAGCTGGAAGGCATCGATCTTTCGATTTTTTCCCTGTACGAAGTGTACAATTTCTACGGCGTCCATCTGGCCCGCGCCAGACAGACGCTGGATCTGGCCCAGCTGGAGCAGAAGGACGCCCGGATGCTGGGTACCGACGCAGACCAGGCGGTTCTGCTGTTCGAGTGCACCAGCTACGACGAAAACGACCGCGTCATCGAGTTTTCGCGCAACTATACCCGGGGCGACAAATGCAGCTTCAGCGTGCGTTTCCAAACCTGAACGGACAAATGTCTTTGAATTTCAAGAAGGAGTGTATGAACTATGGTGACAAGTGAAATGTGGAACGAGAAAAAGGGCGCGTGCCTGCGCAGCTTTGACGAGAAGGAAGCAGTGGACAGCGTCAACGGCGCGCTGGCTCTGCGTCCGCAGATCGAAGCGATCATCGACAAAATCTGGGACGAAGGCTTTGACGGCATCTACTTCATCGGCATCGGCGGCACCTACGCCTCCAGCATGCAGGTGGAAGTGTACATGCGCGGCCGGTCGGTTCTGCCGGTGTATGTGGAGAACGCAGCCGAGTTTTTGACCACCGGCAACAAGCGCTTCACCAATAAGTCCGTGGTCATCCTGTCCTCTGTTTCCGGCAACACCAAAGAGATGGTGGAACTGGTGGACCGTGTGCACGAGATCGGCGGCCGCGTGTTCAGCTTCATCGACACTCCGGGCAGCGTGCTGACCCAGCCCGACAAACAGGATTATCTGGTGGTGTATCCCAAAAACGAGCAGCTGAAATTCTACATGGTTGCCAACTACCTGATGTACAAGAACGGCGAGTTTGCCGAGTACGAGCGCTACAACAAAGAGATGGAGGCCCATCTGGCGCAGGTGCTGGCCGACGTGGAGAAGCAGTCCGACGCATGGGCCTATGACTATGCCGAGCGCTGTGTAGCCCAGGCGCATGAGCATCCGGATCTGCCCCGGTACTACATCGGTTCCGGCAACCAGTGGGGCGCTACTTACTCCTACGCCATGTGCTACTGGGAGGAGCAGATGTGGATTCGCACCAAGTCCATCACCTGCCAGGAGTTCTTCCACGGCATGCAGGAGATCATCGTGTGGGATACGCCTGTCACCCTGTTCATGGGCGAAGACGAGCAGCGTCCTCTGGCCGAGCGTGTGGCGCGTTTCCTGCCCAAAGTGTGCGGCAACTACACCATCATCGATACCAAGGAATTTGCGCTGGAGGGCATCAGCCCCGAATTCCGCGGCACGATCTCGCATCTGGTCATGCACGGCGTGAACAACCGCGTGGACGCTTACATGGAGCTGTTCCTGCGTCATCCGCTGTCCATCCGCCGCTACTATCGTCAGTTTGAATATTAATTTGAATGCGCTGGGTCGCCGGAACGAGGCGGCCCTCTTTTATAAAGGAGAGATACACCTATGTTGTGGACTGAAAAAATGTTTGGCGTTAAAAAACCTATTATTTCCATGTTGCACTTGGACGCGCTTCCCGGGGATCCGCGGTTTCATTACGGCGATGTTATGGAGCGCGTTGTGGAGCATGCTCGTGCGGACCTGCATGCACTGCAGGATGGCGGTGTGGACGGCATTATTGTTTCCAATGAGTTCAGCCTGCCCTATGAGCGTCAGATGAGTTTTGTGACACCTGCTGCCATGGCACGCGTGATTGGAGAACTGAAGGCAGAGATTCGTGTGCCCTACGGCGTGGACTGTATTTCGGACGGTCTGGCATCCATTGAACTGGCTGCGGCTGTAGATGCAAAGTTCATCCGCGGCACGTTCTCGGGCGTGTACGTAGGCGACGGTGGCTTGTACAACAACGACTTCTCCTCTCTGCAGCGCCGCAGAGCAGCTCTGCATCTGGACGATTTAAAAATGCTGTATTTCATCAACCCGGAGTCTGACCGCAGCTTGGATACCCGCCCGCTGGCAGACATTGCGAAATCCACTATTTTCAAAGCGCATCCGGACGGACTGTGTATCTCAGCAAATGCCGCCGGGCAGGATGTGGACGACGAATTGATTGCCAGTGTGAAAGCCGCTGCGCCGGAGGTTGTAGTACTGTGTAACACGGGCTGCCGCCCCGATACCATTGAGCGCAAGCTGACCAGTGCGGACGCGGCCGTAGTGGGGACCTATTTCAAGGAGGGCGGCAAGCTGGAGAATGATCGGCTGGAGAATGTGCGCGTGGATGTAAACCGCGTCAGAGAGTTTATGGAAGTGGTCTATAAATTCCGTGAAACACTGTAACTGCTGATGGAATGTGGGCGTCGGCATGGCCGACGCCCACTTGAAAGGAGTACTCCTATGAGTCGTTATTTGATGGGTATTGATAATGGAGGTTCGGAAATCAAGTGTGCAGTGTTTGATTTGAAAGGCCGTGAAATATCGGTTGCGGCCTGTCGCCTTCCCATTTCCATTCCTGCACCCGGCTATACGGAGCGCAACACACTGGAGGTATGGACAGCCAACGTCGCCGTCATCCGTGAAGCACTGGAAAAGGCTGGTGCGTGCGGAAAGGATATTCTTGCTGTGGGACTGACCGGGTACGGAAACGGCCTGTGTTTGGTTGATGAAAATGGGGAGCCTACCTATAACTGTATTATCTCTACTGATAATCGAGCAGCTGCCTACTGTGACCGGTTCGCAGAAAACGGTGCAGAGCGGGAGATTTATCCTATGACGTGCCAGACAATATGGTCTGCCCAGCCGGCGGCATTGTTACCCTGGTTTAAGGAACATCAACCCAGTGTACTGGAGAAAAGCGCTCACTGCCTTTCAATCAAGGATTATATCCGCTTCCGCTTGACAGGCGAATATGCGTGTGAGGTTACAGACGCGTCCTCGGGATGCCTGCTGAATTTGTACACACGGCAATTTGATCCGAATATTTTTAAGGCACTTGGCATTGAGGACTGTCTGCGGCTCATGCCACCCTGCTTGGAGAGCACAGCGATTAGCGGGTATGTCACCGCGCAGGCGGCAGCCGCTACCGGCTTGGCCGAGGGCACACCTGTGGCAGGGGGCTACTTTGACATAGATGCCGGTGCGTTGGCGAGCGGCGTATTGGACGACAGCGTGTTGTGCCTGATTGCGGGCACGTGGTCTATTAATGAGTATCTGAAGAAAAACGTCAATACGAATTATGAAAAAAATGCCAATACCGTGACACTCTCATTCCTGCCAGGGTATTTTCTGGTGGAGGATTCCAGTCCAACCTCGGCCAGTAATTTTGACTGGTTTGTAGAAAAGTTTCTCGAGCCGGATAGACCGGGAGTTCCCCGAAAGCAGCTTTATCAGGAATGTGATACTCTGGTGGAAAAAACTGACCCGTTCGACAATGATATTATTTTTGTGCCATATCTGTTCAGTTCTGCGACTAACCCGGATGCAAAAGGGGCATTTTTGAACCTGACCAGCTACCATGACCGCAATCATATATTGCAAGCGGTTTATGAAGGGGTAGTGTTTAGCACCATGTTTCACGTGAAAAGCCTGCAGCGGCCGGTATCTGATTACCGGGTTGCACGCTTATCCGGAGGTGTTGCGAAAAGTCGCGTATGGGCGCAAATGATGGCAGACGTACTGCAGATGCCGGTGGAAACGCTGAAAAGCAGCCAGCTCAGTGCGCAGGGGGCAGCCATGGGCGCGGGCGTTGCCTGCGGAGTATTCGGTTCGCTTGAGGATGCCGTGGAGCACATGGTACAGGTAGGCGAGCTGTTTTGCCCGAGGCCGGAGTATAGTCGGCACTACGCGAAAAAATTCGCAATGTTTGAGCGCGCTTTAATGGCTTTGGATTTATTCCACACACCGAAAAAGGAGGAATGAACGTTGTTTACTGTCAGTCCCTCTCTTTTGTCGGGAGATTTACTGAACTTGGGCGCACAGCTTGATGCGCTGCGTGGCTTGGAAAATCTGCACTTGGATATCGACGACGGAAATTTTGTAAGGGGAATCAGCTTCGGCATGGATATTGTGCGGGCGGTTGCGGGCCGTACGGATATACCGCTGGATGCGCATTTGGAAGTTTTGAATCCGTGCGACTATGTGGAGGCGCTTTGTGCGTGTGGTGTAAAACGTATTTGTGCGCATGTGGAAGCGCTGCCCTACCCTAGCCTGTTCCTGAGCGCTGCCCGGAAAAACGGCGCTCGATACTGTGGGTTGGCGCTGAATCTTAAAACACCCGCCGAGGTACTGTTACCTTATGTTGACCAGCTTGATTACGTTATCTTTGTAAGTGTCGAAGCGGATTACGACGGCCTGCCGTTCCGTTCCGGAGTACTGGCAAAGGTACGTGCGGCGAAAGCCTTTCTGCGCCCGGAAACTGAAATCTGGATAGATGGCGGCGTAAACGAGTCCAATTTACAAGAAATCGTGACGGCTGGGGTGGACGGACTTGTCATTGGCCGCTCGATTTTCCAGGCACCGAACCCAGTAGCCGCCTATCATCGTATACGTCGGCTGGTACAGGAATACGCCGACAAGGAGGTTTAGGAATCTGTATGTACGAAAAGGAAAAGCAGCAATTAATCGACTGTGCCCGGGAAATGCAGCGCTACGGCCTTGTGGTACTTAGCGGCGGCAACGTAAGCATGCGTATGCCATGCGGTAATTTTTTGGTTACGCCTTCTGCTATGAGCTATGACACTATGACCACGGATGATATTGTACTGATTGATGCGCAAGGGAACACGGTGGAGGGATTTCGGCGCCCCACCAGCGATAAAGATGCTATTCTGTACGTTTTTGCACACCGTCCGGATATTCAGGTTATTCTGCACACACATCAGCCTTATGCCACAGCAGTGAGTTTGGTATGTGACGAGTTGCCGGCAACCCTAGTAACAATTATTGATGAAGTGCACTCCGCAGTAAAGGTGGCGCCGTTTACACCCAGCTCGGATGAGGGCATGGGGATTGCCACCGTGGAATATGCGGGGGATGCTCTGGCGGTTATTTTGAAACACCACGGTGTTATGGCGTATGGAAAAAACATCGACCAAGCACTGACCGCCGCTGTTTATTTGGAGGAAGCCAGTAAAACATATCTGGCTGCGATGAGTACTGGGCGTTCCATTCCTGAGTTATCCGAGCGCCAGATTGCAGAGGAGAGCGCAGAGCGTGGCTATTATGGGCAACCCTGAGCCAAAATCAAGGAAGGGAGTGCATAGGATG
Source organism: Owariibacterium komagatae (assembly GCF_045865535.1). GTDB lineage: Bacteria > Bacillota > Clostridia > Oscillospirales > Ruminococcaceae > Ruthenibacterium > Ruthenibacterium komagatae. Next base: position 2,498,617 of record NZ_AP031406.1, read on the forward strand.
GAGCTCTGTTTATTGGCCTTGGATTTGGACGGCACCGCCTGCAACGATCAGGGCCGTCTGGGCGAAGGGACAAAACAGGCGCTGGCCGCCGCCCGGGCCGCCGGGCATGCGGTGGCTTTTGCCACCGGCCGGCGGGACGTGGATATGCTGCCGTTGGGCGAAGATTTTCGCTGCGCGGACTATCTGGTGCTGAACAACGGCGGCAAGCTGGTGCGCACGGCCGACGGGGCGGTGCTGTCCAATACGCTGGTGGACGCGGATGCCGCCCGCACGCTGGCGCAGCGCTGCCTGCAGGAGGACTGGATCCTGCACGTGGTCAGCGGCCTTTACTGGGCCGTGAACCGGCGGGATCAGGGACTTCTGGACTATGTGGAAAAAGTGGGCGTCACGCCGGTGCTGTTCCACAGCCCGGACGAATTGCCCCTGACCGGCATTGAAGGCTTCATGGCCACAGCGGACCGGGGGCCCATCTGCCGCTTCATCGACCAGGCGCAGCTGCCTCTGGTGCACGTGCATTCGGAACCGGGCTGCGTGGACATCATGCCGGGCGGCATCACCAAATGGCAGGGCCTGTCCCGCCTGGCACAGCTTTTGCAGGTGCCCGTGCAGCGGGTGATCGCCGCGGGCGACTACAACAACGACTTGGAAATGATCCAAAACGCGGGCGTGGGCGTGGCCGTGCAGAACGCGCTGCCGCAGGTGAAGGCCGCCGCAGATTATGTGACGCCCCACGACAACAACCACGACGCCGTGGCGGACATTGTGGAGAAGTTCCTTCTCCATTCCTGACGAAAACAAACAGAAAAGAGGGTTTTTATGAGCAAAGCGTATTTCATGGGCATTGATACCGGCACCAACTCCAGCAAGGGCGTGCTGATCGACAGCGAATGCAACATCATCGCCACCCATGCCACCGAGCACGCCATGACCAACCCCAAGCCCAACCATTTCGAGCATGACGCCGACAAGGACTGGTGGGGCGATTTCTGCACCATCAGCCGGGCGCTGCTGGAGAAATCCGGCGTGGACCCCAAAGACGTGAAGGCCGTGGGCGCCAGCGCCCTGGGCGCGGACTGCCTGCCCGTGGATGAGCAGTGCCGGCCGTTGCGCAAGGCCATCCTGTACGGCATTGACGCCCGCGCCACCGACGAGATGGCCCAGCTGACCGAGATGTACGGGGAAGAGCAGATCAAAAAATGGTATGGCCGCCCCCTGTGTTCCAGCGACGTAATGCCCAAGATCCTGTGGATCAAAAACAAGGAGCCGGAGGTCTACGCCAAGGCGCACAAATTCCTGACCGGGTCCAGCTTCATCACCGCCAAACTGACGGGTGAGTACGTGGTGGACCGGTTCCTGGGTCTGGCCAGCTTCAACCCGCTGTATGACCAGGAGACCTGGCAGCCCGTGCCCGAACTGTGCGCGCCCATCTGCCGTCCGGACCAGCTGGCCGTGGTGAAGGAAGCCAACGACATCGCGGGCTACGTCACCGCGCAGGCCGCCGCCGAGACCGGCCTGGCCGAGGGAACGCCCGTCATCACCGGCACCGATGACTCCGGCGCTGAGGCCATCAGCACCGGCGTGGTGGAACCGGGCAAAATGATGGTTCAGTTCGGCTCTTCCATTTACATGATCCTGGGCACCAAAGAGCTGGTGGACGACGACCGGCTGTGGCGCGAGCAGTTCATCGTGCCCGGTCTGTGCGATATTTCCGCCGGCACCAACGCCGCGGGCAGCCTGACCAAATGGTATCGGGACACCGTGTTCCCCGATGCGCTGGCTTTGGAAAAATCCGGCGGCCCCGACGCCTACGAGACCATGATGCAGGGCGTGGAGGACGTGCCCGTTGGTTCCGACGGTCTGGTGACCCTGCCCTATTTCGCAGGCGAGCGGACCCCCATCAATGACCCGGACGCCAAGGGTGTGCTGTTTGGCCTGACGCTGGCCCACACCCGTGCCCATATGTACCGCAGCGCGCTGGAGGCCGTGGGCTATTCGGTCAACCAGCAGATCAAGCTGATGGAGAGCCACGACAACGTGGTCATCGACCAGATCTTCGCAGTGGGCGGCGGCGTGAAGAACCCCGCCTGGATGCAGATCGTGGCGGATATCACCGGCAAGACCATCAGCACGCCGGCCGTGACCGTGGGCGCCAGCTTCGGCGACGCCATGATGGCGGCGCTGGGTGTGCATTACGACGGGTTTGAGAATTTTGCCAGCCTGACCAAGTTCATCAAGCCGGGCAAGAGCTATGAGCCCAACATGGAAAACCACGAAAAATATAAGAAGTTCCAAAGCATCTACGACCGCCTGTACGAGGCCACCAAGGATCTGGCCCACGAGCTGTCGGAGTAAGCTTCACAAGACCGAAAACCGGCGCCTGAAAAAGGCGCCGGTTTTTTTTTACAAAAACGGGATTGTTCATGTATTGTCTTTTTCTTCTCCACATTTCTTTGACAAATTCATGGCATACTATAGAAAAAAGAAGGCGCAAAAAGCGCTTTTGCAAAGGAGTTTGGAATCGTGCCCTTTTTCTTTCTGCCGGACCGGTACTACATTTTGCTGGTCATTCCGGCCATGCTGGTGGCTTTGTGGGCGCAGATGCGCGTCAAAAGCACCTTTGCCCGGTACAGCTCCGTGGGGCTGTGCAGCGGGCTGACCGGCGCTCAGGCGGCCCGCCGCATTTTGGACGCCAACGGCCTTTCCGATGTGCGGGTGGAAGCGGTGCCCGGCAACCTCACCGACCACTACGACCCCACCCAGCGGGTGGTGCGTCTGTCGCAGGACGTGTATTATCGCAGCACGGTGGCCGCTGTGGGTGTGGCTGCCCATGAGACAGGCCATGCGGTGCAGCACGCCACAGGTTACGCGCCGCTGACCATTCGCAACGCCATCATCCCGCTGACCAACATCGGGTCCACCATTTCCATTCCGCTGGTGTTGCTGGGCTTTGTGCTGGGGTGGCAGCCGCTGGTCAGTTTCGGCATTCTGCTGTTCAGCCTGGTCACGGTGTTTCAGCTCATCACTCTTCCGGTGGAGTTCAATGCCAGCCGGCGCGCGCTGGCCACGCTGGACGCGTACCAGATGGTCACGCCCCAGGAGCACGACGGGGTGCGCAGTGTGCTGAGCGCCGCGGCCCTCACCTATGTGGCCGCGTTGATCGTCAGCCTGGCCAACTTGCTGCGGCTGATCCTCCTGTTCGGCGGCCGCCGGCGGGATTAAGCGTTCTCTGAAAAACAAAACCGGGCGGGCATCCCATCAGGATGCCCGCCCGGTTTTTTCTTTGCGTCACAGGAAACGCCGGATGTCCACCGCCAGCGCCTGTTCCAGATGGATCAGCCGTTTGGCGATGTCCTTGGCCTGCTCGCTGGCGGCCGTATACTGATTCAGATATTTGTTCAGAGATTTGACGCCCATGTTGCAGCCGTCGGTGATCAGGTCGGCCACTGTGCGGTCCGAGTCTTCCATGGCCAGCTTCACGTTGGTTTTCACCCACGACATGCCCTTGGCAATGGGGTTGGGGTCCTTGCCTTCGTCGTGGTACTGGTTTAAAAGCGCCTGAATTTCTCCCTGCAATGTCAGGTGTTCTTCCTTGCACTGGGTCAAAAACTGCCGCAGCGTGTCGCTTTGCACATCGGGCAGAATGTCTGCAATGGACTGTGTGCCCATCTGCACGCCGGCGTCGCATTCCCGCAGCAGACGGATGGTGTCCTGTTCGATCATAAAAGGGCCTCCTTCGGGTGAGATACTTTTAGGATTCCCTTAAAATCGACGGTTATTCCCGCGCCAGCCCAAACAATGCCAGGTTCAGAACTTTTTGGGAGACATCCATCATACTGTGCACGTCGGTGGTCTCGTAGTTCTGAAGCAAAGAGGGGAAAACCGCTTCCAGACTTTCCAGATAGCGAGCCGCGTCTTCCCGGCTCAGGCCCGGGCGAAGGGGCAGCCGCGCCGCCACCGCCGCCAGAAACGCCCGGTTCTGCGCCGCCACCGGGGCGCGCAGGCGGGCAATGTCTTCCCGCAGCGGCACGGGCGTGCGCAGCATGGCGCTCTCGAAAACAGTCCGCTCCCGCTCATGCTCCCGGAAAAAGAGTTCCCGGGCTGAAAAATAAAGCTGAATCGCCTGTTCCGCATCCTGCTGTTCCAGGGCGGCGCGGCGGCTTTCCAGATACTGCGCCAGCGCGCGGAAGGTGTGCTCCACACACAGAAGAAACAGGGCTTCCTTGCTGGTGTAATAATGATACATCATTCCCTTGGAGATGGCGTGGCGGGAACAGATGGCGTCCATGGTCACGTCTTCAAAAGGCTGTGTGCCGAACTCGTCCATGGCCGCCTCAAAAATTTTGGCCCGGCTGCGGGCCTGGCGTTCCTGCTGGGTCATGCCGGCACTTCCTTTCCGGTGCCGGGCAGTTCGCCCGCCCACTCGAAGCCTTTTTTCGCCATGAACACCGCAATGACCTCATTGATGACCGCGGCTGCCGCAATGGTCCCCTGCAGGATGGAAGCGCACTCGGGGGCGGGACCGCTCAGAACGGATACCGCGATACCGGTGAATACCAGCGACACGCCGGAGTGCGGCAGCAGGGTAAAGCCCAGAAAATTGCGCACGGTTTTGGGCGCACCGGTCACGGCGGCCCCCAGATAGGCCCCGCTGTACTTGCCCACAGCCCGCGCCAGAATGTACACGGCAGTATAGATCCCCGCGCCGAAAATCAGATGATAGTCCAGCGGCGCACCCAGGTTCAAAATGACCACGATCAGCCCCACCCCGATGACGGGATTCATCACGCGCATGATGTTTTCCAGAAGGCCTTCGGGAATGCAGTTGGCAAATGCCGCGGAAAAGGACATGCCCAGCAGCATGAAGTTCAGCACAGGAACCGGCAGAAGCGCATTTACCAGCGCGCCCAGTCCGGCGGTGGCTGCAAGCAGGACCAGCATGGTACCAAAGGCCTGGCGCGGGGTCCGCGCGCGGCGCATCCGGCGCCCGGCCCAAAAGCCCATCGCTCCGCCCAGCGGAACCGGAAGAAACACCAGCACCAGAATGCCTGCCACCGGAATCCCCACCGAGGAGATCTGCGCCGAAACCAGCGCCACCACTACAAAGAACACTGTGGCGCCCACCAGGTCATCCAGCGCGGCCATGGGCATGAGGGTGCGGGTCACCGGGCCGCTGGTCTTCAGCTCGTTCACAATGGAAAGCGAGGGCGCAGGCGCTGTGGCCAGCGCGATGCCGCCGAACAAAAACGCCAGATAGACCGGCACGCCCGTGATGCGGAACACGCAGGCAAACACCAGGCTGACCACTGCAAAGGTGCCCAGCGATTCGGTCACGGTGGTGACCAGGATCTGCCGCCCGGCACTGCGCAGCTTTTTCCACAGCAGCTCGGTGCCGATTATCAGGCCCGCAACGCACTCCAAAAGGTGTTCCACACTGCCGAACCAGGCCGCGTCCAGCGTCTGCTGGTCCAGCAGGTTCAGCGCATGGGGCCCCAGCACCATCCCTGCGATCAGCCAGCCCAGAATGGCGGGCATTTTCAGCTTTGAAGCCAGCTTGCCGGCTCCGAAGGCCAGAACCATGACCGTCAAAAGCCGCAGAATCTGTAAAAAAATCATCCGTTTCGCATCCTTTCAAAAAAACAGACGGAATCGTCTATAAATGAGTATAGCACGGATGCGCCGGGACAGCTGTAAAAATTTTGTGAAGGTTTGTTCGCTTTACGAAAGGCCCCTTTTCATGGTACAATAACAATGATTATACGCCCGTTACGGCGCCTTTTGGAGGAACTTTATGTTAACAGTGACCGACGTCAGTCTTCAGTTTCAGGGCAGCACCCTGTATAAACACGTGGACCTCAAATTCGCGCCCGGCAACTGCTATGGCATCATCGGCGCCAACGGCGCGGGCAAATCAACGCTTCTGCGCATTTTGTCCGGCGCGCTGGAACCCACCACCGGCTCGGTGTCCATGGGGGCGGACGACCGCATGAGCGTGCTGGAGCAGGACCACTACAAGTACGATGAATACAGCGTGATGGACACGGTCATCATGGGCAACCGCAAGCTGTACGACATCATGAAAGAGAAAGAGGCCCTGTACGCCAAACCCGATTTCTCCGATGCCGACGGCGAGCGCGCCGCCGAGCTGGAAGGCGAATTCGCCGAGATGAACGGCTGGGACGCCGAGACCGAGGCCGACCAGCTTCTCAACGGCCTGGGCATCCCCATGGAGCTGCACTACGCCCCCATGTCTTCGCTGGACGGCCGCCAGAAGGTAAAGGTGCTGCTGGCCCAGGCGCTGTTCGGTCAGCCCACCATCATTCTGCTGGACGAGCCCACCAACGGCCTGGACATCGACGCCATCGACTGGCTGGAGAACTTTCTCATCGATTATCCTTACACCATCATCGTGGTCAGCCATGACCGGCACTTCCTCAACGCCGTGTGCACCCACACCGTGGACATCGACTACAACAAGGTGCAGATGTACGCGGGCAACTACGACTTCTGGTATGAATCCAGCCAGCTGATGCAGCAGCTGATCCGCAACCAGAACAAGAAAAAAGAGGAGAAGATCCGGGAACTGCAGTCCTTTATTCAGCGGTTCTCGGCCAACAAATCCAAGTCCAAGCAGGCCACCAGCCGCAAGAAGATCCTGGATTCCATCGCGCTGGAAGAGATGCCTGCCTCCAGCCGGAAATATCCCTTTGTGGGCTTTTCGCCCGAGCGGGAGGCCGGCAAGGACATTCTGTTTGTGGAGGGCCTGACCAAGACCGTGGACGGCGTGAAAGTGCTGGACAACGTCAGCTTCATCGCCAACAAAAACGACAAGATCGCCCTGGTGGGAGACAATGAGGCCGGAAACACCGCCCTGATGAAGATTCTGACGGGCGAAATGGAGCCGGACGCCGGCAGCTTCAAGTGGGGCGTATCCACCAGCCAGAGCTACTTCCCGCAGGACAACTCCGCCTTTTTTGAAGGCTTTGAAGGCAGCCTGATCGACTGGCTGCGCCAGTACAGCGAAGATCCCGCCGAGACCTTCCTGCGGGGCTTTCTGGGGCGGATGCTGTTCTCCGGCGACGAGGTGTACAAACCCGCCAAGGTGCTCAGCGGCGGTGAAAAGGTTCGCTGTATGCTCAGCCGCATGATGATGACCCATGCCAACGTGCTGGTGCTGGACCAGCCCACCAATCATCTGGATCTGGAGAGCATTCAGGCGCTGTCCAACGGGCTGGCCTCCTTCAAGGGCAACCTGCTGTTCTCCTCGCACGACCATCAGTTCATCGACGAGATCGCCAACCGCATCATCGAGATTCCTCTGGGCCAGCCGGGCTGTCTGGACCGGCCGGGCACGTATGAGGAGTTTTTGGAGTGGAAGCATTCCCGCCAGGCATAAGGAGGCTTTTTCGTGGACATTCGGTTGATCGGGCTGGATCTGGACGGAACGGTCTTTGATTCCCAAAAGCGCATTTCGCCCCGCACGCGCAGTGCCATCGCGGCGGCGTGTGCCCGGGGCGTGGCGGTCCTGCCTGCCACGGGGCGGCCCCGGGCGGGCCTGCCGGACGCGTTTGTGCAGATTCCCGGCGTGCGCTACGCCATTACCTCCAACGGCGGCGCCGTCTACGATCTGGCCGGCGGCCGCTGCATGGCGGTGGACCCGCTGCCCAAAGAGGACGCCCTGTGGGCGCTGGTGCGGGGCAGGGAGCTGGGCGGCCTGATCGACGTTTATGTGGAGGGGCGGGCCTACACGGGCGCCGCTACCTTTGAGGCGCTGGTGGCGGCGGCCCCGCCGGCCATGCGCACGTACTTTTCCAGCACGCGCACCGTGGTGGAGGACCAGGTCCGCTGGCTGGAAGCCGAGACCCGGCCCGTGGAAAAACTGACCATGCTGTTTACAAACGAGGCTCTGCGCGACACGGCCTTCCGGGTGTATCAGGACAGCGGCCGGTTTGAAGTGACCAGCAGCATTCCCAACAATCTGGAGCTGAACGGCAAAGGTGTGGACAAGGGAAAGGCGCTGCTGACCCTGGCCGGTCTGCTGGGGCTGGACCGGTCTCAGGTGATGGCCTGCGGCGATTCCATCAACGATCTGGCCATGCTGCGGGCCGCGGGGCTGGGCGTGGCCATGGGCAACGCCGCCCCCGAAATTGCGGCGGCCGCCGACGTGCGCACCGCCTGCAACGATGAGGACGGTGTGGCCAAAGCCATTGAGCGGTATGTGCTGGGCCAAAAAGGAGAGGATTGAAATGGATGCGCGGGCTTTTTCCCGGGATGGATATCTGACCGATCAAAGCAGGCTGCGGGATGTGCCTTACGGGCGCTTTTCCTCGGCCCGGTCGGGCTGCGGATGGGTGGCGGCGTACAACATTCTGCACGCGGCCGGCTGGAATCCCAGCGCGGACCGGGTTCGCCGGGGGCTGGAAAAAGGGCTTTTGCTGGGCGGCGTGCTGGGCACCAACCTGTTCTTTCTGCTGGCGTGGCTGCGCTGTCAGGGACTGCGGCCCCGGCTGGCGCTGTCGCCTTTGACCGCCGCTTTGCGCATGCGCCGCTGCCCGGCGGGCTTTGTGTATTATTTCACCGGCCGGGGAATGCATTTCGCTGCGTTTGTACCGGCAGGGCAGGGTCGGTTCCGCTTTTTGAACGCGGTGTACGGCCGTCCGGTGGTGTGCACGCTGGACGAGTTCCGCCGCAGATATGCCCGGCTGTCCTGCTGCTTTTTGTTTACCGTTTCATGAAAAGAGCCCGGTCCCTGAGGGGGCCGGGCTTCGGTTTTACATCCATTTTCCCAGAATGCGGCGCATGGGGCGGGGCTCCGGGACATCCGGCACCGCGCCCTGAAACAGCGCGTCTGCACTGTTCAAAAGGCGGCCGACCGTCTCTTCGCCGCATGTTCGGCGCACGAGGTCCAGCGCTTGTCTCAGCCGGGGCGGCCGTCTGGCGGGGGAGTGCGCGTCCGTGGCCAGCGTGTGGATCATTCCGTGGAGGATCATGCGCACCAGCAGGCGCTGCTGTTTCGTGCGCGCCAGCAGACCGGAAGCGTTCATCTGCGTGCAGACGCCCGCCTCAATCCAGTCGCAAAGCAGGTTGGGGTTTTCACGCACAAAGGCGTACCGCTCCACATGGGCGATCAGGGGGATGAACCCTTGCCGCGTCAACTGATGCAGCACATCGCCGGTGCCCTGAGGGAGGTAGGCGGGCGGAAATTCAATCAGCAGAAGCGGCGTGCCGGCCAGACACAAAGGGCGCGGGTCGGTCTCCGCCAGCTGGGAAGAGTAGAAAATCTCTGCCCCCGGCTTCAGCTGTGGGGGATGCTCCTCCGCTTTCAGGGCCTGGGTCAGAAGGGTCATCGCCTCGTCACGCCGGCGCAGAAATTCCTCGATCGTCTGCTCAAAGCGAAAGTGCGGCGTCAGCGCGATCCGGGTCACGCCGTCCGCCCTTTGGGCGCGCAGCAGCGCAAGGCTCATATCCAGGTTTTTCGCGCCGTCATCCACGCCGGGCAGGATGTGTGTGTGCAAGTCTGTCATAAAACCCCTTCGTTGAACGTGTTTTCTAAAAGAAGTTTGCCCCAGACAGGCGCCGTTATCCGCCGCTGCGCGGAAAGAAATGAAAACTCCCGGACGGGCCGCACCCGTCCGGGAGTTTTTTGTCAGCGCAAGAAATAGACCAGTTCGTCCTGCGGGGGCGTGGTGGGCGTCACCTGGGACGCGCGCAGCCAGGGGCCCTCGCCGCCGTAAATCTCGTGGCGTTTTACATCCAGTTCGGCCGTCACGTCCACCCAGCTGCGGTGGCGCAGCTGCGCGGCGTTGTCCGCCTCGCACAGCACGCCGATGAAGGAGATGTCCTCCGCACAGCAGGTCATGCCGAAGCGCCCGGCCACAAAACAGCCTTTGGGGGCGCGCTTGGTCTGGCACACATATGCCTTGAAATGAATGTGCTTGCCCCGGTACTTGTCCGGGTTTTCCATTGCATCCAGATACCAGATGCCGAAATCCTCGTCCCGCAGCTCGATCACCGGCGCTTTCAGGTCAAAGGGCAGCTCGTCCTCGATGTCGTCGGGCCGGATGCTGCCGTCGGTGTATTCGTAGATGATCTGCGCCCGGCGGTTGACCATCCGCACGGCCCGGTGCAGGTAGGTGCGGTCGGTTTTGTCGGTGCAGCGGTTGAAAATGACCACTTCCGGGTCCTGCAGTTTGTCCACGGCCAGCTGGCGCATGTTGTTCATGTAGGAGGGGAAGGTGGTGGAATCCGCCGTCAGCAGGATCTGATAAAATTCCCAGCCTTTGGGCAGCGCGTCGTACAGCGTCTGCAGATTCCACATGCCGTTGTACTCAATGATCACGCGGTCAATGCGCCGCTGCTTGGTCTGGCTTTCCAGAAACTCCCGGGTCAGGTCCTGTTCGTTTTCCACCGGGACGATGGTCACGTTGCCGCCCGCGAATTTCTTGGGTTCCAGTTCGATCTCGCCCTCTTCGCACAGAAGCAGCAGGGTCTTTTCCCCGGTGCAGAAATCCGGGTCTTCCAGCGTTTCCTGCAAAAAGGTGGTTTTGCCCGACTCCAAAAATCCCGTGAACAGATAAATGGGAATCGCCATGGTCATTCCTCCCTGCTGAACAGCGCGGCCAGCGCGCCGGTGTCCAGCCCGGCGCCGATCACGCACAGGCGGCCGGTGTAATCCGCCGCACCGGTGCGCACGTTCTGCTCGCCCGGCACATAGTCAAAGTGCAGCCAGGTGCCGTCCTCGGTAGGCACAATGCCCTTGGCACGCAGCACGCTGCCGTATTTGCCGGTGTCCAGCAGATCCAGCAGTGCGCACAGTTTTTCCTTGCTGTATTTGCGCGGCGACTCGGTGCCCCAGCTGGTGAACACCTCGTCTGCATGGTGGTGGCCCTCGTGGTCATGGCCGCACCCGCATTCGTCGTGATGATGCTCGTGGTCGTGGTCGTGGTGGTGTTCATGTTCATGCTCATGCTCGTGCTCGTGCTGGCAGGCTTCGCAGGTGCAGCCTTCCTCGTGGTGATGCTCGTGATGGTGCTCCTCACGGGCAAGGGCCAGCAGCTCTTCCTGCAGGCTGTTTTTCTGCTCCATGGCCTCCAGCAGCTGGGCGCCGGTGAGCTGCGACCAGGGCGTGGTGACAATGGGCGCTTTCTCGTTGTGAGCGCGCAGCAGTTCCACCGCCGCGTTCAGCCGGTCCTCACTGATGGAGTCGGTGCGGCTGAGGATGATGGCGCTGGCGTGCTCAATCTGGTTGTTGTAAAACTCGCCGAAGTTCTTCATATACAGGCGGCACTTGCTCGCGTCCGCCACAGTGACGAAGCCGGCAAGTTCCACGTCCGCATGCAGGTTCTGCACCGCGCGGATCACGTCGCTGAGCTTGCCCACGCCCGACGGCTCGATGAGAATGCGGTCGGGATGGTATTCTTCCAGCACTTTCTCCAGCGCTTTGCCGAAATCGCCCACCAGGCTGCAGCAGATGCAGCCGGAGTTCATCTCGGTCACCTGAATGCCCGCCTCTTTCATGAAGCCGCCGTCAATGCCGATCTCGCCAAACTCGTTTTCGATCAGCACCAGTTTTTCGCCCTGGTACCCGTCGGCGATCAGCTTTTTGATCAGCGTGGTTTTACCCGCGCCCAAAAATCCGGAAAAAATTGTAATTTTGGTCATACTTACGTTCCTTTCTTTGATAAAAAAACGCCGCAGCCCCGCTGCGGCAAACCTGTTCAGCCCCGGCAGCCAAGGTCATCCCAATCCTGAAAATCCTCCGCACAGGCGATTTTCAGAGGGTCCAGCACCCTTTCGGGGGCCGAGGACGCACCGGCCGCGTCCACGGGATTGGCGTTGGGGCCCTGATCGGGCTGATTGTGGGAAGACAGAAGATCGGCCAGCGGATCGTCCTGCTGCGGTGCGGCAGGGGTCGGTTTGCCGGCGCGAAGTTTGCGCCGAACCGCCAGCGCACCCGCTGCAAAGGCGCACAAAAGCCCCGCGCCCAGGGCAATGGCCGTTTGCCGTCGATTCATATTCCTTCGCCTCGCTTTCTCAAGGGAAAACGGCCCCGGCTCATGCCGAGACCGTTCTTATTATATAACACAGCAGTCAAAAGATGCAAGCGCCGAACCGCGTTTGTCCGTCACAAGAAACCGGACGCCGTCCTTCCGCTGAACGGTCAGAGGGGCAGCGCCCTGCGTTTGCACCGGCGCGGCGGTGTGCGCCGGGTTCTGCAGCACCAGGTCGGCGGCGCAGGCCGTGGAATAGCCGGTCAGCATCAGCAGCACCGTCAGGATCACCGTCTGTGCCGCCCGCCGGGGCCGGGGCGTCCGCAGACACACCAGCGCCGCAGGTACCAGCGTAAAGGCGGCCCACAGCCACGGGAAGGCGCGGCTGTCCTCCGCAAACAGAAAGCGGTCCATGGCGGCGGGCGCCATCGCCGCCAGCAAAACCGCGGGCAGAGCCAGCAGCGGGTAGGGCAGCAGCGCGTGCATGGCCTTCCAGGCGGGGGTGGCTTCCTGCAACCCGCCCAGGGCGGTCACCGGCGCGAACACAACCAGGCAGACCATCAGCGGCAGGGGGGCGGCGCCCATCCAGAGCACCGTATCTCCCAGGCGCAGCCCTCCCAGGGCAAACAGCGCGGGCGGCAGAAGGCAGCCGGCCCACAGGGCGGCCAGGGCCAGGGCCAGAGACACCCGCGCGGCGTTCAGATACAGATGCATGCGGCTGCGAAAGGCGTTTCGCCAGCACTGCACAGAGCGGCCGGCGACGGGCGGCGCAACCAGCTGGATGGGGATCTGCCGCGCTTCGGCCCAGTTTCGCACCCGCTGAAATTGGCACATTCCGCTGCGGGCGGTGAAAAAGACGCGCCCGTCCACCCCCAGCAGCGCCAGGCTGCGCCCCGGGCAGCTGCGCACCGAGGCGATCTGTTGGACGGTCCGCTCCTGCCGGCGGCCCCACAGGTCAAAGCGCAGCAGCGTGCCGTCGGACAAAAAGAACAGGGCGCGGTTGCGCCGGTCCAGCAGGGCCCGGGCGCCCAGTGCCGTCAGCAGCAGGCCGGCCGCCGCCCAATACCCGGCGCTCAGCCCCTGCCGGGCGGACCACACTCCCATCCCCAGCAGGGCCAGGCCCAGGGGCCAGCAGAAAAAGGCGGGCACCAGAGCGCCGTCCCGGCGGCGCACCCCGGCGGAAAACGTGACCTCCTGAGGCGGCCGCACCGGGAGAAACAGCAGGCCCAGCCCGGTCAGCGCCGCCCCGAACAGGGCCAGCCGCAGGGCCCAATCCCCCGGCGAAAGGGCAAAGCCCGCCAGCGCGCCCAGCAGGATCCCCGCGCCGGAGAACCGGCAGGCCCGGTTACCCGGGGCCCGGGCGGCCTGGTCCACGTCCGGCTCATGGGCGTAGCGGGAGAGGGGATCCGTCTCCAGCTTCTGACCGCAGGCCGGGCAGCGGCAGGCGTAGCGCAGCGCGATGGTGCTGTGAGGCATTCGGGGCAGGGCGGCGTGGCAGTGGGGGCAGACCCAGTGCTCTGTCAGAATGTGAATGGTCCGGTTGGCCCGCCAGGGCGCCGTGCCCACCAGCGCAAGGATCATGGCCATGGCGAGGATGCTCTGCCCGCTGAGGACCAGCGCCGCCAGCAGCACGGCCTCGACCGCCGCCAGCACCGTCAGGACCCGGCGGTCCAGCTTCTTCAGCGCGGCCGCGGTGGCCCGGTAGGTGGGGTTGCAGGCGCACCGCTCCTCCCGGGTGCGGGGCTCGACGAGACCGCCCTCCTCCAGGTATTGGGCGAACAGTGCCACCGCCGTGCACAGCGAGGACGAATCGGCCATGCGCAGGTTGCGGTACACATCGCCCAGAAAGAGCACACGGTCCCCCGCGGCGCGCACTTCGCCGCAGGGCGACTGCACCCGCAGACCGTCCTCGCCCCAGGTGAAGGAACAGTGGGGCGCCTGGGTTTTCAGGCGCTCGGCCAGCGCTTTTAAATCGTTCATATTCACTCCTCCCCGCTTATGCCACCATTGTAAAACATGCCGTCCGCAGATGCAAGCAAATCGGTTTGACGAACGCAAAAGGGCGTGCTATGATGAAAAAAACAGGCCGTGCAAACGGCAAATTTTGAATTGCAGGAGGTTGGATCCATGAGACTGGAAGGCAAGATCGCGCTGGTCACCGGCGCGGCCAGTGGCATTGGCCGGCAGACGGCCATCACCTTCGCGCGGGAGGGCGCCCAGGTGTTTTTGTGCGACATCAACGAAGAGGGCCTGCAGCAGGTCAAGGCGGAGATCGAGGCCGCCGGCGGCCGGGCCACCGCGCTGAAGCTGAACGTCACCGACGAGGAGGACTGGAAGAACGCGGCCCGGGTGGTGCGCGAGAGCTGCGGCAAGCTGAACGTGTTCTTCAACAACGCGGGCATTCTCATCGTCAAGCCCATCGAGGAGCTTTCGCTGGATGAGTGGAACCGCGAAATGGCCATCAACAGCACCGGCCCGTTCCTGGGCATCAAATACCTGGCGCCGCTGCTGGTGGCCAGCGGAAACGGCTCCATCATCAACACCTCGTCCGACGCGGCCACTTTCGGCTTTGTGAACCACGCGGCCTACGGCGCCAGCAAGGCGGCCATCGCCATGCTCAGCCAGGTGGCGGCGGAGTACCGCAACAAAAACGTGCGCTCCAACTCCATCCACCCGGCCTGCTGCGCCACCAACATGCTGCTGCGGGACGATGAGGACATCCGCAAAAATCCGGGATATTTCACCCCCATGGGCCGCATTTTGGAACCGCAGGACATCGCAAATCTGGTGCTGTTCCTGGCCAGCGACGAGTCCGCCAACATCACGGGCGCCAAGTTCGCCATCGACGGCGGCGAAACCGGTTTTTCCATCGGCATGCCCCTGGAGACAAAATAAAACAAAAAGGAGACGGACCCGCGGGTCCGTCTCCTTTTTTCAGCCGCGGCTGGCCGTGGCGATCAGATATTTGTAAATTTGCGGGCGGTACTTTTCGTACAGGCCCAGCTGCTCATACAGTGCCTTATAGTAGGGGAACAGGGTGGTTTTTGTTTTGACCACGCTGATGAGGTCGATCTGGGAATTGGTGATGCTGGTCCGGTTTTTCACATAGTAGTACACCGGCGCGTCCAGCGCCGCGAAGCGCTGTGCGTAGCGAATGTACTCCAGATTGAACAGAAAATCCTCGCTCCAGTTCAGTTCCTCGTGGCAGCGGATGTGGTTTTCCTGCAAAACGGAAGCGCGGTACAGTTTGTTCCACAGAACGCCGTAGTAAAAACTGGCCGGCTCTTCCATCAGCTGCCGGGCAAAGTCCAGATGGTCCATGACTCCCGTGTCCTGCAGAAAGCCGTGTACCGTGATCTTTTCCGCCTTCACCCGGTAGTAGCGGGCCACTACCAGATCGCAGTCGTCCGCCAGCGCCCGAGCCACCAGCTTTTCGGTGGCGTCCGGCGGAAGGTAATCGTCGCTGTCCAGAAACTGCACAAAATCACCTTTCGCCGCGTCCAGCGCGTCGTTGCGCGCGGCGGACACACCCTCGTTTTTCTTGTCCAGCACATGAATGCGCCCGTCCACCCGTTCATACATGCGGCAAATGGGGCCGGATGTGTCGCTGGAACCGTCGTTCACCAGCAAAAGCTCCCAGTTTTCATAGCTTTGTTTTCGCACGCTTTCAATGCAGCGGGCCAGGTCCGGCGCCGCATTGTACACCGGGACAATGATGGAGACAAGGGGATTGGTCACACAAAAACCTCCTTTGGTCTGTTTTCAAAAATCCATTTCATTATAAAATGATTGGAAAATACTATTTGTAATTTTCTGTCTGCTGCCAGAACTTCTCGCACAAAGCCTGCAGCTGCGACGCGGAAAGGTCCGGGTCCCGGTCCAGTGCGGTGCGCAGCGTGCGGATCAGGCGGTCAGCCGCCTCCTCGCCGCCCCGGCGGGCTGCTTCGCGCTGGGTCTCCAGCACATCGGGCAGCGCGCCGTCGCCGGGGGGAATGGCCGCCTCCAGTTCTTTGCGCAGCAGCTTTGTGTAAAAGGGGGCCTTGCCGCCGCTGCACACGCCCACCACCACATCGCCCCGCCGCACCAGCGCGGGAAAGTAAAAGGTGCAGGCACGGGCATCGTCGGCCGTGTTCACGGGGATGCCACGGGTGCGGGCCTCGTCGCTCACCCGAAGGTTCAGGGCCCGGTCGCCGGCTGCGGCAATCACCAGTGCCCAGGGCGTTCCCCACAGCCACGGTTCGCCGCCGGTCAGCGCGGCGGTGCGGCAGACAGCGTTCAGCGTCTCCCAGCCGGGGCAGAAAGCGGCCGCGGCCGCGGTGATGCGGCACCCGAAAGCGGACAGGCTGCGGGCTTTGCGCAGGGCCACGGCCCCGCCGCCCACAATGAGCACATCCCGGTCCGCAAGGGATACAAACAGCGGAAAGTACGGCATACAGACCCTCCTTGGTCGGTCGTCACAGAGAGGTTTCGTTCAGCGCCTGCGCACTGTTCCACAGCCGGCTGTACACGCCGCCTTTGGCCAGCAGCTGGGCGTGGGTGCCCTCTTCCTCGATGCCCGTTCCGCCCAGCACCAGAATGCGGTCCGCGCTTTGAATGGTGGTCAGCCGGTGGGCAATGGTCAGCGTGGTGCGGCCTTTGGCCAGCCGGGCCAGGCTCTGGGTCACGGCGAATTCGCTCTCGTTGTCCAGGGCGCTGGTGGCCTCGTCCAGAATCAGCACCGGCGGATTCTTCAAAAACACCCGCGCAATGGAAATGCGCTGCTTCTGCCCGCCGGACAGCTTCACGCCGCGCTCGCCCACGTATGTATCGTATCCGTCGTGCAAAGCGGTGATGAACTCGTGGGCGCCCGCCAGCCGGGCCGCCTGGATCACTTCGTCCCGGGTGGCGTCGGGCCGCCCGTAGGCGATGTTCTCATACACCGACCCGCTGAACAGATAGACGTCCTGCTGCACGATGCCCACGGCACGGCGCAGCGACTGCAGCGTCACGGACCGGATGTCCTGGCCGTCCAGCAGAATGCGGCCGTCGGTGGGGTCATAAAAACGGGGGATCAGGTTGCACAGCGTGGTCTTTCCGCCGCCGGAAGGGCCCACCAGCGCAATTTTTTCGCCGGCGCGCACATGCAGGTCAATGTGGTGCAGCACCTTGTGGTGGTCGTCGGGATATTCGAAGCTCACATCTTCAAACCGGATATCGCCCTTCACGTTCTGCAGGGGAACCGCCCCCGGCTCGTCCAGAATGTCCACGTCCGCGTCCATGATCTCGCAGAAGCGCTCCACCCCGGTCAGGCCCCGGTAGAACTGCTCGGTAAATTCGATGATGCGGCGCACGGTGGTCAGCAGCGTGGTCACGTACATCATGTAGGCCACCAGGTCGCCGGGCTGGATGCGGCCCGCCCGCATGAAAAAGCTGCCCGCCACCAGCACCACCAGATAGATCAGGCCGTCAAACAGGCGGGTAGTGGTGTTGAATGCGCTCATCCAGTGGTAGGTCTCCCGCTTGATGTTCAGAAAACGGGAGTTGTCCTGCTCGAATTTTTGTTTTTCCACCTCTTCGCCGGAAAAGGCCTTTACCACCCGTTCGCCCAGCAGCGTGTCCTCGATGCGGGCGTTCAATTCGCCGATCTGGCGGCGCTGCTTTTGAAACACGTCCTTCATCCGGTGGTTGAAAAAGGCGCAGCACACCGCCATCACCGGGATCAGCGCAAAAACGATACACGTCAAAAGCAGATTGGCCCGGGACAGGATCACAAAGGAGATAGACACCTTCAAAGCGGCGATGAAAAACTCCTCGGGGCAGTGGTGGGCGAACTCGGTCACATCAAACAGGTCGTTGGTGATGCGCCCCATGATCTGGCCCACCTTGGTGTTGGCAAAATACGCGTCGGACAGCTTCTGCAAATGGCTGAAGGCGTCCCGCCGCATATCCGTTTCAATGCGCGCGCCCATCACGTGGCCGGTGTTGGCCATGAAGTAGTTGGCCGCCGCATCCACCAGGCGCAGCACGCCGTATAAAGCGCCCATCCGCACAATGAAGCCCACCGTCAGCCCGGCGGGGTTTTCGGCGCCCATGTTGGTCACGGTGCGCACCATCAGCGGCAGCACCAGCTCGCAGATGCAGGTCAGGGCCGCACAGAACAAATCAAACAGCAAAATGCCCTTATACCGCAGAAGATAGGGCATAAAACGGCGCAGGGGCGCTGGTTTTGTAGACATGATCGCTCCTCCTCAAGACAGGACAAATCTGCCGCGGGCGGTGTGTGCCCACGGCAGATGCATCAGTTCTTTCCGAATTCGTCCAGCAGGCGCTGGCGTTCGTCCCAAAGCTTCTGGGACAGGTCCACATAGTACCCGTGGGGATTTTCAAACCGCGTGACCTCGTCCCACAGCGTCTCCACCTGGGCGGCGCAATAGGCGCGGATGTCAGGCAGGGCGGGGTTCTTGTACACGCGCTTGCCGTCCTTGTAGATCAGGGTGTTCAGCTTTTTGGCATGTACGTTCTGGAAGGTGCGTTTTTTCCAGGTTTGCACCGGGTCAAACAGGGTGATGCCGCCGGACACGTCCACCTCTTCGTCGTACATGGTAATGTAGTCGGCCATGGCTTTGCCGGTCTCGCTGTCGTAAATGCGGTACAGATTTTTCAGGTGCGGAGTGGTGATCTTCTCCACCGATTCGCTGATCTTGATCTTCGGGGTGTACACGTCGCCGTCCTTCACGGCGGCCAGCTTGTACACGCCGCCGAACACCGGCGTGGATTTGGAGGTGATCAGGTTCTCGCCAATGCCGAAGGAATCGATCTGCGCGCCCTGCACCAAAAGGTCCCGCACAATGTACTCGTCCAGCGAGTTGGAAGCGCAGATGCCGCAGTCCGGGTAGCCGGCTTCGTCCAGCATGCGGCGCGCCCGCTTGGACAGATAGGCGATGTCGCCGGAGTCGATGCGCACGCCCTTGGGCCGCTTGCCCATGGGTGCCAGCACTTCGTTGAACACCCGAATGGCGTTGGGAATGCCGCTGCGGGTCACGTTGTAAGTATCCACCAGCAGGGTGCAGTTGTCGGGGTACAGCTCCGCATAGCGCTTGAAGGCCTCGAACTCCGAGGGGAACATCTGCACCCAGCTGTGGGCCATGGTGCCCAGTGCGGGAATGCCGTACTGGCGGTCCGCCATGACGCAGGCCGTGCCCACCACGCCGCCGATGTACGCGGCCCGGGCGCCCAGTACCGCCGCGTCGTATCCCTGGGCCCGGCGGGAGCCGAACTCCATGATGGGGCGGCCTTTGGCGGCCCGCACGATGCGGTTGGTCTTGGTGCAGATCAGGCTCTGGTGATTGAAGGTGACCAGCAGCAGCGTTTCGATCAGCTGTGCTTCAATGGCCGGGCCCTCCACAATGACGATGGGTTCGCCCGGGAAGATGGGCGTGCCCTCTTCCACCGCCCAGATGGTGCAGTGGAACTGGAAATTCCGCAGGTAGTCCAAGAAGCGCTGGGAAAAACAGCCCTTGCTCTGCAGATAGGCGATGTCCTCGTCGGAGAAGTGCAGATTGTCGATGATCTGGCAGAACTGCTCCAGTCCGGCCGCGATGGCAAAGCCGCCATCGTCGGGAATTTTGCGGAAGAACATGTCAAACACGCCGACCTTGTCGGCGTAGCCCTCCTCAAAATAGCCCGCGGCCATGGTCAGCTCGTAAAAATCCATCAAAAGGGTAAGGTTGCGCTCCTGGTTGATATTGGTCATAAATGATCCCGGCTTTCTTTCAGTTTGGGTGTATTGTTCCGCCCGCGGGCGGTTGGTCACGGTTTGCGCGGTCCGCGCTGGTCCCGGCGGCGGGCACGGCGCTCGGCCTCTTTCTTGTTCACATACCAGAACAGCAGTCCGTATCCGGTGAAGAACAGCACTGTCAGCACCGCAACCACTTTCACGTACGTGCTGGTCAGCGCGCTTTTCACAAGGGCCAGCCCGTACAGAAACAGGCTGCGGCTCACGTCCTGCCCGGCCACCAGATCCACGGTGCCGATCACCTGCCCCGACAGGCTCAGCGTCAGGGTGCCCACTTTGTCGCCCTGGGACAGGGGCGCGTCCACTCCGTCGGCAGGCACGTCGAAGGAATATTCCATCAGATCGCCGCTGTCGTTGGGCAGAATGGTCTTCATGTCGCTGGCGGGGTACAGCTTCAGCGAGGACACGTCCGCGGAGTAATTCACCTTCACTTCGGTGATGGGAACGTCCGTCTCCAGCGCGGGGCGCACGGAGAAATTGTCAAACACCCAGTCGTACAGCGCGGCGGTGTCGTGAAAACTGTAGGCGTACCCGTCTTCGGCCGCGTCCCAGGGGCAGCCAAGAACCACGGCGATGAAGCTCTCTCCGTTGTCGTTCACCGCGGCGGAGACAAAGTTGCGCCCGGCCGCGTAAGTGGAGCCGGTCTTGATGCCTTTGATATAACTGCGGTAAACCCCCGACGAGGGCTGGATCATCCGGTTGGTGGTGGTGATGAAGTAAGCCGCGTCCGGATTCTGCTCCGGATAGGCGGCCGTGGAGTGCTTGGCGTTGTCCGTGAAGGGCATCCAGTACAGCGAGGTGCCGCACACCGTGCGGAAAATTTCATGCTTCCAGCACTCCTGGGCAATCAAAAACAAATCGTGGGCCGTGGAGTAGTTGCCGCCGTCCATGTCCACCAGACCGTTGGTGCTGGTGAACTGGGTGTTGGTGCAGCCCAGCTCCTTGGCGCGGGCATTCATCATGGCGTAAAAGTTGTTCAGGTTTCCGCCGCTGAGATAATAGCCCACGGCCTCGGCGGCCTCGTTGGCACTGGGCAGCATCATGGCGTACAGCATGTCCAGCGCCCGGACCGTTTCGCCGGGCTGAATGTCCGCGGTGGAAGAGCCCTCTTCGATGATGGCGCCCGTGTACAAAGAGCGCTCGGCCGTGATCATCGTGTTCTCCAGATCCCCCACCTGTTCCATCAGAAGAAGGGCGGTCATCATTTTGGTCAGGCTGGCAATGCTGCGGGGCGTGTCGGCGTCTTTCTCATACACCACAATGCCCGTGTCCAGATTGACAAGGTAGACCTCGGCTGCCGTCAGGCTCACGGTCTCGGGCAGCTCAAAGCCCGCGGCCATGGCGGGCGACGCGCAGACCACGACCAGCAGCACCAGGGCGGCAAAGCAGGCGGCGCATTTTTTCATATGGCATTTCCTCGCAAAAAATGTTAGAATGAACGCAGAATCAAGTGTAAAGTTCCTGCGGCCTGCCAAAAAGGGCATATAATTAAAAGTATTATAGCAGGATTCACAGGAAATGAAAAGTTTTTTGGCGTTGTGCAGGCGCACCGCCGGAAAGGATGGCACTATGGAAATCAAACGAAACGGCACCAACGGCCGCCGCGCGCTGAGCGTGGCGTATGGCGATCTGCTGTACACCAGCGGCATCACCACCACCGATCTTGCGGGGGACATCACCGCACAGACCCAGGACGTTCTCAAACAGCTGGACGACATTCTGTGCCGCGGCGGCACAGAGCGCAGCCGCGTGATCAGCGCCACCATCACTCTGGCGGACATGGCGGATTACGGTGCGTTCAACGCCGTGTGGGACCAGTGGGTCGCAGACGGGTTCGAACCTGTGCGCAGCGTGACCGAGGGGCATTTGGCCGTGCCGGAATACAAGGTGAAAATCTCGCTGATCGCCGCGCTGCGGTAACGGAAAAGGAGGCGGCTCTATGAAGCAGTACGTCATGGCGCTGGACCAGGGTACCACCTCCAGCCGGGCGGTGATTTTTGACGACGCGCAGAACATTGTGGGCATCGCGCAGAAGGAATATGCACAGATCTATCCCCGCGAGGGCTGGGTGGAACACGATCCCATGGAAATTTATGCCAGCCAGTACGGCGTGATGACCGAGGTGCTGGCCCGCAGCGGCCTGTCCGCCAAGGACATCGCCGCCATCGGCATCACCAACCAGCGCGAGACCACCATCGTGTGGGAAAAGAGCACCGGCCGCCCGGTGTACAACGCCATCGTGTGGCAGTGCCGCCGCACCGCAGGCCTGTGCGAGGAGCTGGAGCGCCAGGGAAAAAGCGAGGCCATCAAGCAGAAGACCGGCCTGCTCATCGACGCCTATTTCAGCGCCACCAAAATCAAATGGATTCTGGACAATGTGCCCGGCGCCCGGGAAAAGGCCCGGCAGGGCGAACTGCTGTTCGGCACCGTGGACACCTGGCTGATCTGGAAACTGACGGACGGCCATGTGCACGTCACCGACGTGACCAACGCGTCCCGCACCATGCTGTTCAACATCCACACCCTGCAGTGGGACCCGGAGATCTGCTCCTGGCTGGACATCCCCATGGAGATGCTGCCCGAAGTGCGGGACTCCAGCTGTGTGTACGGCTATGTGGAGATGGGAGGCGCCAAAGTGCCGCTGGCGGGCGCCGCCGGCGACCAGCAGGCCGCGCTGTTCGGCCAGGCCTGCTTTGAGCGGGGCGAAGCCAAGAATACGTACGGCACCGGCTGCTTCCTTCTGATGAACACCGGGGACCAGCCTGTGGAGAGCAAAAACGGCCTGCTGACCACCGTGGCCATCGGCCTGGATGGCAAGGTGCGCTATGCGCTGGAAGGAAGCGTGTTTGTGGGCGGCGCGGTCATTCAGTGGCTGCGGGACGAGATGCGCCTGATCAACGAGAGCGCCGACAGCGAGTATTTTGCGGGAAAGGTGAAGGACTGCGCGGGCGTGTATGTGGTGCCCGCCTTCACGGGCCTGGGCGCGCCTTATTGGGACATGTACGCCCGGGGCGCCATTGTGGGCCTGACCCGCGGCGTGAACCGGAACCACATCATCCGGGCGGCGCTGGAGAGCATCGCCTATCAGACCCGGGACGTGCTGGAGGCCATGCAGGCCGACTGCGGCGCCCGGTTTGCCGCGCTGAAAGTGGACGGCGGCGCTTCGGCCAACAATCTGCTGATGCAGTTCCAGGCGGACATCACCGGCATGGCGGTGGAGCGCCCCAAAGTGCGGGAGACCACCGCCTTGGGCGCCGCGTACCTGGCGGGGCTGGCCGTGGGCGTGTGGAAGGATCTGGACGAGATCCGCGGCCGATGGACGCTGGACCGCGCGTTCCAGCCTCAGATGGAGCCCGAGACCGCCGCCCGCAAGGTGGCCGGCTGGGAAAAAGCGGTGGGCCGCGCCCGGAACTGGACCGCACCGGAATAAACGGTACATTCAAAGCAAAAAGCGCCCTGACCCGATGCGGTCAGGGCGCTTTTTTCGGTTCCTCCGGCGCGCGGCAAAGCTCGTTGATGCTGGTGTTCAATGCCTGTGCCAGCAGCGCCAGTTCGATGTCTGTGACAAAACGTTCGCCGGTCTCAATGCGGCGGATCATGTGGTGGTCCACGTCGTATCCCATCACCTGAAGGCGCGCCGCCAGCCCCCGCTGTGAAAGGCGAGGCGTTTTGGAAAGTCGGATGCGGCGCACATTGGCACCGCAGAGATTGTTGGTTCCGTCATCCGCTTTGATCTTGAACACATCGGCCTCCCGTTCAAATTGGTAAATACTGTTCAACATTCATTATTTTATGTTAGAATGGAGACAATATTGGTAAACACTGTTCAACATGAACAAGTATTTTAACAAAAGGAAAAGGAGAAGCAAAGTGAACAACGCGACCGATTTGAAAGCCAGGCGTATTTACGAATTGCTGTTGGGAATGTACGATCTCAGGAACTATTTTCCGCCGGAAGCAAAGGAAGTAGAGAGCTTGTTCCAACCGGGCAGCGAGTGTTCGGCGCTGCTGGAGCAAGCCTATGCCGCCCGGCGCCGTCTGGGCAGGCGCCTTGGCACCGGCGAAGAGGACGCGGATCTGCTGCAGCTGGTGGAATGTTATGAGGAGCTGGGGGAAAAAGTTGCCTTCAAAATGTACGAATACGGGTGCGGAAAGACTCAGTGACGAATAAAGAGGCCGCGGTCATCGGACCGCGGCCTCTTTGCGTTTTCGGGGCGAAAAAGGGCCCGCCCGGGCTGTTTTTTGAAAAATCTTCCGTTCTCTGGCGCAAAAAACGCGTTGTCTGCATGTACTGATAATAAACGGAAGGAGGGCCGGACATGGAAATCTTGCGTGCGGAAAACGTAAGTGAAAAATATCAGGCGGAAAACGGCGAGATCAATGCCTTTGAATCCGTCAGCTTCGGGGTGGAAAAAGGGGAGTTCCTCAGCATCGTCGGGCCGTCCGGCTGCGGCAAAAGTACGCTTTTGTCGGTCATTGCCGGGCTGGTAAAGCCCACGGGCGGCCGGGTGCTGGTAGAGGGCGAGGTGGTGACGGGCACATCGCCCCATGTGGGATACATGCTGCAGCGCGACAATCTTCTGGAATGGCGCACCATTCTGGACAACGTTCTGTTCGGGCTGGAGATCCAGCAGGCCAAAACGCCCGAAAATGTGCAGCGGGCCGTGCGGCTTTTGGAGACCTACGGCCTGGCGGAATTTGTGGAAAAATATCCGCGGCAGCTGTCGGGCGGCATGCGCCAGCGCGTCGCGCTGATCCGCACGCTGGCGGCAGGACCGGACATTCTGCTGCTGGACGAGGCGTTTTCAGCCCTGGACTATCAGACGCGGCTGACCGTCACCGACGATGTGTACGCCATTTTGAAAAAGGAAGGCGTCACCACACTGATGGTCACCCACGATATTCCCGAGAGCATCAGCATGGGCGACCGGGTCATGATCCTGTCTGCACGGCCCGCCCGGGTGCAGGACATTCTGCCCATCGACTTCGGGCCGCAGCGCACGCCCCTGGGCTGCCGCTCGCATCCGAATTTCGCCAAATACTTTGACTACATATGGAAAGAGCTGAGCCAAAATGAGACAACATGAAACCGGGGTCTCCCGCGAGCGCGCGGAGTACCTCAGCCGCCGCCGTCGCCGCAAACGGCGGGTACTCGGCTGCCAAATCGGCATACTGGCGGCGTTTTTCCTTCTGTGGGAAGGGCTGGCCCGGGTGGGCATCATCGACAGTTTCATTCTCAGTCAGCCCACACGAATTCTGGAGACCCTTTTGAACATGTCCCAAAACCATCTGCTGGTGCACATCGGCGTCACTCTGTACGAGACGCTGACGGGTTTTTTGCTGGGCGTGATACTGGGGCTCGTCATCGCGGTGGTGCTGTGGTGGTCGGGTTTTGCCTCCAGTGTGGCGGAACCGTACTTGGTGGTGCTCAACAGCCTGCCCAAAATCGCCCTGGGGCCGGTCATCATTCTGATCGCCGGGGCGGGCACCCGGGCGGTCATCTTCATGGCACTGGCCATTTCGCTGGTGGTCACGGTGCTGGAAATGCTGGCCGGCTTCCGCTCCACCGACCCGGAACTGATCAAAATGGCCCGCACGTTCGGGGCTTCCAAACGGCAGATCTTTGCAAAAATCGTGCTGCCTGCCAACCTGAGCACCCTGTTCAATTCGCTGAAGATCAACATCGGCCTGTCGCTGGTGGGGGTGATCGCCGGCGAGTTCCTGGTCAGCAAAGCGGGCCTGGGCTACCTGATCGTCTACGGCGGGCAGGTGTTCCAGCTGGATCTGGTCATGTCCAGCGTTCTGATTTTGGCAGTGCTGGCCGCGCTGATGTACGAAAGCGTGGTGCTGGCCCAGCGCCTGGCGGAACGCCGCTGGGGCCGCGGCGCTTAACGGTCAGTCAAAATATTCGTCCGCGGGGTCAAAGGCGGGGATGGGAATGTTGATGACCTTCAGCTGCCCCACCGCGCGGTGGCGGCAGCCCGGGCGGATGTACACGGCGTCAAAGGGTTTGACCGGGACCTGTTCGCCGTCCAGCTCCATGTGGCCGGTCCCCTCCAGAATCAGATAGATCTCGGTGTGGTGCACATGGTAGTGAACGCGGGAATCCTGCTTGATCTCCACGCAGTGAAGCGAGGCGGCGCTTCCCGGCAGGTCGGCAAAGGCGCGGCGGGCGGACCCGCAGGGACACGGGGTGGGAGAAATGTCCAGAAGAGAAGTTTTTTCATAGCGCTTTTCCATGGTCGTTGCACTCCTTCCAAAAGTTCCTATCTTCAGTATAGCGAAAAAACAGGCGTTGAAAAGGGGCAAAAGGCCCCATTCAAGCGACAGAGGCGGCGCGTGCCGTTCTGCATACATAGAAAGGATAGGTGTATAGTCTATGAGAAACAAGATGATTGCCCTGGCCCTGACGGCGGTTCTGTGCCTGGGCGCCCTGACGGGCTGCGGGCGCAGCGAGGCTTCGCTGGAGAAAGTCACGGTGTGTGAGGTGACGCATTCCATCTTTTACGCACCCCAGTACGCGGCCATGGCGCTGGGCTTCTTTGAGGAGGAAGGCCTGGACGTGGAGCTGTCCAACGGAGGCGGCGCCGACAAGGTGATGAGCGCGGTGCTCTCCGGCAGCATCGACATCGGTTTTGCAGGGCCGGAGGCCAGCATCTACGTATACAACGAGGGCAAAGAGGACTTCACCCAGGTGTTCGCCCAGATGACAAAGCGGGACGGCAGTTTTCTGGTGGCCCGCCAGTCGGACGACGCCTTCACCTGGGACAAATTGAAGGGCGCGCACATTCTGCCCGGCCGCAAGGGCGGCGTTCCCTATATGGCCTTTGAGTACGCCATCCGCAAAAACGGCATGGACCCCGCCACGGACATGAACCTGGACACCAGCGTGCAGTTTGACAACATGACCGGCGCGTTCCTGGGCGGCACCGGGGACTACGTGACCATGTTCGAGCCAACGGCCAGCGCCGTGCAGGCTGAGGGCAAGGGCTACATCGTGGCGGCTGTAGGCGACGAGGCCGGCGAGATCCCGTACACCGCCTATTTTGCCAAAAAGAGCTATCTGGCGGAGAACGCGGACCTTGTGCAGCGGTTTACCAACGCCGTGTACAAGGGCCAGCAGTGGGTGCAGGAGCACACCGCCCGGGAAGTGGCCGAAGCGGTGCAGGACAGCTTTGCCGACACGGATCTGGAGCTGCTGGAAAGCGCGGTGCAGCGCTACAAGGACATCGGCGCATACAGCACGGACCCGGTGATGACGAGGGAGAGTTTTGATCTGCTGCAGACCGTGATGACCGAGGCGGGCGAATTGACCCAGACCGCCCCCTGGGAAGAAGTGGTGAACAACACCTTCGCCGAAAAGGCCATGGAGCAATAAGACGCAGAAAAAGGCCGGGTTCGCAGAACCCGGCCTTTTGGGATGCTTATTCAAAAGGATAGCGGATGCCCCATGCGGCGCGCAGGGCGTCCATCTGCTCCAGAATTCGCAGCGTGGCGGACCGGGGCATGTCGGGGCACTCCCGGGCGCCGCTTTCCAGCGCCGCGGCCACAGCCCGCACTTCGTACTCATAGCCGGTGGCGTCGAAGGGCAGTTCCACGCGGCGCAGGCCACTGGGACTCTCCACGGTCAGCGCCTGGGTGTGCCAGAAATCGGCCTCCAGGGTCACGCGGCCCTGTTCGCCCCACACCGTGGCGGTGTTGTCCAGCACGGCGCGGCCGCTGACAAAGAAGCTGGCCAGCCGGCCGCCCTCGTATTCCAGCTGCACGGCTTCCTGCACGTCCAGCCCGTTTTCGTTCTTCGCGCACAGGCCTTTGGGTGCGCCCAGCGGCTGGCCCAGGGCGATGTCCGCAATGGTCAGCGGGTAGATGGTCAGGTCCAGCAGCACGCCGCCCGCCAATTCCGGCAAGGCGATGCGGGGTTTGTGGGCCACCGCGCAGCCCATGTTGGCGGTGAGACCCACCACCCGGCCGATCTCGCCGGAATCCAAAATCTCCCGCAGCGCACGGGCCGCAGGCTGGAAGCGGGTCCAGGTGGCCTCAGTCAGCAGAAGGTTTTTTTCATCCGCCAGGGCGAACAGCTCCCGTGCCTGGGCGGCGTTCACGGTCAGGGGCTTTTCACACAGCACATGCTTGCCCGCGTTCAGGGCCATGCGCACATGCTGCGCGTGCAGGTTGTGGGTGCTGCCGATGTATACCACGTCCACGAGGGGGTCGGCCATCAGTTCCTCGTAGCTGCCGTAGCTTTTGGCAAAACCGCACTCAGCGGCCAGGTCTGCGGCGCGCTGTTTGTCCCGGGCGGCAATGGCGTAGGGCTCCACCACACCGGGCACGGCTGCCACAGTCCGGGCCATGTGGTGGGCGATGTTGCCCGCGGTCAGAATGGCAAAACGAAGCATAAAAACGTCCTCCAAGGCTTTTTGTTTCATTATACACCCGTGCGGGCCGGGGGAAAAGTCCTTTTTCTCTTCTCATTTGGTTCCGAACGTGGTATAACGGTATCCGGGGAGTGTGAAAGACCTATGACGAGTGCTTTACAGGCGGACAAACCGCTGTTTTCCAATGCGCAGCTGCGCAGCCTGCTGGTGCCGCTGGTGATCGAACAAATTCTGGTGGTGGCCGTGGGCATGGCCGATACCATGATGGTTTCGGCGGTGGGCGAGGCGGCGGTTTCAGGCGTGTCGCTGGTGGACATGCTGAACCTGCTGATTTCCAACCTGTTTGCGGCGCTGGCCACCGGCGGCGCCGTGGTCACCAGCCAGTTTCTGGGCGCGCGGCGCAGGGACGAGGCCCAGCGCTCGGCCGGGCAGCTGGTGCTGCTGACCATTCTGATCTCGCTGGCAGTGGCGCTGCTGGCGGTGAGCCTGCGGGCGCCCATTCTGCGCCTTGCCTTCGGCGCCATTGAGGACGACGTGATGGACGCGGCCATGCTGTACTGGCTCATCACCGCGCTGTCCTATCCGTTCCTGGCGGTGTACAACGCCTCGGCCGCGCTGTTCCGCTGCCAGAACAACACCCGCATCTCCATGCTCATCAGCGCGGGCATGAACGTGTTCAACATTGCGGGCAACGCCCTGTGCGTGTACGTGCTGCACCTGGGCGTGGCGGGCGTGGCTCTGCCCACGCTGCTGGCCCGTGTGCTGGGCTGCATCGCGCTGACGGGACTTTTGTGCCGGGCGGAAAATCCGCTGCCGCTGCGCCTGTCCCAGGCCCGCCGCCCCGACGGGGCTCTGGTGCGCAAGATTTTGCGCATCGGCATTCCCAGTGCCGTGGAAAACAGTCTGTTTCAGCTGGGCCGCATCATGGTGGTGGCCATCATCGCCGGCTTCGGCACCGTGCAGATCGCGGCCAACGCGGTGGCCAACAATCTGGACGGCCTGGGCTGCATCCCGGGCGACGCCATCAACCTGGCCATGATCACCGTGGTGGGCCGCTGCATTGGCGCGGGAGACACCCGCCAGGCGTCCCGTTACGCCAAAAAACTGCTGGGGCTTGTGTATCTCATGGGCGGCGTGCTGAATGCATCCATTCTGCTGGGGCTGCCCTTCCTGCTGGGGCTGTATACCCTTTCGCCCGAGACGGCGGCCCTGGCCACAACGCTGGTGTGGATCCACGACGGTTTTGCCATGCTGCTGTGGCCCGCGTCCTTTACGCTGCCCAACGCGCTGCGCGCCGCCGGAGACGTGCGGTTCACCATGTCGGTGTCCATCTTTTCCATCTGGGCGTTCCGGTTCGGGTCCGGCTATCTGCTGGGTGCGCAGATGGGCATGGGCGCGGTAGGCATCTGGATCGCCATGCTGCTGGACTGGGCCTTCCGGTCCGTCTGCTTTGTCATCCGGTTTGCCCGGGGCAAGTGGAAAGAGAAAAAAGTGATCTAGAATTGACCGTCACGTCCGCGTCCCTTATAATAAAGAACAAAGCGGCCGCTTTCGGGCCGCACAGAGGGGGAAGAAACCATGGGAACAGTGATTCCGCAGGGCTATGCGCCGGTTCTGGGACTGTACGACACCCAGAAGGCCATCGGCCTCATCAAACAGATTTTTCAAACCAAATTGTGCGCCGCGCTGCATCTCAAGCGCGTCACCGCGCCGCTGTTTGTGGACCCGGCCACGGGTTTGAACGATGATTTGAACGGCGTGGAGCGGCCGGTGACCTTTGACGTGCCCGCCATCGGGCGCGAGGCCGTGGTGGTGCACAGCCTGGCCAAATGGAAGCGCCTGGCGCTTCACGAGTACGATTTTCACGTGGGCAACGGCCTGGTGACGGACATGAACGCCATCCGCCGGGACGAGGAGATGGACAATCTGCATTCCATCTATGTGGACCAGTGGGACTGGGAGAAGGTCATCAGCCGGGAGATGCGCAACGAGGCCTTCCTGCGCCGCACGGTGCAGGACATCGTCAACGCCATCTGCGGCACGCTGGACGAGCTGAAATGGCAGTTCGGCGCACTGGACACCACCCTGTGCCGGGACGTGACCTTCTTCACCAGTCAGGAATTGGAGGACAAGTATCCGGACCTGACCCCGAAAGAGCGGGAGAACGCCGTGTGCAAAGAGTATAAAACGGTGTTTGTGGAGCAGATCGGCGGCGCGCTGAAAAGCGGCAAACCCCACGACGGCCGCGCCCCGGACTACGACGACTGGCAGCTGAACGGCGACCTTTTGTTCTGGCACGAACCCTTGGGCTGCGCGCTGGAGATCTCCAGCATGGGCATCCGTGTGGACGCCGAGAGCATGGCCCGCCAGCTGCGGCTGGCTGGATGCGAGGAGCGGGCAAAGCTGCCCTTCCACGCGGCGCTTCTGCGGGATGAACTGCCCCTGACCATCGGCGGCGGCATCGGCCAGAGCCGTTTGTGCATGCTGCTGCTGGGCAAGGCCCATGTGGGCGAGGTGCAGGTGTCCCTGTGGGACAAAGCCACCCGCGAAGCCTGTGAGGCCGCGGGCGTGGTGCTGCTGTGATGACCGTGCGGCGCGCCGTGGCAGAGGATCTGCCCCGGCTGGAGGCACTGTACGCCGACGCCCGTCGCTTTATGGCGGAGAACGGCAACCCCACTCAGTGGCGGGCGGGTTATCCTTCCCGCGCCATGCTGGAAGAGGACGCCGCCCGGGGCGAGAGCTATGTGTGCGAGGACGGACAGACCCTGTGCGCGGCCTTTTTGTTCCGCCCGCCCGTCAGCGGGGAAGAGACGGAACCGGATTACGCGCACATTGACGGCGCGTGGAAGGCGGACGGCCCCTATGGGGTGCTGCACCGGGTGGCCGTGGCGGTGCCGGGCCGGGGTGCGGCCGGTTTCTGTATGGACTGGTGCTTTGCCCGGTGTCCCAATCTGCGCATGGACACCCACCGGGACAACGCTCCCATGCAGCGGGCGCTGGCCAAGAACGGGTTTGTGTACTGCGGTGTCATCCGCCTGCGCTCCGACGGGAGCCAGCGGCTGGCCTATCAAAGAACCGAATGAGCGGCGGGCGCGTTTTCGCGCCCGCTTTTGTGCAAGGAGCATTTTTATGGATTTTTCCGCGGCGCTGTGCGCCATCAACGCAAAATACATTCACTCCTCGCTGGCGCCCTGGTGCCTGGCGGCAGGGGTGGAGACCCATGCCCCCGAACTGGCGGACCGGGTCCGGGTGGTGGAGGGCACCATCAACGAGCCGCCCGCCGCCGTGTTGGAACGCCTGTGTGAGGGCGCGCCGTCGGTGGTGACGTTTTCCTGCTATTTGTGGAACATCACCGAGACGCTGGCGCTGGCCGCACAGGTGAAACAGCGCCTGCCCCAAACCGTGGTGGCGCTGGGCGGACCCGAGGTCAGCTACAACGCGGGGGATGTGCTGCGCCGCAGCAGCCAGGTGGATTACGTGCTGTCCGGGGAAGGCGAGGAGAGCGTGCCCGCCTTTCTGCGGTGCCTGGCCGCCGGGCAGGACCCCATGGCCGGGAACATTCCCGGTCTGTGCGGCCGGGTGGGGGACGAAGTGGTGGAACGTGCGCCCTGCGTGCTGCCGGGCGACGTGCCCAGCCCCTATACGCCCCGCTACCTGTCGGCGCTGAACGGCCGCATCGCCTATCTGGAGACCAGCCGCGGCTGCCCTTATTCCTGCGCCTTCTGTCTGTCGGGCCGGTGCGGCAAACCCCGCTGGTTCCCGCTGGACCGGGCATTCCGGGACATTCTGACCCTGGCCAATTCCGGGGCGAAGACCGTCAAGTTCATTGACCGCACCTTCAACGCCAACCCCCGCCACGCCAACGCCATTCTGGCATTTATCCTGGAGCACTACGGCCGGGACATCCCCGCCGGGGTGTGCTTCCACTTTGAGATCGCCGGGGATATTCTGCAGGAGGAGACCTTCCGCCTGCTGGAGCGCATGCCCGTGGGCGCGGTGCAGCTGGAGATCGGCATGCAGTCCTTCTGCGAGCGAACGCTGGAGGCCGTGCGCCGCAAAACCGATACCCGGGTGCTGAAGCAGAACATCCGGCGGCTGGTGGCCATGGAGAACATGCACATCCACATTGATCTGATCGCCGGCCTGCCCTTCGAGGATCTGGCCGCCTTTGCCGACAGCTTCAACGAGGGCTACGCTCTGGGCGCGTCCATGCTGCAGCTGGGCTTTTTGAAACTGCTGCACGGGGCCGCCATGCGGGAAGAAACGGAACAGTATCCCTGCGAATTTTCTCCGCTTCCTCCGTATGAGGTGCGTTCCACGCCCTGGCTGAGCGAAGAGGACCTGGCGCTTTTGCACCAAACCGAGGACGCGCTGGAGCGGGTGTACAACTCCCGCCGGTTCCGGCACACGGCGCAGTACGTTCTGGACGCCACAGGCCTGACGCCCTTTGCCTTCTACACGGCGCTGGGCAGGGCTGCGGGCGTCACGGTGCGCCTGGATCTGGACGGATACACCGCCCGTCTGTACGAATTCTGCAAAACACTGCCCGGCGTGGACAGCCAGTGCCTGCGGGACACCCTGGTCTGCGACCGGCTGGCCACCAACGCCACGGGCCGTCTGCCCGCCTGCCTGCAGGTGAAGGACCCGCTGCTGGCAAAGGCGGTGCGCGCGCTGGCCCAAAACCCCGCCACCGCCCCCAAA
The DNA here is from genome assembly GCF_045865535.1 of Owariibacterium komagatae. Classification (GTDB taxonomy): domain Bacteria; phylum Bacillota; class Clostridia; order Oscillospirales; family Ruminococcaceae; genus Ruthenibacterium; species Ruthenibacterium komagatae. The sequence goes on from NZ_AP031406.1 coordinate 2,531,454, forward strand.
CCCGGCGTGCGCCGGGGTGTGGCCGTGCTGTACGCGGCGCGCCAGATCGCCTTTGTGGATTACACACAGAAAAACCCCGTCACGGCCCGTTATGTTTTACATCGGATTCCGATTGACAATCTGTCGGACCAATGCTAAAATACTATGGAACAAAATGAAGACGGAGGAGCCGCGGAATGACGCTGTGCAGTGTGTTTTTGTTGAATCAGTCCAAAGGCCCTGGCCGTTTTATCGTCTTTTAAACTTTTCCCTTTTTGTGGAAAAGTTTTTTTTTGCCCAAAAGGAGGAACCACATGCTCATTCGCAACGCAATGCTGGCGGACGCGCTGGGCGTCCGCGAGGGGGACGTGCTCATTGAAAACGGAACCATCACCGCGGTGGGAAAAGACCTGCAGGCCGACGGCCCCGTGCTGGACGCGGGCGGCCTTGTGCTGCTGCCCGCCTTTGTGGACACCCACTGCCACTTCCGCACCCCGGGCTTCGAGTACAAGGAAGACCTGACCAGCGGGTCCCGGGCGGCGGCCCGGGGCGGCTACACCTTTGTCAACTGCATGGCCAACACAAAGCCCGTGTGCTCGTCGGCGGCCATTGCCCAAAGCCTGATGGATGACGCCAGGCACATCGGCCTGTGCGACATCAACCAGTGCATCTCCATCACAAAGGACTTTGACGGCAAAACCGTCAGCCATCTCACGGTTCTGCCCCCGAATCTGCGCTTTATTTCCGAGGACGGCCGGGGCGTGCGGGACTCCAAGGTCATGTATGAGGCCATGACCATCGCCGCCGAAAAGGGCCTGACCGTCATGAGCCACGCCGAGGACATGGACCTGTCGCCCATCGACTACCGGCTGGCCGAAAATCTGGAGACGGTGCGCAACATCTATATTGCCGAGGCCACGGGCGCAAAGCTGCACATGTGCCACGTCAGCACCAAAGAGGCCATGGAGGAAGTCATCCGGGCAAAGCGCCGGGGCGTTAAGGTCACCAGCGAGGTCACGCCCCATCACATCTGGTTTTACGACAACGGCTTCCGGGTCAACCCGCCCATCCGCAAAAAAGAGGACGTGGAATATCTGATCGAGGCCATGGCCGCCGGGGAAGTGGAGGCCATCGGAACGGACCACGCGCCCCATTCGCCCGAGGATAAGGCCAAGGGCGCGCCGGGCATGGTGGGGCTGGAGACCGCCTTCAGCGTGTGCTATACAAAGCTGTGCCGCCAGTGCGGCCTGCCGCTGGAGACGCTGTCCCGCATGATGAGCAAGGGACCGTCCGAAATTCTGGGCCTGAACAAGGGCCTTCTGGCCGAGGGATACGACGGTGACGTGGTCCTGGTGGACCTGGAGCATGCCTATGTGGTCAACAAGGACGAGTTCGCCGGCAAAAGCCACAACACACCCTACGACGGCCTGACGCTGTACGGCAAGGTGAAAGCCACCGTCAAAGCCGGCGTTATCACCTACAACGAACTGTAAACGGAGGATATGAAAATGCTGCAAATGGACCGACTGTACGAAGCTGTGGAAGCCCGTGGCCCGGTGTGCGTGGGTCTGGACACCGATTTTACCTACCTGCCGGAGGATTTTGTGGATTCGGCCCTGACCGCCGGGGAAAACATCTTCCGCTTCAACAAAGAGATCATCGAGGCCACCAAAGAGGTGGCCGGCTGCTATAAAGTGCAGATCGCTTACTACGAGTCCTACGGGCTGGACGGCCTGACCGCCTACAAAAACACCTTGGCCTATCTGCGCAGCCGCAACCTGCCCGTCATTGCGGACGTGAAGCGCGGCGACATTGCCAAGACCGCCGAAATGTACGCCAAGGCCCATTTCGAGGGGGACTTTGAGGCCGATTTCATGACGCTGGCTCCCTACATGGGCATGGACTCCATCGAGCCCTACACCAAGTACATGCGGGAAAAAGGCAAGGGCGTGTTTGTGCTGTGCCGCACCTCCAACGGCGGCGCCAGGGACTTTGAATACGAAAAGCTGGCCGACGGCCGCCACGTGTACGATCTGGTGGGCGACAAGCTGACCGCTTTCGGCCGGGACTACCTGGGCGAGCACGGCTACTCCAGCGTGGGGCTCGTCATCGGCGGCACCCACATCGAAGAGGCCAAGGAGATCCGCGCCAAATACAAGGATGCGTTCTTCCTGATCCCCGGCTACGGCGCCCAGGGCGGCAAGGCCGAGGACATCGCCCAGTACCTGTCCAACGGAAACGGCGGCACCGTGAACTCCAGCCGCGGCATTCTGCTGGCGTACAAAAAACAGCCCGGCACCGGCTTTGCCGAGGCCGCTTACAACGAGTGCGTGAACATGAAGGAGGCCATTGCGGATGCGTGCAGCAAACTGTGAAGTTGTGGTCCTGCGCAATGAAAAGCAGGCGGAGAACATTCTGCTGCTGACCGCTTTGTGGGACGCGTCCACCCCCGCGCCCAAAGCGGGGCAGTTCTACATGCTGCGCGCCTGGGGCGCAGACGAAGCGCCGCTTCTGTCCCGCCCCATCAGCCTGCACAGCTTTGACCCGGAACTGCGGGAGATCTCTTTCCTGTACGAGGTCAAGGGCACCGGTACCGAAAAGCTGGCGGCCCTGGGCACCGGCGACCATCTGCAGCTGACCGGCCCCGCGGGCAACGGCTTTCCCATCGAGGGGAAAAAGGTGGCTCTGGCGGGCGGCGGCATCGGCACCGCGCCGCTGCTGCAGCTGGCAAAGGAACTGAAAAACGCGGGGGCCGAAGTGCACTTCTTCGCCGGCTTCCGGGACGAGCCCTATCGCCTGGCGGCCTTTGCGGCCGTGTGCGACAATGTGCAGATCGCCACGGACACAGGCCGGGTGGGCCACCACGGTTTTGTCACCGACCTTTTGGACCCGGAGCAGTTTGACGTGGTGTACACCTGCGGACCCGAGATCATGATGGAAAAAGTGGCCCGCATGTGCTTGGCCAAAGGGGTGCGGGTGTACGTCAGCAAAGAGGCCAAAATGGCCTGCGGTCTGGGCGCGTGCCTGGGCTGCACCTGCAAGTCCAAAAACGGCGGCGTGTCCGTATGCAAGGACGGCCCCGTGTTCGAGGGGAGTGTGTTCTATGGCTGATCTGCGCGTGAACCTGTGCGGAAAGACCCTGCAAAGCCCGGTCATCGCCGCCTCCGGCACCTTCGGCTTCGGCGTGGAATACGAGAACATCGTGGATCTGAAAAAGCTGGGCGCCGTGTCCGGCAAGGGCCTGACGCTGGAAGGCAAGTACGGCAACGAGGGCGAGCGCCTGTGGGAGACGCCCTCGGGCCTCATCAACTCCATCGGCCTGCAGAACCCGGGTGTGCAGCACTTCATTGACAACGAACTGCCCCAGATGCTGCAGCTGGGCTGCGCGTCCATGGCCAACCTGGGCGGCTCCACCATCGAGACTTACGAAGAGGGCGCCCGCCTGCTGGACAAAACCGACATCGACTTCATCGAGCTGAACATCTCCTGCCCCAACGTGAAGGCCGGCGGCATCGCCTACGGCGTCAAGGCCGAGAGCGCCCGCGAGGTGGTCAGCCGGGTGCGCAAGTGCACCTCGAAACCCATGATCGTCAAGCTCAGCCCCAACGCCGAGAACATTGTGGAGATGGCGCTGGCCTGCGAGGAAGCCGGGGCCGACGGCCTCAGCCTGGTGAATACCTTCCAGGCCATGGCCATTGACCTTGAAAAACGGCGTCCGGTGTTCCATAATGTATTTGCGGGCCTGTCCGGTCCGGCCATCCGGCCCATCGCCCTGCGCATGGTCTATCAGGTGTGCGGCGCGGTCAAGGTGCCCGTGGTGGGCCTGGGCGGCATTGCCACCGCCCGCGACGCGCTGGAGTTCATCATGGCCGGCGCCACGGCGGTGCAGGTGGGCACAGCCAATTTCATGGACCCGAAAGCCTGCGAGAAAATTGCGGACGGCATCGCCGGCTGGATGGACGCCCACGGCGTCAAGACCCTGGACGAGATCCGCGGCGCGGCCCGGGTGTAACAAGCAAACGGATATTTTTCAAGATATAAAAGGAGCATCATCATGAACAACGCACTGGAAATTCTCAAATCCTGCGACGCCTTCCTGGAGGGCCACTTCCTGCTGTCCTCGGGCCGTCACTCTTCCGCCTACTGCCAGATGGCTTTCCTGCAGCAGTATCCCGACAAATGCGCCCTGGTCATGGAGAACGTGGCCGAGCAGCTGAAAGACCTGGATGTGGACGTGATCGTCGGCCCGGCCATGGGCGGCATCGTCTACGCCTACGAGCTGGGCCGCCAGCTGGGCAAGCGCGCCATCTTCACCGAGCGTGTGGACAACGTCATGACCCTGAAGCGCTTTGCCATCCAGCCGGGTGAAAAATGCATCATCGCCGAAGACGTGGTCACCACGGGCATCTCTTCTCTGGAGACCAAGCGCGTCATTGAAGAGGCCGGCGGCGAATGCCTGGGCATCGTGTGCGTGGTGGACCGCACCAAGGCGGAAGCTCCGTCTCCCATCCCCATTCTGGCCAGCGCCGTGAAGCTGGATTTGCCCAACTACCTGCCCGAGGAATGCCCCATCTGCAAAGAGGGCAAGCTGCCTCTGGTGCATCTGGGCAGCCGCAAAATGAAAGAGCAGGCCAAACAGACCCTGTAAACGCCTTTTGAATACCGCACAGAAAAGAGGGATTTCCATGAAAGCATATCTGGTACTGGCCAACGGCATGGTGTTCGAGGGCGAAAACTTTGGCGCCGCGGGCACCAGCGTGGGCGAGGTGGTGTTCAACACCGGCATGGTGGGCTACGAGGAAACGCTCACCGACCCCAGCTATTACGGCCAGATCATCACCCAGACCTACCCCCTGGTGGGCAACTATGGCGTGAACGGCGAGGACGCGGAGTCCTGCCGCATCCATGCCTTCGGTTACATTGTGCGCGAAGTGTGTGACGCACCGTCCAACTTCCGCTGCAAAGAGACGCTGGACGCCTTTTTGAAACAGCAGAACATCATCGGCCTGCAGGGCGTGGACACCCGCCGGCTGACCCGCATCATCCGCGAATCCGGCGTGATGAACGGCGCGCTGACCACGGAGTACGACAGTGCCGAGGCCGCCCTGGCCGACACGGCGCTGATGGAGCGCATCCGCGCCTACGCGGTCACCGATGCGGTGGACAGCGTCACCGTGGACCACGAGGAGACCTATCACGAAGAGGGCGAGTTCCATGTGGCCCTGATGGACTTCGGCTACAAGCGCAACATTCTGCGCAGCCTGGTACAGCGCGGCTGCAAGGTGACGCTGGTGCCCGGCCGCACCACCGCCCAGCGGCTGAAAGAGCTGAACGTGGACGGCATCATGCTGTCCAACGGCCCCGGCGACCCGGCCGAAAACGTGCAGATCATTGAGAATCTGAAAGACATTCTGGCCATGAACAAGCCGGTGTTCGGCATCTGCCTGGGCCATCAGCTGACTGCGCTGGCCATGGGCGCCAAAACCGCCAAGCTGAAATACGGCCACCGCGGCGTGAACCAGCCGGTCACCGATTTCGCCAAAAACCGCACCTTCATCACCAGCCAGAACCACGGCTATGCAGTGGTGGCGGACACGGTGGACACATCCATTGCCGAAGTGAGCCACGTGAACGCCAACGACGGCACCGTGGAGGGCGTGCGCTATAAAAACATGCCCTGCTTCACCGTGCAGTTCCATCCCGAGGCCTGCGGCGGCCCGCGGGACACGGCGTATCTGTTTGACGAATTTGTATCCATGATGAAAGGGGGCCATTGAGATGCCCAAAGATCCATCCATTAAAAAGGTGCTGGTCATCGGTTCCGGCCCCATCATCATCGGCCAGGCGGCCGAATTTGACTACTCCGGCACCCAGGCCTGCCGCGCTCTGAAAAGCGAGGGCATCGAAGTAGTGCTGGTCAACTCCAACCCCGCCACCATCATGACGGACCCCAACATCGCCGACCGGGTGTATGTGGAGCCCATGACCGTGGAGATTCTGGAGCGCATCATCGAAAAGGAAAAACCCGACTCCATCCTGCCCAACCTGGGCGGTCAGATGGGGCTGAACCTGGCCATGGAGCTGTACCGCAACGGCTATCTGGAAAAGGCGGGCGTGCGTCTGCTGGGCTGCAAGCCCGACACCATTGACCGCGCCGAAGACCGCCAGCTGTTCAAGGACACCATGGAGAAACTGGGCGAGCCGGTCATTCCTTCCAAAGTGGTGGAAAGTCTGGACGACGCGCTGGACTTTGCCAAGGTCATCGGCTATCCGGTCATCGTGCGGCCCGCCTTCACCATGGGCGGCACCGGCGGCGGCATCTGCGACGACGAGGAGTCTCTGCGGGAGATCGGCACCAACGGCCTGCGCCTGTCGCCCATCCATCAGGTGCTCATCGAAAAATGCATCGCCGGCTGGAAAGAGATCGAGTACGAGGTCATGCGGGACGGCAAGGGCAACGTGATCACCGTCTGCAACATGGAAAACTTTGACCCCGTGGGCGTGCACACCGGCGACTCCATCGTGGTGGCCCCCAGCCAGACATTGTCCGACAAGGAATACCAGATGCTGCGCACCAGCGCCTTGAACATCATCACCGAGCTGGGCATCGAGGGCGGCTGCAACTGCCAGTTCGCTTTGAAACCCGACAGCTTCGAATACGCGGTCATCGAGGTCAACCCCCGTGTGTCCCGTTCTTCGGCGCTGGCGTCCAAGGCCACGGGCTATCCCATCGCCAAAGTGGCCACCAAAATCGCCATCGGCTACAGCCTGGACGAGATCCCCAACGACGTCACCGGCCAGACCTGCGCCTGCTTTGAGCCCGCGCTGGACTACTGCGTGGTCAAGTTCCCCAAATGGCCCTTTGACAAGTTCGTGTACGCCAAGAAGGACCTGGGCACCCAGATGATGGCCACCGGCGAGGTAATGGCCATCGCCAGCAGCTTCGAGCACGCCATGATGAAAGCCGTCAGCTCCATCGAGCTGGGCCTGGAGACCATGACCCTGCCGGAGCTGGAGAGCCTGCCCGACGAGGAGATCGTCCAGCGTCTGCACCGCTGTGACTCGGACCGGTCCTTTACCGTGTACGAGGCCATCAAGCGCGGCGTCAGCTTTGACGTGATCTACGACATCACCAAAATCGACAAGTGGTTCCTGTCCAAGCTGAAAAAGCTGGCCGATACGGAACTGGCTTTGAAAAACGGCGGCCTGACCGAAGAGCTTTACCGCAAGGCCAAAAAGCAGGGCTTCATGGACAAAACCATCCTGCGCCTTTGCGGCCTCAAGGAGCTGCCCTTTGAAAAGAGCGTGGCCGGGTTCAAGATGGTGGATACCTGCGCCGCGGAATTCAGCGCAAAAACGCCTTATTTCTATTCCAGCTTCGACGAGGAGAACGAGGCGGCCGAGTTTATCGCCGCCCACCCCACGGACAAGAAAAAGGTGCTGGTGTTCGGCTCCGGCCCCATCCGCATCGGTCAGGGCATCGAGTTCGACTACTGCTCGGTCCACTGCACCTGGGTGCTGAAGGAGCACGGGTGCGAGGCCATCATCGTCAACAACAACCCCGAGACGGTCTCCACTGACTTCGATACCGGCGACCGTCTGTACTTTGACCCCCTGACGCCGGAAAGTGTGGAGCACATTATTGCCACGGAAAAACCCTGGGCCTGCGTCGTCCAGTTCGGCGGCCAGACGGCTATCAAGCTGACCAAGCATCTGGCCAAAATGGGTGTGAAGATCCTGGGCACCAGCGCCGACGCCATCGACGAGGCCGAGGACCGCGAGCGCTTTGACGAGCTGCTGGAGAAGTGCGGCATTCCCCGCCCGAAGGGCCACACCGTCTTCACCTGTGAAGAGGCTCTGGCCGCGGGCAGCGATCTGGGTTATCCGGTGCTGCTGCGCCCGTCTTACGTTCTGGGCGGTCAGAACATGATCATCGCCTACAACGAAAACGACGTGAAGGAATACATGGCCATCATCACCAGCCATGTGGACATGGCCAACCCCGTTCTGGTGGACAAGTACCTGATGGGCACCGAGTGCGAGGTGGATGCCATCTGTGACGGCGAGGACTTCCTCATCCCCGGCATGATGGAGCACATCGAGCGCGCGGGCATCCACTCCGGCGACTCCATCTCCATGTATCCGCCCCAGAGCCTGAAGCAGAAAATCAAGGGCACCATCGTGGACTACACCGGCCGTCTGGCCCGTGCGCTGAACGTGGTGGGCCTGATGAACATTCAGTTCGTGGTGTACAACGATCAGGTGTATATCATCGAGGTCAATCCCCGTTCTTCCCGCACCGTGCCCTACATCAGCAAGGTCACCGGCGTTCCCATGGTGGACCTGGCTGTGCGCTGCATGCTGGGCGAAAAGCTGCGGGACATGGGCTACGGCACAGGCCTGTACCCCACCGGGGACTACTGCGCCGTCAAGGTGCCCGTGTTCAGCTTTGAAAAGCTGCACAACGTGGACACCCAGCTGGGCCCGGAGATGAAGAGCACCGGCGAGGTGCTGGGCATTGCCCGCAACTTCGAGGACGCGCTGCTCAAGGGCCTGGTGGGCGCCGGCTACAGCCTGCGTCATCCCACCCCGGGCAAATGCGTCATCCTCACCGTGAAGGACGCGGACAAAAAAGAGCTGGAAGACATTGCCTGGAACTTCAAGGACATGGGCTACAAGCTGTATGCCACCTCCGGCACGGCCTATCATCTGGGCCGCAACATGATCGCCTGCAACGAGGTGCGCAAGCTCAGCGAAGAGCGGCCCAACCTGCGGGATCTGCTGGAGTCGGGTCTGGTGGACTATGTGGTGTCCACTTCTTCCAAGGGACGCATTCCCTCCCACGACAGCGTGCAGCTGCGCCGCAAGACGGTGGAGCTGTCCATTCCCTGTCTGACGGCCATCGATACCGCCAAGGTGCTCATCAAGTGCCTGCGCACAAAACGCACTTTGCGGGACGTGGATCTGGTGGATCTGTCCACTTTGTTCTGATGCTTTCAACAACGCCCCGCCGCACGAAAACCGTGCGGCGGGGCGTTGTTTTTTAATGCTTATTATACAAATAGAATAAATAATTATAAAAATACAAACAGTTTAAAAATATTCAATAAAATTTATGCTATTTTTACTATAAAAAGAATAAAATGTTGAAAAAAATACGATGTTTTTCGAAAAAAGTCTTGTAATATACGTTTTTCAGGCGTATAGTGAGAATTAGAAACAACCCGGGCAGGGGTATCACGATTGAAACAAGGGGGGTTCTGAAAAAAATGACAAGATCGCAGCTGATCACCGCCGTTTCGGAGCAGACGGAGCTGTCCGCCGCGGATGTGGAACGTGTCATGGATTCCGTGTTCGACCACATCATCCATCAGCTTCAGGACGGAAATAAGGTCACCATCGCCGGGTTCGGCCGGTTTGAGATGCGTGAACGCCAGACCAAGGCCTACACCAATCCCAAGACCAAAGTCTCCACCCAGCTGGCGCCCACAAAGATTCCCGGCTTTAAAGCCAGCGGCATCATGAAGCGCCGTCTGTCCGGCGAGGCGGAATAACCCGCGCGCAAATGTTCGGCGCAGAAAGCGGCTGCGCTGCAAAGAAAAAGAAACCAAGGGGGGCAATGCCCCCCTGTTTTTTGCCCGCAACCAAAAAAGCCGTCCCTTGCACAGGGGCGGCTTTTTGAATGGTTGAATATCACTGCTTCACAGGCTCGATGGATGCGATGGACGCCTCAAAAGCGTCTCTCCAGCTGCCGTAGGTGGTGTCAGTAAAAGTGATGGTGTAGGCCCGGTCGGCGTTGAGGCCGATGCCTGTCTGGTAAAGATCAACGCCTGCCACAGTCACACTGTAGTCCATCCGGTAGTAGGGGCAGGGGCCCAGATTGCCGGTGTTGAACGCCACGTCCAGCAGGTACACATCCTCACCGTACTGCTGGGAGAACGCATCCTCAAGCGGTCCCACCAGGTCTTCCAGGACCACGTCGCTGGCCAGGGAACCGTTGTTTTCCATAATTACCACGTTGATGCTGGATCCGTCCGCCGCCTGGTAGATCACGCTGGCACCGGTGCCGCTGGCGTCCACCTGTTCAAAGCCTTCCGGCACGTCAAAGGTGATGGAATAGGCGGTGTAGTCCGCATCCGCCGCTTCGGACGCGGGTTCGGAAACCGATTCCGGCACAGCTTCAGAGACCGAAGAGGCCTGCGAATCTGAAGAGGGCACAGAACTCGGAGCCGAAGACGCCGGTGCGCCGCTGCAGGCCGCCAGCGAGAGGACCGTCATCCATGCACAGATACAAAGAAGCACTTTTTTCATGATTGTTTCCTCTTTTCCTGTAAGATGCCCATCCCTGGGTTTTCCTCATTATACCTCCCTTTTTCCCGTTTGCACAGGTCGCCCTGCATTTTTTTGCAGCCGCTGCAAAGGGCGGCTGTCCGTGTTCCTTTTTGGCGGAAAATGTGCTATGATAGCAAAGGAAAATCGAAACGTCAGGAGAGACACCATGGATTACCGTGAATTGAATGTGCCCGCGCAGATCCACCAGGCGGTGGAACGCATGGGCTTTACCGAGATGACCGAAGTACAGGAAAAAGCCATTCCCCCTATGATGGAAGGGCGGGACATCATCGCCAAGGCCCCCACGGGCACCGGCAAGACCTGCGCCTTCGGCATCCCGCTCATCGCAGGGCTGGACCCGGAGAAGAAATATCCGCAGGCCGTGGTCATGGCGCCCACCCGGGAACTGGCCCAGCAGATCACCGAGGACCTGCGGGATCTGGCGCATTTTTATCCCGAAGTGCGGGTGGTGTGCGTGTACGGCGGCGCCAACATGAACCGCCAGATCGAACAGCTGAAAAAAGGCCCCCAGATCGTGGTGGCCACGCCGGGCCGTCTGCAGGACCATATGAAGCGCTGCACGGTGGATCTGTCCCATGTGGAGACCATTGTGCTGGACGAGGCCGATGAAATGCTGAACATGGGTTTCTACAAAGATGTGCGCCACATTCTGGACACCATCAAGTCCCGCAAGCGGCTGGCCATGTTCTCGGCCACCATCAGCCGCGAGGTCATGGACATCGGCTGGCTGTACCAGCGGGACGCGGAGGAGATCACCGTGCAGCCGGTGGAGGATTCCATGCCCAAGATCGATCAGTACATGATGCTGACCACCGGCCGCAACAAGCTGGCGGACCTGTCGGAGCTGATCGTGAAAAACGGCTACAAGCGTGTCATGGTGTTCTGCAACCAGAAATACACCACCGCCATGCTGGCCAACCAGCTGGCCCGGCTGAATTTCGGGGTGGACTGCCTGCACGGCGACTTGTCCCAGGCCGAGCGCAATAAGATCATGGCCAGCTTTAAGGCCGGCGAGATCCCGGTGCTGGTGGCAACAGACGTGGCGGCCCGCGGCATCGACGTGTCTGAGGTGGATGCGGTATTCAACTACGATGTGCCCGAGTCCAACGAGCAGTACACCCACCGCATCGGCCGCACAGGCCGCGCCCGGCACGAGGGAACGGCCTACATCCTTTATGCCAAGGAAGAGCGCAACCGGGTGCGGGACATGCTGCGCTACACCCGCAACCAGGCGCAGCCCATTGCGTTCAACGAAAACCGGGACATTGTGCCCGCCGAATTTTAAACGAACAATGCCCCGCGCAGGCGGGGCTTTTTTAAACAGAAGGAGAGCTGTATGCTGGAACTTGTTTGCGGGCAAAGCGCCGGCGGAAGCCTGAAAATGGCCAAAAACGGGGCGGATTTTGCCGAGGACGCCCGGGACGTGCTGTGCCCGGAACTGGCCCTGAGCGTGGGAAATCTGCGGGATTTTCCACCGCAGACAGGGCGTGCCGAGGTTTTGCGCGGGCTGTATCAAGCCGTTCGCCGGCAAGCGGACTGCGACGCCGAAGCACAGGCGCAGCGCAACCGGGACGTGCTGGAAAAACTGTGCGCCGCAGCGGCCGACGGAACGCCTGTGCGGGTGTGGACCGCGCCCGCGGCGGAGGAGTGGTGTCTGTTCCTGCTGGCCATGTACCTTTTGCAGAATGCCGGCGGCCCGGTGAGCGCCGTGTGCGTGCCGCTGCTGCAGCCCCGCGCGGACGGAACGCTGTGTGCGCTGCGAAGCCTGGGCGAACTTTCTCCGGAGCAGTGGCATACCTTCCTGCCGCTGGAACAGCCCGTGGACCCGGCGCAGCGCAGGGCCTGGGCCAATTTGTGGAACGCCTCCTTGTGGCAGAGCGCGCCCTTGCGGGTGATGCTGAACGGGACGCTGGCGGGCGTGCCGGAGAATTTCTTCGACAGCCTGCTGTGGGAGAGCCTGCCCCCCGGAAAGGTTTTTTCGGCAGGTGAGGCGGTGGGCTGTGCTTTGTCCCGCCTGCCCGGCGTGCCGGACGGATTTCTGGCCGGGCGGCTGCACCGGTGGACCGGGCAGGGGAAACTGCGGGTCCGGCAGCCGGCGGAATATTATTATGAGACGGTACTGGAACGGACCGAGCTATGAAAAAAAGCCGCCCGCAGGCGGCTTTTGCTTATTTTTTGTGGTCGATGCGCCCCTCGCTTGTCTTGATCAGGTTGAACAGGCTGGTGGCGTACAGGGGGTATTCCTTGGACAGCTTTTCGGTGGTCATGCTGAAGGCGCTGGTGTCCTTCACCGAGCTGCCGGTGCCGATGTCCTCGCCGGACAAAATGGCTTCTACGTTGGCCTCGGCCACATGCATGGCCGCGTCCGCATAACCGGAGTACACACTTTTGCGAACACCGAACAAGCTGCTGGCGTTTTTCGGCCCGGCGTTGTATAATAGACGAAACATCTTGTATACCGCGATCATCAGATACGCCGAAATTTCGCTGACCAGCCCCTTGTCCGGGCAGCTGTTCAGTTTGTCGTACAGGATGTTCAGACTGTTGGAGATCAGCTTTTTGTTGAAGGTGGGCAGCACGCTGCCGTGGAACACGCCGTCCTTGGCAGTCTCCGGATTGGGGATCTCCTCCACCGAAAGAGTCAGACCGCTGCGGTCCGGGCTGCGGCCCAGCAGATAATCACACGAGACGCCGTAAAAGTCCGCCACACGCACCACAAAGTCCAGCCCGCATTCGCGGATGCCTTTTTCGTAGTGCGACAAAAGCGCCTGCGAGACACCCAGCTGCTCGGCGGCCTGTTTTTGCGTAATTCCTTTTTCTTTGCGCAAAAGCGTGATGATGCGGCTAAATTCGGACATTCAGAATACTCCTTCACAATGGACATCAGAAAACAAGGGGCGGCCTCTCAAGCGGAAAAAAGCAAGACTGCCCCTGTACCGATGTTTACGTATGGTAAATTATAAACCAGCAAAAACGTTTTGTAAATATCCAAAACAGGCAAAAAAGTTCGCGTTTTTGGGGCATTTCGACACGGCTCTCAATATGTATGGAGCGCAGGGGCGTGTGGTGCTCAAAATGTAGTATGGACAGGCCGAAAAAAATATAAAAAATTTTTTTGCGTTTCGGGTTACTTTTGGGAAAAACGCCACGGAAAGGAAGAAAATCATGAAAAATTACCGCCTGACACTGATTCGCCACGGCATTACGCAGGGAAACCTGGACGGCATTTATATGGGCAGCGGCACAGACCAGCCCCTGTGCGAAGAGGGGCGCCGCGGCCTGCGGGAGCTGCAGGCCCGCTTTGCCTATCCCCAGCCGGCCACGGTGTTCGCAAGCCCCCTGGCGCGGGCGCTGGAGACCGCGGACATTCTGTTCCCGGCCGCCAGGGACAAGATCATTCTGCAGGATCTGCGGGAAAACGGATTCGGTGTGTTCGAGGGGCGGCGGATCAAAGAGCTTGTCCAGGACGAGGATTTTAAAAAGTGGATGGACCCCACCCAGCACTTCACCCCGGAAGGGGCCGAGCCCCTGGCCGATTTTCACAAGCGGTGCGGCGGGGTGCTGATGGGCATGTTTGAGTACATGATGAAAAGCGGCATCGAAGAGGCGGCCTGCGTGACCCACGGCGGCGTCATCATGAGCATGCTGGCCCAGCGCGGCATGCCCAAGCGCCGGCCCGAGCTGTGGATGGCAGACCCCGGCTGCGGGTACCTGGTGCAGTGCAGCCCGGAGATGTGGATGCGCGACCACATTGTGGAGGTGTGCCAGATCGTGCCCTTCGGCTATCTGGACGACCAGGCTTGACCGCTTTTGGTTGATTGTATGCAGGCGCTGTGCGCTTTTATGACTGCAAAACGGGCGGCCCGCTGTGTGCGGGCCGCCCGTTTTCTTAAAGCAGTTCTACCAGAATGCTGTTCTGCACCAGCATGCCCCGGGGTGTCAGGGAAAAGACGTCTCCCTCCAGACGGGCCAGCCCGTTTTGACACAGGCGCGCCGCAAAAGCGCGCTTTTTTGCGTCCCACTCCACGCCCCATTCCCGGCGCAGACGGGCCAGAGACAACCCGGAAGTCAGGCGCAGCTGCAGCATGACAAAGTCCTCGGCCGTGCAGGTCCCGTCGTCGGTGTAGTCCGCCGGCGTCCGGCAGAAGGCGGCCGTGCCCGCGGGTGTGTAAAAGCGCCGGCCCCTCATGCAGCTGTGGGCCGTGGGGCCCAGCCCCAGATAGTCCCCGCACTCCCAGTAGTTGCGGTTGTGGCGGCCCTCAAAGCCGGGCCGGGCGAAGTTGGAGATCTCGTACTGGGCATAGCCCAGCTGCGCCAGCCGTTCCACGGCCGCCAGATAGAAGTCCGCTGCCGCGTCATCGTCGGGCAGATTCTCCGGCGGCTTGCGGCCGAACACGGTGTTCGGTTCGATTTTTAAAAGATAGCTGCTGATGTGGGTGCAGCCCCCTTCGGCCAGCAGCTCCAGCGTGGCGTTCATCTCGTCCAGGGTGTAGCCGGGCAAAGCCAGCATCACATCGCCGCTGATGTTCTCAAATCCGGCCTCACGGGCCCATTGCAGCGCAAGGCGGCTCTGCACCGCTGTATGGCGTCTTCCCAGCCGGGCAAGCTGGACGTCGGATGCGCTCTGAACGCCGAAAGAAATGCGGTTTACGCCCGCCTGGCGGTATGCTGCGAGGGTTTGGGGCGAAACGGTCTCCGGATTGGCTTCCAGCGTGATCTCCGCACCGGGCACGGGCCCGGCGGCGTCGATCAGCCGGGCTGTCTGGGCGGGCGTCAGCAGCGACGGGGTACCGCCGCCGAAATACAGCGTGTCGGGCCGCAGCGGGGTGGACCCGCAGGGAGAAAAACGATCCATCTCCCGGCACAGTGCATCCACGTAGGCGTCGGGCACGCCGCCCCGGCACGCAGCAGAATAAAAATCACAGTACCGGCATTTGGCGGCACAGTAGGGGATGTGAAGATACAGGCCGAACACAGTCAGACCTCCTTTCCGGGTTTTGCAAGCATGTTCTCACAACCGGTCCAGCAGCTCCTGCAGTTCTCCCAAAAACCGGCACAGGTGAAACCCGTCGCACACGGCGTGGTGCACCTGAACGGAAATCGGAAGCCGGAGCACGCCGTCCTGTTCGGTGTATTTTCCCATGGTGAAGATGGGAAGCAGATAATCGTAGCCCTTCTGCAGATTCAGCTGGAACCCGTCGAAACTCGTCCAGGGGATCATGGACACGGGAAAGGTGTTTTCCGGCGGGTGGGGTTTGCCCAGCATGCGGTGCACCTGGCCGTACCGGCGCAGATCCTCTTCGTATGCGGCGGCAAAGGCATCGTAATCGGCAAAATACGGGGTCCACAGGTTGGAAAACGTCTCCGTGTCTTTGTGAAAAACAGTGTAGCAGGGCAGCATGTCGCTGTAGATGCCCGGCTGGCCGTCTGCGCCGATGGCCGTGCGGAATTCCTCGTGCCGGTTGACCACGGTCGTGATGGCGTGCAGCATGGCCGGGTACAGCTTGCGGCCGCTTTTTCGCCATGCACGGATGTCCAGCTTCGCCGTCATGCTGTACGTGCAGGGGACGGCGGAAAAATAGTGATCGAAATATTCCGCGCGGGGCCAGTCAGCCTTGCGGATGGTCTGAAACGTCATGGTGCGGATTCTCCTTTCCGGGGTATGAAAAAAGGCGGCAGAACAGGATCTGCCGCCCCAATGGGTTTGTTTTTAATAGGCTTTGCCCCAGACCACCATGGTTTTGGCGGGTTTTCCGCAGCAGGGGCACACGTCGGACAGATGCTCCTGTTCGAAGGGCATGCAGCGGCTGGACAGACCGGCCTTTTCTTTCATCAGTTCCTCGCAGGCCTCGTCGCCGCACCACATGGTTTTGATGTAGCCGCTCTCTTTGTCGGCAATGGCCATCACTTCGTCCATGGTGGTGGCGGTGAAGGTGCGGTTTTTGCGGTTTTCCAGCGCGCGGTCAAACAGCTGCTTGGAGATGTGGACCAGCTGCTCGGGGATGACCGTCTCCAGGTCGGCCAGCGGCGTGAACATCTTTTCCCGGTCGGTGCGGCGCACCAGCACGCACTGCTCTTTTTCCATGTCCTTGGGGCCGATCTCCAGGCGCAGGGGAACGCCCTTCATCTCCCACTGGGCAAACTTCCAGCCCGGGCTGTTGTCGCTGGCGTCCAGCTTCACCCGGCAAAATTTGGACAGGCGGGCGCGCAGTTCCTCGGCTTTTTCCATGACGCCGGGCTTGTGGGCCGCCACGGGCACGATGACCACCTGATAGGGAGCCACGGCCGGGGGCAGGATCAGGCCCTCGTCGTCGCCGTGGGTCATGATGATGGCGCCCACCAGGCGGGTGGACACGCCCCAGCTGGTCTGATGCGGATACTGCAGGGTGTTGTCGCGGCCGGTGAAGGTCACGTCAAAGGCGCGGGAGAATCCGTCGCCGAAGTAGTGGCTGGTGCCGGACTGCAGCGCCTTGCCGTCGTGCATCATGGCCTCGATGGTGTATGTGGCCTCGGCGCCGGCAAATTTCTCCTTGTCGGTCTTTTTGCCTTTCAATACCGGGATGTTCAGCTCTTCCTCGCAGAATTCCGCGTAGGTGTTCAGCTGCTGCTCGGTCTCGGCAATGGCCTCTTCGGCGGTCTCGTGAATGGTGTGGCCCTCCTGCCACCAGAACTCACGGCTGCGCAGGAAGGGGCGGGTGGTCTTTTCCCAGCGAACCACGCTGCACCACTGGTTGTACTTCATGGGCAGATCGCGCCAGGAATGCAGCACGTGGGCAAAATGGTCGCAGAACAGCGTCTCCGAAGTGGGGCGCACGCACAGCCGGTCCTCCAGCTGCTCGCTGCCGCCCATGGTCACCCAGGCCACTTCCGGGGCAAAGCCCTCCACGTGGTCCTTTTCCTTCTGCAGCAGGCTTTCGGGGATGAAGATGGGCATGGCCACGTTCTCGTGGCCGGTGGCTTTAAAGCGCGCGTCCAGCAGTTTCTGGATGTTCTCCCAAATGGCATAGCCGTAAGGGCGCAGGATAACGCAGCCCTTCACCGCGGAATAATCCACCAGCTCCGCTTTCAGGCAGATGTCGGTGTACCACTGGGCAAAGTCTTCGTTGATGGGGGTGATGGCCTCCACCATTTTCTTGTTGTCTTTCATGTGTTCTCCTCACTCACGCGCCCCCGGAAGGGGGCAAATTCAAAAGCCCCCTGGAAACGGGGGCTGAAGGGTCCGAAAATCAGGTGTTCTCTTCAATGTAACGGACGATGTCGCCAACCGTGTGGAAGTTCTCGGTCTGGTCGTCCGGCACCTCGATGCCGAATTCGTCCTCAAAGCTCATCACCAGGTCCACCAGGTCCAGGCTGTCGGCGTCGAAATCTTCCAGAATGTTGGAATCCATGGTCACGCGGTCTTCATCCAGGTCAAGCTGGCTGCAAATGATCTCACGCACGCGCTCAAAAATCATTTTTATTCCCTCCATCGAATTGCCCGCCTGCCCGCAGCAGGATCGGGACGGATAGTCTATAAATTTTATAGCGTGTTTTCCGAGCATTGTCAAGAAGATTCACAAAATATTTTCAAACCCTTCGGCACCCGGAAACCCGGCGTTTTCACCGAAATTTTTTTGCGCAGCCCCCGCGCATTTTTCCAGTGTGCGCATGGTGTTTTCGCACCTTGTGTGGTAATATTAAACACTGTAGAGGTTTTTGGCGGAACGCCGCCGTTTTTAGGAAAAGGAGTGGAAAGTATGCTGACTGCAATCACGGGAATCAACTGGGGCGACGAGGGAAAGGGTCGCATGGTAGACCTGCTCAGCCGGGACTACGACATTGTGGTGCGCTACCAGGGCGGAAACAATGCGGGCCACACGGTGGTCAATGAGCGAGGAAAGTTCATCCTGAACCTGCTGCCCTCGGGCATTTTGCGGGAGACCACGGTCAATGTCATGGGCAACGGCATGGTCATCGATTTGGAGCATCTGGTGCATGAGATCGAAAATCTGCGCAAGGGCGGCATTGCCATCAGCCCGGACAATCTGAAAATTTCCGAGCGCGCCGTCATCTGCATGCCCTATCACAAGCTGCTGGACTGCTATGAAGAGGACCGCCTGGCCGATGCCAAGTACGGTTCCACCCGCCGGGGCATCGCGCCCGTGTACGGGGACAAATATATGAAAAAAGCGCTGCGGATGGGCGATTTGTTCCATCCGGAGACCACGAAAAAGCGCCTGGCGGACATCGTGGCCTACAAAAATCTGACCATCACCGGCGTGTACGGCAAAGAGCCGGTCAGCGTGGACGACATGTGGGCCTGGCTGCAGAAATACGGCGATGTGCTCAAACCGTATGTGTGCGACGCGGGCCTGTATCTGGACACGGCGGCCAAGGCCGGCAAGAACATCCTGTTCGAAGCACAGCTGGGCGCTCTGCGGGATATTGATTTCGGCATCTATCCCTACACGTCCTCTTCCAATGTGATCGGCGCTTATGCGCCGGTGGGAGCGGGCATCCCCAACCACAAAATCGATTTGAACATCGGCATCATGAAGGCCTATTCTTCCTGCGTGGGCGAGGGCCCCTTCACCTGCGAACTGTTCGGGGAAGAGGCCGAGAAGCTGCGCCGGGCCGGCGGCGAATACGGCGCGGCCACGGGCCGTCCCCGCCGTGTGGGTCCCTTTGATGTGGTGGCCAGCCGCTACGGCTGCCGCGCCCAGGGCGCCGACGAGATCGCCCTGACCAAGCTGGACATTCTGGACGATCTGGATCAGATCCCCGTCACCGTTGCTTACGAGCTGGACGGAAAGGAGATCCACGACTTCCCCTACGGGGACGTGCTGGAGCAGGCCAAGCCCATCAACAAGATGATGCCCGGCTGGAAACAGGATATTTCCGGCTGCCGCACCAAGGAAGAGCTGCCCGCACAGGCCATGGAGTACATCCGTTTCCTGGAAGAGGCCGTGGGTGTGAAGATCCGCTATGTATCGGTGGGCGCGGAGCGCGACCAGTATATTACGCTGTGAACCAATACCCCAAAAGCAGGCGGGGAGGAAATTCCCCGCCTGCCCTTTTTTTGCCATTCACACAAAAAAACGTCCGGCCATACATTGGAAAGAAGGCTTTTTTTCGGAAAAAAGCAAAAACCGGCAAGGGAGCGCTGATGGTTTTATGAAGCTGAAATTCACCAAGATGCAGGGGTGCAAAAACGATTATCTGTATGTGCGGCCGTCCGCACCCCTGCCCAACCCGGAACTGGCGGCCGTGCGCCTGTCGGACCGGCACACGGGCGTGGGAGCCGACGGGCTGATTCTGCTGGAGGACTCCGGCAAAGCGGATGTGAAAATGCGCATTTTCAACGCGGACGGCAGCGAGGGGCGGATGTGCGGCAACGGTGTGCGCTGCGCGGCGGAATATCTGTTTCTGAACGGCCTTGTGGAAGGCAACATCGCCCGTGTGGAAACGCTGGCGGGGGTTCGCACCGTAGAGCGGCTGGCCCCGGGCCTTCTGCGGGTGGAGATGGGCCAGCCGGATTTCTCGCCCGCGGCGGTGTTTCTGCGCGGGTGCACCCGGCCCGTGGTGGAGGAGCTGATCGAAGTGAACGGCGGCGCTGTGCGCGCCACCTGTTTGTCTATGGGAAATCCCCACTGTGTGGTGTTCGTGCCGGATGTTTTCCGGGCGGAACTGGACCGAATGGGCCCGGGGTTTGCGCGCTGCGGGCTGTTCGGCCAGGGAGTGAACGCGGAGTTTGTTCAGCAGATCGGCCCGCTGAGCCTGCGCATGCGCGTGTGGGAGCGGGGCAGCGGTGAGACCATGGCCTGCGGCAGCGGGGCCTGCGCGGCGGTGGCGGCGGCTGTGCGCACCGGGCGCGTGCCCATGGGCCAGGAGGTGCGCGTGGAACTGCCCGGCGGCGCCCTGAGCGTGTGCTGGACGCAGGAGGGGATGACGCTCACCGGCGACGCGGCCCGGGTGTTCACCGGCGAAATCGAACTGTAAGGGCAGGGCCGGGGCACACCCGGCGCAGAAAGGGGGCGGTCCGGTTGGAATTGAACCGGAATTTCCAGCGCCTTGCGCCCAGCTATCTGTTTTCGGGCGTAGGGCGCAAGGTCGCCGCTTTTGCGGAAAAGCATCCGGATGTGGAATTGACGCGGCTGGGCATCGGAGACGTGACGCTGCCTCTGGCATCGCCCGTGGTGCAGGCTCTGCACCGCGCCGCCGACGAGATGGCCCGACCGGAAACCTTTCGCGGCTATGGGCCGGAACAGGGGTATCCCTTCGCCCGGCGGGCAGTCCGGGACCAGTACGCCCGCCGGGGCGTACTGGTGGAGGAAGAGGAGATCTTTCTGTCCGACGGAGCCAAAAGCGACCTGGGCGGATGGATGGACCTGTTCGGCCCGGACAACGTCGCGCGGGTGCCGGACCCGGGATATCCGGTGTACGGGGACATAAGCCTCATGGCCGGGCACCCGGTCCGCTTTGTGCAGGGCACCCGGGAGAACGGTTTTTTGCCCGGCCCGGACGGACAGGACGGGGACATCATCTACCTGTGCAGCCCGGGCAATCCCACCGGGGCGGTGTACACCCGGGCGCAGCTGACCGCCTGGGTGGAGTACGCCTTGGAGCGGGGCGCGGTGATCCTGTTCGACGCGGCCTATGAGGCCTTCATCCGGGACGACACCCTTCCACGCAGTATTTTCGAGATCGAGGGCGCCCGGCACTGTGCGGTAGAGATCGGTTCGCTGTCCAAATCGGCAGGCTTCACTGGCCTTCGGTTCGGCTACACCGTGGTGCCCCGTCAGCTAAAGTGCCGGGGCGTCCGCCTGCGGGATCTGTGGCTGCGCCGCCAGTCCACCAAATACAACGGCGTGCCTTATCCGGTGCAGCGGGCGGCGCAGGCGGCGCTGTCCGACGCGGGCCGTGCAGCCTGCATGCAGGCGGTTGCCTATTACCGGGCCAACGCCCAAACGCTGCGCAGGGCGCTGAAGGGCACAGGGGTGTTCTGCTGCGGCGGCGAAAACAGCCCCTATGTGTGGATGCAGTGTCCCGGCGGGATGGACTCCTGGCAGTTTTTTGACTATTTGCTGGAGCGCGCCCGCATCGTGGGAACCCCGGGCGCGGGGTTCGGCCCCGGCGGAGAAGGGTACTTCCGGCTGACGGGTTTCGGCGACAAAGAGGCCACCTGTGCAGCCGCACAGCGCCTGCGGGACGCAGTGCTGGCAGCGGGATAAACAAAACGGGCGGGGCTGTGCGGCCCCGCCCGTTTTTGTGCTTCAGGAAAAAGATCCGTCCAGATCCACCGGACAGACCAGCACATCCTGGGGGCGGGCAGGAAGGCGGAACAGCAGAACATCGCCTTTGTGGCAGATGAAGTTTTGATCGGGCTCATTCAGCAAAGAGCCCAGCACAAAGTCTCCCTGGCGCTCCTGCAGGCGCAGCCAGCAGCCTTCGGGCTGCACGCCATCTCCGGTCAGAAACACCAGAACATCGTCCGGGAAAGCGGGGTGCCGGTGCGGGTCCAGAAGACGCAGATCGCGCAGCGCCTCCAGCTTTTGGTCGGCGTCGTAATCGTGCAGCCTCTCCAGCGCTTGCGCGAAGCGTTCGCGCAGCGCTTTCTCTTCCTGTTCCAACCGCAAAAAGCCGCATTCGCTGACAGCGGAAAAGCGGAAAAACAGGCGGCAGTCGTCCGGAAGATTGAAAAAAGACATGCGCTGCCCGTCCAAGTGGCCGGTGGCCAGCACTTCCAGCGTCAGGCCGGCGCTGCGGTCGATATAGCCGTAGACCAGAACGTGGTCCCCTTCCTGCGCACCGGGAAACGAACGGACTGCCTGCCGCAGTTGCTCGTTCAGCTCCAAAATGCCGAAATGATGATACAAACTCCGAAAAACAGAGGCCTTCTGCTCCATGAAAGGTCACCGTCCCTTCTTTTTTCTTCAATATAGCATAAGCGGGACCCGGGGCACAAGCCGTGCGAAATGCTTGTTTTTTGCACGAAAATGCGTTACCATAATAGAATAAATGCTTTCAGAGGGGGCGCCGCCATGTCGATCACCAGCAAGTATTACGGCCGCACAAAAACCGGTGCGGAAATTTATCAGTATACCTTGGAAAATGCCAACGGGATGAAAGTGTGCGTCATTGAGTACGGCTGCATTGTCACCAACGTTTGGGTGCCGGACAACGGGGGCGTGCTGCGGGACGTGGTTCTGGGCTACCGGGAGCTGGCCGACTACGAGGCGGGCACCGCGTCGCTGGGATCGTTTGTGGGCCGGTATGCCAACCGCATTGAGAAGGCGCAGTTCACCCTGAATGGAAAAACCTATTATCTGGAGCCCAACGACGGGGCCAACCATCTGCATGGCACTTTCGGCCGGCTGACGTATCAGGGCAGCATTGTGGACGACAGTCTGGTGCTCACAGGCCGCAGCCCCGACGGGGACGACGGGTTCCCCGGCAACATGGACATCACCGTCACCTATAAGCTGACGGATGACAACGCTTTGGTGATGGATTATACCGCCGTCACCGACGCGCCCACCATCATCAACCTGACCAATCACACCTATTTCAATCTGGACGGATGCGACAGCGGCGACGTGCTCCACCAGGAACTCTGGCTGGACGCGGACCGCTTCACCGAGGGCAATGCCGAAACCTGCCCCACCGGCCGCATTCTGCCGGTGCGGGGTACGCCCATGGACTTTACAAAGCCCAAAGCCATCGGCCGGGATATGGACTGCGGCGACGAGCAGCTGCGCATGGCCAGCGGCTACGACCACAACTTTGTGCTGAACAAGGACGGCGGAATGCTGGCGCTGGGCGCCATCGCCAAAAGCCCGGTCAGCGGCATCCGCATGGAGATGTATACCACCCAGCCGGGCGTGCAGCTGTACACCGGAAACTTTTTGGCAAACGACGGCGTCCCCGGCAAAAACGGCAAGCCCCACACAAAACATCAGGGCTTCTGCCTGGAGACCCAGCACTTCCCGTGCACACCCTCTCATCCGGAGTTCCCCTCGGTGACACTTGTGCCGGACGAGGAGTATCACGAGACCACAGTTTATCAATTTAAGACGGAGTAACGAGATTTTATGGCGATTCTTCACAAAAAACACAATGCGAATGCCGGCAAGCGGGCCGGTTTTCTGGCCGGGCAGGCTCTGTGTGTGCTGGTGCCTGCAGCGCTGGCTGTCTGGTATGTGGTCGGCCTGGTTCAGAAACAGCCGCTGCAGCCTGTTTTATATGCGGCGCTGGCCTGTGCCGCTGTGGGTGCGGTGCTGTTTCGGGTGTTCGGCAACCGAAGCGAGATTTTGAAAAGCGGCATCGAAGGGGAAAAGCAGGCGGTGGATGCGCTGAAAGTGCTGCCCTATTCCTATCATGTGGTGTCCAATCCGGTGTATTACATCAACGGCCGCAAGGCGGAACTGGACGCGGTGGTCATCGGCAAAAACGGCGTGTGCATTGTGGAAACCAAAAACCATACGGGTGTGATCACCGGGCGCCCCCAGGACGAATGGTGGAGCCAGACCAAGCGCCGGGGCACCAAGCACATGAAGAACCCGCTGCTTCAGGTGGAGCGGCAGGCGTCCATTCTGGAGCAGGTGCTGCGGGAAGCGGGCTGCAAGTGTCCGGTGCGCCAGATGGTGTATTTTGCCAGCAAAAACGCCCGTGTCAGCGTGCGGGACAGCCGCATTTTTGTGGGCGATGAAGCGCTGCGCAAAGCCATCCGGGCCGAGCGGGAAACGCTTTCGCCCTCTGAGGTCAGCGCCATTGTGGACGCGCTGACCTGGCAGAAGGAAAAAATTTAAAATACAGCGCGCTTGGTTTCGAGCGCGCTTTTTTCAAAGGAGGCGGCGCGGTGCTGTATCTGGAGCGTTTTTCCTTTCCGGATGAGGACACGGAATGGCACGTTTGTTCAGCGGAAAAGCGAACCTGCTATGACTCTTTTTACCCCTTCGGCGTGCTGGGAAGCAAGGAGCTGGGTCGGGTGAGCTTTGAGCCGGTGACCATCTTTTACGGCGGCAACGGAAGCGGAAAGACCACGGCGCTGAACGTCATTGCCGACGTGGTGGGCGCGCAGCGCTCGGCCCCCTACAACCGCACGTCTTTCTGGGGGCAGTATGTGGAGCGGTGCCGGGCGCAGGGCGTCTGGCAGCGCGCGGAGCATGTATGCGTTCTCACCAGCGACGATGTGTTCGACTACATGCTGGACGTGCGCAGCCTGAACGAGGGCATCGATACAAAACGGCAGCAGGTGTTCGAAGAGTATTTGGACGCGAAGCATGCCCGTTTTCAAATGCGTTCGCTGGAAGATTACGACCGCCTCAAACAAATGAACGACGCCCGGCGGCACAGCCAGTCCCGCTATACCCGGACGCACCTGATGGGCAACGTGCGAACCCGCTCCAACGGGGAGAGCGCATTCTGGTATTTTACGCAGAAGATCACGGAGAAGGGACTGTACCTGCTGGACGAGCCGGAGAACAGCCTGTCGCCCGCCCGCCAGCGGGAACTGGCTGCGTTTCTGGCGGATTCGGCCCGGTTTTTCGGCTGTCAGTTTGTGCTGGCCACGCATTCGCCCTTCCTTTTGGCACTGCCCGGTGCAAAGATCTACGATTTGGACCGAACTCCCGCAGCCACGGCTTCGTGGACGGAACTGGAGAATGTGCGGGTGTACCGGGACTTTTTCAAGGAGCATGAACCGGATTTCTGACGCACAGGCGCCCGGCCCAGGTGGAGAGTGGCGGTGAAGGCCGCCTGTTTGGAAAAACTGTCCCGTCCGGGACGGAAGTTTTAACGAAAAAAAGGTCCAGGCACACAGTGCCCGGACCTTTTTCTTTGCCAAACAAGGCGGCGGACCCCAAAGCCCGCCGCCTTGTAAAAAATGTTTATTCGATGATGCTCTTGCCGGTCATCTCCTGGGGCTGAGGCAGCTCCAGAATTTTCAGCATGGTGGGCGCGATGTCCGCCAGAACGCCGCCCTCACGCAGCTTCACATCGCCCAGGCCCGCCACCAGGAAGGGAACGGGGTTGGTGGTGTGCGCGGTGAAGGGATGCTCGGGGTCCTCGTCGTACATCTTGTCCGCGTTGCCGTGGTCAGCGGTCAGCAGAACCGCGCCGCCTTTGGCCAGCACCGCGTCGATCACTTTGCCCGCGCAGGCGTCCACGGCCTCCACAGCCTTGACCGCCGCTTCGAACACGCCGGTGTGACCCACCATGTCGCAGTTGGCAAAGTTCAGAATGATCACGTCGTATTTGTCGCTTTCGATGCGCTTGACGCACTCGTCCGCCACCAGGTAAGCGCTCATCTCCGGCTGCAGGTCGTAGGTGGCCACCTTGGGGCTGTTGATCAGGGCGCGGTCCTCACCCTCGAAGGGAGCCTCCACGCCGCCGTTGAAGAAGAACGTCACATGAGCGTATTTCTCGGTCTCGGCAATGCGCAGCTGGGTCTTGCCGTTTTTGGCCAGATACTCGCCCATCACGTTGGTCAGCACCTGGGGTTTGAAGGCCACGTCCACGTTGGGCATGGTGGCGTCGTACTGGGTGAAGCACACATAATGCACCGGGAAGAAGCCCTTTTTGCGCTCGAAACCGGTGAAATCCGGGTCCACAAAGGTGCGGGTGATCTCACGGGCACGGTCCGGGCGGAAGTTGAAGAACACAATGCTGTCGCCCTCGCTGACGCGGCCGCCCTCGCAGGTCACGGCGGGCACCACAAACTCGTCGGTGACGCCCTCGGCGTAGCTGTTCGTCATCACATCCACGGGCGCGCCCTTCACGCCTTCGCCGTACACCATGGCCGCATAGGCTTTCTCCACGCGGTCCCAGCGGTTGTCACGGTCCATGGCGTAGTAACGGCCGGTGATGGTGGCAATTTTGCCCACGCCGATCTCATCCATCTTGGCCAGCAGCTCTTCAATGAAGCCCTTGCCGGAATCGGGCGGAACGTCGCGGCCGTCCATGATGGCATGGACATATACCTCGGTCAGGCCGGCGCGTTTGGCCAGCTCCAGCAGGCCGTACAGGTGTTCGTTGTGGCTGTGAACGCCGCCGTTGGACACCAGGCCGATCAGGTGCAGCGCCTTGCCGGAAGCCTTGGCGCTGTCCGCTGCGCCGCACAGGGCCTCGTTTTTGAAGAAGTCGCCGTCCTGAATGGATTTGGTGATGCGGGTCAGCTCCTGATAAACGATGCGGCCCGCACCGATGTTGGTGTGGCCCACCTCGCTGTTGCCCATCTGGCCGTCGGGCAGGCCCACGTTCATGCCGGAGGCGCCGATGGTGGTGTGGGGGCAGCTGGCGAACAGCTTATCCAGGTTGGGGGTTTTGGCGGCTACGATGGCGTTGCCGTAGGTCTCGTTGGGGACCCAGCCGAAGCCGTCCAGAATGCAGAGAAGCAAAGGTCTTTTAGCCATAGGTATTGCAGATTCCTTTCTGAATTGTTTATTTGCTGGCCGCAGCCACAATGGCGCCGAAGGCGTCCGCTTTCAGGGAAGCGCCGCCGATCAGGCCGCCGTCCACGTCTTTTTTGCTCAGCAGTTCGTCTGCGTTGCCGGCGTTCATGCTGCCGCCGTACTGCACCGTGGTAGCCTCGGCCACTTCTTCACCGTACAGTTCGCCCAGCACTTTGCGGATGGCCGCGCACACTTCCTGCGCCTGGTCGGCGGTGGCGGTGCGGCCGGTGCCGATGGCCCAAACCGGCTCATAGGCGATGACCACGCGCTTCATCTCTTCGGCGCTGACGCCGCCCAGAGCGATCTTGGTCTGCATGCGGACCAGCTCTTCGGTGACGCCCTGCTCGCGCTGCGCCAGGCTCTCGCCCACGCACACGATGACTTTCAGGCCGGCTTCCAGAGCGGCTTTGGTGCGCTTGTTCACGGTCTCGTCGGTCTCGGCAAAGTACTGACGGCGCTCGGAGTGACCGGTGATCACATACTCCACACCCAGGTCCACCAGCATGTCGGCAGAGATCTCGCCGGTGAAAGCACCGGATTTCTCGAAGTGCACGTTCTCGGCGCCCACATGGATGTTGGTGCCTTTGCACTTTTCCACAGCCGTCACCAGGCTGGTGAAGGGCGTGCAGATGACCACTTCACAGTCCGCGTCTTTCACGGCGGGGATCAGCGCGTCGATCAGTTCGGCCGCCTCGGTGGCGGTCTTGTTCATTTTCCAGTTGCCGGCAATGATGGCCTTACGGGTCGCTTTATTCATACTTGTTTCCTCTTTCCCTTGTATTTTTTACACTGAAAAGAGGCTGCCGCGTGCGGCAGGCAGCCTCTTTTTGAAAGAACGTTATGCGTTGGCGATGCAGTCGATGCCGGGCAGAACTTTGCCCTCCAGATACTCCAGGGAAGCGCCGCCGCCCGTGGAGATGTGGGTCATCTTGTCCGCATAGCCCAGCTGCATCACAGCCGCGGCAGAGTCGCCGCCGCCGATGACCGTGGTCGCGTCGGTCTCGGCCAGAGCCTTGGCCACCGCTTTGGTGCCCGCGGCCAGAACCGGGTTCTCGAACACGCCCATGGGGCCGTTCCAGACAACGGTCTTGGCAGCCTTGACCGCCTGGCTGAACAGCTCCTGCGTCTTGGGACCGATGTCCAGACCCATCATGTCTGCGGGGATCTTGTCCGCATCCACATAGCTCACAGCAATTTCGGCGTCAATGGGGTCGGGGAAGGCGGGCGCCACGGTGGTGTCCACCGGCAGCAGCAGCTGCACGCCCTTCTCCTGGGCTTTTTTCAGCATCTCTTTGCAGTAGTCCAGCTTCTCGTCGTCCACCAGGCTCTTGCCCACTTCGTTGCCCTGGGCTTTCAGGAAGGTGTAAGCCATGCCGCCGCCGATGATCAGCGTGTCCACCTTGTTCAGCAGGTTCTCGATCACGCTCAGCTTGTCCGCCACTTTTGCGCCGCCCAGAATGGCCACGAAGGGACGCACGGGGTCATTGACCGCGTTGCCCAGGTAACGGATCTCTTTTTCCATCAGGTAGCCCACAGCGGTGGTCTTGATATAGTCGGTCACGCCGGCGGTGGAGCAGTGCGCACGGTGCGCGGAGCCGAAGGCATCGTTCACGTAAGCGCTGTTCTCGCCCACCAGGTCCGCCAGGTCTTTGGAGAACTCCGGCAGGTTCTTGGTCTCTTCTTTGCGGAAACGGGTGTTCTGCAGCAGGACCACGTCGCCGTCCTTCATGGCGGCCACAGCGGCCTTGGCGTTTTCGCCGGTCACGTTGTCATCGTTGGCGAACACAACTTCTTTGCCCAGCAGTTCGCTCAGGCGCACAGCCACAGGCGCCAGGCTGAATTTCTCTTCCGGTCCGTTCTTGGGTTTGCCCAGATGGCTGCACAGAACCAGACGGCCGCCGTTCTCGATCAGTTTTTTAATGGTGGGCAGAGCCGCCATGATGCGGTTGTCGTTGGTGATCACGCCGTCCTTCATGGGAACGTTGAAGTCGCAGCGGACCAGTACGTTTTTGCCCTTTACGTCAATATCTTCTACGGTTTTTTTGCCAAGAGTGCTCATTGGTTTAACTCCCTTTCTCGCAAAAATTTGGGTGAGCAGCATTTCTGATGCTCATACATCTTATATTATAGTGCTTTGGGGGATTTTTAGCAAGTGTCGGCATGACAAATTTTTCACAAATCACGGGGCCCGGCTGGGCATTTTGGCAACAAAAATCCGGCTCTGCAAAAGCTGTGCAGAGCCGGGCAAAATCAGAAATAGTCGGAGAAGAAGGGGGTCTGCTGTTCGATGGCGTCTTCCAGCATGTGCACCGTGTCCGGCGCGCACACCAGCCGGCCGATCTTGTGCAGGTAATCCGGCCGCTTGTAGCCCAGGAGCATGGTGGTCAGCGTCTGAATATTGGTGCGGTCGGCACACTTGCAGCTGACCCGGCGGATGCTGCCCCGGCCGTCGGCGCCGATCTCCAGTTCAAAGGTCCCCTGGTTCCAGCTCAGCAGCGGGTCCTCCAGCTGGAACACCCACCGGCGGTCGGCGGTGTCGGGTTTGAAGGGGTACTGACGGATGAACCCTTCCACGTCCACGATGCGGGCCATGTAGTAAGGAGAGATGGTCTCCTTGATGTCTGCATCCTCCAGCAAAAAGGCCAGGGGCTCATCGGTGAAAATGTCGCCCTCCACCTTGGAGATCATGGAGAAGTGCGCGCCGATGAAGTTCCACAGCCCGCTGCGGGCCTCTTCGTTCATGAACACCATGTCCTTGACGTGGAACACATCGTCCACAATGCGGTACATCACGTACCCGGTGGAAATTCCCTCGTCGTTGTAATACACAGCGGCCATCATATCGTCGGGGTCCCACAGGAAGTACTCGTTCCAGGCCAGATCGTCCCGAATCAGAGCGCCGTGGGTCTGCAGGGCAAAGCGGTGGTAGGTGTCCCGCACTTCCGGTCCGTCCACGTCCACGCGCACCACTTCGCCGGATACCGGCCGGCTTTTGGGAAGCTGATAATCGTTGATCTCGAAGGAGATCTTGTCGGAGATGATCTCCCAGCCCTTGCGGCGGTAATAGGGGATGGAATAGGGGAACAGGTAGGAGATGGTCTGCCCCCGCCCGCGCATGTTGGTCAGCGCCTGATACAGCAGCTTGTGCATCAGCCCCTGGCCGGAGTACTCGGGATAGGTGCCCACGCCCGTCAGGCCGCCCATGTCGTAGGTGTGGCCGAAAATGCGCACTTTCATGGGGTATACGGCCACCTGAGAGATCAGCTTGTCACCGTCGAACCAGCCCAGCACGTCCGCCCGTTCCAGCGTGGGGGACTTGGCGCGCATCATGTCTTTTTCTTCCCAGCCGATCTCCTTCAGCTCCTGGTCGGTGACCTGAAACACATAGCGGAGAAGCTGGTTATATTGGGTGAGGTGTTCCAGCCCCACCGGCTGCATTTTGAATTGCCGTTTCCGGCCGAATTTTCTGCCCATTGGCATTTCCTTCTTTCACGGCCGCTGTGCCGCGGCCCTGAAAATATTATACCCCGGCGGAAAAATCCTGTCCAGCGGGCTGCAGATCCAGGGCGGACACATCGTACTGCACGCGGGCGTGGTTGTGTTTGAGAAGCTGCCGGTCCAATGTGTTGCCCGTGCGCTTGTCCACGCAGGTGCGCACAATGTCGTTCACCCGGTACACGCCGTCCGCCTCCTGCACGAAGGCTTCGTTTTGGGCGCGCACATGATACTTCACCGGCTGGGCTGCGCTGCACCGGATCTCGCCGCACAGATAGCCGCCCTCCAACCACACGCACAGCTGCCAGGTGTCGGGGGTGTCGTTGCGCACCCGGTAGTCCAGATAATTGTACAAAATGGAGGTCCCGGTGCCGAAGGGTACCTTGCGGCCGAAGTCCGGGAACAGGTCCACTCCGTCGTGATGATGGTACTCGGTCACGGTCAAAGGCGTGTGCAGCACCATCCAGTGCAAAAGGTTGGTAAACTGGCACATGCCGCCGCCGATGTCCCGGTCCGGCCGTCCCTGCTTGATGATCAGCCCTGTGCGGTAGCCCCGCCGCGCGGTGCACGGCCCCACCAGGCGCCAGAAAGAAAAGGTCTCGCCCGGGCGCAGCAGAATGCCGTCCACCCGGGGCGCGGCCAGGGCCAGGTTCACCGCTTTGTTTTTCTGCAGCACCGGATCCACCTGGCCCAGCGTGCGGCAGATCAGCGACGAGTGGCGGTACACCACCACGGGAAGGCGGCTGTCAGAGTGCGTGAGGGCAAAAGGAATGCGCCGCAGAAAGTCGGCGGCGCGGCGCTGGGCCCGGCACCGCCAGGTGGACAGCGCATAGGCCCAGGGGCCCAGCTGGCAAAACAGCGGGCGGCTTATACCGCCCCATTCAGAAAATTCATGAACGGTTACACCTCTCAGTTGTTTGAAATGGGGGAAAATTCCCGGTACACAGGGCGGGACGCGAAGTAATCCTCCGGGTCCATCAGAGCGTAGATGGAAAAATGGTCTTCATAAGATGCAGTCGTGCCGTCCGAAGAGGTGAAGGGCCGCTGAAAAAATTGATAGGCATTGAGCACCAGAAATTGTCCGTTGATTTGGGCCAGAGGCTGAATCAATTCGGGTTCCCAAATCGGTCCTTCTTCCGGCGCGGGTGTTTCGATGTGCTCTCGAAATTCTTCCATCAACGTCAGCTCGGTCAGAGGTCCGTCCGGCGGAGACAAGGCGAAAAGATGCCGGGAAGCGTATTTGGAGCCCTCCGGCCTGATGAATGCGGACACAACCAAACGATCCCCAAGGGCATACAGCATCCAAGTGTCAGCAGAACTATTTTTCGCGCACGTGTGCAGGATGCTGCTTTTCTCCCTGTGCTCACCTTTGGACAGATCGTAACACAGCAGCATACCATCATTAGAAACGTAATAGACTTTGTCCTCAAACAGTGCGCAGACATTGGGGTAAACAATGCCTTCATAGATGGAAATTTCGTCCAGCTGTGTCAGCGGTGTCTCAATCCCCTCGGGGGACAGAAGGCTCAAATTCACGCCTTGGGTGGGATTTTCATCCCAATGGATTACGACGAATTGACCGTTCCAAACGCCGAGAATTTCTCCGTAAACATAATAGCGGCTTTTGCCGTCGTGAAGCAGCAGAGTCTCTGTGCCGTTTGTTCGGTCCACGCGACCATAGGCTTCCTCACAAAAACCGTACAGGTAATGTTCGTCAGTGGCGAAAAAATTCCAGTTCCCAATGGATGCCACCGGCGTGGGATGCATGCCGTCCGCATCCCGGCGCATCAAGGTCTGGGTGCCGGTGAAGGTCTCACCATCCTCTGCGTAATTGTAGTTCACGGTATACACCGCATCGGACATGGCAATCACCTGCCAGCCCGGAGCATAGGCGTCGCAGGTCTCGTCGGCGTGAAGACATCCGTCCTTGTCGCACAGAATGTGCTGGGTCATGTCCGCAAAATCGTAACGGGTTAAAAAGCCGATGTTTTTTTCATAGTCGGAAAAATAATCAAAAAAGCCGTTTTCAGACACTTGGCCTGCAAGTTTGTACCCCTCAAGAGGCAGACCGAAGTAGAGAAGGTCTGAGGAGATGGGTTGCGGCGCAGACGGCGCGTCAGAGGACGCAGGCGGGGCCGCGGCGCAGCCTGTCAGCAGCACTGCCGCCAGAAGCAAGGCAAGCCGTTTCATGAAAAACCTCCTTTGTCTTCAAACCGGCGGTAGTTGGGGACGCCGGCCAGAAAATCCTGCGGGTCGATCAGCGCATAGACGTTCCCATAACTGGTCCAGGTTTGAAAGCTGCCGTCTTTCCCCATCGTTTCACGCACGGAGGATGGATTGTCACAGCAGACCAGCAGGCCCCGGTCCGTCTCGGCATAGATACGGATGGGGCGGGATACGCCGTTGATAAAGGTGGAGAGGGGACAAAGGATGACGCTGCCGCTCTCCGGGTCCACCGCCGCGCGCAGATAGGTATTCATCTGGTCCGGTGACGGCGCGCCCAACTCCACCACAAGGACGCCGGCGATGAGGCGGCCCGTCCAGTTTTCACAGGCCCAGTGTGTTTCCCAGCGGTTCGGCGCACCGGCTTCATCCCAGCCCGCCACCTGCTGTCGGCTCCAGTTATAATCGGCAAGCCCGCGGCTCATTTCCCGGGTCTGCCCCGTGGACGCATCCTGACAGAAGATCCATCCGGTGGCAGGGTCCGCGTAATACAAGGCGGTGCCCGAACGGGCCAGCCGGTGGCCGGGTGACGCGTCCAGAGCAGGGTCCCATCCAAGGCGGTACACCTGCCCGTCGGGGGCGGTCATGGTCAAACGGGAAGTGAGATCAGAGCCCTTATCCGGGTTTGCGCGCTCCACCATGGTCACGTGACAGTCCGGCAGATCGATGCGGACAAAATCCGGACCGCGATAGGTGAACAGGGACGCGCCGTCGGTGTACATTCCGGCGCTGAAAAACCATTCGCCGCCGATTTGGCCCAGTTGTTCGGAGTTTTGACCGTGCAGATCCCGCCGGCTGACCAGAAACCCCTGGGCGAAATCATCGGGGTCTGCGTTTTCAAAAAAATACAGCCTGTCGCCCAGCCGCAGAGGGTCGGACGGCACCGCAGCGGGGCAGGCGTCGCTGTCATGCGTGCAGCCCGGCACGTCGCATACCACCCGACGGGTCACGGTTTCAAAATCATAAAAGGTCAGCAGCCTGGGGCCGCCCTCGCGCAGGATCTCAGCCAGAAAAAAGCCGTCTTCGGTCATGGCGGCAGTGGGATTGCCCAGCGCGGGCAGCTCTTCCAGAAAGACCGGGTTGTCCGTCTGCCCCGGGTCCGCCGGGGCGCTCTGGGGCGCAGAGACCGGGGAGGGGGTGTCCGCGCAGCCTGCCAGCAGCGCCAGAAGGCATACCGCGCACAGCAGTTTGCGCATGAACACTCACTCCTCACTGGAAAATTCCCGGTAATTTTCTCGGCCCGCCAGGTAGTCCTCCACACTGGTCAGGGCGTATACATTTTGAGTGGCCCAAAAGGTGCCGTCCTCATTTTCATACGTAAAGCACTGCACCGCGCAGCACACCACCAGCTCCTCGCCCCACTGGTCCATCACGGTCACCGGTTCGGGCTGGCTGTTGTAACCGCTTCCCAGTTCCGGGTCATAATCCCGAAATTCCTGACACTGGGGCAGCTGGGACACCGTGCCGTCTTCGTTCATCCGAAAGACCGCCTGCTCCAGATGGTCGTCCCCGAGGTCCACTACCCGGACGATGGGAGTGTTCTGCACCTTCGAAAGATACCAGCGCTGGCATTTGTAAAAATCATCGCCTTCCAGCGCGTTGTAAGGCCGCAGTGCCTGAGTGACGGTGCGAACCTCGCCGGTTTCCACATGCACGGCCATCACGTCTCCGGTGGGCCGGTCCAGATACAGCATCTCGTTTTGAATCAGCACGCAGTCGAAATCGGAAAAGTGCGCGGGGTCGATCCGGGCCACTTCGGTCACCGTTCCATCCCGGTCCAACAGGCACAGGCGAGCGGGCTCTTCCCGGCTCCAGTCCCAGCTCACGGCCACAAAACGGTCCTGCCAGACCCCCAGCACACGCCCGTAGTCGGAAAAATCCTTCCCGAGGCCATGGGCCAGAAAGGTCTCGGTGCCGTCCGCCCGGCTCACCCGGCCGTAGGCACCCTCGCAGAAGCCGTACAGAAATTCTTCGTCCGCCCCCACAAAATTCCAGTATCCCAGCGTGCCCACCAGCCGGGGATGGGTGCCGTCCGCATCCCGGACGGACAGCTCGTAAAGCCCCCGGCTGTCGTCCAGTTCCAGCGTGTACACCGCGTCCTCCAGAACCACCAGAGGATAGCCGCTCAGCCGCGCCTCGCACTTTGCGCCGGTGTGGTCGCAGTCCGGCACCGTACAGGGAATGTGCATGGTCCCGTCCCGGAAATCCCACCGGCCCAGCCGGGTGCCGGCCTCGCTGTTGGCCGGGTCGTAGTAATAGGAAAAAAAGCCGTTTTCATTGACGGATGAAAGGGCCGACGTCAAGGTGCTTACCGCGGCGGCCGGCTCCGAATCCGGAAGGCTGGCCACGCCGGAGGAAGCCGGCGCGCAGGCTGCCAGCGTCAGCGCCAGCAAAACACAGAACAGACGTTTCATAAAATCCTCCTGTTCAGATGGAAAGCGACGTCATCATCCGGTATTCCGGCCGCCCGGCGAAAAAGTCCTCCGGGGTCAAAAAACCGTACAGAGTGCGGTCGCTTTCATAAGTGACAAAGCCGCCGTCCTGCCCCATGGTGGTGCGCATCACACGCTCGTGCTGGCTGACCAGCAGGCCGTGTTCGGTCTCAGCCCACACCGCCACCGGATGAGAGTAACCGTTCCAGTAATCGGTCAGGGGGCAGGGGCTGATCTCCCCGCTGGAGAGGTCCACTGCATAGCAGGTCGAGGACAGCAGATCCGGCTCAGTCACATCCACCAGCAGCTTGCCGTCCACCACCTGGCCGCCCCAGCTTTGCACGCTGCTCCAGTCGTCCTCGGTCCGGACCCAGCGATACGAGGTCAGTGCATCGGTCACGGGTTGGGACTCGCCCGAGGAATTGCCGGCGTACACGATGCCGGTTTTGGTGTCGGCCCAGTACAGGGTGTCCTGCTCCAGACACAAAAGTTTGACGCTGCCCTGGGCAAAGCGGAAGAGGGGCTGCAGGGAGTAGTCGTCCTGCATCAGGCTCAGTACCCGCGTGGAGGGATCGTCTGTCTCAGTGGTATCCCAGAGCACACGGTCCCCCAGGATGCCCAGCGGGGAGCGGCTCTCCGTCAGAAAACGCCGTTTCAGCACGGTTTCCAGCCCGGTGGAAACATCCAGCCGGACCAGATCTCCGTTCAGGCAGGCGTACAGCGCGCTTCCGTCGGTGTAGGGCGTGACGCTCTGCCAGCCATCCAGCACCAGACGCTGGTCCAGCAGGCGGCCGTCCTGCGCGCTGCGCCTCTCCAGACGGGTGTAATGGCCGTAAGGGGTGCTGGTGTCTGCGGTCATCGCCAGCAGCGTATCCCCCACCAGATAGATGGTCCCGGAGCAGGCCGCAGGGCAGGCGTCGCTGTCGTGGGTGCAGTCCGGCACGTCGCACAGCACCCGCTGGCCCATTTCCTCAAAGTCATAGAAGGTCAGCATGCTGGGTCCCTCCTCAGAGAGCGTGTCCACCGCAAAAAAGCCCTGTTCGTTCAGGGCAGACCCGGGGCCGGGCGCCAGAAGCCGCAGCTCGCTTTGCGGGACAGCGGGGGCCGGATCCGTGGCCTGTGCAGGGGCGGCGCAGCCGGTCAGCAGTGTCAGCGCAGTCAGCACCGCAATTTGACGCAGTTTCACAATCCGTTCCTCCTCTCATTCCGGCGGCATCATAGTCAGCGTGATGCTCAGAGAATAGCTTCCGTCGGGTTCATACGTCTGTGCATGCACCACAAGGCGCAGGTTCGCCTGATTGCTGCGGATGCACCAGTAACCATCCGAACTGGCCAGCTGAACGGGTTCCCAGTCCAGTTCCTCCAGGCCCAGCACCAGGGTGATATCCTCCAAAACGCCGTAGGGGTCTTCCAGTGCGGGCGTGATTTCCAAATCGTAAAAACCGTTGACAAACAGGTTCATCTGCACAGGGGTGACTTTGTCCGGCGCCGTGACCACCGTCAGCGTGCCGAAGGGGGTGAACACGTCCTGGTCATAGAAACGAAGTTCCAGCGAGGAAAAGGCCTTGTGCAGCGCATAGCCCACCGGAATCACCCGGGCCGCCCGCAACTCCATCTGTTCCAGCAGGTCGGTCCAGCCGTCGGGCAGGGCGGGAGCCAGCTTTTCCATGGGCTTGCGAATGTCTTTCTTGGAGCAGTTCAACTGGATCTCCTCGTCCAGGGTATAGGGGGAGTAATCGTCCGGGTCCTGCATCAGAGCCAGCTGATACAGCCACGCCACCAGAGGGATCTCCATGGCTTCGGGCGAGGGTGCCCCAATGTCCGGCGAGGCCAGCGGATGCACGGCCTCCAGACGGTCGCGGTCCGCCTGTTCCATGGCGGCCAGCGGTCCCAGCGCCGCGGCGGCCAGAAGCACGGGCACGCACAAAACGGCCAGAAGGCCGGTCAGTCCTGCACGTCGCATGGCGCCGCCTCCTTTTCCAGAGAAAACCGCACGGTGGTTCCCTCGCCCAGGGTGCTTTCAAAGTGCAGGCTGCCTCCGTGCAGCTCGGCGATGCGGTTGCACAGCGCCAGACCCAGTCCGCTCCCGTTCTCCGAGCGGGAACGGCTTTTGTCCACCATGTAGAACGGCTCGATGATGCGGGGCAGTTCCGCAGGCGGGATGCCTCGCCCTGTGTCCGAAACAGCCAGTTCCACCCGGTCGGGCTGTTCGGTGACCGTGATGCGCACGCACCCGTCCTTGGGAGCGGCGTGGGCCGCGTTTTCCACCAGGTTCCACAAAAGGTCCGCGGCCAGACTTCGGTCAGCCCGCACATACAGCCCGCCGCTTTCGGGCATCAGCACCCGCACCCCGGGCAGACCTGCCGCAGCGGCCCGCACGTCGTTTAAAATGCCGCTCAGCGGCGTGGGGACCAGTTGAAGCTTTTCCTCGCCCAGACGCATCAGCGCCATCAGCCGGCGGGACAGCGTCTCCAGCCGTTTGGACTCGTGATAAATGTAATCGGCGGCTTTCTGGCGTGTGGCCAGGTCCACTTCCCGGGTGCGCAGCATGGAGGCGTAGCCCAGCATGGCCGTCATGGGGGTTTTCACTTCGTGGGTGAAGGCAGACACAAAATCGTCCCGCTGGCGGATGCTCTCCCGCAGGGCCTGGTCCCGGGCCTCAATGGCCTCGGCCATGCGGTCGAACTCCCGGCTCAGGGAGCCCACCTCGTCCCGGCTCACAAAGCCGGTGCGCTCGTCGTACACGCCGCCCGCAATACGCTGCGCCGCGGCCTGCAGACGCCGCAGCGGGCGCAAAACCGCCCCGGACACCAGCGCGGTCAAAAGCGCCACGGCGGCCAAAAGAACGGCGGCGATGCGCCAGAACCGGTGCAGCTGTTCCGTGCGCTCGGTGTACAGTGCGGTTACTTCAAAGGCGCTGATCAAATACAGATCCGTCTGCGCGGGCAGGGCGCTGGCTTCAAGAAACCAGATGCGGTCCCCGTGCTGGCGGTACACAAAGCCCGTGTCGGCTGCCTCCACCGCATCGTACAGGTCCATTTTGTCCAGTTCTTCGGGCAGGTTGGAAAAGAGCAGGGCATACCCCGCATCCGCCAGCGCCAGCGCTCCGTCGGGCACACCGGCGGCCGCCTCGGCACCTGCCTGGCTGGGGCTGGGGTCGTCCTGCCGGGCCAAAAACGTGGTCACCAGGTCCAGCTGGCTGGCGTGTGATGCGGTGTATCGCCGGGCAGCGTCGTCCATGGATGACATGAAATTCTGATGGATCATCCAGTAGCCGCCCAAAAGGAACAATGAGCCGGTCACGGCCAGAAGGCTCAGGCTCAGCTTCCATTTCAGTTTCAAGGCGCTCCCTCCTCCAGAAGGTAACCGATTTTATAAAGGGTGCGGATCTCACTGTGCCAGCCCAGTTTTTTGCGCAGACGCTGCACGTGCAGATCCAGTGTGCGGCTGCCCTCTTCGGGCATTTCGCCCCAGATGCGTTCAAACAGCGCGTCCCGGTACAGCGTCACGCCCCGGTTGCGCAGAAACACTTCCAGCAGATCGTATTCCCGGGGCGTCAGGGACACATCCTCGCCGTTTTTGCGCACCCGGCGGGCCGTGGGGTCCAGCACCACGCCAAAGGCATGCAGCACCGTGTTGCCCCGCCCGGTGCGGCGCAGAACCGCTTCCACCCGGGCGGCCAGCTCCTCCGGTTCAAAGGGCTTGCAGATATAGTCCTGCGCGCCCATGCGCAGCCCCTTCACCCGGTCCGCCACGGCGATGCGCGCGGTGAGAAAGATGACCGGGGTCTCATCTGCAATGTACTGTTTCAATTCATAACCGTCAAAGCCGGGCAGCATAATGTCCAGCAGAATCAGCGACCAGCGGCCTGTTTCGATGCAGTCGGCCGCGGCGCGCCCGTCGCACACCACGTGGCAGGGCCAGCCGGCGTGTTCCAGCGTCAGGGCGATCAGGTCCGCAATGGCTGCCTGGTCTTCTACGATCAAAATCGGGTCCATATGCTCCGCTCCTTGTCTCGTTCTGCCCTCATTGTAGCACGGTTTGTATCAAAAGTGCATCCGGGCGTAAAAAAAGGCGCCCGGCCAAAAGGCCGGACGCCGGAAAACGCCCAAAACTCAGCTGGAAACACCCAGGATGATGGTCACGATGCGCAGCACGAACAGCGCGCCCACGATCCACATAACCGGATGAATGTCCTTGATTTTGCCGCGGACCACTTTCAGCACCAGCCAGGCCAGAACGCCGAACATGATGCCGTTGGCGATGGAGTAGGTGAAGGGCATCATGATGATGGCCACAAACGCACCCAGAACATCGGCCATGTCGCCCTCGAACTTCACCTTGGAAACGCTGCTCATCATCAGCATGCCCACGATCACCAGCGCCGGAGCGGTGGCAAAGCCGGGGATGGCCAGGAAGATGGGAGCCAGGAAGATGGACAGAATGAACAGAACCGCAGTGGTCAGCGCGGTCAGACCGGTGCGGCCGCCCTCGGCCACGCCGGCGGAAGATTCCACGTAGCTGGTAACGGTGGAGGTGCCCATGCAGGCGCCGGCCACGGTGCCGATGGCGTCGGCCATCAGAGCGCGGCCCACGCGGGGCAGCTTGCCCTCTTTGTCCAGCATGTCGCCCTTGGCGGCCACGCCGATCAGGGTGCCGACGGTGTCAAACAGGTCCACGAACAGGAACGCGAACACGATGACCGCGAAGTCCACCACGTTGGAAGCCGCATAGCTGAAATCGAACTTGAAGGCGATCTCGCCCATGCCCGCGAAGCCGGCCATAAAGCTGTTGTTGGCAAAGTCGGGCAGAACGGAAACGCCGGTGTACCAGCCGGACAGCTGAGCGAAGATGCCCAGGATCCAGGTGATCAGGATGCCCCACAGGATGGCACCCTTGATGTTGTAATACAGCATGATGCCGATGAGGGCGATGCCGATCAGAGCCAGCGCCACGCTGGCGTCGCCCACATTGCCCAGAGCAACCAGGGTGCTCTCGTTGGCAACGATGACGCCCGCGCCCTTCAGGCCCACGATGGAGATGAACAGGCCGATGCCGGCGGTGATGCCGTATTTCAGGTTTTCAGGGATGGAGTTCACCAGCGTCTCGCGGAATTTGAACGCGGACAGGATGATGAAGATGATGCCTTCCACCAGGATGGCGGTCAAAGCGATGCGCCAGGGGTCCTCAATGCCCTGTGCGGACAGGCTGCCGCAAACAGTGTAGGCGAAATAGGCGTTCAGGCCCATGCCGGAAGCCAGCGCGATGGGGTAGTTGGCCCAGAAAGCCATGATGACGGTGGCAAACGCAGCAGAGAGCGCCGTGGCCACAAACACGCCCGCCGTGTTCATGCCGGCCGCGCCCAGCATGCTGGGGTTGACAGCCAGAATGTAGGCCATCGCAAGGAAGGTGGTGATACCGGCGATGATTTCGGTCTTCACCGTGGTACCATGTTCTTTCAGACGAAAGAATTTTTCCATGATTGTTCCTCCTGTAAAAAGAAAAAATAGATCGTATATCGAAAGGGGACACGCCCCGTTTCGCAAAAAGAAGGCGCGGGCCTCTCACCGGGACCCGCGCCTTCGAAACGGCATAACAACGCCGCTTCGATAGCCGGGTGATTTACGGCCGCCCGCTAGAAACTGCCGGCCCCTATCGCCGGCGATATATCGAAGTCAATTGTGAACAATTTATGAAAATACACTTTTATTCTACCGAATCCCATTCGGTTTGGCAATGCACGTTTGCTACAATTTTTCGCTGTACAAGGCACGCGAAAACAGACGAAAAAGCAAAGCCAGACCGGCGTGCCGGTCTGGCTTTGGGAAAAATCAGCGTTTCGTTTCGTCCATGGTCATCATTTCCTTGGCGCTGGCCACAAGGCCGGCCAGGTTCTGCAGCTCGCTGGGCACAATCAGCTTGGTTGCTTTGCCGTCGGCCACTTTCTGCAGCGCCTCCAGGCTTTTCAGCGTCAGCACCTTCTGAGAGGGATCGGCCTCGTTGAGCATCTTGATGGAGTCGGCCAGGGCCTTCTGCACTGTCATCAGAGCCTCGGCCTCGCCCTGCGCCTCACGGATGCGCTGCTCGCGCACAGCGTCGGCCCGCAGGATGGCACTTTCTTTTTCGCCTTCGGCCACCAGAATGGCGCTGCGTTT
The DNA here is from genome assembly GCF_045865535.1 of Owariibacterium komagatae. GTDB lineage: Bacteria > Bacillota > Clostridia > Oscillospirales > Ruminococcaceae > Ruthenibacterium > Ruthenibacterium komagatae. The sequence goes on from NZ_AP031406.1 coordinate 2,572,521, forward strand.
TTCGCCTTCGGCGCGCAGAATGCTCTCGCGGCGCTCGCGCTCGGCCTTCATCTGTTTCTCCATGGAATCCTGAATTTCAGAGGGAGGCATGATGTTCTTGACTTCCACGCGGTTGACCTTGATGCCCCACTTGTCCGTGGCTTCGTCCAGAATGGCGGTGATCTTGGTGTTGATGATGTCGCGGCTGGTCAGGGTGTGGTCCAGCTCCATTTCACCGATGATGTTGCGCAGCGTGGTGGCGCACAGGTTTTCAATGGCGGCCAGCGGGCGCTCGATGTTGTAGGTGAACAGCTTGGAGTCCGTGATCTGGAAGAAGATGACCGTGTCGATCTGCATGGTCACGTTGTCCCGGGTGATAACGGGCTGAGGCGGAAAATCCACCACCTGCTCTTTCAAAGAGACCTTTTTGGCCACCCGGTCCATGAAGGGAATCAGAAATTTGACGCCTGCGTCCCAGGTGGTTTTGTACCGGCCCAGGTGCTCCACCACGTACTGGTAGGACTGGGGAACGATGCGGATGTTCATAATGAGCAGAACGATGATGAGAACGATCAGAATCAGAATGATGGGCATACAGTATTCCTCCTTTTTAAATGAGATCCTTATTGTTATACGGCGGCGGTGCCGGGCATGGGTTCCACCGTCAGTGTGGCGCCGTCCACAGAGATCACGGTGCACAGCTGCCCTTTTTCCAGGGCAACCGAGGACCTGGCGGTCCAGTCCACGCCGTCCAGACGGGCGCGGCCCGGCTGGTTGGGGGTCACGGGTTCAATGATGGTGGCGGTGCGCCCCACGTTCAGGTCTGCGTTGGTGGGCACGGGCCGCGCGTTGCGGCGTTTTTTCATCAAAGGCCAGCTGACGGCCAGCGCCGCGCCGCTGACCAGGACAAACACAAAGAACTGGACCAGAAACGATGATGTGAACAGAGAGGCGATCAGCGCGGCCACGGCACCCAGCACGAACCAGATGCTCACCAGGGCCACGGTCACGGCCTCCAGCACGCCGAACACAATGGCCAGGCCGAGCCAAAGAAGCGACAGGGGGGAAAAAACCATACGAATCCTCTTCCTTTCTGCCGCGTTGTGCGCGGCGTTTTCCTGCGTTGCAGGTTACTCGACTGCGTCGCTGCCGAAGTTTGTCGACAGCCTTATTGTACCAAATGCGGCGCGAAAACACAAAGCTCAAAAAATCCCTTTTTAGGCCCCGTTTGGCGGAAAACGGCATTTTTTTGAGTACAACCCCCTCAATCAACGCCGGGATATGTGCGGCGTGACCGGACGAGCCGGGGCGTTTTGCGCACCCGTTTATCCATATGCGCCGCCGTTTCTTGCAAACACCCGGCACCAACGCTATAATGAAAGAAAAACAATGAGGAGGACGGCGTATGGTTTGCCGGAATTGTGGGAGAGAGCTTCCTCAGGGGGCGTTGTTCTGCCCCCGCTGCGGGGCGCGGACGGATGCGCCGGTGTATTCCGTGGCGGATGTGCCGGACCCGTATTACGCACGCGAGTTTGCGTCCATCGCGGCCGGAAATCCCGGCCGGTTCAATTTTGCAGCCTTTTTCCTGGGACCGTTTCATGCGCTGTATCGGGGCTTTTTCAGCTGTTTCTGGAAATTGTACTTTCCGCTGCTGCTGGTGCAGTGTGTGGGCGAACTGTTCGCCTGCCTGTATGCGGGCAACATTGCGCTGTCCCAGCTGAACACCGGAGGCACAGGAACCCTTTTCGGTCCGCCGGTGCTGGTGTCCTGGCTGTTCAGTGTGGTGTGCGGCGTGTGGGGGCTGACCGTCGCCATTTACAACGGTGCGACCTTCAACCGCCGTTACTGCGCTTATGTGCAGGGGGACGCCACCCGCAAACCCCATGTGGGCGCGCTGATCGGGCTGATCGCGGGCTATCTGGTCTGGATTGTGGCTTTGGTGGCGCTGATTTTCAGCATGGCGTTCCGCGCGTTTCAAACCAGCTCCGACTGGGACCTGCCCGAGTGGGATGACTACAACTCCTATTACGAGGACGAATGGGCAGGCGATGAATTCTACAACGGTTCCTACGGCAGCCAGGTGGATGACATTTTCCAGCAGTATCTGGATTACGATCAGGCTTATATCAACGGCTACCTGCTGGAAGCCGAGCGCACCGGCAGCTATCTGGAGCAGTTCCAGCGGGCGCATATGTTCTACAGCGATGAGATCCCCGTGTATCAGGCGATGTCTGCCGGGTTCGACCAGCTGAGCGTGACCGAGGACGTGGTGGAAAACGAAGAGCTGGGTGTGGACGCTTATCTGGACATCACCGCTGTGCTGGGGGACACCACCTTTCAGCTGACCGTGCAGCAGTGGGACAGCTACGTCTGGTTTGTAGGCCAGAGCTGCTACCTCACAGATTCGCCGGACGATGTCTATTACATGAGCGTGGAAGAATTGGAATCGGTTCTGGCCTATTGCTACGAACAGGTGGACGGATCGGACACCTCTTCCATGGCCCGGGCCGTGCGCGGCAGCTGGAGCGAGGAAAACGGCTCCACCTTTAAAATCACCGCGGACACGCTGGCCGGTGAGTACTACGGTCTGGGTACCATGATCGACGGAAAGGTACAGGGCTGGAATACGGACGGCGGCTATGTGCTGATGAGCGTGGATGAAAGCGGCGAGAACCTGACGCTGGAATACTACGATGCCGAGGGAAATCTGATGCAGACCAAACAGTGCGCACGGGCCTGAGGCCGGCTGTCAAAATATAAATAAAAAACGCCGTTCGGAAGAACTTTTCCGAACGGCGTTTTGTTTTGCATTTTTTAAGAAAGAAGGTCAAAGCGTGCGGGTGATGGCCGCAAAGTCGTAAGGGTTCACGGTCACGGTCTGGTCCAGCAGGCGGGTAGTCAGTGTGCTGGCGGTGCGGTTCAGGCACACCGCTGCCACGGAGGAAGCGCCCCGGCGCTCAAACTCCAGCACGCCGTCCTCCGCGCGCAGAAGATGAAAGTCGCCGTCCGCGAAGGCGGAGCAGTTTTTGCGAAGCGCGGCCAGCCGCTTCAGCGCCGGCCGAATGCGGGTCTCGGTGCTGTCCCAGTCGAAAAAGGCACGGTTGAAGGGATCTTTGTATCCCTGCATGCCGATCTCGTCTCCGTAGTAGATGCTGGGAATGCCCGGCAGCGTGAAAATCAGCGCGTAGCCCATCACCAGCATGCGGCGGCCCCGTTCGTACTGGTCGGGGGTCAGGCGGCGGCCGCTCTGCCAATAGCGGTCCCGGCCCTCGCAGCTTTCACCGGCCAGTGCCGTAATGGCGCGCACCGTGTCGTGCGTGGACAGAAAGTTCATGGCGGCATTCAGAGCGGGCGCGGGGTAGTTTTCGCAGATGCGCACGATGCGGTCCGCGATGCCGCGGGTGTCTTCGCCCTTCACAAAGCCCAGCGCGGCCTCTTTGAAGGGGTAGTTCATCACGCCGTCCAGCCCTTTGCCCAGCAGATAGGTGCGGCGGCGGCCGTAACTCCATTTGTTGGTGGCGTCCTCCCACACTTCCCCCAGCAGATATTTGTCCTCGCCGTGGCGCTTGACCGCCCGGCGGATCTCCACGATGAAATCGTCCGGCAGCTCATCCGCCACGTCCAGGCGGAAGCCGGAGGCGCCCAGGTCCATCCAGTAGTCGATCACGCCGCCCTTGCCGCAGATGAAGCTGCGGTAGGCGGGGTCGTGCTCGTTCACCTCGGGCAGCGTCTCAAAGCCCCACCAGGACCGGTAGCCGCACTTGTAGGAGGGGGAAAAGTCATACCAGGAGCGGAAGGGACTGCCCTCGCCCTGCCACGCGCCGAAGGAATTGTACCGGCATTCCCGGTTGAAATAGATGGAATCGGAACCGGTGTGGCTGAACACGCCGTCCAGAATGATGCCGATACCGTGGCGCTTTGCCTCCCAGCACAACTCCTCAAAGGCCTCGTTGGTGCCCAGCAGCGGGTCGATCTTCCGGTAATCGGCGGTGTTGTACCGGTGGTTGGAATGGGCCTCAAACACCGGGTTCAGATACACAAGCGTCACGCCCAGCTCTTCCAGATAGGGCAGCTTTTGGCGAATGCCCTCCAAATCGCCGCCGAAGTAGTCCTTGTTCAGGTAACCGTCCGCCTGCTCGGTGGGCCAGAAATAGGGCTCGCCGTGTTTGTTGGGCCGGTAGATGCGGTCCGCAAAGGGCATCACCTTGTTTTTTACGCCCTCGCAGAACCGGTCGGGAAAAATCTGGTACATTACACCGCCGGCCACCGCCCGGGGCGTTTCGAAATCCGCCTCGAACACGGTCAGCTGATAGCTCTCTCCGGTGCCGGTGGTCATGGTGCACTCACCCAGGGGGCCGCGGTACAGTTTGCGGTATCCGGTGTACAAATCGAAGTAGTAGAAATACAGCCCGGCCTCGCCGAAGGCCAGCGCGCAGGAAAACAGGTCCCGGCCGTCGCGGGTCTGCTCTTTGCTCAGCGGCTGCATCACCGGTTCACCGCCGTCCCGATTCCAGATCAGGTACGGGGTGGTGCAGCCGTATTCGCAGGGCACGGCCAGCCGGAACGTGACGGTCTGACCGGCACGCACGGCTCCGTAGGGGGTTTTGTAAAAGCTGTCCTGGCTGTTGTAAATCGACGTCATACGATGAAGTGGCTCCCTTTTGGATTTTGTCGCCGCAGACAACTGCCGCACACGGGGCGCGTGTGCGGCAGAACGTTTCCGGCAGTGTTTTATTTAACGGGTTTCGCGTGCCAGATGTTGCGCGCGTAGTCGTAGATGGAACGGTCGGCCGAGAAGATGCCGCTGTTGGCGATGTTCATCAGGCTCATGCGGTTCCAGGTCTCCCGGTCGTTGTACAGGCGGGTCACGTCCTTCTGTGCCCGCAGGTAGTCGGCAAAGTCTGCCATGACCATGTACGGGTCCGAAGTGCGCAGGTTGGATGTGATCTCATGGAAGCTGTCGCCGTTCCAGCCGCGCTCCAAGAAGTCCAGCACTTCCGCGGCCTGCGGGCAGGCGTTGATGAAGCTGGAGGGGTGATAGCCGAAGGCTTTCAGCTCGTTGACCTCCGGGGTCAGCATACCGAAGATGATCTCGTTTTCCTTGCCGGCCGCCTGGGCGATCTCCACGTTGGCGCCGTCCAGGGTGCCCAGGGTCACAGCGCCGTTCAGCATGAACTTCATGTTGCCGGTGCCGGAGGCCTCAGTGCCGGCCAGACTGATCTGCTCGGACACCTCGCTGGCGGGCATCAGCCGCTCGCTGGTGGTCACGCAGTAGTCCTGAAGATAGACCACACGCAGTTTTTCGCGCACGGTGGGGTCCGCGTCGATCAGCGTGCCCAGCTTGCAGATCAGGCGGATCATCTGTTTGGCCATGTAATAGCCCGGCGCGGCCTTGGCGCCGAAGATATAGGTTTTGGGCGTAAAGTCGGCGTTGGGGTTGTTTTTCAGGTACAGGTACTGGGCCGCGATGTTCAGCGCGTTCAGGTGCTGGCGCTTGTACTCATGCATGCGCTTGACCTGCACGTCGAAGATGCTGTGGGGGTCGATCACCTGCCCGGTCACTTTTTCCAGATGCTGGGCGAAAATCACCTTGTTCTGATCCTTGACCTGGCCCAGTTTCTCCAGAACGGTCTTGTCCTTGGCGAAAGCCGCAAAATCCTTCAGCTTGCTGGCGTCCTTTTTGAATCCGTCGCCGATGGTCTCGCTCAGCAGGTTGGTCAGGCCCGGGTTGGAGGCCAGCAGCCAGCGGCGGTAGGCAATGCCGTTGGTCACGTTGGTGAACTTCTTGGGCGCATACAGGTAGTAGTCGTGGAACACGCTCTGCTTGATGATCTCGCTGTGCAGCTTGGAAACACCGTTGATGGTGTGGCACACATAGCAGCAGATGTTGGCCATGCGCACCTGGTTGTCACCCAGAATGGCCATGTAGTTGATTTTGCCCCAGTCGTCGTGGAACACCTGTTGCAGGTCCGCGCGGCAGCGGCGGTCCATTTCCTCGCAGATCTGATAGATGCGGGGCAGGGTCTTTTTGAAGATGTCGATGTTCCACTTCTCCAGCGCCTCGCTCATCACGGTGTGGTTGGTGTAGGCGAAGGTGCGGCGGGTGATGTCAAAGGCGTGCTCCCAGGTGAAGCCGCACTCGTCCAGCAGAATGCGCATCAGCTCGGGAATGGCCAGGGTGGGATGAGTATCGTTGATATGAATGGCGATCTGGTCGGGCAGATTGTCCAGCGTGGCGTACTGGGACAGGTGGTTCTTCACAATGTCGCCGATGGATGCGGCGCTGAGGAAATACTGCTGGCGCAGACGCAGGATCTTGCCTTCCACATGGTTGTCGTTGGGGTACAGCACCTTGCTGATCAGCTCGGCGTTGGCGCTTTTGTTGATGGCGTTGCCGTACTGGCCGGCGTTGAAGCTGCTCATGTCAAAGCCGGGGGATTTGGCCTTCCACAGACGCAGCTGAGACACGCCCTTGGAATCATAGCCCGCCACATACATGTCGTAGGGCACGGCGATGACGCTGGAATAGTTCTTGTGGGTCACGCTGTGATAGGTGCCCTCCCAGCTCTCTTCGATCTCGCCGTCGAACTTGACTTCCACCGCCTGGTCAGGATGGCTCTTCAGCCAGACGCTGCCGCCGGGCAGCCAGTTGTCGGCGTGCTCTTCCTGCCAGCCGTCCACGATCTTCTGCTTGAAGATGCCGTACTCGTACAGGATGGAATAACCCGTGCCGGGAATGCAGTCCGTGGCAAGACCGTCCAGATAGCAGGCGGCCAGGCGGCCCAGACCGCCGTTGCCCAGGCCGGCGTCCGGCTCCTGGTCATAGATGTTTTCCAGTTTGATGTCGTGCTTTTTCAAAACGGCCTCCGCCGCCTCGTTCAGCCCCAGGTTGAACAGGCTGGTCTTCAGGCTGCGGCCCATCAGAAACTCCATGCACAGATAGTACACCTGTTTGCTGCCGGTGCCGTAAGTGCGGGCCATAAACTCCTTGCGCTTGCGGCTGAGCATGCCGCGCACGATCAGGGCAAGAGCACGGTACAGCTGCTCGTCGGTGGCAGAGGCAATGTCAATGGCGAATTCGCTGAAAAGCTTATCCTCCAGCATCTTTTCAAAAGACTTGGCGGTGATCTTGGTCTCCAACTTCATCTACTCCCACTTTGTATAATTTCAAAAAAATCATCGTTTGAGTGCATCAAAGCACTTTTATTATAGTATTTTAGACGGCCGGATTCAATAAAAACACTTTTTTTATGACCTTTTTTCAAAAATCCACTTTTTATCTTTGAAGATTTCGTATATAATAGGGAAGAAACGACGGCAGAATGGGCGAGGTGTCCCCATTGGCCGCCCGACTACTTATTTTTAGAAAAGGGGTTTTCACATGCCTGCCAATAAAATCAAATTGGAGATCTGCGGTTCGAGCTATGTGATCGCTACCACTGATACGGAGGAATACGTCTTAAGTCTTGCGGAAAAACTGGACGCCGACATGAACCAGATGATGGTCAACAACCCGACGGCCTCCGTGGCGACGGCCGCGGTCATCACCGCTTTGGGATATTTGGACGAATTGAAAAAAAGCACCAGCGGCGCCGACAACATGCGCGCCCAGATCAAGGACTATCTGGAGGACGCGGCCAAGGCCAAGCTGGCAGCCGAAGAGGCGCGGCGTGAGGTGGAGCGCCTGCGCCGTGAGCTGGGCTACTTGAAAGAGCAGAAGTAATGCCGTTTCAGAGGAACAACCGGCCTGAGATTCTGGCGCCTGCCGGCAATGCCGACATGCTCCGCGCGGCAGTGTGCGCGGGAGCGGACGCTGTGTATCTCGGGCTGTTGCATTTTAACGCCCGCCGGTCCGCCGGCAACTTTTCCGCCGCAGCCTTGTGCGAGGCCGCGGCTTTTTGTCATGCCCGAAATGTGAAAGTATACGTCACGCTGAACACCACCCTGTATCCCGCCGAGCTGCCCGGCCTGGAGCAGGCTGTGCGGGACGTGGCCGCCGCCGGGGCCGATGCGCTAATCGTGCAGGACCTGGCCGTGGCGCAGCTGGCAAAGCGGGTGGCGCCGGGTCTGGCGCTGCACGGCTCCACTCAGATGAGCGTGCACAGCCTGGCCGGTGCGCTTCAGCTGCGGGACATGGGCTTTTCCCGGGTCATTCTCTCCCGGGAGCTGACGCTGGAGGAGATCCGCCACATCGCCGCAGAATGCGGCATTGAGGTGGAATGTTTTGTCCACGGCGCTTTGTGCATGAGCGTCAGCGGTCAGTGTTATATGAGCGCTTTCCTGGGCGGCCGCTCCGGCAACCGGGGCGCCTGCGCGGGCCCCTGCCGCCTTCCGTTCAGCGCCGGGCAGCCCGGGGCGTGCCATCTCAGCCTCAAGGATATGAGTCACATCGCTCACCTTCCGGCCATGGCACAGGCGGGCGTGGCCAGCGCGAAGATTGAAGGCCGTCTGCGCACGCCCGAGTATGTGGCCGCCGCTGTCAACGCCTGCGTGCAGGCACGGGACGGACAGGCCTATGACAAAGAATTACTACAAGATGTATTTTCTCGCTCCGGGTTTACAGATGGTTATCTCATCGGACGCCGGGACGGACAGATGTTCGGGGTGCGTACTGCTGAGGATGCGGCCGCAGCCCGGCAGGCCATTCCCCGTCTGCGGGAGCTGTTCCGCAGAGAACGTTCCTCTGTGCCGGTGCACCTGCGGCTGACACTGGAAGAGGACGGGGCCCGGCTGACCGTTCGGGACGAGGACGGTCATGTGGTGGAGAAAAAAGGAAACACACCGCCTGTCCCGGCACAGAAAGATCCGGCCGAGGCCTATCGCCGCGCGCTGGAAAAAACCGGCGGCACACCTTTTTATGCCGCGGAAATGGAACTGGAAAACGCCGGGGCCTTTGTGCCCGCGGGCGAAGTGAACGGGCTGCGCCGGGACGCGCTGGAGCAGCTTCTTCAGATGCGGCAGGCGCCGTGCCCGCTGCCCTGCACGCAGGAGCACGTGTCGGTGCAGCCGCCGCGCCCGGCGGACAGCCGGGGGCTGGTGCTGCGGCTGGAGAGCACCGGGCAGCTGCCGGATGCGCTGCCGGAGCAGGTGGCGTGGATTTCCGTGCCGCTGGACCAGTGGCAGCAGGTGCCGGAGCCGCTGCGCGCAAAAACCTGGCTGGAGATTCCCCGGGTGCTGTTCGGCCCGGCGGAAGAGCGGGCGGCCCGGCAGCTGCAGGCTTGTGCGGAGCAGGGATTTGCCGGCTGTGTGGCGCAGAATATCGCCCATTTCCGCCTTGCACAGGGAATGCCTGTGGCGGGCGGCTTCGGGCTGAATGTGACCAACCAGCTGGCGGCCCGGGCCTATGAGGCTTTGGGGGCGCAGGCCCTGACGCTCAGTCCGGAACTGACCGCGTCGGAGATGGCGCGGGCCGGAGGCGACCGGCCGCGGATGGCGTTGGCCTATGGCCACATGCCGCTGATGCTCACGCGGGCCTGCCCGCTGCACAATGTGCACACCTGTGCGGGCTGCTCGCGCAAAGGGGAGCTGGAAGACCGCAAGGGCGTCCGCTTCCCGGTGCGCTGTTCTGGTCCGGACGGCGCGCGCACGGTGTACAACCCCGTGCCCATTTATATGGGAGATAAGCCCGGCGCGCTGCCGGTGGAGTGGGAAGTTCTCTACTTTACCACGGAAGAGCCGGAACGGGTGCGCCAGGTGCTGGATTTGTTCTGCAGCCGTCGCCCCTTTGATGGGGCCTTCACCCGGGGACTGTACTTCAAGGGTACGCAGTAACGCCGGAGAAAAGGAGAGGAAAATGGTTTTAAAGTTAAAAAAAGTGCGTCCGGGCGCTGTTCTTCCCGGAAGAGCTACTCCGGGAAGCGCCGCGGTGGACTTGCGTGCCGTGTGCGGGGACGAGGGCGTGCACCTGGAACCTCTGGGCCGTGCCGTCATTCCCACGGGCATCGCCATCGAACTGCCCGGCCCCGAGACCGTGGCGCTGGTCTTTGCCCGCAGCGGCCTGGCTGTGCGGGAGGGCCTGGCGCTTTCCAACGGTGTGGGCGTCATTGATTCCGATTATCGGGGCGAGATCTGCGTGGGGCTGGTCAACCTGTCGGACAAGCCGTACACGGTGCAGAACGGCGAGCGCATTGCACAGCTGGCCGTGATGCCTGTTCTGATCCCGCAGATGCTGGAAGTGGAGCAGCTGGGCGAGACACAGCGGGGCCAGGGCGGCTTCGGCTCCACGGGAAAACAGTAAAAGGGGAGACAAACAATGAAGTTGAAACGCACGTTTCTGTTGTGGTTTTTCATTTTGGCGGGGATCGTGCTGGGCGCCATGCTGGCGGCGGTGTGTAAAAACGTGTCGTTTTTGAGCTGGCTGTCCTATTATCAGTCCATCGGGTTTAATGCCGACGCGCCCTTTGTGCTGGACCTGTCCGTCATCAAGCTGTCCTTTGGTTTCTCCATGGGCATCAGCGTTGCGCAGATCTTTACCATTGCGGCGGCCATTTTCCTTTACAATAAGACCAATCTGCGCTGAGGAGGGACCGTGGATGAAGCTTGTGCTGGCTTCGGCCTCGCCCCGGCGGCGGGAACTGATGGCGCTGGCCGCACCCGCGTATGAGGTGTGCGTCAGCGATGTGGACGAAAGCGCGCTGACCGCGCCGGACCCGGCCGCCCTGGCGCAGGTGCTGGCCGATGCAAAATGCGCGGCGGCCGCGGCTTTGCGCCCCGGTGATGTGGTGGTGGGCTGCGACACGGTGGTGGATGTGGACGGCCAGGTGCTGGGCAAACCCCGGGACCGGGAAGACGCCCGCCGCATGCTGGACAGCCTCAGCGGCCGGACGCATCGGGTGCACACGGGGGTGTGCATTCAGGCACCGGGCGAGCAGCGGCGTTTCTGCGTCACCACCGAGGTGGAATTCTGGCCGCTGGATGCGGCTGAGCGGGATGCCTATCTGGACAGCGGCGAGCCTTACGACAAGGCGGGCGGATACGGCATCCAGGGCGGCGCGGCCAAATTTGTGCGCGGCATTCGGGGCTGCTACTTCAATGTGGTGGGGCTGCCGGTGTCTCAGGTGCACCGCGCTTTGCGGAGTATGGCCTGCTGGCAGGCCCTCGGGTTTGACGAATCCGATTGAATTTGTATGATTTTGTGTGAAGTGCTGAAAAAAAGTGTTGTGCAGTTCTCTTTTTTGTGATATGCTGTAAAAGTAGGCATGATAGGAGGTACTGTCACTTCTTGTCATGGAGGGGAAAGCATGGGTGCGAGAGTCATCATGGTGGCGTCCGGCAAAGGCGGTACCGGAAAAAGCACTGTGGCGGTGCTCACTGCCGGCCGGCTGGCTGCCCGCGGGCGGCGGGTGCTGCTGGTGGAACTGGACTCCGGCCTGCGCAGCGTGGACTATATTGCAGGGGTGTACGGCAAAACGGTCTACGATGTGGAAGATGTATTCTCCGGGCGGTGCGCCGCAGGCAAGGCCATTGTGGAAAGCCCGCTGTATCCGGATCTGTATGTGATCTCTGCGCCCTATTCGGGCGGCCGCGTGCGCGCCGCGGCACTGCAGGTTTTTGCAGAGCGCGCAAAACCGGTGTTTGACGATATCGTGCTGGACACGGCCGCAGGCATGGGCGCGCCTTTTGAGGCAGCCGCCGCTGTGGCGGACCGTGCGCTGCTGGTCATTACGCCCGACCCCGTTGCTCTGCGGGACGGGCACATTGTTTGTGATGCGCTGGCGGCCGGCGGGCTTCAGGATATCCGGCTGGTCATCAACCGGGTGCCGCCCCGGCTGGACGGGTGCGGCATACGCGATTTGGACGAGTGCATCGACACCGTGGGCGCGCAGCTGATCGGCGTGGTGCCCGAGAGTGCCGAGGTGCGTGCCGCAGGGGCAACGGGAACAGCCCTTGCACAGAAAAGTACGGCTTACCGCGTGTTTGACGCCATTGCAGCGCGTCTTTGCGGCGAGCAGGTTCCCTTGATCGTGCGTTGACGTTTTCCACTATACATTCAGAGGGGATTGATCCACATGAACATTGCACTGATCGCACATGATGCGAAAAAAGAACTGATGGTCCAGTTCTGCATTGCGTACTGCCCGGTGCTGGCGCAGCATAATCTGACGGCGACGGGCACCACAGGCAAACTGGTCAGCGAAGCTACAGGTCTGCCCATTCAGCGCTGCCTGTCCGGCACGCACGGAGGCGACCAGCAGATTGCGGCGCGCATTGCCTGCAACGAGATTGACCTGCTGTTGTTTTTCCGTGACCCGATCACGGCAAAGCCTCATGAACCAAACGAGATGAACCTTCTGCGCCTGTGTGATGTGCACAACATCCCCATGGCGACCAACATCGCCACGGCAGAGGTTTTGATCCATGGTCTGGAGCGCGGCGATCTGGATTGGCGCAACATTGTCAATCCCCGTTGATCGTTTTAAAAAGGGAAAGTATGCGGTTGTGCCCTGTCCGTCGGGACAGGGCTTTTTTGTGAAGAAATTGCTTTTTCAGACCGTCCGTGTTACACTGAAACAAAGAATGGGGAGAGGTGAGAAACATGAAGTGTCCGGTTTGCTGCGAGAATTTTTCAGGGGAGCGGTGCCCGCATTGCGGCATGCGCATCAGCGGGTCACAGCAGCCGTTGTTCTCCGGTGAGGATGCCGGCCCGGTGGTTCGAAACGGAAAGGTTTCGCTGGCCGCGCTGGAGCGCAGGCAGGAGTCCGGCCGCAGAACCCGGCGGGTGCTGCTGACGATCGTAGGCGTTTTTGTGGTGATCGTGCTTCTCAGTTTCCTTCCTCTGCTTTTGAATACAGCTTCGCCGGTGCCGGAACCGGTGCGGGCGGAAGACCAGGCAGACGCCTGGATCACAAACCTGGAACTGGATCTGGAGCAGTGGGCGCAGGACTCCGGCAAAAATGCGATTTTCTTCTACATGGAAGATCCGGAGTGCATCAACGGCGTGCTGGATCAGGAAGGTCTGCTGCACCTGGCCGAGCAGGCGGCTGCGGGGGATACCGATGCGCTGGCGGCCTGGTACGAAGCGGAAGATCTGTGCCGGAATTTCTACGACGAGTGCCGGGTACAGCTGGACGGTATGGGGCAGGCGGAGCTGCCGCTGACGGCCTGGCTGGCGGATGCGGACAGCGGAGAATTGCTGCTGGGCGTGGATTCGTACGACATTTGGTACAGCTATTACGAGGAACTTTTGAACGAACCGGTGGAATGAGAACGGAAAAAGAACGACCCCGGACGCAATCTGCGTCCGGGGCTGTTTTTCTTTGCCGGTCAGTCGATGACCGTCCGGGTGCGGCCGATGCCCACCACGGCAGCGGTCAGCTTTTTCCAGGACTGGCAGCCGCAGATGCCGTCGGCCGTCAGCCCTACAGCGCGCTGGAAGCCTTTCAGGGCGTTTTCGGTATTGGCGCCGAAAATGCCGTCCAGCGTGCGCGTGGAATATCCCAGGGCGTTCAGACCGTCCTGCAAAATCAGCACGTAGGTGTTGCGGCTGCCCCGGCGTACGGTGGGGTAGCCTGCGGTGGTGCCCGAACAGGCGGGCTTGCCGTACCGGCGGTCAAAATGGACCCAGCGGGGGGTCATGCTCAGCGGTTCCACATAGCCCCAGGCGCCGGTGGCCACCGCGGTGTTGTAAATTTTCTGGCGCTCGGCGCTGGACACATTCTGGCCCACGTCGAAGCTTACGCCGGCATAATGCTGGCTGGCCGTGCCGTGGCCGCCTTCCCAGATGCGCTTGAAGGCGTAGCCGATGTAAATGCCCTTGCCGTAGCTGCGCCGGGTCAGGTTCCATGCCTCCATGGCCGTGGTGGTGGTCCACAGCGTGGGGCTGTTGGACGAGCCGCGGAACTCACGCACACGCATGGTGTTGCCGTAGGCGTAGGGCATGGCGTCGTTTTCCGACAGGTTGTAAATCAGAAATTTGTTGTTGTACGCGTCATAGACAAAGATTTTGGCCATGGTTCATTCCTCCATCAAATAATAGTCGTAAATGGTGTCCCAGGTCAGGCGGTCCACAAGCCCCGTGACCGGCAGGCCGAACCCTTTCTGGAACTCCTTGACGGCGTTGTAGGTGGTTTCGTCCACAATGCCGTTTTCCGGCACAAACCAGCCGGCGCAGAACCGGGACGCGATCTCGTTCATGAACTGCTGCAGCTCCAGCACAGCGGAACCGGCGCTGCCGAAGGCCAGCACGTAGCCCGGATATTCGCCCACAGGGCGGTCCACGCCGGTGGGGTCGGCCGCCAGGCTGAGATAAATGATCACCATGGTGTTCCAGGTGGTCTCATCCATCACGCCGGTCTGCGGCAGGCTGAACTCCTGCTGGAAACTGCGCACCGAGGCGGCGGTCTCGGGGCCGTAGACGCCGGTCAGCCCGTCAATGGGCAGGATGGGATCATAGAATACGCCGATATATGCCAGCATGAACTGTACAAATTTGACAATCTCGCCCTGGGACCCCTCCTGCAGATCATAGCCGGGATAGGCCAGCACACGCAGGTTCAGCATGGGGCCGTCCACGTTGCGCAGGGTGGTGAAGCGCTGGTAGATGCTGTCCCAGGTGGCACGGCCCACAATGCCGTCCACCGTCAGGCCAAACAGCTGCTGATAGGCGCGCACGGCTTTTTCTGTGGCAGCGCCGAAAACGCCGTCGTAAGCGATGACGGGAATCTCGGGGAAATAGGCGCTGAGCAGATACAGATAATACTGCACTTCCTTGACCGCCCGCCCGGTGCTGCCCACGCGCAGCGGCGTGCCGGGATACACGCCCGGCCGCTGGTCCGAAGTCAGCAGGCCATTGATCAAATCGGTGTACACTTCATAGATTTTGTTCCAGGTCAGCGGCCCCACCACGCCGTCCACGGACAGACCATAGGCGCTCTGGAAGGCGCGCACAGCCGCCTGGGTGTCCGCGCCGAAGATGCCGTCCGCATTGATGGACGGGATGTTTTTGTTGGACCGGGCGATGATGCGCAGATAGAACTGCATCTGTTTGACCTCATTGCCGCGAGACCCTGTGCGCAGCGGTGTGCCGGGATACTGGCCGGGCTGCGTTACGCCCGGAGGCGCGACGTCCTCCTGAATGGACCGGTACTCCCCGTACAGGGTGTCCCAGGTGGCGCGGCCCACAATGCCGTCCACGGTCAGACCGTAGTGCGTCTGGAAGGCGCGCACAGCCGCCTGGGTGGCCGCGCCGAAGATGCCGTCCACATTTACCTTGGGAATGCTGGGCACATAGTCGGCGACCGTGTTCAGCCAGAACTGTACCTGTTCCACCGTATCACCGGTGCTGCCCACGCGCAGCGTACCGGGGAAGGTGCCGCTGACCAGACCGCCGGTGGGCTGTTCGCCTTCGCTGGTCAGTTCCGCCAGCTTTTTCACCGCCACGTAAATGTAGCTGATCTGGTACCAGGTGCTGCGGCCCACCACGCCGTCCTGCGTCAGACCGAACTGCTTTTGAAATTTTTTCACCACATCTGCGGTGCTTTGACCGTATACGCCGTCCACTTCCAGGGTGCCGAAGGATGGATAGTCCTTGGAAATGCGGTTCAGCTGCCGCTGGATCGTGCGCACGGCGTCGCCGGTGGAGCCGATGCGCAGGGGCGTGCCGGGATAGCTTTCGGGAATGTCGGCAATGTTGTCGGTGCGCACGATCTCCAGATTGTTGCCGTAGTAATATTTCAAAATTTCCAAAGCGGTTTTGCCGCTTTCCGCCAGGGTCACGGTGCCCCACTGTTTCATGCCGCGGCATGTGACGGATTTTCCGTCGCAGTACTCGGTGAAATAGGGGTCGATGGTGCCGGGGCGCCGCACGTACGTGTCGAAAATTTCATCCACAATGCGGTCCATGGGCTCAAAGATGTCCCGGCCGTGCACATAGTACTGGTCGTAGCTGGTGGAGTTGGTGATCTGGAAATTGTATCCCTTGCTTTTGTACCATTCGGTAAAGACGCGGTTCAGCGCCAGGCTGATTTGAGCGTGGATGTTGGCGCGCAGCGCCTGTTCCGGCCAGGTGGGATAGATCTCGCTGGAGGCCACGTTTTTGATGTAGTCCCGGAAAGATACGGTCACGTTCTGGGCGCTGGCGGCAGGCCGGCCCAGGTGAACGGTGATCTTGTTGGGGATGACCGGGGTGGACAAGACCCGCGCGCGGCACTCCGTGATGGGGCTCTGACCCGACGAAGGACCGCCCGCGAACAGCTTGTGAACGGGGACGAGCGTGTCCTCCAGCGGTTCGGTGAGCAGGCGTGCGCCGTTCTGGTCCACCGAGGGAATCATATCCAGCGGCTGAAGACTGGTGATGGTGTCGAAAATCTGCACGCCTTTCACATCCACGGGAAGATAGCCCTGTTTTTCCGCGTGAATGTCGCAGGTGGCATAGGGAAGCGTTGTACTCTGCGGTTCCAGCGAGAGCGCTTTGGGAGGGCAGGAAATGGAAATCGTCTGGCTCAGGGCGGTGGAACCGGTGGAAAGTTGGGTTCGGGTGCCGTCGGAAAAGGTGACGGTCACCTGAACGTCCGGGACGGGATACGCCTCGGAAGCAGTGTAGCTTCGGAACTGGAGCATCCCGGTGCCGGTGTTTTGAATGGTGGCTTGCTCCATAAAAAACTCCTTTCTGAAACGGGCGGCAAAGGGCGGAAGGGCAGCGCCCGGACGTGTCGCCCGAAAGCGTCGCGGAGGCCCTGTACCTCAACCTATTCCGAAATTTGTCTGCCTGACACTGGCGCGGCCTCTTCCTTTTTCGGCGTTTTTGCGCTATACTGAAACAAATACGAAAAAGCTTGCATACAGGAGGCTTTTATGGAATTTATTTTGGAAAATGAAAATTTGCGCGTAACGGTGGAAAGCCACGGGGCGGAGCTTGTCAGCGTGGTAAACAAGCAGACCGGCGCGGAAATGCTCTGGCAGGCGGACCCTGCTGTCTGGGCGCGGCATGCGCCGGTCCTCTTCCCTTACTGCGGACGCCTGAAAGACGGGGCGTTCACCTGCAAGGGCGTTCGGTATGAGGGTGGTGCGCATGGCTTTGCCCGGGACATGGAGCACACTCTGCGTCAGCAGGACGCGGACAGTGTCACCCTGTGTCTGGAAGCCAATGCCCTGACCATGAAGAAGTTTCCCTTCGCGTTCCAGTTCATCACCACGTACACGCTTGAGGGAAACACTGTTTCCCACCGCGTAGAGGTCATCAACGACAGCGATGAAGTTATGCCTTTTGGACTGGGATTCCACCCGGCGTTCCTGTGCCCCTTTGAAGAGGGAAAGGCCACCGGCGATTATGTGTTGCGGTTTGATGCGCCCCAGTCGCCTGTGGTGGTGGAGACCGGAGAGAAGGACGGCCTTGTGACCGGTCAGCGCCGTCCGCTGTTCCAGAACCAGACCGACATTCCCCTGACCGATACGCTGTTTGCTCATGACAGCATCTGCATGACGCAGCTGACCGCCCGCACGCTCTCTCTGGTGGAAAAGGCCACGGACCGCAGCGTGGATGTTCAGATCGAGGGATTCCCCTATGTGCTGGTCTGGAGCGTGCCGGGCCCGGTGAAGTTTGTGTGCATTGAGCCCTGGCACTCGCTGCCCGATGCCCGGGATACCGACGGCCGCTGGGAGGACAAGCCCGCCGCCGCCCGGCTGAATCCGGGTCAGCGGTTTGCCACAACCCTGAAGATGCGCTTCAACCGATAAACAAGAAACGCGCCCTGTTCCCGCGGGAACAGGGCGCGCTTTTTTATGCGGCAAAAAGCGCCCGCCGCTTTCAAAAGCGGCGGGCGCCGGGGTTTGTGCGATGGATCAGAACTCCAGCTCCATCAGGCGGGACAGGGCCAGAATGTAGATCTTCAGGCTCTGCAAAAGACGGGCCACGGGCACGCCCTCGTTGGCGCCGTGCATGGCTCCCACAAAGGCAGGCATGGGTTCCTGGGGTTCTTCCATGCCGAAGCTGACCGCGTTTTCAAAGTGGCGGGCATAGGTGCCGCCGCCCATGGTGAAGGGCTTTTTGTTCTGGCCGGTCACTTCGTTGTAGGTGTCGATCAGCGTGCGGATGGCAGGGGAGTCCGGCTCGATATAGAAGGGCACGGCAGGTTTTTCGCCCGCGAAGGAAGCGCCGAACCGGGCCGCAAAGGCGCTCAGCTTTTCGCACATCTCATCGGCGGTGATGCAGGTGGGATAACGAATGTCGATGGTCTGGCACAGCCGGCCGTCCCGGGTTTCCACTGTGCCGCCGATGCAGGTCAGCGGCGAGAATACCTTGTCTTCACAGTCAATGCCCGCAAACGAGCCGTCGGTCACGCGCAGCAGTTCGCGCTCCATGCGCAGCACCGTGTTTTCCTCTTCCGAGCACAGGTCATGGTCCAGCAGGTAGTCCACCACCAGCGCGATGGCGTTGACGGTCCCCTCGGGCAGAGAGGCGTGGCCCCCCTTGCCGTATCCGGTGATGCGCACCAGGCCCTCGCCCTCCTGTGTCACCTTCACACGGTCCGTGTCCGCAAGACCGGCTGCGTCGGCCTTGACGATGGCGAAAGCGCGGTCGGGTACCACGTTGGTGGCAACGCCGCCCTCCATCCGGACCAAGTTCCCGGTCAGGGCAGCGCTGGTAAATGTGCCGCCGTAGTGGCCTTTTTCGCCGTATCCCACCGGAAATTCTCCGTCCGGCGTGAAACAGAACGCGGGCTGCGGATAGCGGGACAGGTAGTAGTCCACATCTTCCATGCCGGTCTCCTCGGCGCAGCCCAGCAGGATGCGCAGCGTGTAGGGCAGCTCTTCGCCCTGCTCTTTGAAGAACTTGGCCGCATACAGCGTCAGCACCGCGGGGCCCTTGTCGTCGGCGGTGCCGCGGCCGATGACGTAGCCGTCCCGCTCCACCAAATCAAAGGGGTTTGAATCCCAGCCGTTGCCCTCGGGCACTACGTCCAGATGAGCGATGGTGGCGATTTGCTTTTCACTTTTGCCTGTGATCTGCGCATAGCCCATGTAGCCTTCGCAGTCGTGGGTCTCCAGCCCGAAACCGCGGGCCATGTCCAGGGCGGTGTCCAGCGCTTTGCGCACATCGGCGCCGAAAGGCGCGCCGGGTTCGGGTGCGCTCTGCACGCTGGGAATGCACACCAGCGTCTTCAAATCGCGCAGAAGAGCGTCCTTGTTCTGTTCAATAAAAGCATCGATTTTCTGAATGCGTTGTGAATCGTTCATGGTTTGTTTCTCCCTGTTGTTTGAGTTTCTATCCCTTATTATAGTATAATGAAAAAAATACGCAAGAGAACGCAGGAGGCGTCCATGAAGAAAAACATTTTGTTCGCGCTGGTCATTCTGGCAGCGGCCGGCGCGCTGGCGCTGTGGGGCGCAGGCCGGGGCGCCGGCGCCCAGGCGGTGGTCAGCGTGGCGGGTGCCGAAACGCAGCGCATTCCGCTCTCCCGGGACGGGACTTATTCCATAGAGGGCGCGCCTTTTCCCGTGACGCTGGAAGTGCGGGACGGCGCCATCCGCTTTGTGGACAGCCAGTGCCCCGACCATATCTGCGAAAACTTCGGCTGGCTGAGCAAAGAGCACGACCAGGCGGTGTGCGCCCCGGCAGGCGTGGTGGTCAGCGTGGAGGAGTGAAGACTTTTTTCGTCAAAAAAACAGCTGTGCCCCTTGCGTGGGGCCCGGTGGGATGGTATCATAAATTCATGTAAGGTTTTTGAAAAATAAATGTCAACTTTCTGTAAACGAAGCGGCCGGAGCACATACGAGCCGCTTTGTTTTTGGGAAGAACGTTGTCAGCCGGAGGAATTTATGACGATTTTTGACGTGATCAATCTTGCAGGCGGTATTGCGCTGTTTTTGTACGGCATGAGCATCATGGGTTCCGGCCTGGAAAAAATTGCCGGCGGAAAAATGGAAAGCATTTTGCAGAAGCTGACCGCATCCACCATCCGCGCGGTGCTGCTGGGTGCGCTGATCACCGGCATCATCCAGTCGTCGGCAGGTACCACCGTCATCGTGATCGGTCTGGTCAATTCCGGGATCATGCAGCTGAGCCAGGGCATTGGCATCATCATGGGTGCAAACATCGGAACAACGGTCACCGGCCAGCTGATCCGTCTGTCGGAGATGTCCGGCGGCAGCACCTGGATGGAGTTCTGCAAACCCGATACCTTCGCGCCGCTGGTGGCCTTTGCGGGGGCCATTCTGTATGTGTTCATCAAGGCGCCCAAAAAGCGGAACATCGGCCAGATCATGATGGGCTTTGGCCTTTTGTTCACGGGCATGGGCATCATGACCAGCTCGGTGGAACCGCTGCGCGACTCGCCCCTCTTCATTCAGCTGTTCACCTCGCTGCAAAACCCCATTCTGGGCGTTCTGGCGGGCATGCTGGTCACCATCGCCATTCAGTCCTCCTCTGCGTCGGTGGGCATTCTGCAGGCTCTCTCCAGCACCGGCGTGGTCACCTGGGGCAGCGCCATTCCCATCATTCTGGGCCAGAACATCGGCACCTGCTCCACACCGCTGATCGCGTCGGTGGGCGCGTCCAAAGCGGCCAAGCGCAGCGCCGTGGTCCATCTGTATTTCAACGTCATCGGTTCGCTGGTTTTTCTGGTGGTCATCTACGGCCTCAAAGCACTGTTCCAGTTCACCTGGTGGGATGAGCCCATCGGCATGGGCGACATTGCCAACTTCCACACCCTGTTCAATGTAGTGGTCACGGTGATGTTCATCCCCTTCGTGCGTCTGCTGGCAAAACTGGCGGAAATGACCATTCCCGATTCTGCCGGGGAGAAAACCGAAGTGGAGATCCCCGTGCTGGACGAACGCCTGATCACTTCTCCGGCCGTAGCCATTCAGCAGGCGAAAAGCGCCGTGGAGACCATGGCGCGCAACGCGCAGCTGAACTACGCCGCCGCCATCCCCGTGCTGTACAGTCATGACAGCGAGACGCTGAACCTGATCCACCAGCGGGAAAACATCATCGACCAGCTGGAGGTGGCCATCAGCAACTATCTGGTGAAAATCACCGACAAAGAACTGAGCGAGAACGAGAGCCACGCGGTCAGCGAGCTTTTAAACTTCATTGTGGAATACGAACGCATCGGCGACTACGCCATCAATGTGTGCGAGCGGTCGGGCGAGATGTTCGACAAGGAATTGTCGTTTACGGACAAGGCCAAAGCGGAACTGGCTGTGGTGGACAAAGCACTGCAGGAGATTCAGGACATCACCCTGCGCGCCTTTGAACAAAGCGACGCGACGGTGGCCGAACAGGTGGAGCCGCTGGAGGAGACCATCGATTTGATGATCGAGACCATGCGTTCGCGCCATATTCAGCGCCTGAAGACCGGCGAGTGCCAGATCGACGGCGGCACCATTTATCTGGAAATTCTCACCAATCTGGAGCGCATTTCCGACCACTGCTCCAACATTGCGGCCCGCATTGTGGGCAGTGAAGCGGATGTGGGCAATTTCGACGCCCACGCGTTCCGCCGGAACATGCACGACGGCTTTGTGCCCAATTTCAACGAAATGCTGGCAAAATACAAAGAAAAATATTACGAGCCTCTGTGTGAGATGTGAGAGACAGCTGCATCAAACGGGAGCGAGGGTGTGCCCTTGCTCCCGTTTTTGGTTGTGCGCCCGGCAGAACATAAAAAAACGGCATGGCCCGAGCCATGCCGTTTTGCAAACCGTTTTGTCCGGCGCGTGTTTAAAACGCGTCCTCTTCGTCCTCGCCGTCGGAATAGATTTCAATGTAATCCGGGGTGGTCTTTTTGTCCCAGTACGCCAGCGCGCACACGGCCGCCGCGATCACTGCCAGCCAGCCCAGAAGTTTCAACACGAATTTCATCCTCAATACGCCTCCTCATTTTTCAATAGGGAACCACCAGAAGGGAGTCAAACCCTCTGGACGTGGGCACAGGCCCGCCGGCCGGCACGGGGAAGGCCGCGCCGAAGGCGGTTTCCGTCCGGTCAAACAAAAACACATTTCCGGGCAAAAGCATCCCGGCGTGGGGCGCACAGCCGAACCAGGTTTGGAACACATCGGCCTCCAGCACGCTTTCCGCGCCCCAGTATTCGCCCTGCTCGTCCTGTCCGGCCAACTGCCGAACACAGGGCGCCGTCAGGGTCTGCCGCAGCACATCGTCCTCGTACAGCGCCAGCTGACAGGGGGCGTCCTTGGCCAGCACGGCGAACAGATAGCGCCGCGCCGTGTCGTCCGCTGTCACGGCAAGCCCGATGCGGGCAGTGGCGGGGGGCTCGCCGTCAAACACCGTGACGCTGTAGTGCAGCGCTCCCTTGTGCACATAGCAGCGAAGATAGGAATAAACCTCTCCGCGCCGGGGCTGGCCATAGAATTCGGTCACCTTCAGCGCGGGCAGCGTCTCGAACGCAAGGGGCGAGGCGCTGTCAGTAACAAGAAACGGCAAAACGTTCCCTCCCGCAAAAAAGCTGTATAAGTTAGTATACCACATCGCCGGCGCGAAACGCAATGTTCGAGTTTGTGAAAGATTTATTTTTTGTTGACAGCGTCCCGCTGAATGTTAAAATAAAATAATGAAGGATTGCGGTTTTCTGCCCGCGGGCAGAGCCGTGAGAAGTAAGGAAGAGAAGAGGGATCACACTGATGTTAGCCAAACTGAAACGCAGCGCTGAAGGCGCGCGCGTGCCGCACCACAAAGGTACGGCGGAGCTGGCAACCGAGAAGATGCCCCTGCCCGAGAAGATCGTGCTGCCCATGCAGCAGCACATTGGCGCGCCCTGCACCCCTGCGGTGAAAAAGGGCGACACCGTCTATGTGGGCACCGTGGTGGGCACGGCGGGCGGTTTTGTCAGCGCGGACATCCATTCCGGCGTTTCCGGCACGGTGGAAGCGGTGGACAGCGTCCACATGCCCAACGGCGCCGTGGTTCCGGCAGTGGTCATCAAACCGGACGGAAACCAGACCCCCGACCCGGCCTGCAAACCGCCGGTGGTGACGGATGCGGCCAGCCTGGTGGCTGCGGCGCGTGCCTGCGGCCTGGTGGGCCTGGGCGGCGCGGGCTTCCCCACTGCGGTGAAGCTGTCGCCCAAGAATCTGGACCAGATCGATACACTGGTCATCAACGGCGCCGAGTGCGAGCCGTACATCACGGCCGACAACCGGGAATTCCTGGAGTGCAGCGATACTGTGATGCGCGGTGTGGCGGCCGTCAAAGAGTACCTGGGTATCCAAAAGGTCATCTTCGGCATCGAGCGCAACAAGCCCGAAGCCATTGATCTGATGTTCAGCCTGACCAAAGGCGACAGCAGTTATTCGGTGCAGCCTCTGGACAGCCGCTACCCCCAGGGCGCGGAAAAAGTGCTGATCGAAAAGACCACCGGCCGGGAAGTTCCCCGGGGCGGTCTGCCCAGCGATGTGGGTGTGATCGTGATGAACGTGACCACGGTGTCCACCCTGGGCAAGTTCCTGGATACAGGCATGCCGCTGACCACCAAACGCCTGACCGTGGACGGCGACGCTGTGACCACGGCCAAAAACGTGGAGGTCATCATCGGCACGCCCATGCAGGACGTGCTGGCATTCTGCGGCGTGAAAGAGGACATGGAAAAGCTGATCATGGGCGGCCCCATGATGGGCACGGCCGTGTTTGATCCCTCGTTCCCCGTGCTCAAACAAAACAACGCGCTGCTGGCATTTTCCGGCAAGAAGGCGCACCTGCCTGCGCCCGGCCCCTGCATCCGCTGCGGCCGCTGCATTGCGGCCTGCCCGCTGGGTCTGTCCCCGGTGGAGATTGCGGGCGCTTTCACAAAAGGCGATGTGGACGGGCTGAACCGGCTGATGGTGGATTTGTGCATGGGCTGCGGCAGCTGCACATTTGTGTGCCCGGCCAAGCGGCCGGTGGCGCAGACCATGAGCCTGGCCAAGGTCATGCAGAAGAACGGAGGGAAGAAGTAACGAATGGAACCGAAAAAATTAGTGGTTACCGCATCCCCTCATATTGTGGACCAGTCCTCCACCCGCGGGCTGATGGGGCATGTGATCATTGCGCTGATGCCCGCTCTGGTGGCCAGTGCCTTCATCTTCGGCTTCCGGGCATTGCTGGTCACAGGTGTGACCGTGGCGGCCTGTGTGGGCTTTGAGGCACTGTACTGTGTTTTGATGAAAAAGCCTGTTCCCGTGGGCGACCTGTCCGCGGTGGTCACGGGCCTGATTCTGGCGTTCAACCTGCCGGCCACCATTCCTCTGTGGATCGCCGTGGTGGGCGCGTTCATCGCCATTGTAGTGGTAAAACAGCTGTTCGGCGGCATTGGCTGCAACTTTGCCAACCCCGCGCTGGTGGGCCGCATCGCTCTGTTTGTGGGCTTTGCGGGCCGCATGACGGCGTATGCTTTCCCCGAGACGGACATTGACGTGCTGGCTACTGCCACGCCGCTGGTGGCGGGCAAGAGCCTGTCCAGCATGGACATGCTGTTCAACCTGGCCTTCGGCATCCACGGCGGCGTGCTGGGCGAGACCTGCTCGGTCATGCTGCTGCTGGGCGGCATTTACCTGATCGTCACGCGCACCATCTCCGCGGCCATTCCGGTGGCCTATCTGGGCACTGTGGCGGTCCTGAGCCTTGTGTTTGGCCAGGACGTGGTGCTGCAGCTGCTGGGCGGCGGCCTGCTGCTGGGCGCGTTCTTCATGGCCACGGACTATGTGACCAGCCCCTTCACCCTGAAGGGCAAAATCGTGTACGGCATCGGCCTGGGCGTCATCACCTGCGCCATCCGGTTCTGGGGCAACATGGCCGAGGGCGTCAGCTTCTCGCTGTTGATCATGAACCTGCTGGTTCCGTACATCAATGACCTCACCCGTCAGAAACCGCTGGGAGGTGTGAAGTCAAAATGAAAAATGTGTGGAACGATTTTGTAAAACCCATTGTGGTTTTGGGTGTCATCTGCCTGGTGGCCAGCGCGCTGCTGGCAGGCACCAACGGCCTGACGGCTCCCATCATTCAGGCCAATACCGAGCGCACGGCCAACGCCAACCGCACCGAGCTTTTGCCGGAGGCGGACACCTTCACCAAAGTGGAGTGCACGGTGGAAGGCGTGACCGAGGCCTACAAAGCGGACAACGGCGCGGGCTATGTGATCACGGCCGCGTCCAAGGGCTACGGCGGCGACGTGCCCGTGATGGTGGCCTTTAACAGCGAGGGAACCATCACCGCGGTGAAATTCCTGGACAACGACGAGACCCCGGGCCTGGGCCAGAAAGTGAAAAACGAGGACTTCAGCGGCCAGTTTGCGGGCCGTGAGGCACAGGAGATGACCCTTGAGGACATCGACGCCATCTCCGGCGCCACCATTTCCTCCCGCGCGGCCGTCAACGGCATCAACAGTGCCATTGAAGCGTACAACGTGCTGTCCGGCAACAGCGAGGGAAAAACCGAACTGACTGCGGACGAGATCCGCGCGGCGGTGCTGCCCGATGCGGGCGAGCTGACGCCGGTGGAACTGGATGCGCCGGGCGTGACCGAGGCGTACAAAGGCTCCAATTACGGCTACCTGATTTATGTGGAAGGCGTGGGCTACCACGACAAACCCATGTACGCGGCGGTGGGCTTTGACGATGACGGTGTCATCACGGGCCTGTGGACCGACGGCATGGGCGAGGGCGAGCCTGTGCGCGAAGCCTTCACCGGTCTGGGCCTGGCTGACCAGCTTATTGGAAAAACCGATGCGTCCGAATTTGACGGGGTGGCCGGCGCCACCATGTCCAGCGATTTGATGCGCAAAACCATTCAAATGGCTGTAGACGCGTTTCAACTGGTAAAGGAGGCGTAAAAGGATGAGCGGAAAACTGAAAATTCTCACCAACGGCCTCCTGAAAGAGAACCCCTCTCTGCGCCTGGTGCTGGGCACCTGCCCCACTCTGGCGGTGACGACTCTGGCCGTGAACGGCCTGGGCATGGGCCTGGCAGCCACCTTCGTGCTGATCTGCTCCAACATCGCCATTTCCGCTTTGCGGAAAATCATTCCCGACAAGGTCCGCCTGCCGGCCTACATCACAGTGATCGCCACCTTCGTGACGGTGCTGCAGATGCTGGTCAAGGCGTATCTGCCTTCTCTGGATTCGGCGCTGGGCATTTTCCTGCCGCTGATCGTCGTGAACTGCATCATTCTGGGCCGTGCGGAGATGTTCGCATCCAAACACGGCATTCTGGATTCGGCGCTGGACGGCCTGGGCATGGGCCTGGGCTTCACCCTGACGCTGATGGTGATGGGTTCCATCCGTGAGCTGCTGGGCGCGGGCACGCTGTTCGGCGTGCAGATCATGCCTGCCAGCGTGGACCCCATGACCGTGTTCATCACCCCGCCGGGCGGCTTCTTCGTGTTCGGCTGCCTGATGGCACTGGTGATCTGGATCGAGACCAAGACCAACAACCGCATCCCCCGCAAAATGGGGTGCGAGGGCTGCCCTGCCAAGGGTGCCTGCGCAGGCGGCTGTGAAAGCGGCGCACAAGCGGCGGAAGGAGGCGAGGCGTAATGGCGGCAAGTCTTGCAATGATCTTTTTCAGCATGATCCTGGTGAACAACTACGTCCTCGTACAGTTCCTGGGCATCTGCCCGTTTTTGGGCGTATCCAAAAAGCTGGATTCCGCCTTTGGTATGTCCTGCGCGGTGATTTTCGTCATGGCGCTGGCCACTGCGGCGACCTGGCCGATCTACACCTATATTCTGGAGCCCCAGGGCCTGGCTTATCTGCAGACCATCGTGTTCATCCTGGTCATTGCAGTGCTGGTGCAGCTGGTGGAGATCATCATGAAAAAATACATGCCGCCGCTGTATAAGGCGCTGGGCGTGTATCTGCCCCTCATCACCACCAACTGCGCGGTGCTGGGCGTGACCATCTCGGTCATCGACGAGGGCTACAACTTTGTCGAGAGCCTGGTCTGCGCGGTGGGCGCCGGCTTCGGCTTCATGCTGGCCATGGTGCTGTTCGCGGGCGTGCGCAAACGCCTGGAGGACGCCAAACCGCCCAAATGCTTCGAGGGTCTGCCCATCACGCTGGTCAGCGCCAGTGTGGTAAGCCTGTCTTTCATGGGCTTCGGCGGCATCATCGAAAATATTTTCGGCGCATAAAAGGGGGAGAAGGCATATGAGTATCGTAACAGCGGCGGTGGTCGTCACCGTCATCGGCCTTCTCGGCGCCGCCATCCTGGTGGTGGCCGCGCACTTTTTCCATGTGGAGGAGGACGAGCGCGTGGGCAAGGTGCTGGAGTGCCTGCCCGGCGCGAACTGCGGCGCCTGCGGCTATGCCGGCTGCGCCGATTACGCCAAGGCCATCGTGGCCGGCGCACCGGTGAACAAATGCGTTCCCGGCGGCGCGGCGTCTGCCCAGGGGGCTGCGGCCGTCATGGGCGTCGAGGCCGGCGAAGTGGTCAAGCGCAAAGCCATTGTGGCCTGCCAGGGCAGCTATGAGCACACCAGCGACAAGTACGCTTACGAGGGCATCGAAAGCTGCGCGGCCTGCGCGGCCCTGTACAAAGGCCGCTCCGCCTGCGAGTTCGGCTGTCTGGGCTACGGCGATTGCCAGAAGGCCTGCAAGTTTGATGCCATCATCGTGTCCAACGGGCTGGCCCGGGTCAACCCCGAAAAGTGCACCGGCTGCGGCGCCTGTGCCGAGGCCTGCCCCAAACACATCATTGAGGTTCGGCCGGAGAGCGAAAAACCCATGGTGCTGTGCGCCAACCGCGACCGCGGCGCTTTGACCCGCAAAGCCTGTACCGCGGGCTGCATCGGCTGCATGAAGTGCCAGAAAGCCTGCCCGGTGGAGGCCATCAAAGTGGTGGACAATGTGGCTCACATCGACGTGGACAAGTGCATCGGCTGCCGCAAATGCGTCAACGAGTGCCCGGTGCATGCCATCACAATTCCCAAAGTGGTTTGACACATTTTCAAAACCCGCGCAGTCCGAATGCGGTCTGCGCGGGTATTTTGCGGCTTAAAGTATATTTTTAATATAAAAATACTGTTTGTATATTAGAGAGGGATCGATTTGAACACGAAAACGGTTGGACCTGCCTTCTATAAAAGTCTGGCGGCCATAGCCCTGCCGGTGGCGCTGCAGAACCTGATCTCCTTCAGCGTGAACCTGATGGACACCATTATGCTGGGAAGCCTGGGCGAGGTGGCTCTGTCCGCCAGCAGCCTGGCCAATCAGGTGTTTTTCATCTACACGGTGGCGGTGTTCGGCATTGCCAGCGGCGCAACGGTTTTGTGCAGTCAGTATTGGGGCAAAAAAGACGTGGAAGCCATCCGCCGGGTGACGGCGCTGTCTCTGCGGCTGGCGGCGGCCGTGGGGGTGGGAACCACGGTGGTTCTGCTGCTGTTTCCCCGGCAGGTGATGCAGATTTTCACCAGCGAGGCGGATGTGATCGCCGCGGGAGTGGATTATTTGCGCATCGTCTGTTTTTCCTATTTGTTTTACGGTGTGACCGCCACGTTCCTGATGGTGCTGCGCAGCACCGAGACCGTGCGGATCTCGGTAGTCATTTACGCGGTGTCCTTTGTGGTGAATGTGGGCGGCAACTACGCGTTCATCTTCGGCCGGTTCGGTGCGCCCCGCATGGGGGTGGCCGGCGCGGCGGTGGGCACCGTGCTGGCCCGCGTGGCGGAATTCATTCTGGTGCTGGGGTACATGGCCTTTTGGGAAAAGAAGCTGCGCTTCAAGCCGCAGATGATCGCCCTGCCGTCCCAGGGGCTGGGCCGGGACTTGTGGCACTACGGTCTGCCGGTCATGCTCAACGAGCTGCTGTGGAGCCTGGCCATTTCCATGCATTCGGTGGTGCTGGGGCACATGGGCAGCGACGCAGTGGCCGCCAACAGCATCTGCTACATCATGTATGAGATGGTCACCAGTGTGATTCTGGGCGTGGCCAACGGTTCGGCGGTGCTGGTGGGCAAGATCATCGGGGAAGGGGACTGGGTTTATGCCCGGGCCTGCGTGTCCCGTCTGGTGCGGGTGTATGCCGTGCTGGGGGTGGTTTGCGCCGTGCTGGTGTTTGTCGTGGGGCTGCCCATGCTGGCGCTGTACGACATTCAGCCGGGTACCGTGGCGCTGGCCAAACAGCTGCTGGGGGTCTATGCGTTCGCCATGTTCTTCCAGGCGTTTACCTGCTCGCTGATCAGCGGCGTTCTGCGGGGCGGCGGCGACACGCGCTTTGCCATGGCGGTGGATGCGGGCTGCATCTGGGCCATGGTCCCGCTGGGTGCGGCGGCCGCGTTCCTGCTGGGCGCACCTGCCGCTGTGGTGCTGTTTGTGCTGAAATTTGATATGCCCGTCAAGGCGGTGCTGTGTCTGCGGCGGTTGGCCGGCGGGCAGTGGATGCGCAGCGTGACGCGATAACCGATTCGGCGAAGTGCTCTTTTGTAGGGTGCTTCGCTGTTTTTGCTGTGGCGGGAAAGCGGCGCTGTGGTATAATGCGGGTAGAACAACTGCAATTTCAGGAGGCAGATTATGATTTCAGCGGAAAAGAACATGCTGCTGGCACAGCAGGTGGAAGCCATTGCCCGGAAAGCCGGAAAATGGATGGCCGGCCACAAAATCAGCCAGGTCACAACCAAGGGAGGCGTCTCCAACGTTGTGACGGACATCGACATCCAATGTCAGCGGCTCATCATTGAAGAATGCACCCGGTGTCTGCCGGAAAGCGTGATTCTGGCCGAGGAGGAAAACCGGCAGCAAATCGGTGAAGAATTTACCTGGGTCATCGACCCCATCGACGGCACCACCAATTATTTGTACGATTACCGGCATTCCTGTGTGTCCATTGCGCTCTATTATCAAAAAGAAGGGCTGATCGGCGTTGTCTACGACCCTTACCTGGACGAGTGCTTTGTGGGAATCGAAGGTGTGGGCAGCACCTGCAACGGACAGACGATCCGGGTGAGCGGCAACGACTTTTCCCATGCGCTGATGATGGTGGGAACGGCCCCCTACAACAAAGAAATGGCCGACAAAACCTTTGCCGTTCTGAAACGGCTGTTTGTGGAGACCCGCGACATTCGAAGAAGCGGAAGCGCGGCTTTGGACCTGTGTTATCTGGCCTGCGGCAGGATCGACGGCTTTTTTGAACCGGTGCTGCAGCCCTGGGACTACGGTGCGGGAAGCATCCTTGTAAGAAACGCGGGCGGAACGCTGGAAGCGATGACGGAAGGCGCTTTGGCGCAGCTGAAGCCCACCGGGATCATTGCTTCCAACGGCACATGCCATGCCGCACTGCGAAGTGTGATTCTGGAGGGAGAAACAGGCTGACCGGGTGAAAAAACGCATGAACCGGCCGTGGGCTGCTTATACTGACAGAGAGGGAAAGGAGCAATGAATATGTTTGGCTTTTTCTGGGCGCGCAGCGCCTCGCTGGGGCTGGCGCTGCTTTATATGGCACTGGGACTTGTGTTTTTGTTCTTCCCGGAGATGACAGGCACGGTGTTCTGCTGGGCGCTGGCCGCGGGCGCGGCCGTCTTTTCCGCGGGGCGGCTGGTGCGGTGGCGCCAGGCCGAGCAGGCGGGCCGCCGCGCCTCGGGCGAACTGGTCATCGGCCTGCTGTTTGCGGGTCTGGCCGTATTCTGCGTGCTGGGCGCGCGGGTGATCCTTTCCTTTGTGCCGCTGGTGTCCGGCCTTCTGCTTCTGGTGGACGGCGTGGGAAAACTGCCCCTGGCGCTGGACGCAAAGCGGGACGGCTCTTCGGTGTTTATACCGCTGCTGGCGTCGGCGCTGGTGCCGCTGGTTCTGGGAATCATCATGATCACGGACCCCTTTGGCGTGACCAGAGCGGTCATCCGTTTTCTGGGACTCAGCCTGCTTTTGGACGGAATCTGCGATCTGGGCACGGTGCTGTATGCCCGTTCCCAAGGTCAATAAAAAACGCCTGTCCCGGAAACCCGGGACAGGCGTTTTTGTGTGCGGTCGGATGGCCGCTTTTTTTCCAAAGGGAACGAACAGGAAGGGCAGCGCCCAAACGATCACGGACGTGAGCCAGCTGTTCCACCCAAGCCACAAGAGCCCCTGCGCCACAAAGCCGCCCCACTGGCTGACTTCGGAATAGAAAACGGCAAAGGCTGCGCCGATGGTCGTGTGCTGTGTAAAATACGCAATCAGCCAGCCGGCCACGTTCAGAATCACCAGGCCCCAGACGGACCATCAGCTGAAAACAGATCCACCCGGCGGGGAGACAGTAGTCTGAAACTTTCCACCAGGAACGTTTCAGACTTTCTTTCACGGACGATACCACCGCGTTCGGGGCTTATTTTTTTAAAAGGCGTACAAGGGGAAAGTCCTCGTCCATTTCGCACAGCCGGCAGGCCACATCTTCCATGCGATGAGCGTCCGAAGAAAAAAACATCGGCTTTTCGGCAGGGAAGAAACCACAGCGGACCAGTTTGGCCGCGTGCTCCGGGTCGCGGACCTCCAGCAAATCAAAGTCCGTGTCCATGGGCCAACCGCCCAGCACGGAAAACAGCGAGTAGCTGTCCGCATCCGCGTGGGCCGGCACGGGAATGCCCCCCAGGGACCGGCACAGCGCTGCCGTTTGCGCCAGGGACAGATCCAGCGCGCCCGTCAACAGTTTCGGCACCTGGTCCAGCACCTGGTCGTTTTCATCCATGACCAGCTGCCGGCCCCAGATGGCCGGGTCGTAGGGAAAGGCAGGCAGCGCCCGGTACAGGCGCTCGGAAAAATCCAGCGCGGTCTCCACATCGGGAAAATAGCACAGCAGATGGATCTCTTCCCGGGTGTTGGCCTCTACCCCGGGCAGCAGCTGCAGCCCGTAGGCATCGCAGGCAGCCTTGGCCGCCGGCAGGCTGAGGGCGCTGTTGTGATCCGTGACGGCGATCAGGTCCGCACCCGCCAGCTTGGCCAGCCCTGCCGCGGTGGCGGGGGTCAAATCGTCCTCAGCGCAGGGGGAAAGGCAGGTGTGAATGTGAAGATCCGCCCGCAGCGCGCTCACGGCGCAGGCGGCGTCAGCCCCAGTCGGGTGGCCGCCAGAAAGGACGCCTCAAATTCCGGAAGGTCGGTGGTATACAGTGTCACGCCCTGCTGTGCGGCACGCTGCACAGCCACCTCATCCCAGACGGCTTCGTGGCACA
This sequence comes from Owariibacterium komagatae, assembly GCF_045865535.1. Lineage (GTDB taxonomy): Bacteria > Bacillota > Clostridia > Oscillospirales > Ruminococcaceae > Ruthenibacterium > Ruthenibacterium komagatae. The sequence goes on from NZ_AP031406.1 coordinate 2,604,564, forward strand.
GCACCACGCAGGCGCAGTCCGCCAGCGCGGCCACGGCCACGGTATTCACGTTGCCCATCACGGTGAACCAGATGTCACCTTCCTTGGCACGGCCCATGGCCCAGGACAGAAGATCGCCGGTGAAAACACCGGTCACCGTGCGCTCTCCGTCGCCCACCGCAGGGCAAAAGCCGCAGGCGGCGCATAATGTTTCACTTGTCATTGTTTATTCACCCTTTCCCAGTGCGCGCAGCACCGCTTCCATGCGGCGGCGCATCAGCACGGTGCAGTCGTTGATATCTGCGTTGCCGCGCACCACGTCTTCCGCCAGAGACGCACAGGTGGGCGCCCCGCAGGAACCGCAGTCCAGCCCCGGAAGCATGGCGGTGATCTCTTCCATACGGGCATACCGTTCGAACCGTTCGGCCCGTGTCTCGCCCAGCTCCATCACCGGGTTGTAACGCACGTCCCGGTCCCAGCGCACCAGTTCGGCCAGTTCGTCGGTAATGTGGTTCAGGCTCACGGGCATGGTGCGGCGCAAATGCTTCATTTTGGCCTTGGCGATGTAGGGGTTTTCCACCTGCAGAACGCCGCCCACGCAGCCGCCCGCGCAGGCGTTCAGCTCTACAAAATCCAGATCCGGATATTTTTCGTCTTCCAGGTCACTGAGCACGCGAATCACGTTTTCAATGCCGTCCGCCGCCAGATACCGTTCGGTGGACATCAAAGCGGCCGCCTCGCCGCCGCTTTCGCCCCAGCCCAAACCGATGCGCCCCGCACCCGCCAGATATTCCACGGGCGCGGCCTTCTTCATGGCACTGAGCAGCGGGGGATAGATGTCCTTCACCGCCACTGCCGCATCCACCGCGCTCTCGCCCGAGCCGATGGGCGCGTGAATGGCCGATACCTTGGCCGGGCAGGGGGTGATGAAAATGCAGCCGATCTCTGTGGGCGGCAGACCGGTTTTGCGGATGGCTTCGTCCTTGGCCATCCGGGCCGCCAGCTCCATGGGGGAGATCAGGGGCAGAATGTGGTCCATCAGCTGCGGGAAACGCACACAGATCAGCCGCGTTACCGCCGGGCACGCCGAGGAGATCACCGGCCGGGGAAGATCCCGGCTCTGCATCAGCCGGCGGGTCGCCTCGCTGATCAGTTCCGCGGCCCGCGCCACCTCAAACACGCTGTCAAAACCCAGCCGCAAAAGCCCCTCCAGCACCACGTCCTGTTCGTCCAGATTGTTGAACTGAACGTACAGGCTGGGCGGCGGCAAAGCGATCTTATAGGCATAGCGGTCCAGCACCTCCAGCGGATCAGACACGGCGCGCTTGGCGTGATGCGGGCAGATGCGGATGCATTCTCCGCAGTCCACGCACCGCTCGGAGATGATGGCAGCCTTGCCGTCCCGCACGCGGATGGCCTCGGTGGGACAGCGCTTGATGCAGTTGATGCACCCCTTGCACAGCTCGCGGTTCAGTGTCACGGAGTGGACGGATGGACGGTCCATGGGCGCGCCTCCTCTCTGGAAATGCGGACCGGGTCAGGCGATGGACACCGCCATGTTGACAGTGGTTCCCACGCCGACGGTGGATTGAATGTCAAATTCATCGGAATATTTTTTCATGTTGGGCAGACCCATGCCTGCCCCGAACCCCAGGCTGCGCACCTCGTCCGGCGCAGTGGAGTAGCCTTCACTCATGGCCAGCGAAAGGTCCGCGATGCCCGGCCCCTGGTCGGACAGGCACATGCGGACCGTATCGTCCGTGATCTCCACATCGATGTCGCCGCCGCCGGCATGAATGGCCAGATTGATCTCGCCCTCGTACAGGGCAATGGATACTTTTCGGATGGCCGTGGGGGGCACGCCCAGTTTTTTCAGCCGGCTTTTCAAGTCGGCGCTGGCCTCGCCCGCCCGGGTGAAATCATCTCCGGGAACGATGTAGTGCAGATGGATGCCTCCCATCTCAGCCCACCCCCCCGCGCAGCCCTTGTTCGTACAGCAGACCGCAGGCGGTGAACATGGTCAGATCCGTGCTCATCACGGCAATGCCGCGCTGCTGCGCCAGTGAAAGCAGCAGATCGTCCGGTTTTTTGCCCCGCACAAACACAATGCACACCATGTCCATCATGTCGGCGGTGCGCACCACCTGCGGGTTGTTCAGCCCGGTCAGCAGCACGGCCTGGTCCTTCACGTAGGCGAGCACGTCGCTCATCATGTCGCTGCCGCAGGCGGTGTGTACCTCCCGGCTGCAGTCGGCCTCAGGGGTCAAAAGGCGGGCGTTCAGCGTTTCCAAAATTTGAGAAATGGTCATGGTCAGTCGCTCCTTCCGTATGGCGTGGGGGCTTTTCTCTTACATTATAAAGCAAGATTTCAAAAAAGCACATGAGCGAGTTGCATAGTTTTGACTGTGAAAATTCTACCTATTGACGGAATTTTTTGCACGATTTTTGACGGTTTTTTAACAAAGTGTATGATATAATGAGAGTTGTATTATGCGGGGCGGCACCCCGCACTGCGCAATTTATATCGGGAGGAAGTTTGTATGAGGCGCTTTTCCACTGTGCCGTTCAAGGGCACGAAAGAACAGGAGGCACGGTTGCTGTCCTGGCTTGAAGAGCACAAGACGATGCCGGGCGTGGCTATGCCCGCGTTGCAGAAAGCTCAGGAAATCTACGGTTATCTTCCCATCGAGGTGCAGCGCATCGTGGCCGACGCGCTGGGCAAACCTCTGGCGGAGATTTACGGAATTTCCACCTTCTATTCGCAGTTCAGCCTGTGTCCCAAGGGCGAGTATAAGATCAGCGTGTGTCTTGGCACCGCTTGTTATGTAAAAGGCTCGGGCAAAATTTATGAGGCGCTCCAACAAAAGCTGGGAATCACCGGCGGCGAGTGCACCGCCGACGGCAAGTTCAGCCTGGATGCGTGCCGGTGCATCGGTGCCTGCGGTCTGGCGCCGGTCATGACCATCAACGATGACGTTTACGGCCGTCTGACCGGCGACGAGCTGGACAGCATTTTGGCCAAGTATTAAGATGCAGGAATTGTCGATGCACGTGCTGGACGTGGCGGAAAATTCCGTCGCGGCAGGCGCGAAGCTGGTGCACATCACATTGGAGGCAGACGCGGCCCGCGACCTGCTGGCCCTGACCATTGAAGACGATGGAAAAGGCATGGACCCGCAGGTGGCCGCACAGGTGACCGACCCGTTTTACACCACCCGCACCACCCGCAAGGTGGGGCTGGGGCTGCCGCTTTTAAAAATGGCAGCCGAGCTGACGGGCGGTGAAATGCACCTTCAGTCCCAGCCGGGAAAGGGAACGAAGGTGTGCGCGCGCTTTGGCCTTAGCCACATTGACCGGGCGCCTTTGGGCGACATGGCCTCCACCGTGGGCGGGCTGATCCAGTGCTCGCCGCAGATCGATTTTGTTTACACCGTGCGCACGCCGGACGGAGAGTTTGTGGCCGACACCCGGCAGCTGCGCGAGATTTTGGGGGATGTGCCCCTGTCGGAGCCGGCTGTGGCCCAGTGGGTGCGCGAATACATCGACGAAAACACACGTCCAATTTTACAAAGGAGCAATTTGATATGAAAAGTTTACAGGAGCTTGCCGCCATCCGCGACCGGATGAAACAAACGGTCAACACCCGTGAGGCGGCCCACGACACCACCCGCGTGGTGGTGGGCATGGCCACCTGCGGCATTGCCGCCGGGGCACGCCCGGTTCTGAATGCCTTTACCGAAGAGATCGCACGCCGCGAGCTGTCGGGCGTTCTGGTCACCCAGACCGGCTGCATCGGTCTGTGCCAGTACGAGCCCATCGTGGAAGTGACCACGCCGGGTGCGGACAAAGTTACATATGTGAAAATGACCCCCGAAAAGGTGTCCCGCGTGGTGGCCGAGCATCTGATCGGCGGCAAACCCGTGGTGGAGTACACCATCGGCGCGGCCACACGCTGAGAGAGGGGGAGGAACGCACATGTACAGAAGTCACGTCATGGTGTGCGGCGGCACAGGCTGCACATCCTCCAACAGCGACAAGATCGCCGCTGCCTTTGAGACCGAGATTCTGGCCACCGGTCTGGAGAACGAAGTCAAGGTCATCCGCACGGGCTGTTTCGGCCTTTGCGCCCTGGGCCCCATTGTGGTCATTTATCCTGAGGGCAGCTTTTACAGCATGGTCAAAGAGGAAGACGTCAAGGAGATCGTGGATGAGCATCTGCTGAAGGGCCGTCCCGTCACCCGTCTGCTCTACGACGAGACCGTGGCCGAGGACAATTCCATCAAGAGCCTGGATGAAACGGCGTTCTACAAGAAACAGCTGCGCGTAGCTCTGCGCAACTGCGGCGTCATCAACCCGGAGAACATCGACGAGTACATCGCCTTTGACGGCTATGCCGCTCTGGGCAAGGTGCTGACGGAAATGACGCCCGAGCAGGTCATTCAGACCATGCTGGATTCCGGTCTGCGGGGCCGCGGTGGCGCGGGCTTCCCCACCGGCCTGAAATGGAAATTTGCGGCCGGCAACAAAGCCGACCAGAAATATGTATGCTGCAACGCCGACGAGGGTGACCCCGGCGCGTTTATGGACCGCTCCATTCTGGAAGGCGACCCCCACGTGGTCATCGAGGCCATGGCCATTGCGGCCTACGCCATCGGCGCCAGCCAGGGCTACATTTATGTGCGTGCGGAGTATCCCATCGCGGTGCACCGTTTGCAGGTGGCCATCAGCCAGGCCCGGGAATACGGCCTGCTGGGTGACGATATCTTCGGCACGGGCTTCCATTTTGATCTGGACGTCAAGCTGGGCGCCGGCGCTTTCGTGTGCGGCGAGGAGACCGCGTTGATGACCAGCATCGAGGGCAAGCGCGGTGAGCCGCGTCCCCGTCCTCCCTTCCCGGCGGTTAAGGGCCTGTTCGGCAAGCCCACCATTCTGAACAACGTGGAAACCTACGCCAACGTGCCGCAGATCATTCTGAAGGGCGCTGAGTGGTTCTCCTCTATGGGTACTGAGAAGAGCAAGGGCACCAAGGTGTTTGCACTGGGCGGCAAAATCAAAAACACGGGCCTGGTGGAGATCCCCATGGGCACCACTCTGCGCACCATCGTCGAAGAGATCGGCGGCGGCATCCCGGGCGGCAAGAAGTTCAAAGCGGCCCAGACCGGCGGCCCCTCGGGCGGCTGCATTCCCGCCAGCCTGATCGATACTCCCATCGACTATGACAACCTGATCGCCATCGGCTCCATGATGGGTTCCGGCGGCCTGATCGTCATGGACGAGGACACCTGCATGGTGGATATCGCGAAATTCTTCCTGGAGTTCACCGTGGACGAGAGCTGCGGCAAGTGCACGCCCTGCCGCGTGGGCACCAAGCGCCTTCTGGAGCTTTTGAACAAGATCACCGACGGCACCGGCACCATGGAAGATCTGGAGAAGATCGACGAACTGGCGCAGTTCATCAAAGCCAACAGCCTGTGCGGCCTGGGCCAGACGGCGCCCAACCCCGTCCTCTCCACCCTGCGCTACTTCCGCGACGAGTACGTGGAGCACATTGTGAACAAACGCTGCCCGGCGGGCGTTTGCAAGGCGCTGCTCAACTACAAGATCGACCCCGTCAAGTGCAAAGGCTGCACCCTGTGCGCCCGTTCGTGCCCGGCCGGCGCGATCGTGGGGACCGTGCGTCAGCCGCACACCATTGATGTGTCCAAGTGCGTGAAGTGCGGCGCCTGCATGGAAAAATGCAAATTCGGCGCTATCAGCAAAGGTTAAGGGAGGGAGCCAACATGGAAACTGTGAACATTAAAATCAACGGCGTATCCTATGAGGTCGCCGCCGGCTCCACCATCCTGGAAGCCGCTCACAGCGTGGGCATTGAGATTCCCACTCTGTGCTATCTGAAAGAAATCAACGAGATCGGCGCCTGCCGTATCTGCGTGGTGGAAGTGAAGGGCGCCCGCAGCTTGGTCACCGCCTGCGTGTACCCCGTCAACGAGGGCATGGAGATCATCACCAACTCCGAGAAGGTCATGGCATCCCGCCGGACCAATCTGGAGCTGATCCTGTCCACCCACGACCAGAACTGCCTGTCCTGCGTGCGTTCTACCGACTGCGAGCTGCAGAAACTGTGCCGCGACTACGGCGTGGACGGCCACCGCTTCACCGGCGATAAGGAGCACTACGACATCGACGACAGCGCTCCGCACATGATTCGCGACAACAACAAGTGCATTCTGTGCCGCCGCTGTGTGGCGGCCTGCAAAGCCAACCAGGCCGTGGGCGTCATCGGCCCCACCGAGCGCGGCTTTGCCACCCACATCGCCTGCGCCTTCGAAGCGCCTTTGGGCGACAGCCCCTGCGTATCCTGCGGCCAGTGCATCACGGTGTGCCCCACCGGCGCTCTGACCGAGAAGGACGACACCGCCAAGGTGTGGGAAGCGCTGCACGACCCCAGCAAACATGTGGTGGTGCAGCCCGCGCCCAGCGTGCGCGCCACTTTGGGCGAATGCTTCGGCATGCCCGTGGGCACCAACGTGGAAGGCAAAATGGTGGCTGCTCTGCGCCGTCTGGGCTTTGACGGCGTGTTCGACACCGATACCGCGGCGGACTTCACCATCATGGAAGAGGCCACCGAGTTTGTGCATCGGGTCCAGAACGGCGGCGCGCTGCCGCTGATCACCAGCTGCAGCCCGGGCTGGGTCAAGTTCTGCGAGACGTATTATCCGGACATGATCCCCAATCTGTCCAGCTGCAAATCGCCCCAGCAGATGTTCGGCGCACTGACCAAGACCTACTACGCCCAGAAAATGGGCCTGGACCCCCACGACATCGTGTGTGTGTCCGTGATGCCCTGCACGGCCAAAAAATTTGAGATCGGCCGCGACGATATGTCCGCCGCGGGCGACGGCATTCCCGATGTGGATATCTCCATCACCACCCGCGAGCTGGGCCGCATGATCCAGCGGGCCGGCATTCAGTTCCAGGCGCTGCCCGACGAGGAGTTTGACCCCGCCCTGGGCGAGAGCACCGGCGCGTCCGTCATCTTCGGCGCCACCGGCGGCGTGATGGAAGCGGCTCTTCGCACTGCGGTGGAGCTGGTCACCGGCGAGAGCGCCCCGGCTGTGGATTATGCCGAAGTGCGCGGCACGGCCGGCATCAAGGAAGCCACCTACGAGGTGGGCGGCCTGAAGCTGAACGTGTGTGTGGCCTCCGGCCTGTCCAACTGCGATCAGGTGCTGAAGGCAGTCCAGTCCGGCGAGAAGCACTATGACTTCATCGAGTTCATGGCCTGCCCGGGCGGCTGCGTCAACGGCGGCGGTCAGCCCACGCAGCCCGCCAGCGTGCGCAACTTTGTGGATCTGCGCGGCCTGCGCGCCAAAGCCCTGTATGCTGAGGACGAAGCCAAGGCGATTCGCAAGAGCCACGAGAATCCGCTGCTCAAGAAAGTCTATGCCGACTATCTGGGCGAGCCGGGCGGCGAGAAAGCGCATCACATCCTGCACACAAGCTATGTGAAACGGGAAAAACTGTATTAAAAACAGCGAAAAGGCGCGGGCACAGGCCCGCGCCTTTTTTATTGAAAAACGCCGGAAAGATTCTCTTTCCGGCGTTTTGTGTTATGCGATGCCCGGGATCCACATGCTGACCTGAACACCCGCCCAAAAGGACAGCACGTTGGCCGCCAGCGCATACAGCACCGCCTTTTTGCCGGACCGTCCCGGGGTGAGCAAGCTGGCATACAGTACTGCTTCCACGGCAAAAACCACCAGCTCCAGCCCGAAGTATGCCAGCAGAAAAGCAAAAAGCCCCGCCTGCCAGTTGGCCAGGTTGATGAGCAGGTTCAGCCCCAGCTGAGTACACACATTGACCAGCGTCACAATGCGCAGCTGCCGCGCGCTGCGGTAGCCGAACAGCAGCGCCAGCAAAAGTTCCACAGCCAGCGTCAGCGCCATGCGGGCCAGCATGGAGAGAATTTCCCAGGTGAAATCATACGTCTTTTCCGCGGTGAACACGCCGTTTTCCGCGCGGGTCAAATCCACGGTGAAATAACTGTCAAAGGCGTACCGCTCGTACACCGGGCTGGTCCAAAACTGGCCGCTGTCCGGGAAATACAGCAGAATTTTAAAGGTGCCGGGCGGATAATAGGTCCAGTCCAGCAGGCCGGCCTCGCTGCAGTCCCAAATCTCCTGTAAAAAATAGAAGCCATCCGGGTCCTGATAGTCCACAAAAGCTTGCCAGATCTCCTCTTCTCCCTCCTCGTACCGGGCGTGCTCCGACGACCCGTCCCAAGCCGAAGAAGGACCGGTGGAGGCAGTGCTGGAAAGCAGCGTGCCATAGCAGCGCTGCTGCGGTGCAGGCGAAAAAACCACCCGTACCGATGGCTTGGGCCCCGCGTCGGCGTAGGCAGTCAAAGGCAGGGCAAAGAACAGAGCGGCAAGAAGAAAAAACGCAAACAGTCGCTGTTTCATCGGGGCACCTCGCTTTTTAAAAAGAGATGGTCACATGTTTCGCAGCATTTGGTCATACCGTTCGGACAAAGGTACGGAGATGCCCAGCCGGTGGGCTTCCCGCACCAGATACCCGCTGAAGGTGTCCCGCTCGCTCTCGCGGGGCGGCGCGTCGTCAGCAGGGTGCAGATCCCGCTGAAGGGAACTGGTGGCGTCATCCTCCAATTTGTGCAGGAAACGATCGTATTCCGCCAGCGCGATCTCCCGGGTGAGAGCAACGCCCTTGGCCTGAGCCACCGCAAGGGTCTCCAGAAGCAGATCCCGGTACTCCTGCCTTGTGACGGGGTCATCCCGCAGCTGGCCGATGGTGCGGTTGTATGCGGCCGTCAGCACATTGTAGGCGCAGTTCAGCATATACTTGCGCCAGATCTCCGCCTGAATGTCCGCGCAGATCTGTGTGTCGATCCCGGCGTGGACCATCATGTCCCTTGTGCGCTCCACAGCGGCCTGCTGAGCGGGTGTGGCGTGGGGGATGCCCAGCTTCACCGTGGTGAAATCGCCTTGCTGCGTCACGGAAAAATCCGGGTTGGAAAAGCCCACGGTGTAAATCAGCGATTCCACCACGGTTCCGCGCCCTACAAAGGTGCGCACCCGCTCGGCAGGGTCCACGCCGTTCATCACCGGGATGATCACGGTGTGGTCGTCCACGCTGGCGCCCAGGGTTTTGCACGCCTGCTCCAGCGAATAGTTTTTTACACAGATGAACAGATAGTCCAGCGGCGCCAGTTCCGCGGCGGTCTCTACCACCCGGGCGGGCCGGGCCGTGATTTCGCCGCTGTATTCGCTGTGCAGCTGAAGGCCGTGGGCCTCCAGCGCCGCCTTGCGCGGGCCGCGGGCCACGAAAGAAACGTCAGAATATGTGCTGGCCAGCATGCCGGCCAGATAGCCGCCCACACCGCCGATGCCCAATACGGCAATCTTGCAATCTTCCATTGAAATTTTCCCCTCCTCTTGCTGCTCTTATTATAGCGCACGGGGCAGGCCGGTTCAATGTTTGCCCGGACGGCAAAAGAGGCTTTACCCTGCGAAGGTTTTGTGGTAGTATGAAACCAACTTCGTTCAAGTTTACCGAAAATTTTATGCAGAGAATCGGGAGAAAAACAATGGTGCAGGCATCCAAACAAAAGCCTGTCCAGGACAAACGGAAGCAGCAGATCGATGCGCAGGCAAAAAGCCATTCGCTTGAATATGTCATTGCAGCGGCACAAATTTTAACAATTTTGTGCCTGTTCAAAGGCAATCCGGCATGGAAAGGAAGCTTGTCTTTGCTGTTCTTTGGAGTTGCGTTTGAATTGTTTTACAAAAATCAGCAGTATGCCGAAAAAACATATCGCCAGGTGGGAGCGCTGTTTCTGGCAGCAGGAATCGCCTTTTTGGCCTGGTTTGGAGTGACGAGATAAAGAAACGGCGGCGGAATGGAGGGGAGAGCGTCATGAATCAGGACCTGCGTCCCAGGCAGCGCAGCCAGCTGCGGCGTGCTGCCGGAACGGCGTTTTACACGGCAAAACGGTATGTGCAGTGGTATACCGGCGGCTATCGCTTCGCCCGGGAGCAAAGTGCCGACGAACTGCCCTGGCGGGCGGCTTCGCACCACACGCCTTTGCTGCGGAAGCTGAAGGATGTGGACATGCAGTATCAGTACAACAAAATCATCAATCTGCGGCTGGCATGCGCGCGGCTGGACGGGCTGCTTCTGAAGCCGGGCCAGACCTTCAGCTATTGGAAGTGCATCGGCAACCCCGCCCGGCGCAAGGGCTATGTGGACGGCATGGTGCTTTATTGCGGCACCTTTGGCCCCGGCGTGGGCGGAGGACTGTGCCAGCTTTCCAATTTGATTTATTGGATGACGCTGCACACGCCCCTGACTGTGACCGAGCGGTATCGGCATTCCTACGATGTATTTCCGGACGCGAACCGCACGCAGCCCTTTGGCTCCGGCGCCACCTGTGTGTATCCGTACCGGGACCTGATGGTGCGCAACGACACGCCGGACACCTGGCAGCTGCGGGTGAAGGTGGGAGACCGGGATCTGGAAGGGGAATGGCGCTGCACGGCCGCTCCGCGGGTGGAATACGAGATCGTGGAACGGGAGCACCGGTTTGCACGGGAGTATTGGGGCGGCTTTTCCCGGCACAATCAGCTTTGGCGCCAATGCCGGGATTTGACCACCGGCCAGCAATGGGAAGAATACATCACCGAAAACCACGCGCTGACCATGTACGCGCCGTTTTTGGACAGAGCAAAGCAATAAAAGAGGGAGGCGTCAGCCTCCCTCTTTTTTCATCCTCTGTTTTTCGCGCCGGCTCTCGATCACGTGGCGCAGGGCCATCACCGGATGATGCAGCAGCATCCGCGGACCGGAAAACCGCATCACCCGGCGGATCTGTTCGCGCATTTCCCGGTTGTAGCAGTGCACCCGGCAGTTGGAACAAAACGTTTTGTTCTCCATGAACGGGCACCGGTCGCTGCGTTGACGGGCATAGGCGTCCAATGCGGCGCAGGCAGGGCACAATCCGTCCGGGTGCCGGTGGTTTTTACGGCAGTACAGGGCGATCATCTCCCGCACCACCTGTTTTTCCCGGTCCCGTTTGCGCTGAAGCTGGTCCTGGTTCATGGGGCGTGCTCCGCGCCAGGCGCCAGTGTGGGAATGCGCCGGAACAGCACATAGACGTGCCCCAGCCAGACCAGCGCCGCCACAGCGCGGCCCACGGGCACTGCGTCCATCATCCAGAATCCGAATCCCAGCAGCAGCGTGACCGTGATCATAGCCGTCAGCTTATTGCGCAGAGACATGCCGCCCTTTTCCCGGAAAGGCACCACAAAGTTCTGGTAAAGGCGGGTGGTCATGAACCAGTCGTGCAGCCGCTGCGAACCTTTGGAAAAGCAGAACACAGTGGCCAGATAAAAGGGAACCGTGGGCAGCAGCGGCAGCACCACGCCCAGGGTGCCAAGGCCCAGGCAGACCCAGCCCAAAGCAAGATACAGCAGTTTTTTGGTTTTCATCAGCTCATCCTTCCTTTTTCCACAGAATAGACCCGGTCGGCAATGCGCATGGTGGAGGCCCGGTGTGAAACCAGGACAACGGTTTTTCCCGCGCGCTCCGCGTGCAGAGACCGCAAAATCACGGCTTCGTTCAGGCTGTCCAGATTGCTGGTGGGTTCGTCCAAAAGCAAAAGCGGCGCGCCGTGCAGAAAGGCGCGGGCCAGACCGATGCGCTGTTTCTCCCCGCCGGACAGCGTGTCGCCCAGCTCGCCCACGGGGGTGTCATACCCCTGCGGCAGCGACAGGATGAACTGGTGGAGCGACGCCTTTTTGCACGCTTGGACCACCTCATCATGGGTGGCGTCCAGCTTGGCCAGACGGATGTTGTTCTCGATGCTGTCGTGGAACAGATGGGTATCCTGTTCCACAAAACTCTCCATGGCCCGCAGATCGGCGGTGTTCACCTCCTGTACCGGCCGCCCGGACACCCGCACCTGTCCGCTGTCCGCGTCCCAGAAGCGCATCAGCAGTTTCAGAAGGGTGGATTTTCCCGCGCCGCTGCGGCCGGTGATGCCGATCACCTGATTTTCCGGAACCGTCAGGGACAAATCGGACAGGATCGTCTGCCCGCCGTAGGAGAACGTGACCCGGTCCGCCTGTGCGCCTGAGAACACGCAGGCCGGGCGGGCCTGTACCTCCTGTACACGGGGCTGCTCTTCCAGCAGGTCCAGCACCCGGTTTCCCGCTGCGAGCGTGCTTTGCAGAGAAGCACCCAGGTTGGCCAGCGCAATCACCGGCCCGAAGGAACTCATCATGGCCACCACCGGAATCACCAGCCCGGCGGCGGTCACTGCCTGCGCCCGGTACAGCCCGGCAGCTGCAGCCAGCATGGCCAGATCAAACAGCAGAATCACCGCACCGGTGACCGCGCTGGTGCGGGCAGTGCAGTCGCTCTGACGCAGCTGGGCATCGCTCAGCGCATCGGTGTGCCGGGTCAGCCCGGCGCTTCGCGCTTCGCCCGCACCGTACTGCAGAATTTCCGTCAGGCCCCGCAGACTGTCCAGTACGTAGGCGGAAAGGGCTCCCGCGCGCGTCCGAAGCGCCATGCCGGTGCCTTGGCTCATCCGGGCGGCCGCCAGCGGCAGCACACCGCCCACCACCAGATAACCCGCCAGTGCCAGCGCGCCCAGAAGGGGGTGGAACCAGCCGATAAATGCCGTCATCAGGCCGCTGACCAGCAGAGCGATGAGCACCGGGGAAACCGTGTGCGCGTAAAATACTTCCAGAAGCTCGATGTCCGAGGTGATCAGGGAAATCAGTTCGCCCCGGTCCCGGCCCTCCAGTTTGGCCGGGCACAGCCGGCGCAGGGCGCGGAACACTTTGTCCCGAATCAGCGCCAGCAGCTTGAAGGCGATGAAGTGATTGCAGGCCTGCTCGCCGTAACGCAGCACACCGCGCGCCAGTGCGCACAGCCCCAGCGCCGCGAACAGAGCGCCGAAGCGCAGGGAACCCACGCTTCCCGCCGCGCCCAGTACGCCCGCACTGCCCAGTATCGGAATGAAAATGGCACACAGAAAACCGGCCACACCCAGCCCCACTGCCAGTACCATGTAGCCCGTCAGGGGGCGCACCAGCTGCACCAGCCGCCACATAATTTGAAAATTGCTTCGCTTCATCCTGCGTCCTCCTGTTCCAGGCCCTGCTCCAGTGCCTGCTGACGGTTCCACAGACGGCTGTAAAGTCCATCCGCCGCGGTCAGCCTGGCATGGGTGCCGTTTTCGATCACGGTGCCGTTCTGCAGAACATAAATCCGGTCCGCACCTGCCACGTTGGCCAGCCGGTGGGAGATGAAAAGAACGGTCCGCGTGCGCGCCAGCCGGTGCACGATCTCCAGAATGGCGTCTTCGCTTTCCACGTCGATGTTGCTGGTGGCTTCGTCAAAAATGTATACGGGCGTGTCGTGCAGCAGCGCACGGGCCAGGGCCAGCCGCTGGCGCTGACCGCCTGACAAATTGGCGCCCCGCTCGGTCAGTTCCATGTCCAGTCCGCCGCCGGCCCGCACAAAGCCCGCCAGCCGGGTCTGCTCCAGCGCGTCCCACAGGGCATCGTCGTCGGCGTCCGGACGCCCCATTTGCAGATTGTCCCGGACGGTCCCCTTGAACAGGTAGCTGTTGTGGCCGATGTACGTCACGCAGGTCGCCAGATTCTCTCCGCTCACATGGGCCAGTTCCGTGCCGCCGATGGTCACACGCCCGGTGTAGCCCCGGCTGCGCCCGGTCAGCAGCGATGCAATGGTAGACTTTCCGCATCCGGAAGGGCCCACCAGCGCGGTCAGCCGGCCTGCCGGACAGCGCAGGGTGACCCCGTGCAGGATCTCCCGCTCTGAATCATAAGAAAAACGCACGTTTTCCAAGTGAATCTCTCCGCCGTCCGCCGGCACACGGTCCGGGCGGGGCGGCGGCTCGGGCAGGTCCAAAAGGCGAAAAATCTTTTCGCTGGCCGCCATTCCGTTCATGGCGATGTGGAAAAAAGAACCCAGCTGGCGCATGGGCAGAAAAAAGTCGGCGCTGAGCAGCACAATGGCCAGCCCGCCGGCCAGCCCCACGCGGCCCGCCTGCATCTGGGTCACTGCCATGACGATGCCCAGGGCCGCCCCGCCGTAGGCGACCAGATCCATGATGGTGATGGAGTTCAGCTGCATGGTCAGCACCTTCATGGTGATCCGGCGGAAGCGCTCGGCCTCCTGGTTCATCACCTGGTTCTGGTGTTCATCCGCTGCATAAATTTTCAGCGTGGTCAGTCCCTGCAGATTTTCCAGAAAGGTGTCTCCCAGCGCGGTGTATTCGCCCCAGTACCGGCGCAGCAGCTTTTTGGCAAAGGTCTGCACCGCCGCAATGGCCACGGGAATCAGCGGCACGCATAGCAGCAGGACCACTGCTGCGGTCAGGCTGATCTGACTGACCACGACGAACAGCGTCAGCGGTGCCAACAGGCTGTAAAAAAACTGAGGAAGGTAAGCGCCGAAATAGGTTTCCAGCTGATCCACACCCTCCACGGTCACCTGCACCACTTCGCTGCTGGGCGTTTGCTGATCGTAGGACGCACCCAGGCGCAGCAGTTTTTCAAAAATGCGGCGGCGCAGCACCTGCTTGACCGTCTGGCTGGCCCGGTAACTCATGCGGCCGGCCCCGACGGTGCAGCCCAAACGGGCCGCCAGCGCCGTCAGACCCGCCAAAACCAGTGGCCACACCGGTGCGGCGCTGTGCTGCACAAGCCGCTGCAAAAACACGCTCACCGCAAGGCTCAGGGCAATGTTGGCAAGCAGTGCCGTCCATTGCAATGCCACATTGGCCGCAATGTATTTTTTGGATTCGCTGACCGTGCCGATCAGCCGTTTGTTGATCATCATGGAAAAACTCCTTTTTAGACGTTAGCTGCGGCTAACTTACAGGCCAAAGAGAAACGGGCTTGTGCCCGTTTCTTCGTTAGTTATTGCTAACCAAAAACAGAATACCGGATTCTCTGCCGAAAGTCAAGAGGAAGAATGCAAAAAAGGTGGTTGAAGCTGTGCGCAGATGTGATACACTGTGAGTGAGGAAAATCGATTTTTGCAGGGGGTACACGTGTGCGGAATGTAAATCTGCTGGAGGGACCCATCCTTCCGGCGTTGACGCGTCTGGCGCTGCCCATCATGGGCACTTCACTGATCCAGATGGCGTATAATCTGACGGATATGTTGTGGATCGGCCGCGTCTCGGCCGAGGCGGTGGCCGCGGTGGGCGCGGCCGGTATGTATCTGTGGGTGGCAAACGGGCTGGTGTCCATCCCGCGCATCGGCGGGCAGGTGAAAGCGGCGCACGCTCTGGGGGCGCAGAACATCCCGGAGGCGGCAGGGCTGGCCCGGGCGGCCTTTCACATGTGCGCACTGCTGGTGGCGCTGTGCACGGCGGCATACATCGCGTTCAACGGGCCGCTGATCGCCTTTTTCAAACTGAACGGCGCCCAGACCATAGCAGACGCCCGCACCTATCTGGTCATTGTGGCGGTGGGGCTGGTGTTTGCCTTTTTCTCTCAAATTTTTACCGGGCTGTTCACGGCGCTGGGCAACAGTGTGGCCATGTTCAAAGCCACAGTGGTAGGGCTGGTGTTCAACATCGTGCTGGACCCGGTGCTGATTTTTGGAGTGGGCCCTTTCCCGCGCATGGAAGTGGCGGGCGCGGCCCTGGCAACGGTGCTGGCCCAGGCGGTGGTGCTGGTGATGTTTGTGCTGATGGCCGCAAGAGACCAGCGCCTGTTCCCTCACCTGAAGCTGTTTTCTAAAAGCCGCCGGTCGGACTGGGCGGACATTGCGCGCATCGGGCTTCCGGTAGCGGTGCAGAACCTGTTCTTTTCCAGCCTTTCCATGATCATTGCCCGACTGGTGGCAGGCTGGGGCGACGCGGCTGTGGCGGTGCAGAAGGTGGGAAGCCAGGTCGAATCCATCACCTGGATGACCGCGGACGGCTTTTCCACTGCGCTGAACGCCTTTGTGGCACAGAATTACGGCGCGGGCAAGTATGACCGCATCAAGCAGGGATACCGGCGGGCGGTGGGGATCATCGGCGGCTGGGGCTTGTTTACCACTGCGGTGCTGATGGCGTTCCCCGCGTTTCTGTTCGGGCTGTTCATCCCCGATCCCCAGCTGGCGCCCATGGGGGTCAGCTATCTGCGCATTCTGGGCGTGTCTCAGATGTTCATGTGCATCGAGGGCGTTTCGGCGGCGGCATTTCAGGGCATCGGGCGGCCCATCCCCTCGTCGGTGTGCGGCATTCTGGGCAATGCGGCCCGCATTCCCATGGCCATGGCGCTCTCCGCTACGGCGCTGGCGTTGGACGGAATCTGGTGGAGCATCAGCATTTCCAGCATCGCCAAAGGGGTGGTGGTCACGGCGCTTCTGTTCTGGGTGCTGCACCGGGACCGCCGTTTTTCCGCCGTGCGAAAAACCCTGTGAAAAACAAATGTTGTCATACAGAAAAAACCCGGTGTGCCACTGGCACACCGGGTTTTTTGTTTCTCAAATCATTCTTTATCACGCAAAGCGCGCTCTGCCACGGCGCGGACCTGTTCCAGTGTGAGGCCGGTCTCCCGGGCGATGCGGGCCAGGTCTTCGTACTCCGGCTTCCGGCGTTCCACGCCGCATCCGTGAGATTTCTTGCAGCGGATGGAGCCGTGTTCGGTGTTCAGGCAGACCTCTTCCCGGTCCAGACAGGTGCGTTCGCAAATGCGTTTGCGAACACCCAGGGTGGTGGTGTGGCGCAGCATCAGCCGGGCAAACCGGTCGGAATCCGCCTCGTCGCAGATGCAGGTCAGCAAAAAGCCGGGACGGCCCTTTTTCATGAAGACCGGCGTGGTGAACGCATCCCGGGCGCCTTCCGCCAGCAGCATTTCCACTGCATACGCCAGGTCTTCGCCGGTCATGTCATCCAAATTGCACTGCAGTTCCGCCACGGTGTGGGCTTTTTGCGCGCTCTCGCCCAAAAAGGCGCGCACGCAGCTGGGGCGGGAAAAGACCCGGGTGCCCAGCCCGTACCCGATGCCGTCCACGGTCATGGCCGGCATGGCGCAGAAGCGCCGGGCAAAATGGCAGACCAGCGCTGCGCCGGTGGGGGTGCACAGTTCGCCGTCCACATCCGCCGAATAGATGGGGGCGCCCCGCAGCAGCCAGGCGGTGGCAGGCGCGGGCACCGGCAGGATGCCGTGGGCGCAGCGCACCTGGCCGCGGCCCACATGGATGGGGGATGCGGCCACGTCTTCGGCGCCCAGCATCTCCATCAGCAGGCATACGCCCACCACGTCGGCAATGGCGTCCAGCGTGCCCACTTCGTGGAAGTGGATATCCGTCACGGTGGTGCCGTGCACATGGGCCTCGGCTTCGGCAATGCTCTGATAAACGCACAGGGCATCAGCACGCACCTGCTCGCTCACAGGCAGCTGCTCCAAAATGGCGCGCACATCCTGCGGGGTGCGGTGCACATGCGGATGGTGATGGGAATGCGCGTGGGCGTGCGCCTCTCCGTGATGATGGTGTTCCTGTGCGTGTTCTGCGTGATGGTGGTGCTCGTGTTCTTCGGCACAGGCGTGGGTGTGCCCGTCCGGATGGGGCTCATCCTCTTCCGCACCGCCCACGGTGACTTTCATATGCGTGCCGGCAATGCCGCCGCTGTTGGCCGCCAAAGGCGCGATCTCCACGCCGGGCAGACCCAAGGCGCGCATGCGTGCCAGAAACTCCTGCTTCTGGCTGTCGGTGCAAAGCTCATACAGGGCAGCCATCAGCATGTCGCCGGCCACGCCCATGGAACATTCCAGATACAGCGTTTTCATGCAAGTCCCTCCATTTGATTGATGCGGCTGGCCAGGAAGCCGGCGCCGAATCCGTTGTCAATGTTGACCACGCTGACGCCGCTGGCGCAGGAATTCAGCATGGATAAAAGCGCGGAAAGCCCCCCGAAGTTGGCGCCGTATCCCACACTGGTGGGCACGGCGATCACCGGGCAGGAGACAAGGCCGCCCACCACGCTGGCCAGCGCGCCTTCCATGCCGGCCACGGCGATGACCACCCGGGCACTGGCCAGCACATCCACGTTGGCCAGAAGCCGGTGCAGACCGGCCACACCCACGTCGTACAGGCGGGTCACCCGGTTGCCCAGAGCCTCGGCTGTGCGGGCCGCCTCTTCGCACACGGGCATGTCACTGGTGCCGCCGCTGGCCACCACAATGTGGCCCCGTGCGGGCCGGTTCGGGTCCGGGTTCACGATGCCCAGCCCGGAGAGTTCGTCCCAGTCCAAAGGCGCCAGTGTGCGCACCTGCTCCGCCGCCTGGGCGGACAGATGCGTCACCAGAATATCCGTTCCGCCCCGGCGCAGCATTTCGCTGACGATCCCGCAAATCTGCTGCGGGGTCTTGCTTTTTCCGTAAATCACTTCCGCCGAGCCCTGGCGGCGCTGACGCTGCGTATCCAGTTTGGCATATCCCAAATCCACAAAAGGCTGTACCCGCAGCTGAGCCTCGGCCTGCTCGGGGGTCACTTCTCCGCTGGCCACCGCCGCCAGCAAAGCGCGTACATCGCGTTGTTCCATGCTCTTCACCTCGTTTTAAAATCAAGACACGCCCACGGAAAGGCAGCCAGCGCCGTGCCCAGCTGCCGGCGCATACCGGCTGCGCGGTCCCATTGGGACGCAGGCACCTGCAGCTTTGCGCCGCCGTCCGGTGTGATGCGCACCCGAAAATCCGTAAATCCCAGCGCCCGCACGGCGTCTTCCGCCTGCTCCACGGCGCGCAGGTCTTCCGCGCGAAGGACGGTTCCCGTCGGAATGCGGGTGGCAAGACAGGCATAAGCGGGCTTGTCCCAGGTGAACAGGCCCGCATCCTTGGAATACTGCCGCAGGGCCTGCTTGGTGATCCCGCACAGGCGAAGGGGCGAGACCACACCCAGCTCGCGCAGTGCCCGCATGCCCGGGCGGTCATCCGCGTCGTCCGAAGCGTTGGTGCCGTCCATCACCAGGTCAAAACCATCCGCGGCGGCTGCGGCGCAGATGCGGGTGAACAGTGCGTTTTTGCAGTGGTAGCAGCGGTCAGCCGGATTTTGGCGCACGGCTTCCACATCCAGGATGTCCGCGTGCAGGACCTGCAGTTCTGCGCCCAGCTGCCGGGCCAGGCGTTCCGCGTCCTGCGCTTCAAAGGCGGGCTGAAAGGCGGTCTGCACATAGTAGGCGCGCACCCGGCAGCCGCAGGCCTGGGCAGCGTAAAGCAGATAGGCGCTGTCCACGCCGCCGGAAAAAGCCAGTGCGGCCCGGGGATGCCCGGCGAAAAATTCCCGCAGCCGGGAGGGAACCGTCTGTTCCATAAAAATTCTCCTTAAAAAAGAAGAGACTTATTCCCGGGATGCAGGAATAAGCCCTTCATGAACTTCTTTGTTAAAAACGCCTTCATGACGTCTCTGAAGCACAGTATACCAGAAACCCCGGGGAAAGAAAAGCCCTTTTCCCCAAAAGATTTACAGCCGGACCGTTAAAACGGCACATGCGCCGTCCGCGTTGAAAAGTTCCAGCCCGCCCCCGTGCTCCAGCGCCACCGCCCGGGCAAACCAGAGCCCCATGCCGGTGTGTCCGCCCTGGGGGCGGCTTGCATCGCCTGTATAAAGCGACCGGCCGGCCCGCTGCAGCGCGGCGGGGGAGAACCCGGGCCCGTCATCTTCCACACAAAAGCGGATTTGCCCCTCTCCCATCTCCACGCGCAGTTTCACACAGGTTTGGGCAAAGCGGGCGGCATTGTCCAGCAGATTGGCCACTGCCCGGCACAAATCTTCTTCCCGGGCCTCAAACACCGTGTCCGGCCCCGGGCGGCAGACAAAGCGCAGCTTTCGGGCGGCACACAGTCCGCGGCCCGTCTGGGCGCACCGGTTCGTAAAAGCAGTCAGACAGACCGGCGTCCGGGGTGATGGCTCTCCGTCGGCACGGGCCAGCGCCTGCATCCGGTCCACGTATTCCAGGGCGCTTTGGGCGCTGCGCAGCACCGCTTCCACGCTGCGGCGCTGGTCAGCGGTCAGTGTGTCCTCCGCCAGCAGCTCGCCGTTTCCGGTGATGACCGTCAGGGGTGTTTTCAAATCGTGTGCCAGGCAGGCCATGTCTTCTCTGCGGCGCTGCTCCAGAACCCACTGGGCGCGCAGAGATTCGGCCAGCTGGCCCTGCATCCGGTCCATGGTGTCCAGCGCGCGGCGGAATTCCCGTACTTTGGCGGTGTTGGCGGGCAGCTCCGATGCATCGCCCGCCGCCAGTTTTGCGCCCGCGTCGGTCAAAAGCGCTGCGTCCCGGGCCACGATGCGGGCGGAGCGGCGGGTATACAAAGCCACTGCGCCCAGACACACCGCTGCCAGAGAGAGCAGATGCATGGTTTGAAAATCCGGCAGGGTGTTCTGAAGCTCCGGTGTACACCAGTGGACCGCGTAATCGTACTGAAAAAGACACACGGTCCCGTCGGCCAGGCGGACGGCGTTGTAATACTGCGTGTACCACCGCACCCGGTTGGTCAGACCTTCGCTCTCTCCGGCCAGATATTCCTGCAGGGCCCGCAGATAGCCGCCCTGGGCGTTGGTGAAAAGTACATCGTTTCCCTGAATCAGCGCGTACCGGCAGGGCGGCGGCACCAAATCGGGAGAAAAGGTGTCCGCCGTGTACTCCGTCACCCGGGACACCGCCTGGGAAAAGCTTTGGGCGCCCGCATTGGCGGGGAACAGAACCCCCATGTTGATCAGCAGTGCCAGGCCGAACAGCCACAGCAGCGCCAGAACAGCGCAGGTGCCGCCGCTGAATATCAGATAGCGCACAAGCACGCCCTTTAAGGTCAGTCCTCGCTTTTCCATTTGTAGCCGATCCCCCAGACGGTCTCGATGGGGGCAAGCCCCACGGCGCGCAGCTTGGCGCGAATGTTTTTGATGTGTTCGGTCACGGCGGCTTCGGTGCCATCGGCGTCAAAGCCGAACACCGCCTCATAGATCTGTTCTTTGGAAAAGGTCTGCCCCGGGTGCAAGGCCAGCTGTTCACAGATGGCGTATTCGCCCCGGGTCAGCTTCAGCGGGGTGCCTTCCCGGAACACCGCTTTCTGCGCCAGGTCAAAATCCAGCCCTCCCCGGCGCATCCGGGCGCGCGGCGCGCGCTGCTGGCGGCGCAGGTGTGCGTTCACCCGGGCACGCAGTTCGGCAAGGTGAAAGGGTTTGGAAAGATAGTCGTCTCCGCCCAGCCCCAGCCCCCGGATCACATCCGCCTCGCCGGTGCGGGCGGTGAGAAACAGAATCGGGCAGTCCGCCAGCTCCCGAATGCGGCGGCAAACGGCAAAGCCGTCTTCGCCGGGCATCATCACATCCAAAAGAATGCAGTCCGCCCAGGTGCAGTGGCGGGGCGTGACGTCCTCGCCCCGCGTCAGCAGGCAGACCTGATGACCGTCCCGTTCCAGCGCGCTTTTCAGCAGCTCACATAAATCGCGGTCATCGTCCACAGCCAGAATGTGCGCCACGTCCCGTTCCTCCTCTCAGCGCAGCCAGACCAGCACGGCCCAGCTCAGCGCGTACAGCAAATAGATGTGCGCCGGATAAAACACGTAGAACAACCCCTTGTGTCCGGCGCCGCGCCGCCCATTATAGCACAGCATCAAAAGTCCCGCAAACGCGCCGAACCATTCGTAATACTGGGTGAACATCTGCGCCAAAGAAAATCCGGGTTGTCCCAGCAGATCGCGCAGGGGCAGCGCAAAGAAAAACAAAAGGTCCAGGGCGGCAAAGCCGGCCACCTGAACCGCCCGGCGGGTGCGCCACAGATAGAGCCAGATGCCCATGAGGACATAGGGCAGAGAAACGTCCGGGCTCATGTTGAGAATGGGCAGAACCGTATAACAGGCAAGGCCGATCACCGTGCCCGCCCCGGGCACGGCGTTGCTGAGAAGCCCCGCCGCCACCGGCCACACAAAGGGAAATATGACCGCTGCAGCGCCAAGTACAATGCGTTTCTGGCGCAGCCAGTCGACGCCCTGCCAAATCACCATGAGAAGAACAAATTCGCTCAGAGCGGCGTTGGCGGGGTAAAAACCGTCGGGCCGGACCAGAAATCCGCCGTACATCATAAAGAACAGCAGGCCACCCATGACGGCGGCAATGAGCCAAATGCGCAGAAAGTACGTTTTGCGGCTGTGGGTGTGGGCAAAGCCCTCGGCCAGGCAGAACACAAACAGCGGTGCGGCCAGACGCCCGGCCATGCTGAACCAGTCGGGAATCTGCCCGGTGAAGGAAAAGAAGTAGTGAATGTGGTCCAGCACCATAGCGGCCAGAGCCAGCGTTTTCAGCCCCGTGCCCGTGAGGGACAGGGGCGCTGTGCGTATGCGTTGGTTTTCCATAAGACTCATGCTCCTTTTTGCTTGATGAGCCCAGCATACGCCCCGATTCTAAGGATTTTATAAGGAAAAAATCCGGCGCGCGGAAAAATCCGCGCGCCGGATCGTGTTGATTCAGCCGTCCAAAGCCGCCGTGGAGTTGGCAGCGTAGTTTTCGTCGGTGCAACCGACCAGCCGGTTCAGTTTCCACTGGCCGTCCAGGAAGATGAACTCGCAGCTCTTCTTCTCGGCGGCGGACAGGGTTTCGTGCGTCTCCTTACCGGTATAATTGTAGGAGAAAGTGGCGTTGCAGCGGAAGCCCGGCGCCTCGCCGATCAGCAGGGTGGAAACCGAGGATTCTTCGCTCACCGCGTCGGTAAATTCATAGATGTTGGCGGTTTTGTCTGCCGCGGAGATGCCGGCGGACTGCTCGGCAAACAGCGTTTCGGATACAAGCGCCTGGAATTTGGAAGCATCCTGCTGGTTCACCGCATCCAGATAGGCCGAGTAATAGGTGCGCAGCAGCGCGTCCACGCCGGCTTTGTCCGGCACACCGCCGGTGGTGGTCACTTCGCCGAAGGTCAGCGCGGTGACGCTCTGGTCGGTGAACTGCACAACGCCGGTGGTCACGGCCCCATGGGGAGCAGTGTAAGTGAAGCGGATGGTGCTGCCCACCGCAATTTGCGGAATGGTGACGGTGCCGCCCACGGGTTTGGCAGCGATGGCCTGGTCGTTGACCAGAATGGTGGCCTCATCGCTGGTGCAGCCGGACACGGTGATGTCGGACAGCGGCAGTGCGCCGTTGAAAACCGTGGGCTCGCTGGTCTGGAACAGATCCAGTTCCGTGGCGGTGCCGGTCACGGTCTGGCCGGTGGAAGAAGCGGCAGTCACAAGGCAGGTGTACCGGCCGGGGAACAGGTTTTTATACAGCACGCCGCCGGAAACGACCTCGCCTGTGCAGGCGGTGTCGTTCAGGGTCAGAAGAGGGTTGGCTGCGCTGGTGGACAGCATCAGCTGCACGCTCTGCACTGCCAGACGGTATTCGGAATAACCCAGAAATACCCGGTCTTCTTCCACGCTCAAAGCGGGGTAGGCGGAACCCGTCAAAGTGGGATCGCTGATCTGTGCCTCCAGCTGCTGCGTCAGCGCGGCCCGGGCTTCTTCGGTGGAAAAGGCCCGGCATAGCGCCGCCAGATTTTCTTCAGACACAGCGATGTCTTTTCCGGCCACAAGCCCGGTCAGCGCTTTGGTGTCGCCGGCAGCCAGCGCCTGCGTCAACTGATCGGTAAACTGCACCGGGTCGTATTTGCGGGAAAACACCACAGAAAGGCTGACCAGCACGATCAGCACCACTGCCAGTACCGCTGCCACCAGCGCCATCCGCCGGATGGTGCGCACGCCGGCACGGCCGGCTTTGGCGTCACTGCGCTCCATGGCCGCACAGGCCGGGCACAGCATGGAAGAGTCGTCTTCCAGCGGTTTGCCACAGTTTTTGCATCGATTCATAAAAGCACACCTGCCTTATTGAAGTCTCAAAGAAAGCATTTCGCCCATTGGAAGGCCACCGGCGCCACCAGCAGCGCGGCAAATACACACGCGCCGGTCCACAGCCCGGCCCGGGCGCTGGGGGCAAAGTGTCCGCCGTGCGTCAGCCGGTCCCCGAACGTGCCCCCGGCACAGGGGTACAGAAAGATCGCTGCCGCCGCAATAGGCGCGGCAAACAGCACCGGCGCAAGCTGATTCACATAGGGCAGAAGCCCGAAGTAGAAGGTCAGATTCTGATGGGGAATGCCCGAGGCGTTCAGCCCCAGCGCCAGATGCACAAGGCCGTAGTCCATCATGCCCACCTCAAGCTGGCCGGGGAAGGTCTGGTAGCACAGCAAAAGCGCGCCCGCACAGCAGATGGCATTCATGGCATACCAGGGGGTGCGGTTTTGAGCGGTGGACACACTGAGAATGGCGAAGGGCACCAGCAGCACCAGCCATTGCGGGTGCCACAGCACGCAGGAGAACAGCAGGCCGAACACGGCCATGCACAGATACACGGCCATGCGCCGCAGCCGGGCTGTGTCCGGCGCGCGCCAGAAAAAGCTGAACACCAGCACCAGCGCGTACCCCAAAAAGAACAGGGGAACATCCCCGTGGGCGCCGGGCACTGTGTCAGTGAACAGACGCTCGATCATCAGCTCGTTGAAAAAGCCCATGTCGCCGTCCCGCCCGGCGTACAGCAGGCCGGTGGGCACGGTCAGCCACAGGCTCAGCACGCCGTAGCCCAGCAGGCGGGAAATCCGCTTTTCCCGCAACAGCAGCAGCGGCAAAAACACCAGCAGCGCAAAAAATTTGCACGCCATGGCCACGCCGATCAGAACCGTGAAGGCGGGCAGGCGGCCGTCAAAATACAGGCACAGCGCCCACAGCAGGAAAAACAGGCAAAGGCTGTCGTACTGCCCCATGCAGAACACGCCCACCAGCGTCAGCGGCGACAGAAGAAAGGCCAGCGACGCGTATCCGGCGCGCCCTGCGGGCACTTCCAGGCGAAGCGCCAGGCGCCGCACCATCCACGCGCATCCCAGCGCCGTCAGGCAGGCCAGCAGCTTGGCCCAGTACAGCAAAAACGTGTTGGCTGCCCCGGCCGCGGCGTTCAGGGAAAACAAATGGTAGATGCCGTATACAGGCAGAAGCCATACGCCGAAGGCCAGATACAAAAACACGTTGTAGTGCGCGCCGTTCACATAGTAAAAATCGTTCTGATGGGCCAGTACATTGTCGTAAAACTCCAGCATACGGCCGGAGAACACGTGGTCCAGAAACAGCCAGGAATGATTGGCTGTTTCTACAATATCGGGATGATTGAAAAAAAGATAGCAAAAAACCACGACGGCTCCGCCAAGCAGGATTTCCCAGCGGGCGGGCGCGTCCGCTTTCCAGAACAGGGAAAGACGTTTTCGAATGTCAAAGCTGTGCATATTTCACCGCGATTTCCGCCCCGGCCCGCGCACTGGCGAGCACCGCCTTTTCATAGGCGCCGCGTGCGGCCTCGGAGCTTTGAAGAATCTTTTGCAGCAGAAAGGGTGTGCGCGCGCCGCCGCGGACACCCAGGCGGTCGGCCTCGTCCATGGCCCGGCGCTGGGCCTGCTCATACGCTTGCGGCTCCAGTCGCGCCGCACCGTCCGGCCGGGCGCAGTACAGAAGACCGCCGGACAGCCCCACATCCCATTTGATGCGTGCGGTCCGCGCCAGCTGCAGGGCGCTTTGCGGCGGGTTTTCCAGCGCCGGTCCGTCCTGGGTGAGAAAACCCGGAAACCGGTCCGTGCCGCAGCCCAGCACCGTCACACCCATGGTCTCCAGATATTCCAGCGTCAAAAGCGGGCTGCAACCGCATTTCACGCCGGCGCACACCACCGCCACGGGGGTCTTGCACACTTCCTGCAAATCGGCGCTCACGTCCATGCGGTCGCTTTGGGCGGCCACGCCGCCGATGGCCCCCGCGCTGAACACCCGGATGCCGGCCAGACAGGCCGCGATGATGCTGGCCGCCGCTGTGGCCGCGCCGCTGCCGCCGTTTGCCAGCAGAACCGGCAGGTCCCGCCGGGACGCCTTGCCCGTCTCGCCGGAGCACACGCGCCGCCATTCGCTTTCCGAAAGCCCCACGGTCAAAGCGCCGCCCAGCACCGCCACCGGGGCGGGTACCGCACCCTGCGCACGCACTTCGATTTCCGTTCGGCGTGCCAAGGCCAGCCCTTCTTCTGCGGGAAGGCAGCGGGCGAAATCCGTGGTGGGCAGCGCCAGCACCGGCTGCCCCGTGCTCAGGGCGTGCTCCACCTGGGGCGAGATGTGAAGATAAGGGCGCAGGTCCATACTAACCTCCCCCGGCTCTGGCCGGACAAAATTCAGACAATATCAGCTTCAGTATACTTTCTTTGACCTCAAAAGGCAAGCGGTGTGAATATTCCCGGCGGCGGTGGCCAGACTAGTAGTATCAAATGCGCCGGGCGCGCCCGGCAGGGAGGA
This sequence comes from Owariibacterium komagatae, assembly GCF_045865535.1. Lineage (GTDB taxonomy): Bacteria > Bacillota > Clostridia > Oscillospirales > Ruminococcaceae > Ruthenibacterium > Ruthenibacterium komagatae. The sequence continues at coordinate 2,630,933 of NZ_AP031406.1, forward strand.
AAGATATGAGCAGAAATACAAAAAGCCAGCGCTTCTGGCAGGGCAAGGGCTTTTACCTGGCGCTCGCGCTTGTGGTTGCGGGCGCGGCACTGACCAGCTTCCTTGCCATCAACGGCATGGTGGAGCAGCTGGGATCCAACAGTACGTCACAGCACATCGACGGGGAGGAAGACATATGGATGGCAGATCAAGGCGCAGAGGTGGACCAAAAGCAGGAGAACGTACCCATCGAATCCTCCTCGTCATCACAGCCGCAGAGTGCGTCTTCCTCGCAGCCGGAGCCTTCCGCTTCATCCGCGGCGCCAAGCGCGTCCACGACGCAGCCGGCTGTGCAAGAGCCTTCGTTTACGCAGCCTCTGGATGGCAAGCGCTTGCAGGGCTTCAGCGGTGACGAGCTGGTCTACAACGAAACCATGCAGGACTGGCGCACACACAACGGTCTGGACATCCGCGGCAGCATGAACATGGGGGTGCAGGCCCCTGCCAACGGCACCGTCACCGCGGTTTATGAAGATCCTCAGTGGGGCGGTGTTGTGGAGATAGAATGTCAGGACGTCATGGTGCGCCTGTGCGGACTGGACCGCATCAAATGCAAGGCGGGCGACACGGTGGAGATGGGCAAGACCATCGCACTGCTGGGCGATATTCCGGCCGAGAGCGGCATGGAGTCCCATCTGCATGTGGAGTTCACAAAAGACGGAAAACTGGTGGACCCCGAAAATTATTTCTAAAACGATTCCTCAGAGCCTCCTTTCCCAAAGGAGGCTCTTTTTGCCGGAAATTTTCACAGATGCAAACCGCACGGGCCGGCCGGTTCTCCTTGAAAAAAGAGGGCCGTCATGCTATTATGATACAGTATCTAAATTGGAAGGAAGGACGGTCCCATATGGGCAAATTTCATTTCGTTCCCACGGAAATAGAGGGCGTTTTTATCATCGAGCCCAGCGTGTTCGGCGACGCGCGCGGTTATTTTATGGAAACGTATCAGCAGGAAGAGTTCGCAGCGGCAGGAATTCCCGGCCCCTTTGTGCAGGACAACCAGTCCAAGAGCACCAAGGGCGTGCTGCGCGGTCTGCATTTTCAGAAAGAGCACACCCAGGGCAAACTGGTGCGTGTGGTGTCGGGCGAGGTGTTCGACGTAGCGGTGGACTGCCGCCCCAAATCCAAGACGTTCGGAAAATGGGTGGGCGTGGTCCTGTCCGCGGAAAACAAAAAACAGTTTTATATTCCGCAGGGCTTTGCCCACGGGTTCCTGGTCCTTTCGGACGAGGCGGAATTCACCTATAAGTGCACGGATTATTATGACCCCACCAGTGAGGGCGGCATCCGCTGGGATGACCCGGACATCGGCATTCAGTGGCCCGCAGTGGACTGCGAGGTGAAGCTGTCCGCCAAGGACGGTCTGCACAAGGGCTTTCGCGAGCAGACCTTCGACTATTTTGAAAGGTGGTAACCCGATTGTCCATGTTAAAAGCTTACTGCAAAGACTTTTGGCGCTATCGCTTTCTCTTGCAGAACCTCATCGGCCGGGACTTCAAGCTCAAATACCGCCGCAGCGTGCTGGGCGTTTTGTGGAGCGTTCTGAATCCGCTTTTGATGAACGTGGTCATGGTGGCGGTTTTCTCCAGTATTCTGGATATGCGCGGAGCCGGCATCGAAAACTTTTCCGTCTATCTGATCATCGGTCAGCTGTTGTTCAGCTTTTTCAGCGAAGCCACGTCTTCCTGCATGTCCAGCATGCTGGCAGCGGCGCCGCTGATTAAAAAAGTGTACATTCCCAAATACATCTTCCCGCTGGAAAAGGCGGGCTTCGCGCTGGTGAACTGCCTGTTCAGCTTCATCGCGCTGATCATCGTCATGATCTTTACGGGTGCGCCGCTGCATCCCACGGCGATCCTGGCGGTCTATCCGTTGCTGACGCTGTTTGTGTTCAGCCTGGGCATCGGCCTGATTTTGGCGGCGGCCACGGTGTTTTTCCGTGACATCATGCATCTGTGGGGCGTGTTCATCACGGCGCTGATGTATTTTTCCGCCATCTTTTACGACCCGTTCACCATGGGCGGGTCCGGCGGCGCCATCCTGCAACGCTTCATTGGTTACAACCCCATGTACTGGTATATCACGGCCTTCCGCGCCGCCGTGCTGGACGGCGAGCTGCTCAGCTGGAACATGATCTGGGTGTGCGGCCTGTGCGCCATTCTGGCGCTGGCGGCGGGCCTGTTTGTGTTCCGCAAAGAGCAGGACAAGTTTGTTCTGCATATTTAAAGGAGGCGTTTTGTTAATGAATATGATCGAAGTGAAAAACGTCTCCATGCGCTTCAACATGGCCAAGGAAAAGCACGAGAGCCTGAAGGAGTATTTCCTGGCCGCCGTGCAGGGCAGGCTGCAGTTTGAGGAGTTTTACGCCCTGCGGGACGTGTCTTTTAACGTGGAAAAAGGCGATTTTTACGGCCTGATCGGGTTGAACGGATCGGGCAAATCCACTCTTTTGAAAATCATTTCCGGCGTGTTCAAACCCTCTTCCGGCTCCACAGTGGTGCACGGGACCATCGCTCCGCTGATCGAGCTGGGCGCCGGTTTTGACATGGACCTGACCGCCCGCGAGAACATTTACCTCAACGGCACCGTGCTGGGCATGACGCCCAAATACATCGACTCCAAGTTCGACGAGATCGTGGAGTTCAGCGAGCTGCAGGATTTTCTGGATGTGCCTTTGAAAAACTATTCCTCCGGTATGGTCAGCCGCATTGCGTTTGCCATCGCCACGGTGACAAAACCCGACGTGCTGATCGCGGACGAGATTTTGTCGGTGGGCGACTTTCTGTTCCAGGAAAAATGCGAAAAGCGCATGCGCGAATTGATGAGCGGCGGAACCACGGTCATTCTGGTCAGCCATTCCATCGAGCAGATCGAGCGCATGTGCAACAAGGTGACCTGGCTGGAGAAGGGGCGTGTCCGCATGACCGGCGACATGCGCACGGTGTGCGACGCCTACAAGGCTCTGGATCAGGGAGGTGCCACATGAGCGGTCCCGTAAAGGACCCCGCCGAGCGCGACTCGGTGGGCAAGGCGCTGCGCCGCACGGCCAATCCGTCGCATTTTTCCAGCCTGGTGCGGCGCGGAAAACAGTGCTACCGTGAGCGCGGGGCCGAGGCGCTGGGCAGGGAGATCTCCTACCGGGTGGATCTGATGACCAAAGGGGAGAGCTGGCGTTTTCGCGCGGATATTCCCCTGAAGCGGGAACTGCGGGAACAGCAGAAGGCGATTTTTCCGCAGATGCCGCGCATCAGCGTGGTGGTGCCGCTGTACAATACGCCCGAACGCTTTTTCCGGGAGATGGTGGACAGCGTGCGCGCACAGAGCTACCAGAACTGGGAACTGGTGCTGGTGGACGCATCGGATGCGCCCAAGACCCGCCTGGGAAAATTGGTGGCAAAGTATAAGGACGGCCGCATCAATTATTGCCGTCTGGCCAAAAACGAGGGCATTTCCGGCAACACCAACGTAGGCCTGGCTGAGGCCAACGGCGAGTACATCGCGCTGCTGGACCACGACGACGTGCTCAGCCCCAACGCGCTGTATGAGGTGGTGCGTGTCATCAACGAGACGGGCGCCGATTTTGTCTATTCGGATGAGATCGTGCTGGACGCGTCCATGAAAAAGCTGGGCGAGTATCACTTTAAACCGGACTATTCCCCCGATACGCTGCGGGGCTGCAACTACATCACCCATTTGTCCGTGTTCAGCCGTGCGCTGCTGGAGAAAGCCGGCGGCGGAGAGCGGTCCGAGTTCGACGGCGCGCAGGATTACGATTTGATTCTGCGCCTGACGGAGCAGGCCGCCCGGGTGGAGCACATCCCCAAAGTGCTGTATTACTGGCGGGGCCATGCAGGCTCCACCTCCAGCGATATGTCCGCCAAACCCTATGCGGTGGCCGCCGGCGCCGGCGCTGTGCAGGCGCAGCTGGACCGTTTGGGCATGGCGGGCCGCGTCACGCCCATTGAAGGCTGCCCCGGTGCTTATCGCACCGAGTATGCGGTCAATGCGTCGGCGCGGGTGTCGGTGCTGATCCCCAACAAGGATCATGTGGAAGATTTGAAGCGCTGTCTGGCGGCGCTGTACAAAAACGCGGGCTGGCAGGACCTGGAGGTCATTGTCATCGAAAACAATTCCACCGATCCGGCCACCATGGAGTTCTACAAAGGGGCCGCGCGGCTTCCGGGCCTTCGCTTTTTGCAGTACAACGGCCCGTTCAACTTCTCGGCGATCAACAATGCAGGCGCGCAGTTTGCCACCGGCGACTATCTGCTGCTGCTGAACAACGACGTGGAGATGGAAACGCCGGGCTTTGTGCGGGAGATGCTCAGCTATGCCCAGCGGCCGGATGTGGGCGCGGTGGGCGCCAAGCTGTTCTATCCCGACGGAACCATCCAGCATGCGGGAGTGTTCATCGGTCTGGGGGGCAGCGCGGGCCACAACCACAAGGGCCATCCACGGGATTCTGCGGGCGACATGTACCGGCTGGCCACCACGCAGAACTTCTGCGCGGTCACCGGCGCGTGTCTGATGGTGAAAAAAAGCCTGTATCAGGCCGTGGGAGGCCTGGATGAGGCCAACTTTGCCGTGGCCTACAACGACGTGGACTTCTGCCTGAAGCTGCGGGCCAAGGGGTATCTGAATGTGATGACGCCCTTTGCGGCTGCCGTTCACCACGAGTCCAAGAGCCGCGGGGACGACACCCATTGCGGCGGAGAGCGCCAGGCCCGCTATGAGGCGGAAAAGGCGCGCTTTGTGCAGAAATACGCGGCGCTGATGGAGCGGGGCGATCCTTACTACAATCCTCACTTCACACTGCTTTATGAAAATTACGGTTACAAATGATCAAAACGGGCAGAGCCATTCTGCCCGTTTTGCCGAACGGAGGGCGGTTTTATGAATTTGCGCCTGAAACGGCTGCGGGAACTGGCAGCCTTTTTCTTTCAGTCGGTGCGCCAGGAGGGGCTCAGCTCCACGCTGCACCGGGCGGCAGGCTTTTTCAAGCGCCGCATGAAAAGTAAAAAAGGGCGGTTCCTGCCACCGCCCGAGGTGCTGGAGGCACAGCGCGCAGCCGAGACGTCGGACTGGCCGGTCATCAGCATTCTGGTGCCGGTGTACAACACACCCATGCACTTTTTAAAACAAATGGTGGAGAGCGTGCAGGCGCAGACCTGCAAGAACTGGGAACTGTGCGTGGCCGATGCGTCGGACCCGGAGCATGCGGCCGTGGGCGAGTATTTGAAAGCCCAGCCGGGTGTGAAGTACGTACGGGTGGAAAACAAGGGCATTTCGGCCAACACCAATGCCGCGGCGGCTCTGGCGCAGGGCGAGTATCTCGGCCTGCTGGATCACGATGACGTGCTGGCGCCCCATGCGGTGTACTGGATGGCGAAAACCGCTCATGAGACAGGCGCGGACTTTCTGTACAGTGACGAGGCGCTGTTTGAAACCGACGTACAGCGCCCGCTGACCGGTCATTTTAAACCCGATTTCGCACCGGACTATCTCAATTGCTGCAACTATATCTGCCATTTTTCGGTTTTCCGCAAGTCGCTGTTTCAGGAAGTGGGCGGGCTGGACCCGGCCTGTGACGGCAGCCAGGACCACGACCTGTTTTTGAAGCTGTCCGAAAAGACCGTGCCTGTACACATTCCCAAAGTGCTGTATTACTGGCGGGTGCACGCGGCTTCCACTTCGGCGGGCACGGCGGCCAAGCCTTATGTGGCGCAGGCGGCCAAACGGGCCATTGCGGCGCATCTCAAACGCATCGGCGCGCGGGGCACCGTCACCGACGGGCTGTTCCCCAGCACGTATAAGGTGGAGTATGACATTCCCGGCAGTCCGCTGGTGTCCATTCTCATTCCCAACAAGGACCATGTGGAGGATTTGGACAAGGCGCTGCGCTCGATTTATGAAAAGACCGATTACACGCATTTTGAAGTGCTGGTCATCGAGAACAATTCCACGGACGAGGCCACGTTCGAGTATTACAAAACCATCCGGCGCAAATACCGCGGCTGCCGTGTGGTGGGATACACGGGACCTTTCAATTTTTCGGCCATCAACAACTTCGGGCGCAAAGTGGCCCGGGGCGAGTATCTGCTTTTGCTGAACAACGACGTGGAGGTCATCGACGGCTGCTGGCTGCGGGAGATGCTCAGCCTGGCGGTGCAGCCCGGCGTGGGCATTGTGGGCGCCAAGCTCTATTATCCGGACAATACGGTGCAGCACGGCGGCGTGATTGTGGGACTGGGCGGTTATGCGGGCCACAGCCACAAATACGCCCGGCGGGACAGCTCGGGCTACATGTTCCGTCTGTCCACGGTGCAGGACCTCTCTGCGGTCACAGCAGCCTGCCTGTTGTGCAAGGCTTCGGTGTACGACGAAGTGAACGGCCTGGACGAGGCGTTTACCGTGGCGTACAACGACGTGGATTTCTGCCTGCGCGTGCGGGACAAAGGTTACCGCATTCTGTATACTCCCTATGCGCAGCTGTATCATCATGAATCCAAAAGCCGCGGCCTGGACACCAAGGGGCCGGCCAAGGAGCGCTTTGACAAAGAGAAGGAGCGCATGGCGCAGCGCTACGGCGCAAGCCTGACCAAAGACCCATATTACAATCCCAATCTGACACTGGACCGGGAAGACTTTTCCGAGAGCGACGTGCTCCCGCAGGAGACCGCGTGAGCGCCGCGCAGCAGAAGACGGCTTTGCGCCGCCGCATGAAGGCGCTGGCCGCCTCGCTGGACCCGGCGTACAATGCGGCTGCCTCCCGGCGCATCTGCCGCGCCTTGACACAGCAGCCGGCCTATCAATGGGCCGGGACGGTGTTCTGCTTTGTGGGAACGGCCCGGGAGATCGATACACGGCCTTTTCTGGAGCAGGTCCTGCGGGACGGAAAACGCCTGTGCGTGCCTTTGTGCACCGGTAAAGGCGTGATGGAGGCCCGACAGATCGATTCGCTGGACGTGCTTCGTCCCGGCGCTCTGGACATTTTGGAACCGCCTGCTTCTTCGCTGCGGGTGGCGCCGGAGCAAATCGATTTTTGTGTTGTCCCTTGTCTGTGCGCGACGGCCGACGGAGCGCGGCTGGGTTACGGCGGCGGATATTACGACCGCTTTTTGCCGGGGCTCGGCGCCCGTGCGCAGCAGGTGCTGGTGTGCCGCTCCCGCATGCTTGTGCCGGAGATGCCGCAGGAAGGGCACGACGTGTGCTTTTCCTGTGTGATCACGGAAGCATCCGATTGAAAAAGGCGGCCGGTCAAGCCTTATGGCTTGACCGGCCGCCTTTTGGTTTATCAGTTCCGGAGCAGGCGAAACGTGCGGCCGCGCACTTCCAAAAGACCGTCCCTTTGCATGCGGGACAACTCCCGGCACAGGGCCGAGCGGTCGCAGCCCAGATAGGCGGCCAGCTGTGCCCGTGTGAAAGGCGTGACGCAGACGCTGTCCGGCCCGGCCTCCGCGGTCAGATAACGCAGGATCTTTTCCCGCAGGGTGCGAGCCATCAGAAGCTCCAACCGGCGGTCCAGCGAAAAATATTTGTCCGCCAGCAGAGCAATCAGATTCTGCAGAAAAAGAATGTGCGCAGGGCTTCCGCCGCCGCTCAACACCCGTGCATAGGGGATCCACAGCGCCTGCACCGGGGTGGCGGCCACCACGGTCACCGGGCTTTTCCGGCTTCGGCTGCCGCAGATCACGTCGCCGAACACCCCGCCCGGCCCCATGCGGGCCATCATCAGCTGGCCGCCGTCAGGTTCGGTTTTGTAAGCTTCGATCGTTCCCACCAGAACGATTCCGATGCTGTGATTTTCGTAACCGGCCAGTACCAGCGCCTCGCCGCAGGCATAGGTGCGGGTCCCGGCGTTCAGTTCGTCCAGCAGCTGCCAGGCCTGCGCGGCAGAAATTTGAGCAAACAGGGGGCAGTGCTCCAGAACTTCGCGGGAGATTTCCATGCTTTTCCTCCAAATGTTGCAACGGCAACGTTCTTTTGCGCTTTATTATACTATAATGAAACGGCAACATGCAAGAAAGAGGAGTTTTATGCGTATGAAAAAATGGATTTCTGCTTTTCTGGCTGCGGCCATGAGCCTCAGCCTGTTGGCCGGATGCGGTGCGTCCGGGGCGTCCAGCTCCAGCGATGCGGTGGCTTCGGCCTCTCAAAGTGTCTCGGCCAGCTCCGAGGCTTCGTCGACTGCGTCCGCTGAGCGAACCACCTTCCGTATCGCCAGCCTGAAGGGCCCCACCACCATGGGTCTGGTGGAGCTGATGGACAGCGCGGACAAGGGTGAAGCGCGCCACGACTATCAGGTCACCATGTACGGCACGGCCGACGAGATCGCGCCACAGCTGATCAAGGGCGACATCGATGTGGCGCTGGTGCCTTGCAACCTGGCCAGCGTGCTGTATAATAAGACCGAGGGGGCCGTACAGGTGGCGGCCATCAACACCCTGGGCGTGCTGTATGTGGTCACCAACGGCGACGGCATCTCTTCGGTGGCGGACCTGAAGGGCAAGACCATCTATTCCACGGGCAAGGGCACCACGCCGGAGTACGTGCTGAATTACGTTTTGTCTCAGAACGGCCTGACCGTGGGAACGGACGTGACCGTGGAGTACCTGAGCGAGGCCACCGAGGTGGCGGCCGCCATGGAGAGCGCCGGTGAGGGCGCTGTTGCCATGCTGCCGCAGCCCTATGTGACCACGCTGCAGATGCAGAACGAAAACGTCAAAGTGGCGCTGGATATGACCGAGGAGTGGAACAAGGTTTCTCCGGATTCGGCCCTGGTCACCGGTGTCGCGGTGGTCCGCAAGGAGTTTGCCGAGGCCAATCCCGCCGCGTTTGAGGAATTCCTGGAAGATTACGCGTCCAGCGTGGATTTTGTCAACAGCAATGTGGAAGCAGCGGCCGAGCTGGTAGCCGGGTATGAGATCGTGCCCAAGGCACCTGTAGCTCAGAAAGCGCTGCCGGAGTGCAACATCACCTTCATCACCGGTTCGGAAATGAAGGAGAAGGTCTCCGGCTATCTGCAGGTGCTGTACGACCAGGCCCCCGATTCTGTGGGAGGGACCATGCCGGATGATGCATTCTATTACGGAGCGTAAAAAGAAAATAATCGTCAATGGGCTGGCTGTCTGCTTCTGGCTTTTGCTGTGGCAGGCGGCCAGCGTCTGCATTGGAAGCGATTTGCTGCTGGTCTCGCCGGTAAAAGTGCTGGTCACTCTGGCGGGGCTGATCACAACCGGAGATTTTTGGGCCACTGTGCTGTTCAGTACCGTGCGCATTTTGTCCGGATTTGTACTGGCGGTGCTGGTCGGCGTGGTGCTGGCGGTGCTGGCGGCCGGGTCCGGCGTGGTGCGGGCTCTTCTGCGCCCGCTGATGGTCACGGTGAAAAGCATCCCCGTGGCCAGCTTTATCATTCTGGCGCTTTTGTGGCTGCGGAACACGGGAAATCTGGCTGTGTTCATCAGCTTCCTGATGGTGTTGCCCATTGTGTACACCAACACGCTCACAGGCATCCGTCAGGCAGACGCACAGCTTTTGGAACTGGCGCGCCTGTACCGGGTGCCCTGGGGACGCACCATGCGTTACATCCGTCTGCCCGCGGTGCTGCCGCCTTTCCGCGCGGCTTGCGCCGTGGGGTTGGGTCTGTGCTGGAAAAGCGGCGTGGCCGCCGAAGTGATCGGCATCACTTCGGGCAGCATCGGCGAGAAATTGTACGATGCGAAACTGCTGTTTTCCACAGCCGAACTGCTGGCATGGACCGTGGTGATCGTGCTGCTGAGCCTGTGCTTTGAAAAGTTGTTTTTACGCGCGCTGGACTGGGCGGGCCGGCGGGCCCTTCGGGTGACGGCCCCCCGGCCGGCGGAGCCGGGCACTGCGGGCCCTGTCCGAATGGAGCAGGTGTCGAAAGGGTTCGGCGGCGCTCCCGTGCTGCAGGATCTCAGCCTGGAGTTCCCGGCCGGCGAAATGGTCTGTGTGATGGGACCGTCCGGTCAGGGAAAAACCACGCTTTTGCGCGTGGTCGCGGGGCTTTTGAAACCCGACCGGGGCACGGTATCCGCCGGAGACACTCGCTTTTCCGCCGCCTTTCAGGAAGAACGGCTGCTGGAGTATGCCGATGCGGTGGATAATGTTCGCTTTGTGTGCAGCCTGCCGGAACAGAAAATCCGGGATGCGCTTTACAGCCTTGGTCTGGAGAAGGATGCGTGCGGCCGGCCGGTGGCGGAGTTGTCCGGCGGGCAGCGGCGGCGTGTGGCACTGGCCCGGGCCATGCTGGCGGACGGAGCGGGCGCCGTGCTGCTGGACGAGCCGTTCAAAGGACTGGACGAGGAGGCACATCGTTGTGCGGCGCGGTTTGTGCAGGAGCGCCGGCAGGGGCGCACGGTGCTGGTGGTGACCCATGACGCGCAGGATGCGCAGCTGCTGCAGGCTCCGGTGCTGTCGCTGGAACCGGTGCCGCACGGCCATTGACAATTTGTCGAAATCTTTCGCGGAAACCGACGGCCTCTTTTTGCCGATTCACGATTTGCTTTTGTTTTTCTTGACAAACCCTGTTGTGAGAGCATACACTGAATAAGGCGAAGAGACCCATAGCGATGGAAAAAGGAGTGTGACATAGCGTGGAGGGCGATCCTCGAGGGCGATCATGCCGACAAAAAAATGAGCGTGCTTTCTGCGCTGTGCGCGGCTGATTTTGTGCTGCCTGCATGTGCGCGGACCGGCGCGCGGAAAGCAGGGATATCATGATTACGATTTATTCGACGGACGAAGGCGTGCTGAACGAACTGGAGCGCATTGAACCGGGCGCCTGGATCGATTTGTGTGCGCCGACAGAAGAGGAGATCCGATCGGTTTGCGACCAGCTGCAGGTGGATGTAGACCTGGTGCGGGCCGCACTCGACGAAGAAGAACGCAGCCGCATTGACTCGGAAGACGACAATATGCTGATCCTGGTGGACACCCCGACCGTGGAAGTCCAGCCGGGACGTGGTTTTGTTTACACCACATTGCCGTACGGCATTGTGCTCACGAAGGACAACATCATCACCGTGTGCCTGAAGGAAAGCGCGTTGTCCCGCGCGTTCAGCGACGGTTCTGCCAAGCGCTTTTCCACCAAAAAGAAAAAGCGCATGACGCTGCAGCTTTTGTATCGCAACGCGACGCTGTTTTTGTTCTATCTGCGTGAGGTGGACAAGGCGTCCAACCGCGTGGAGAACGAGCTGCACCTGTCCATGAAAAACAAAGAGCTCATTCAGATGCTGGGCCTGGAAAAGAGCCTGGTGTATTTTTCCACTTCGCTCAAGGGCAACGAGCTGGTGCTGGAAAAACTTCTCCGCATGGATTTTGTGCGGGATTTTCCCGATGACACCGAACTGCTGGAAGATGTGATCATCGAAAACAAGCAGGCCATTGAGATGTCCAATATCTATCGGGACATTTTGTCGGGCACCATGGATGCCTTTGCTTCGGTGATTTCCAACAATCTGAACATCGTCATGAAAATGCTGGCCAGCGTGACCATTATTCTCACGGTCCCCAGTATTGTGTTTGCGTTATGGGGCACCAATGTGCCCGTGCCGTTTGAGTCCTCGCCTTTCGGTTTTTGGATCGTCATCGGCATTGCGGTGGTGTTCACCGCTGTCAGCGTTGTGCTGGCGATTCGTAAAAAGTGGCTTTGAAAAAACCCCGCTTTCCTTGGGAAGGCGGGGTTTTGCTGTATACAGAAAGATTGTCTTTGACGAAATTTATAGCGAACTGTGCCCGATTTTGAAAAATTTGTGGATTACCTGTTCCAAGAGAACGGCGAAAAGTTTCGAAAGTTGCCTTTTTATAATTGCTATACATCGATTTCGCGGGACAAGTTGTATGACAACCTTCAGGAAACTTTTGGCCAAGGATTGACAAAAAAATCGCAATTTTTCTAAGATTGGATAAAATTTGTGTAAAATGTCCAAAAAATGGTGCGTTTTTTGGTGCCCGTTTCAACGAATGATACAGAAAACTATTGCAAAAAGACTGGAAAATGTTTATTATAATAAGAAAGAAACCGCGTTTAGCCGTGGTTTCAGTCAGTATGTGCGAAACCTGCCTTTTGCCGGGTTTGCCCCAAAGGAGGAGCTTTTTTGAAAAAGACCAATCAGGCATCAGACTTGCCGATTTACCTTTTTAAGCAGGGAAAAAACTTTGAGTGCCAGCGCTTTTTCGGCGCGCATCTGGAAAAGCGCGGGGACTACGAGGGCGTGGTGTTCCGGGTATGGGCGCCCCGTGCCAAAGCGGTATCCGTGGTGGGCGATTTCAACAGCTGGGTCCCCACGGCCACACCCATGCTGAATCTGGACCCGGACGGCGGCATTTGGGAATGCTTTGTGCCCGGTCTGGAGCAGTTTGACATTTACAAGTACTGTGTGACCACCCCTGCGGATGAGCTGGTGTTCAAGGCGGACCCTTATGCGTTCCACGCGGAAACCCGGCCTGCCAACTGCAGCAAGGTGTACGATCTGTCGGGGTATGAGTGGGGAGACAGCCGCTGGCAGCGCTACATCTCCCAGACTGACCCGCTGAACACTCCCATGAACATCTATGAGATGCACGCGGGCAGCTGGCGCACCTATCCGGACGGGAACCAGTTTGATTACAAGGCTCTGGCGGATGAGCTGGTGCCGTATTTGATTGATATGGGCTATACCCATGTGGAACTGCTGCCGCTGATGGAGCATCCGCTGGATGCCAGCTGGGGCTATCAGGTAACAGGGTATTTTGCTCCCACCAGCCGCTATGGAACACCCCATGATTTCAAGTATTTTGTGGACAAATGCCACCGTTCCGGCATTGGCGTGATCATGGACTGGGTGCCTGCGCACTTCCCCAAGGACCAGTTCGGTCTTTACAAGTTCGACGGTACCAACTGCTACGAAGACCAGAATCCCCTGCGTGCAGAGCACAAAGAATGGGGGACCATGGTGTTTGATTACGGCCGGCCCGAGGTGCAGAGCTTCCTGATCTCCAACGCGCTGTTCTGGCTGGAGGAATATCATGTGGACGGCCTGCGCGTGGACGCGGTGGCCAGCATGCTGTATCTGGACTACAACCGGCGGGACGGCGAATGGAGCCCCAACGCGCAGGGCGGAAAGGAAAATCTGGAAGCCATTGACTTTTTGCGCAAGCTGAACACAGAGGTGTTCGCCCGTCATCCCCACGCGCTGATGATCGCGGAAGAGAGCACTGCCTGGCCGATGGTGTCGCGTCCGGTGGCGGACGGCGGTTTGGGTTTCAACTTCAAGTGGAACATGGGCTGGATGAACGACATGATCAGCTATATGAGCACGGACCCGCTGTTCCGTGCCGGCAATCACAACAAGGTCACATTCAGTTTCTTTTATGCCTTCAGCGAAAACTTTGTGCTGCCGCTGAGTCATGATGAAGTGGTGCACGGAAAGTGCAGCCTGATCAATAAGATGCCCGGTGATTACGAGCAGAAATTTGCCAACCTGCGCACGTTCTATGGGTATATGATGGCGCATCCCGGCAAAAAGCTGCTGTTTATGGGGCAGGAGTTTGCACAGTTCATCGAGTGGAACGAGGCCCAGCAGCTGGATTGGATGCTGCTTGGATATGATCGTCATGCACAAATGCAGCATTACGTCCGCAGTCTGAACCGGCTGTACAAGGACACGCCTGCGCTGTGGGAGGACGACTTCTCCTGGGATGGTTTCCAGTGGATCGTACCGGATGATTCTTCCCAGAGCGTGATCGTGTTCCTGCGCCGGGACAAAAAGGGCCGCGAGATTCTGGCCGTGTGCAACTTTGCACCGGTGCTGCGCCCGGACTATCGCTTCGGCGTGCCCCGCGGCGGCACATATACAGAACTGCTCAACTCCGACGCGGAAGAATTCGGCGGCTCGGGTCTGCACAATGAACCGGTCAAGGCGCAGAAAGAACCCATGCACGGTTTTGAACAGTCCATTTCCATTAAAATTCCACCCATGTCCACGCTGATTTTTTCCACACCTGCCAAACGCGCACCGCGCGGCAGCGTGAAAAAGGAAAAAACAGAGGCTGCGAAAAAACCGGCGGTGCGCAAGAGCGCTCCGAAAAAGAAATCGGCAAAAGCAGCCGAAAAAACCGGCAAACAGGCAAAGTGATTTGCCTTTTGTTTCCGGCCGGATACACCCGGCACGGAAAAGAAATAAATTTGGTGTTTTGCAAAGGCGGCCTGTGCTTTGCAGAACGCCGCAAGGGGAGAAAAAGATGAAAGAATGTATTGCCATGCTGCTGGCTGGCGGTCAGGGGTCACGTTTATACGCCCTTACCAAGAAGCTGGCAAAACCCGCCGTCCCGTTTGGAGGAAAGTACCGTATCATCGATTTTCCGCTCTCGAACTGCGTCAATTCCGGAATTGACACAGTGGGTGTGTTGACCCAGTATCAGCCTCTGCTGCTGAACGAGTACATCGGCAACGGCCAGCCTTGGGATCTGGACCGCCAGTACGGCGGCGTTCACGTGCTGCCGCCTTATCAGACGGCCACGGGCTCCGACTGGTATAAAGGAACGGCCAATGCCATTTATCAGAACATCAATTTTATCGAGCGCTACGATCCGGAGTATGTTATCATCCTGTCCGGTGACCACATTTACAAAATGGATTACAGCAAAATGCTGGAGTTCCACAAAGAAAAACAGGCGGACTGCTCCATCGCTGTTATGGAAGTGCCCTGGGAAGAGGCTTCCCGTTTTGGCATCATGACGGCCGACGAGAACAGCACCATCACCAAGTTCGAAGAGAAACCCAAACAGCCCCAGTCCAACCTGGCCTCCATGGGCATTTACATCTTCACCTGGGAAAAACTGCGCAAATATCTGACGGAAGATGAAGCAGACCCCAATTCTTCCAACGACTTTGGCAAAAACATCATTCCCAATATGCTGAACGCAGGCGAGAAGATGGTGGCCTATCCCTTTGAAGGCTATTGGAAAGACGTGGGAACCATCGACAGCTTGTGGGAAGCCAATATGGACCTGCTGGATCCCAATGTTCCTCTGGATGTTTGGGAATCCGACTGGAAAATCTACTCCCGTACCTCCGGCCGTCCCGGCCATTACATCAGCGAGCATGCCCATGTGGACAATTCCATGCTGACAGAGGGCTGCCTGGTGGAAGGCACCGTGTGCAACAGCATCCTGTTTGCCGGCGTCTCGGTGGGCCGCGGCGCAATGGTGGAATCCTCCATTCTGATGCCCGGCGCCGTGGTGGAAGAAGGGGCCGAGGTCTATTATTCCATCATCGCAGAGAATGTGACTGTGAAGAAAGGCGCTGTGGTCGGCGCACGCCCGGAGACTGTGGAAGACAAATCCAAGTGGGGCGTGGCTGTTGTCGGCGAAGGCCGCACCATCGGCGCGGGCGCGAAAGTCGGGCCCAAGGCGATGCTGGAAAAAGACGTACAGGATGGTGAGCAGTTATGGTAAATATGAATGCGCTGGGCATTATTTTCCCCAATACATACGACGAACTGATTCCGGAGCTGGTGCATCGCCGCACCATGGCCAGTGTGCCCTTCGGAAGCCGTTACCGCATGGTGGATTTCTCCCTGTCTGCCATGGTCAACGCGGGCATTGAAAATGTGACGCTGCTCGCAAAGAAAAATTATTATTCCCTGATGGATCACCTGGGCAACGGCCGCGAGTGGGATCTGTCCCGCAAGCGCGGCGGACTGAACCTGGTTCCGCCCTTTGCGCAGGAGAATACCAAAATTTATCACGGCCGTGTGGAAGCCCTGGGAAGCATTCTGAACTTCCTGCGCGCGCAGAAAGAAAAATACGTGATCCTGTCCGACTGCAACATCGCGCATGATCTGGACTTTGCGGACCTGATGGAAAAGCACATCGACAGCGGTGCCAATGTGACCATGGTGTATGAGCGTGCGGAGATTCCTCTGCCCATTCAGACGGAAAACTACACCTTTACAGTGGGCGGAGACGGCCGCATCACAGAGCTGCGCACCAATGACTATCGTCCCGGCGTGCAGAACCTGTCCATGAACGTAATCGTGATGGACCGCGAAGAGCTGATTGAAATGGTGCGTGACGCGCAGGTTCACAATCTGGTGTACCTGGAGCGCGACATCATCGCGCCCAGCCTGAAGATTCTGCATGTGAACGGCTATGAGTACACGGGTTACCGTGCGCGCATTTACGACATGAAGAGCTATTTTGACGAGAATATGCGCCTGCTGGACCCCAAAAACATGGCTGCGCTGTTCCCGAAAGAGCGCCCGGTGTACACCAAAGTGCGCGATGAAGCGCCCGTGCGTTATGCCATGGACTGCAAAGTCAGAAACTGCATTGTGGCGGACGGCTGCGTCATCGAGGGTGAAGTGGAAAACTGCGTGCTGTTCCGCGGCGTAAAGATCGCCAAAGGCGCAAAGGTTCGCAATTGCGTTCTGATGCAGGGCACCACGGTGGACCAGAACGTGGAACTGGACTACATCGTCACGGATAAAAACGTGCACGTTACCATGGGCCGCCGCCTGCTGGGCAACTCCAACTTCCCCGTTTACATTGAAAAAGGTACCGAGGTTTGATTTTTACATCCATAGGGCGGGCCGTCAGGTCCGCCCTGTTTGCAAAAGGAGCGTGTGACATGAAGGTATTGTTTTGTGCCAGCGAGGCCAGCCCCTTTGCCGCGTCCGGCGGCCTGGGCGACGTGGCAGGCAGCCTGCCGCGTGCCATTCAAAGCCGGAAAGTAGAGTGCCGTGTGGTTCTGCCTTTGTACGGCGACATGAAGCCGGAATACCGGGATAAGCTGAAATATCTGACCAATTTCACCGTGCCGGTTGGCTGGCGCAACCAGTACTGCGGTGTGTTTGAACTGACGCATGACGGCGTAACATATTACTTTTTGGATAATGAGTATTATTTTAAACGCACTGGATTGTATGGCTTCTACGACGATGGGGAGCGCTTCGCTTATTTCTCCCGTGCGATTCTGGAAATGCTGTTCCACATCGACTTCCAGCCGGACCTCATCCATACCAACGATTGGCAGACCGCGCTGGTGCCGGTGTACCTGAACCTGTATTATCGTCATCTGGAAGAGTTCCGCAACATCAAAACCGTTTTCACCATTCATAATATCCAGTATCAGGGCAAGTACGGCATGGATATTCTGGAAGATACGGTGGCCATCGGCCGGAAGGATGCGCACATTCTGGAATATGACGGTTGTGTCAACTATATGAAGGGCGCCATTGAATGCGCAGATAAGGTGAGCACGGTCTCGCCCAGCTATGCGCAGGAGATTTTGGACCCCTGGTACAGTCATGGGCTGGACGATCTGCTGCGTCAGAAGCAGTACAAGCTGTGCGGCATTCTCAACGGCATTGATGTGAAGAGCTATGACCCGTCCACGGATCCAAACCTGGCGGAAAATTACAGCGCGTCGAATTTTGGAAAACACAAACCCGCCTGCAAGAAGGAACTGCAAAGCCTCTTTGGCCTGAACGACTGGCCGGTGCCGGTGGTGGCCATGGTCACACGCCTGGTAGGTCACAAGGGTGTGGATTTGGTGCGCCATGTGGCACAGGACATCATCAACAACGGGCTGCAGCTGGTGGTGCTGGGCTCCGGCGAGGCAGAATACGAGAGCTTTTTCCGCGAGCTGGCGGCCAGAAATCCCGGCGCGGTCGGGGTAAAAATCGGCTTCATCCCGTCACTGGCCCGTAAGGTGTATGCGGGTGCAGATCTGTTCCTGATGCCTTCCAAGTCCGAACCCTGCGGCTTGTCGCAGATGGTGGCCCTCCGGTATGGCACAGTTCCCATTGTGCGTGAGACCGGCGGCCTGCGGGATTCCATTCAGGATTCCGGCGACGGAAAGGGCAATGGATTTACATTCCGCAATTACAACGCCCACGAGATGCTGAATGCAGTTTTGCGTGCGAAAGAGGGCTATGACAATCCGGACGGATGGAAAGTGCTTGTGAAACGGGCAATGGAATGCGACATGAGCTGGAATGCCAGTGCCAAACAATATGTAGATATGTATGAACAGGTCTGTCAGCTGTGGTGAAGCAAGACAGATCAAAAGGCGCCCCGGATATCCGGGGCGCCTTTTTGGTTTGAGAAAATCATGTTTCGTCCAAAATACGGCAATAACCTTTCAGTTCGATCCAGTCATCCGTGCTCTGAAGCCGTATACCGGAGAAGCGCAGCAGGACGATTCCTTTCTGAGGATGACGCCAATGAATGGCCGTTTGCAGAAGAGCACCGTTTTGCACGGTCTGATGCAGCTTTTCTTCCAGCTTCGGGCGGTCTGCTTCCACGATGCGGGAATACCAGACCCTGCAGTTTTCGGCAGGCGAGCAGTCCCGTGTAAATCCAAGCAGGCGGGCCGCCACTTCGTTAAAAAGAATCTGACGGGGCACCGTTTCTCTTCGATCCAGGCGCATGAGCCAAAAACCAACCTGCAGCGCAGCCAAAACGTCCTGATCGCTGCTTCGCAGCAGCGCCTGATACCGGCGTTCGTTTCGGTCCTGACGGATACGAGTCAGCAAAAAGCCGGCCAGCACACGCACCTGGGAATCGTCGTGAATGGCATACCGGGGGTTGTCGACGCCAATGAAGCCGATGGTTTTTCCTTCATCCCGCACAGGAACTGCAATCAGACGATGAATGCCCTGCTGACTCAGAATCTCCCATTCCACAGGAGAACTTTCCCGCAGAGGTGCCAGGTTGTGAAGAATGATGGACTGTTCCTTTTCAAAAATGGCCAGCCAGCGGGCAAGTGCGTCCGGCGACACATTTTGAAGGTTTTCTTTTTGATGGGAAACATCGGGTGCACACCATTCAAAGGTATTGTCCCAGTGGCCGGGATGGACCAGAGACGGCTCAAACAAATAGGCGCGATCCGATTGATAGAAATCACCCACCGATGCCAAAACCTGATCCACCGCCCGGTCGTAGTCCGACTGGCGCGACAGCGTGTTCATATATCCCACGATTCGGTCCGCAAAAGCCAGACGCTCGCGGGCCTGCTCGCTGACCAGTTCCTGCTTGGTGATGTCCAGCGCCACTTCCAATCGCACGTTTTTGCCCTGATATTCCACCAGTTTGTCCTTTAACAGGAAATGGCGTCCGCAGTATTCGTTTTTGTTCTCCCACAAATGGAACGAGTCACGGCGCAGAAATGCATTGGTGCAGAAGGAACAGGGCTTATCGGCGCCCTGCAGCACCTGATAACACTTTTTGCCTTTGTAATCCCGCACATCAAAGGTTTTCTGGCCGGCAGGATTCAAGTAATACAATTCATAAGTATCCAGATCGCTGAGATAGAAAATATCGGTTTCCGCATTCAGAATGGTCTGCGCAATTTCTTCCGAGGCGTCCGGAGAAGGCAGCGTTTCGGATGCGGAAGAAGGAAGGCTGACTTTCTGGCGAAGCGAGGCCCATGGGAGTTCCTCTTTGGGGCACAGGTACTGTGCGGAAAACTCTTTTTCAGAGCAGGGGCGGGCAAATAAAAAGCCCTGATACAAAGAGGGCTGCAATTTTTCCAGAAGGGCCAGTTCTTCCGCTGTTTCCACACCTTCGCAGCATACGTGGATCTGACAACCGTCCGCCAGTTCCACGATGTTGTTTAAAAGACGCTGATTATAGACGCTTTTCTGAATGTTGTTTACAAAACAGCGGTCTATTTTGATTTCGTCGATGTCCATTTCTTTCAGCCGGCTTAAACTGGAGTATCCCGTCCCGAAGTCATCCACAGAAATGGAAATGCCATGAGTTTTCCATTGGCGGAAAATTTGGTTGAGATCGGGATAATTCAGCAGTTCCATGCTTTCGGTTACTTCAATGGTCAGTGCGGAACCGGGCAACCCGCTGCGCCGCAACGCGTTCAAAACATCCTGCTTCACAGTGCTTTTTCGAAGCTGGCTGTAAGACATGTTGACACTCATGTGCACCTGAGGGGCTTTGGCGCGCCATGCATTGCACTGAGCCAAGGCAGTTTCCAATACCCACATGCCCACCGGATAAATCAAATCGGTCTGTTCCAGGATCGGCACAAATTCCACGGGGGAAACCGGCCCCAGGCGGGGAGAGGTGTAGCGAAGCAGTGCTTCTGCTCCATACAAATCGTAAGAGCCGGAGAAAATCTGCGGCTGATAGCAAAGCGAGAATCCTCTGAATCCTGAAGTCACACTTGCCTCTAACTCTTCCCGCAGTTCCAGTGTGCGCAGCCTTTTTTCGTAGTCTTCCGGCGAGAAAAAATTCAACTGGTTTTTGCCGTGGGCTTTGGACGTGTCCAGCGCAATTTCCGCATATTGCAGCAGCGTGTCGGCATCAGGGGTGGCATAGTCTGTGTAAGAAACGCAGCCGGCGGACAGGGTACACTGACCGGACAGCTTTTGCTGAATACGGCCAAATGCGGCAGTTACATCAGAAGAGCTGGCCCCGGGCAGGTTGATGGAAAACCAGTCGCCGTTGACACGAAAGCAACGCTGGTCTCCGGGCGTTTCGTTCTGAATAACGTGGGCTACATCTTTTAACAAAGCGTCACCAAAATCGCGCCCTCTTTTCAGGTTGATGGATTTCAAATCGTCTACGTCCATCAAAAGCAAGAATCCGTCCTTGATGCCGGAAAGAAGCTTCTGCGTCTCTTTTTTCAGTTCGGCAATTTGAAAATCAGACGCAGAGCTCGGCAGTTCGGCGGGAACGGCCCGGGACAATCGCCCCAGAACGTACAGCGGACGGCCGTCCGGCCCTGTGAAACATTTCCCACGGCTGTTGATCCAGAGAAGTTCTCCGTTGCGGTCTACTGCGCGGTAATAAAGATCATAGGCGTCGTACTTTTTTGCAAGCAGATCCTGAAAAATAGATTCCAGACGGGCAATGTCCCGCACATCCACGTTTTTGCGCCACTCTTCCAAAGTGCACACAAGCCTGTCTGCCGCGGGATGTTCAAAAACATTCCTCAGATTTTCTGAAAAAGCGACCGTGCGGGTGAGGCAGTCAAAAAATACATAAAAATCGCCGGTGCTCTGGCTGAACATATTTAATAAGTCGTGTACCTGCTGTGGGTCACGGTAAAATTTCAAATTCATTTTCTCTCACCGCATCTGTGCTTTTTTTCAATTATAGCATGAATTTTGGAAAACAACCATCCGAATAGAAGATGTACTTGTTCAAAAAACAGTTTTTGTTGTAACAATTTGTTCTCAATATGGATTTTTGGAGCTTTAAAAAGAGAAAGGCAAAGAGAGTGAAACAAAATAGTTGCAAATAGCCCCTCTTTTTTCTTGCCGAACTGCACAAAACCAAAATTTGGTGAAATGCAGTTTTGTTGAATAGCGAGAAAAAGAAACGCAAAACCATGATTTGTGTATTTTATACAAGACAAATGGGAAAACTTATGATATAATGCACAACGTAAGGACGGGAGAGTACACCATAAACTGGATGGTGAGGCCTTACAAGTACGCAAATCTATGCTGACTGGAAGAGAGGTAAACCAAAATGGTCAAGCAGATTAAGATTTCCAATTTCAATGAAGTGAAAAACATTATGAACGCGGCATCTCGCTGCTACAACGATATCGGCGTGCACGACGCCAAGGGGAGCATTGCGGATGCCAAAAGCATTCTGGGCCTGATGAGCCTGGACTATACGCACCCTGTACTCCTGGTGAGTGAGGATGAAGAAGAACTGGAGCGCGTTTACAAAGCGCTCAACTAAGCAAAAAGCGGGATGCCTTGGCATCCCGCTTTTTTTATTCTTTGCGGTATTCAATGATGTCTGAAACCGGACAGTCCAGGATAAAACACAAAGTGTCCAGTGTTTTCAATGTAATGGTTTTGCCGTGCTTCATCCGATGGAGGGTGTTGGCCGAAACGCCGTGCTTGAAAATCAGCTGATATTCGGTCATGTTTTTGCGGTACAATGTTTTGTAAAACGGTTCGTAACTGATCACACGCCCCACCTCATTTGTATGCTACCATGCTCAAGACATTGACTATACTAAATATATTGAGTATAATGATGGGCAAAGGAGGGGATGTTGATGCGGCGTTGGGCAATCTGTGTGGCGGGTTTGGCGGTTTGTCTTCTGGCATGTGGAACGCCGCAGCCCCAGAAAACAACACAGGATCTGCACGGGCAGCTGTATGCGCTGGCTCTGCAAAAGGAACCAAAGGCTCGTTGGCATTGCCGGGTTCAGTGGAAGGGTGAACAGGCGTGGGGAACGGCGTGTTCCGAACAGAGCTGGCTCTATGCGTTGTGGCGGCTGAACGACGGCTGGGAGTTGGAGTATCTGATGGATGTTCAGACAGAGAATTAAAGCAAGCCGGAATGCCGGTCCAGGATAGACAGAAAAAACGCCCGTTCGGCGCAAAGCCGGACGGGCGTTTTTGAATGTTTTTGTCGGATCACAGCCGAATTCCGATGTCTGCCACCACGATGTCGCCGCACTGCCGGGCGGCCAGTGTGTGACAGGGTTTGGCAGCATGAAAGGTTACGGTACAGTCGGCCAGGACCGCACCTTCGGCCACACGACCGGTGTCGCACTCCACACCGCTGGGAATATCCAGCGCCAGTACAAAGCCCGGTGCTTCCTTCATCTGACGGGCTGCCTGTGCCGCGCCGGGGCGCAGTTCTCCATGGAAGCCTGTTCCGCACACCGCGTCCACCAGCAGGTCCGCGGACCGGATAAAAGCGTCTGCTTCGTCGTTGTTTTCACGGATGACGATGCCCCGTGCAGAGGCCCGCTGGAAATTGGTCAGGGCGTCCGGCGTGGCCGGCCGGGGGCCGTCGGTCAGGATCACCTGCACCTGCAGTCCTGCCTGATGCAGCAGCCGCGCCACTACAAATCCGTCGCCGCCGTTGTTTCCCTTGCCGCAGAATACGGCGGCAGTCTGCGCAGCGGGGCATCGCTTTAATGCCAGCTGCGCCGCTGCCTGCCCGGCGTTTTCCATCATTTGCAGGTAAGACAGTCCGCCGGCATTGGCTGCCTGCTCGATTTGCTTCATCTGTGCCGCTGTCACTTGTGTCATGCGCATCGCTCCTTCTGTTTTGAAAACAGTATACCACAAAGCGGCCCGGTGTGGTATGCTGATACAAAGGAGTGTGGAACCGTGAAAAATACGACGCTGTGTTATCTGGAGAAAGACGGATGCTACTTGATGCTGCACCGTGTGAAAAAGCAGCAGGATGAGAACGCCGGCAAGTGGATCGGCGTGGGCGGAAAGTTTGAGGAAGGCGAAAGCCCGGAAGAGTGCGCCCGGCGGGAAGTGCGGGAGGAAACCGGCCTTGCACTGGAAGAGGTGCGGCCCCGGGGAATCGTCACCTTTGTGTCCGACCAGTGGGGAACGGAATATATGCATTTGTTCACTTCCACCCGGTTTTCCGGCACGCTTCACGCCTGTGATGAGGGCGAACTGGCCTGGGTGCCCGTGTCACAGGTGACGAAGCTCGAACTCTGGGAGGGGGACCGCATTTTTTTGGACCTTCTGGCTTGGGATGTCCCCTTCTTTTCTCTGAAACTGGTGTATGAGGGAGACTCTTTATGCACCGCGATTTTGGATGGAAATAAAATTTTATAAAAAATAAAATTAAAGATTGACTTTAATAAAATTAAAGTATATACTATGGGCAGAAAGGGGAGAAATGAGATGGCAGTCATGGCAGGTACAATTGTGTTGCTGGTGCCGCTGGTTTTGGGCGCCGTATTTGTGGGGTTGTGTTTTTTGGAGCGCATGCTGGCGCGCAAGAAAGCGTGGTGGCCGGGTCTGATCCTTCCGGGGCTTTCGCTGCTGTGGGCGCTGTTTTCCAGCTTGAACTATCCCCAGAGTACAACCAGCACCGATCCGCTGGTGATCGCGGCATCCATCGGGATGAATTTCCTTCTGGGAAATCTGCCCACCTATGTTTTTCTGCTCATTTACGGGGTGGTGCGCAGTAAGAGCAGAAAGCAGCGGGAACTGGAGAAGATGAATCTTCAGGATTTGTAAGGAGGAAGAATCCATGGCAGTGGAAGTGGTGCCGGAGTGGATGGCCGGGCTGGAAGAGGAGGATGTGGAGTTCATCCGAAAATTTCTGCTGGCGTCAGGCAGTCTGAAGGAAATGGCCGGGGCGTATGGCGTCACCTATCCCACCGTTCGCCTGCGGCTGGACCGGCTGATTCAAAAAATCCGCCTGACGGAAGAGCAGGCGGCGGACCCCTATGTGGCGCTGATTAAGCGGTTGGCCGTGGAGGAAAAGCTGGATTTTGACACGGCCAAATTGTTGATTCAGCAGTATCGCAAGAGCCTTGAACCATAAAAAGCACCGGCCGTCGGGCCGGTGCTTTTGTTTTAAATGGATTGAAAATAGGCTTCGATCTGGGCGCGGGTGGCGTGGACCGTTCCCTGCGCCACTTCGCCCCGCCCGCCGCCGCGGCCGTTCAGGGCTTTGTTCATGGCGCGGTTGCATTCACTCACGTCGCCGTCTTTTTCAAACAGTGCGTAGGAATAGCCGGTTTCATCGCTGCCGGAGAAAGCTGCGCACACGCCGGGGCATACGCCGCTCAGCGCGCAGGACAATCTGCGCAGGCTGTCGGGCCGAAGGTCATCTTCAAATACCACCGGATGTTCGGCCCCGGCCATTTGCCGGGCGCGGCTTTCAAACAGTTCCGTTTCCAGCCGGGCCACCCGTGCTTTCAGCGCGTCGGCCTCGTCCTGCAGATGCTCCACCGCCGGAGCGATCTCGTTGACTTTGGCACTGAGCAGGGTGCTGATGCGGGAAGCGTTTTCGCATTTCAGTGTGTAATCCCGCAGCGCGCGCATGCCGCACACCACCGACAAGCGGGTGCCGCCCTTGTAGTTCTGCGCACTGAGGATCTTGACTGCGCCCACTTCGGCGCAGCGTGCCACGTGGGTGCCGCAGCATGCGCACAGATCCGCACCGGCTGCGTCGATGATGCGAACCGGGCCTTCAATTTCCTTTTTGCTGCGGTAAGGCATGTCCGCCAGTTCTTCCGCAGTGGGCCAAAGCGCCCGAACAGGTCCGTTCTGCCAGATCACCCAGTTGACCGCCTGCTCGATCTCCTGCAATTCTCCGTCGCTCAAAGGGCCGGACACATCTACACGGACCACGTCCGGCCCGATGTGAAAGCCCACATTGTCGTAGCCGAACTGGGACTTGATCACACCGCTGAGCAAATGCTCTCCGGTGTGCTGCTGCATATGGTCAAAGCGGCGCATCCAGTCCACATCGCCCTGCACCGTCTCACCCACGCGCACAGGAGAGGCTGTGATGTGCACCACGGTTCCGTTTTCGTCCCGGGCGTCCAGCACACAGGCACCGCCCAGAGATCCGTGGTCCGCAGGCTGGCCGCCGCCTTCCGGGTAAAAAGCGGTCTGGTCCAGTACAACGGCAAACTGCCCGCCGTGCAGGGGGGTGCACGAAAGTACTTTTGCGCAGAACTGCGCGAGGTAGGGCTCATCGTAGTAAAGCTTTTTCGTCCCGTTCATGAAAGCCTCCAGTCTGTGCTCATGCTATGTATAACTCCATAACATAATACCATAGCTACTTGTGAAAAACACTAAAAAAAACGCTGATTTTTTGGCGCGAAAATCCATTTATTTTCGTTTATAATGCTTATGTTGAACTTTGAACCCACGCGAGGAGGATTTACATGCGGGAAAGCGGTATTTTAATGCCGGTGGCCAGCCTGCCCGGTCCGTTCGGCATCGGCACGCTGGGAAAACCGGCATATGATTTTATTGATTTTTTGAAGAAGGCGCATCAGGCGGTCTGGCAGATCCTGCCGGTCTCTCCCACCGGTTTTGGCGACAGCCCGTATCAAAGCTGTTCGGCTTTTGCGGGAAACCCCTATTTCATTGATTTTGACCTGCTTCGCAAAGACGGCTTGTTGAAAAAAACCGATTATGAAACTCTGCGCTTTGGCACCGACGGCAAGGTGGACTACGAAACAGTGGAAAAAACGCACTTCGCCGTTTTGCGCAAGGCTTTTGCAAAATTTTCGAAATGGTATCCGGATGACTACTATCACTTTTGCTATGAGCAGGGCTGGTGGCTGGAAGATTATGCGCTGTTTATGACGGCCAAGGGACTGAACGGCGGGGTCCACTACCGCCAGTGGCCGCAGCCGCAGCGGGACCACGCCCAAAGCGCCATCGATGCGCTGTACGCCGAACACGAGAGCGAAGTCCATTTTTGGAAATTCTGCCAATACGAATTCCAGCGCCAGTGGCGCGCGCTGAAGGCACATGCCCAAAAGCAGGGAGTGCGCATTCTGGGAGACCTGCCCATCTATGTCTCCGCAGATTCCGCCGATGTATGGGCCGGACCGCAGCTGTTCCAGCTGGATGAGGACGGTACCCCCACGGCCGTGGCGGGCTGCCCGCCGGATTATTTCTCTGAGGATGGCCAGTTGTGGGGCAACCCGCTGTATGACTGGGATTATCATCGGAAAACCGGATACGAATGGTGGGTGCGGCGCATTCGTTTTGCGCTGGAGTTGTACGACATGGTGCGCATTGACCACTTCCGGGGCTTCGACACCTATTACGCCATCCCCTATGGTGCCAAAAACGCCCGGGGCGGAGCCTGGCGCAACGGGCCGGGCATGGAGCTGTTCCGGAAGGTGGAGCAGCAGCTGGGCAAAGCGGAAATTGTGGCTGAGGACCTGGGCGAGATGTTTGACAGTGTACGCCGTTTGCTCAGCGACAGCGGCTTCCCCGGGATGAAGGTGCTTCAATTTGCCTTTGATCCGTCCGGCGACAGTGAGTATCTGCCGCACCATTACCCGGAAAACTGCATTGCGTATCCGGGCACGCACGACAACACCACCGTGGCCGACTGGCTGCGCCATGCGCCCGCGAAAGAACGGCGCAAAGCCACTGCCTATCTGGGCCTGAATGAGGAAGAAGGTCTGGTGGACGGCATGCTGCGGGGCGTTCTTGCCAGCCCCGCAAAGCTGGCTGTGACCCCCATGGCCGACTGGCTGGGCCTGGGGGCGGCGGGGCGCATCAATACTCCCTCCACGCTGGGCGGAAACAACTGGCGCTGGCGCCTGAAGGCGGAACAGCTCACGCCGCAGCTGGCCGCGAAAATGATGCGGAAAACCCGTTTGTTTGGACGCGGATAACACGAAAAAACGGACCTCTCTGTATGGAGAGGTCCGTTTTTTTACGGGCTGTTGACAGGAAAAGGCGGGTTTGCTACAATTAGTTAAGCAAATATAATTATATTTATGAAACAAAGTGAGTGGATGAAAATGGATCTGCGGCAGAGCATGGAACGCTTCTACGTAGGCATGGTGGTCAATGAGCTTCGCCTGGCGAACGGCGCCATTTCCCAGGGGATCACGCACAACAGCCTGTTGTATCTGGATCTGATCGCCTATACGGACAAGTGCACGGTCAGCCGACTGGCGGACATGCTGCACATTGCCAAGTCCGCCGTGACACTGAAGGTGAAGGAACTGGAGCGGCTGGGCCTTGTGACCAAAACCCAGAGCGACGAAGATAAGCGGGTCTTTTACCTGAGCGTCAACGAGCCGGTGCGCGCCGAATACCGGGCGTATGACCGGGTGCTGTATGCGGCTTTGGATGAGGTGGAGCGCCGCCATTCTCCGGAAGAGGTGGCCATGCTGTGCGACATGCTGGAGAGCATTCACCGGTCTTTTTGTCAATTGAGTCAGCTGGAGAAAGGAGAACTCTGATGAACGTCATGGAGCGGGCGGTCACGCCCGGGTATTTGCTTCGTTTTACCATCCCCACCATGATCATGTTAATCTTTAACTCGTTTTACACCATGGTGGACGGTGCATTTGTTTCCAATTTTGTGGCAACCAGCGCGCTCAGTGCGGTGAACATTGTGTATCCGGCGCTGAATCTGGTGTTTGCGGTAGGCATTATGCTGGCCACCGGCGGCAGCGCCATTGTGGGCCGGCAGATGGGCGAGGGGAAAAATCAGGAGGCGCGGGAGAATTTTTCGCTGGTGGTGGCGGCAGGCACAGTCCTGGGCGTTCTCATCGGCGTGGGCGGCCTGGTATTCGCTTCCCCGCTGGTGCGGGCGCTGGGGGCCAGCGATGCCATTTTTCAGCACTGCTATGACTATCTCATCTACATGAGCGGATTTACGCCTTTCGCGGTGCTTCAGCTGTTGTTTCAGTATCTGTTTGTCACAGCGGGACGGCCCAATCTGGGGCTGATATCCACCGTGGCGGGGGGCCTGGCCAATATCATTCTGGACTATGTATTCATCGTGCCGCTGCAAATGGGCATCAAGGGGGCGGCCATTGCCACGGGTATTGGTTTCATGATCCCTGCCGTGACGGGGCTGATCTATTTTTCGGTATGCCGCAGCCAGCACCTCCACTTCACAAAGCCGGTGCTGCGTGGGGACATTCTGGTGCAGGCCTGTGCCAACGGTTCTTCCGAGATGGTCACCAACCTGGCCATCGCGGTGACCACCTTCCTGTTCAATCTGGAAATGATGCGCTGGCTGGGCGAGGACGGCGTGGCAGCCATCACCATTGTGTTTTATGCGGATTTCCTGTTTGTGGCAATGTTTCTGGGGTATACCTCCGGCGTGGCCCCGCTGTTCAGCTACAATTACGGGGCGCAGAACCACGAGCGCCTGCAAAAGCTGTTCCGGCTCAGCCTGCTGTTCATCGCGGTGGGCTCGGCGGCGGCTTACGGTGCCTCGCTGGCGTTCAGCGGCCCGGTGGTGGGCTTCTTCGCCCGGCGCGGAACGCAGGTGTTCGACATTGCCCTGCACGGAATGCTGCTGTATGCCATCTCCTTCCTGCTCAAGGGCGTGAACATTTTTGCCTCGGGCCTGTTCACTGCGCTGTCCAATGGAAAGGTGTCGGCGTTTTTATCGTTCCTGCGCACTTTTGGCTTCCTGGTTTTGTGCATTTTCGTGCTGCCCCGCATCTGGGGCGTCAACGGCATCTGGCTGGCCATCCCGGTGGCGGAAGTTTTGTCGCTGGCGGTGTCCATCTGGTGTCTGGTTCGGTTCCGGAAGGTGTATCATTACGCATAGTGAATTGTCAAACTAAGTGCAACAGGAATTGAGTTCAAAGTCCCATAATTCCCGGGCAGAATGGAAGTTAAGAACTTTGCGAGGCCTGGCGTTCAACAACGCCAGGTTTCGTTTTAATGTGGCGGGAGCAACGCGGGAAAGATTTCTGCCCTTGGGATAAAACTCCCGGAGCAGACCGTTCAGATTCTCGTTTGTGCCTTTCTGCCAGGCACAATACGGGTCGGCAAAATAGACCTCGCAATGCAATCGTTCTTCAATACGGCGCCAGTTGGCAAACTCTGTGCCCCGGTCGCAGGTAATGGTTTTGACTAGCTGCGGTGGAAAGACGGACAGGGCAGCGACAACGGCGTTTTCCATGGTCTCAGCTCTCCGGTCCGGCATCTTCACGGCAATGTAAAACCGGGTCTTTCGCTCCGCCAGGGTGGCAAAGCAGGCTTTGCTTTTGCCCTGGCCACTCACTACGGTGTCCGCTTCCCAGTGTCCGGCTTCCTGGCGGCTGTACACCGATTTGTCCCGCTTGCGGATGGATTTTCCCTTGCTGTACTTTCCCCGCGTTTCCTTGACTCCATGGCTCTTTCCCTTGCGGCGCAGTACCTTCAGATTGCCATTTACCAGGTATTTCTCATAGATCCACCGGTAGATGGTACTCCAGCTGGGCATCTTTCGTTCACAAGGGGTACAGGCGATCTGCTCCGGCGACCACGTCGCACGCAGCTTTTCCTCTATGTAGTCGATCACTTCTTGGGAATGGAACATCCCGCGGTGGCAGTAGGAGCGCCGCAGCAGGTACTTCTTCTGCGCCGTGTGGGGGTAGTAGGTCGGAATGTCATACATATGGGTGCAGTTTCGCCGTATCTCCCGCGACACCGTGCTCACGTTTCTCCCAATCAGCCGGGCAATCTCCCGGTAACTCAGACCATCCACATAATATTTCCGTATACAACTGCGCTCTTCTATGGTAAGATGATGGTAGTTCATACAGTTCCCTCCGGTGGTTTGGTGGTGTGGTAACTTCATTCTACCACAGGGGGCTGTATGAACTCCTTTTTATTTCCCTAAAGTGTTGCACTTGATAGTATAATTCACCCGCATAAAGAAAGGCCCCGTTCCTTTGGGAACGGGGCCTTTTTGATCGTTAAACGCGAAGAAAGGGTTGCGTGTAGGCGGTCTGACAGGGCTGGGGCCGGGCGAGGCACAGCGCTGCCAGATCCTCTGCGTCGCTGTGGGCGCGGGCGATGCGTTCACAGTCGGGCGCGATGTCCCGCAGCCGGGCCAGAGAGGTGGAGAGGGGAAGCTGTGCGGTCTCTTTGGCAGTTTTCAGCACGGCTAACCCCTGCTCGCTGGCACCCAGAACGTGGAGATAGGGCGGCAGGGCGGGGATCTGCTTTCCGTACCCCAGCGCGGCGTCCAGAACCAGCCGGCGCAGTCGGGCGTGGGCGTAGCGCTTGGTCTTCAAATCTGCGTAGAGGGCAGGCAGGCTCACTGCGGACTGGATGCTCTGGTACAGACGGTGCTCCAGCCCTTCGTTCACGCCGCGGACACGAAGCAGATCCTGGGCGGAGAGGCCGCGCAGCCGTGACAGGATCGCGATGGAGCCTGCTGTGGGATCATGAAACAGGCCTTCCGACTGCGCCTGCAGATACAGGGGCAGACAGGCGGCCGGAACGTAGGGCGCCATCGCGTCGGCACCCTCGGCTTGAAACAGCGTGCGAAGGGCGCTGGCACTGGCAAAGCCGTCTCCGGGGGTGGCTTCTCCGTGGGCGGCACCGCGCCGTGCCAAAGCGAAAACCTGCAGCGGGCTTTTCTGAGCCTGAATCGCTTTGCAATACTCTACGCCCAGAATGTTGTTGGGGCTGGCCAGCAGAGCTGCCGCGCCCGGCTGAACGGCTTCGGCCGCGGCAGCTCGGGCTGCGGCAAAGCCGCCGCCCTGGCGCAGCGCATGACGCATCTCCCGCTGGAACTCCGGCCTGCGGAGCGTTTGGGCCGTCCGGTGCAGAAGTTCCGGGTCAGGGGTTTCCGCGCCGAAACACAGGGTGTCCACACAACCCAGCATGCTCAAAAGATGCACGCCGGCCGCGGCAAACCCCTCGGCGCTCAACGTGGCGTAGGGAGCGGGCAGGGACAGCACCAGATCCGCGCCGCCCGCCAGTGCCGCCCGCACCCGCACCGGGGTGGGGAACAGAGCGCATCCGCCCCGCTGGACTACGGAAGGGCTCATCACGCACACCACGGCCCGGGCGCCCGCCTGCCGTGCCTGCTGAATCTGCCAGGCGTGCCCGGCGTGAAACGGGTCGTATTCCGCTATGATTCCAACGATTTTCAACATAAAACCCCTTTCGTGCCTTGCAAATGAATTTTTACCATTATATAATAAAAAAGATAAGGAAGAAAAGTGCCTGCTGATCAAAAGGCGGGCATTTGAAACGTTTAGGAGGAAAAAGAAACTATGAAAGTTCTGGTCATCAACTGCGGTTCCAGCTCTCTGAAATATCAGCTCATTGATATGACGGACGAAAGCGTGCTGTGCAAAGGTCTGTGCGAGCGCATCGGCATTGAAGGCAGCAAGATCACCCACAAGGCCAACGGCGGCGAATGGAGCCAGGAGGTGCCGTTCCCCACGCACACCGAGGCGTTCATGAAGGTAGTCGAAATGATGACCACGGGCGAGGGCGCTGTGGTGAAAGACAAGAGCGAGATTTCCGCCATCGGTCACCGCGTGGTGCAGGGCGCCGAGTTCTTTACCAAATCTGAGATCGTCACCGATGCCATCATCGACAAAATCGAAGAGATCGCGCCGCTGGCTCCCGTGCACAACATGGCACACGTGCAGGGCCTGCGCAGCGCCAAGGCTGTATTTGGCGAGAAGGTCCCCAACGTGGTTGTGTTCGACACCACGTTCCATCAGACCATGCCCGCCAAGGCGTATATGTACGGCGTTCCCTATGAGATGTATGAAAAGTACTCCATCCGCCGCTATGGCGCGCACGGCACCAGCCACCGCTATGTGAGCATGGCGGCTGCTGAGTACCTGAACAGCAGCGATTTGAAGATGGTCACCTGCCATCTGGGCAACGGCAGCTCCATCTCCGCGGTCAAAGCCGGCAAGTGCATGGACACCAGCATGGGCCTGACCCCGCTGGCCGGTGTTCTGATGGGCACCCGCTGCGGCGACCTAGACCCCAGCGTTGTGACTTACATGGAGCAGAAACTGGGCATCCATGGTCAGGAGATGGCCGATTACCTGAACAAGAAATGCGGCCTGCTGGGTGTTTCCGGCGTTTCCAGCGATATGCGCGACGTGACCAATGCGGCGGATGCCGGCAATGAGCGCGCCAAGCTGGCCACCGAGATGCTGGCTTATCAGATCAAGAAATACATCGGTTCTTATGCTGCGGCCATGGGCGGTCTGGACTGCGTGGTCTTCACCGGTGGCATCGGCGAGAACGATTATCGCATGCGTGCCAGCGTGTGTGCGAACATGGGCTTTTTGGGCATTTCCGTGGATCCGGAGAAAAACTGCAAACGCACCGGCGACATCATGGACATCAGCGGCAAAGGCAGCCGCGTGAAAGTGCTGGTCATCTGCACCAACGAGGAACTGATGATTGCCCGCGACACCAAGGCTCTGGTGGAAGCTGCGAAGTAATTTCGGCTAGGCGGCCGTCCTGCGGGACGACCGCCTTTTTTGCAAAGATATCCGCAAAAAGCGCACAATCGGCACATCCGGGAAAAAGAGTGCGGCTTTTTCCCGGAAAAATCTTGTGTTTTTTTTAACAAAAAGGTATAATGAAACCAAATCGCATTTTGATCGAACTGTTCTGTTCACCACTTTATGCGAGAGGGATTTTTTAAAGGAAAGGTGATTCAATTATGGCTTTGACGAACAATCAGCATGTTCTGGACTGGGTCAAAGAAATGGAAGACCTGATGACTCCGGACAAGACCATTTGGATCGACGGCTCTGAGGGTCAGCTGCGCGCTCTGCGCGAGGAAGCCTTCAAAACTGGCGAAATGACGGAACTGAACCAGGAGAAACTGCCTGGCTGCGTTCTGCATCACACCGCGAAGAACGACGTTGCCCGTGTAGAGGGCCGCACGTTCATCTGCACCAAGAACAAAGAAGACGCGGGCGTCATCAACAACTGGATGGACCCCGAAGAGATGAAAGCAAAACTGGTTCCCATGTACACCGGCTGCATGAAAGGCCGCACCATGTACGTGATTCCGTACTGCATGGGCCCCATCGGCAGCCCGTTCTCCAAAGTGGGCATTGAGGTCACGGACTCCATCTACGTTGTCCTGAACATGGACATCATGACCCGCATCGGCGTGAAAGCGCTGCGTCAGCTGGGCGATTCCAACGACTTCGTGCGCGGCCAGCACGCGAAAGCCGACATCAACGAGGAGAACCGCTACATTGTGCAGTTCCCCGAAGAGAATGCAATCTGGTCCATCAACTCCGGTTACGGCGGCAACGTGCTGCTGGGCAAAAAATGCTTTGCTCTGCGCATCGCTTCCTACCAGGGCATGAAAGAGGGCTGGATGGCCGAGCACATGCTGATCCTGGGCATCGAGTGCCCCAATGGCGAGACCAAATACATCACCGCTGCCTTCCCCTCTGCCTGCGGCAAGACCAACCTGGCCATGCTGATTCCGCCTGAGGTTTATGCAAAACAGGGCTATAAAGTGTGGACCGTAGGCGACGACATCGCCTGGATGCACATCGGTGAGGACGGCCGTCTGTATGCCATCAACCCCGAGAACGGCTTCTTCGGCGTTGCCCCCGGCACCAACGAGAAATCCAACCCCAACGCGCTGCACACCACCATGAAGGGCACCATCTTCACCAACGTTGCCCACAACCTGGCGGACAACACTGTGTGGTGGGAAGGCCTGGATAAGAATCCTCCCGAGGATGCTCAGGAGTGGACCGGTATTCCCGTCAACGGCAAAGAGTATGTTGCCAACGGCGGCAAGCTGGCTCATCCCAACTCCCGTTTCACGGCTCCGGCTGAGAACTGCCCCTGCCTGTCCAAAGAGTTCAACAATCCCATGGGCGTGCCTGTGACCGCGATGGTCTTCGGCGGCCGCCGCGCGAAGACCGCTCCGCTGGTGTACCAGTCCTTCAGCTGGGAGCACGGCGTGTATGTGGGCTCTGCCATGGCTTCTGAGACCACTGCTGCCGCTACCGGCGCTGTGGGCGTTGTCCGTCGTGACCCGATGGCCATGCGTCCCTTCTGCGGCTACAACATGGGCGACTACTTCGGCCACTGGCTGGAGATGGGCAAGAAATTGGGCGACAAAGCTCCCAAGATCTTCCATGTCAACTGGTTCCGCACCGATGACAACGGCCACTTCATTTGGCCGGGCTTCGGCGACAACATGCGTGTCCTGATGTGGATGCTGGATCGCTGCGAGGGCAAAGTGGACGCGGTGGAAACCCCGATCGGCTATGTGCCTAAGGCAGAAGACATCAACATCGAAGGCCTGTCCGACATCACTCTGGATGTCCTGAAGGGCCTGCTGGAGATCGACAACGATCTGTGGCTGGAAGACGTCAAGGGCGTAGAGGAGCTGTACGATCAGATCGGCGAGCGTGTGCCCGCTGAGCTGCGCAAACAGCTGGCTGACCTGCGTGCCCGTCTGTCCAAATAAGATAAAGTCAATTCAAAACAGGCAGCAGAGCAATCTGCTGCCTGTTTTTTGTGAAGAAGCAGGGATATTTGCAGATTAAAGCAGTAAAAAATAGCCGAAACCATGAATGAACTGTTTCGGAAACCGCGGGGAAAAGGAGGAACGATTATGCAGCGCAGGCAGCTTCAATATTTTATCGAAGTGGTGGACTGCGGCAGCATCAGCGCAGCTGCGCAGAAACTGTTTGTGGCCCAGCCCAGCCTGAGCCGCACCATCAATGCATTGGAAAAGGAAATGGGCTGCGAACTTTTGGAACGCACCAGCAAAGGGGTGCGCCCCACACAGACCGGGCGGCAAATGTATTACTAGGCCCAGTCCATTTTGGATAAATTCCAGATGCTGGAGCGGCTGCGGGACACGCAGGACGCCAGGCTGGTCAGCCGGCTGCATGTGGCGGTGGCGCTGCTCTTTTTAAAAGATGAACTTTTGCTGCATGTTTACGAGCACATGGCAGCGCAGGATACCGAGCTGTGTTTTTACGAAACCACGCTGGAGCCTGCCCTGGAAAAGGTGGCTGCTTTGGATGCCGAAATCGGCCTGGCAGTGGTGAACGACACGCAGCTGCCGGTGTTTTTAAAGATGGCTGCCGGCAAAAATGTGTGCGTGACGCCGCTGGATGATCCCCGTCCGATGTATGTTCATGTCAGGCGGGACCATCCTTTGGCAAAGGCGGACGGCTTGGAATGCCGCCGATCGTTTGAGTACCCGCGTGTTCTTCTGCCGGGGGATTTTTTCAGCCATCTGAACCAGACGCTGTTGGATGATCTCCGGCGCCCCAGCGAATGGCCGCGGCGGACCATCACGGTCAACAGCTATCACTCGGTGCTGCGTATGCTGCGCAGTACCAACGGATACATTGTGGGCAATGCGTGGCAGCGGGAGGAACTGCAGTGCTCCCAAATTTGCAGCGTACCGCTGACAGATGCTCCGGTGCAGATAAATTTGCTGCTTCTTCACCGGGACAGAGAAGAGCTGTCTCAGCCGGCCCGCTCCTTTTTGAAACAATTTGCAGAAGATTTAAATTTAAAAAAAGCCATATCAATTTTGATATGGCTACTTATAAAGAAACAGGTATTTTTCAATATTTTGGACATGTGATATGATAACCATTGCTGAAAACAATACAAAAAAAGTAGACGAAAAGGGGATCGGATCATGTTCAAAAAGACAACCTGGCTTTCTCTGGCAACGGCAGCAGCAGTTGTGGTGACCTCTGCGGGCACGTTTGCCGTGTACGACAAAACCACCGCAACGGCAAGTACGACGGCAGTGACCCTGCGCAAACCCGTCACGGTAGAGACCAGCAACTTCACCATGAACAGCGACAGCGGCACGCTGGATGCATATCCTTCCGCTTCGGGTGATGTGACGTTCACGGTGGAGAATGAGGGAGATCTGGCAACGCAGTTGGATTTGGAAATTGCGGTAAAAGGAGATTCGGGCCCGAGCACATCTGATTTTACCTTTGAGGTTACGCAGAGCGGCGGAGGCAGCGTGAGCGGTTCCGGTACCAGCTTCACGGATACGGCCATTGAAGGAACCAACACATACACCATCAAGGCCACGGTCAACAGTGACAATGTGGCGGACAAGGTGTCCGCCGATACACCGATTCAATTTGACGTGACGGCAACCTTGAGCTGATTGAAAGAAACGGGGCGCAGTGGAAGAAATGGCTGAGCGAATTAGGGCCGCAGTCTTTTGGCTGCTCATGGGGGTGCTTGCCCTATGTATTGGCACCTACCTGTTGTTTCCCCAGCAGGTGGGGCGCCTGCTGCCTTTCCGCTGCTATGTGGTGCTGTCCCAAAGCATGGAGCCTACCATTCCCACGTTTTCGCTGGTCCTTGTGCGTCAGGTTTCACCGGATGCTTCTCTGACATTGGAGCCCGAGCAAATCATCACCTTCCGCGCGAACCGGTTTGGGGAACAAATTACTGAAACGCATCGCTTCAGCCACACAGAATGGGATGGGGAGCTGGGGCAGCTGCTCTACCGAACGCACCCGGAACACACGACCGATTTGGACGGATATGAAACTGTTCGTTCGGACATTTTGGGAACGTATGTAACGCACATTCCTTTTTTGGGAAAAGTGGTTCTGTTTTTGAAAAGTCCCTGGGCGCTGGTTCTGTTGGGAGAAGAAGTGGTGATTTTCCTGGTCAATCGTCTGGTGCGGGCGCGTTGGGAAGAGCAGGAAGCTGCACCTGTCTGATATCATCAAAAAACCGGGTCCCTGTATTGGGACCCGGTTTTGTTAAACTCTGCGGACGGAAGATGCCACGGCGTAGACCAATGTGACAGCCATCGTGCCGCCCACCAGCCAAAGGAGCCAGCTGGTTTTCCATCGGACTTCCGCAGCCAAAAGAAGAAAAATCAGGCAAAGCAATGCAAACACGATGGCGGACTGACGGTAATGAGGGGCTTTGTCCATATGTTTGCGTTCCTGTTCGGAAGCGAATAGCCAGGCATTGTTCCACAAAAAGCCCTTTTGCTGAAAATGGCGAATGCTGAGCACAAGACATCCCGCGGCAAAAGCCAGCAGTACGAACTGCGTCCCGGTTCGGCCATAAACTCACCCCCGTTTTCACCTTGAATATAGACGTGACCGGAGGCGTTGTCAATGAATTTTCGGTTTTATGCAATACTTGCCTCTTCTTTTTCGTTTTTATAAACGAGAGGGGTTGAGAGGTATGAGAAAGTGGATTGCGTTTCTCTGTGCGGTTCTGCTTTTGATTGGATGCAGCGCGGCAGAATTTGCATCCTCAGCGGCCGCGCCCTCCCAGGCGGCATCTCAGTCGGTCTCTATACCGGACTGGATGCAGGAGGATTACCAGCCTACCGGAAAATATGATTTTCAGGTGCCTGAGGGAACCATTGTGGAGTACATCATGGCGGTGCCGGATTTTCTGAATGCAGAGCAGCAGGCGCGATACGTGGCGGCGATGGAGGCTTATCGCGCGTTCACAGTGGAGCCGGGTTTCTCGTCCGATGACACGGATGTCTGGGAGACCGGGTTGCCATATCAATATGTGCGAGAAAAGGCATTTGAAGATTCCGCCGATCTCGCAGATTATCTGCGTTCGCTGTTCGACTTCGAACTGTTCAAAAAGCTGCATCAGGCTTATGCACCGGTGGAAAGTCAGTCCATTGCGCCGGGGTCTGCGCCGCTGGTGGGACAGTCGCTGTATGCGGACTTTGAAGGAAAGCTTTATGTGCTGCAGGTCGGGCAGGGAAATGGGAAGCAATGCCCGTATCCCGCCTCCTTTGAGCTGATTTCCCGGACAGAACAGGAAATCGTGTTTGAAACCTGTTATGAAAGCGGCGCGGCCTGCACGCTTCGCATGACCCTCACAGACCGAGGCTGGCTGTTTTCCGCTTTTTCCACGCCGTATGATGGCCAGTTGAGCGCGTTTTGGTGAAGCCTGACTGAAAGTTTCAATAAAAAAGGTCCGCACAGGGATCCCTGTGCGGACCTTTTTTAAATCTGTTCTCAGAAGAACAGGCTTTCGCGTCCCCAGCAATTCATTGCGTTGTCAGACAGATGGTATTTTGCAAATTCACGAATCATCTTAAACATAACAATAACCTCTTTTCTCATTCTTTCCCAACATGGCCGCCTGCTTGTGGCCATGCCGCAAGCAACTCTCTTGCGGTGTTCCTATTATATTAGTTATATTGCACAATTTCAAGCTAAATTATTCGTGAAAATGCACAAAGATTTCGCGGCACATATTGGAGTGCATAGGGTTATTCATGTAATTCCAAGGGAAGGCCATCCGGGTCAAAGAAAAATGTCATTGGTTTTCCGGTAAATTCGTCAAAGCGCACAGGCTCGCAATGGATCCCTTGGGTGTTCAATTCCGCAATTGTGGCGAAGATATCTTCAACATGAAATGCCAGATGACGCAGTCCGCATGCCTCAGGGCGAGTGAGACGGCGTGGAGCATTTGGTTGTGCGAAAATTTCCAATTCTATGGAATCGGGACCTTCGCCCAAGCGCAGATCCAATTTCCAATCGCCCCGTGCGGGGCGAAAGTTTTCGCGGATTACAGAAAATCCTAGCTTCTTAACATAAAATTCTTTGGCTGCCGCATAGTCGGACACGATGATAGCTATATGATGAATTTGTTGCAGCTGCATGGTACATTCTCCTTTCCGGGCGACACTGATCGAATAAAAAATACAACGAGTGCGTATGTACAGTGAGCATTCCGGCAAGTGTAAGCAAACGTGCCGTTTCAGTTGTTTTAGTCAATCCGCACCATTCTTCATTTGTGTACCGGTTCCTGTCTAAATATAACATATACATAAAATATCGCAAGGCCCTTGTAAGGGATGGCAAGTCGCTTGCATACGAAAGCCGGCTGCGGAATATTGGCGGGGCACCGGCAGACGCTGCACAAGAAATGGAAGTGTGTTAAAAAGTAGGAAAGTCTTGACATATATAGATTATCTATGTATAATACAAATATAGATAATCTATATATTGGAGGCGAAAAAATGCAGCAGAAAAATCTGGTTCCCGGATCCACACAAATGCTGCTTCTGCGGCTTTTGCAGGAGAGCGATATGTATGGCTATCAGATGATCGAGGAACTTGGCAACCGTTCCAACGACACGTTCTTGTTGAAAGCCGGAACGCTGTATCCCATTTTGCACACGCTGGAGCAGGAAGGGAAAATCGAAAGTTACGAGGCCGCAGGCACGGCGGGAAAACCGCGAAAATATTACCACCTGACGCAGGTGGGCCGGCAGGCTTTGGATGTACAGCAAAAGGAATGGGACCGGGTCAGTACTGCCATTAACCGCGTGCTGCACCCGGCACAGCTGCAAAGGGGGAATGGCTGATGCTGCCCGCACAATTGGAACAATGGCTGGACCGGGCCGTTGCGCAGCTGCGCTGCCGTGCGGCGGTACAGCCCGTCAAAGCGGAACTGAAAGCACATCTTGAGGATCAGTACGAGGCATTTTTGGCCGGGGCGGATTCGCCCGAACAGGCAGCGCGCAAGACCGTGGAAAGTATGGGGGACGCGGTGCTGGTAGGCGGTAGGCTGGACGAAGTTCACCGCCCCCGTTCCGCCTGGGGGCCGTTTCTTTGGGTGGCAATGCTGTTTGTGCTGGGAACGGCGCTGCGTGTTTTTGGCGAGCTTCGCCTGGGGCCGGACGGGTCCGGAGAAGTGGCGTCTCTGCTTGTGCGGGGCTGTGTACCGGTTGCCGTGCTGGCCGTGGTATATTTTGGAACGGACCTTGTGGCATGGATGCGCCATACCTGGCTGATTTGTGGCGGCGCTCTGGCACTGGTGCTGGGCACCGCGCTTTGTACGCCCACAATCAATGGAGCCCGAATTTACGCACGGCCGCTGTGCGGTTTTCTGGTGTTGGGTTACGCAGCGGTTTTGTACCGGCAGCGGGGCAAGAGACTGGCCGGTCTGCTTTTGAGCGGTGCGGCCATTGTGCCGCTGCTGCTGGCAGCGCTCTATTTGCCTGCACTGTCGCAGGCCATCTGCATTCTGTTGACCGGACTGGTGCTTTGCCTGTATTGCGGATGGCGCGATTGGTTTGGATGGGGGCGCGGCAGAAGCATGGGCCTGACAGCTGCTGTGGCGGTGGGCCTTCCCGCGATCGGATGCCTGTCCAACCCGCATCTGGTGGAGCGAATGCTGGAAAGAGGCAATCCCTTTTCCGACCCCGCGGGCGGCGGCTGGCTGGACCTGCTGCGGCTGACCATCTGGCAGGGGAAATCGCCCTTGCAGCCGCTGACTTCTGAATGGGCGGACCGCGTACCGGAAAATCTTTTTCAGGGGCTCACGGAAGAGTCGCTGTTTCGTCTGCTGGGCTCCGACGATCCATTGACCTGGAGTGCTCATGCGCTGGGCAGACCGGCTGCGCTGGTGCTGTTGGGGGCGCTCATCGTCTGTCTGGTCCTTCTGTGGCGCTCGGTTTTGCGCGTGCGAAGCGCGGCAGGGCGGATGCTGGCACTGGCGGCGGTCGCCTTTTTGACCGCACAGCTTCTGCTGGAACCCTTGAACCTGTCGGTTCCCTTTCTGAGCGGCGGCGTGTGGAGCGGCAGCGTTCAGGCGGTGCTGGCAGGAGTCATCCTCTCGGCTTTTCGCCTGGACCCGGCCAAAGGCGGGCAGGAACCTGCCACGGTACGCGATTGGCTGCACCGCGACGGCAAAGGCTGGCAGATTCGTTTGAGTTAAAAAGGTCCTCCCCGGCAGGGGAGGACCCTTTTTATGCGTATTTTCTTCCGGCCCAGAAAAGCGGTATGAACAGTGAAGAGAGATAGATCAATAAAATGACCAGGCACAGCGTGGGAAGATACTGTGGAAACAGCTTACAGATTGCCCCGTATACCAGTGGATAGGAAAGCGGTGTGACCACGCCCCAGATGCGTCCGGCACGCAAAATAGAAGGCCAGTTTCGATTGTTGAAGCGCACGCCGGCAAGGTGCAACCGCAAAATGCCCGCGCTTACAAAGCCAATGGCATTTTGATCGTAATAAGCGGGCAGCCGGGTATAGCGCGTCAGCCAGAACCAGCCGCCGAAGAACAGAGAAAGCCCTTCCAGATTCCAGAAAATCTCCAGAACCAGATATTCACGCAAACCGAGAAAAAGCAGCAGGGAAATTTCCGCCGCGGCGAGCGCCGCGCAAAGCAAATAAAGGAAAAGCCGCCGGCTTCTGCCGGCCAGAGCTTTTTGCTTTTCCCCGTCGGCAAGGGCCAGAGAACCCGTCACCAGCTTTTCCACTTCGCCCATGGACATCGACTGATCCCGAGGCTGATCCCGGGCCTGCAGCAGTTCAGTCACGGTCACTTCCAGGACTTCCGCCAGCGGCTCCAGCAGTGCGATATCCGGATAATTGAGGCCGCGCTCCCATTTGCTGACGGCTTTGTCCGTGACGTGCAGAGCTACCGCCAGTTCCCGCTGCGTCAAACCTTTCTGTTTGCGAAGCTGTGCGATTTTTCGGCCTGTGTATTCCGCATTCATGTCCATCCCTCCTGTGCTCAGT
The DNA here is from genome assembly GCF_045865535.1 of Owariibacterium komagatae. GTDB lineage: Bacteria > Bacillota > Clostridia > Oscillospirales > Ruminococcaceae > Ruthenibacterium > Ruthenibacterium komagatae. Next base: position 2,672,709 of record NZ_AP031406.1, read on the forward strand.
ATGCCATATGTGCGCCCGAAAGTCACTCGACAAAAAGTAGAAATCCCGTTTTTGCAAGAAAAAGGGCTTTGAAGACTTGCTTCAAAGCCCCGGAACAACGTCCTTTATTTTTGATTCTGAGATTTCCAATAAGAATCAGCCGACTTGGAACCTTTTTGGTAATGCGCTGCAAAATTGCCAAGCGTCTGCGTCGGTTTCCCTCTCTTGGCGGCAGCCACCATATCGTCGGTGATCTTGGGCAGCTGGCCGGTGCGCGCCACCGTTTGGAACCGGTTCTGGCTCTTGGCGGCAGCTACCATATCATCGGTGATCTTGGGCAGCTGGCCGGTGCGCGCCGCCGTTTGAAACTGGTTCTGGCTCTTGGCGGCAGCCACCATATCATTGGTGATCTTGGGCAGCTGACCGGTGCGTGCCGCGGTCTGAAAACGCGCTTTGTTCTGCGCGGCGATCATCTCATCGGTGATCTTCGGAATCTGTGTGGTGCGCGCAGGCTTGGAAGGCGCAGGCCAGGCGATGGGGGTGCGCTCTACGTGCTCTGCAGGTGCGGGAGCCTCCGCACCCGCACGCGGTGCGGGTGCCTCTGTGCGAGGAGCGCTCCAGGCCTGCCCCCACGTGGAAGCGGATTCCTTCACGGGCTGAGCCGCCGCGGGAACAGCTGCGGGCTTCGGTTCCGCAGGAACCTGTGCGACGGGGGTGGCCGGTGCGGCCGCCTGAACCGGAACAACGGGCTGCGGGGCCGGCGCTGTGGACTGTGCCAGCCGCTGCGCCTCTGCCTGACGGGCCAGCGCTGCAAGGCGCGCCTCTTCCTGTGCGATCATCTCATTGGTAATGCGGGGCAGCTGACCGGTGCGCGCGGCATCTGCCAGGCGGATTTGCTCTGCGCGGCGGGCCTGCTGTTGCTCGTGTGCACGCTGAAGAAGTTCCTCTTCGCGTGCCGAATGCTGTGGAGAGGGCTGCGGCGCCTGTACGGGCTGCGCGGCCTGTGCAGCGCTGGCCTGCTCCTGCACTTGCTGCTGAAGCCGGGCCTGTTCGGCCAGACGGCGCGCCTGCTCCTGCGCAATGCGTGCGTCTTCCATCGCCTTGACACGGGCAGTTTGAGCAGCCTTGTACTGCTGATCCACTGCCTTGAAGTTGATGGGCTGCCAGTGATGCTGTTCCACAGGCTCCTGTTCCTGCTTTTCGGGCATCGGCGTATGTACTGCAGCCTGCACGGGCTTGGGTGCCGCCATGACCGGGACAACAGGCTGCTCCGGCTGCACTACGGGTGCAGGTGCGGGAGCCGGTGTTTCCTCAACGGGCAGCGGCTCGTCCAATGTCTGCAGGGGCTGAAGTTCAGGCTCCGGCTGCTGCGGCGCATCAGAGGCCGGCTGCGGCAGCTCTGCCTCTTTTTTTACCAGTTTTGACAGGGTGCGGATCTCCTGGATTTTGCACACCAGAAGACCGATGATCGCAATGCCAAGACCAACGGTACACGCGAGCATCAGCCAGCGGATCGTGGAAGAAAACACCTCGCTTGTGAGCAAAAGCCAGATACACAGCGCAAGGCCGCAGCACATGACAAGCACCGTGGCGATGGTTGCCAGCACCTTTCTTCTCAGTTCGCGTTTTGCCATAGATTCATTCTCCACTCTTTGTTGAAAGTCGTGGCACAAAAATTATTTGGTGCCGAAAATGCGGTCGCCCGCGTCGCCCAGGCCCGGTACGATGTAGCCGTTCTCATTCAGGCGCTCGTCCAGCGCAGCCATGTAGATGTCCACGTCGGGATGGAGTTCCTGCAGGCGTTTCAGGCCTTCGGGTGCGCCGATAATACCGATGAACTTGATGTTCTTCACGCCGCGCTTTTTGATTTGAGTGATGGCGTCACAGGCAGAGCCGCCGGTGGCCAGCATGGGGTCCAGAACGATGACTTCGCGCTCGGCAATGTCTGCGGGCAGCTTGCAGTAGTACTCCACAGGCTCCAGCGTCTCCTCGTTGCGGTACATGCCGATGTGGCCGACTTTTGCAGCGGGGATCAGGGCCAGCATGCCGTCCACCATGCCGAGGCCGGCGCGCAGAATGGGAACCAGCGCAACCTTGCGGCCGGACAGCATGTGCGTTTTGGCCACGGCGATGGGCGTCTCGATCTCTACCTCTTCGGTGGGAAGGTCACGGGTGGCCTCATAGCAAAGAAGCATGGCCAGCTCGCTGACGAGCTCCTTGAATTCTTTGGTGCCGGTGTTTTTGTTGCGAAGCAGGCTCACTTTGTGCTGTACCAGGGGGTGATCCATGATGACGGTCTTGCTCATGTTTGTCAGACTCCTTTGTTTTTTAATTGATATCGTTCAGCGGTTCTCGATCTCAGTAATTTTGGCGATGCGCCGGGCATGGCGTCCACCCTCAAATTCGGTGTTCAGGAATACATCCACCAGCTCGCACGCGAGGCCGGCGCCCACAACGCGTCCGCCCATGCACAGCACGTTGGCGTCGTTGTGCATACGGGTGTACTTGGCGCTGAACGTGTCGCTGCAGCAGCAGGCGCGAATGCCTTTGACCTTGTTGGCAGCAATGCTGATGCCGACGCCCGTTCCACAGAACAGAAGGGCTTTTTCGCATTCACCCTTGACAACGGCCTCGCAGGGGGGAACGGCCATGTCGGGATAGTCCACGGACTCTTCACTGTATGTACCAAAGTCCTGATAGGCCACGCCCAGCGCGTCCAAATGCTGTTTTACGGCTTCCTTCAATGCCCAGCCGCCGTGATCGGCGCCGAGTGCGATCGGTTTGTTCATATGAGATCCTTCCTCTCTATTATTGTGTGGACGTGCGTTTTGCACGTTCGCGTTCTGCCTGACTGAGACGATGATATTCCGGAACAAGCTCGGCCGGAGAAACCGGCGTGCCTGCCGCCAGTGCGGCACGGCATACACAGCCCGCCCGGCAAAGCCGGTACTCCGCGGGCCAAAGCTGAAGGTCCGGCCTGCGTTCGTGCCATGCGTCCCATACAATTTGTGCGCCGTCGCCAAAGCACCAGACCGGCCCGGGCAGCGACATCATCAGTTCTTCCAGCTGTGCAGCCGGTGCGCTGGCGTCCTCGCAGAGCCGGGTGACGGTGCCGTCTGCCACGGAAAAAGCAGCGTAGTATACCTCGTCGCGGCGCGCGTCCAGTGCACAGAGGGCGGTGCCGTTTGTACAAAGCCCCCAGGCCAGTGCTTCCAATGTGGAAACGCCCACACAAGGAGTTTGCCGGGGCATGGCCAATCCTTTTACGGCTGCCAGCCCGATGCGAAGCCCTGTGAAGCTGCCGGGTCCATGGGTCACGGCAAACAGATCCACATCCCGCACATGCAGTTTGGCGGCGCGCAAAGCGTCATCACAAAGGGCTACAAGGCTTTCGCTGTGGGTCAGCCCGGCGGCCAGATAATTTTCGTACACCAGGACGCCGTCCCGCACAATGGCGGTGCTGGCGGTTTTACCGGTGGAGTCCACCCCCAGAACGATCATAGCTGCGCCCCCTCGATGGTGATGCGGCGGCTGGTGTCGCCGGTGGAAACAATGTCAATGCGAATGGCCCGCTGTTCCGCCAGAAGAGAAGCGGCGTTCTCGCTCCATTCTGCCGCGACCACGGCGCCCTCGTCCAGATAATCAAAGAACCCGGCCGTTTCCAGATCGGCCAGTGTAGAAATGCGGTACAAATCAAAATGTGCCATGGGCTGCGGCCCGCGATAATAGTTCACAATGGCAAAGGTGGGGCTCTGCACGTCGTCGGTGCAGCCCAGCCCGGCGGCAATGCCTTCGCAGAATGCGGTCTTGCCGGCACCCAGTCCGCCTGTGAACAGAATCAGATCGCCGGGGTGAAGCGTTTGTGCCAAACGGCGGCCCAGTGTCACGGTCTCCGCCTTGCTGTTTGTCTCAAATACCGCCATAGTTCACCTCTGCGCTTGTACATATTTCAACCTATTATATAACAAAACAGGCCTTTTTGTAAAGTTGGAAAAGAAAGGGCGGCACACTGCCGGAGCTGTACAGCCCAGGCAGTGCGCCGCCGAGAGGGAAAAGAAACTGCGTAAGGGTCAGGTGTCTCTGGAGACGCCCAGTTCAAACAGGCTGGGAATGGCGCACAGCGCCGCGACACCCACCAGTGTGAAGACCGTGCGGCTGAGGAAAGAGGTGGCGCCGCCCAGCAGCCAGGCCACGGCATTGAAGCCGAACAGGCCGATCAGGCCCCAGTTGAGGCCGCCGATAATGATCAGCGCAATGCAGATTTTATAGAATACATTCATGACCGTTAACTTCCTTTCTCATGAAGGTTTCGATGCCCATAGTATTCCCGCCGTCTGCAGCTTTATACATCATCACACAGAAACGCCCCGGCCCAAAGGCCGGGGCGAAACAGGTTTTAGAGAAGGCCTGCCAGCTGGGGAAGACCCAGACTGACGATGGGGATGTAGGTCACCATCAGCAGACCGACCAGAATGGCTACATAATACCACAGCATGTACGGCATGACCTTGGACAGGGACGAGCGCCCCACCTTGATGGCAACAAACAGCGTGTTGCCAACCGGCGGCGTGATATTGCCGATGCACAGGTTGTACACCAGAATCAGACCGAACTGCACAGGATCCATGCCGAAGGTCTGCACCACCGGCAGGAACAGCGGGGTGAAGATCAGAATGGCCGGGGTGACGTCCATAAACGTTCCGGCGATCAGCAGGATCACGTTCATGATCAGCAGGATGATGACGGGGTTGTCCGTGAGGCCCAGCAGCGCGTCGGAAATCGCCTGCGGAATCTGCGTGAAGGCCATGACCCAGCCCAGAATGTTGGACACGCCGATGAGGAATACGACCATGCCGCTCATTTTGGCGCTGGAGACCACAATGTTCCAGAAGGATTTCAGAGTGATGTTGCGGTAGCAGATGCCCAGGATCAGCGCGTAGACCACGGCGATGGCGGAACCCTCTGTAGCGGTGAAAATGCCGCCCACGATGCCGCCGATGACCACCACGATCAGAGACAGGGACGGGAGCGCACGCAGCGTGGCAATGCCCAGGTTCTTCCAGTCAAATTTGCCGGGTGTTCCCTTGTAGCCTTTTTTCTTGGCGATGATGATGGCGGCCACCATGCAGCACAGGGCCCAGATGATGCCGGGCACATAACCCGCCAGGAACAGCGCGGCCACAGAGGTGCCGCCCGCGGCCAGCGAGTAGGTGATCAGCGCATTGGACGGCGGGATCAGCAGACCGGAGGGAGCGGACGCGCCGTTGGTGGCTGCGCACAGTGCTTTGTCATAGCCCTGTTCTTCCTCGCCCTGTTCCACCATGCTGCCCACAGCCGCGGCTGCGGCGGACGCAGAACCGGAAATAGCGCCGAACAGCGCGTTGGCGCCTACGTTGGTGACCAGAAGTGCGCCGGGCAGCTTGCCCAGAATGGCCATTACAAAGTCAACCAACCGCTTGGCAATGCCGCCCTGGTTCATCAGGTTGCCGGCCAGAATGAAGAAGGGAATGGCGGTCAGGCTGAATTTGCTCATGCCGACGAAAATGCGCTGTGCGCCGGTGATCACCGAGACATCCAGAGGCACTGTCTGCAGAATGGCGATCAGAGAGGAAATGCCGATGGAGTAAGAGATGGGCACGCCGGCAACCAGAAGGACAGCCAGCACGGCCACAATAATCAATAAGGATTGAATTGCCATTTGCTCACGCCTCCTCTTTCTTGGTGTCCGCAGTGGATTTGCAGATGTCGACGATGTTCAGCACCGTGTAGATCATGTTGAGCACGCCGCAAAGGGGGAGCACAACATAGAAGACGCCCACAGCCACGCCCAGGGAAGAAGTGGTCTGCCCCATGGCAAGCTGGGTGATCTGCACGCCGCCGTACACAAGGATGATGAGGGAGAAGGCAAACGCGATCAGTTCGCCGAATACCTCAAAGACCTTGCGGGCACCGGCGGGCATACGGTCCACGACAATAGGGATATTCATATGTCCGCGCTCGCTGGTGACCAGAGAGGCGCCCAGCAGGCTGGCCCACGCAAACAGGTAGGAGACCAGCTCCTCGGACCAGGAAGAGGGGTTCTGCAGAATGTAGCGGGTAAAGACCTGCCAGCAGGTCAGTGCCACCATGGCAATGAAACTGATGCCGGCCAGTGCGTTCAAAAGTTTGGTCAGAGCATTTCTCAATGTGTTCATTTCACCGGCACCTCCTTAAGATTCCCCGGAGGGGTACTGTTCGTTGTACGCCTGAATGGCCTCGTAGATGGGCGCAAGGTCCGGATGTTCGGCCAGCATGGAATCGTGCATGGATGCACAGGCCTCCTGGAACGGCTTGGTGTCCGGATACAGGAACTCAACACCCTGTTCGTTCTGAGCGCGGTCCTTGGCCTCTTCCACGGCGCTGACCCACTCTTCGCGCTGCACCTGATTGACCAGGTCGAAGCCCTCTTCAAAAATGGCGCGCTCCTCTTCGCTCAGACCGTCCAGGAAGGCGATATTGCCGATCAGAATATCCGGGATCATCTGATGCATGTCGTAGGAGTAATATTTGCACACGTCACCGTGGCCGTTGTCCGTCAGCGCCAGCTCGTTGTTCTCGGCGCCGTCGATGATTTTGGACTGCAAAGCGGTGTACACATCGCCGAAGCCCATGGGGGTGGCAGAGCCGCCCAGCAGACGCATCATTTCCACGTTGGTGGGAGACTGCTGTACGCGGATTTTCAACCCCTTCAGATCGGCCGGCGTCTCAATGGGCGTGTTGACCGTGTAGAAATTGCGGGTGCCGGCGTCCAGCCAGGTCACGGCCTCAAAGCCGGCCTGCTTGGTGGACTCAAAAATCGGGCCGGTGATGGACTCGTCGTCCATGGCCGCGTGATATGCCTCGCTGCTGGAGAACAGATAGGGAAGGTTGAACAGTGTGTAGTTGTCGCTGAAGGTTTCCAGCAGAGAGTTGCTGGCTACGCAGAAGTTGATGGCGCCGGTCTGGGTCAGCTGCACCATTTCGTTCTGGGAGCCCAGCAGTTCGCTGGGGTAGACTTCTACATTATATTTGTCTCCCAGCTTGCTCTCGATAAACTCTTCAAAAGCCACCAGAGCAATGTGCGTGGGATGGTTGGTAGACTGGTTGTGTCCAATGCGAATGATCTGACGGTTGTCCTCTCCGGAGGCTCCGCAGGCCGCCAGCATTCCGAGCGATACGACCGCCGCCAGTGTCAGCGCGGCCGCGCGCAGAATCCGTTTCATAAGATTCCCCCTTCTTATAATTTCAATCATGTTGGTTGCCCCGGTCGGGGCGCGTGGTGATTGCATCGACCTCCTTTTTACAGACCGCCGCCCCGAAAGACGGCAGAACAGCAGCGCACGCCGCCAGGGGCCCGCGCGATACAGATAAAAAACACCGGAAATCCAAAAGAATTTACGGCTGCAAGGTATGGGTGAATTGTACAATGCTTTCCGGTTATTTTCAAGGGCAAAGATTGACGGAAAGAAGGAAATGCATGGAAAAACAGCGCATCTTCGACAAGCACGGTGAAAAATTTTTCTGCCATGCTGTGGAAGATGCGCTGTTCGAAAAGAATTTTACTCAGTTCTTCAACGCCTGAAGCGGCGCGGGAATACGTCCGCCGCGATTTACGAACACATCCGGCCGGAAGGAGGAGATGTCCAGAATGGGGGCATAGCCCAAAAGCCCGCCGAAATCCAGCACATCGCCGCTTTTTTTGCCGATGGCCGGGATGACGCGCACCGCCGTGGTCTTGGTGTTGACCATTCCGATGGCTGCTTCGTCCGCAATCAAAGCGGACAGCACCGCCGCGGACGTTTCACCGGGGACTACGACCATGTCGATGCCCACGCTGCACACAGCGGTCATGGCTTCCAGCTTTTCAATGGAAAGGCTGCCGCGCTCCACTGCCTTGATCATGCCGTCGTCCTCGGATACGGGGATAAAGGCGCCGGACAGACCGCCCACGTGGTTGGAGGCCATCACGCCGCCTTTTTTCACCGCGTCGTTCAGCAGCGCCAGTGTGGCGGTGGTGCCGCAGCCGCCGCAGCTCTCCAGACCGATCTCTTCCAGAATATTGGCCACGCTGTCCCCGGGCGCGGGGGTGGGCGCCAGCGACAGGTCCACAATGCCGAACGGCACGCCCAGCCGCTGCGAGGCCAGGTTGCCCACCAGCTGGCCCATGCGGGTGATTTTGAATGCGGTGCGTTTGATCAGTTCCGCCACCTGATCCAGAGAAGCGTCCTTGGGCAGTTTGGCCAGCGCGGCGCGCACAGCGCCCGGGCCGGAGACGCCCACATGGATGACGCAGTCCGGTTCGCCCACCCCGTGGAACGCGCCCGCCATAAAGGGGTTGTCTTCCGGCGCGTTGCAGAAGACAACCAGTTTGGCGGCGCCCATGCACATGTTGTCCTTGGTCAGTTCGGCCGCCTGCCGGATCACGGGGCCCATCATCTTCACCGCATCCATGTTGATGCCGGTTTTGGTGGAACCGATGTTCACGCTGGAGCAGACGTATTCCGTTTGGGCCAGCGCCTGCGGAATGCTTTCGATCAGCCGTTTGTCCCCGGCGGAAAAGCCTTTGTGCACCAGAGCGGAATAACCGCCGATGAAGTTGACGCCCACGGCTTTGGCCGCGGCGTCCAGCGTCTGCGCGTACCAGACGGGGTCCGCGTCCGGAGCCGAGGCAAGCAGCATGGCGATGGGGGTCACCGAGATGCGCTTATTTACAATGGGCATGCCGTACGTGGCGGAAATTTCGTCCGCCGTTTTTACCAGATCCCGGGCGCAGGTGGTGATCTTGCGATAGATCTTCTCACAGGCTTTCCGCCCGTCCGGATCGGCGCAGTCCAAAAGGGAGATGCCCATGGTCACAGTGCGCACGTCCAGATTTTCGTCCGAGATCATCTGGATGGTTTCAAGAATGTCATTGGTGTCCAGCAATGTTGTCACTCCTTTTGGAAAATGGTTCAGATGTGGTGCATGGTCTCATACAGTTCCTGCCGGGTGCAGCGAACGTCCACGCCCATGGCCTGTCCGGTCTGGGCCATTTTCTCGGAAAAGGCGGTAAAATCCAGGGTCGCCTGGCTCATGTCAACCAGCATAATCATGGCAAAGGTGCCCCGCAGAATGCGCTGGGTGACTTCCTCTACGTTCACATTGGCTTCGGCGCAGGCGGTGCACACCTTTGCCAGAATGCCCACAGCGTCCTTGCCAACAACAGTAATCACAGCTTCCATATGATTCTCTCCTTCTGCTCGCACGCGAAATACAAAATTTAGTATAGCAGAAAAAACGCCGGATGGGTAGTGCGCGGCACGGCAGGACAAAAATTTTTCGGCCGGAAAATACGATTTACTTTCCCGCCTCTTTTGTTTATAATTGAGAAAATACGGTTGCATATTTGTGCGATTGCGAGGGAAGGAAGAGATTGTATATGGAACAGATCCTGAAAGTTTTGGAAACCAACGCCCGCACCAGCCTGGAAGAACTGGCGGCCATGACGGGCAAGACCGTGCAGGAAGTGGCGGCATATATGGATGAGTGCGAGGAAAAGCACATCATCAACGGTTATCGTACTCTGGTGGATTGGGAGCGCGCCGGCGTAGCCGATGTGCAGGCGCTGATCGATCTGCGTGTCACGCCCCGGCGCGATTTCGGTTTTGACGAGATCGCCGCGCGGCTGGCGGATTTCTCGGAAGTGGACAGCGTTTTGCTGATGAGCGGCGGATACGACCTGTCTTTGACCATGCGCGGCAAAAGTTTCCAGGAGATCGCGCTGTTTGTGGCCCAGCGGCTGAGCCCTCTGGAGGGCGTGCTGTCCACGGCCACGCACTTTGTGCTGCGTACCTATAAGAAAGACGGGGTGCTGTACGGCAAAGACCCCATTGACGAACGGGAGTGCCAATAATGGAGTATGAGAAGCTGATTTCCCGTGCCGCGGCGGAAATGCGTCCGTCCGGCATTCGGAAATTTTTTGACATTGCGGCGGAGATGAAGGATTGCATCTCCCTGGGGGTGGGTGAGCCTGACTTCAAGACGCCCTGGGCCATTCGGCAGGCGGGCATTCAAAGTCTGGAAAAGGGACGCACCTGGTATACCTCCAACTCCGGCCTGAAAGAGCTGCGCCAGGAGATCTGCCGCTATCTGGAGCGCCGGTTCGATCTGCATTACACCGAAGATCAGACGCTGGTCACTGTGGGCGGGTCCGAAGCCATTGACATGTGCATCCGCGCGCTGGTGGAGCCGGGGGACGAGGTCATCATTCCCGAACCCTGCTTTGTGTGCTATTATCCCATCACAACGCTGACCGGCGGCGTGGCTGTGCCTCTGGCGCTGAAAGCGGAAAACGGGTTTAAGCTGACCGCGGACGAACTGCGTGCCGCCATCACCCCCCGCACGAAACTGCTGATCCTGCCGTTCCCCTGCAATCCCACGGGCGCGGTGATGCGCAAAGAGGAGCTGGAGCCCATCGCGCAGGTCCTGCGGGAGACCAATGTGCTGGTGCTGTCCGATGAAATTTACGCCGAGCTGACCTACGGCCATACCCGGCACGTCAGCATCGCCAGCCTGCCCGGCATGGCCGAGCGGACCATTGTGGTCAACGGCTTTTCCAAGGCGCATGCCATGACCGGCTGGCGCCTGGGCTATGCCTGCGGGCCCAAGCCCATCATCAAGGTGATGACGAAGATCCATCAGTCCTGCATCATGTGCGCCCCCACCACCAGCCAGTACGCGGCGGTGACGGCGCTGAAAAACTGCGATGCGGACATCGAGTCCATGCGCAAGGAATACGATCTGCGCCGGCGCTGGCTGGTCAATGCGCTGAACAATCTGGGCCTGACCTGCTTTGAGCCCCAGGGCGCTTTCTATGTGTTCCCGTCCATCCAAAAGTCGGGGCTGCCCAGCGACGAGTTCTGCAAGCAGCTGCTGTACAGCAAGAAAGTGGCGGTGATCCCCGGCCCCGCGTTCGGCGATTCCGGCGAAGGCTTTGTGCGCATCAGCTATTCCTATTCGCTGGACCACCTGAAAAAAGCGGTGTCCCGCATGGAAGAATTTTTAAAGGAATTGGGAGTTTAATTTGGAGCATACTGTTTTCATTCGCAGGGTGCCCGGCTATGACGAAAAAGTGGACCGGGCAGTGGAAGAGCTGTTTGCCGCCAGTCCCCGGACCGGGGCGCTGGGCCCGCAGACAAGGGCGCTCATCAAACCGAATCTTCTGGCAAAGCACCCGCCGGACCATGGCGTGACCACTCACCCGGCCGTGGTGGCGGCCTGCATCCGCGCGCTGCAGCGGCGGGGTGTGGAGCACATTGTTGTGGCGGATTCGCCGGGCGGACTGTACAACCCGGGCATGATGCGCAGCATTTACCAGGTCAGCGGTCTGGCACAGGTGTGCCGGGAACTGGGCGTGCAGGCCTATGACGAATGCGCCTGGGCACAGCGGGAGGCACAGGGAAAGCTGGTTCGGCGTTTCGAGCTGCTGAACCCGGTGTTGGAGGCGGATTTTATCGTCAATGTGCCCAAGCTGAAAACCCATGTGATGACCGGGATGTCCTGCGCGGTGAAAAATTTGTTCGGCACGGTGCCCGGCCTGCAGAAGGCCGAATTTCACATGCGCTTTCCCGAAAAGGAACGCTTTGGGGACATGCTGGTGGACCTGTGCGAAACAGTGAAGCCTTCGCTCACGGTGGTGGACGGTGTGCTGGCCATGGAGGGCGACGGTCCCGCGGGGGGCGTGCCCCGGCAGCTGGGGCTGATTTTGGGCGGCGAGGACCCCTATGCCATCGATTTGACGGTCTGCGGCATGATGGGGCTGGACCCCATGGCCGTGCCGTATCTGAAGGCGGCCAGCGCCCGGGGCCTGTGCCCGCAGCGGGCGGATGCCGCCTGGCGGACAGGCGATGCCGAGGCCGCCGCGCCCATCCCGGAGTTTCGTTTGCCCAAGAGTTATACCAACATCAACTTTTCCAACCGCGCGCCCCGCGCCATCCGCTGGGCGGTGCCGGGTGTGGAAAAATGGATCGCACCCCGGCCGAAGATCGATGTGTCCCGCTGCATCGGCTGTGGAAAATGCGCTGAAATCTGCCCCGGCCACACCATTCGTGTGGAAAAGGGCAAGGCGCACATCGACCCGAAGGGCTGCATCCGCTGTTTCTGCTGCCACGAGATGTGCCCGGTCAAGGCCATCGAGGTCAAGCGGTTCCGCCTGTTCCAAATGTGACGGAGGTATTTTATGGATTCTGTGACGGTTCTTGCCCCTGCAAAACTGAATCTCACGCTGGATATCACGGGCATTGCGCCCAACGGCTATCACACGCTGGACATGCTGATGCAGACGGTCAACCTGTACGAGCGCGTCACATTGCGCAAAAGCCCGTATCTGCGCCTGCGTTTGCCCGGCTCCAATGTGCCTGCCAATGAGCACAACACCGCCATCAAAGCGGCGCTGGCCTTTTTTGACGCCACGGGCCTGCTGGCCGGCGTGGACATCACCGTGCGCAAAGCGGTGCCTGTGCGGGCGGGAATGGCCGGCGGCAGTGCTGATGCGGCTGCGGTGCTGGTGGGGCTCAACGCATTGTACGGTGCGGGAATGACCGTTCCGGAATTGTGCGAGATCGGCCTGAAAGTGGGAGCGGACGTGCCTTTTTCCATCCTGGGCGGCACGGCCCGTGTGCAGGGCATCGGCGACGTGCTCACCCCCATGCCGTCCTGCCCCCGGTGCTGGTTTACGGTCTGCATGCCCAAGGGCGGCATTTCCACGCCCCAGGCCTACGCCCGGTACGACGAGCTGGGCACCGATGTGCACCCGGACAACGACCTGGCACAGCGGGCGCTGGAGCAGGGGGATTTAAAGGCCTTGTGCGCCCAGATGTCCAACGCACTGGAATTTTCTTCCCAAAGCCCGGCCAACGGGCCCATTGAAGAGATCCTTCGGCGCAGCGGCGCGCTGGCGGCGCTGATGACCGGATCGGGCGCTGCGGTGTTCGGCGTGTTCCGGGACGAGAAAACCGCCCAGAGCGCGAAGGCGGAACTGCAGAAGCATTATCCCCGAAGCTGGGTGCTTCATCCGGTGCCCCGGGGAGCGCATGTGCTGCCTGCTCGGCCGGCCGGAAAAAAGAAATAAGCAAAGGCAGGGCTGCCGCGGCAGCCCTGCCTTTTTCAGTTTTCCACCGGAATTTGAATTTCGGTGAGATATTCTTCGGGCCGGGCGGTGGTCATGCTGTCCAGCACACAGAACTCATAGGCAGGCCCGGCCGGTTGAACGCCCTGCTGTGCCAGAAAATCCAGCAGAATCTCGTAGCTTTTGCCGGTGTCCGCGTAAGGGCCCCGATGGTAAATGCAGGCGTACTTTCCCGCGGGTTTCCAGAAGCAGTCCTCCCCGGGAACGCGCTCCAGAAGCGGCAGAAAGGCGTGCTCAAACCGCAGAAATTGCTTTTGCTGCAAATTTTCAGTGCAGACCGTGTCACCCAGCTGATAATAAGAACAGTATCCCTGCTGATTGGCCCGGCGCAGCAGACGTTTTAAAGCAAGATCCACTTCCAACAGGCCGAAGGGCTTTTTCACTGGTTCCAACGCCAGATATTGCCCTGCTTTTTCTTCCCAGAAGGGCTGGCCGGGCCGGGCGGGCAGCACCCGCTCCCATTCTTCCAGCTTGCGGGTCAGGCGGCGGTCTGCCATTTGAAGGCGCCGGATCTCTTTGCGCACCAGCTGCCGTTGGGTGCGCAGGGCGTCCAGTGCGGCCGGGGCGCTGCGGCGCTCCATGTGGCGGCGGATCTCCTTCAGTGAAAAGCCCATCTCACGCAGCATCAGCACAGTGTCCAGTTGCTCCAGCTGATCGGCGGTGTAATAGCGGTAGCCGTTTTCCGCGCCGGTCATACGCGGTTTAAACACGTCCATGTTGTCATAGTAGATGAGCATTTGTTTGGAAACACCGGCCATTTGAGCCATTTCTCCCACGGTGAAGCGCACGTCCAAAAAAATTCCTCCCTTGCTCTTGACAATATAGTTACTATATCCTTTATGCTGGAAAGCGTCAAGAAAAACGAGAGGAAGATTTACATGAAACGCTGGAGAGTGCCGCGCGGGGCGCTGGTCCATTACGGCTGGATGCTGCTGGGCGTGGCCATCTTGTCTTTTGGCTTGTTTCACATCCATGACCGAAGCAAAATCACAGAGGGCGGCGTTCTGGGCATGATGTTGTTTTTGCAGCATTGGACAGGGCTTTCGCCCAGCATTACGGGGCCTGTGATGGATGTGGCCTGTTATGCTCTGGGATACCGTTTTTTGGGAAAGGACTTTTTAAAGAACGCGCTGTTTTCCAGTTTCGGGTTTGCAGTGTGCTATCGCATCTGGGAATCCGTGGGCTATCAAATGCCCGACCTGTCTGCCTATCCGCTGGTTTCGGCGCTGGCAGGCGGCCTGTTCGTGGGGGTGGGCGTGGGCCTTGTGGTGCGCGAGGGCGGTGCGTCCGGCGGGGATGACGCGCTGGCCATGGTGCTGTCCCGCTTTTTGAAATGCCCCATTGAACGGGCCTATTTCGCCACGGACTTCACGGTGCTGATGCTTTCCCTGACGTACATTCCCTTCCAGAACATTTTGTATTCTCTGGTGACGGTAACACTTTCGTCCTTTGTCATCGGCCGCATGCAGAAACCATGGTTTGCGGCGCGCGGGGTTTCGTCAAAAGAAAGTGCCGGGCAATCATAAAAAAGCGCGGGGCCGCTGTGCGGTCCCGCGCTTTTATTTTCAGGCTGTGGCAGCGGCAGGACTGTTGAGCACCACCGCTTCCGGTATGATCTGGCCAATGTTGAGAATATGGTCACCGATGCGCTCGAAATCGGTGAGCATTTCCGAATACAGCACGCTGGATTCGTTTTCGCTTCCCTCACGCATCCGTTCGATCTGGTTTTGACGGAACTGAGCGGTCATGTCGTCGATTTTCTGCTCAATGGCTCCGATTTTTACCAAACGGTCTGATGCGGAGAAATCGCTGCGCACCAGCAGATCCAGCGCATCCAGGCTAGTCTGGCGCATCTGACGAATCTCGTCCAGTTCGGAATCCGCAAAGCGCACATGTTTTTCGGCCATGCGCTCGGTGTAGCCGCACAGGTTCATGGCGTGGTCACCGATGCGTTCCAGATCGGACGCGATTTTGAAACAGGCGCTGATTTCGGCAGAGTCCTGCTGGTTGGATTCAAAGGCGATGGCCCGGGAAATATAACTGGCCAGCTCTTTGTTCAAATAGTCGATGTATTCCTCGCGCTCTTCCAGATCCGCCAGCGGCGCGGTCTGTCCGGTGAGGACGGTTTCAAAGCTGCGGTCCACGTTTTCCCGCACCATGCCCAGCATGCGGGTCAGCTCGCGCCAGAGACCGTTGACCACGATGGCGGAGGAACCGATTTTATACTCTTTGCCTCCGGTCAGCGGTTTCAGGTAGACCAGACGGCGCTCCTGCTGGGTCTCGGCCGGCAGTTCGGGCAGAATTTTGCGGGCCAGCGCAGCCAGCATGGTGCCGAAGGGCAGAAGCAGCAGCGTGGTGACCACGTTGAACAGCGTGTGCATGTTGGCAATTTGTGCCGCCGGTTTCGAAGGCGTCAGAGACTCAATCAGCGACGGCAGCGGGGACACCAGGCAGAGCACGGTGAACAGTGTGGTGCCGATGATGTTGAACAGCAGGTGAATGATGGTGGTGCGTTTGGCGTTGCGGCTGGTGCCGATGGAAGCCAGCACCGCGGTGATGCAGGTGCCGATGTTCTGGCCGAACAGAACGTATACCGCGCTGGACAGGGGAATCAGCCCGCTGGAAGCCAGCGCCTGCAAAATGCCCACCGACGCGGAAGAGGACTGGATGATGGCGGTGAACACCGTGCCCGCCAGAATGCCCAGCACCGGGTTGGAGAACCGGGTCATCAGCGAGATGAATGCCTCGGAGTCCCGCAGGGGCATCATGGCGCTGCTCATCATTTCCATGCCGATGAACAGAACGCCCAGGCCGGCGATGATCTGGCCGTAGTTGTGGAAATGGGGCTTTTTCAAAAAGACGATCATCACCACGCCGCAGAAGGCGAACAGCGGGGCCATTGCGCCCACATCCAGCGCGATGAGCTGGCCGGTGATGGTGGTGCCGATGTTGGCGCCCATGATGATCCACACCGCCTGCTGCAGCGTCATCATGCCGGAGTTGACGAAGCCGACCACCATGACGGTGGTGGCGCTGGAGGACTGGATGACCGCCGTGATGGCTGCGCCTACCGCCACGCCCAAAATGCGGTTGGAAGTAAGCTTTTCCAGAATCTGTTTCATGCGGTTGCCGGCGGCTGCTTCCAGGCCGCTGCTCATCATCTGCATGCCGTACAGGAACAGCGCAAGCCCGCCCAGCAGGCTCAAAATGTCCGAAACTTTCATCAGAGATCCCCTTTACTTGTTCTTGTGCAAAATTTGAATGATTCTTGAAATAACTCGAATGTGAAACGTAACAATGTAAGAGTAACATAAAAGAAAATACCCGGCTATCATCAACAGGTAAACTCGATGTAAAGGAAATGTAAAATGCGGGCCCGCTTGACAAAAGAGCAAAATTGGACAATAATTGACATATCAATTATTGATATGTCATGGAGGCTCGTTCATGGAAAAAACATTTCACATGCTGGTGTACCGGGCGTTTCACGCACAGCGCAATTATCTGCGCGGCTGCCTGGGCAAGGTGGGGCTGGGGTCCGGGCAGCCCAAGCTGCTGGGGTACCTGGCGCAGAACGGCCCCAGCTGCCAGCGTCAGATCGCCGATTACTTTGAGATCGATCCGGCGGCCGTCAGCAGAATGCTGGACAGCCTTTGCAAAAGCGGATTTGTGAGCCGCCGGGTGGATGAGAAGAACCGCCGCGCTGACGTGCTGGAGCTGACCGAAAAAGGCCGCCAGGCGCACGCCCACTGGAAAGAGCAATGCGCGCAGGCGGAACAGGTGATGCTGCAGGGCTTCTCCGATGCCGAGCGGGAGCAGTTTGCCGACTTTCTCACGCGGGCGTATCAAAATTTTAAAGAGAGCGCAAAGGAGGGGCAGCCGTGAAGGATTTGAAACGGATCGCAGCGCATCTGGGACCTTATGGCAAAGATTTGTTCATTGCGGCTGCGCTGGTGCTGGTGGAGACCTGCTTCGAGCTGGTCATTCCCATTTTGATGGCGGACATCATTGACGTGGGCGTTTCGGCGGGCGACATGGCCCTGATCGGCCGCCGGGGAATTCAAATGGCGGTGTGCGCGCTGCTGGCGCTGGTCACGGGGCTTTTATACGCCCGTTTTGCGGCCAGGGCCTCCTACGGTCTGGGGGCGCGGGTGCGGCAGGCGCAGTACGCGAAGGTTCAGGCGTATTCTTTTGCCAATCTGGACCGTTTTGAGTCCTCTTCGCTGGTGACGCGCATGACCACGGACATCACCGTTCTGCAGAATGCCATCAACGGCGGGCTTCGCCCCATGGTGCGCGCCCCGGTGATGCTGATTCTGGGCATTGGCTTTTCCGTGTGGATGAGCCCGCGCCTGGCGCTGGTGTTTTTCTTCTGTACGCCGCTGCTGGGAGCGATCCTGTTCTGTGTGGTCCGCCGTGTGGCGCCCATGTACAGCCGACTGCAGAAGGCGATGGATCACCTGAATGACGTGGTGCAGGAGGGGCTGGTGGCCATCCGTGCGGTAAAGGCTTTCGTGCGGGACGAATACGAGGAAGAAAAGTTCCGGCAGGTCAATACCGATCTGATGGAGACCAGCCAGCAGACGTTCCATTACGCGGTGCTGAACATGCCGGCGTTTCAGCTGACCATGTATTCCACCACGGTGCTGATTCTGTGGTTCGGCGGACGCATGATCATGGCCGGCACACTTCAGGTGGGAGAGCTGACCGGGTTCCTCAGCTATGTGCTGCAGGTGATGAACTCGCTGATGATGATCTCCAACGTGTTTCTGCTTTTGACCCGCTCGCTGGCCAGCGCCCAGCGCATCGGCGAGGTACTGGAAGAGCGCCCGAGCATCAGCTCCCCGCCCGACGGGGTCACAGAGGTGCGGGACGGCGGCGTTGTCTTTGAGAATGTGTCCTTCAAGTACAATCCCGACGCCAAAGAATACGCGCTGTCCGGCGTCAGCTTTTCCATTCGGCCGGGGCAGACCGTGGGGGTGATCGGCGGAACGGGCTCGGCGAAGACCACGCTGGTACAGCTGATTCCGCGGCTTTATGACGTGACCGAGGGCCGGGTGACCGTGGGCGGACGGGACGTGCGGGAGTACGACATCCACGCGCTGCGCGACGCTGTGGGCATTGTGCTGCAGAAAAACGTGCTGTTCTCCGGCACCGTGCGGGAAAATCTGCGTTGGGGCGACCCCGAGGCAGACGATGAGACCCTTTGGGCAGCCTGCCGGGCAGCCTGCGCGGATGAATTTTTGGAGCGGATGCCCGGCGGTCTGGACGCAGATCTGGGCCAGGGCGGCGTAAATGTATCCGGCGGACAGAAGCAGCGTCTGTGCATTGCGCGCACCCTGCTGAAAAGGCCCAAGGTGCTGATTTTTGACGATTCCACCAGCGCGGTGGACACGGCCACAGAGGGCCGCATCCGGACGGCGCTGGCCAAACTGCAGGATGTGACCAAAATCATCATCGCACAGCGCATTACATCGGTGATGAATACGGATCAGATCGTCATTCTGGACGACGGACGCGTCCACGCGGTGGGCACCCATGACCAGCTGCTGGCGCAGGACCCCATCTATCAGGAAATCTATCAATCGCAAATGAAAGGAGATGACGGCCATGGCGCGGCAGTTCAGCGGTAAACGCCCCAAAGACCTGCGGTTCACAGTGGAATCGCTGCTGTCCTACATGGGCCGTCACAAATTTCTTCTGGCGGCCGTGGCGGTGCTGGTGGCGATCAGTGCCAGTGCAAACCTGCTGGGTACGTATATGATCCGGCCTGTGGTCAACAGCCTTGCGTCGGGAGATTTGTCTGCGCTGGCCAGGGGCGTCGGCCTGACCGCGGCCATTTACGCGGTGGGCGTTGTGTGCTCTTTCGGATACACGCAGACCATGGTCAAAGCGGCGCAGAAGGTGCTGTACGATATCCGCCGCGACCTGTTCGCCCATCTGCAGACATTGCCCCTGCGCTTTTTTGACGCGCAGAAACAGGGCGACGTGATGAGTTATTTTACCAACGATGTGGATACCATCGCCGACGCTTTGAACAACAGTTTCGCCATGGTGATTCAGAGCTTCATTCAGGTGGTGGGAACGCTGACGCTGCTGTTTGTGCTCAACGCGCGCCTGTCGCTGATCGTGGTGGTGTGCTACATCGCGATGTTCTGGTATATCCGGTTCAGCGGAAAACGCAGCAAGGCCTATTTCACCCGCCAGCAACAGTGCCTGGGCGAGCTGGACGGCTACATTCAGGAGATGGTCAACGGTCAGAAAGTGGTGAAGGTCTTCAACCATGAACCGGCCAACCTGACGGGGTTTGAACAGCGCAATGAAAATCTGCGCCGGGCCGGAACCGGTGCGCAGGGCTATGCCGCCACCATGGTGCCGGCGGTGGTCAGCATTTCCTATGTGAACTATGCCATTGTGGCCGTGGTGGGCGGCGTGATGGCCATGAAAGGCATGACGGATGTGGGAAGCCTGGCCAGCTATCTGGTGTTTGTGCGCCAGGCGGCCATGCCCATCAACCAGTTCACCCAGCAGAGCAACTTTTTGCTGGCGGCGCTGGCGGGCGCTGAACGGGTGTTCAACGTCATGCGGCAGCCGTCGGAAGTGGACGAGGGCAAAACCGTGCTGGTGAATGTGCGCCGGGAAGGGGAGAAGCTGGTTCCCTGCCAGGAGAAAACCGGCTGCTGGGCCTGGCGGCAGGGCGAGACACTGATCCCGCTGCGGGGAGACGTGCGCTTTGAAAACGTGGATTTCGGCTATGATCCGGAGCATACGATTTTGCACGACATCTGTTTGTACGCCAAACCCGGCCAGAAAATTGCCTTTGTGGGGTCCACCGGCGCGGGAAAAACCACCATCACCAATCTGATCAACCGGTTTTATGACGTGCAGAAAGGACGCATCGTCTACGACGGCATCGATGTGCGGGACATTCGAAAAGATGATTTGCGCCGCAGCCTGGGTATTGTGCTGCAGGACACGCATCTGTTCACGGGCACCATTGCGGACAACATCCGTTTCGGCAAGCTGGATGCCACGCAGGAGGAAATCGTGCAGGCGGCAAAAATCGCCAATGCCGATTCCTTTATTCGCCGCCTGCCAAACGGCTATGACACGATGGTCACCGGCGACGGAGCCAACCTTTCTCAGGGGCAGCGCCAGCTGCTGGCCATCGCGCGGGCCGCGGTGGCGGACCCGCCGGTTCTGATTCTGGATGAGGCCACCTCTTCCATCGATACCCGCACCGAGGCGTTGATCGAAAAGGGAATGGACCGCCTGATGGAGGGGCGGACGGTCTTTGTGATCGCCCACCGCCTCAGCACCGTGCGCAATGCGGATGCCATTATGGTCCTGGAGCACGGGCGGATCATCGAGCGGGGCGCGCACGACGAACTTCTGGCACAGAAAGGCATGTATTATCAGCTTTACAACGGCATGTTTGAACTGTCGTGACTTTGGCGGCTCTGAAAAGAGCCGCTTTTTTAAATTCTTTTCCATATGGACGGCAAGTATGTTATACTGTATCCTGGAGCACTTTGCGGGACCGTTTGGACCCGCTTCATCGTAGAGAAAGGAGAAACGGAATGAAACAGTTATCGGAGATCACGGTGGGATTTATCGGCTTCGGCAACATGGCCGGCGCCATTGCAAAGGGACTGATTCGCCAGGGCACGCTGCGGCCGGACCAGATTTGTGCCTGTGCAAAAAACTGGGACAAGCTGTGCGCCAACACGGA
This sequence comes from Owariibacterium komagatae, assembly GCF_045865535.1. Classification (GTDB taxonomy): domain Bacteria; phylum Bacillota; class Clostridia; order Oscillospirales; family Ruminococcaceae; genus Ruthenibacterium; species Ruthenibacterium komagatae. The sequence goes on from NZ_AP031406.1 coordinate 2,693,603, forward strand.
GAAGGCGGGCATGCTTCCCCGGAAAGACGCGGCCGAGGTCGCGTTCGCTTCCGATGTGGTGTTCGTGGCGGTTAAGCCCTATCTGGTGCGGGAAGTTCTGGAGCCGATTCGGGAACTGCTGCCCGGAAAAATTCTGGTTTCCGTGGCCGCGGGCTGCCTGTTTGACTGGTACGAGGAGTTTTTGGCTCCGGGCACCCATCACATCAGCACCATCCCCAATACGCCGGTCTGCGTGGGCGAGGGAATGTTTGTGTGCGAGCAAAAGCACTCCCTCACACAGCCGGAGTTTTTACTGGTGGAACAGCTTCTGTCCAGCATTGGGCTGGTGCGTCTGGTGGACGCCAAGCAGTTCAGTGTGGCGGGCACGGTCAGCGGCTGCGGCCCGGCCTTTGCCAGCATGTTTCTGGAAGCGTTGGGCGACGCCGGCGTCAAGCACGGCCTGCCCCGCGCGCTGGCCTATGAACTGGCGGCACAGATGGTCGTCGGCACAGGCAAGCTCATGCTGGAAACCGGCCAGCACCCCGGCGCGATGAAGGACGCTGTCTGTTCGCCCGGCGGAACCACCATTGTTGGTGTGGCGGCGCTGGAGCGCAAGGGCTTCCGTTCGGCGGTCATCGACGCAGTGGACGAGATCGAAAACCGCTGAGCACCCACTTTCCCCCTGGCAAAAAGAGGCCACTTGACTATATTATACTAAAATGGTATAGTATAGATGTGGTCCAAAAGCGGCTCTGAAAAGAGCAATGGAAACAAAGGAGAACGTGAATGAGACAGGAATGGAATTCTTTTACCTCCGGCATCTGGCAGAAGGAGATCAACGTACGCGACTTTATCCAGAAGAACTATACGCCCTATGAGGGCGACGAGTCCTTCCTTGCAGGCCCCACGGAAGATACGCTTGCCCTGTGGGATCAGGTGATGGAGCTGTCCCGTCAGGAGCGGGAAAAGGGCGGCGTGCTGGACATGGACACCCGAATCATTTCCACCATCACTTCCCATGGACCGGGATACCTGAACAAGGACAAGGAAAAAATTGTGGGCTTCCAGACGGACAAGCCCTTCAAACGTGCGCTGCAGCCCTACGGCGGCATTCGCATGGCGGTAAAAGCCTGTGAGCAGAACGGATATCAGGTGGACCCGCAGATCGTGGAATTTTTCACCAAGCATCGCAAAACCCACAACGACGGCGTGTTTGACGCCTACACCCCGGAGATGCGGGCCTGCCGGTCCAGCCACATCATCACCGGCCTGCCCGACGCCTACGGCCGCGGCCGCATCATCGGCGACTACCGCCGTGTGGCACTGTACGGTGTGGACCGCCTGATCGTGGATAAGCAGCATCAGAAGGACACCACCCGCACCATCATGTATTCTGACGTGACCCGGGAGCGCGAGGAGCTCAGCGAGCAGATCAAAGCGCTCAAGGAGCTGAAAGAGCTGGGCAAAATCTACGGCTTTGACATTTCCCGCCCGGCGGCCAACGTGCAGGAAGCCATCCAGTGGCTGTACTTTGGCTATCTGGCGGCCATCAAGGAGCAGAACGGCGCGGCCATGAGCCTGGGCCGCACCTCCACCTTCCTGGACATCTACGCCCAGCGCGATCTGGCCAACGGCACCTTTACCGAGGAGCAGATTCAGGAGTTTGTGGATCACTTTATCATGAAGCTGCGCCTGGTCAAGTTTGCCCGCACGCCGGAGTACAACGCCCTGTTCTCGGGCGACCCCACCTGGGTGACCGAGTCCATCGGCGGCATGGGCATTGACGGCCGCAGCATGGTCACGAAGATGTCCTACCGCTATCTGCACACCCTGCAGAACCTGGGCACTGCGCCGGAACCCAACCTGACCGTGCTGTGGTCCACCCGGCTGCCGGTCAACTTCAAACGCTTCTGTGCGAAAACCTCCATCGAGTCCTCTTCCATTCAGTACGAGAACGACGATTTGATGCGCGTTACCCACGGGGATGACTACGCCATTGCCTGCTGCGTGTCCAGCATGCGCGTGGGCAAGGAGATGCAGTTCTTCGGCGCCCGTGCCAACCTGGCCAAGTGCCTTTTGTACGCCATCAACGGCGGCGTGGACGAGGTCTCCAAAAAGCAGGTGGGTCCCAAGTACCGTCCCATCACCAGCGAGTATCTGGACTACGAGGAAGTGATGGAGCGCTTCCGCGACATGATGAAGTGGCTTGCCAGCGTGTATGTGAACACCCTGAACATCATCCACTATATGCACGATAAATATTGCTACGAGCGCCTGCAGATGGCACTGCACGACAAAGAGGTCACCCGCTGGTTTGCCACGGGCATTGCAGGTCTGTCGGTGGTGGCGGACTCTCTGTCGGCCATCAAGTATGCCAAGGTGCGCGCGGTCCGCGACGAGAACGGCGTGGTCGTGGATTATGCGGTGGAGGGCGACTTCCCAAAATACGGAAACGACGATGACCGTGTGGACGACATTGCCTATGATGTGGTGCATCAGTTTATGAGCTACGTCAAGGGCAATCACACCTACCGGGGCGGCATTCCCACCACTTCCATTCTGACCATCACGTCCAACGTGGTGTACGGCAAAAACACCGGTTCCACGCCGGACGGCCGCAAGGCGGGCGAACCCTTTGCACCCGGCGCCAACCCCATGCACCGGCGCGATACCCACGGCGCGGTAGCCTCTCTGAGCTCGGTGTCCAAGCTGCCCTTCAAGGATGCCCAGGACGGCATTTCCAATACGTTCTCCATCATTCCGGGCGCGCTGGGCAAGGACGACGCGGTGCTGTTTGATGACATCACCTTCGAACTGCAGCCGGACTGCGCCTGCTGCGAACCCAACCTGACGGTGGACGAGGAACAGTAATCAATCCCAAAAAAGGAGTGTGCTTTAATATGAAAGCAACGGATTCTCAGATCGACAATCTGGTCAGCCTGCTGGACGGCTATGCCGAAAAGGGCGGCCATCACCTGAACGTAAATGTTTTTTCCAAGGATACCCTGCTGGATGCGCAGGCTCATCCGGAGAAATACCCGCAGCTGACGGTGCGTGTATCCGGCTATGCGGTCAACTTCAACAAACTGACCCGCGAGCAGCAGGACGAAGTCATCTCCCGCACCTTCCATGGCTCCATGTGAGAAAGGCCGCGTCCACTCCATCGAAAGCTTCGGTACGGTGGATGGCCCGGGCGTCCGGATGGTGGTGTTTTTTCAGGGGTGCCCTATGCGCTGCCTGTACTGCCATAATCCGGACACCTGGTCGGTGGACGGCGGCTGTGAAATGACGGTGGATGAGATTCTCAGCGCCTATGAACGGAACAAAAGCTTTTACCGGGGCGGCGGGTTGACGGCCACCGGCGGGGAACCGCTTCTGCAGCTGCCGTTTTTAACGGCGCTGTTCCGGGCGGCCCGTCAAAAGGGGATCCACACCTGCCTGGATACTTCGGGTATTGTGTACCGGCCCGACCGGCGCGCCGAGTTTGACGCGTTGTTCGCGTGCACGGATCTGGTTTTGCTGGACGTGAAGCATGCAGACCCGGAAGGACACAAGCATCTGACCGGTCACGGACAGGCGCCGGTGCTGGCGTTTGCCCGGGCCCTGTCCGAAGCGGGGGTGCCGCTGGTGGTGCGCCATGTGGTGGTGCCGGGCCTGACCGATTCCGAAGAGGAATTGCGGGCGCTGGGCCGCCTGATCGCGCCGCTGCGCACACTAAAGGGGCTGGAGGTTCTGCCTTACCATACCATGGGCCGCGCCAAGTACGACGCGCTGGGCCTGGCCTACCCGCTGGAAGGCGTTCCGCCTTTGGAGCAGACGCAGGCGCACCGTGCCCGCGGAATCATCCTGGAAGAGATTCGCCGTGTCCGTACCGGTGAGGGATAGGCGGCAGTTTGTTTGAAATGATGCGAAACACCCCGGACAGAATTTTCTGTCCGGGGTGTTTCTGTTTGTGGGAAAAACGTACCGGATTGCACAAATCGCTCACAACTTTTACACAGGCTCTTCGCAAATCCTTTTTAAACTGGAAAAGGAATTTTTGCATGGGGAGAGGAGTTTTGTAATGAGTTTCAGAGTGAGGAGAATTCGGGAGTTTCTGGCCCGCGCTCTTCGGCCGACCCGGAAAAAAGTTGTGATTGCGGTTCTTGCGGTCGTTGTTTTGGGGGCGCTGATTTTTTGGAGCGTTCGGATGCGCGGTTCCGTGCAGCCGGGCGGATCAGGCGTGGCTTTCGGCCAAGGCCAGCTATGAGAGCGCGCTGGAAAACCAGAAGAACGCCAAGACCAGCCTGGAAAATGCGCAGGAGTAGCTGTCCAGTGCCGGTGAGAGCGACGAAATTACCGATTTGAAAGAAAAAATTGAAGATTGCACCATTACCGCTACCCAGGACGGCACGGTGACGGCGATCAATGCAACGGTAGGCGCTGCGGCCAATACCGGAATCGTTGCCGTTCTGCAGGACACAGACCATCTGAAAGTATCGGTCACCATTGATGAAGATGACATCAAAAAAGTGGCGGTGGGGCAATCGGTCCGCATCAAAAGCGATGCCACCGGCGACGAAGAGATCAACGGAACGCTGACGCAGCTCTCTCAAACGGCCTCTTCTTCGCAGGACTGGAACCGGCTTCGGGGCCGAGGTCACAGTGGATGAAACCGACAGCGGTTTGCTCATCGGTCTTTCTGCCAAGGCGGAGATTCTGCTTTCAGAGAAAGAGGATGTGTACACCGTTCCCTACGATGCGGTGACCACCGATGAAAACGGCAACAGCATCATTTATGCAAAGAAACAGGGAGAAGATACGTTTGAAGAGGTCCCCGTCACCACAGGCATGGAGACGGATTATTATGTGGAAATCAGCGGTGAGGACCTTTACGAGGGCATGGAAGTACAGATCAGCATCAGCGACACCGCTGTGACCGAGGAGCAGGAAGGCGAAATGGAGATGCCGACGGAGATGCAGGGCGGCGTCATGGCGGCCCCCAGTGATATGGGCGCGGCGATGGAAGGCAGACCCTCCGGCGGGCGAGCGGGAATGGGGGGCTGAACATGGCAAAACCCATCATTGAGATGCAGGGCATTGTAAAACGCTTCTTCACAGGTTCTCCTTCCGAGCTGGAAGTGCTGCACGGCATTGATCTGACCGTTTGGGAAGGGGAATTCGTGGCCATTGTGGGGGCGTCCGGCTCCGGAAAGTCCACCTTGATGAACATCATCGGCGCTTTGGATCGGCCCACGGAAGGAACATACCGTCTGGACGGGGAGAATGTGCAGGGGTTGAACGACCGGGAACTCTCCCGTGTGCGCGGTGCAAAAATCGGTTTTGTGTTCCAGACTTTTAATCTGATTCCGCGCCAGACAGCGCTTCAAAACGTGGAATTGCCCATGTTGTACGCAGGGGTGAAAGGCCATGCGCGCCGCCGCCGCGCATGGGAGCTTCTGGATCTTGTGGGGATGACGGACCGGGCCACCCACCAGCCCAGCGAATTGTCCGGCGGACAGAAGCAAAGGGTTGCCATTGCGCGCAGCATGGCCAACGACCCGGCCATTCTTCTGGCGGATGAGCCCACCGGCGCGCTGGATTCCGTAACCGGCCGTCTGGTGATGGATCTGTTTCACAAGCTGCACAGGGAACAGGGGAAAACCATTGTTCTCATCACACACAGCAGCGAACTGGCCGAGGAGTGTCAGCGCATCGTGACCATCAAGGACGGCCGCATCTGCGGTCAGCGGCAGGGAGGGAAGGCGTCCTATGCTGTTTCGTGAAAACGTCGTTCTTGCGCTTCGGGGCCTGTGGGCCAACAAGATGCGGGCGCTGCTCACCATGCTGGGCATTGTCATCGGGATTGGTTCGGTCATCGCCATTATGACGGTGGCCAACAGCATGACCAATGCCATTTCCACCAGTATGCAGAGCATGGGGGCCAGCAACATCACGGTCAGTCTGACGCAGAAAAGCGACAGCGATTTTGTGGCAGGGGGTTCTGTGCGGCTGTTTCGCTCTTCCAGTTACAGTGAGGAAGATTTGATCACCGACGAAATGATCGAACAGTATCGCACGGCTTATTCCGACTCGCTTTATGCGGTCAGCCTTTCGGAGAATCTGGGCAGCTTTACGGTTGAGAGCGGTACGGAAAGTGCGTCCGTCAATGCATCGGGCGTCAATCTGGATTATCAGAAAGCGCAGAATCTGGAACTGCTTCAGGGACATTGGCTTTTGCAGGACGATTTGGACAGCGGCCGCCGGGTAGCGGTGGTCAGCGATGAATTCTGCAGTCAGTTGTCCCTGGGGGATGATCCGCTTGGAAAGTCCTTTGAATTGACGTACGGCAATCAGGTTTACACTTTCTACATCGTGGGAGTGTATCGTTACGAGGACAGCGGCGTGGTTCTGAGTTCCACCGATGAAGAGCCTTCCACAGACATTTATCTTCCGCTGTCTGCGGCAAAGGCCATCTCTCACGGAAACGACGGATACAGTCAGTTGACCGTGGTTCCCAATACCGGAGTGGATACGCAGAGTTTTCTGGAACAGACAGAAATGTTCTTTTCCAGCTTTTATGTGCGAAACGACTCGTTCACCGTCACTGCCACCAGTATGGAGAGCATGATCGAATCCATGACGGAAATGCTGTCTACCATTGGGCTGGCAGTTGCGGTCATCGCCGGAATCAGCCTGGTGGTAGGCGGCATCGGTGTGATGAACATCATGCTGGTTTCCATCACCGAGCGCACCCGTGAGATCGGCACCCGAAAAGCTTTGGGCGCCACCAATGGCAGCATCCGTGTGCAGTTTATCATCGAATCGGTGGTCATCTGCATCATCGGCGGCATTTTGGGCATTGCCGTGGGCGTGGGCCTGGGCAGCCTGGGAGCGGGTATGCTGGGATACGCGGCTTCCCCCAGTCCGGGCGTGATTGCTCTTGCAGTGACATTCTCAGGGGGCATCGGCGTATTTTTCGGCTATTATCCGGCCAATAAGGCAGCCAAACTGGACCCCATCGAAGCACTGCGGTATGAATAAAACAAACCGGCGCGCGGGATACACCGCGCGCCGGTTTTCTTTTTTATTGATTGCATCCGCAGCCTTGGCATCCGCCCGGTGTGCCGAACACCTGCTCGAACAGTTTCCGCCCGGTGGGCGTGGTGGCCAGTCCGCCTTCTGCCGTCTCACGAAGAGCGGCGGGCATGGCGTCGCCCACCCGCTTCATGGCCTGAATCACTTCATCGGCGGGAATAGCGCTTTGAATGCCTGCCAACGCCAGTTCCGCGGCGCACAGCGCATTGGCCACGCCGGCGGCATTGCGCTTGATGCAGGGGATCTCCACCAGCCCGGCCACCGGGTCACACACAAGACCCAGGGTGTTCTTCAGCGCGATGGCCACAGCCTGTTCCGCCATGGCCGGTGTTCCGCCGCCCAGTTCCACCAGTGCTGCTGCAGCCATGGCGGAGGCAGAACCGCACTCGGCCTGGCAGCCGCCCTGCGCTCCGGAAAGCGTGGCGTTGTGGGCGATCACAAGCCCCACTGCCGCCGCGGTGAACAGGCTCATGACGCAATCGCGTTCAGGAATCTGGCGCTCCTGTTGCATGGTCAGCACTGCCGCGGGTAAAATGCCGCAGCTGCCCGCAGTGGGAGCAGCAACGATCCGTCCCATGGCGGCGTTCCATTCGCTGACAGCCAGCGCGCGGGCCAGCGCGCCGGTGAATACGGGACCGGTCAGACCGCCGTTGCGCACGGCCTGCTGCATCCGGTATCCGTCACCGCCGGTCAGGCCGCTGGTGGAGCGCACGCCCTTTTCGCTTCCGGCGCACACCGCCTGCGCCATCACGGCGTATTGGTCGCGCATCCGCCGGTACAGGACCTCCGGTTCCTGTTCGGCCTGCCGCGCCTGCTGTTCCAGCACAAGCTGCGAAAGGGGAACTCCCTGCCGGCCGGCTTCGCACACCAGTGCGGAGAGATTGGTAAAATCCAGTTCCATTGCTGTGTTCCTCCTCAAACCGGTAAAAGCATGGTGCTGGACAGCACGTTGGGCAGCTGCTCCACGCAGTGGTTCAAATCCGCGTCCACGGTGCCGTCTACTTCAATGGTCATCACGGCATTGCCGCCTTTGCACGCCCGTGCAAGACGAAAATTGCAGATATTCACTCCGCGCCGGCTCAGTTCTTCGGTCACCGCCGCGATGGTGCCGGGAGCGTCCCGGTGAAGCACGATCAGTGTGGTGTGCTCACCGCTGACGTCTACCGCCATGCCGTTTACCTGTGTGACGTGGATGCTGCCGCCACCCACGGAAGCGCCCTGAAGCGTGATCTCGCGGCCGCTTTCTCCCTTCAGGGTCACACGTGCCGTGTTGGGATGCGCGTCGTCCAGGTGCACGGGGAAAAAGCGGACGTCCAGTCCTTCCCGGCGGGCAATGGAGAGGCTGTCCCGGATGCGCTCATCGTCGGGCTCCATGCCAAGAATGCCGCCCGCCAGGGCCCGGTCGGTTCCGTGTCCCTTGTATGTCTTGGCAAAACTGCCGTGCAGCTCGATCCGGGCGCACACGGGCCGTTCACCCAGCAGCGCGCGGGCAATTCGTCCGATGCGGGCCGCCCCGGCTGTATGGCTGGAGGACGGGCCGATCATCACCGGCCCGATGATATCAAATACATCCATTGCAGACCTCACTTTTCAAACCATAAAAATACGGCCCGCTGCCATGGCAGCGGGCCGGAAAATCGGCTTTTGCAAGAATTACGCTTTGCCCACAGAGCCGAACAGCTCCATTTTCTCTTTGACGGTAGCTTTGATGGCCTCGGTGCCGGGCGCCAGCAGTTTGCGCGGATCAAAGCCCTTGCCCTGCTGATCCTTGCCCTCTTCGATGTATTTGCGGGTCGCAGCCGCAAAGCTCAGCTGGCACTCCGTGTTGACGTTGATTTTGGAAACGCCCAGGCTGATCGCTTTTTTGATCATGTCAGCGGGAATGCCCGTGCCGCCGTGCAGCACCAGAGGAATGTGGTCGGTGGCGTTGTGGATTTTGTCCAGCGCCTCAAAATCCAGGCCTTTCCAGTTGGCCGGATACACGCCGTGGATGTTGCCGATGCCGGCAGCCAGGAAGTCGATGCCCAGGCTGGTGATCTTGGCGCACTCTTCGGGGTCAGCCACTTCGCCGGCGCCGATCACGCCGTCTTCTTCGCCGCCGATGGAGCCAACTTCCGCCTCGATGGACAGGCCGTTGGCATGAGCCAGAGCCACCAGCTCGGTGGTTTTGGCGATGTTTTCCTCGATGGGATAGTGGCTTCCGTCAAACATGATGGAAGAGAAACCGGCCTCCACACAGGCTTTGGCGCCTTCATAGGTGCCGTGGTCCAGGTGCAGTGCCACAGGAACGGTGATGTTCAGAGTTTCGACCATGGCTTTTACCATGGCGGCGACGGTTTTAAAACCGGTCATGTATTTGCCTGCGCCTTCAGAAACGCCCAGAATCACGGGGCTCTTCAGCTCTTCGGCGGTCAGGAGAACGGCCTTGGTCCACTCCAGGTTGTTGATGTTGAACTGGCCGACCGCATAGTGGCCGTCACGGGCTTTTTTCAGCATTTCGGTTGCGCTTACCAGCATAATGGTGCTCCTCTCAATTTTAAATGGGGCGCAATGCACCCTTGTGAAACAATTAACTATTTACTAGTATACCGCACGAGGCGGACAAAATCAATTGCATTTGAGTAAAAAACGAGGCGGATTTCGTCTTATTTTTCATGCGGGCTGTCCTCACCACGCTGCGCGCGGCGGAAGATCCAATAGGAGTACACGATGGGCGCAGCCAGGGGAAGCATCCAAAGAAAGGTGATGACCGACAGGACCGTTCCCTGAAAGAGGAAGGCGCAGACAAAAATTCCCAGCCCGCAGCAGAACCAGACAGGCCCTGCAAAGCGGTGCGTGCGCCGCCAGTTGTCCTCACTGGCCAGCGTCCAGGGCACCCGCACGCCGCAAAAGTAGTTGTGCTTGAACTTGGGCATGAAGTTGCCGATGACGCAGAACACAATGCCCATGGCGCCGATGCACAGCCGGTCTACGCCCAGCGTGTTCTGGGCTTCGGGAATCAGGGCGGTGGCCAGCGTCAGCCCTACCATAAAGGTGTAAAACAGGCCAAGACACAGGCGAATGGCGGTGTAGCCGGCGGAAAATTTTTGGTAGTTGGCCCGTTTGGGGTCCAGCCGCGGCACAAATTTCAGCAAAAGGGCGATGCCGAACCCGGATGCGGCCAACAGCAGCAGTTCGCCGTAGCCGCCGTACCGGTCCACCTGCCCGCTGGTGTTCCAGTGCATGGGGATCTCGCGGGGAAGAAACGGCCCGGCGACCAGGCAGCCGGCCAGGGGAAGAAGCGCCAAGGCCCAAATCAGAATTTCCGCTTTACTGATCTTTTTCATGAGAAACCTCCCGCACCAGTCCCGCGGCCCAGGCCATAATGTCCTCTACCACGCTGGTGTTCAGTTCGTAATAAATATACTTGCCGCGCTTTTCGTCGGTCACCAGCTCCGCTTCTTTCAAAACAGAAAGATGGTGAGAGATGGTGGCATTGGTCGTGCCGAAGGAACTGGCCAGTTCGCCCGCGGAGAGAGGGCCGCCGCGCAGCAGTTCTAGAATGCGGCGCCGCGTCGGATCGGACAGCGCTTTGAATGTTCGTTCAAATCCCACAAAAGTTCCTCCTCCCCCGTCCGGCGGGTATTATTTCGATCCTCATCTAATGATAAAACGGCCGGTGCCCGCTGTCAAGAAACAGGGCCCAAAGAAAAGTCGGACAATTTTTTGGCGCTGTAAAGGTGCAGGCCTTCTGTTTTTTCTCTGTGCAAAAAAGAGAAAATCCAATGCTTTCCAATCAAAAAATATCTGTTTTGAAAGCTTGACAGGAAAATTTAAACAGTTTGTTTTGTGGAAAAGTTTTTAACACACGGTTGAAAACCATGTTAAAAACCTGGTTTCAACAGCTGATTTTTGGGGAAAACTAAGAGTTTATCCACAGTTTCAACCGAGTTTTCAACATTCAAGAGGAAAAAATTACCTTTTACAAGGTGTATAACCGTCTTGTCAGAGCGCAGAAAGGGGAATTGTGAACCAAAGCTTGGATGAGAAACTGTTTATTTTGCCAAGGCGCTCCCCAAACTGTTCACAGGATAAAAACGCAGAAGGGAAGAAGAATCTATGAAGGGCGTTCGCCGCGATGTGGTGGAAATACAGGAACCCAAAGATGAAAACATCGAAAAAGTTCTGGTGTTCTTCAAGCCGGGCTGCCCGGCGGTTCGCTTGGGCACGCAGGAAGAGGCCGCCCTCGGATATGCGGACCGCTTGACCACCTGGCGCAAAGGCGGGACGGGCCTGTACGGGTGGGTCGCGGGAGCCATGCTTTTGGCGGCCGGATTGTTGGCGCTGGTCCATTGGCTGCTGTGATGGGAAGAAAAAGTGAAAAAAGATAGAAAAAGCCCTGCTTGTATGCTATAATATAACAGAATACCATGCCGACGTATGCCTTTTGGCCGGTCGGCCTTGCAGGGAGAGTTTATGGAGCAGGAGAAAAGCGGGAAAGATACAACGCTGGTTTACGGCAAAAATGCGGTGACCGAGCTTTTGAAAAGCGGCGGTGCGGTAGACACGCTGTATGTGCAGGACACCATGCAGCCCAAACAGATCGGATATTATACGGCGCTGGCCAAAGAGGCCGGGGCCGTTGTCAAGCGGGTGCGTGCTGCCAAGCTGGACAGCATGTGCGGCACCCAGGGGCATCAGGGCGTGGCAGCCTGGGCGGCCAATGTCTCCTATGTCACACTGGAGCAGATTCTGGACGTGGCCAGAGAGAAAGGTGAACCGCCCTTTCTGCTGCTGTGCGACGGCATTGAAGACCCGCACAACCTGGGGGCGCTGATCCGCACTGCGCTTCTGTGCGGTGTGCACGGGGTGGTCATTCCCCGCCGCGGCGGTGTGTCCGTCACGGCCACGGTGCTGAAGTCCAGTGCCGGTGCTGCCGCCCGTTTGCCGGTGGCGCGTGTGGCGAACATCGGTCAGGCAGTGCGCGCGTTGAAAAAGGAGAACGTGTTTGTGTACTGTGCGGATATGGGCGGCCCTTCCGCCTTCGGCCAGAATCTGCGCGGCCCGATTGCACTGGTGGCGGGCAGTGAGGGCGCAGGCGTTTCACAGCTGGTGAAAAGTCTGTGTGACGGAGTGGTCTCCCTGCCGATGGCAGGCGGAACGACCGGTGTGGACAGCTTCAATGTGTCCGTTGCGACGGGTATTTTATTGTATGAGATCATGCGCCAGCGCGGCGAGTAAGCGGCCTGGGGTTTATGGAACGGAGGGTTCCCATTGAGTGCACAGCAGAATAAGGACTATGTCCGGGATTCTGAAATCGATCATATTCTGGCCCAGGTGCAGAAAAAGCGGGCCAGCGCCTCTGGGGCAAAGCCGCAGAGCGCGGCGAACCGGAAAAGCAAGGATGCCGAACTGGATGAGATCATGCGCGGCCTTGGGTTTGACACCAAGAAGCCGGAATACATGGACCCCATCCTTTTGCCGGACCCGGCCGAGAACTACACCAAGGAAGAACGTGCCAGCGTCCGTGCGCAAATGAATCTTCCGGAGGAGGAAGAACCGGAACAGCCGGAAGCGGAGGAGCAGCCGGAACCGGAGCCGGAAAAAGAAGAAAAACCGCAGAAAGAACAGAAGCCCGAGCGGCCGAAACCTCAGATTGACGTGTCGCTGGACGATATGGAAGAAGAGAAAAAAGAGCCCATCACGCTGGAGCTGCCTTCCATTAAGTTCTTTACGGAAACCGAGGCGCAAAAGCAGGAGGCCGAGCGTCAGCGGATCATGGAGCAGGCGGTGCGCGAGGCGCGCAACACCATTCACAATTCGGCGCAGTTTGCCATTCAGGAAGAGGTTCGCCGCCGCCTGGCGGAGATGGACCAGGAGAAAAAACAGCAGGAACAGCACGACCGGGAGAACCTGCAGCAGGAGCCGGAAGAAGTAGACCACAGCATGGACGGGAAACGGTTCGGCGACGTGGAAGTGGATGACGCTTTCCGCAGCTTCTTCGGGACCACCGTTGCCACCGACCGGGCGGCCATGGACGAAGTGACCGGCCGCAAGCGCAGCTTTTTGGGTGGTCTGCTCAAGAAATTCCGCGCGCCGGAAGAAGCGGAACTGACCGGGGAACTGGAAGTTCCGGGCGATCTGGTGTCGGCCGATGAAGCGCAGGAGATTCCCGTGCTGAAAAAAGCGGCCGAAAAAGCACCTGCGGCGTCTGCGTCATCTGCGGACGTTTCCCCGTATTCCAAGTGGGATTCCATTACGCTGGATCTGCCCAAAAATAAAATCGCGCCGCAGGAAGGCACGCAGAAAGTCAGCGCCGCCGCATTGGCACAGGCCATTGCAGGAGCGCAGGAAGAGGATTTGTCCCGCACCAAGTCCAAACGCCGGGCGAAAATCGATGTGACGCTGACCGGCGATGATTTCGCAGTGCCTGCCGGGGAAGAACCGGAAGAAGAGTGGGTACGGGAGGATATCGAAGAATATCAGAACCTTTCCGACGCCCCCGCGGTTGCTTCCAATCTGGCGGATATGCGCAGAACGCGGATCATCCGCTGCGCTGTCACAGGTGCGATTGCGCTGGTTTTGCTCTATTTGGGCTTCACTGTACCGGAAGGCGGCCTGCCGCCCTTCCAGATGTTGGACGCGCATTCACAGCCGCTGTATTTCCTGCTGGCGAATTTCGTGCTGCTGGCAACCAGCGCGCTGATTTCCATCACCACCATCGGCGCCGGCTTTGTAGGCCTGATCCATGACCCGACCACGGACAGCTTCTGTTCACTGGCGGTGGCGGGCGCGCTGATTCAGAATGTGGGTTATCTGTTTATTACCGATGCGTATGACCCCGATCAGATCACTCTGTTTGCACCGGTGGCCGCTCTGCTTCTGTTTATGAATGCATTGGGCAAGTGGATCCAGGTGCGCGTGATTTGTGCGAATTTTGAATTGGCAACCTCCGGCGCGGAACATGCCGCCGCTTTTATTCTGCCCAAGGAGCAGATGACCCGGCGGCTGTGCAGCGGGCTGGGCGAGCCGGATCCCAAATTGCTGGTCAGCCGTCCCACCGCGCTGGTGCGGGGCTTTTTGAGCCAGAGTTTCTCCACCCGCATCAACGATGCGGCGGCACAGCGCCTTTCTTATGTAATGGCGGGCGCAGCGGTGCTTGCGGCGGTGATCTGCGGTGTAAAAGCCAAAGCGGTTCTGCCGGCTTTGTCCGGTCTGGCAGGGGCTTTGTGCCTTGCGGCGCCTCTGGCCTGCACCCTGGTGTATGCGGTGCCCGCGCAGCTGATGCAGCGTTTTGCGGCCCGCCACAAAGCGGTCATTCCCGGCCCCAGTGCCGTGGATGCGCTGGGACGGGTCAACACCGTGCTGCTCAGTGATCGGGATTTGTTCCCGGTGGGCAGCGTGCAGCTGCATGGCATGAAAACCTTTGAAAAAGAGCGTTTGGATGTTCTGATCCTGTATGGCGCCAGCATGCTGGTGAAAAATTGCGTAACGCTTCGGGAGATTTTCCTGCAGATCATCCAGAACAACCAGAAATTGCTGTATCCTGTGGAGAGCCTGAACAAGGAGACCGGCTACGGCTTTACCGGCTGGATTGAGCACAACCGCGTCATCATCGGCAACCGCGCCATGATGCAGCGCCATGACATTGAGCTGCCCAGCATGGATTATGAGAACAAATACACCAAAAACGGCCGTATGGCCCCCATTTATATGGCGGTGGCCGGCAAGCTCTTCGGCATGTTCCTGGTCAGCTACCGGCCCAATGCGGGCGCCAGAAAGATTCTGGACCGGCTGGCACAAAGCGGGATCAGCGTCCTGGTGCAGTCGGATGATTTCAATGTCACTTCCAAGCTGGTGGCCAGCACGTACCGCATTCCCAAGGGGACGATCAAGGTGCTGAGCCGGCCGGAATGTGACGTTCTGCAGGCCGAAACAGCCTACCGTGCGGAGAGCGAAGGCATCATGGTGCACTCGGGCACCTGCGCCAGCTTCCTGGGCGGCATGCGTGCGGCGGCCAGCGCGGCCAGCGGCGAGCGTCTGGCCCGAATCGTACAGGCGGCAGCGATTTTCCTGAGTGCGCTGTTCGGCGTTCTGCTGGCCTTCTATGCGGGGCTCGGCAGCATTTCTCTGGGAGCGGTGCTGCTCTATCAGATTGCGTGGGCATTGCTGACTGTGGCAATGCCGCTGGCCAAGCGTCCGTGACAAACATTCGGCGGGTGAAGCGTTCGCTTCACCCGCTTTTTGTTGACAAAACGCGGAGAATCGGAAATAATGAAAATAGAAAACTGCTGTGCAAAAAGTCTGCGCAGCCTTGAAAGGAAAGGAACGATGAAAGCAAAAGAGTTTTTGCGCCAAAAAGTGGCCTTTCTGGCCAGCGTGGTGGAAATTGCCATTTCCGCGCTGGTGCTGATTGCGATTTTTTTGACCGGATTCCGTGTGGTGGGGGAATTGTCGGGCCTTGTGCAGGACCCGGACGCTTCCAGTGCGTTCAATACTTTTTTGGGTCACGTATTCAATCTGGTCATCGGCGTGGAGTTTATCAAAATGCTGTCCAAGCATACGCCGGGCTCTGCCATTGAAGTGCTCCTGTTTGCCATTGCACGGCAGATGATCGTAGAGCACACAACACCTTTGGAAAATTTCCTCACAGTCATCACCATTGCGGCGCTGTTTGCCATCCGCAAATTTTTGTTTGTCCCTTCCTTCGGGGCACATACGCCCGACGGCCGGGAGGTCGAGCACCAGAAACCGGAAACCTAACACAGAAGACAATAAAAAACGGCATCGCCTGGGCGATGCCGTTTTTGTTTATTTTGCAGGGGTTCCGTTCTGGTCGGGGTGGTACTGTTTGCAGGTGCATTTTTTCCACTTCAGACCGCTGCCGCAGGGGCAGGGATCGTTGCGGCCGATCTTGACGACCTTGCGCACCGGCTGTTTCTGGATGCTTCCGTCGGACGCGCCGCTCTCCGAGGTGGGTTTGGCCACCTGCTCGCGCTGAATGGGCTGCTCGCGCCGCAGTTCCAGCGTCAGCAGCATGCGCGTGGTGTCCTCCTGAATGGATTCCACCATGGCGTCGAACATATTGAAGCCCTCAATGCGGTATTCTACCACCGGGTCACGCTGCGCATAGCCGCGCAGGCCGATGCCGCGGCGCAGCTCTTCCATGGCGTCAATGTGATCCATCCAGTGGGTGTCCACCACGCGGAGAAGCACGACCCGCTCGAATTCACGCATCAAATCGGAACCGTAGCGCTGCTCTTTGTTTTTGCAGATCAGTTCCGCGCGGTCGGTCAGAACCTTGACCACGTCTTCGATCTTCAACTCGCCCAGTTCCGCGGGGGTGTAGTGGAAATCGTCTTCCTTGGTCAGCCAGCCGCGGTAATGGTTGCGCAGGCCGTCGAAGTCCCAGTCATCCGCCACTTCGCCGGACAGGAACAGCCGGGCATTTCCCTCGATGGACTTGGTCACCATATCGTGCACATTGGCCGATACGTCTTCGCCGGCCAGAACTTTCTGGCGCTGACCGTAGATGATCTCGCGCTGGGAGTTCATGACGTCGTCATACTGCAGAACATTTTTACGGATGGAGAAGTTGCGCGCCTCCAGCTTTTTCTGTGCATTTTCAATGCTGCCGGAAATCATTTTGTTCTCGATGGGCATATCTTCTTCCACGCCCATGCTGTTCATCAGGTTTTGCACGCGTTCGCCGCCGAACAAACGCATCAGATCGTCTTCCAGACTGATGAAGAAGCGGGATGCACCGGGGTCACCCTGACGGCCGGCACGGCCGCGCAGCTGGTTGTCGATGCGGCGGCTCTCATGCCGCTCGGTGCCGATGATGAACAGGCCGCCGGCCTCGCGCACTTTTTCGGCCTCTTCGGCAATTTCCGCCTTGTGTTTGGCCTCCAGCTCGTTGTAGCGGGCGCGCACCTTGAGAATCTCCTCGTCGCTGGTGTCTGCGTGGCCGTTGCTTTCCACAATCAGCTCTTCCGCAAAGCCCTCTTTGCGCAGATCCGCCTTGGCCATGTGCTCGGCGTTGCCGCCCAGCATAATGTCCGTGCCGCGGCCCGCCATGTTGGTGGCGATGGTCACCGCGCCGAATTTACCGGCCTGTGCAACGATCTCCGCCTCTTTTTCATGGTATTTGGCGTTCAGAACTTCGTGCTTGATGCCGCGGTGCTTCAGCAGCTTGCTCAGCAATTCGCTCTTTTCAATGGAAATGGTGCCAACCAGAACCGGCTGGCCCTTTTTGTGACATTCGATGATCTGCTCAATGACAGCGTCGAATTTGGCCTTTTCCGTCTTGTAGACCACGTCGTTCATGTCCTGACGGGCCACCGGCTTGTTGGTGGGAATTTCCACCACGGCCAAACCGTAGATCTCTTCGAACTCGCCCGCCTCAGTCTGGGCTGTACCGGTCATGCCGGCCAGCTTGTCGTACATACGGAAGAAGTTCTGGAAGGTGATGGTAGCCAGCGTTTTGCTCTCGTGCTCGACGGTCACACCTTCCTTGGCCTCGATGGCCTGGTGCAGACCCTCGTTGTAGCGGCGGCCCAGCATCAGGCGGCCGGTGAATTCGTCTACGATGATGACTTCGCCGTCACGCACCACATAGTCCACGTCCCGCTTCATCACGCCGCGGGCTTTGATGGCCTGGTTGATGTGGTGCTGAAGCGTCAGGCACTCCTCGGTCACATTGCCGTCGGAATCGCCGAACAGATTCTCCTGATTGAAGTACTGAATGGCCTTGGCAATGCCGCTTTTGGTCAGCGTGGCGGTCTTTTTCTTTTCGTCCACCACATAGTCGCCTTCGACCTGGTCGTCCAGAGCCTCTTTGTCGTCCAGCTCGGCGACCACGCTCTTTTTCAGGCCGCGGGCAAAGTTGTCGGCCAGCTTGTACAGGTCCGTGCTCTTGTCGCCCTGGCCGGAGATAATCAGCGGGGTGCGGGCCTCGTCGATCAGGATGGAGTCCACCTCGTCGACGATGGCATAGGCGTGGCCGCGCTGCACCATCTGCTCTTTGTAAATGACCATGTTGTCACGCAGATAGTCAAAGCCGAACTCATTGTTGGTGCCGTAGGTCACGTCTGCGGCGTAGGCGGCGCGGCGCTGGTCGTTGTTCAGACCGTGCACGATCAGGCCGACCTTCAGACCCAGGAAACGATAGACCTTGCCCATCCACTCCGAGTCGCGCTTGGCCAGATAATCGTTGACCGTGACCACATGCACACCTTTGCAGGTCAGGGCGTTCAGGTATACAGGCAGGGTGGCCACAAGGGTTTTGCCCTCACCGGTCTTCATCTCCGCGATGCAGGCGCGGTGCAGCACAATGCCGCCGATGATCTGCACGGGAAAATGCTTCATGCCCAGCACACGCCAGGCAGCCTCACGGCAGACGGCGAAGGCGTCGGGCAGAATATCGTCCAGTGTTTCGCCCTTGGCAAGGCGTTCTTTCAGCTTGGGCGTCATGTCCTTCAGCTGGGCGTCGCTCATGGCGGCGTAAGTATCTTCCAGCGCCAGCACCTTGTCGGCGATGGGCTGTATTTTTTTCAGTTCCTTTTTCGAAAAGGAACCAAACAGTTTTTCCAAAAATGCCAATGGATCCACCTCTTCAAATTTTTTGCGCATATTTTATTTATCATACTACGCCGCGGGGAGAAGTGTCAATCGATCTGCCCCGAAAAATCCCCCTGCGCACAGCGCAAGGGGATGCGTTTACTCTTCGTGCGGATGAAACAGGCCGAAGCGGAGAAGACGCACATGGTCCTCCGGGTCGGTGCACTCCAGTGTGGCGTTGGCGATGTGGCCGCCTTCGATCAGGTTGGTGAAGCCGATCAGCTGGCAGAGCTTGCTTTTCAGGTTCAGCCGGTCGCCCTCTTTGGTGACCATGAACACATCGCCCTTACAGCTGGTCAGCACTTTGTTGAACTCTTTCAAATCAATATCATTTACGTTGACTTGCGCCATAACGGGTCATCTCCTCTGGTATTGAAATATAAATTAGTATTACCAATTTTATTTATAAGTATAGCATGAACCTCTTTTTCCAACAAGACGGCTTGTCTGCTTTTTCAAAAAAGCATTTTCTTTCCGTGTAAAAAAAGAAAAAAAGGACATGCATATCTTGCATTCCAACCGGTGATTCTCTATAATATAGGTTAGCAGAGTGTGCTAAAAAACTAACAAAGTAAGGAGCATAGCAAGTATGACTTATACGAATGAAGTAGAGCATATGTGCCCGGTCACCAAGGGCCCGCACCATGGTCCTGCGCCCATTCCGGAAGAGGGTCAGTGGGTCAAGGCCTACGAAATCAAGGACATCTCCGGCTTCACCCACGGTGTGGGCTGGTGCGCACCGCAGCAGGGCTGCTGCAAACTGTCCCTGAACGTGAAAAACGGCGTGATCGAAGAGGCTCTGATGGAGACTCTGGGCTGCTCCGGCATGACCCATTCCGCCGCCATGGCAGGCGAGATTCTGCCGGGCAAAACCATTCTGGAAGCTTTGAACACCGACCTGGTGTGCGACGCCATCAACGTGGCAATGCGCGAGCTGTTCAAACAGATCGTTTACGGCCGCAGCCAGACCGCTTTCTCTGAGGACGGTCTGCCCATCGGCTCCAGCCTGGACGACCTGGGCAAGGGCCTGCGCACCATGACCGGTACCATCTTCTCCACGAAGGCCAAAGGCGTTCGTTATCTGGAGCTGACCGAGGGCTACATCACCAAGGTCGCGCTGGACGAGAACAACGAGGCCATCGGCTATCAGTTCGTGCGTCTGGGCAAGATGATGGAAGACATCCGCCACGGCAAAGATCCGAAGGAAGCCTATGAGAAAAACATCGGCACCTACGGCCGTTTCGCGAATGCCGCCAAATACATCGACCCGCGTGAAGAGTAAGAGAGGAGGAGACAACAATGGCAAAATTTGAAGGACAGGAACGCCGCATGCCGAAAATTGAGGCATGCCTGAAAGAAAACAATCTGGGTACCCTGGACGACTGCCGTCAGATGCTCCTCGACAAAGGCATCGACGTGGAGGCCATCGTCAAAGGTGTGCAGCCCATCTGCTTTGAGAACGCTGTCTGGGCTTATACCCTGGGCACCGCTATCGCCGTGAAACGCGGCCTGAAGAACGCGGCCGAGTGTGCCGCTGCCATCGGCGAGGGCCTGGAGGCTTTTACCGTTCCCGGTTCTGTGGCTGAGCAGCGCAAAGTTGGCCTGGGCCACGGCAATCTGGGCGCCATGCTGCTGCGCGACGAGACCAAGTGCTTTGCCTTCCTGGCTGGCCACGAGTCCTTCGCGGCTGCTGAGGGTGCCATCGGCATCGCCCGCACCGCCAACAAAGCCCGCAAGACCCCGCTGCATGTTATCCTGAACGGTCTGGGCAAAGACGCGGCCTATATCATCAGCCGCATCAACGGCTTCACTTATGTGAAGACGCAGTATGACTACAAGACCGGTGAGCTGCACATTGTGGAAGAACGCGCCTTCTCCGACGGCGAACGCGCGGCTGTCCGCTGCTACGGCGCGGATGACGTCAACGAGGGCGTGGCCATCATGCGTCACGAGCACGTGGACGTTTCCATCACCGGTAACTCCACCAACCCCACCCGCTTCCAGCATCCGGTGGCCGGCACTTATAAAAAGTGGGCTGTGGAGAATGGCGTGAAATACTTCTCCGTGGCTTCCGGCGGCGGCACGGGCCGTACCCTGCACCCGGACAACATGGCAGCTGGCCCGGCTTCTTACGGCCTGACCGACACCATGGGCCGTATGCACTCCGACGCACAGTTCGCCGGTTCTTCTTCCGTGCCTGCGCACGTGGAGATGATGGGCCTGATCGGCGCCGGCAACAACCCCATGGTCGGCATGACTGTGGCTTGCGCGGTTGCTGCTTCTCAGGTCTGAGTTTTTCCGTTTAATAAAAGGGGCTGCCCGTTTTTCGGGTAGCCCTTTTTAGTCCAAGGGAGATGAAATGATGAAACATTGGAGTGGGGTTTTGCTGGCAATGCTTTTGACTCTGGGGCTGATGTCCTGTGCGGCTGACAGCGGCGTGGCGCCTTCATCCTCATCTTCTGTGTCTGCATCAGAGGCAGGGACTTCTTCCGTTGTGCAGGCACCGGAAGCACCTTCCGTGGATATATCCCTTTCGGCTCCGCCGGTACAGGAGCAGGAAGAAGACCTTTTGGATGCGCTTTGGACGCGTTTGAACGCGGACGAATGGGATGAAAAGTGTTGGATGAGCGGACGGAATCTGATTTATTTTGTCCGCGAGAACGGCGGCTATTTTTACTATGCAGGCACGTTGGACTCCGGTGTGGGAGGTATGCGTGCCATCACCGCCGCGGAGCAGGTGGACCAGGATACCTACCGCCTTTCTTTTTCCGCCAAGGAAAATGCGCTACAGACCTTCTTCTTTGAGAAAGATGTATTGCCGCATTTGTACCTTCATTTCGCGGAAGACCAGCTGGAAGTAAGCGAAGTGTATCCGGCATATATCGCTGTAAGCAACGATGAGGGAGAAGGGCAGACGTTCCAGTGCCGTCTGCCTACCCAAGAGGAGAAAAAGAACGGCGAGGACCGCATGCGGGAGCTTTCTGAGACAGAGACGTACTATCCGGCAAGCGGTGAAGAAACAGAGTTGGACACATATACGTATCAGACGCCGGAGAGCGTTCGCGAGGCAAATTCCTGAAAAATCGTCGGGAGACAGAGGGCTCAATGAGCCAGCTGTCTCCCAATTGCGTTATACAGGACAATGGTGTCCTGTATATGGTAGGGGGACGTGGTATGGTTCCCATCCGCTCCCATGGTGACGACAATGTATTCACGACCGCCGATTTCGGCGAAGCTGGCCAGGCAAAGCCCGGCGGCTTCGGTGTAACCGGTTTTTCCACCCAGAATCCGCCCCTGCGCCAGCGACAGGTCCTGCCCGCAGGCCAAAAGGGTACTGGAAAGTTCCAATCCGCTTTCCGTGCAGTAGGTGGGGGTGGTCAGAATACCGCGCAAAAGATCGTTTTTCAGCACGGCGTCCAAAAGAAGCGCGATGTCCGACGCAGTGGAGTACATGCCCCACTGGTCCATTCCCCAGGCGTTTGTAAAATGGGTGTCGTCCAGCTGCAGCGCTTTGGCACGGTTGTTCATTTGTTCGACAAAGTCCGCTTCACTGCCGCTTACAAATTCGGCCAGAGCTTCGGCCGCGTCCGCTCCGGAAGGAAGCAGCAGCCCGTGAAGCAAATCGCGGATGGTGACGGCCTCACCGGGAGCAAAGCCTGCCATGGCCGCATTGGCCGCGATCAGATTGCTGTAGCATTGGCTGCTGAGAGACGCGCGCTGTTCCAGGTCAGAAGTGGTTTCCACCGTGACCAGCGCGGTCATCAGCTTGGTCAGCGAGGCGGGCGCCCGCCGCCTGGTTCCCCGGGCGTATACAATTTGACCGCTTTCACGGTCCAACACGGCAGCGCTTTTGCTGGTCAGAGTCAGCTGATCCAGCTGCTGCCAGCTTGTTCCGGCCTGCGGTGCCGGCGTTGCGTACAGATAGAGAAAAGCAAACAGACCCAGACACGCGATTGCCAGAAAGAAAAAACAGCCTGTGTGGCGTTTGGCGGCTTTCCTTCTCTTTTTCAAGAATGTCCCCTCCTTTTGATCAGGTTCAGTATACGGGGTATTTCTTGAAAAAATCTGAAGAAAAGCCGTCTTTTTTCAAAAAAGTTGACTTGGAGGACCGCATGGGAGAAGAAAAGACTGCCTTCCTTGCGCGCCGCCGGTGTTTGTGTTATCCTGTTTGCCGGGAGGGGATTGGATTGATCCGATTGATTGCGACGGACCTGGACGGAACGCTGCTGAACGATCAAAAGCAGCTGCCGCCGGATTTTTTCAGCATTCTGCAGGCTTTGAACGAGAGAAACATCCGGTTTGTGGCTGCCAGCGGGCGCAGTCGTCAGGCGCTGTCCTATGTATTTGGAAAAGCCCTGGAACACATGACGCTCATCTGCGACAACGGTGCGTTCTGGGTGGAAGAGGGAAAAAATACCTTCCGCAGTGACCTGCGGCCGGAGGATGTGGCGGCAGTGGACGCAGCAGTGCAGACGCTGGGGCCGCGCGTGCGCGCGATTTTGTGCGGGACACGGCACACCTATATTCGGGACTTCCGTGATTCCGCGGAACTGACGGCCCGGCTGGCGCTGAGTTATCGGGATTATGAAACCTATACGGACCCGGCTTCCATCGATGACACGATCTTTAAAATTGCCGTGTGCGATATGGAAGGTGCGGGGCAGCACGCCTACCCGGCTTTGCGCGACCGGTTTGAAGGCAGGCTTCAGGTGGTCTGGTCCGGCCCGGTGTTTCTGGATATCATGAACCCGGGCATCGACAAAGGCGCGGCGCTGACCGCCATGCAGAACAAATGGGGAATCGCCCGGGAGCAGAGCATGGCTTTCGGCGATTTTTACAACGATGCGGAGCTGCTGCGCGCGGCTCAGTACAGCTTTCTCATGGCCAATGCAGAACAGGGAATGGCGCCCTACGGCCGTTACCGTGCTGCCTCCAACAACGACTGTGGCGTGACCCGTGCCATCCGCCGCTATGTGCTGGAAGAAAAACCGCTGCCTGCACCGGGAAGCGCGTGGACAGATTGAAAAAAGCGCCCGGAATCGTACGATTCCGGGCGCTTTTGAATTATCTGCGGCGTTTGAAAAGAACGAATGCGGTGATGAGTATCGCGAGGAGCAGAACGCCGATGACAACATACAGAATGGGGCTGACCACTTCGGCCGGTTGCACGTCGCTCTGAGATGCAGAGGACGAAGAAACCGCGGTGCTGGTGGAAGAAGAGGATGCGGAGCTGCTCTCTGTGCTTTGGGAACCGGAGTTCTCCGCGGATTCGGACACAGAAGAGGAGCTTGCCTGCGGCTTGCTGCTGCCGGTGGCGCCTTTGGACGGAGAAGTGGTCTGGGTCGTGCCTCCGCCCATAGTGTTTCCGGAGGGCTGCGAAGTTGCCGGTTCCGAAGAAGAACTTTCGGAAGAAGAGCTGGACGAAGAGGAGGAACTGTCATCCGGGACAGGGTTCTGGCCGCTGTTGCCCACGGTCAGTTCCACGGTTTGGGCCTCTACGCCGGGTTTGTCGCTTCCGTAGGCTGCATTGGCCAGTTCCAGCGAATTTTCCACCACGCTGACCGAGGCCGCCGCGCCCGCCGTGTCGCTTGTGGTGAGAACCACGGACCCCAGGCTGACGGTATTGTCGGTGAACAGCCGGTCGCGGCCGGATACATAGAGATTCAGGCGACCGGTCTGTGCGTCGTAGCGATATTCGTGCACCGAGCCGGCCAGCGCGCCGTCAAAGGCGAACTGCGCGCTGGTCTTTTCAGCGTCACCGCCGGTCAGCTGAACCTGAAAGCTCAGCCGCAGGGACGTCACGCCGCTGTCGGCGCCTTGGGGCAGCGTTACAATGACGCCGGCGCTGTCCTGCCGGGGTGTCAGCGTCACGGTTCCGCCCGCGGCAAATGCGCCGGCGGGCAGAAGGACGGTGAACAGCACGGCGCACAGCAGCAGGCTGAAAAAGTGCTTTTTCATGCGTTGACTCCTTTATTGTTCAATGGTGATATCGGGAAGCTGCTCAGGCAGACGAACCGGAAGGGTATCGCTGACCAGGCGCTGTCCCTCGTTGGTCAGGGCGTTGTCCACGCGGTACAGCTCGGCACGCACCTGTGTGGGAAGCTGTTGGGGCAGCTGATCCGGCGTCAGCCAGTAGATCCAGCGCCCGTCGCTGGTTTCGCCCAGTTCGCCCTCTTCGGGGACAGGAGCGAGGATGATCTGTTCGCTGAGGATGTTTCCTTCGGCGTCGATGTTGCCGACCACGTTGCCGGCCTCGTCGTACACCATTACCACGTTGTAGGCGGGGTTGCCCTTGTACGTGCCCATGAACAGGATGGAACCGGCCGGAATGGCTGCGCCGGTCTCCTTGTCGTACACGTAATCCGCCGTCAGGCGGCCGATGGCGGGCACGCCGTCCTCGGTGGCGCTCAGCTCAATGTTGTCGCCCGTGGGGCCGAACACATCCAGCTCAGACACGGAAACCTCACCCTTGGGGGATTTTACGGTCAGGCGCAGCTGCTGGGCGTCGTAGGTGCATACCCAGGGGTCTTCTCCGTTGGTGAAGAACAGCTTGGCCACGCCTTTTTCCGGTGCAAACGTACCGGAAGCCACAGTGGTCCACACGCCGTTGTTGGAGACATCCACCTGGTACTCCTGGATGGGAGTTCCGTCGGTGACGGTATAGCGCAGACCGGTCACGGCCAGCGTCTGGTGGAAGTCCAGCGCAATGGTGGCCTCGCCGGAGGCGCTGCCGGTGTAGGTGGTGGAGGCGTCGTTGTCCAGAATGCGGGAGATGGCGGATTCCGCTTGCGGCGCGCAGGGGTCTTCCTCGGTGCCGGGGGCGGTGACGCCGTCATCCGCAGAGGTCATGTTGGTGGAGGCACTCCACATGGTTTTGTCGTAATCGCCTTCGTGGGCAATTTTCACCGGCTCCAGCGTTTTTACCGCAGAGCGGTTCAGGTAGCGGTCGATCACAGCGACCTCATAGGTCACGGTGCGGTTGTTCATGGTCGTCACGGTGTCCGTGAGGGAAGTGCCGGTGGTAAAGCCGACCACCTGACGCTGGGGCTGACCGTTTGCATACGTAACACGGGCGATCTCGTAACCAAGGATCACGTCCGGGTCTGCGGTGCTGGTCAGCTGCAGATGGACCTGGTTGGGAACGGATGCGTCCACCGCAGCAGCGGTGTCATCGCCCACCACGTTCAAGCCGGTGACGGCTCCGGCAGCGTCCGGATGGGTCAGCGCATAGTCGCGCGCACTGTCGTTCACATAGTACACCGCGCGCTCTTCCGCCGGGAACTGGGCCAGATAGGCGGCCGTGGTTTCGTCGGGAATCAGACCCCAGCGGGTGAAGAAGTCCGTCAGGTCTTTTTGCGCGGCCGCACCCGCCAGACGAATGAAGTTCTGGTCCGCGCTGCCGTTCAGCGTCAGGGCCACCTCTCCGGGTGCCTGAGACGGGTTGCGCGAATAGCTGTCCACACGGGCAAAGAAGCGATTGGCGGCAATTTCCGCATAGCTGTCGTACACCTGATACTCATAGCCGGTGTCGTACGCCAGGTGCAGCTGCCAGTACATGGCCAGCTGCGTGAATACGTCGCTGGAGGGGCCGGTGGTGTTGCTGGTCACCTTTTCATAGACCGCGTCGTATCCGAACCGTACGCCCTCATAGGACTGGGAGATCTGCGAGAAGTAGTTGTTGGTCACCTCTGCCACGGCATAGCTGCCCTGGTTGATGTTGTGGCCGATTTCGTGGGCGATGCCCCAGCCGAACCACTGGCCGCCCGTATAGCGGCCGTTTTCGTCCAGCACCATGGGCGAACCCTGTGCCAGACCGGGCACAGAGCCCCAGCCGATGCCGATGTGGTTGCCGGCCGCGTACATGAACGCCCCTGCAAACATGCGGTGATAGCGAATGTTCAGATGCTGGGCGGGCAGACGGTTTTTCTCGCCGGCGTCCGCGGCGTCCGTCAGACCTTTGTGCTGATAGAACACCGTCATCATCTGGTCCATGGCGTCCAGAGAGTCGCACAGCTGACGGGCTTTTTCATCCAGCGAACCGGAGAGCCCGGCCAGAAGCTGCTGGGCGGAGACCGAGTACATCATCTGGTTCAGCACGATGTCCGTGGCGCCCAGAATGCAGTCCTGCTCATTGTACGCGAAGTCCACGGCTGCGATACCGCTGCCCAGGTGCAGCTCGTCATGGCTCTGCTTCAGCGCAGCCACCTGCTGCTCCAGCTGCTCTACGTAGGTGCGGGTCAGCGCCAGGCGCTGCTGGGCGTCTGTCACGCCGTGGAGATCCAGCACGGCAATGGGCGTTCCGCCGCTGACGCGTACAGAGTACTGATCCGCAGCATTGCTGCCTACGTACTGAATGTACAAAGCACCGCCCTGTTCGGTATCCAGACTCTGAATCTGGGGAATGGTGATCTCGTTGCGGCCCACGTTCAGAGAGATGGGCTTGGACTGATAATTGGAAACCTCAGCGTTGTACTGGGTGGCAATCAGCTGCAGGTTGGTCTTGGTGCCGGTCTTCAGCGTGTTGTGACCCACATAGATCACGATCTGCTCGCCGGCGTGGGCGGTTACACCCAGGGGCTGCCAGGCGTTCAGGCCGGTGAAGCCCAGATGTTTGTCTGCAGCGGCTGTGATGGTCGGATCGATGGAAATCGTCTGGCGCAGCTGAGAATCCAGCAGGCCCTCGGCGTTTTCCAGTTCTTTCAGAAGGTTCGTGTATTCCGGATGTTTTTCTCCGCTGACCGGGTCGGGGGTATCCAGCCGGGTGCGAAGCGCAGCAATGGTGTCCGCATTTACCTCCGGTTTCAGGGTGATGTGCAGATCGTCTGCGTACAGCGCCAGAATGTCATCCTCAATGCTGTCGTACGCATAGAAGCGCACCTCCGCAACTGTGACGTAGCTGCCGCCGTACAGATGACCTACGCACAGCCGCAGGGACTGGGTGGTCACACCGCCGGGAATTTTAATATAGTAATATTTGCGCCCGTTTTCACTGGAACGCTGGCCGATGGTCACGCCGGAAATCTGCTGTTCCTTTCCGTTTTCATCGGTGGCATACAGGCGAACATGGCCGTACATGCCCGCGTCTTCGGGCTGCGCCAGGGCAATGGCTCCAATGTGGTAAGCCTGGTCAAAGGTGAAGCGCAGACCGCCGTTGTCAGGGTAGACCGCTCCGTCATCCCAGTCGTTGAGCTGGTAGAAGGAAGTGTAGTCATTGTCGACCACACCCAGAGCGCTGGAAGCGTCGCCTTCATCCAGAGGGCTGTCTTTCATAAAGCCAACCTTGTGCGTCACAGAGGTGATGTGGGCAGTCGTTTGACCTGCATCTCCGGCGGTGTTGATCAGCTGATAGGCGGGCAGGGTGGGCGGCGTCACGTTGACGGTAGAAGCCGCCGCAACCAGCGAGGCATCGCCTTCGCCCAAATCATTGACGCCGGTGACATACACCTGATAGCGCGTGTTGTTTTTCAATCCGCCAATGGTGTAGCTGTTTGTCTCGATGCCGCGGACGCAGATGTATTCGCCGGTGTCCGCCTCACGATAGTAAAGATTGTAAGTATCGGTATCGTCCATGGCTTTCCAGCTGGCTTCAATGCGCTGGAATTTGCCGGTCAGGTTCAGATAATCCGGTGCGGCGGGTTTTTTGGTGGCCTCGGGCCGTGCAATGACCGCGTCGCCGTAGCCGCTGCGCCATTCGCCGTTCAGGGACTGTACCTGTACCGTGTACTCTGTCTGGTTGACCAGCTTGTCACCGGCAAAGCGGGTGATGGTCAGCCGGTTGGTTGCGATTTTGTAAGTCTCCTGTACACCGCCGTGCTGGACCAGCACTTCGTATCCGGTCACGTTGACCGCATTATCCCAGGTCACAGTAAATTCACGGTGGCCATTTTCCACCCGAACGTTGGCGGGAATGTCCATCTGAGGGGCAGGGATCCGGCTCTCCATGTCGTTGAGAAACTCCACCTTGGAGATTTCCGCCAGATTGCTGCTGCCGGAGGTGGCCGTGATGCGCAGAGAAACCTTCTTGACGGCAATCTGTCCGCCGAAGTCCACCACCAGGGTGCCATCGGCCTGCTGCTGCACGCCACCCAAACGTGCCAGTGTGGATACGGTGCTCACGGGGATGTCCATCTCGCGCTCAACGCCGTCGGCGTCCTCATACACCACGTGGATCGTGGCCTGAGTGACGGTGTTGTCCGTGCCCAGCGGCGATTGGATGCTCATTCCTTCCATGACGACCGGAGCCTTGTCCTCTCCGGCAAAATCAAAGTCCAGAACCGCGGGCGTATCGGGCGTGATGGCGCCGGCGGTGTTCTCCAAAAGAACGCTGCCGGTGCTGTTCAGCACCTCGTTTACATCGCCCTGAATCTGCGTCTGCTGACCGGCGGCGGTCTGCGCCAGCGCGGCGGGCAAACGGGTGGAAAGGAAGGCCTGCCGGCCGACGCCGGTATTGTAGCTTCCGGCCAGAAGCTGCAGGTCCAGCAGATCAACGGTGCCGTCTCCGTTCAGGTCGCAGCTGCCGTCGTATCCGTCGCTCTCCAGAACATCGATCAGGGAGGACAGGTCGGTGCCGTCCACCGTGCCGCTGGCGTTCACGTCGCCAATGAGCAGCACACCCGGGGCTTTGCCGCTCTGAAAACCGGAAATTTGATCGGTGTACAGCTGCATTTCGTACACAAGGCCGTTTACTTCAAAGCTTTGTGTATATGTTGCAAAGCCGGCTCCGCGCAGCGTCAATGTATACGTTCCGTTTTCCAGTCCGCTCAGGCTCAGCTTGCCCATGGGCAGCGTGTCGGATGATGCGGCAGGAAGCAGAATTGTTTCGCTGCGGGCACTGGGGCCGTCCAGCGTCGCCTGGAACGAAGTGTCCTTTTCCAGGGGCAGGGCGGCGATGATGGTGATTTCCAGCGCGCCCACCGGGGCACCGGGCTCTTCTTCTGCCTCCTCGGCCAGTGTCAGAAGCTCCGGGTCCTCTTCGCCGGGTTCCTCTTCGGGTTCCGCCTCTTCCGGAAGGGCTTCTTCCGCCTCCACCGAAGAATCGGGTTCGGTGAAAGCGCCTTCCGGCTCGGTCTCCTCGATGGGAGTTTCCGGCTGCGGGTCCTGAGAGGAAAGCTCTTCTTCGGACTCGCCGGCAGCCGATTCGGGCTGGGGTTCGGTCACACTTTCCGAGGGCAGTGCCGGAATCTCATCTGCCCAAGCACGAGGCGTTTGGGCGGCAAGCGAGAACACCAGGCAAAAGCTCAGTAAGTAAGCGGTTGCTCTTTTCAATGTTGCACGTCCTTTCCGAATGATGCGCCCGGACAAAGAAAAAACCGGAAAACAATTTTGTTTCCCGGCGACTGATTTCTTTCAAAATCCACTTGGGCGCCAAATACTAATAGTATCTTGTGCTATTAAGTATAAATTCGAAATACGGTAAAATACAAGCGGAAAGAGTTGGTTCGTTGCATTTTCCATGAAATGCACTAAAATAGTGGATGTTTCGAAAAGGTTTCTTGCGTTTTGACTGATTTGTGACCGATGCGGTTTTATACATAATATTCATTCTATGCAGCAGAAATATGCATGCTGTCTTTGCGGAAAATGTTGGAAAGTGGAATACGAATCGGCAAAATTTACCGGGAGTTGAGCGAAACGCACAGAATCTGAAGAGGCAAAAGTCTTTTGCTGTTAAAATTCACGAAATGATAAAATATACAGGCTATACCCTTGACTTTGCATAAATATGCGCATATAATGAGAGCACAGTGAAAGAGACAAAGCCGTGAAAATACACGGTGCTGTTTTGGAGGAGAGGAAGTCTTATGATGAAAAAAGTTGCAGCCATTTTGGCAGCGTTGACCATGGCGTTCAGTTTGGTGGCGTGCGGCGGTGAGTCCACGGTGAACAGCGATGTTTCTATGGAGACAGGTTCCACGTCTGCAGGTTCCGCTTCTGCGGCGGATTCCACCTCTGCGGTGGAAGGAAATGTAGCCGAGCACACGGTAGAAGCCATTCAGGAGCGCGGCAAGCTGATCGTGGCAACCGAGAGCCAGTACGCACCCTTTGAGTTTAAAGACGTAGAGGGAAACATCGTTGGCCTGGACCCGTCCATCATGCAGGCGCTGGCCGATGACCTGGGCGTGGAGCTGGAGATCATGGACATTGCTTTTGACGGCGTTGTGCCTGCAGTTCAGTCCGGTGCGGCCGACATCGCACTGGCCGGTCTGTCCGCTACGGAAGAGCGCAAACAGAGCATCGACTTCAGTGATCTGTATTTTGAAGGCGGCCAGGTGCTGCTGGTACCGGCAGGTCAGGAAGAAACCTATACGCAGATCTCCGATTTGGACGGAAAGACCATTGCAACGCAGAAGGGCACCGTTCAGCAAACGCTGCTGGAAGAGCAGTTTCCCAATGTCACGGCGAACCTGCTGCCTCAGTTCCCCGCAGCTGT
Source organism: Owariibacterium komagatae (assembly GCF_045865535.1). Lineage (GTDB taxonomy): Bacteria > Bacillota > Clostridia > Oscillospirales > Ruminococcaceae > Ruthenibacterium > Ruthenibacterium komagatae. Next base: position 2,724,687 of record NZ_AP031406.1, read on the forward strand.
GATGGAGCTGGTGGCCGGCAACTGCGAAGCGGTTCTGATCGATAAGGTGAGCGCCGAGCAGTATGTGAAAAACTACGAGGGCATCGGCATCAGCACGCTGGTGATTGAGTCGGACGAAAGCGGCTTCTGCGCAGGCGTGATGAAGGGCAATACCAGCCTGCAGGAGTTCATCAACGAAAAAATTGCCGAGTACGAGGAGAGCGGAAAGATCTCCGAGTGGTATGTGGAAGCGATGGAGAAAACTTCCGAGCTGGGCATTGAGTAAGCAGACAAAATGCACGATCCGGCGGAACGCAGGCCGTTCCGCCGGAGTGTTTTGTTCTATTGTAAGGTAAGAGGAGGAAGTTATGAGCAGCATTTTCTCGTTTGAGACCATGTGGAAAATATGGCTCAAATATTCAAGCTTTTATTGGGATGGCGTAAAGAACACCCTTCTGGTCTCCTTTTTTGCGGTGTTGATGGGCGTCTGCCTGGGCCTGCTGATTGCCGGCGGCCGTATGTGGAAGCCCGCCAACACGGACGGAAGCCTGAAGAAGACGCTGAAAGGTGTGGTGCGCTTTTTGTGCACCGCCTATGTGGAAGTGCTGCGTGCTACTCCGCTGATGGTACAGGTCATGATCATTTATTTCGGCGCTTCGGCCGCCGGCTTGAAATTTTCGGATACGAACTTCACCATTCTTTTCTGGGGCCTGATTTCCGTCAGCCTGAACTCGGGCGCATACCTGAGTGAGGTCATCCGAAGCGGCATCGGCGCTGTGGAGGGCGGCCAGCTGGAAGCGGCCCGCGCCATTGGCCTGACGCAGGGCCAGGCCATGCGCTATGTCATTCTGCCGCAGGCCATCCGCAACATTCTGCCCGCGCTGGCCAATGAGTTCGTCACCATGATCAAGGAGACCAGCGTTTTGAACATGATCGGCCTGCATGAGATCATGTTCCGCGCGGGCGACGTGCGCGCTGCTACTTACCGCAGTCTGGAGTGCTATGTCATCGCTGCGATTCTGTATTTCATCATCGTGTTCCCGCTGTCCAAGCTGGTGGCCGCGTTTGAGAGGAGGATGAGCAAGAGTGTCACAAGATAAGCTCATCGAGGTCAAGGGCCTTGAAAAGAAATTCAAGCATCTGGAAGTGCTCAAAGGCATCTCCATTGACATCTGCAAAGGGGACGTGCTGGCGGTGATCGGCCCGTCAGGGTCTGGTAAATCCACGTTCCTCCGCTGCCTGAATCTGTTGGAGGTCCCCACCGGCGGCCAGATTATTTTTGAAGGCGTGGACATTACTTCCAAGCAGACGGACATCAACAAAATGCGCCAGAAGATCGGCATGGTGTTCCAGAACTTCAACTTGTTCAACAATATGACCGTGATGGACAATATCACGCTGGGACCGACGAAAATCAAGGGCGTGCCCAAGGCGGAAGCGGAAAAAAATGCCCTGGAGCTGCTGGGCCGCGTGGGCCTGGCCGATCGCGCCGGGGCGTATCCCATCCAGCTTTCGGGCGGCCAGAAGCAGCGTGTGGCCATTGTGCGCTGCCTGGCCATGCAGCCGGACGTGATGCTATTTGACGAACCCACCAGTGCGCTGGACCCCGAAATGGTGCACGAAGTGCTGGACGTCATTCAGAAGCTGGCACAGGACGGCATGACCATGGCCATTGTCACGCACGAAATGGCGTTTGCGCGGGAAGTGGCAAGCAGAGTGATTTTCATCGACGAGGGCGTCATTGTAGAGGATGCCGCGCCGGAAGAATTCTTTGCAAACCCCAAAAATCCGCGCCTGAAGGATTTTCTCGGCAAGGTGCTGTGATGGAAAAAGACGATTTTGCAAGCAAAATCGTCTTTTTTTAGAGCGGGCAGAACGTGACAAAGTCACTTGACGGGACTGCCTCAGGCTGGTATGATGCAAAAAAGAACTTTCCCGGGAGGTTTTGTATGAAGAACTGGAAAAAAACGTTAGCGGCAGTGCTGGCTGCGGCCATGCTGGCCGGCTGTGCATCCGCGGGCGAAAGCGAAAGCACATCTTCTTCGTCCCAGACCCCGCCGTCCTCATCTGCGGCCAGTGAGTCGCAGTCGGTTCAGGAAGGGTATCAGGTGGACCCGGAATATGACGGAACCGATACGCCGGTGGATTTCAGCGAACTCTCCGCGCAGGATCTGGACGGGACTCCGGTGGACGCTTCGGTGTTTGCAGACTATAAGCTCACGGTCATCAACGTGTGGGCCACTTATTGCAGCCCCTGCCTGCAGGAAATGCCGGACTTGGGAGAAATCGCCCAGGAGTACGCGGAAAAAGGCGTGCAGGTGATCGGCATTGTGGGCGATGTACTCAATTCGGACGGAACCATCAGCGACAGCCAAATGGAAAAAGCCGCGCAGATCGTGACGGAAACCGGTGCGGATTATCTGCATATTCCCATGGATCTGGACCTGTATCGCAGTGATTTAGCGTCCAGCCTGTATGCGTTCCCTACCACTTATTTTGTGGACAGTGAGGGAAAGCCTGTGGGCAATGCACTGGTGGGAATGATTCCCTCCAAAGAGGCCTGGCAGGCGTATATCGACGCGCATCTGGATGCAGTGGAGCAGGCGGGCTGATATGAGCGAGCGGGCGAAACGATGGTTGGCAGCCGCACTGCTGGTGGCGGCTGTGGGGATGATGGCAGCCGGCGCTGTCCGGGGCGAAGTCCAGCAGGTCTGGATGAAGGCGAGTAATATTTGCATGGAGTGTATTGGTCTTGGCTAGTTGGCTGAAACAACAAAAAAAGAATCTGCGCCTTTGGGTCCAGATCGCATTTGCAGCGCTGACCAATGGCTATGTAACGGGTTTTTTAAAGGGGCGGATTTATTCCGGCCCTTTCAAACAGTTGTGCGTGCCCGGGCTGAACTGCTATTCCTGCCCCGGTGCGGTGGGCGCCTGTCCCATCGGTGCGCTGCAGGCGGTGTTAGGCAGTTCCAGTTTCCGCTTCTCCCTGTATGTGTTCGGGTTTCTTGCCTTTGTGGGGACGCTGGCAGGGCGTTTTGTGTGCGGCTGGCTGTGCCCGTTCGGCCTGGTGCAGGACCTGTTGTATAAAATTCCTTTTCCGCGCAAGCTGCGCCGCCTGCCGGGCGACCGCTTTTTAAAATTCCTGCGCTATGTGCTTCTGGCGGTGTTCGTCATTCTGTTGCCCTTGGTGGTGGTGGATTTTGTCGGGCAGGGAAAGCCCTGGTTCTGCAGCTATGTCTGCCCCAGCGGGACGCTGTTCGGCGGCATTCCGCTGGTGTGGCTCAACGAGGGGCTTCGCCGTTCTCTGGGGTGGCTTTACGCCTGGAAAATGGCACTGCTTGTTCTGGTTCTGGTGCTGTCTGTGTTGGTCAATCGCCCGTTTTGCCGCTATGCCTGTCCGCTGGGAGCTGTGTACGGCCTGTTCAATCCCATTGCGCTGTATCGGTTTCAGGTGGATGCTTCCAAGTGTACCCATTGCGGCGCTTGTCAAGCGGCGTGCAAACTGGACATTCCGGTGTGGAAGACCCCCAACTCCACCCAGTGCATTCGCTGCGGCGCCTGCCTGAAGGCCTGCCGCTTTGGCGCACTTTGTTCGACGTTTTCCCTGAAAAAACCGGACAGTTCATTCCCGGAAAAAGAGACCCGCTGACAGCGGGTCTTTTTTATTGACATATTAGTAACTAGTTGCTAATATAAGAAAGAGGTGTTGACCATGGAAAAGTGGATGCAGGAATACGGTTTGGGGCGCGCAAAGCAGGAGAAAGGATTGTTTGCAAGTTTGTTTATTCTGCAAAACCGCCTGCAGACCGCCTTTGATAAGGAGCAGGGTGAATTAACACTGAAGCAGTTTATGCTTTTGGTCATGGCGCGCCAGGCGCAGATACACGGAGAAAGCCCCACCTTTACGGAACTGGGACGGATGCTGGGGTGTTCCCGTCAGAACATTAAGAAACTGGCGGCCCTCCTGCAGAAAAATGGATTTGTAGAGCTGCGCGCCAATGCGGCGGACCCGCGTGCCTGCGCCATTGTTCCGACCCCAAAAACGGAGCAGTTTCTGGCAGACTATGCGCACGTTCATGAGGAGAAGTTGCATCTTTTGTTTGCGGATTACTCGGACAAGCAGCTGAGCCTGTTTTATGAATGTATGATGAAACTTTATGAAGGCACCGGGCGGATCGAAGCCGGGGGAAAGGAGATGCAGCAATGAATGCCGTGGTGATCTATCGCTCAAAATATGGCTCCACCGCCCGGTATGCCCACATGCTGGCGCAGAAGCTGGATTGTCCCTGCCGTGAGATCCGAGGCCTGAAAGTGGAAGAACTGGCCGGCTTTGATACCGTTCTGGCGGGCGGCGGCCTTTACGCCGGCCGTGTATCCTGTGTGCCGTTTTTGAAAAAATTTTGCGCGAAGATGCCGCAAAAGAGGATTTTGGTTTTTGGAGTGGGAGCTTCCCCTCTGGATGCTGAAGAAGTGGAAAAGATTCGTCGCGCCAATTTTCAGGGCCCGTTGGAGCACATTCCTTTTGTGTATTGCCGGGGCGCCTGCGATGAGCAGGCCATGACCTGGAAAGACAGAACTCTGTGCCGGTTGCTGCGCCGCTCGCTGGAAAAAAATCCGCCTGCATCGATGCCGCCCTGGGCCGAAGCGCTGCAGGAGGCGGACGGAAAACGCTGCGACTGGGTGGATGAAGCCTTTCTGCGGCCTCTTTTGAATCAGTTGTGAAAAAAGGCCGGGGCCGTGCGTCAAGCACGGCCCCGGCCTTTGGGTTTTATCACTTTTTTTCATAATAGTGGATCAGCGTCTGCGTTCCGTCGTCACCCAGGCCGTCCGCTTCCAGTTGTGCGTACATGTCCCGCACGGTCTGCAGAACCGGAAGGCTCAGTGCGCGTTCCCCGGCTTCCTCCAGCGCGATATTGCAATCTTTTACATAATGTTTCACATAAAAGCCCGGAGCAAAATCCCCTTTCAGCATCCGGGGCGCGGTATTGCTCATCTGCCAGGAGCCCGCCGCACCCTGACTGATGCTGTTCAGCATGGTCTGGACATCCAGCCCGGCCGCTTTGGCGTAGCTGATGGCTTCGCACACGCCGGCAATGGCCCCGCCCAGCGCGATCTGGTTGGCAGCTTTGGTGTGCTGGCCGCTTCCGGCCGGTCCCTCGTACACAATGGTTTTGCCCATAGCCTCAAACAGGGGCATGCAGGCCTCGCAGTCGGCTTTGTCGCCGCCCATCATGATGGACAATGTGGCATTCCGGGCGCCGGCATCACCGCCGGAAACAGGCGCGTCTACCGCCCGCAGTCCTTTTTGGATTGCTGCGGTGTGAATCTCTACGGACAGACGGGGGCTGGTGGTGGTCATATCGATCAGCAGGGTGCCTTTGTCCGCGTTGTCCAGAATTCCGCCCTCACCAAAGTATACTTCCCGCACATCCTGGGGAAAGCCCACCATGGTGATCACTGCGTCCCGGCCGCGGGCGCAGTCCGCCAGTGTATCGCACCAATGGGCGCCCTTGTCCAGGGTGGCCTGAGCTTTTTCAGGGTGACGCGCCCAAACGAATACCTCGAAGCCTGCCTTCAGCAGGTTCTGCGCCATGGCGGTTCCCATGACACCCAATCCAATAAATCCGACTTTTTTCACAAAAAATGCCTCCCTTTGGATCAGAGCTGATCCAGCAGCTCTTTTCGCTTTTCTTCGTACTCGGCCTGTGTGATGAGGCCCTGCTCGTACAATGCGCGCACTTGCTCCAGACGCTGCTCCACTGAGCGATCCGCATCATCCACGATCAGCTCGTGGGTGGAGATCCCTTTTTTGGAGAACAGATTGATTCCGTGCATCACGCAGATTGCAATGGCTACGCCCGTCCACAGCAGCCCGAAAAGCCCGGCGGAAGGAATGACAACCGTCACCCCAATGACCACAAACGCAAGGCCGACAACAAATCCCAATGCGGATGGGCCCTTTCCCGGTTTGACAGAAACACGGCGGCGCATGAACATCCCTCCTTCGGCTATCAGTATACCGCATTTTTATTCAAAAGAAAAGTCACAGCAGCACCCAAGTCATCCAGAGGAACAGAAGAATATACGCAACCAGACTGAGGCGGGAAGTGCGTGTCAGGGGGCAGGATTCCACCCCCTGATTCACGGCGCTGCGGGCAGCCCGGTTCTGGCTGAACAGAAGCAGTCCGCCGCAGATCTGCTGGCCAAAGAGGGAGAGAAGAAACGGCCCGATGGGAAGTGTTTGCGGGTCGGTGACAAAGCAAAGCGCCACACCCCATTCAACACCGGTCAGAAGCATCAGAACCCCCAGCAGGGTGCTCCATTTTGTCATCCGGGCCAAACTTCGGTCCCGGGAGCCGGGCAGATACACCTGCTCGCTGCATTTATTTTCAATTACCAGAGCCGTGACGCACAGATTGGTCATATAAACCAGAATCAGCCAGGGAAGGGCAGGCGGAAGAACAAACAGCAGGCCACCCAGAATGGCTGTCAGCAGGCCGTTGGCGGCCCAGCTGACGTGCAGCAGGGCCACCATGTGTCGCAGTGCCGGAAAATCGTAAGCGGCGTTTGCATCGTAACCTGCCAGCAGCGTATAATCCCGGTGCCGAAGCATGTAGGAAAAAATGGGATAGAACGTCACCTGGCAGAGAAACAACAGGCCGGCGTAGAGGCCGGGCGTAAGCGAACGCAAAACGCATGCCAGAATACCTTGCAATAGACAGAGCACCGTCATGCTCCAGAAGCAAACCGAGGCAGAGCGTATCAGCGCAGCGCTTCCGCCCTCGGGAGCAGAACTGCCCAGCAGCAGTTCCTCCGGTGACAGGTCCAGCGCCCGGCACACCTTTCGCAGTGTTTCCAGGTCGGGTTCCGTCCGCCCTTTTTCCCAGCTGCTCACGGTTTGGCGCGTCACATACAGCTGCGCGGCCAGCTGTTCCTGCGTGAGACTTTTGTTCTGGCGGGCGGTGCGCAGAATTTCTGCAAGCGGTTTTGACATGGGTGAATCCTTCCTTTCTGCCCACATCCTAGCACAGACGGCTCAAAATGAAAAGAAAAGAGCGCGCAACGGTTTGTTGCACGCTCTTTTTAACAGAAACTTCAGTCCGTTCGCACCATGCTGGGATAAATTTTGGCAAGGCGCTCGTCGGGATACTGTTTGTCCATGAGCTGCTGCCAGCCGCTGGTGGCGGGGATCCCATCGTAACGCTGCGCCTGGCGCAGGACTGCCGCGCCGCTGACCAGCGAATTGGCCAGCATGAATACGATCAGAATCCAGGTCAGCGTCAGACCGTAAACCTTGGAGACGTTCCGTTCGATGAACCCGTTCAGCCGCGGATAAATCTCCTTGATCCACACCAGAGCCAGCGCGCCCCAGAACAGGCAGTACAGGAGGTTGATGCGGCCGTTCAGGTTGAAGGGATAGCCGGAGTAGTCCCAGCTGACCGTGCCCAGAATTGTCTCCTGCAGCCAGCTGCAGAAATATTCGAAGGCGCCGCCCAGAACCGAACCTCCCACGAAGATCCAGCGGTCGCTTTTTCCGATAAAGGGGCGCAGACAAATGGTCAGCAAAACGGCTCCGATGCCGTAAATTAAATTGAAGGGGCCCCATACCAGACCGGTGCGCTGGGTCAAATGTCCCGAGACGACCCAGCAGAAAACCGTCTCGATCACAACGCCGAGGAAGCAGCACAGAAAAAACATCCAGAATAGTTTGTAGAAATTCAGTCCGTGGGCAAAATGGCCGGGAACACCCGCGAGGTCCCGGGCAATCTGGGCATCGTGACGGGCTTCCCGCTGCAGAGCGCGCTCTTCCTGGTGGTCCAGCCGCTCCAGTTTTTGCTGAAGGCGTTTTCGTTTGGCGTCATAACGCTGTTGTGTTGTCATGAATGTACTCCTTTATCCGTGAAACAGGTGCACTGTTACAGTGCAGAATAAACCACCTTTCCGTTTACAATGGTCATTGCGGCCTCGCCTCCCACCGTGCGCAGAGGGTCGGCAGTCCAGATGACCACATCGCCGTCCTTGCCGGGCTCCAGACTGCCCACCCGGTCGCCCACACCCAGCTGCGTGGCCGGTGTGATGGTGATGGCGCGCCAGGCTTCGTCTTCTTCCAGCCCGGCGTTGACGGCCAGACCGGCGCACAGAGGCAGATGCTGCAGGGGAATGACAGGCGCGTCGGTAATAATGCTGACGCTGACGCCCGCAGCGTGCAGGTCAGCCGGTGTGCGGAAGCTCTTGTTCAGCAATTCGATCTTGCTCTTTCCGCCCAGAGAGGGGCCCACAAAAGCGGGGAGCCCTTCTTTGGCCAGTTCGTCCGCAATGAGAGAGCCATCCGTGCAGTGATCCAGCGTGATTTTTACATGGAACTCCCGGGCGATGCGTACCGCCGTCAGAATATCGTCGGCGCGGTGGGCGTGTGCTTTTAAAGGAATTTCACCGTTGATCACAGGGATCATGGCTTCCAGTTTCATGTCAAAGGCGGGTTCTTTCCCGGCGGCTTTGTCGTCCCGGTAGCGGCGGGTCTTGAACAAAAGCTCCCGCAAAAGCGCGGCGGTGGCCATGCGCGTCATGGGGCTCTTTTTCATATTGGAGCCGTAACAACGCTTGGGATTTTCGCCGAACGCGCATTTCATGGCGGCCGGGTCCTTCAAGATCATGTTGTCCACACGTTTGCCGGCCAGCTTCAGCACCACAAAAGTGCCGCCCACCACGTTGGCGCTTCCCGGACCGGTGCACGCACAGGTCACGCCACCGCGCAGCGCAAGACCGAACGCCTCGTCCTGGGGATTGATGGAGTCAATGGCGCGCAGCTGCGGGGTAATGGGGTCCACAATTTCGTTGTAGTCGTGGCCTTCCCAGCCCATGCCCTCATTGTCCAGACCGATGTGGCAGTGCGCTTCCACACATCCGGGCGTGACCAGACGGCCGCCTGCGTCAATCACCTGCGCGCCGGCGGGAGCCTCCAGCTCCGGCCCGACAGCGGCGATGATCCCGTTGTCATCGATCAGTACGCAGCCCCGCTCCAAATCGGGGCCGGCCATGGACTTGATGTGTCCGTTTTGAATGAGTAACATCGCATTTCCTCCTGACATACAGATATAAAAAAATCAGGTACCCGAACGGGTACCTGACCTGGTGCGGATGAAGGGACTTGAACCCATATGAAGTTGCCCTCACTAGAACCTGAATCTAGCGCGTCTGCCAATTCCGCCACATCCGCATGTTCTACACAGGGAACTTACCCTGCTTGAATAGGATAGCATTTTGATGCGGAAAAGTCAAGAGCTTTTTTCGGTAAAATGTCTGTTTTTATCAAAAAACAGCAAATTACTCCTCCTCCGCCGTTATGGTCAGGGGAGAAAGGCGGTCCGCTTCGGTCACAGGCCGCAGCGGGCGGCAGGGGGTTCCCACGGCCACCATACCAGCGGGAATGCTGCGTGTCACCACGCTCCCGGCCCCGATCACACTTCCGGCACCAATGGTCACTCCACCGCAGAGAACCGCACCGGCTCCGATCCAGACATCGTCCTCCAGCGTCACAGGCGCGGAAGTGCCGATTCCGGCGGCGCGCTGCGCGGCATCCAGCGAATGGCCCGAACAGGCGATGATCACGCCCGGCGCCAGAAAGGCGTTGGCGCCGATGTGGACCGGAGATGTGTCCAGAATCACACAGTTGTAGTTGATGACGGCCAAGCCGTGGGTGTGGATGTTAAAGCCATAGTCGCAGTGGAAGGACGGCTCCACAAAGGTCAGTGGGTGGCACGTTCCAAACAACTGCTTCAAAATTTTTCCGCGTTTTTCCGTTTCAAAAGGGGCGGTCTGATTGTATTGCCAGCAAAGCGTTTTGGCTTTGTCCTGCAAGTGTGCCGGCATATCCCGGTGGTCTGAACAGTAGGCTTCTGCGCACTGCATGCGCTCCAGCATGGTCATAATCGGTTCCTCTTTTCGTAGACTGTGCCTTTCATTATATCATAGGCGTTCATTTCGCCTCAATCACCATTTCCGACTCTGCCACGTACATTGGAGAGAAAGGAGGTGGTCATTTGAAAGGCAAGTTTCTTTTGTCGCTGGGCTTCGGCGCTTTGTGGCTGGCCGTCTCAGTGTATTTTTCAGTTTTCTGGGCACAGGAAGCTTCCTGCGCGCTGCCGCAATGGTACGTCTGGTGGGCGATTATCGGAATCGCACTTTTGCCGGGTTTCCTGATGAGTGCCATGTTCTTTTCCAATCTTATTCACTGGCGCCTGCGCAGCTATCCGGATACTGATCGGGAGACAACGATTCTCATGTGCGCGCACAATGAAGAAGCAGCGATTTCGCAGGCAATCCGCGCTGTTCTGGAGCAGGACTACCAGGGGATGATTCGGCTTTTGGTGATTGACAATGCTTCGGAAGACGGCACCCGGGAAGAGGTGCTGAACATGCAGCGGCTGGCCGGGGAAAAGCGGAAGGTGGAATATCTCTATTGCCCGCAGCTGGGAAAAGCCAATGCGCTCAACTGTGGTCTGGCGCAGGTCCATACCCCATTTTTTCTGACAGTGGATGCGGATACCTGTCTGGAGAAGCAGGCAGTCCGGCGAATGATGAATCACATCACTGCCGCTTCCAGCGTATGCGTGGCAGGAAATCTGTTTGTCCGGAACGCGCGTGCGTCTCTGGCGACCCGAATGGAGAATTATGATTATCTTCTCAGCATCGCGGCTGTCAAACGGTTTCAGGGCAGCTACCATTCTACGTTGGTGGCACAGGGGGCCTTCAGCGCCTATCGAACGGAAGTGGTGCGTGAAACGGGCGGTTGGCAGAATGTGCTCGGAGAGGATATTGTATTGACGTATGCGCTGCTGCAGCAGGGGCTGGTTTCGTCTTATGAGCCTGCCGCAGTCGGCTATACGGAAGTTCCGCAAACCTGCAACGGTCTGTACAATCAGCGAAAGCGCTGGGCAATCGGAATGTTGGAGGGGTTGTCCTCTGTTCCGCCCTGGCGCCAGGGCAGCGCCTATTCCCGCTATTTTACATGGGTCAATCTGTGGGTCATCTATCTGGACCTGGCGTTTTTGTTCGGGCTGCTGCCCGGCGTTTTGCTGGCTTTGTGCGGGTATTACTACCTGGCCGGATGTTTGACGCTGTTTACACTGGCCGTGAGCGTGGTGCTGTTCCTGAGCACCTATCTCTATCAGAAAAAGCTGAAAATCCCTTTTCAAAAGGATCTTCTGGGATTTTTGCTCTTTCTCTTTCTGTTCCAGGCCGTGCAGAGCACTGCGGCACTGCAAGGCTACTTGACCTGGCTTGTGCATGGAAAGGAGGAGTGGGGGTGAAACACAGCAATCTGGTGTTTTGCCTTGTGGTATGCGCGGCGATCCTGTGCATTGCCTTTTGGCTGCTGACGGGGATTCGCGGATGAATTCACCGCATCAAAAAGCGCGCTCTGACGGGCAGAGCGCGCTTTTTTATTTTGTCTGCGAAAAATACCAGGCCTCTTCCATCCAGCTGAGCCATTCCGCGTCCAGCTGCTGCGGCGCAGTGAGCAGCATATGATGAGTCCAGCGACCGGGGTAGGGTTCGACTGCAACGGCGATCCGGGCAGAGTCCAGTTTTCTCCCAAGACCGAAAGTGACGATGAGACAGTGCTCCGGCCATCCTTTTTTGCGCCGGATGGGAAGTGAGGCGGCGGCGAAAAGATGCCGTCCGTAAAAACTGATCTGACTCTTCTGTACCTTGACGCGCGCCTGGTCAAACACCCGTTCCATCTGTTCCGAAAAAGCGCGATACAGTTCCAATTCTGCCGGAAACCGGTCAAAGAAAAAGAGAATATCATCCCAATACCGTTCCGGATATTCCACGCAGCATCCCTCCTTTTGTATCCTTATCATACCATGTTTTCAAAAGGGGAAAAAGTGGGGTCAACCGCCCAGCGTTACGTCTTGCGCTTGATACCATTGCAGCGCCTGGAAAAAGTCATCCGGCTGAAAATCAGGCCAAAGCCGGTCTACAACGAAGAAATCGGCATAAACAGATTGTACCGGCAGAAAGCCGGACAATCGGCGCATGCCGCCCCAGCGAATGACCAAATCGACCCGAGAAATATCGTGCGAGCGAAGTTCACTGCAAATTTGTCTGCGGTTGCTGCCGGGCGCATTTAATTCGGCAAGATCCCATTCCCAGCCGTAGTTTACCAGAAAATTGACGCGCATACCGCCGCCGTTCAGGTCTGTTCGAACGGTATAAGGCCGAAGCTCTTCCGGAAAGACAGAGGAGTTTTGGTCGCCGAGTACGAGAAGCGAAACGGGTTCGGAAGCGATTCGGCGGATTGCTTCCACGCAGGCCTTGGAAAAAGCGAAGACTTGCTCCGGCGGCCGTTTGCAATTATCCGTTGTAAATCCATAATAAGTGATCTCACGGACGCCGGCTTCCCATGCCAGTCTCAGCAAATCCAATCCGGGCGTCAATCCATGGATGTAGCCGTCCTTTTGGGCCAGTCCTGCACGGGTGGCCCAGCGCCGGTTCCCGTCTGGAATGATTCCGATGTGGTTTGGAATTCTCATGCATCCACCTTCTTTCAACTTAATATTGGTTGATCGGACAGCAGCTATGCACCACGTTATTCGAAAGATTGAAAGAAAGCGCCTGCCTGATAAAGGAGGCTTTGATGAAACAAAAAGGCCGCCGGCATTCGCCGGCGGCCTTTTCTGTTTTGGTGCGAGGAACGAGACTTGAACTCGCATGGTATAACCACACGCCCCTCAAACGTGCGCGTCTGCCGATTCCGCCATCCTCGCAAAAAGACATGGTTTCATGTCAGCGGATATTATTTTACCATAGATATTCCTAAGAAGTCAATTCTTTTTTCGTTTTTTGTTCCTGGGGGGCACTCGCCCATTTTCTTTTTACAGAGCTTCTCAAAATATGCTATACTGTTACCACCAACAGAAAAGTGAGGCGCTGCAGATGTGGTTTGAAGAGAGCGTGTTTTATCAGATTTATCCATTGGGAATGTGCGGTGCGCCGCGGGAAAATGACGGCGTGTGCTCGCCGCGAATCCGCAAAGTGCTGAATTTTGTCCCGCATATCCAAAAGCTGGGGGCCAATGCGGTCTATTTTTCTCCGGTCTTTGAATCGGATGCGCATGGGTATGATACCCGGGATTATACAAAGGTGGACTGTCGCCTTGGAACCAATGAAGACTTTGCGGCTGTGTGCAGGGCGCTGCACGACGCAGGGATCCGCGTGGTGCTGGATGGCGTGTTCAATCATGTGGGACGCGGATTCTGGGCTTTTCAGGATGTTTTAAAAAACCGCTGGAACAGTCCGTATAAGGATTGGTTTTTGATCAACTTTGACGGCAACAACGGCTACAACGATGGCTTGTGGTATGAGGGCTGGGAAGGACACTTTGAACTGGTGAAGCTGAATCTTCGCAACGATGCCGTGGTGGAGTATTTGTTTTCCTGCATCCGCGGCTGGGTGGAGGAATTTGACATCGATGGGCTGCGTCTGGATGTGGCCTATTGCCTGGATCAGGATTTTCTGCGCAAGCTGAAAAGCTTTACAGCTTCGCTGAAGCCGGAGTTCTTTCTGGTGGGCGAAATGCTGCACGGAGATTACAATCAGCGAGTCAATGACCAGATGTTGGATTCCTGCACCAATTACGAGTGCTACAAAGGCTTGTATTCTGCGTTTAACAGCATGAATCTGTTTGAAATTGCGCACAGCCTGCAGCGTCAATTTGGTGCGGAACCTTGGACGCTGTATAAAGGAAAGCATCTTTTGTGCTTTGTGGACAATCACGATGTGACGCGTATTGCCACCATTCTGCAGAATCCAGAGCACTTCAAATTAGTATACGGACTGTTATTTTCTATGCCTGGTATCCCATGTGTATATTATGGGAGTGAATGGGGGCAGACGGGGGATAAGAAAGATGGTGACCCTGCGCTTCGTCCCGCAATGGATGCGCCGGTGGAAAATGAAAAGAGCGATTTTATATCGCAGTTGGCGCGGGCGCACCGCAGCAGTAAGGCATTGTGTTATGGAACATACCGGACCGTGCTGCTGACCAATCGGCAATATATTTTTGAGCGCAGTGCAGACGGTGAGCGGGTGCTGGTGGCCATTAATGCAGACGCGGAGCCGTTCACCGCGCACTTTGATGCGGGCGCCGGCTGCGCGGATGATTTGATCACAGGAGAGTATCATGACTTCGGTGGTGGAAGTCAGCTGCCGCCTTACAGCGTTGCTTATTGGCGTGTAAAATAAACGAAAGACCCGCGCGGCCGAATCCTTGCCGCGCGGGTCTTTCGTTTACCGGTGACATGACTTTGTTTGAATACAAAAAAACAGACCCAAACATTTGTTTGGGTCTGTTTCTGGAACATCGCAACACTATAGATGCCACGGCCTTCACCCATTCGCAAGCGTCCAGTATATTATTTTTTTTACTCCATGGGAGATGGTTCTCCGCTATGAGCCTCCAGAGCTTCGATGCGGTGATCCTGCGTCAAGATCTCCATCTGGCTGATGGCGATGGCGTTGAGTTTTGTCAGCCGCTCGGCCTGAGACATCCCCTCGTTTATGAACACCGCATTCAGGTTTTCCAGATTGGACAGGCAGACCAGCTGAGAGACATTGGCGTAGTCACGGATATTCCCTTTCAGATCGGGATGGCTGTCCCGCCACTGCTTTGCGGTCATACCAAACAGGGCCATGTTCAGAACATCAGCTTCACTGGCATACACCATGGAGACCTGCTTTGCGGAAAGCTCGGGCGGAATCAGATTTTCCTTGATGGCGTCCGTATGGATGCGGTAGTTGATCTTTGCCAGGTTTCGCTTGATGTCCCAGCCAAGTTGTTTCATCTCCTCGGTCTTGAGCCGCTCAAACTCCTTGACCAGATACAGCTTGAATTCAACAGAAATCCAGGAGGCAAACTCAAAGGCAATCTCTTTGTGTGCATAAGTGCCGCCGTATCGACCAGCTTTTGAAACGATGCCGATAGCGCCGGTTGCCTCTACCCACTTTTGGGGAGTCATCACAAAACTGTTCAGACCGGCCTGACTCCTAAACGCATCGAATTCGACACGGTTAAAAGACGGGTTGTATAGAGATTCCCAAACACCCAGGAACTCAATCGTGTTCCGGTTCCGCAGCCAGTTTTGGATAATGTAGCGAGGATTGTCGCTGTCCTTCAGCTTGGCGATGTCAGTCAAGCTGATAAAATCATCTCGCTCGGAATTCCATTGTACACTAATTTCCGCTCCTTTGACAACCAGCTTGTCCACTTGTCCGCACCTCCTTGCTGATTATTTTTTGTAGCAATCCCCGGCAACCTTCCTCCACATCCCGCCAGGTCGTGTCGAAATCGTCGGTGTACCACGGATCGGCTACCTCGCCGGGGCGGTCGGTAAAGTCCATCAGCAGGTGCATCTTGTCGGCAAAATCGCCGCCGCAGATCCGGTACATACTCCGCAGGTTGGCCCGATCCATGCCAATCAGAAGGTCGTACTTCTCGTAATCGCTGTTCAGAAGCTGCCGGGCTTGTTTGCCGGAACAGTCGATGCCATGCTCGGACAGCTTGCGGCGAGTCGGCGGATAAACCGGGTTGCCGATCTCCTCGGTGCTGGTAGCTGCCGACTCGATTTGAATGCTCTGCTCCAGACCGGCTTTCTTCACCAGATCCTTCATGATAAACTCGGCCATCGGGCTTCTGCAAATATTCCCATGGCAGAGAAAAAGTATCCTGATCATGCTCTGTACACTCCAACTCATTACTATCGCACTCAGTATAGCACTGAATCTCAGATTCGTCGAGTTGGATTTCCAGATGGGCGGCAGAATCGATTTTTCTCTGGAGTTCTGCCTTTGACCAGCCGAAACGACCAGCGGCACGAAGATACCAGCGCCGCTCCTCCGGCTCCATGTCTGCTTCCAGAATGACTACATTCTGCGTCCAACTGATCTCCATGGCCAGCTTCAGCAACTCGGGGGTGTCCTCATACATCCGATAGAACTCCCGCATCCGGCGAAGGTTGCGCGGGGAGAAGCCGGAAACATCGGGGAAACGGCTGTGCAGATATTCAGCTGCGGCCACTGCCGCGCCTTTCTCCGGCCGGGAACAGACGATGCGGCCCAGTTCGCAGCAGAGTTGCATCTGGGGCATCTCGGCGGTCAGCGCAGCGTCCAGAGCCGCAAACATGGCGGAATAATCGATGTTTTTGCGGATGTTCATAGCTTCTCCTTTCCGGCAGAACCTGCCTTATTTTGAAACAGGCCAAAGAGAAGCACAGGAGGCGCCTCCTGCGTTTCTCTTTGGCCTGTTACACCACTTGTACCATCTGCTTCCAGAGCAGGACGAAGCGGTCGTCGATAATTTTGTTGTCGTGGTAATGTCCGAACAGCCAGTAGTGGAACTTGGCCCGTTCTTTGACTTCCTCCAGGAAGCCGGTCAGCTGGTCGTGAACATATCCACCGTTTCCCAGTATGTCCACGATGCTGTTTGGGGCGCAGTGTGTGATCACATAGTCCATCTCATAGTGAATGCTTTCCAAGCTGTGCCGAGCTTCCTCATACTCGGATTTATCGGGAAGCTCTTGTTTCCACCAGGAGTGGTGGTTGACCCGGAATCGGGCGCCCATTCTGCGAAGAGCCCAGTATTGTTCTTCAAAATCAGGCGCTTTGGGATTCAGAACGCCATTCTCGATGTCGTGGCTCCTGGCACCGCCCATGGTGAAGATGGAGTATCCTTGCAGGTCAAAGACCTGCCCGCGCATCAGATGGATTACATGAGGCCGGATTCGCTGGATCGTTCCACCGTTCCATTCCTCTGTCGGGTATTTGCTCAACAGGTCGAAGTTTTCATGGTTGCCGCTGATGAACAGCGTGGTAAAGGGCAGATCCTCCAGCCAGTCCAGATTCCGCTCCTCCTTCTTGCCCCCATCCCATACGCCACCAAAATCTCCGCAGATGATCATGTAGTCTTCCTTGGTCATTCCGGCCTGCTCGGGGAAGTGTTCGGGTGCGAACCGCTGGAAGTTGCCATGGGTATCGCCGGTTGCATAGATCATTTCGGTTCACCTTCTTTTGCTTATTATATCATATCCTGCTCCACCTGAACGCTGCCGCGGAGGAAGACCGTGATTTTCTCCGCTGAGTTGACCTTGACCGTATCCACCAGCTGTCGAATGAGAGCTTCATCCCATTCGCTGATGTGGGTGGACGCCTGAGCCATCGCGGCAGCCGCATCTTCAATGCGCCGTACAGCCTGAGCGTTGCTCTGACGCTGTTCTTCGATCAGGGCTCGCTTTTCTTTCAGTACGGCAGCCTCATTCATGATAGCTCTCAGCTGGGCGGTGCAGGCGGTGGCATCCTCAGCTCGGGCGGATTCTGCCACCAGCTCACGGGTCTGGTCGTTCAGCTCGCCCAGCCGCCTTTCAATATCGGCAAGACTCATGCTCTCGCCGGGAACCGGAGCCAGCTCCATTTCCATGGCGGAGGTGATTTGTCGGATCAGCGTACTCTTTTGACTCATGACGGAGTTGATTGCGGCGAGGATTGCCTTCTGGAGCGGTTCCTCGTCCAGCGTTGGTGAGTTGTGGCAGTACTTGGTGCCGTAGTCCAACCGGCTGACACAGCGCCACACGATGCGCTTCCTGCCTTGCTTGGACCAGGTGCAGCGGCGGTACAGGGTGCCGCATTCGCCGCAGACAAGGCGCTCCGACAAGGCGTATTTGCTGGCATAGGATGTCATCCCCGTGGGGGCATTCTTTTTGGAAGGGCTTTTCCCGGCACTGCGCCGCGCCATCTCTGCCTGTACCGCATCGAAGGTTTTGCGCTCCACGATGCCCTCATGATGATTCTGGACCAGATACATGGGGAGCTGCCCCGTGTTGCGGATGACCTTGCGGCTGATGCAGTCGCTGATGTAGGTCTTCTGGAGGAGGACATCTCCGCAATACTTCTCATTGGTCAGGATGCTTCGGATCGCCGTGATCGTCCATTGGGAGCCGCCGGTCACATTGGGGATCTGCTCCGCTTCCAGCCTGTCTTTGATCATCCGAAGGCTGGCTCCGCTCAAATACTGGTCATAGATCGAACGAACCACATCTGCTTGCTCCTGGATGATTTTCGGCTTGCCGTCCTCGCCTTTTTCATAGGCGTACAGCCGGTTATACTGTATGATTGTCTTTCCCTCGCGCATGGCCTGCCGCTTGCCCCAGCGGACATTGGCGCTGATGCTCTCGCTTTCTGCCTGAGCGAAGGCTCCAAGCATGGTGATGAGGATCTCACTGTCGGCTTCCAGTGTGTTGATGTTCTCCTTTTCGAAGATGACCGCAATGCCCATTTCCCGCAGGGCCCGGATGTAATTCAGGCAGTCCACCGTATTTCTGGCGAAGCGGGAGATGGATTTGGTCAGGACGATGTCGATCTTCTTCTGCTTGCACAGCCGGATCATCTTCAGGAATTCGGGCCGCTTCCGAGCCGATGTCCCTGTGATGCCCTCGTCTGCGAAGATCCCGGCCATGGTCCACTCCCGGTTGGTCATGATCTTGTCGGTGTAGTAGTTCTGCTGCGCCTCATAGCTGGTGAGCTGCTCCTCGTCATCAGTGGATACCCGGCAGTAGGCAGCCACGCGAAGCTGGCGCTGGATCGCCTGCCGGCTTGCGACCTCCGGCTTTGCGGGTATGGTGATGACTTTGGGTGGGCTTTCTTTCATGCTGTTTCACTCCTTCCCAATTACTTGACCGTTTTTCAGCTTGATATTCAGACTTCCATCGTTATGACAATGGATGGCGGATACGGAACTTTGAAGCAGTTCTGCATCCAACGCAGTCATGGGCTGACGCCCGGAAAACACTCTGCGCAGACGAACCGTTTCGTATTCGCGGGAGTCGACGGCGCTGTACTGAGCCGCAGCGATGGACAGGATCAACGCCTTTGCGGCATCCTCGTCGATTGGCTGACATTCCATCACCCTGTCCAGTTCACGCTGCAGGTTCAGTTCAGTGGATTGATCAGGCGGCGCTGTTGCCGGAAGCCGGAGCTGTTCCGGCGATACGATCAGGCTGTTGAGCAGATTCAGCACCTGCCGCTCCATGCGCGCTGTCGATGGCCGCCCGCTGAAGTGGCGGAGGAGCTTCTGCGTGTCCGTTTTGGGAGCTGCCGTCTGTTTTGCGCTTCGCTTTTCCAGTGCTTTCTCCAGGGCTTCTCGATCAATGACCGGCGGATAGCCGCGCTCTCCCGTATAGCGGCTGTCTTCCAGAATTCGAGCAATCATGTTTTTGTTCCATAGCTTTCCCTCGTCATAGGGAATTGACTGTTCTCGAAGCTCCTCTACCAAGGTGTTGTAGGTAGCACCCACAAGGTATTGTTGGAAGATGTACTCTACCAGCTTTGATTCCTGCGGATGGAGGGCAATTTCGCCCATAACCACTCTGTAGCCAAACGGCTGCTTCCGATTGCCCATCAGCGCACCGTCCTTTCTATGGTTTCGGCCAGCTCCAGCCCGTTTTTCAGGCGGAAGCGGATTCGCTCATTGCTTTCTACGATGATCGTTTCAACGAGCTCACCGAACAGCTCTGCGTCAAAGCTGTCAAGGAAGTCCGGGCCATCATCCAAGATTTCCATCAGCTCTCTTGTTTGGGCGATGGTGTTGTCGCCATCGACGGCCAGAAGACGCTCCTTTTTCAGCTTTACAGCGCGGAGCTGCTCGGTCAACTCATTGCTCTGGGATATAAAAATGTCAGGATCAATGAGGCCCTGTTGTTTCAGCGTGGCCAACATTTGATTCTGACTGGTAAGATCGGATATTTGCTTGTTGAGTTCAATGACATCCAGGCTCCAGAGCATCCGGCGGTTGCGGATGGCTTGGAGCGAGGTGATCATTCCCATGAGGATTGGTTCGCCATGGTGCTTGAGCTTATAGTATAGGCGGATGAAAGCATTTGTTATTTCATCTTCTGCAATTGGTGTAATGCCGCATTTGAGGCCATGTCTCTTTTTATCGTGTCCTATGCATACCCAGTATGTGATGCCGCGCACAACCTTGCGACGAAATAGTGACTGGCAGTCGCCGCATACTATCTTTTTCCGAAACGCATACGGACTGTTTTTCGTTAATGTAATCTTCTGAGCACGAGATTTCATCAAAGCATTTGCTTTCTCAAAATCTTCTTTTGGTACGATTCCTTCGTGTGTCCCGTATGCGTAGTAAGAAACTTTCTGTCCTCGGTTCAGCCGGCATTTATATGGAAGCGTATCTGTTGAGAAGTATTTTTGCCACACAGAGTCGCCAATGTACTTTTCATTCGAGATAATATATCGAATAGCAGTTGAATCCCAAGCGACTTCACCAGATTTACACGGGATGCCTTCTTCTCGCAGGTCAGACGCTATCCGCTCTGTACTTTTGCCGGAAAGATACTCTTTGAATATCCGTTGTACGATAACAGCTTGTTCCTCCACAATGCGTATGGAATGATCCTGTAGAGTATATCCGTATGGCAAGTTTGCGGGTATATATGTTCCGGCCTGCATTCGTTTTTGAATGCCCCACCTCATATTGCCAGAGATGGATTCGCTCTCGGCCTGGGCGAAGGATGCGAAGAGCGCAGTCATCATTTCGCCGGACATCGTCGCAGTGTCAATGTTCTCTTTCTCGAAGTAGACGCCGACACCGAGTGATTTCAGCTCTCTGATGGTTTCCAGGCATTCCTTGGTATTGCGGGCAAAGCGGGAGATGGATTTTACCAGCACCCTGTCGATCAGCCCTCTGCGGCAATCTGCCAGGAGCCGCTGGAAGTCCTCACGCTTTTCAGCCGATGTCCCAGTGATACCCTCATCTGCGTATATGTCTACCATTCTCCAGTTTTCCTTGCTGGAGATCAGGTCGCTGTAGTGACGGTTCTGGGCGGCGAAGGAGTTAAGTTGGTCATCAGAGGCGGAGCTGACACGGGCGTATGCCGCAACCCGCAATTTGGCGTTTTGGGGCTTTTCGGTTGCCTCGATGGTGATGACCCGGTATTGCTTTTCCCGAAGCGCCATGCTGCCGTCGGTCATCAGCTTTTCCGCCATGTCAGTTCACCTCCTTTTTTGCAACACAAACAATACCACAACACCTTTGAAATAGCTATTGAAAAGAGTGCGATTTCAGAAAGAAAGGATAATGTCCGCACCGGTCTGTGCGGCAATTCTGGCCAAAATTTTGCGGGCCTCTCTTTCTGTGGTTTTCTTCTGCTCTATCAGCGTGCGGAGCAGTTGGGCAATGCCGCACAAATCGATATTTGTCATCTCGTTTCCTCGCTTTCGTGGATTTGTTTTTGATAACAGAAATATGGGACCCGATCAGGGAGTTTGAGGAGAAAAGGAAGAGGAGTGTAGAGGGGGAATGATGAAGAACTCAGAGAAACGGAGGTTGAGAAGAAGAGGATGTACTGTGATCAGATCCCATATTTCTGCTATCAAAAGAAAAACAGAGGGCCGCTCCCAAAGGTCAGGTGAGCGGTTGCAGGCTCCGAGTCTGGAGCGGCCCTTTGTTTCTTGATGCTGCTTAGTCGCCTGTATTCGACACTACTTCCCCAGGCAGGGCGGCAACTTGAACTGCGCTGGCGCACATCATGGGACTCTCCCCCCTCCGAGGATCTCTCCGAGCTGCGTAAGCAGAAGTATCATTGTAGGCTGACGGGGTCATGGCGGGGACAGCTTGCCAAGGCTGCCTTGGCCTGAGTGGGTATCGCTCTGCACCTTATTTGGCCGTCCTTTGATGCGGATCTGCTCCGCACAGGTGGTCTTCGCGCACTCGGCCTGACGCTCTCCCGATCAGCTAAGGTATTCAAGTTGCCGGATATGACCGCCTGGGGCGGTGTTTTTCAAGGTTCGCTCTGAGATGTTTTGATCTCACGAAGATTGTAACTCCGTGCGTATACTTCCAACAGAAACAGAATGGAAAGTTTACCAACCCAAAATGGAAAGTTTTTAGAGAGATGCCTCCAATTCGGACAGTAGAGAGATGGCCATCCGCAGTCCGCGCTTCTGTTCCTCCGCAAAATCTCCTTTTCCCACCAAGAGATAATCCAGAGAAACCTCAAAGAATGCTGCAAATTCTACGGCCAGCTCGACTGGGCCAGTTTGCTTTCCAGTTTCGATTTTTGCGATGTATGGAGTGCTGACATTCATCTTCTCTGCCAACTGCTCCTGTGTGAGCCCACGCTTTTTTCGCAAGCTCCTGATCCTTGAACCATAGTCCTCTCTATTAAAGTACATGGTGATTTACTCCGTCTTCTGAAATTTGGATGCGAACCAAATTTCGGAGCGGTGGGTCGCGGCAATGGAGCGACCGGACATACCGGACGCTGAGCAGAGGCCGCCATTTTTCGACAAACAAAAAATGCACCCACCGTGCGGTGAGTGCATACGAAGAGAAATATCTGCCGAGCTTTAGCGGTATATAGTGAGTAAGGACAAATGGTGTCGAATAAAAAAGAACCGCAACCCCTTGGAGGATTGCGGTATGTAATGTTACTCTTTTTTCCCTGACCCCCGGCGGGTGTTCATTGCTCCCTATACGCTTTCCTGCCATATTCTCCCCTTGCGGGGATAACAGACAAAAAGTGCGTTTCCCCTCACCGTTTCGATGGGGGTATTATAATAGGGAATTTTTAGGGGTTTCTTAGAAATCGCTTAGGTCTTAGGCAGTTTTGCTGAAATTTGAAGATTATCCGCTTTTTGTATTATTATATATTCATATTGGCTAAAAAGAACCAGTCAAAACTGTGCATTCTATATGTGCAATTAGTCTGACAAGATTTTCTACATCTTATTTTTCTATTCTACCAAGGGTACACTAAACTTGTCAACATATTTCTTGTGGTCGGAGGGTTGGCAAGTGGAATATGGAACTATTCGGATTAAGCTGGACGAGCTGTTGAAGGCATCCGGTCTTAGCAAGAACATGCTGAGCCATCGGGCTGAGATGCAGCGGACGCAGATCAATAATTATTGTAAAAACCAAATTACTCGTTTAGATATAGATGTCCTCGCAAGGCTTTGTACGGTGTTGAATTGTGAGATCGGCGATCTATTAGAATTTATACCACCAGAAAAGATAGAAAAATGAGGCTCGAAAGAGGAATGTACTTTTCTCCCTAACCCTTTGTGTTCTTAATACTCTGCCTATTAATGGATTATTATTTATGGGCGTAATAGCAGCTTTAAAAGAATGGCTGTGGCGGAACTAAGACCACCACAGCCATTCTTTATACTTGCCGTCATTTTCTCCTTGACGATGCTGGTGTTCAACCTCATCCCCAGGGTGGCGCAGACCGTCACAAGGCTTTCTTTTGCTGCTTTGGCGTCTACGGCGATCAAAACGCCGCCCAGGTTTCCGCTGTACTGACACGAGCGGAGAGCGGAGCTGTCGGAGAGGAGGAAGATCCCCGGCGCCTCCACCATGCAGGAAGTACCCTGTAACGCTCGGACAGTAAGGCGGCCGGTCAGACAGAAAAGCACCTCAAACTGGAGCGGTGTGCCGCACACCGCAATGGGCCGCAAGGGTTCCTGCTCCGGCTCTGGCAAGGAAAAGCGGCAGATCTCCACCCCCGGCATACCGTGGCTCCAGCGGCCTGTGCCGGAGTCCTGGCTCAATAAATATTCTTTCAGCATGATTTCTCACGACCTGTTTCTCTGGGTTCGGAATTGGTTTTACCTATGCTGACCGGGGAACCAGAGAGAAGGCAGGAGACAAACGCCTCCTGCCTTCTGCGGTGCTTTTGTCAGGCCAGTGACGCGCCCAGCTCGCGGCAGGCCGCCAGAGCGTCATCGTCCGGAGCCTCGTTGCAGATCACGCTTTCGCAGGCCAGATTGGCGCCGTCGTCGTTGCAGCGGGACTCCCAGCTGCGCATCCATTCGCCGTCGCCCCAGCCGTAGGAGCCAAACAGAGCGATGTTCTTCCCGCTCAGCCTGCCCTCACAGGCGGTGAACATGGGCTCGAACTCGCTCTCCTCCAGCTGCTCCGACCCCATGGAGGGGCAGCCAAAGGCGATGGCGGAATACTCGCCGACCTGCTCCGGCGAGAACTCTGCGGCGGTAATCACAGACACCTCAGCGCCTTTGCCCTTGGCGCCTTCGGCCACCGCCATTGCCATGGCCTCGGTGTTTCCCGTGCCGCTCCAATACACAACTGCAACTTTACTCATAAGACTCAACGACCTTTCTTTCTGGATTTGTTATGGTAGAAACATCAACCAGCCACGGTGAGCTGCTCGATGGATTTCCCTTGCTGCCACTGCCGGGAGTAGATTTTGCTGCACATCTCGTATTTTTCAAAGATGCTCCTGGCGGCCTGTTCGTCGCCGTAGACCTTCCAGCAGCCCACGCACTTGTGATTGCACGCCCGATTGCAGATAAAGCCCAGCACATCCTCCGGCGGATAGCTCAAAAACAGTCCGATCTCATGGGGAAATTCCCCCTCGCTCCGAAGCCGGTGGATCAGGTGAACCACACAGCCATTGGGGTTTTCCGGCACATAGCCGTATTTGAGAAGCAAGGCTCTGGCGCGGTGATCGGTCAGATCGCTCTCCAGCGCATTGGGCCGGTAGGCGTAAATCAAAGCGCGGCCTTTGCAAACCCGGAGCGGCAGAATACGGATTCCTCTGGGAACCAGTTTCTTGTTCAGCCGGCACAAGTCTCGCGTCAGATCCTTCCGGCTGGGGCAGGCGCAGGAAAAGAGGTTTCCCGTCTTGATCCCGGCCAGGGTGGGAGAGCAGTGACGAATCAGCAGATCCTCTGACATAGGCGTTTTCCTCACAAAATCATGTCCAGATGCGGACAGTGCGGTGAAATATGGAATACTGACAATTTAAGGAGGTTAGCGATAGCTAACCAGTGCGTCGAAAATATAGCTGCCGCCTTTTGGTTAGCGGTAGCTAACTAATGCAATTATATATAGGACCCTTTCGCTTGTCAAGAGGATGTATGGATTTTGCTGACAGAAAAAATGGCGCTTGTCGGACGCCTGTGTTATAATAAGCAAAACGCCCGTTTTTTGGAGGTTCCTATGGCGATTCACGAGTCTGGCCAGATGTATCTGGAAACCATCTATATTCTTTCACAGAACAGCGCCTTCGTTCGAGCTATCGATGTGGGAGCGCAGTTGGGCTTTACCAAGCCCAGCGTCAGCAGAGCCATGTCCATTCTGAAAAAGGACGGATATGTGAATGTGGATGCTGACGGTGCGATCACCCTGACGGAGACCGGGCTTGCCATTGCTAAGACGATGTACACCCGCCACACGGTGTTGAGCCAGATGCTGATGGAATTAGGCGTGGACGAAGAGACTGCGACCGAAGATGCCTGCCGGATCGAGCATGTGATCAGCGAAAAATCCTTCGCGGCGGTACAGGCGCATTTGGAACAGGTAACGAAAATGCGGGAAGATGCGCACGGGCAATGAGCCTATGCATATTTGGCGGACTTTGCTATCGAGCGGCAACGCGATAAGTGAATACCTGCCATTTGGCACGGAATATCAAATGCGGTGGAGCCTGGATATGGCCTCCACCGCATTTTATGTGATCTGCGCTTTTAAATCAGGAGCGACCTGCTGTGTAAGTTCACCGCCAAGCGTACCTGCTCCATAGCTCCAAACGCTTACGGCAGCTCATCCTTATGTGTCTGCTGGCTTTTCAAAACCTTTCGGGCGGCTTTTTTGATATTATGGCACACGCCAAGAATAGCGATGCAAAACAGCAGAGCCGCTAATCCATATCCAAACGACTGCATTGCCGTGTTCATATTCACGCCTCTTTTCTGACCGCTGCCGCCAATGAACTCAACCGAATAGTCCTCTTTTTTTGTACGGCTCCTTCTGGATCGTGCCGACCTCATACCCTGTGCTGCGAATAGCATTCATAAGAGCCTCCGTGTCCAGCTCTGTTTCAGAGAGGATTACAGTCTGGTTTTTGCTGCGGGAGGAGTTTACCTTTTTGACCGGGCAGGCTTTGCGTACGGCGTCATTGACATGAGCCTCGCACATCCCGCACATCATTCCGTTGACTTCCACTGTGTACTTCCACATGTTCTCTCACTCCTTCTTGACTTTTGGATCATCGAGCTGCGCGGACCGGACGGTGGTCTGCCGTGCCGCAGTCCGTTCATCCGGGATCTTCCTGGCTATCAGACAGCACAGCGGCACCAACGAACTTCCGAGAAGCTGATGGCGAACGATGGAATAGCCGCACTCGGACAGGTATGCCATCAGCTCCCCGGCAGTCCAGACATGGTACACCCGAAAGCCGGACAGCCCCATGAACCAGAGCCGGAGTCTGGCGCTTCGACTTTTGCCCCAGACAAAGGTTGGGGCGAACAGCCATCCCCCCGGTTTCAGAACCCGCCAGGCTTCCGCCAGAGCTTTTTCCGGGTGAGGCATGACATGGAGGGCGTTGGAGATCACGACCGCATCGAAGCTCTCCGGCCCGTAGGGCAGCTTGGTGGCGTCCTGGACGGAGAAATGGAGCCGGGACGAATAAACCTGCTTTTTGGCCTGATGGATCATTTCAGCTGAAAAGTCGGTTGCCTCCCAGCTCCGGACACATGGAGACAGCGGCACGGACAGCTGGCCTGTTCCGCAGGCCAACTCCAGCACGTCCATGTCCCGTTTCAGAAAAGGACGCATTGCTTTGCAGATCTGCTGATAGGTTGCCTGAGAGCGGCGCATGAAACCGGAGTAATGCCGTGAAAACCGCTCCCAAAACTGCTTGTTGTCATCCATGGCAGAAGAGTCACCTCGACATAGGTTAGCTAACGCTAACCAAATCATACTCTTTATCATGGGAAATTGCAAGATGTTATGACCATGACTTTTTGCCGATAGGCTGCAAACATGCACAGCACGAGGCTATTTTGCGCTTCATGAATCTTTTGAATCTTTTCTTTCGCAGCAATAAGGCACCGCCACCGGATGTGTTTCGGTGGCGGCTCTCCTGTTCTTTTTCCGTTGTTGCTCAGTCGTCCTCCAACAGCTTGGAGGGCGGGATTTTCAGTACTTGGGCGATCTTAAACAAGGTTTCCAAGGATACACCTCGAATTGTACCCGTCCCTTCCACCTGACCGACGAAATTGACGCTTTTCCCGATTCTTTCAGCAAGAACCTCCTGTGTCAATCCCGCCTTTTTTCTGTAATAGGCGATTTTTAAGCCCAGAGTGATATATCGTTCCGGAAACTCTGTCTGCATCACTTCACCTCCCGACATTATGCTACCAACAGAACAGGTAAAATATAATTGAAACTAATTAGAGGATTATTTACTTCGAGTAAATGTTTATATATAATAAGGGGTGAAACATTTACTTAAGGGAGCTGTTGGTCAGAAAATGCCAACGAGAACGACATGGATTTATTTACCGTCAGTTTCTTTGGACATCGGATCGTTCCGGAATTTCGGGAAGCGGAAGAGCGTGTGGAGTCGTTGATCCACACATTGCTTTTGGAAAAGGAATATGTGGAGTTTCTGGTTGGCCGTAATGGAGACTTTGATCAGATTGTTTCCTCTGCCGTCAAGCGCCAACAGCGCTGTGTGCGGGACGATAACAGCGCCCTGATTTGGGTGCTTCCCTATCCGACGGCAGAACTGCGGGACAATCTGGAGAGCTTTGAAGCATATTATGATGAAATCGAACTGTGCAGCGCCGCCGCTGGTAGCCATCCGAAGGGTGCAATTCAGATCCGCAACAGGCAGATGGTGGATCGAAGCGACCTTGTGGTATTTTATGTGGATCGTTCCAGCGGCGGAGCATATCAAACACTGCGCTACGCCCAGAGAAAGGACAAAGAGATTCTGAATCTTGCATATTTTCGGGATCTCAAAAGAGCGTCCACCTGATTCCTATGTGGGATGTTTCATTGCAGCTGTGAGGGAAATTTATCGACCAGATGGGAAATGACTTGACGGGTTAGCGATAGCTAACTATAATCAATCATAGGACGCTACGCCTTTTGCTGAGGATCTATGGAGAAATACAAGATTGAGAAAAACTCCGTGCCGGAGATTCTTATACGGTTCTTGGTTGCGTCCGTCAGCTGCTGGCGAAGCTGGCCGACGGACCGATGCACCTGCAAATCGTCCGGATCGACTTTGCGGAATACAGTCACGGTTAGATTGGAGGAGAATATGCCGATTGAACTATGGCAAGGGCTGCTGATCCCTTTTGCCGGGACGACGCTGGGGGCGGCCTGCGCCTTTTTTATGCGGAACAATTTGGGTGAGATGGTACAGCGTGCGCTCACCGGCTTTGCGGCAGGAGTCATGGTGGCGGCTTCCATCTGGAGCCTGCTGCTGCCCGCAATGGAGCAGGCAGCGGACATGGGGCGGTGGTCCTTTGTCCCCGCCGTTGCGGGGTTCTGGCTCGGCATCCTGTTCCTGCTGGGCCTGGATCGGCTGATTCCGCATCTGCACCGCGGCAACGCGGAGGCCGAGGGCATCAAAAGCAGTCTTGGAAAGACGACCATGCTGACCTTGGCTGTGGCGCTGCACAATATTCCGGAAGGAATGGCGGTCGGGGCGGTCTATGCCGGGTGGCTCTACGGAGACAGCGGTATCACGCTGGCGGGGGCGCTGGCTCTTTCTCTGGGGATTGCCATTCAGAACTTCCCGGAGGGCGCGATCATTTCCATGCCCCTGAAAGCGGAGGGGTTCTCCAAATACCGCTCCTTCCTGTATGGGACGCTGTCTGGCGCAGTGGAGCCAGTAGGCGCCATCCTGACCATCCTGCTGGCTGGAATTTTAGTCCCGGTGCTGCCCTACGCCCTGAGTTTTGCCGCCGGAGCGATGGTCTATGTGGTGGTGGAGGAATTGATCCCGGAGATGTCTGTGGGAAAGCACTCTAATGTGGGAACTATTCTGTTCGCGGTCGGCTTTACCCTCATGATGACACTGGATGTGGCACTGGGGGCTTGAGTACGATGATACCTAACCGAAATTTTCCCCGCCTGGAATACGAATAAATGATAGTGATGGGGGATGTGTATGAACTGGACGCGCACCATCTTAGACGGGCTTGCTATGGCGGTCTACTTTAACCTGTTCGCTGGGTTTGTAGCACTCTATCGACCCCGGCTGATGTTCCCCTGTTATCCGCCTGCCATCATCAAGGCGGCGAAAGATCCGCCCACCGGGGCGGAAAACCGTTTTTACTGGCTATGGATCTGCTTTGGAGAGCTGCTGCCTCTCCTTCTTTATGGTGCGGTCAGCACTGTGGAGGGCGGGACAACCGGATTCTGGGCTCTGGCTCTGACGGCCTATATCCAGTGGATGATGGTCAATTTCTGTGACCTGTTCTTTCTGGATTTCTGGCTGATCCAGGGAAAAGCGAAAGCCTGGTTTGTCATCCCCGGTACGGAGGGGCATCCCGGCTATGGGTTCAAGGCATGGATGAAGAGCTACGCTCTGCCGGAGCACCTGCTCCAGTGGCCGCTCATCCTTTGCCCAATCCTGGCGGCGGCTCAGGCGGGGCTGGGCCTGCTGTTGCAAAAAATAGGATGAACAGGAGATGTTCCCAATGAAAGAAAAGCAAAAGCAGCAAAACATGATCCACCTTGGCACCCATGGTGAAGATTACGGGAACTGGATGTCAAACCCGGTATTATATACAATCGGAGGGCTTCTCGTGGTGACGGGAGCGGTGGCTTCCCTGGCATCCACAGTGTTTCATGTCACGGTGCTGAGCGGATTGGCGTTAATCGCCGCGATTTCACTGCTGTTGTTGCTCTGCTGGTGCGGCTGGATCCGGCGGCAGTACGCGTTCGGCGGTGGAGGAATGATGGAGCGCGTCCACCACACCGTCCTTTCCTATCTGGATTTTGACGGACAGGGACAGCTTCTGGACGTGGGCTGCGGCTCCGGCGCACTGTCCATCCGGGCGGCGCTCATCTGGCCGGATGCCCAAGTCACAGGCATCGACTATTGGGGTGCAGCCTATGGCTACGGACAGATCATGTGCGAGAGAAATGCCGCCGGTGAAGGCGTAGCGGCCCGGTGCCAGTTTCAGCATGGGGACGCCAACCATCTGAATTTTCCGGATGAGAGCTTTGACGCCGTGGTAAGCAACTATGTGTATCACAACATCAACAGAGCGGACAAGCGGGCGCTTCTGATGGAAACGCTGCGGGTTCTGAAAAAGGGCGGCGTGTTTGCGCTGAACGATGAGATGAAGCCCCGGATGTATGGGGATGTGGAGGAATTTGCCCAGGAGCTGCGGGACATGGGCTATCAGGAGGTACGGCTGGTGGATACAGCCGAAGAAGTCTTTGGCTCCCGCCGGCGGGCAGCTGTGATGATGCTGGGCTCATCTCGGTTACTTGTGGGCAGAAAGTAATTCGTCCAAATAGGAGGGTTGACCATGTCCAAGTTGGGCGTTGTAGAGGACACGCTGTTTGTCCCCATGCTGGGTAGGATCTATGCCAGCGAGTATTGCCCGCAGATCCTGTACGATCCAAAGGCGCTGGAACTGAAAAAGAGGTTGCCATCCGGCTTGCCGGAGCAGAACGGCCAGAGTCAGTATACCCTGCTGGCTTCCGCCGCTCGGTCTGCCAATATGGATCGGATCATCCGGACCTTTCTGGAGCACAGGTCGAACGGCGTGGTCGTTCAGCTCGGCTGCGGTCTGGAGACGACATATTCCCGCTGCGACAACGGAAGGTCGCGCTGGTATGCCGTGGATTTGCCCCATGTGGTGGAGTACCGGCGGGAGCTGTTGCCGGAGCCGGAGCGGGAGACCTATCTTGCCGGAGATGCCTTTGCTGAGGACTGGATCAGGCAGATCCGTGCCGATGTGCCGGATGCTCCTATTCTGGTCACCGCCGGAGGCCTGTTCCACTATTTTGAGGAAAGCAAGGTTGTGGGCCTCCTGCGGATGCTCACGGGGTTTGGAGAGATTGAAATCGTCTTTGACTCCGTGAGTAAAAGCGGTATGGCCATGATGCGGAAAAAGTACATGAAGCAGGTGGGCCACGGGGATGCGCAGATGTTCTTCTATGTGGATTCCGCATCGGAGCTGGCCGGGAAAATCGGCGGCGGGGTCAGGGTGCTGGCCGAGGAGCCCTATTACCGCCACATCCCTCGAACCGGATTGAAGCTGTCCACCAAGATCAGCATGGCGGTTTCGGACCGGTTTGGTATGGTAAAACTGATAAGAATATCTTTATAATAGCAACAGCATACAAATAAAAATCTAAATGGAGCAATCTACAACCGTATGGAGTGGTATGCCCCAATTGGAATATGATAAAATACCTCCTGCGAAATTCCGTTTCGCTTTTTTTAGCGCAAGTGGTTAGCCAAATCTAACTCAAATGGAGGTATGTAGAGAATGGAAGTAAGAAACAACAAACTACAAGCAAAAGACCTGATCAATGTCGGTATTTTTACCGCCATCTATTTTGTCGTTTTCTTTGCGGGCATGATGCTGGGGTACATCCCTATTTTTATTCCGCTGCTCGGATTAGTTTGCCCCATCCTGTGCGGTATTCCCTTCATGCTGTACTTAACAAAGGTCAAGAAGTTCGGTATGGTGTCCCTGACCGGTATCATCCTTGGCCTGCTGAATGTTTTAATCGGGGCTGGCGTTCTGGTTCTGATTTTCGGCGTGGTATTTGGCATTCTTGGCGATCTGGTATTGAAGGCTGGGAAATACCAGAGCTGGAAATGCACCCTCCTGGGCAACGGTGTATTCTCTCTCTGGATTATGGGCTATGTGAGCCGTATGTTCCTTACCCGCGTCGAGTTCTTCACTTTCCTGGAAAGCAACTATGGAGCCGAATATACCGCCACACTTGCTTCTTACACCCCGAACTGGATGTTCCCCGTTCTTTTTGTTGTGACCTTCATCGGCGGAATACTGGGGGCGCTGCTCGGAAAAGCGGTGCTAAAAAAGCACTTTGAAAAAGCGGGGATTGCTTAAATGAGCGCCGCAGAAGAATTGAAGTTTGAACGAAACTCCCTAATCCCGATTGACCCGAGAACCAAGATATTCCTGACAGTCACAGTCAGCACGATTACGATGGCAGGCGGCACGGGCGGAATGATGGACATCATCCGCCCGTGCTTGGTTGCCCTACCGGTCCTCCTTCTGCTACTGTCGCAGCGGTGGAAAGCCGCGGCAAGATTTTCAATTACATACGCGGTCCTCTACGGCCTGGAGCTGACAGTTATCCCCATACTCACGGGTATGTGGAATTTTATTCTGAATGCGGCCAGCGGGATTTATACGCACATGCTCCCCGGTTTTGTGATGGGATACTACCTCATCAGCACAACAACTGTCAGTGAATTTGTAGCGGCCATGGAGCGGATGCACGTCCCACAGAAAATAGTAATCCCTGTATCTGTGGTTTTCCGCTTTTTCCCTACCGTCCGGGAGGAGTATGCGGCCATCCGTGACGCCATGAAAATGCGAGGGATTACAACGCTCTGCAGTCCCATGAAGATGCTGGAGTACCGCATCGTTCCCCTCATGATGTCGGTCGCAAAAATAGGGGAGGAATTGTCGGCGGCCGCTTTGACAAGAGGGCTGGGCGCTCCCCAGAAGCGCACGAATATTTGTGAAATTGGGTTTGGGCTGCTGGATGTCCTGTGTGCCATTGTTTCAATCTTTGGATGGGCAGGATTTTTCTTGAAGTAAGGGGAGGACTATTGTGATCCAGTTGAAGAACATCAATTTTTGCTACGCAGGTGGAGAAAACGCAGGCCGACTGGAACAAATCAATCTTGAAATTCCTGATGGGCAGGTAGTTCTCCTGTGTGGGCGGTCCGGTTGCGGAAAAACCACTCTGACCCGCCTGGTAAATGGACTGATCCCCAATTACTATGAGGGGGAACTGACAGGAGAAGTTTTATTGGATGGCAAAAACATCAGCCGGCTTCCGCTCTATGAAACAGCCAAGTATGTGGGCAGCGTTTTTCAAAATCCTCGGACGCAGTTTTTCACAGTGGACTCCACCAGCGAACTGGCCTTTGGGTGTGAGAACCAGGGATTACCCGAAAGCGAGATTACCCATCGGGTTAAGTCCACCGCCGTACAGTTTGACATGGAAGATCTCCTGGGGAAAAATATTTTTCGCCTGTCAGGCGGAGAAAAACAAAAAATTGCCTGCGCTTCTATTTCTGTCAGCGATCCGCCTATTATCGTTTTAGACGAGCCATCCTCTAATCTGGATCAATCAGCCACAGAGGATTTGTGCCGTATGATACGCGTTTGGAAACAGCAGGGCAAGACCATCCTGATTGCGGAGCATCGGCTCTATTACCTCAAAGAACTGATAGACAGGGTCCTCTATCTGAACGATGGAAGAATTGAGAAAGACTATACGGCACAGGAGGCATTGAACTTGTCCCCAGGACAACAGATCAACATGGGCCTTCGTCCGTTTGAACTTGCGGCTTTCCCCTCAACGCCCCATCCTTTTGACGAAAAAGGACAGATTCAGTGTGAGAATTTTCATTTTGCATACACTAAGCATCGGGACGCCCTGAATATTGGGTGTCTTTCCTTGCCGGAGGGCGGCATCGTTGCATTGATTGGACATAACGGGGCCGGAAAATCCACGCTGGCAAGATGCCTCTGTGGGCTGGAAAAACACTGCGATGGCGTTGTGAAGATGAATGGAAAGCAATATAATAAAAAGCAGCGGCTGGCCCTGTGCTACATGGTGATGCAGGATGTCAACCACCAGTTATTTACGGAAAGCACCGAGGAAGAAATGCTCATTAGTATGGCGGCCCCAAGCTCTGACCGGGCGGATGCGGTTCTTGAGCGGTTGGATTTGATGCAGTTTAAGGATCGGCACCCAATGGCGCTCTCCGGAGGCCAGAAGCAACGAGTCGCCATTGCCACCGCTCTGGTTTCAGACCGCAAAATCCTGGTGTTTGATGAGCCGACCAGCGGATTAGACCTGCATCACATGAAAGAAGTGGCCGATGAACTTATAACGATACAGGAGATGGGAAAGACCTCTCTTGTTATCACTCACGATTATGAGTTGATCGTCAGTTGTTGTACTCATGTTTTGCATTTGGAGCATGGTGTTGTGCAGGAACAATATGCGCTGGATGCCGCAGGGCTTCAGCGTATTCAAAATTTTTTTATAGAATCGAGGTGATCCCAGTTTGAATAAAAGTGACCTGTTTTTCTCGCGGCAAAATATGAATTTGCTCTGCCGGGATGAATCCTGCTCGGTCTACCAAATGAAAAATGAAACAGGAGACGGAACTGCAACCTATTATGAAGTATATCCCGGAATAGGTGTCATGTATAATGATTTTCACATGGAGCACTGCCCGTCAAGGAAGTTTGAACAAAATACGCACACTTTTGCAATTCACCATTGCAGAGAAGGCCGTGTCGAGTGGGAAGTCAGCAATGGCGCTTATCTTTATCTTGCGTCCGGCGATATTATGCTGGACAGTTCTGCCACGGAAAACAACCATTGCAGCTTTCCCGTAAGCCATTACCACGGGATCACGGTTACAATTTCTGTCCCTGAAGCGGTAGAGGGTTTGAGTGATTTTCTGTCCATGTTTTCCATTGATCTGGAGCAAATCGAACAGCAATTCACCTTAAAGACTCGACCTTTCATTATGCACGGAAATTCCGTTCCCGACCATGTAATTTCGGAACTGTACCAGGTGCCGGAAAATATCCGCCTGGAATATCTCAGAGTAAAGGTGTTAGAACTGTTGGTCACGCTCAGGACGGTAGATCCTACGGTCTTGGGTGTGGAACGTCCCTATTTTTATAAAACGCAGGTAGAGAAAGTCAAGGCAATCATGTCGTTTATGACAAATGAGCCGGAGCACCATTTCACCATGGAGGAGCTTTCTGAAAAGTTCGATATTTCCACTTCTGCTCTGAAGCAGTGCTTTAAGGGCGTGTATGGCACCGCCATTTATACCTATATGCGGAATTATCGTATGGACCTGGCAGCTTCTCTTTTGACACAGACGGATGAACCGATTACGGTGATCGCCGGAAAAGTTGGCTATACGAACACCAGCAAGTTCTCCGAAGCGTTCAAGAAAGTAAAGGGAAAAACACCGCTGGAATATCGAAAAATAAAAATCTAAATGGAGTAAAAACCGGCCGGGCAGAGTGGCAGACAAAATGAATACCTGCAATACTTAGAGAGTATCAAAGTGATTGATACTCTCTATTTTTTTGCCAAGGAGGAATGGAAATGAAGCAGAAAAGCTGGATTTCTATTGTGTTTTCCTTTGCTTCACAGTGCCGGGGCAAGATTGTCCTGTCCGTTTTATGTGCGATCATCAGTGTGATTGCCGGACTGATACCCTATTGGAGTGTTTACCAGATTATCACGCTCTTTATCGGCGGTTCACCTGTGATGGCAGAGGTTTGGAGATGGTGCTGGATTGGACTTGGCACTTATGCGATACGCTTCTTGTTCTATGGTATTTCAACGAGCCTGTCCCACATATCCGCCTACACCATTTTGGAGAATATTCGTTTGGCTCTTGCGCAGCGGCTGATGAAAGCGCCGCTGGGGACAGTCATCGGGGAGTCTGTTGGAAAGCTGAAAAGCGTACTGGTGGATCGGGTGGAAACGATTGAATTGCCGCTGGCCCACATGATCCCGGAGTGTATCTCCAACCTGCTGCTCCCCGTGGCAGTCTTTGTCTATCTGGTCTGCATCGACTGGCGTATGGCACTGGCGATGCTGGTCACGCTGCCTTTCGTCCTGATTGCTTTTGCTATGATGATGAAGAATTTTAACAAGCTTTATGCCGATTACATGGAGTCCAATAACTATGTAAACGGCGTGATTGTGGAGTATGTGGAGGGTATTGAAGTTATCAAGGCGTTTAATCAGTCCTCCAGTTCCTATGAAAAATTCACAAAGGCGGTTAAATCTTTCAAGGACTACACCCTCAAATGGTATCAAAGTTCCTGGAAGGTGATGAACTTTGTTTCTGCTGTGCTACCGTCCACTTTTTTGGGAACGCTTCCGATTGGTATGTATCTCTACTGGAACGGTAGCCTCACGCCGCAGGATCTTGCGATGTGCCTGATCCTCTCGCTGGGCATTGTAGGCCCGCTCATGAACTTCACCACTTATGTCAATGAGACGAAGGCAATTGAATACGCTGTCCACGATGTGGACGAGTTGCTCCATGTGAAGGAACTGCCCGATACTGGAAAGCCAGTGGACATGCACTCCAAAGACATTCAACTTCAGAATGTTTCGTTCTCTTATGATAAAGAGAGCGGTAAACAGGTGCTTTCCCATATCGATCTAAAAATCCCGGAGGGAAAGTTTACGGCGCTTGTCGGTCCATCCGGTGGAGGCAAGTCCACCATCGCCCGCCTGATTGCTCGTTTTTGGGATGTGAACGATGGGGAAATCACCATTGGCGGTGTAGACATTCGCAGTATGCCGCTGGCCCAACTTGCCGATATTGTCAGTTTTGTTACACAGGATAACTTTCTGTTCAACTGCTCCATCAAGGAAAACATCCGGCTTGGAAACCCTGATGCTACGGACGAAGAAGTATATGCGGCGGCAAAAGCCGCCTGCTGTGATGAGTTCATTCATAAGCTGGAGCAAGGTTACGACACGATGGCTGGTGATGCCGGAAACCGACTGTCAGGCGGTGAAAAACAGCGTATTTCTATTGCCCGAATGATTTTGAAAAATGCCCCTATCGTGATTTTGGACGAGGCAACTGCGTTCACCGATCAGGAGAACGAAGAAAAAATCCAGCAGTCCATTGCTGCTTTGACAAAAGGAAAAACATTGCTCGTAATCGCACATCGTCTGTCCACCATCAAGAATGCCAATCAGATTATCGTCCTGCAAAACGGGCAGGTTGAGAATACGGGCACTCATCAGCAGCTTTTAGATGGCGACGCTCTCTATCGGGATATGTGGGAGGCGCATATCGGAGCGCAGAACTGGTCTGCCGGTTCCGGGAAAGGGGGTAACTGATATGTTTCGGATTGTAAATCGACTGATCCAGTGGACTGGTAAATATAAACGGCGCATTTACATCGGGTTTGTCTACGCTTTCATTCACAGCATTTTTACCGCGATCCCTATTATGCTGGCTGCGAATGGATTGAGTTCTGTTCTGGATGACTTCAATGGCGTCAAGGCATTGGAGAGCCGGGACATCTGGATCGTGCTGGGAGCCATGATTTTAGCTGTATTGGGCCGATACCTGTTCTCTTATTTCCGAGCCATCACACAGGAAAGTGTTGGTTATGAAGCAACCGCTGACGAGAGAATACGACTGGGAGATATTCTGAAGCGAGTGTCGCTTGGTTTTTTCAGCAAGAACAATATGGGCGAACTATCCGCAGCCGCAACGACCGACCTCTCGTTTATGGAGATGTACGCCATGAATATGGTCAACACCGTTGTGAATGGATACATCACCGTTATCGTCCTAATAATGTTCCTTGTATTTTACAGCCCTATGGCGGGAGGAATTGCTCTGGCTGGTGTCCTTCTGTCTGCCCTATTCCTCCATCTGCTGGAGGCACGCAGCCACCAAAACGCGCCTATCCATCAAAAGGCGCAGGATGATATGGTGGAAAGTTCCATTGAGTATCTGCGGGGGATGCAGGTGGTGAAAGCCTTTAAGCAGGAAGGCGTGTCTATTGCCAGTATCCGCAAAGCATACAACGACAGCAAGAAAATCAACATCAAAATTGAAGTGGAATATATGCCCTTTAACTGCCTGCACTTGTTTTCGCTGAAAGCTGCCTCCATTGCCATTGTCGCTGTGGCCGCTCTGCTGACCTATAACGGCAGTATGGGACTTCCTACCATGCTCATGCTGGATATGTTTTCCTTTATGATCTTTGGAAGTGTTGAAGCCATGAACAATGCCGCCCATGTATTGGAGGTCATTGATGCTACGCTGGATAAACTGGACGGCATTGAACACGCCGAGATGATAGACAAAGACGGAGAAGATATTTCTTTGCAGAACACAGACATCGCTTTCCATGATGTGACATTCTCGTACGATACAGTTCCTGTTTTGCGGAATATTAGCTTTTCCATCCCGCAGGGCAGCACTACGGCCATTGTAGGGCCATCTGGCAGCGGCAAGACCACGATTTGTAACCTGATTGCCCGTTTCTATGATGTGGACAGCGGTGAGGTCACAGTAGGCGGTGAGGATGTGCGGAATATGACTTGTGACAGCTTGCTCCGCAATATTTCGATGGTCTTTCAAAAGGTCTATCTGTTCCACGATACCATTGAAAACAACATCCGTTTCGGCAATCCAAGTGCAACCAAGGAAGAAATTATAGAGGCGGCGAAAAAGGCTCGGTGCCATGACTTCATTACGGCTCTTCCCGATGGATATGAAACGGTGATCGGCGAGGGCGGATCTACACTGTCCGGCGGCGAAAAGCAGCGTATTTCCATCGCCCGCGCAATCTTGAAGAATGCCAATATTGTCATTCTTGACGAGGCAACCGCAAGCATTGACCCCGAAAACGAGCATCTGATCCAGCAGGCCATCAGCGAGTTGACCATTGGGAAAACGGTCATTGTCATTGCTCACCGTCTGGCAACGATTGAACACGCTGACCAGATTTTGGTGGTGGATCAGGGGCAAGTCGTTCAGAAAGGAACGCATCAGCAACTTGTCCAGCAGAATGGGCTTTATCGCCGGTTCATTACGATCCGCGAGCAGGCAGAGGGCTGGAGCATTGCTTGATACTTTGAAGTGGCACCGTACCATGAAACTTCATGCGTCCGGGGAAGACTATCTGGAGGCCATCCTTGTCCTCAAAAAGAAAAAGGGTATGGTGAGGTCTGCGGATGTTGCCCGGCACTTGGAGGTGTCGAAGCCAAGTGTGTGCCATGCTGTGGCTACCCTGAAAAAGGGCGGCTTCCTGCTCATGGATGGAGCTCACTTCCTGCACCTGACGGATCTCGGCCGTGAGGTTGCCGAGGATACCTACGAAAAGCATCGCTTTTTTACAGAGATGCTTGTAACAGCTGGTGTCGATCCAGTCACTGCCGAGCGGGATGCCTGCCGGATTGAGCATGTGGTCAGCAAGGAAACCTTTGAGCGACTGAAAGCAACTCATAAACAGAGTGAGAAAGCGGTGATATCATCGGACGAGTCATGATTTTGGAGCTGTGCAAAAGAGATACGGAAGTTTTGGAGCAGATCCTGTCTATCCTCAAAAACCACCCTGAGATAGAAAAATTCGAGATTGACGAGGAACCGATGGTGTCGCTCCCCGGTCTTGAGATTTTTCCAAGCAGACGAAAGATCTTTCGGGATCGACAGGAGATTCAGCTTACCACAAAAGAATATCGGATTCTCCTGCTGCTGGCCGCCAACAAAGGCCGTGTGCTGACCTACGCACAGATTTACGAACAGGTCTGGGGCGATTTCACCACAGGAAACGAAAACAATACGATAGGTTTTCATATCTGCAACCTGCGCGAGAAGCTATATCGGGCTAATCCAGATGCCCCGTTCTACATTCGCTCTGTGCGGGAAGTCGGATACTGCCTGGATGTCGATGAACCGTAATTCTACCGCCATTTTCTTTCACATGGATGTCTTTTCTCTGATCTAAATCTCTGTTAGAGTGAGTCCTTCTGGGTGGTTCACAATGAACCGCCCCTTGGTCCACCGCACGGGCGCAAATCTCCCTTGGCGGAAGATTTTGAAATTATTATTGATACAGCGAGTGGTTTGTACTGCATTGTGGTACAAACCACTCTCTCATTTATATCACGGTATAAAGATTGGAGGTGCTACTCCCGTTTGCTTTTTGACGGGAGGCGCGTTTCGCAAGAGTACGGCGGTAGCTTTTCGCTTCGCCTACCAACGTTTTCTTTGCCAATGCGTCATACTGATGTTGTATTCTTTCCTTGATTTTTGACTCGGTCAGCTTCGTTGACTACAAAAAGTACCATTCCCACAAACAAAGCTACCCTCGTTTTCTCCCTCTACTAATACTACAATTTGAAGCGGAGATTTTGGCCAACTTTGCTGCTTGCCATTTTCAGCAATAAATTTTGCTGAATAGCAAAGGCCCAATGTAGACTCTCAATCTGCATTGGGCCTTGCTTTCATCAAAACCAAATTTGTTTTAAGCAACTGGCTGTAATCCACTCACATCAAAGAAGGCAGGCACACCACTAAATTCGTAACCGGCAATCTTGTCGGTGTTGTAGAGAATCAGGTCTTTGTAGTAGGTCAACGGAATATCAATCACATTACACAAGTCATAGTTGATGAGGTAATTGTAGAGTTCCTGAACCTCAGCAGGATCATCCGTCTGCTTAACAGCAGTGATAGCGTCAAAAAACTCCTGGGAGCCGTCAACCTGGCTCAGAGAGAAGGTATGCGGGGTCATGGAGGGCATAGCACCGAAGAAGCAGTGAGGTGAGGAAAATTCATACTCACCAATCCAATAGGTAATGTCAAAGTTGCCGGCCATCATCTCGGCATACCACTCCATCTTCTCACTGCCCTTGAGTTCCAGCCCGATGCCGACCTTCTCTAACTGGCTCTTGAGCAGAGTGGCATAGGAGGAAACCAGAGAATCCTGCGCCGTGTCATAGATAAAGGTCAGGTTAAGTGTCTCACCGTCTTTCTCCCGAATGCCAGTTTCTTCATTCATTACCCAGCCAGCCTCATCCAGAAGGGCGGCCGCTTTTTCGGGATCGTAGGGGTAAGATGCCGTAAGCTCAACGTCGGTGTAGGGGGTTCCTTCCGGGAAAGGCATCTCCGCAATCCGCTCATAGCCGTAGGTTAGGCCATCAGAGAACTCCTCTTTATTGATGGCGTGAGACACCGCCTGACGAACTCGGGCATCCACCAGAGGACCGCTGGAAGCGTTGAGGGTAATATCACGGGCACGAGTATCCTTTTCCGCAATGGCTCCTGCAACTCCATCCAGAGCTGTGGCCTGCTGGTAGTCCTGATAGGAAATCATGGAGCTACCATAAACCAGATCAATTTCACCGGTCTGGAGCGCCTGTAGCCGGGAAGTGGAGTCAGGGATATACCGGGCAATGATTTCATCGAAATAGGGTTCCTCGCCCCAGTAATTCTCGTTGCGGACAAAGCGGGTGTATTCACCAGACACATATTCCTCATAGATGTAGGGGCCGGTGCCAGCATAACCCTGAACCGTCTGGAAATCGCCCTCCACAATTTGATTGGGCGACTGCATTCCGCCTACATCTGGCCAGCAGAAGTCATAGGCATAACCGTAGTAGGGGTGCGGGTAGGTAATAGTGACAGTGTACTCGTCCGTGGCTTCCACGCTCTCTATATCGTAAATACCGGGGCAGGCCATATACTGCGGGTTGCTGTGCATGAAATCCAGATTCTTTTTCACCGCCTCGGCATTGAAGGGGGTTCCGTCATGGAAAGTAATTCCTTGGCGGAGCGTCAGCGTCATCACGGTTCCATCCTCATTGAACGAGTAGGATTCAGCCAGATTGCCCTTGACCTCTCCATCCTCGTATTTTAGGAGGGTTTCATAGAGCATGGTGCACATGGAGTAATTATAAACACCCATATAAAGCGGAGACAGAGTAGTTGTCTCGGTCATGGTTGCGATGGTAAGCGTTTTGTCTTGGGTGTTGTCCCCACCTTGGCTTTCGGATATGGAGGATGACGGATCGTTGTTGGCTGGCCCGCCGCAGGCACTCAATACCATGCAGAGGCAGAGCACCGCTGAAATCAGAGAAAGCAATTTCTTTTTCATGACTATGTTCCTTTCTTTGGATATTATTTATTTGGATTCAGTGCGGACAGCTTCCCGCACGAATACCCCTTGGTTTAATTCGAGAATCCGACTGGATATGCGATATGCTGTCTGCCGGTCGTGGGTAATCAGCAGATAGGCACAGCCAAATTCCTCGTGGTAACGCTCCAGAACCTGCAGTACAGCATCTGCGGAAAGAAGGTCCAGCCCGCTGGTGACTTCATCCAGCACCAGAAATTGCGGATGAATGGAGAGGGCCCGGAGCAGAGAAAGGCGGCGCTGTTCGCCGCCAGAGAGCTGACGAACCGGAATTTGAAGAAGATGGGAGTCCATGTGGGTCAGCTCCATCAATTCATCGATTCTCGCCCGCCTTTGCCGCTTGTCCAACTGCGTCAAGTTGCGTAGGGCCTCCTCCACATTGTGGTAGACGGAGCGAGCCGGGTTGAGCGTCCCGGAGGCGTCCTGAAAAACCGCTTGGATATGACTGCGTTTCTCCCGCCATGTGGACGCCTTCCAGCGGGTAATATCTTCTCCATTCCATGTAATAGTTCCGCTGTTCGGTTTTTCAATGCCGATCAGAAGCCGGGCCAGGGTACTTTTTCCGCTGCCGCTTTCCCCCAGAACAGCGATATTTTCTCCAGCAGACCAGGAGAAAGACACATCATGAAGGACCTGGTATGGCCGCTGTTTTTCGTCCATATAAGTTTTGGACACCTGATCCACTACAAAGCCTTCCATGACCAATCTCCCCCTTTCCGGGTTTCCGCGGCATGAACAAATGCCTGCGTCCATGACTGCTGCGGATGAGTAAACAACGCTTCGGTATTCTGCCGCTCAATTATGGCGCCCTGCTCTAAAATCACTGTCTCCCGGCAGAGCATTTTCAAAGCCGATACATCGTGTGATACGAACAGGATGCCGGCGGAGTGATAAATCTCCCGCAGCAGCGTAAGAAGGTGATCCCGGTTTTCTTCATCCAAAGCCGAGGTAGGCTCATCCGCAAGGATATAGCGCGGGGCAAGCCCTCCCAGACAGGCCATGGATACCCGCTGGAGCATTCCGCCGGAGAGTTGGCTGGGAAAAGAGTTCAAAATCCGTTCCACATCTTCCAGATTGACGGCCAGCAGCTGTTCCCGGGCCAGCGTCAGCGCTTTGTCTTTCGGTAAATTCAAGCGGAGCCGGAAGGTCTGTACCATCTGTGCGCCGATTCTCATGTGAGGATCAAATGCGGTCATTGGGCTTTGTGGGATAAAGCCGAGCACCGTTCCGCAATATTTCCGCCGCTCTCGAGCGGGAAGCTTTTCCAGAGACAGCCCATCCAGAAGAATTTCGCCCGCCTCAATAACACAGCCATAGGGCAGAATCCCCATGACTGCCTTGATGATTGTAGTCTTGCCCGATCCGCTGGCTCCGGTCAGACCCAGTGGCTCTCCGGGGGTGAGGGTAAAGGAAACATCCCGCACCAGAGGCCTGCCCTCCTTGGAACGGACTGTGAGATGTTTTACTTCAAGCATCGATTCGCCCTCCTGACTCCAGTTGGCGGCCCAGAAGGTTGAACGACAGGACGCACAGGAAAATAAATAGCATGGGGTAGAGAACCAGCCCAGGTGCCAGTCCAAACGAGGTTCGCCCTTCGGACACCATGCTACCCCAGTCGATGACCCCTTCTCCCAAACTCAGACCGATAAAGGAGAAGCCGGAAATGGAGAGGATCATCTCTCCCGCGGAAAGGCAGGAGAAGCGAAACGCATCCCGAATGAGGTTCGGCAGAATGTGGACCAGCAAAATACGAAAACGGGAAGCGCCGGAGGCCACTGCGCACAGGACATACGCCTTGCTGTATTCCAGTTCCGTCTTGGTCTTTACCAGCTTGATCATCCGCAGAATGAGGGAGACTGTGAGAGCCACCACCATGGTGGAAAC
This sequence comes from Owariibacterium komagatae, assembly GCF_045865535.1. Taxonomy (GTDB): domain Bacteria; phylum Bacillota; class Clostridia; order Oscillospirales; family Ruminococcaceae; genus Ruthenibacterium; species Ruthenibacterium komagatae. The sequence goes on from NZ_AP031406.1 coordinate 2,768,337, forward strand.
ACTGTTGCCCCAAGTGCTGATGAAAATAATGAGATAAGCGATGGGCGGAATGGCAGTAACTGCGTTCAGAATACTTTCAAACAATACATTGCGTCCCGCTTTTCCCTGGCCCAGCAGAAGGCCGAGCAGGATACCGACCGTCATGACGATGGCGGAGCCCATCAGGACGATGCCCAGCGTGGTATAACCGCCATACAGGATGCGGGAGAGAACGCACCGGCCATACTGGTCAGTTCCCAGCGGATACTCCGCACAGGGAGCCAAAAAGGACTGTGTAATCACGACCTCCTCCGGATCGTTGGGAGCAGCCAAAAAGCCTAAAAAGCAGAACAGGATCACCAAAGCCGGCAAAATGCTTAAAAAAAGGATATGTAACTTTTTCATTGGACCGCCCCCTCAGCATGGCCGCGCTGGAATATCCGCTGCAGAATGTCGGAAACCGCGTTGCAGATCACCAGAAAGAAGGCCAGAAACAGGATCGTGGCATGTATCATAGGCGTGTCCCGGTAGAGTACGCTGTCCACGATGGAATACCCAAGGCCGGGCAGGGAAAAGATTTTCTCCACAATAGCGGAGCCGGCCAGAGAGATACCAACCATCTGCAAAAAACTGGGCGCCAGACCGGCCAGCGCATGGGGCAGTGCATGGGTCCACAAAATCCTCATGTCGGAAAGCCCCCGGCAGCGGGCGTACACTGCATAATCCTCATTCATCTCCCGCTCAATATTTTTGGAGAGAAGTTGAGAGTAGAGGGCAATCCCGCCCACGGCCAGGCAGATGGCTGCGGGCAGATACCGCATCAGCCCCGTACTGGAGGCCACGGAGATCCATCCGAAACGGACTGCAAACACATCGAGAAAGGAACTGGCAAGGAAGAATGGCGGGATGGATACGCCCACGATGCACACAAAAACCAAAAGCAGGTGCGCCCATTTCCGCCTGCACCAGTAGCACAGGCTTCCTACAAGAAGAATACCGGCCGCTTCAATGACTGCCGCTATCAATACAATGCTCAGTGTGACGCCCATTGCGCGGGATACCTCGCCTAAAACAGAGCGTCCGTTGACCAGTGAGGTCCCAAAGTCAAGGTGGAGCGCATCTCCCACCCATGTTCCGTACTGGACCAGAAGTGGCTGATTGAGCCCCATCTCCTCCCGAAGCTCACCAAGCTGCTCCGGCGTGTATAACATAAAAGTTCTCCGGGCATAAGCTTCCGCCGCATCCACCGGAGAAAGTTTCACCAGTAAAAAAGAGAGAAAGGTTACAATCAGCAAGGTCAGCAGAAGTTCCATAATTTTTCTTGCTGTGAACGAATGAACCAGTCTTTTCAACGCATATTGCCCTCCCTTGCTTTTTTCTCATTTATGTGTTATTATGCGGTTAGCATACACTAACCGTCTTATAGAATTATAGTGCCTTTATTCGCAAAAACAAGTGATTGCCCATTTGTTTGGTCGATTGCGAAAATCATTTGGCCGATTGCAAAAAGGAGGTGATGCCGGTGCGTACAGGATTTGAGCAATTATGTCTTTCTCATCTGCCCCAGTTGGGGCTGAAGCCGGCCCGGAAGGGACAGGAAGAAAAAAATGGAGTAGGCTTTACTTTTGTCCCGGAGCCAGAGGTTGGAGAAGGCTATCTGTGGACCTATCCTATCAACGCAGCCTGCTCGTTAACTATTTATGATGTGGTGTTCCACCAGGATATGTCTTTTCGCTATCACCACCCCGCCGCTCTGACGGTTGCGGTTAGTTCTCCAAGCAGTGCGGAGCCTGCGCTGACAAAGCACTGTACTAATCCGGAAAATCTGGTAGGCTATTTTTTGGAGGAGGGGACCTTTGGGCATACGATCCCTAAAAATACTCCCGTCCGAAGCATTGGGATTGGCCTGATGCCAGAGTTCTTCGAACAACAACTTCCCGCACTGATGGGGCAGGATGCCACGCAGGTGAGGAAAGCGGCCTGTACACTGGATGGGACGGTGTCACTCCCCGAGGTAGAAGGCCTTCTCCACCAGATGGCAGCTTATCTGCCACAGGCGGGAACTGCGGGTCTGCGCTATGAAGCAAAGGTGTTCGATCTGCTCGCCGCCCTCCTGGAGTGGAATGACTTGACTTTATCTACCCCGACCACCGCCAGCATATCCGCAAAGGATCAGGAGGCGATGCAAAGCCTCAAGCATTTTCTGCTTCAGAATTACTCCGCCAAAGTAGATCTCCAGCGTCTGGCCCAGATGTGCTATATGAGCAAGTCAAAACTGACTTATCTGTTCCGTATGCTTTACGGCACCACAATTTATGAGTTTATACTGACCTGTCGGATCGACCGGGCAAAAGAGTTGCTGACCGGCCACCAAAAAAAGATCAGCGAGATTGCCGCTCTGGTTGGGTATGAGCGGCAAAGCAGTTTTTCCGCCGCATTTCATCAGAAAACGGGCATCACGCCCAATGAATTCCGCCGACAATTCTGGAACAAATAAAGTAGAATATATTGGGAAGCACGCCGTGATTGCGGCGTGCTTTTTTTCAATCGGCCAAATCTATTTCGGAATATTCCAGACTTTAGCTGGAGCGATTGCGCTTTCTACGGACGGACAGTATCATTTGGTTAGTTGATGCAAACCTCTGAATAAATACCTTGGCGTAGATGTAGATAAGGAGATGATGTGATGACTCAGAAGAAAAAAACAGGGATTTCCAGGCTCTTGGAGTTTGGAGGGCGTTACCGCTGGATGACGGTGGTAGCCTGCATATTATCCGGACTCAGCTCCGTACTTATGCTGTGTCCTTTTTTGTGTATTTGGCTGGTTCTTCGGGATGTGCTGGCAGCTCTACCAGACTTGAGCGAGGTAGATGTAGGGACGATGACCCTTTATGGATGGGCTGCTCTGGGCCTGGCTGTAGGAGGCTTTCTCCTCTATTCGCTGGCTCTTTTATTTTCCCATTTGGGTGCGTTTCACACAGCAAAAAATATGCAATCCCAGATTTTACATCATTTGGCCTCACTTCCTTTGGGTTTTTTCTCCCAGAACAGCAGCGGCAAACTGCGGAAAATCATCAATGAGAACACAGCGCAAACGGAAAACTTCTTGGCGCACCAGCTTCCGGATATGACCGGATCAGCCGTGACTGCTGTGACGATGTTGGCCATGCTCCTGTTCTTTGATTGGAGATTAGGCGGCCTGTCCATTCTTCTGCTGATTGCGGGGTTTATGGTACAGATGCTGATGACCAGCGAGAAATCCATGTCCTATATGCGGAAATACCAGGACGCTTCGGAACAGATGAACAATGAGGCGGTAGAGTATGTACGCGGTATCCCGGTGGTCAAGGTGTTCCAGCAGACGATCTACTCATTTAAGAGCTTTTACGCCGCTATCATGTACTACAAGGACAATGTAACGGAATACGCGCTCTCCTGTCAGGGGCCGATGGTGGCCTTCAATGTCATCATCAACGCCTCCTTTGCTGTACTGATTCCGGCTGGCATCCTCCTGATTGGCCCGGAACAGTACAGCGAGTTTCTGCTGGATTTGATTTTCTACATTCTTTTTACTTCCGGGAGTGCCGGCATCCTCAATAAAATTCTGTTTTCCGGCACACACCGTATGATGGCGCAGGAAGCGGTGCGGCGGGTTGACTCTCTGCTGGCAGAGGCTCCTGTGGTAGAGAATGCGCTTGCCCAGATACCGGATCGGAATGATGTGGAGTTCTGGGATGTGACCTTTACCTATCCGGGCGGCAAAGCGCCCGCGCTCTCTCACCTGTCGTTCCAAGTCCCGGAGGGGAAAACTGTGGCTTTGGTAGGCGCTTCGGGCAGTGGAAAGACCACTGCCGCCACTCTGATTCCCCGGTTTTGGGATGTGCAGGAAGGGTCGGTCTGCATTGGAGGCATCACGGTTTCTCAGATTCCCAAGCGGGAACTGATGGAGCGCATTGCTTTTGTATTTCAGGACAGCCGGTTGCTGAAGGCCAGCATCTTGGAAAATGTCCGTGCCTCCCGGCCGGATGCAACCAGGAACCAGGTACTGGAGGCGCTCCAGGCCGCCCAATGTGATGATATTTTAGAAAAATTACCGAAAGGCATAGATACGGTGCTGGGAACCAAGGGTGTCTATCTCTCCGGCGGGGAGCAGCAACGCATCGCTCTTGCGCGGGCGATCCTCAAAGATGCTCCTATCGTGCTGTTGGACGAAGCGACCGCTTTCGCTGATCCCGAGAACGAGCACAAAATTCAGATGGCATTTGAGCGTCTGACCAAAGGGAAAACTGTCCTGATGATTGCCCACCGACTTCCCACCATTCAAAACGCCGATGAGATTTTGGTATTGGAACAGGGAACCGTCGCGGAGCAGGGGGACCATGATGCGCTGATGGCACAGAACGGAATCTACGCCTCAATGTGGAGAGATTATCAGACCTCGATTGCTTGGAATATCGGAAAGGAGGGACACCATGCTTCGTAAACTTTTTTCTCTGACCGAACAGGGCGCAAAGGATTTGAAAAAAGGAATCATTGCCTCGGTCTTTACCTCACTCAGCCTGATGCTGCCCATGGGGCTGCTTTTAATGCTGGTGATGCAACTTCTCCAGCCACTTCTGGGGATTGAAGCGGCTGCACCTTCACTGGGCGCCTATACCGGAATGTGTCTGGCCCTGCTGGTGATTATTTTCCTGACCCACTACATTCAGTATCGCTGTACTTACATTGCGGCTTATGCCGAAAGCGCCCAGCGACGGATCAGCTTGGCCGAAAAATTACGCACCCTACCGCTGTCCTTCTTTGGCAAGCGGGACCTTTCTGACCTGACCACTACCATGATGAGCGACTGCAATGACCTGGAACGGGTTTTTGCCTATACGATTCCCCAGATTTTCGGAACGGCTATCAGCTGCGTGATCGTCTGCCTGTGCCTGTTTTTCATGGACTGGAGAATGGCGTTGGCAATTTTGTCGCCCTTTGTCCTGGCGATCCTTGTCCTTGTGGGGAGCAAACGCCTGCAAAACCATATGGACCTGAAAAAGATCCAATCCAAGCTGGACGCCGCCGATGGAATACAGGAGTTTCTGGAGAGCATCCGGGATTTGAAAGCCAACAATCAGGAGGACACCTACTTGGCAGGGCTGGATAAAAAGCTGGAGAAGATCGTACATACCTCCGTCTGTTATGAAATGACCAGCGGCCTGATGATTACTTCCTCGCAGATGCTCCTTCGATTGGGATTTCCGGCCACCGTGCTGGTGGGGACGCTGCTGTTGACACAGGGCGAACTGAATCTATTCTTTTTCCTCATGTTCCTGGTGGCAGCTTCCCGCATTTATGACCCACTCAGCGGTGTGATGATGCAGCTCAGTGAGATCTTCAATGCAATGCTCCAGCTCCGCCGCATGAAAGCCATTGAACAGGAGCCAGCACAGGAAGGCACAGTGGAGTATCAGGCCAAAGGTCACGATATTTGCTTTGACCATGTGGGCTTCCGGTATCAGGACGGTGAGGATGTGCTGTCCGATGTGACCTTCACCGCCAAGCAGGGCGAGGTGACCGCACTGGTCGGACCCTCTGGAGGCGGTAAGAGCACCACAGCGAAGCTGGCCGCCCGCTTTTGGGACATTCAGAAAGGCCGCATTGCTATGGGCGGCGTGGACATCTCCACGGTGGACCCGGAAACACTGTTGAAGGACTATGCCATTGTGTTCCAGGATGTGGTGCTGTTCAACGATACCATCATGGGAAATATCCGTCTGGGCCGCAAGGACGCCACAGATGAGGAGGTTATGGCCGCAGCCAGGGCCGCCCAGTGCGATGACTTTGTTCAGCGTCTGCCGGAGGGATACCTGACGGTGGTGGGCGAAAATGGCTCTACTCTGTCCGGGGGTGAACGCCAGCGTATTTCTATTGCCCGCGCCCTGTTGAAAAACGCCCCCATTGTTCTGTTGGACGAGGCGACCGCCTCTCTGGATGTAGAGAACGAAACCAGCCTCCAGACTGCGCTCTCCGCGCTGCTCAAGGATAAGACAGTTTTGGTTATCGCGCACCGAATGCGGACAGTGATGGGAGCCGATCATGTGGTGGTATTGGCAGATGGCCATGTGGTGGAAGAAGGCACGCCAGAACAGCTGATGGAGCGGGATGGGATGTTCCGCCGCATGGTGGAACTGCAAAGAGAGTCCTCCAACTGGCAGGTTGGCGGAAACCAGGGTGACACATGATGAAACTGCACGCTTCCGGCGAGGACTATCTGGAGGCCATCCTGGTTCTCCATAAGAAGATGGGCACGGTACGCTCCGTGGATGTTGCCCGGCACATGGAGGTATCGAAGCCCAGCGTGTGTCATGCGGTGGCTACGCTGAGAAAGGGCGGCTTTCTGCTCATGGACGAGGATCACTTCCTGCACCTAACCGACCTTGGCCGTGAGGTTGCCGAGGCCACCTACGAAAAGCATCGCTTCTTTACCGACCGGCTGATTGAAGCCGGCGTAGACCCCGAAACGGCGGAACGGGATGCTTGCCGGATCGAGCATGTGATCAGCGAGGAAACCTTTGAGCGACTGAAAGTTGCTTATAAACTGAACGAGAAAGCGGTGATATCATCGGACGAGTCATGATTCTGGAGCTGCACGAAAGAGATACGGAAGTTTTGGAGCAGATCCTGTCTATCCTCAAAAACCACCCTGAGATAGAAAAATTCGAGATTGATGAGGAACCGATGGTGTCGCTCCCTGGTCTTGAGATCCTTCCAAGCAGACGAAAGGTCTTTCGGGATCGCCAGGAGATTCAGCTTACCGCAAAAGAATATCGGATTCTCCTGCTGCTGGCCACCAACAAAGGCCGTGTGCTGACCTACGCACAGATTTACGAACAGGTCTGGGGCGATTTCACTACAGGAAACGAAAACAATACGATAGGTTTTCATATCTGCAACCTGCGCGAGAAGCTATATCGGGCTAATCCAGATGCCCCGTTCTACATTCGCTCTGTGCGGGAAGTCGGATACTGCCTGGATGTCGATGAACCGTAATTCTACCGCCATTTTCTTTCACATGGATGTCTTTTCTCTGTCATAAATCTCTGATAGAGTGAGTCCTTCTGGGTGGTTCACAATGAACCGCCCCTGAGTCCAGCGAATGGGCGCAATTCCCCCTTGGCGGAAGATTTTGAAATTATTATTGATACAGCGAGTGGTTTGTACTGCATTGTGGTACAAACCACTCGCTCTTTTATTTCACGGTATAAAGATTGGAGGTGCTGCTCCCGTTTGCTCTTTGGCGGGAAGCCTTTTTCAGATATCCGTGCCGCTCCAGATCGTGAAGCGCCCGCTTGACCGTGGAGCGGGACAGCCTCATATCCGAGGCAATGGTCTTGATGCCCGGCCAGCACTTTCCCTCGGCATCCGAGCGGTCCCGCAGGTACATATAGACCGCCTTCGCTCTGGAGGGAAGTTCGGTGTCGGCGTAAATTGTTCCGAAGTAGCTCATCGTTCCTCCTCTCCGAATGTCTTCATCTGCTTCCCTCGCTTTACAGCTCTCTCCTGGGCCGGGGTATGGGCGATTCCACCCCGGCTGGATACCGCATAGCCACGGCTTTCATCCATCTCCTCCGGTTCACTGAGCTGCGGGAGATTCCGCTCCAGATCCACCCGGTTGGCATAGGCCACCGCTCGATTGGCTCTCTCCGGCACGACATACGGCTCCCCGAAGGTAATGCCCCAGTTTAAGAAGAGCTGAAGCCGGGTCCGCATAGGATGTGTGCCGGTTTTCATGACAATGAAGCTGCCCTTGGGAATGGATTTCAGCTCGTCGGGCGTCAGCAGGGCACGCTCCATCATCTGTAGGCTCTGGCTGGGATCGTTCCTGCCCCGGCTCACCGAGCCGGAGAGGACGGTGCGGCTGCCCAGGGCTTTGGACAGCACCTCCGCGGTCTGGCTGTTGGGGGCGAAGCCGCCGAAGATGGTGTCCTGGCAGTTGTCCTGAATGATCTCGCATCCCTCTTTTCCGTAGTTTTTTTCAAGTTGCGCTAAGGACTGGATGATCGGCACGAGCGTTAACCGGCGAGAGCGTCCAGCTGAGAAAAGGGGCAGTATATCAAACGGAGGCATGGTGCCGAATTCATCACAGAAAAGCACCACCCGGTTTTTCAGCTTGCCTCCGTTCTCATCGGCCACGGCGAACAGCTCCCGGCTCAGGTTCTGGATCATGAGGCCGGCCATGAAGTTCTTGGTTGTGTCTTCTTCTGGCAGGATCAGAAAGATGGCAGACTTCTCCGAAGCAAACTTCTCGGCGTCAATGGCGCTGTCAAAGCACAGGATCTGCTCCAGCTCGCTGTCCAGAAAGGCATTCAAGCGGGACAGCACGGTGGACATGACGGAGGCCATGGCCTGCTCCGCACTATTGAGGGCGGCGCCGGCAAACCACCGCGCCTTGTGATCCGGCGGCAGTTTTGCCATCAGGAGCTGGAAGTGGCTCTTGCCCTTGACACGGCTGGGCTCCAGAAGATCCTGCACCAGCTTGAACACGGAGACGATATGGCGGCGCTCCTGGGGGTGGTCTTTATCGGGCGGCAGGAACTCGGCCAGCATCAGGATGACCGAAGTGAGAAGCCCTTCCGCCGCATCGTAGAAGAAAGCGTTCTGGCCGCGGTTGCTGTCATCGCCGTCCGGATTGACGATGGTCTTGGACAGGATTTTGGCGTATTTCTCGGCCTTGGCGCGGGCCGCGAGATTGTTCGGGTCATTCCGGGCAATGTCCATATACCGGTTGACCAGAGTCAGCAGATTGTTTCCGTCCGAGCGGGTGGGATTTCGCAGGTCGATCACGGCTACATTCTGATACCCATAGAAGTTCTTGGCAATGGCGCCGTAATTGCGGGCGAGGTCGCCCTTGCTGTCCAGCGCCAGCCAGCTCATGCCGCTGGCGCAGGCGTACTCCAGATTGGGATAGAGAAAATATGCGGTCTTGCCGATGCCGGAAGCGCCGATCATCAGGCAGTGGATGTCATCGCTGTCCACGAAGGCGGTGAGCTCGCCTTTCTTACCCTTGCACCCCAGCACCAGCCCCTGCTCCGTGGGCAGGTTCTGGCCGCTGCGCCATTTCTTCACCTCGAAGGGGACATGGGCATAGGTCTGCCGGATCTCTTTGGCTGTGGCCCATCTCGCGGTGCCGTGCTGGCCGTCGCCGACCGTTTTGGATTTGATCCCGCTCAGAGTGTAGTAGTGGGACAAGGCGGCCAGACAGCCGATGACCAGAAACATCAGCCCGCCGGCGGCCAACAAAATCAGGACTTGGTGTGGCATGGTTAACCCCTTTCAGGGCACACCACTTCCTGCTCAGTTCCATACTTCTGAATGCGCACATCACTCTTGTTACGGCCTACTTCGGGTGAACAGGAAGAGGTGTGCGTTGTTGTTATTTACTGCATGACTTGTGCGAAGGACGGTTCCTCAGCGGTCAGATCATCATTCCAATCCTTGTGTGTGGGAATGAGCCTTTCCACCGTGTACCTCTCTGCCAGCTGTTCCTCCATGCGCCGACTGGCCAGGTGGCCAGCCTCGTCATTGTCGAGGCAGAGCAAGACCGTATTGATCTGCGGCTGCCGCTCCAGCAGCTTCAGAACCGGCTGAATGGAGGTACCGCAGCAGGCCACATAGCTGTGGCTCTGCCAGTCCTCCGGATGGAGCGTGATGTAGGAGAGCATATCAATGGGAGCCTCAAACACATAGAGGCTTTCGTCTCTGCCGATATGGTGAAAGCTGTGGCGCGGGTCGCAGCCCTCCACATTGAGCCGGAAGGCTTTGCCATAGCTGTTGACGCTGCGCTTGTGAGCATGGCGGGGAATGCCATCTTCATCCGTACCCACGAAGACTGCGTTGTGGTACTCGGCATCTTCATACAGAATCTTCTCTCTGGCAAAGTGCGCCACAACGCTCCGGTCGATATTCCGGTGCTTGACCAGATAGGCATAGACCCGGCGCATATTGGAATTGGCGGGCGGAAGGACAAAGGGTTTCGGCGGCTCCTCCACCCGTTCTTGGGCAGAGGGATAGACCGTTCCCATCTCACCCCCCAGAAGCATGGTCACCGCCTCCGGATAGCTGAGGTGATAAAACCGCTGCACGAAGCTGACAGCGTGACCGCCCCGCTCCTCGGCGTGGTCGTACCACTCGTTGCCGCGGATGGTGACGCTATGGTCACGGGCCAGCCGTTTCTCTCTGCCGGAGGTAAGGAGCTTTTCACCGCGGCAGCGAAGAAACTCCTCCAGATCAACGGAGGCGGCTCGCTGCTTCTGTTCATCTGTGAAATGAATGTAAGTCGACATAGGTTCCTCCTGTTACATGGTCTGCTGATAGGATACCTGCTCCTCGTGATCATCCGCCTTGTGGCCCATGGCCATCCGCTTTTCCGTCAGCCGCTTGCGCCGCTTGGAGTCAATGCGAATCCCTGCCGGATTGTGAGGCGGCACGGAGTTGTCCCGGAAGATCCGGCCCATGCGGAGGAGCAGTTTGGTTGCCGCCAGCATGACGGACGGATCTCGGAACTGGTCAAAGCGGTCGAGGAAGAAATGGGCGTATTCATTGCCCTGAGCCGCGGAGCGGGTGAACCACTCCCTGGCCTGCTCCCGATCCTGTTCCACATCCCGGCCCAGGAGATACAGCTTGCCCAGTGTGTACTGAGCAAACGGGTTTTCTTGTCTGGCGGCGGCGGTCAGATATTCCAGCGCCTTTGCCGCATCCTTCGCCACGGACTCGCCGGTGAGATAGAGCTTTCCCAAGAGGTATTGAGCAAACGGATTTCCGTGCCCAGCAGCCTTGTCCAGCCAGCGCACCGCTTCCCCGGTGCGCTTTTGGGCGAGGAGCAGCTTCCCGAGAGCGTATTCTGAGAAGTCATTTCCGGCCTCTGCGGATAAGCGAAACCACCGCTCGGCTTTTTCGTGGTCCCGCATGGTGGAGAGGTCATCCCGGTAGAACTTTCCCAGCTGATGCGCCGCCACCGTGTATCCTTCCACCCAGAGCTGTTCCAGCACCCGGACGGCTTCGGCGTGTTCCTCATCCAGCGCATAGACATCCTGCAGAACCGTTTTGGCGGCACGATAGCGTCGAGCCTGTTCATATACGCTGCTGGATCGCTGCTCCTCATGTGCCGCCTCCGGCTCCGGCTCATCTTGCATCTTCTCATCTTCAAAAGTCGGGAGGCCGAGGCGGATATTCTCGGCCTCCCGGATGATATCGTTTTTAATCCGGCGGAACTCTTTCTGCTGAGAGAGCGGGAGATGCTCCCGCGGTGTACGGCTGCCATAGCACTCGTTCAGCTCATCCCGGATCTGATTCCAGGTTTCATAGCACTTTGCTACTTCCGGCTGCCGGGCCAGCTCGTCCACGATGGTGTCCACCAATGCTTTGAGCGGTTTCTTCAGATAGCCATACTGCTTTTTCCCGGTGGTGGTTTCCAGCGCCTGCACCAGCTGGCGCATCTGCTTCTCGATGACAGGGTTGTCGCAGAGCTGATGCTCCATCTTCTGAATCAGCTCCCGCATGGTATCCTGCGCCACTTCGATCAGCTCTTTATAGGCAACATCCTTCCGCTCGTAGATCTGGATCATCTCATCCCGGAAGATGGTGTTGGTCAGCTTGGAGCGCATGGTCGCAATGCCTTCCCTGGTCAGGAAGCCCTCCTTCGGATCGTCTGACCAGACCATCATGTGGATGTGGGGGTGATGCCCCTCATTGTGGAAGGCCGCATACCAGCGGAAGTGATCAGCCGGTATCTTCATGGCCTTGGCCAGATCCTGTGCGTGCATCATGAGCAGGCCGCGCCATGCGTCCGCATTGTCGTACCCCAGCCGGGCAGCATCCTCACGGCGCAGGGAGTAGATGATGGTCCACACATTTCCGTCATGGGCTTCCAGCTCGGACATGGCTGCGTCGAGGTCTACTGCGGCGGCGGAGCTGAACAGGCCATGGGCCCCGCGGCGCTCCACACGGGGGCGGGTGGCAATGTAGGACAGGTATCCGCTCTCAGAATTTATTTCGTGGAGGTTTGCATCCAGCGCCATGGTGATGAAGGCTGATGCGGTACCAAAGGTAGGCGTCTTACGGTAATCCTCATACTCGAACAGCTCCACGGCATCAGGGAAATCATGCAGGAGCTTTTGGATCAGTTCCCGCTGTCCTTTGGTGACGGGACCGTTGCCGGTCAGCTTCTCCACACCTTCGCGGGTGGCAATGTATTTCATGTACCCGCCGGCCTTTTCGGATTTGATGTAGCCGCTTTTCTGTACGAGCTTTGCCATGAGTTACACCGACTTCTGGAAGTCCAGCGCATCCTTGAACGAGATGCGCCCGTTGGTGCGCTTCATATCCCGAATGGCGCGTCCCCGCAGACGCTGGTACTCGCCTTCGTCGATATCGGTGTCGTAGGCGATGATCTGCCCCAGCACATTGAGATCCACACCCTGCTTGAACAGGAGCGAGCCCATGCGTCCGGCAAAATTGTCCAGGGTGCCGGTGAGCATGGCGGAGAGTGCTTCGGGCAGGAAGCCTCCGGCGTTCTTCGTGTTCAGATAGCCGATGTAAAACCGGAGCGCATTCTCCACGAATTCGCTCCGGCTGGCGCAGTTGTCGAGGCGCAGGTAGATGTCTACCTTCTCATCCAGATCCTCAGAAATCCAGAATCCTTTCTTCGTTTTTCTGCTTTCGGACTTCAGTAAAACCACTCCTTTTTTCGTCAAGTCCCCGCTGAGAACCCTTGTCACAGCGGGACTTTCCCGCATCATAGGGTCCAACAGCGCTTTCCACCCGCCGAATTGTCCCCGCTGCGAAAAGCCGGAAACTGCCCGCACTGCGGGCAGAAGTGGGAGAGCCGGGGAAGCCTTGTCCCCGGCTCTTTCTCCTGCTTCGCTTTCGTCAGCTTCCCGCTCCCTTGGAAAGCGCCCCAAATTTCGCCCGTTTCCCTCTGGAGGGGTACACGGTCGGCTGGCCGCTGAAAGCCGCACACAGCGGCTCACAGGGGGCGACACGGCGCTACATCTGCATCTCGGGGGTATCCTGACACTGTTCTGCCAAATAGTCTGCACTGCACTCCTCCAGTGTCTGGTTCCAGTGCTCCTGACAGTAGGAGTTCATCTTGGGTAGGAGCAGAGCCTGCTCCTCGGCGCTGAGCCGGTACTTGAATGCCTCCTCGTCGCCGTTGCCCCGCTGCAGATACAACTCCAGTGTGTCGCAGACACGACGAGCCTCCAGATCGTAGTTGGCATAGATGTTCAGCCAGTCGTCATTCTCGGAGGTGCAGACATCAGTTCCGAACACTTGATCCGCATTGAACGATACTTCCATGTAGAACTCCAGCAGGTTGTCGTTTTGAATAATGTCCTCGGCGAAGGAGATGTCCTCGGCGCAGAGCCGCCGACTGCCAGTGAGGTATTCCGGTTCCGGCTCCTGGTTGAGCGTTCTCTCCTCCAGACGGTCCAGGAAGATCCGCCACCTTTCATCCGGCGCAGCGTTTCCTTTCTTCATGGCGAAGTAGGCGGCGGTGCTTACATCCCGGATTCTGAACCGCTTCCAGCCATCCATGATGCTGACGGCTTCCATATCGCCGCTGTCGAGGTCGATGTCGTAGGCACCCACCACCCGGCCGGTGTTGTCCAGCCGCTCCGACACATAGGAGTTGAACTCCTCCTGAGAGATCCGCTGGGTGCGCGGCAGCGTTTCGACAAAGCGGTGGGGCGCTTCGCCGGGCGGCTTGCGGATGTAGCTGCGCAGACGGCAGGCGACCCGGAGCAGCTCAAGATTTTCCTCGGCCAGAATATAATCGGAGCTGCCGTTCTCCGTGACATGAAAGACGGCGAACCGCCGTGCGGCCTCCCGAGCCTCCTCCTCCGCCTGCTGCTCTGCCCAGAGCTCATGGCTGATGCGCTCGTACTCCCGCTGAGGAAGCTGGTTGCACATTTCATCAAGGATATTCTCCAGATGCTCCTCCAGCGTTTCCCCCTTCAGTTGTTTGCTCAGAGCGTCGTACCACCGCTCGTCGAGCCAGAGTGTGATCTCACGGCCCCTCATTGCATTCCTCCCATTTCCGGCCCACACTGCTTCATCTCAGGGTACTCGGTCAGGAGGTGCCACACGCCGTTTGCGTAGTTGGCGCTGTTGACCGTCTGACCAAGAAGATCGTCGGCAGAGAGCGACATCGTGATGCCGGGCACGCCGGGATGCGCCGCGGCACTCTGGCCGCTCATCAGTCCTTCCGCCTGGGCTGCGGTCAGAGGCACAAAGCCGCACGGGGTCATCAGGGAAAAGACGCCGCCAACATGGGTGGCCAGGAAATCACGAACCGTGCGTGGGCCTGCGTCATCAGTCAGATCCTCCCGAAGTGTCCAGACGCAGTGGAGCAGCTCCTCACCATGGGAGGCATCCAGACCATTCTCCGCAATCCAGCGGTCTGCCAGCTCATCCAGCGGCTCGTCCAGCCCCAGCAGAAATCTGGCGTCCTCCTCATTGATGGCGTCCTCGATATTGTCACGGATCAACCGTGCGGCGGTGATCTCCTCAGCGGCATCGATCAGCTGAGAGGGATCGGCCGCCATCCACTGCTTGACCCGGCGCTCATAGTCGGCGCTAATCCGCTTCTTCAGCTCCTTCTTGTAATCCATGGCGATCTCATCTTTGTTCACTGGATCACCTCCGGTTCCAGGTCAGGCTTCGGTGCGGCGGCTCTCGGGCTGCGCCGGGGCTTGCTCGGAGCGGCGGCGCTTACATCGCTCTCATCGATATACTCCCGCACAGGGGCGGGCACATATTTTTCATAGAGCTTCACCAGCGCATCCGTCATCTCACGGTCCAGGTCAAGCTCCTTCTTGCCCATATAGCGTTTGAGCGCAGAGAGCTTCTCCTCGTCGAAGGTGATGGTCAGGTTCACTTGCTTCATTGGCACTTCCTTTCTCAGTCGTAGTTGATGTATTCGATCTGCAGCCAGTGGGTCCAGCCCCGACCCTCCAGCTTTGTTTTCACCACACCTTTTTGGGTATTCATAGCTTCAATCACATAACCGTCACCGATGTACACGCCGATGTGGCCGTCATGCCAGACAGCGAGACCGGGGATATCCGGCATGGTGTCGATGGTTCCGGATACTGAGGCGTTATAGTACATCTGGTTGGCACCAAGATCCGGCATCCCGTTGGTTCCATACTCGATGGTCATGGTGTCGGGATTGAGCCATCCGTACCCTTTGATGAGGCCGACGCAGTCTGTGGTTCTGCCGCCCAGCCAGTTGGCACGGATGAAGTCCGCATAGCTGCCGACGCCATCAGGGTACTGCTCCAGCTTGTAGGCGAAGAGCGAATCGGTGAGGACACTGCCGTATGTTCCCCAGACATAGCCCCAGCCGGACTCCCAGGCGTGGATGGCGTAGGTCACAAGGTCTGCGGCGTTCTTGGTGGTTGGATCGGTGAAGGCTGAGATGTCAAGCTCTATGCTGCTCCCATCCCCTCTGAGATACTCGCCGCTGTAGCTGCCGCCTCCCACGGTACCGGCTATCATGGTATAGATGTGATCGATGTTGCTCTTGTCATCTTCCGTGATCTCTCTGCCCAGATGGGCTTCCAGATTGGCGTAGGCCTGGGACAGAGAGACTGGCACCGCGACGGTGTATTCTTCTTCCTCTGTACTTGTGGTCCCGTCCTCCAGAGTCACTTCCACGGTTCGTGTCCGGGTTTCTGTGGTGTAGAAGCATCCCACGAAGCTGTTTGCCGCCCGTGTGGACGGGGCGTCGTCCCCAAAGCAGAGGGCATAAAAAACAGCCTTGACTCTGATCGGGTCAAGGCTGTTGCCGCTGTCCATCTGCCCGTTGGCAGAGGACACCGCCGAATCCAGAAGAGAAAAGGCCGAGCGCATCTCCTCGATGTGATATCGAAACTCGGCCGGGACTTCTGCGGAGAATTCCGCTCCGTAGAAGCACGCCTCCACCGAGTGGTTGTTATGCTCCGCCCCGCCTGAGCCAAGGGAGCAGAGCAGGGCAATCAAAAGAATGACTGGTGAAAAGACTGCCACCAGAATCCAGCCCACACCTTTCCGGGCCTTTTCGTTGGTAAGCAGCATGGCAGCGGCTTTGGCCACTGCGGCAGCGGGTATAGCCATATATTCCACCTCCTGTTCTTTACAGTTCAATGATGCTATGATATATTATCCAGGTAATATCGCTTGCATCTTTCGTTGTTGCGTCCATTGCGTTTTGGTATCCGCTCAATGCCGTTTCTCTCATGCTTGCATTTGCAGGTTGTGTGTTATGTTACATCGACAAGGGGGAAACTAATATGAGCAGCAGAATTAATAAGGTGAGCCAGGGGATCTGCGGGACGGAGCGGCCAAGTTCTGGGTACCTGAATAGATGGGGATACCGCAGCACGAGAGTGTAGGGTTGGATCTCCCTTGGGGTTCAATGCCCCACCGTCTCACCATAAAGAGCAGAGGCTTCGTTTGAAGTCTCTGCTCTTTTATCGTCCGCCCGCTGTTCCGAAGAGTTTTTCCTTGTATGCCGGGGCGTGAACCTCCAGCAGGTATCGTTCATTGCCGCACTTGTACAGGCAGACGCCGCGCTGGGGGAACTTGATGAGATTGTATTCCGACTCCTCCAGCTGGAGCATGTCCATGTAGGACCGCTTGTCGATGGAGCCGGCGTTGAACAGAAACTGGTGAGGCGGGATGCTGAACAGGGGTTTGGTCATCTCACGGACGCCCTCCTGATCGAAGTCCTCCAGATTCTGACTGGCCAGCAGCATTGCCGATTCCTTCTTTCGCACACGTTTCAGGCAGTTTCGGATGTACTCGATGGCGGTGGGGTTGGACAGCCAGATATACAGCTCATCCAGAGCTGCCACGGTATTGCCCACGGTCAGAAGCTTATCGGACATGAAGGACAGCACATTGAAGAGCATGGCGTTGCGGACATTCTTGGCGGCGCTGAGCATTCCCTTGACGCCGAACACCAGGAAGCGGCTGGAGGTAATGTTGGTATGCCCGTTGAAGAACTGGGCGTCGGCGCCCTTGCACATGGAGTGCAGCCCCAGCAGCACCTCTTGCAGAAGCTTTTGGGTGTAGAGCTGGTGACGGTCGGCGTCGTAGGTCTTGAATTCCTCCTCAATGAGATCGTAGAGGTCGGAGAGGATGGGATAGTCCTCCGGGCGCATCCGGCTGAAGTTGGTGCGCTCGGTGATGCCGAACTTGTGATACAGCTTGGACAGCATGATCTCGATGGTGTCGATGTGTGCGTCGCTGAAATCCTTGTAGGCCCGGAAAAAGTCCTTGAGAAAGGAGATGTGCTGCGCCAGCAGGGTGCTTTTGCGAAAGGCTTCCGGCGCATCGGTGGCGTTGGGGTCTCCGCCGTCATCCCAGCACTTGGGTTCCAGCACATTGATGATATACTGCCCGGCCATCAGGTCTGCAAAGCAGCCGCCCACCGCCTCGCACATCTCCTGCTGTTCATGTTCGGCGTCCAGACTGATGACGGACTTGCCGGACTCCAGCAGATTCAGGATCAGCAGCTTCATCAGGTAGGACTTGCCCTGGCCGGAGTTGCCCAGGATCAGGATGTTGGCGGAAGTCTTGTCCTCGTCCCGCTGGTCAAAGTCCACCAGAATGTTGCTGCCGTATTTGTCTTTGCCGATGTAGAAGCCCTTGGAGTCCAGCTTGCCGGAGTAGTTGAAGGGATAGAGATTCGCCACGCTGGAGGCGGGCAGCACCCGTTCAAACTGGATACCGAATGTGTTGTGGCCGCAGGGATTGACGCAGCGGAATCCCTGCTGCTGACGGAGCAGGAGCTTATCCACATTCAGCTTGCTCCGCACCAGTTCCGTCAGCACATCGGTCTGGAGCAGCTTAAGGTTGTTGTAGTCGGATGCGGTCAGCTCGATGTACACGGCGCAATGGAGCAGAGGCTCACGGTTGCGGTGCATGGTGGCCACCAGAGTGGCCACATCCTGCAGGTTGCTCTCGGCGGTGACCGTTTGCTGCAGGTCATTGGTGTTGGAGCTGTTCAGGCGGTTTTTGTTTGCGGCGTTCTGAATGATGCGCTTTTCCTCAGCCGGGGTGACCTGCCGGGTGTAGATCCGCAGGGTGACGCCGTCCTTTTCTCCCAGATGACGGAGGATGGCCTGTTCATCCGTGCTGGTCGGGTATTCGCGGAGTGCCCATACGCAGCGGTAGGTGTTGCCGCAGATGAAATGATCCGGCATGAAGCTGACCACAGAGGGGGCGATCATATCCAAAAAGGATTTGATGGATGCCTCCTCGCAGCCTTGCGGAACAGGTCTTTTCGCTTTCTTTGCCAAAATGGATGCCTCCTATTCTCCGTGGAGGAATCCCGGCCATGGAGTGGAACACCTCCACGGCCTGTGATGAATTGATTTACTCGCCCACGATGACCCAGCGGTCGCCGTCGTAGTCCTCGAACTTCTCGGTAGTCACATTCTGCTCGAAATAAACGCCCAGCATCCGCTTGAGATCCTGATCGGTGGCGCGGCGGGTGGTAAACCCATTGTCATTGATGCTCTGCTCGATGCGGCTGAGATACGGGAACACATCCGTTTCCTTTTCACTTCTCAGCCGGATGATGATATAAAACTCCCGGCTGGAGGCCATCAGCACCTGGATGCGATCCAAATGCTTGCTGTCCTGCTCCAGAAGTCGCCGGATGGCAGGAAGCTCCTCGTTGCCCATGCGCTCCTGATAGAAGTTTTTGTTTCGCTCGAAGGACTCCTTGGAGTTGAGGGCCAGCATCTCAATTTCCGCCTGCCCCTTGACCACATTCAGCAGGGCGTAGATCCTGGCGCTGATGCTGGAATCGGACAGGACGCTGATGTTGGTGGGCTTGATGATGAAAAAGACCAGGTCGCCCATGCGGGTGGCGATGCAATAGTCCTTGATGCCGTCGATCCCCATGAGCTGCCGGGTGGATTGGGCGGCATTCTCTTTTTTCTTTCTGTTCATAGCTTCATTCCTCCTTGGGGAAAGCTGGGCGGGAAAAAGCCGGTACAGCGCATGGTGACACAGCAGGTCACCTGCCTGGGATTCTGGCTGAACCAATATTTTGCTCTGGCGTTCTTGGCGCTGTAGCAGAGGGACTTCTCACACAGAAGGCCGCCCACATAGCTTTTCAGCAGGGCACGCAGGCTGCGGAAGCCATAGTAATATCTGCCGTCCTGGCTGCGGCAGCTCCACTTATTCTTGGCATCCTGCCAGAAGAAGGCGTTGCGGCACTCCCACCGCTTGCGCTTCCGACTCCACCGGAGCGTCAGGGAGGCGGACAGATCTCGCTCCTCAACTTCCGGCAGGCCGATGATCTCCTCGTTTTCAAAGGTCGTGTCGGCATGGAACATATCACATTCTCCATTCATAGAATTGCTGTTTGGTGATCAGGAAGGCAATCGCATAGCGAATGAAATCCAGAATGCTGGTTCCGTCAAAGCGGATGCTGAGGAAGGCATAGACCGCCGTGAATACCAGCGGGATAAAAATTCCGGTCTGAGTCAGCGCCAGGATAGAGACCAGAAGCCCTACGCCAATGACGCCTACATCTCTGAGCTCCCAAAGCCACATCATGGCCTTGGCAGTCAGGTTGTCGGGGTAGATGTACAGGATATTTCACCTCCAAAAAACAAGCCGCTGGGGATGCTCTCCCCAGCGGTCGGTGCGGCATTTTATTCTTCAGACATCTCTGCGGGCTGGTTCTGCGCTTCATACGCATCCAGCGCCTGCTCGATGAGTCCGATGACGAATTCTTTCTGCGTGATTTTCCTGCCGTGCTTCTTTTCTGCGGCGATGAAATTCTTCAGCCGCTGATCCAGCTCCTCGGTGATCTTGAATGCGAGAGTCTTAGTTTCCGCCATGGTGATTTTTCCTCCTTCGAAGCGTTCTTTGAGTACCAACTCCACATAATCACCCAGAGTCTTGAGGCCAAGCTGTTCCTTTTCCTCGATAGCTTTGGCATGTAAATTTTCCGGGATCATACCACAGAGATTCTTCTTTGCTTCCATGGGTGGCTCCTTTCTCTGATTTTGTAAGCAAAGCATACTGTGACCGGAGTGAAATAGCTATTCACAGAACCCAACGAAGAAGCAAGCTGCAAACGAAGCATAAGCAACAAGCATGGCTCAGCCGGCGAGAAGCACCAGAGCAATACCAAAAAGAACATAGTCCACGCATGGAATGGCCACGCTGTTGCCCAGCGCCTTATAGCGGGAAGAGTCCGAGGCGTTGGGAATGTCAGTCCAACCGTCCGGAAAACCTTGGAGCCTTTCACACTCCAGAGGCGTTAGCCTGCGGATGAGCCTTGGCTGATCTGTGCCCTGCAGCACAAGATCGGTAGCGTCTTTATGCTGGCGTGCGCTTTGGGTGCTGGTTACCTCTCCATCCTTGAAAATATCGACTCGCTGTCTGCTGAATACGGCGTGGTGGTCGGTGGCAGTCAGTGTATAGGCAAGGTCTGCTTGGTATCCAATCCCGTTGCCGCCGTTTTCAGGCTTTCGGTCGATGGCGTTGCCGGTAATGCAGAATACTTGCTCCTGCTCCACAAGCGGGACATTGTTGCCGCCTGTACCATACCGTGCGGACATGGTGGGAGCGACCCGATGGGGGCCGGTGTAGCGGGAATCAATGCCGTGGTTCTCGTAGACCAGGGGCTGATGCCCGTGTTCCTGGGCTCGAAGTGTCCCTGTGATGTCCAGGCTGCACTCCATCATGCTGCCGCCTTGGTCGTTCAGGCATAAGATGGATGGCATACAGTTTCCGCTGGCGCTGCCTTTCAGCGTGGGGGCGAGTTCTTCGCCGTAGCCGATGCTTCCGGCAGAGGCTCCGGCTCCGGCAGAGAAACCGGCAGTCAGGACACAGGGATACCCCTGCCCGGCCTGACCGCCGCCTGCACTCAGGGATGTGTGCCGTTCCGGCGTCAGGAAGCAATCGCCGTTTCCCTTTGCTACGACCCCTTCTGCGATGAACGTCTGCTGTTTCATTCCTGGCTGGGCACCCAAGGCTCCGGCCACATCGTGCAGATCTCTGACCTCATCCCGCTGATTTGCGGCAAAGGCAATCGGCTGTATAAGGCCATTGCGGCCGGTGGACATCCCGCAGTTCACGCCCAGGGTAGCCGCGACTGAGCCGGTCAGATCACCGTTATAGCCATCGAACCCTTCGATTTCCGCATCGTCCGGCTGGGTAACAAAGGTCTGCATCTGCATATTGTTTGTCGCCATCAGGGCACCGGAAACTCCGTGCAGATCGATGCCTTCATCACGCTGGTTGATATGGTATGCCTCCAGCGGGGTGGATCTGCCATCCGGCGGAGCAACCCCAGACTGGATCTCCAGCGCACGATTGAGTTTTCGGGGCAGCTCTTTCCCGCGTTCAAAGGCTCTGCGCAGGATGCCCAGGCAGGCTTTCCTGGTCAAATAGTATTTGTCCGGCGGATCGTCCTGCAAAATCTGCGACAAGGAAGATTCTTTTTCTTCTCTGGGGGACACCCCAGTATTGAGCGTCGAGGCATCTCCACGCCAGGGAGAAATCAGTTCCCAGTAGAATTCGCCCAGCAGATTCCCAGCGCCCGGTGTCAGGTCGAGGGACTGAAATACCACTGACTTTAATTCGGACGATCTCCTCAAGGACGATCCGGAAATCCTCTCCTTTTGGGGTTCCGCTGGAGAAGGCTCCTGGAACATTCTCCCACACCATAAATCGAGGTCGTATATCGAGAGCTGCTCGGCCTCGTTGTCTATCCGCATCTCTCATCTCCTTTACAATTCGAACCTGTTCCATAAAAAGGCCGGAGCGTTCACCGGAGAGGCCGGCACGGTTTCCGGCCACAGATAAGTCCTGACAGGGTGAGCCGCCGCAGATGATGTCCACCGGCGGCAGCTTTGCTCCGTCAAGCTTTGTAATGTCGCCCACATGCGCCATGTCGGGGAAACGAATCTTTGTCACCTCAATGGGAAAGGCTTCGATCTCGCTTGCCCACACAGGGACAATGCCGTTGTGAATGGAGGCCAGTGGGAATCCCCCTATCCCATCAAACAGGCTGCCCATCGTCAGAGTTTTCATTTGGCTACCGCCTGAACGATAGTCCTTGTGGTGCTGACTGCGGCTTGGGCGGTATAGACCGCAGACATGATATTGGCTCTTGTGGTGGTATCCAGGCCAAAGGCTCCGGCGATGCGGGGGATCTCGCCAGCGGACAGCATCAGGCCGAGGCCAAGGAGGGCATGGTCCTTGAATACCATGAGTCCGGCGATGAGAATGGTGGATTGCAGGAAAGCGGTCAAGCACAATCCGATGATCTGCTTGCACCATTGGATGAAACCATCCGTATAACCGCGTGGGACGCTGAACATATAGAGACTGCCCACTGCAATTTGAATGAGCAGAATGCCGCCACGCTTTAGGTTTGCGAAGAAGACCTTTATCACGGCGTAGGCCATCAGAATGATGCAGAATAAAAGCATGATTGGGCTGGTGATGGAAGCAAAGCCGAAGTATGAGCCGGTGGTCATTCCAGTCAGCGAATCAATGCCGCTGAGTGAATCCACAATCTCGGTTGCCGCCTCGCCGATGGAGGTGCCATACCCTGTGATCCCCGCGGTGAGGCTTGCCTGCAATGTAACGGAAAGCTCATAGAGCCGAATCGGCACAACCGTAAACAGGCTCACCGCCATAAAGCCCTTGATGGCACACAGAGCAGTTTCTTTGAGGTTCCCTCTGCCGGAGGAATACTCGATGCCGCACTCAAAACAGGCCACCACAAGACCGGTCACATAGAGCGCCCAGGCCAGATAAGAGAAAAACAGTACAATGCTCTGCACCCAGCTCAGTTCGAACAGCTCGACGCCCATGTTGCCCATCTCGGCGAAAAAGTTTCCGAGAAAGCCCATGACCTGACCGTAGATCCAATCCACGATCTGACCGAGGATGGTGTCGGCAACAAAATCCCAAATAAACAATGGTTCGTTCACCTCTTTTCGGTGTGAGGCCGCACCAACTGCTTGGGATAAAAGGCCAGGGGCCGTACAGCTGGTACGGCCCCTGGGTCAGTTCTTTACATGGTCTGCTGCCACTGGGGGTCAGCGGTTTGGGCTTGCTCCTGAAACACCTCCAAATAATCCGACACCGCATCCGTGAGCTGCTGGTAGTCCTGGCTGTTTGGATGGTAGACATACCAATCCGCTTTCCCGTAGTCATCCCAGATGTAGGGATTGATCCCATTTCGGAAGTTCGGGTTGCCGGTTTGCTTTTTCCCGAGGATGTCGGAAAGATTCAGAAGCAGCACATCCACCTGGCCTTCGTTCCGATTCAGAATGGAAACGCGAAGGGCATGGTATTGATTTGCGACGATCCCCGTGACGAACTGGATCTTTGCCCGATTCAACTCATCGAGACGCACATAGCAGGCCCGGCCTACATAGGTGGCGTCCGGATACTTTGGGGCAACGATTTTGTGAAGCTCTTGCTCGAAAAAGTTCATATACCCTCCTTAGATGCCGATAATGCTCCAGAGATACATGGGCGCAGTGAGGGTAAACACGAGGCAGGCAAACAGGATAGCGGGAGCCGCCCACTCGAACTGGCCGGATTTTCTGTACTCGAAGTAGGCGGTGCCCAGCTTGGCAAAGAAGAAGACGGCCAGAATCAGGTCGATGGCGGGAAACACCACATTGTCGACCACCGACTTGATCTGGGTAGATGCAGTGGACCAGGTGCTTTCGACGGCGCCGGCCACATCCCCGGTACCTGCGGCGAAAGCTGTGGTCGCCATCAGGCAGGTCATTGCCAAGACCACAACCAGCATCACGATCAGGCGCTTATAGTTGAATTTACGCATAAATTCCCTCCGTTGTATGTTGTTAATTTGTGGGGGCGATATGCCAGTCCTCCCAAAGATCTCCGGAAATCCGGACGGAGTCCGTGAGGTTTAGCGACAGCATTCCCGCCGGTGTCCAGCAGTCCAGCAGCCAGGTGTACGGCGTATAGCTCCCATCGGGATACCATATCGGCGTGAAATGGGTCGGACGATTATAGGTGCTGTATGGATTGTCCTTGAAAGTGAAGGTGGAGCGTTTGCCGCTGATGCTTCGGTTCAGGAGCCTCCAAAAGCCCTCGTAGTTGAACTCCGGGAAATAGGTCACCGCATTCTGAGCCGCAGTAACTGCGGCGCTCTGTGTGGTGCTGACGCTGGCCGTAACGCTCTGCTGGATGCCGTATCCGCTCTTGAGCGTAGAGGAAGATACCGTGGGCGACAGGCTGTCCGGCGTGATGACCATGGTTGCCGTCAGGCTGGCTGTGTAGGCGTTATAATCAAATTCCCACCAGCCCTGATCCTCCCACCAGCCGTTGTCCACCCAGTGGTACCAACGGTCCGTGTGGGATTTGCCCTCGCTGTCCGTCCACCGATCCGTGTGCCAGCACTTCTCCCAGTTTTCAACCCACATCCAATTCTCCTGCCACCAGGGAGACCAGATGCCCCAGGAGGCGGAGGACACTTCTTCTTTCTCTGGGATATCCACGAGGGTGAAGGTGTCGTTTCGGTCATCGGCCACGGGATTGGGCGGGTCGTTGCCGTCCAGATCCACAATGTTGGCGGTGATGGTGCTTTGCGCCGTGCCTCCGCCCAGCACCCTGACCTGAATGGTGCAAACACAGGGTTCATCGGGGGTATGCCACTTCACCCAGACCAGCTGGCTGTCGCCGTCCGGATAGTACACATTGCTGATGGTATAGGTGCTGCCTTCGATCACAAACTGCACGGTGACCGGGTTGTCCGGGTCTGACTGCCCGCCGGACACCTCCACCGAGGTGATAACATCGGTGTCCACCCGGTATTCGTAGTCAAACTCATCCACCTCCGGTTCCTCCACCTCATCGTTGAAGCGGACGATGCCGATCCCCAGCGAGGAGATGATCTGCTCGTTGCTGACCTTGCTTGTGGTGCTGCCTGACCACGCAGGATACCCGAGGTCGGCTTCCTCCAAAAAGATAGCGAGCGGGAGATTTTGGTGGGTCAGCGACCCCATCCAGTAGCGGAGATTTCCGTCAACGACCTGGTCATAGAGTGCGGCTTCCGTGGCTGTCATAGCGTAGTTGGCACCGTTATAGACCAGATACGCAATCGGCTCGATGACGATTTTATAATCGCCGCAGATCAGCGTATCGAAGTCCATCCCCACATATCCAGCGATGGCTCGGATGACCTGTTCATCAGTGAAGTAGCTGCGGATGGCATCAATACTGGCCGGATAGCTGCCGGAGGAGATGATGCGGGGCAGGCTCTGCGAGGGATTAATGTAGCTGTAGTTTCCCACTACCGGAGAGAGACTCCGTCCGGCGTTATAGGACAGCTTGCTGACTTTGCCAAAATGAATAACGCCCGATGCGGGTGTTTTGTTGGTCAGATCGATCACATTGCCCACTACGGCGTGGCTGTCCACATTGATTACGGATACACGGACGCCATCCATGCCGGGATTCCAATAGCTTGTAGATGTTCCGCTGCCCATGTTGCCGCCACCGCCATCGATGTTTTCATCTCCGGTTGCGTAGGCAGGTACAGAGATGGACAGCATCAGGACAGCGGAGAGAATAAGAGCAAGGATTCGCTTCACAGGTGCTCTCCTTTCCGATTTTTTCAAATAGAAACGGCGCAGTCACTTCCGACTGCGCCGTTATTGCGGATGAGGGGGTCAATTACCGCCGCCCATCTCGCCGATCTTATTTCCGTTTTCATACATACTGTTGTCCTGAACGCCGGTGTTCTCACCGCTGTTTTCCACATAGCCGAAGCCGGGTACATAGACCTGACCGGAGCTGTTGGTGCTTCCCGCGGCAGGCTCCGTTTCGGTGGGAGTCACTGTGGGAGTTTCCTCATAGGTGGGCGGCGCCTCATCCTCGGTCTTGCGCTCCTCCTCCGGCACATCCGTTCCGTCGTGGTCATCCGGCAGCGTGGTGGTGCCGGAGGGTGCTTCCGGTTTTTCGGGGGATTCAGGCTTTACAGGATCTGCCTGGATGGTCTGCTCCAGGCCACTGGAGTCCGCACCCTGGGCGGGATCGGTTTCGGATGCGCCCGGCGTTTCCACCTGGACATCCAGATCAGCCTGGCCGTTATTGTCTATATCCACATTGGGATTACCGCTCTGGGTGGGGTCATCGGAAACCACACCGGAAGAAATCTCGGCATTGCCGCCGAACCGGACGGCGATTCCAATGGCTGCCGCAACGCAGAGCAGGCAGCAGACGGCGATGAGGACAATCCTCTTTGTCTTATCTGTCATGGTGTATGCCTCCTTGATGTATTACTTGTTAATGGGACAATACCACAATTTTCTGTGGAAGTCTATTGAAAAGACCGGATGGATCAGAAGAGAGGCACATATTTGGCCTCCGTGTGCAAAGTCATGCTGGCGGCGGGCAAAAGATTCCCCAGAAACCGGACGGGCACCTCCAGATGGATCTCCACCAGTGCGGTATAGCCCTCGCTCTGGCCGGAGCCAAGGCTGTTATTTTCCAGAACCACGGACAGGTCGGAGATGGTATATTCCACCTCACCGTCCGAAATTTTCTGATACCCGCCCGCTGTATTTTCCAGGCCGAGCGTTTCAGAGAGCTGGCCGTACACATCGCCGGTATCGATGCTCTCATCCCAGCGGCCTGTACCGTCCGGATACCAGCCCGCGGCGTATCCCTCACGGACGGCGTGGTACACATCGTCGTAGTTGTCATTGACGGTGGAAATGACCGCCTGCTGCGCGGCCTCCTTTACGCCTTGGGCAATGATCCACAGCCGGCTGAATTCGGCAATGGCGCAGAACAGCATCAGCAAGACCAGCACAATGGCAAGGATCATGGGGGTGCCCTCGCCGGAGCGACGGCGAAAGATATGTTTGCATTTCAATGGTTTCACCAACTTTCATCGCGGGCACACAGGCCCGATTATTCCGGCTCCTGGTGCGCGAACTGGGTGCAGCGGCACGCTGCTCACTTCCAATACACCTCCGACTTGCCTGTGGCGGAAGCCGTCAGCGTGATTGGGAACGAGCCAAATCCTCCGAACAGGCCGATATCTGTTTCCAGCGTCAGGGTCACGGTGACCTCGTCATTGAGCTGGATGCGTCCGGTGGTGGACCACCGAATGTCGGGGTCAAGCCCGGTGCTGTCGGTAAGCGCCGCCGCCCGGCGGGTGGTCTCCGTGCCAACCCGGCCGGCGATCTCCGCCTCGCGCACCAGCTCCACCGCATAGGTGTCCAGCTGCTGTTTGGTGATGTAGACCGGGAGCACACGAACCACCAGCGCGAGCACCAGCATAGCGCACACCACCAGGACGCATACATCGATATAGCCTTCGCCGGAGCGCCGTTTCAGTATTTTTTTCATGGCGACCTCCTTTAGAACAGGCTTCCCAGAGAATTGACGATCTGGTACACGATGATGACGATGTAGGTCATCATGAAGCACATGAGCATGATGAAGCTGAACACCCGGATCTTGGGCGGGATCTTGGCGGCCTTGGCCTTGAGGCGCTGCAGTTCCAATGCCTTCAGATCGTGGGACAGCATCTGGAAGTACATTCGCCCGTCGTCACCCCGCAGTATGCCGATGAGGCCGCGGACGATGTCCGAAATGATGGCGGAGCCCATTCTGGCCTCAAAGCGGATGAGCGCCGCTTCATAGGAGGAGGAACGCATATCCGCCGTCAGCACATCCAGCTCACGACCAAAGTCAGGCCCGGCGTGTTTCTTGTAGTTTTCCAGAATCCGCAGCACATCCCGGCTGGCTGCCAGCTCCTGATGGATGGTGGCGACGAACCGGGGCAGCTCGCCCTCGATCAGCTCCATTCTGGCCTTGACCAGCTCGTCAGCCCGACGGCTCTCCTTGAACCAGGTCAGCACGGCCAGCACCACGATGAGGGGGCTCAGGATGGGCAGGATCAGCAGGCACGGGATGATGCCGAGCAGGATGAGGCAGGGCTTCAGGATCGAATAAGCCGTGTAGACCTGGGGCGTCATATCCAACCCTGCCGCCGTGAGCTTGCTCTCCAGCCGGCGGTATTTGTATTCGTCCATTCGGATCATCGGCGCCAGTTTCAGCGCCCAGCCGAGGATCAGCGTCTCCAGAGCCTTGACCAGGCTCCGCTCCCTCCGTCCGGCAGAGATGAGCGCCCGTTCCGTGGCCAGTCTGGGAATCTTCAGAAGGTCGGCGAGGACGAAATACAGTCCGGCGGCCAGCGCAGTCCCGAACAGGAATAAAAGTGCGCCCATTTCCTCACCTCCGATACTCAATAGGCTGGGTCAGCTTCACCACAAAGGCAAAGGACACGAATACGGCTGCGATGCAGACGGCGATGACCATCTGGCCGGGGATGGTGTCCACCAGGGTATGGTACCAATCGGTGTTGATGAACCGCACCAGCGGGATATTGATCAGCACCAGGATCGCCATGGTGACGAACTCCTTGCGGGGGCCGAAGACCAGATTTTCCAGCTCTCCGTTGACCACTCGCATATCCGACAGCTTGCTGACGATGGGAGTCAGGGTACTTTTCAGGCTGCGGTCTGTCTGGCACGCCATCACCGCTTCGCACCACTCCTGCCACACCTCATTGCCGATGGCGTATTTCAGGTCGTGAAGTGCGGCGTCCATGTCCGGATCAATATGCTTGATGCGGGTCAGAAACCGCTGGAACACCTCCTGCACCGGGTGGTGCAGGTATCGGACATTTTCCTCCACCGCCTGCTGGAAGTTTTCCGTGCGCAGATAGGCGGTGGTGATGACCGACAGCGCCGTTTCCAGCTCTGCGGCCACATCCTTTTTGAAGCTGCCGGCTGTCAGCTTGACATACCAAAACGGCGCCAGCATAAAGCCGACGGCCAGCACGGGGACGAGAAAGGCGTTCCCGGCAAGGATGGCAATGCAGGCGCCCAGGGCAAACAGCACCAGGGAGGCCATGCACACCATGGGGAACTTCCCCTCACGCCCGGATGCGGCCAACACCGTCTGCGCCTCTGTGATCTCCCGGCGGAAGAAGCCAGCCTTTTTTCGCTTGGTCGTCTCGTTGATATCCGCCCGGATGCTGCCGGGAGCAGCAGTCAGCCGGGAGAAGATGCTGTCGCTCATTTCTGCGGGGGATATCCCCAGCACCATAAAAAGCCCGGCGATCATGCCAATACAGGCGATCAGTTGGATCATTGTCATGCAGTTTCCTCCTTTCTCTGGATGAACTGCTCCAGCTCACCGCAGGGCATACCGTTCTCGATAAAGCGGCGCTGCAGGCTCTCGGACATTTCCTCGCACTTCTGGTGGTGTCCCTCAATGATGAACCGGTCGCCCTCCAGACGGTTTTCGGTGATGTTGTACTCGTAGAGCTTGTGAAGCCGGCGGCTCCCATCCGGCAGGATCTCGCACTCGGAGATATTGGTGATACGGCGCTGCTTGTTCTCCAGCTGGCGGCAGTAGACCACGATGGGATACGCCTCGGTGACATAGCCCATGAGTGTATCGTCAGGGGTGTCCACGGCCCGTTTGCACAGCGATACCATGCGGCGATAGGTACCCTCGCTGGAGCTGGAGTGGATGGTGGTGAGAACAGCCACGCCCACGCGGGCGGCCTCCTGGGCGGCATTGGCCTCCGGGCCGCGCATCTCGCCCACGGCGATGATGTCGGGATTGAAGCGAAGGGCAATGTCCAGCAGCGCGATCTGGTCGATGCGCTGGCGCTCGTTCTCGCTGTCGCGGGTCTGGGTGTGGACGACGGAGTTGACCACCCTGCCGTTCTGTTCCCGGATGAGCTGAAGCTCACGGGAGCCGTCCTCGATGGTGAAGATCCGCTTGCGGTCAGGGATGGTGGACAGGAGCCAGCCCGCCACCGTGGTCTTGCCGGAGCTGGTGGCGCCTGCCACACAGATGGAGACGCCGTAGCGCAGGCAGGCGGACAAGAAATCCAGCATTTCCTCCGTGGCGGTGCCGCTGCCCACAAAGTCCTCCTTGGTCAGATTCTTGGGGTTGACGATTCGGATGGAGGCCGCGACGCCGGCATCCTCGTCCAGCACCGGGGTCTTGATGACCGAGACACGGATGTTTTTGGTCAGACGGGAGGTAATGATGGGACTGGCATTGTCCAGCACCTTGCCGGAGTTCTGGAGCATACGGCGGATGACATTGGCCGCGTGGTCCGGCGAGTCGAAGTGTTCCTCCAGCTTGACGGTGCGGCCATCGGAATACTGGATCTCAATGTCGCGCCAGGAATTGATGTCGATCTCTTCGATGCCTTCGGCGAAGATGTACTTGGTCAGAAACCCATACTCGGCCATCTCCGTATAAAGGGCGTCCACCAGCTCGCTCTGGCTCATACCGTCCACCGCCATGCGATTGTCCTGCAAATAGCGGGCAATCCGGCGCTTCATCTGCTCCTTGGCCTCATCGCCGCTCTCCGTGATCAGGGTGGAATAGGTGCCGGTAAGGTAGGACTGTACCTGACTGAGTACCTCCGCGAAGGGCATCCCCTCGGTCTGGGGAGCGAAGAAGACATCGCTCGCTTTGGGCGCGACCTTGGTTTCCGCAAAAATAGCCCTTCCGGTATTTTCCTCGAAGGAGATATCATGCACCTCGGCCTGCTCCGGCTTGGCTTCCGCAGGGGCGGCAACCGGAGCAGCGGCGAACAATGAATTGCTTCTTCTGTCGCCAAGCATCAGAACACCTCCTTGCAGATTTTTTCGATCTCCCGGCGGAACGCCTTGCTGTCTTTCATGGAGAGATCGTTCAGAAGCGTGCCCTCCAGATACTGCTCCTCCAACTCCCGGGAGTGCGGAAGCTGGAAAGCGACGCTCCCAAGTACCTGACCGATGCGGTCCGCCGCCTGGAGGGGCTTGATGTTGGACGCCGCCTTATACTGCTTGTCCTCATCCCAGTGCAGTTCCCGAAGGAGCGGGAGCTGGCTGGACAGGTAGCCGATGGATTTCAGGTCGCAGTTGGCCAGCCGGAGGACGCTGTCGGCCTCCATGAGCGCCACGGCGGAGAGGATGTCATTGGCGATATAGCTGGAGCAGTCGATGACCACATAGGGGGCAATCTCACGAAGGCCGCGGATGAGTTCCTCCGCCTGCTGCTTGGTGCAGGCTGCGTAGGTATACTCATTTTCCCCCTTGCGCAGCCCCAGCATGGTCAGGTAGGACAGCTTCTTGTGGGTGGTCAGGTTGTGCTTGATGAGATTCACGGAGATCCGCTGGGCGGCGAAGATGCTGCCCAGGGATTTGTCGCACTCCAGTTCAGAGGGCGGGCAGATGCAGGGCATCATAGGGGCGGTCATATCGCAGAGCAGAAGCGCCACATTTTTCTTCTGGGAGGCCAGATGCTTTGCGATCTTTACCGCAGTCACGGTTTTGCCGCAGCCGGGGCTTCCCCAGACGGCCAGGACTCCGCCGCCGGATTCCTCGATGATTTCAACCTCCTCCGGCTCTGTGCTGCGGTGAAACAGGCTTCCTTTCATGAAGTTCATTCCGCAGCCGCCTCGCTCTCTGCGGCAGAATCGGCGCCCTCGCTTTCCCCGGTTTCGGTATTCTCAGTTGCCTCGGCAGTCTCCTCGGCTTCCGGCTCGGCGTACAGCTCCTCGATCAGAGCGTCCTGCGCCTCAATGAATGCGGAGGCATTCTCAGGCGTCCCACGATAAACCAGCGCCAGATGCAGCTCGCTTTCCTGTTCCAGCCCCGCCAGCACCTTGGCCTGCTCGGTGGTCACCAGCAGGGTGACGGTGGAGGGCAGCTCTTTTTCATCCTCAACCGCCTCGCCGGTGTTGGCGTCGTAACCAGAGGAGGCGGTAACGGAGATGACCTCTACATACTGCAGCTCGGGCGGGATCACGGTTTCGCCCATGCCCTGATAGTCGGCCACGAGGACGGAAACGATATCGCCGCTCTCCAGTTTGCCGGAAAGGCCGGTGGCAAAACTCTTGATGGTGACAGAGATGGCCTGTTTGGTGCCGTCCAGATTGTAGAGATAGGCATTTTCAGCGGCAGGCTCGTTGGAGAGCTTGCTGGCCAGAATGTAATCGCCCACCTTCAGGTCGGCGGTGGCATATTTGCCGACGACCTCGTCTTTTTCTGTCATGATGCCGGACGGCAGGTTATAGGCGCCCACCTCCACAGTCTGTACCATCTCAGCGGTAATCTCGTCGCCCTCCTTGATGTCGGCGGTGACGCGGACGATCTCAGCCTTCTCGCTGGCGCTGCGGCTGAACAGGGGCGTCACTCCGAAGCAGATGACGAGCGCCAGGAGGATACACAGCACACCGATCACGGTGCGGTTACGGAAAATCTTCATATAAGCCTCCTTATAAGAAATATGCGGGAATGAATCCTGCGGCAATGAACGGGACCAGTGGGCAGGTGAACCGGGTGGGGCGGTGGGAGAGCTTCAGAACAAGACTTTTTCCCAGCACAAACAGGGCGTAGCAAAAGGCGAACAGCGTAAGCCCCGCGAGAGTGCGGAAAAGGCCCAGCACAAACCCCGCTGACGCCGCAAGCACCGTATCCCCGGCCCCGTTTTTCCCAAAGCCCGCCCCCAGATAGAAGGGCAGCCCTCCCGCAAGCGCCCCCAAAAAGGAGGCGGGGCTGATGGTGATCAGCCCCGCCAGCACGAGCGCCACACAGACCCGGTCATCCACCAGGCGGTGTCGGACATCATAGATCGAAGCGCCCATCAGGCAGCCGCAGAAGACCAGCGCCTGCGCCCAGTGCATCAGCCGGCGTAGTCGAACATCTCCTGAATACGCTCCGTTACAGTAGGCATGACAGTATCATTCAGGACCGCGTACAGGCCGGCCAGCACCAGGGCGCCCAGAACGACGGCAATCAGCACTTTGACAGCGGTATCGATATAGCCCTCGCCGGCGTTGCCGCAGACGGCGCGGCGGTGGAAGGCGGCGATGGAGGTCTGGCAGTTGATGGCGGCGGACTTGGCGGACTTGGCGATATTCTTGAACAGCTTCTTCATAAGGACATTCCTCCTGTAAGTAAAAATGATTTTTGGTAGTTTGTTGGCTGGAAAGAGATCATGAGATGCGTTTGGGGAGGCCCCCGGCCTCGGCTGGGCAAAGGAAAATCCGGGCGGCTTATATCCTCCCAGACTACATAGTCATTTCGTGGCATTCGTTCTGCTCCTGACGCTGGTCGAACTGGATGGGACGGAATCCCACGCGGTCACAGTAGAAGAACTCGCTGCCGGAATCATCGTACAGCTCCACCACATCGGACAGAGCCATCCGGTAGCCCTGATATCCGGGAGGCGGGCTGTCCCGGCAGATGGCGTAGATCTGCTCCAAATCGTTGGTACCCAGATCGCCGTCAAAGACCTGCGTATAATTGTCTGCGTCCGGTTCTCCGAACCGCTTTATCAGATCCTCATATCCGATAAAGCGCATGGTGACATCCACGCCTTTCCGGAGCTGCCAGATGCGGCAGCCTTTTTGCGGCTGCCCCAGCTCCTCGCCGGGCACCTCTCCGGCTGCAAGGCGGTCAAATACGCCTTCCTTCCACTGAGGCGTCAGATCCAACCGGGCCAGGTAGCGGGACAGCTCATCCGTCTGGAACATCTCGTCCACAACAGCGGCGTCATCCTTCACATAGCCCACCGTGTTGCCATAGAAGATCAGGCGGTTTCGATTGTCTATTGTGAAGCGGACCAAAATCACATCACCTCCCTTCAGGGCGAGTGGCTCACATCTGCTGGCTCATGGCCTGGTCGGGAGCGGCGCCTTTCTGCTCCTGCTGCTCCTGGAGCTTCTGCTCGTAGGCGTCGTTGACGGCATCCACCAGAGCGTTCCGGGCCTCTGCGGTGATGGCATGGAAGGTGTCGTTGTACTTGGTCTCACCGTTTTTCTTATAGGAGTCCTGGGGCATGGAGATGAAACGGCCCTTGTCCGACTCGATGATCCGGATGCCGTGGACGGCAAAGGCGCCGCCGATAGTGGCGCTGGCAAAGGCTTTGGTCTTAAAATCTCCGTCCATCAGGCGGTCGATCCGTGCCTCTACCTGGGGCGTTGTGGCTTCCTGCTGTTTCTTCTTGGCTGTCGCCATGGTAATCAAGCTCCTTTCACTCACATGGTTGGGGTGGTCATATCGGGAGATTCGGCGGGATCTTTCTGCCGGATCTGCTTCAGGCTCTCTCTGGCCCAGTCGGGCAGATGCTCCTCCCGGAGAATGCCGATGAAGTCGCTGCGGTTCCACCGGGTCTGCTCTCCGTCGCCGAGGCAGGTGGCGTATACCGCTCTGCCCGCGGCGTTGGGGGCGCAGCCGAAGCCGCCGGTCGCCAGCCAGAGCTGATTCTCCGGCGCCCAATAGGACTCCTTCAGCGTGAACGGACTCATGACCAGCACCTTGCCCTCCAGCTCATGCCCGGTCATATCGTCACAGTGGGAGCGCGTAAACATCCCAAGCGCATCCTGGGCCTCCCGAAACTCATTTACGAAAATGTCCAGAACACCGGTGTGACTTTCCACCATGAACTCATAGTTGCGGTCGCTGCGGGGGATGAAGGTCGCGGCGGCCCATTCCTTGTTCCGGCGGCTGAAGCGTCCATCCTCCGGCTTCAGCTGAATGGTGGCGGCCAGCACCCATCCCACACGCTTGAAGCCAAAGTCTTCGATGACGCCCCTGGCGCAGTCGTGGCTCAGGTGCATCCCGTCAAAACCCCTGCGGATGGCCTCCTCGATGGCCTGCTTACAGGCGATGTTCTCCAGATGGCTTGCACGCCAGAGGGCCAGTTCGTTCTGCCGCCTGGCCTCGGAAACAGAGCCGAGATAGAGATAAGCGTGATCCTTAGTCATCGCCCTCGTCCTCATCCAGCTCCATGACTGCCTTGACCAGCTTCTCGAAACCGGCTCTGTCGATGCCGAGCTGTTCCAGGCTCTTGTCCAGCTCGGCCGCCCACTTAGTTTTGCGGTCATCGGACACCACCAGAACAGCGCCGTCCACGCTGACCACACGGAGGTTGTCGTGCAGGATGCCGGCATCCGCAAAGGCCTCTGCAGGAATGGGCAGCATCTCCTCGCCGCAGCCAGAGCAGCCATCGCACGGGGCCGTATCGCCCTCCCGTTCCTTCCATCCGGCCATCATATCCGCCCACAGGCTGTTGACCAAACGAATCAGCGCCATCATAGCGGCGGCTTTCTCCACCGGCTCCATCTCCTGCTTGAGCAGGACAATGGCGTTTTCCAGGGTATGCATCTCCAGCGTTTCCTCCTGCTCCAGACCACTCAGGGTGAGGGCCGCAGGCTGAATGACAGCCTTGCCGTCGTTGGTGTACTTGATAAAGGTCATCTTCATTCCTCCGTTTTATCAGATTATGTTTTCGGTTCGTGGATCAGCGTGTAGCGCCCGTCGTCTTCCTCCGCAGCGGACAGATTGAAAATGCTGAGCTGCCAATGCCTTGCGGAGTTATAGAGACGGGGATCGTAGTTGGTGATGACGATCTCCTCGTATTCGCTTCCGGCTTTCTGGGACATACTGTTGGGGCGTGTGGTGTAGAAGATGTAAAACTCCTTGTACAGATCTACGATGAAGGGGCAGTAGTTGTAGGAAACCATCACAAACCCCTGGCACTCCAGAAGCGCATCGTGGAGGCGCTGGTGGTCTTCCTTGGGAAAGCCCACCGCATAGCAGTCCTCCGCATCGTAGTAAGGCGGGTCACAGTAGAAGAATGCGTCTTCCCGGTCATATTGGCGGATGAGGTCGACGCAGTCCTTGTTCTCGATGACCACCTCCGCCAGTCTGCGTGAGCACTCCCAGACCAGATGGAAAAAGCGGCGGATGTCGCAGGATTTTCCGGCGAAGGACTTTGCGCCGCCGCTGAAGCTGTACCGGATAAGCTTGAAATAGTCAGCGGCCCGCCGCACATCTCCGCGAGGCGCTCGTTCCAGCATCATCCTTCGGATGGTTTTGGCATCCGGCGGTTCCAGATATCGCCGGGTCAGCTCCATCTCCTCGTCCAGATAGTCATCGGTGAATTCCTCACGGGAGAAAAACTTATACAGCACATTGAAGTCATCACGGGTGTTCAGCGGCAGGAAGCCAAGCTCCAGAAGGAGCGCCATGGTTCTGTTTTTGACACAGCAGAACAGATTGGTCAGGTCGCCGTTGAAATCGTTATAAACCTCCATGCATCCCTGCTGGATCGGGCGGCTCAATGTCACTGTCCCGCTACCGCCGAACACATCGATAAACCGGGAATAGCGCGAGGGGGACAGCTTATGAATCAGCCAGAGCAGCTTGCTTTTGCCTCCCACCCAGGGGATGAAGCTTTTCAAGCGGTATCACCTCCCTCCAGGGGGAGGGATATCTGGCCGCTGTCGGTAAATTGCTCCAACGCTTTGGTGAGGCCGCGCTCCGCATGGGCGATCTTCTTGATCCTGCTTCGGAGCTGCCGGATCGTCCTCCGCAGTTCCTCCTCGGTGTCGGCGTAATAATAGCCGGAATCAGAGCTGCAAATGGGGATGCCATCCCCGCGCAGGCAATTGATCGTGCGGCGAAGGTCAGGTCCGCGAATCTGAAAAGCGGCCTCCAGTTCACGGCTGGGGACGACTCTCAGCTCACCGCAGTGATACTCCTTCAGGTGCTTGGCGATAGGGTTGTCCGTCGTCATGAAGACTCCTTTCCGGGACAGTTACCCGGAAAGAGCACAAAAAGAAGGGGCCGTTCGTCCCTTTCGGGTAACGGCCCCTGTAGCTTTCAGGCTATTTGATTTTTCTTCTTTCATCACCTCCGTTATGGCAGAGCCTGGTCTGTACGAAGGTTTTTCACATGGACATGGTCGGCTCCATCTCCGGCTGACTGTACTCAAAATTGAGTTCCGTGCCATTCCAGGATACAAACCCATGTTCTGCGGCGGACAAGCCCATGCGCTTCATTCTCTGATTGGCATAGCCCTCAGCGTCAAAGCAGGAGGCGAGCAGTTCGTCCTTGGGATAGATGCCATCCCGTTTTGCCAGCTCTTTTCCGTAATCGGCAAGATCCATGTCACGGGGCATGAAGTGGTAGCAGTGGAGGTTCTGCGCCAGATCCAAGGCGTAATCCAGGCGGCGGCAGTCCTCCAGTTCCATAACCGCCATAAATTTATCCGCCCATCTGGGTTCTCCCTGGCCCTGTTCGCTCCAGATGTAACCAAAGTCGATGGCATGGCGAACAAGTTCTGATGCCGAGCCATACTGGGAGAGGATGTCCTCCAGCTGCGGGAGGCAGCAGTCCACATCCACGGCAATGCACTCAGTTAGGGACTCCGCTTCCAGCTCATCCAGCGCCAGAAGCAGCTCGTCCGGATGGGCGACATCCATGTGCTCGCCGGTGTCCGGAAAGCCCACCCACACGCCGTCCATGTTGGTTCGGCTGGCCAGTTTGACCCGGATTGCAAAATCGCCTTTGTCGGGGTTCATCGAAGGGTCGCCGTCCAGAAATGGATCGATCAGAGAGGTGACCTTGATGAAATGTCCATCACAGAAAGTGTTCCCGCCCTTCTGGCGATATGCTGCGCCCACTTTCTCTGGGTCAAGAAACTCCCGCGCTTGATCGGAGGGACGTTGGATCTGCTCCATGATGAATTTGCCCAGTTGAACATCGTCCCCGGCGCCATAGAACAGCTCGTAGTGATCCAGCTGGCTCGCAATCAGCATCACATCGCAGGTCATCTGCGGGCACTCGATCTGCATCGCCCCACGGAACAGGAGGCTTTCTTTTACCGTCATGTTTTCAAACCGCCGTTCCAGCCAGTCGTGCTGGGATTTGGTCATTTCAAATCCGTCCAACAGGTCAAGAAGCTGTCTGGCTTGCGGACTCGCCATCACATCATCTCCATTCCGGCATTCTCTGCCTGCGTTTCTTCGCTGAGGATCGGTTCGCCATCTCTGCGCTGAACCAGCCCGTAGGGGGTCAGCAGAGCGTTATGTGCTGCCATGACATCCTGACCATAGTTGTAGAGGACGACGTGCTTCTGCAGAATGGACCGGGAATGCTCATCCACAATGAAGCGAAGTTCCTCTATGGCTACCTCCTCGGGGGTTCGCTGATCAGGCTCGAGCAGATAGTCATCCAGATTTTCCGCAATCTGGACAGCGGCAGCGATATCGTGACAATCTGCCGCAAGGATAACTGCCTTGAATTTGGAAAGTTCTCCTTGTGTGCTCAGCTCCTTGAAGCATTTAGCCAACTCGTTCAGTCCATGGATATCGTCGCAGGCCATGTTTTCCAGAAGCGCAGGCATCGCACTGTCCTCCACCCGGAAGACCATTTCCGACCAGGAGGCGCCTCCGCAAGCCTCCAGCACGGC
The DNA here is from genome assembly GCF_045865535.1 of Owariibacterium komagatae. Classification (GTDB taxonomy): domain Bacteria; phylum Bacillota; class Clostridia; order Oscillospirales; family Ruminococcaceae; genus Ruthenibacterium; species Ruthenibacterium komagatae. The sequence goes on from NZ_AP031406.1 coordinate 2,806,653, forward strand.
ATCCAGCCGCTCCTGCGTGGCTGGCAGATCCAGACACATCATGTTATCCGGCTGCTCATTGGAGTGGAAGGGATACCTGCCGACCGTCAGGCGGATGCCGTATTCCGGCGCTTCGGGAATCAAGGCCAGGCTGTCATATACCTGCTTCAGCTCGGTGTGCTGCGTGACATACCCGCCGCTTGCGAAAACGCCGCCCTCCTCAAACCTGGCTTTTCTTCCGAGCATCTCAAAGTCAAGATACTCGAAGATGGAATCCGGAACTTTTTCCAGGGCAGGGATGAAATCGTTCTCCGCATAGAACCTGCCGAGCTGCTCGTCCGTCGTGGCGTTGACCACATGACAGCAGTCTGCGCTGTAGGCCAGGTCGATCATGGTGGCAACGCTGATGGGGCCGTATTTTTTTGCCACCTCCATGTTAAACAACCCTTCGAACGCTGTTCTTTCTCTGCCGTTCATCTGTCCCAGGCAGGTTGCCAGCGCATTGAGCTGATAGAGATCGCATTCATGGTTCAGATGGACATGGAGGAACTGAAAGCCGTGGTGTTCAAGAAATTCCCACCTCGGTTTGTCGCCCAAGGACATCTGGAGCTTGTCCAGCGCATCCTGGAGACCATAGTAGCTGGCCGGAAGTTCCAGATCGCACCACCGATCCGTTTTTTCGCCGAACAGCTCCACACGGAACACTTCATTCAAGGGTCATCCCTCCCATCTGGGGCCTGTAGTCCTCCTCGTATTTGGCGGGATCAGCGCCGGGGACATCCCAGCCGCACATACTGCCCACCTCCATGGCCTGGCGCTGGATGGGGCTGACGCCAAGCTGTTCGTTCAGCTGATCAGCCAGCTCCACATTCTGTTCCTTGTCGCCGGTGTCCCAATCGGAGGGGTAATAGCCGGTCTCGCCCCGGCGGATACAGATGAGGTCACCGGTGGACTTGAGAGTGGAGAAGCACATCTCCGGTAACCCCTCCACCACTTTGGGTGCGAAGCGTTCCGCCTCGGTCTGGATGTCCCAATCGTCCTCCACGCTCCACAGATGGACATACAGCTCGTCATCGCCGGCGCAGATATCCCGCTGTTCAAAGCCTTCGCCCCAGCCGTCCGACGCCTGACCGGAGATGTACTCCTTCAGGGTAGTCAGTTCCTCCGGTGTGAGGGTACCGACCACACGGCACTCGGCAACGCCCCAGAGCTGACCGTTCCGATCCTCGACGGTGAACACGGCGGATTTGACCTTCTGGTTGACGCTGTCATCCTCGCCATACCAGTGCATGATGCCGCTCTCGGCTTCTTCCGGCATCCGGTTGTTGATCAGAGCTCTGAGGATCTCGCCTTCATAGACCCGCAACGACCTTCCGTCCAACTGAGTGCAGTCATCCTCCATCTCTCCATACTCGTTGCGGGTGTAGAGATCCGCTGTCAGGGGCATATACAGCTTCAGCGTGGTGGGCTCGGGCGGCAGGATAGAGAAGCTGTCCTCTCCGATGGTCAGCGCCAGGGTTCTGCCATGGTCCCACTTCATGTGGAACTGCCCGGCGTCGTCGATGTGGTCCAGAGTCCCCGTGCTGCCCGGCTCCAGCGGGGCATAGAGGTCTTTCATCTCCCTGAGCTTGATCCTCGAACCTGCGGGGAACTGTTCCCGCAGGAAGTTCAACCACTCTCTCGGAATTTCTCTCATGATAATCCTCCCATTGTCATGCCCTGCCGGGGCGCATTCTGCTCCAACTCCAATCGGAGCGTTTCTACTGCTGCTGCGACTTCCGGGTCGCACTTGAAGCTGTCCAGCTTCAAGTGGCCTGTGAAGAATTGCTGTTCCCCATCCAGAGAGCGTACCAGATCCACCGTGGCGATTCCGTCTTTGGTGACGCCAATCCGTTTCTCTGGACGGTCGCTGCCCAGATAGGTGTGGATGGCCTCCTCCAAGGTCAGATCCCGGAAGATATGTTCTCCAGAGGTGTTGCAGTCGGTGATCACGAACCAGGCGTAGGTATGGGGCAGAGTTGTATTGGCGGCGTCCTGCATGGCTTTGATACCCTTTTCCGTCAGGCCGTAATTACAGGCTCGCCTTGGGTTTTCCTCTCCGGCAAAGTCCAGCAGGATATCATCCGCCGCTTTTCGGATGTCCGGGTCATCGGTCAGGAGCTCGTAGCGGAAGCCGGTAGTGGACATATAGGGCAGCTCCTCCCGGATAGCCTGAAGGAATGCCGCGGAGTCCGTAAAGTCCGTCTGCTCACCGCTGGCATAGGTGACCCGGCCCACCGGCTTGTCCTGCTGAACCATCTGCTGCTGGCGAAGATCGTAGCAGTAGAGATAGCCCTGATAGTCCCCAGGGGAAGGGGTGCAGCGCAGGCAGTAGCGGTAATGCTCGGTTTCCACGATATAGCCGAAGCACCGGCCATCCTGCGTAATTCCGCCGCCGTTCCGATAGCAGTAGCTTCTCATCGAAGCCAGATCCTTGAGCGGCCCATCAGCCCGAAGCATATCCACGACTTCCTGAAGCTCACCCTTGAATTCCTCAGTGTTGAACTGGTCGTCGTTGTGAGGCCACCAGGTGTGGTAGAATCCTTTTCCGGAAGATCCGAAGTCCATCCGCACATGGCCGACCGTACCCAGCTTCTTGTCGGCAGCCTCCTCGAGTTCCGAATAAAAGAGGCCCGCTTCCTCGAGAGAAGCGGGCCTGATGTGAATCGGTGTATTTACTTTTACATTCTGCTTCATGGTATTCACCTCCGTATCCGTACAGGAGTGGTAAATTTGCCAATCAGGATGTCCCATCCTCCCCAGGGTTACTCGCTGGAATGCGATGGAGATGTCATCATCGTTGTAATATCCATGATGGAAATCCGATGCGTTGATGACATCTTCCTTAATATCTGCGGCAAATCTTTCATCAAGGCTGGAGAAATATGTCCCAAAAGTCTTGTGAAGATATGCTTTGATGTCACTCTCCAACTGTTCCGATAAAGAAATGGTCATTTGCTTCACCTCCTCATGCGGAACAATACCACAGGTCAGCGGAAATAGCTATGACCAAAAGGCGTCCTGCCGGAGAAGTGGAGATAGCCAGCGACAGCGGCTCCCAGTGCTGCCAGAGATGCTACTGTGATCATGATTTTCTTCTTCATTTACATTCCTCCCAATCATCGGATCATGTCGTTCAGGTCATTTGCATATCAAATCCCGGCTCCGGGGACTCCATGATCTGTTCCAAGTGCCGCGGGTCTACGATGACCTCGCTTTCATTCCTGCCTGTGAACAGAGCCAGGATGTGTTCCTTCCGAATCTGCGCTTCATACACCGTTCCCTCCTCACCGAAGCGGTGGGCGAACCAGTCTGCCGTTTTCCGATCCAGTGTCCAGGACAGCGCCCTGATATTTTTGGCGTTGTAGGGGGTAACGCCCCGATAGACCGTCACCGTATCCTCCAGCGCCTGGTGTGCGGCGCGCTCCTCCTCGTCCATCAGGGACTCCGGAGGGACGGATCGGAACAAGGCCACCAGTTCTCGTTTGCTCACATTGCAGTCCTGATTGGGGCATTCCTCCTGGGTCCAGGCGGTGGATAAGAGCTGTCCCAGATCCTTCTCCGAGAGAGCGGAGGCGGCAAATTTGATAAAAGTCAGATAATAGGGCGGGTTGAACAGCACGAAGATCTGATGCACATTTTTTGCGCTGTCGATCTGCTCCCCGACCATTTTGCGCCACCTTGTGCAGTCATCCGAATTGTTGATCAGGTCGACCATGGAGAGGCTCCCATCCTCATTCCGAAACGCGGAGATCCCGGAGTTTGTGAAGGGGTGGCTGACGATCACCGGGGAGAGGGCCGTTTCCTGGATCTGCACATCGAGGAGGGTGTGCGCCACCAGCTTTACGCGGAGCAGATCGGTTTCACGGGGCATCAGGAAAGGCCTCCCATCTCCATCGCCTGGGGTTCCTCAGCGAAGGGGCTACTGCATCGGCGGATCAGGCCGAACTCGGTTCGCCGGACTCCTTCCTCCGCCATAGTGTCCTCACCCAGCTTCTCGAAATCCATATACCCGTCGATGGTATCAATCAGCTCGTCATCAGCACCGATGCGCCGAAGGACTGCTTGCCCGTATTCGTAAGTGTCCTCCGGAATGCGCTCATAGTCGTCCAGATTCATGGCACAGCGGAGAGCCTCCTGCATAGTCCCCGGCTGCTCCACAGAAAGAACCGACAGATATTTCAGCAGTTCACCATCTTCACACTGCATCCCCTCAATGGCCCAAGCCAATTCGTTTGCATCTTCCACGCAGACCCCTGTAGTGGGAATGTGCTCGTCCATATAGGGAACGGAAAACGACACCTTGGTTACTGCTGCCTCTGCAAAACAATCGATTCCCAGTGTTCTTTTTACTCGCTCCAATTCTTCCTTCGTTGCCGGAAGGCAGATACTCACTTGCGCTTGGGAAGAGGAGAGGCCAAGCTGGATCTTCGATTTTTTCTCTCTGACAAGCTCATCATCCTGCTTGCGGAGCACATAGCCCGCATAGGTATAGGCGCCGCCATGCTCGGCATAGTATTCTGCGCCGATTTTTGCGAAGTCCAGATAGGGCCAGGCTGCTTCGGGGAATCTGGGGTCACCCTGAATCTGACCGGCAACAGCGACATAGCGGCCAAGCGTCACATCTGAATTGACATTGGGAATGAGGATGTAGTCCGACACCTGTTCCGCCACACGAATCATATCGTTCAGATCATTGATGCTGTTGCCATCCAAGGCGCCGGCATAGATATTTCGTTCGCGGGAGTCCATTTTGGCAATGATGCTTGCGAGCCGATTCAGTTGTGCAAGCTGCGTTCTGGAGTCAGGTTCAAACCCGCCGAGGTACGACGGCAGATTGGCGATCACACTTTTCATCTCAACGATCTTTGTTTTTCCTTCTCTGCTGGCCCCATCGAGCTGGCAGGAGGCTTCAGTGATGGCGCTCTGAGATGCGGGAAACCGGAGCGGGACAATGACAGAACTCCCGCTGCGGCTCATAAAGAGTTGGATCATGCCATTCCTCCCATCTGAACCTCCTGTTCCCGCTGGCACTGATCCACCGGGCCTTCCGCCATCAGTTCCTCCAGATCTACTGTGCCGACATAGGCGATATAGCCGCGGTCGGTAAACACGCCCGACTGATAGTCCATGTGCTGCAGGCCATACCGCTCGTAGTCATAAAACTCGTCCAGATTGGGGTCATACTCAAAATGGCCGGATTTCTGGATCATGTATTTCCCGTACTCTGCGGGGGTGTGCGCACCGGGGGCAAATTCAAACAGATCCATGTTTTCCGCCAGACGGCGGATCTGGCTGGCGTTTTCCGGCTTGGCCATGCTTACTGCTGCCCCCAGCTTCTTGCGGTCATGAATCGAAAACTTCTCCACAGCCAGCGCCAGCTCATTGAGTTCGTGGATGTTATCGCACCGGAAATCCAGTGCTACATCCACTTCCTCCGGAAATGAGCTGTCGGCTATCCAGAGACGCATATCCTTTGGCTCGGTAATGCCGGAACGCTGCATGGCACGCTCAATTTGTCCTTTGGATGCGGGAAGGTAGACCCAGGTGACATTCTTGCTATTCTCCGGTTCCCACCGGGAGGATATCCCGACAGCAGTCATATCGGCCTCATAGTGGTAGCAGGGCAGATGTTTTCCATCATAGAGCTGTGAAAGCTGCATGCCGTTGTCATAGACCACTCCGTAGCGGGTGATAGTCCCCTCATTGTCCTCAATCAACAGGACAGCGGTTTCCACTCCGTCCAGCTGTTCCAGTTCTTCCATGCTGGCACACCCGCCATGGATGTTCATGTAGTGATCACGGCCAACCTCTTTCAAATTTGTGAAGTCCGTGATCACCGTCGCCTGCTGGCAGCAGAAGGTCAGGTTGATGAGATCCTTCATGCTGGTGAGATTCAGCTTTTCAGCCATCGCCTGAAATTGCGAAAACTCGCCCACAGTAAAGCTGTCCAGCCGCTTTGCCAGATAGTCCAACTCATCAAGGTTGACCTTGGTGCATACCAGCCGATTCAGCACAGGCCAGGCACTGTCGAGCGAGTCCAAGCGGCAGTCGGCTTCAGAGGCATCGCCGATCTCCAGTGCCTCCAACAGCGCAACGCAGTGGTCGTATTGATTTCTGGGAATAGGAAGAGGAATCGTCGCAACACCGTATTCCGGGTGGTCGGCGTTGCTCAGAACTGCTTCCATCATCACATTGCATCACCTTACTTTCCTTCAAAATTCAAAATCGCATCTCCGTACTTGGCCAGAAGCAGAGCGCAGACAATCAGGTGGAACGCCTCATCTGTGACCAATTCGGGGGATGCGAGATCGGCAAGAGTAATATTGTGGCTGCCGGTGGAGATGGCTTTGGCTGCCTGGTAAACACTGTACAGTTCCGGCTGGATGCCGGAAAGCTGGACGGACTGGAAGTCAAATCCGCGGGCATCAAACTTCCAGATCATCCTGCGCCAGATATCCTCATACGCCGTGAGGAGAAACAGCGCGGCCAGATTACGGCCTGACATTCGATAGCAGCGCGCACGCCAGTGCTGCCAACGCTCCCGATGACTATCTCTCAGGAAAAATCCAATGGAGCAGCCATTGAAACTCCTCTCTAAGCGGGCCTGAAGCTGCACTCCCGCTTCAGGGAAGAAGCAATCCCTGACAAACTCGTTGAGGTCAATCGCACCGGCCACGATCCGTTCATCCAGACAGACACACTGCTCCAAAGGGCAGGGATGATTGCGTCTGAAGTTCATGCAGTATGGGCACTCCATGTCATCTCTGCTATATTGGAAACCGGGATAGTATCGGCCATGGCCTCTGGGCTTAAAATAGGGCGGGGTCATCATCTGCTGTTCCATCTGGCACAGCGGTGTATCCCGCATGAAGTAGCGTGTCATTAGTGGTGTGCTCCTTTCAGTAAAGCAAAAAAGCGCCGGAGTCTTATTTCTAAAACTCCGGCGCTTGAATATTACATGATCGGTTCTTGGTTATAGGGTTCCATGAGGTGCTGCTCCTGCTCCCTTATGCGATCCAGAGCATCGGGAGCTGCAATGGCAATCTGCTCCTGAATGCCCCGGATGCACTTTTCCTGCTCGGCAGTCAAATCAAAACCAGCGTCTAAGGTGTCAGAGCAGCACCGGTAGATTTCGATAAGCTGCTCCTGATTGAAGATCTGCTGTTTGGAAATGAGGCCGGCGCGGATGGCGAAGTCCTGTTTGGCATCTGCATAGTTTTCCTGAAAGTAATTGCCCTGATTGAGACCTGTGCGGTCGAAGCTCCAGTCCCATGTGACGAATTGGACGCCAAGCCGGGTGGGATGGGCAGCCAGCACGGCTCCATTGAAGTCAGCCAGCAGGCGGTAGTCACCGGTCAGGCTTTGGGCTTGCAGGGGCGGGGCCTGTTCCAGCAGTGTCATGTACTCCCGCACGGTGCAGGCCAGATCGGTGGCTCGCTCACAGGCTCGTTCCCGTTCCGGCGTCGCTACATCCTCCTGCCAGTAGCGAACGCCTCCGTCCGCCGTGATCCGGCAGAGTGGGAGACCATCCCACCCCACAGGAAGCAATTCGTCCTGCTCCGGCTGCGGAGTGAATCCCTCACGGTGGAGAGCTGTGCGAAGCTCCTGAAAAAATTGTTCTCGGTTCATTTACTACCTCCTGATATTTAGTGCCCTTTTTGAATTTGTCTGAAAGCAAAAAGGGCGCCAACCTATTGGTCCATCACGACCAACAAATTGACGCCCCAAACTTTGTGCATTCTATTGGCAGAAAAATAGCGCCCTTTTTGAAAACTGATGCTTCAAAAAGGGCGCTACATAGTTTCTGGTGTTGCCAACCTTCGAGAAGAGGGGGTTCGAATCCCACCAGTTAGGGGGAAACAGCGGTTGGCATCTATGGAATCATCCGTGAATTTTCGAGCTGAAAAAGCCCGGAAACGGTTGATGCCACTGGCTTTTCGCCAGTGGCATCTATACCGTTTTGATTTTATGGTGAGCCACCGGAGATTCGAACTCCGGACACCCTGCTTAAAAGGCAGGTGCTCTGCCGACTGAGCTAGTGGCTCATCTCTTGAGTGCTTGACTATTATATCAAACGATTTTGGCAATGTCAACCCATTTTTTCATTTATTTCAGGAAGATTTTTCACGTCAGGCAGAATACTTTACAAAATGACGTGAATTCGGTATAGTATATAAGAGTTATTGCACCTTTATGGCCAGGCATGGCCGGGTGAATTCTACATTTTAATATTAGGAGATGCGCCATGAAAAAAGTTTTGTCCCTTCTTTTGGCCCTGACCATGGCGGCGGGCCTTCTGGTTTCCTGCGGCGGCAAGGATGAAGCCTCGTCGTCTGAGCCGGCTGCAGCGCCGGCCTCTTCCAGTGAGCCGGAAGAACCGCCCTACAACCCCAATCCGCTGACCGGTCTTGAAAATGACGGCAGTTATACCGAAGGCGAGCGTTTGACTGCGATTATGATCAACAACATCGCCAACAACGGTGCGAACAACGCCCGGCCTCAGTGGGGCATTTCGAATGCCGATATTTTGGTGGAAATCAAGGTGGAAGGCGGCATTACACGTTTTATGGGGCTCTTTTCCGATTACAAGAGTCTGCCGCAGGTGGGCCCGGTTCGTTCGGCCCGCGATCAGTTCTTCCAGCTGATTCTGCCGTGGGAAATGTTGTATGTGCACATTGGCGAGTCCACTGTGCAGAGTGAGTACAAAACCATTTGGGAATATGAAGACCGGGACCTGAACCTGGATACCACCAATTTCCCCCGCGATCAGGCACGTTTGGCGACCGGCGTAAATGTGGAGCATGCGGCGTATACCAACGGCGAGATCCTCAGCGAGCTGGTGGAAGAGCGCGATTACAATATGGACCGCACCTACAACAGCTGCTTCTTTGATTTTGTCAACTACAACGAGCCGAACCGCGTTTTGAACGGTGACGACGCGGTAAAGATCGATATTGTTCACTCCACCAACTATCGTACTTATTTTGATTACGATGCTTCGACCAACCGTTATATGATGAGCCAGTACAGCGCATATACCGGCTCCATCAATCCCACGGTGGACGCCAACAACGATGAGCAGCTTGGCTTTGAAAACGTGATCGTTCTGTTTACGGACATTCACCGCCATCCCAACTATGTGAATGACAGCTATGACATTCAGCAGGTAGAGTACGGCGACGGCGGCGTGGGCTATTACTTCAACGGCGGAAAGGCGGAGTACATTCGCTGGATGAAGGGCTCTCCCAACCAGGCGCTGCGCATTGTGGACAGCGAAGGCAACGAGCAGTCTGTGAAAATCAACCCGGGCAAAACCTATTTGGGCATCGTCAGCACCGGAGATGACACGGCCGGTCAGTTCGGTTATTATCCCTCTGAGTCGGCGTCTTCCACCAGTGTGCCTGAAGCGGACAGCACTGCCACGGACTATGTGGATACCGATCAATAAAGACAGCCGGACGTTTCTCCGGCAAAGGAGTTGAATGAGATGAAGCGTTTTTGGGCCCTGTTCCTGACGGCGGCGATGGCGCTTTCGCTGGCAGCTTGCGGGGAAGAACAGGCAAGTTCTTTTAGCACTGCTGTAAACAGCGGTATTTCTCAGCCGGAGACGGAAGCGCCTGATTACAACCTGCTCACAGGTGAAGCGCTGGCCGAAGGGGTGGCGCCGGGTCAGCGGCCCGTAGCCATTATGGTAAACAATGCCCAGACGGCAATGCCGCAGCGCGGCATCGGCTCTGCGGACGCCATTTTTGAAATGGTCACAGAAGGCGGTATTACCAGAATGATGGCGCTGTACTCCAATGCGGCCACGATCCCGCAGGTGGGGCCGGTCCGTTCAGCCCGGGACCAGCATCTGCAGTTTGCTCTTCCGCTGAACGCGATTTTCGTTCACATCGGCAGCAGCGTGTACGCGCAGAATCTGATCAATGAGTATCAGTATCAGGACATTGACGGGTTGTATTTGGGAACCACTTGTTTCTGGTTTGATTCCGAGCGGGCCAAGACGTATCTGCAGGAGCATTGCTGGTATACGGATGCTTCTTTGATCGCCGCTGGCATTGCATCCCAGCAGATCGCGACGTCAGGGGCAGCTGTGCCGCTGTTCTGCTTTGCAGAAAAAGAAGTGAGTCTGACAGAGCTGGACGCTCCGGACATTGCGTTCCAGTTTTCGGCCAACGGTCCGGTACGGCTGGTATACGATGCCAATACAAAGACCTATTTGAAACAGGCTTATGGTGCCCCCCAGGTGGACGAGCTGACAGGGGCTCAGCTGAGCTTTAACAATGTGATCATTTTGTTTGCGGATGTGAGCTTGAAGCCGGACGGACAGTGCACGGATTTTCAGCTGACAGGCGGAACGGGTTATTATTGTTATGGCGGCAAAGCGGAAGCCATCACATGGAGCAAGGGAAAAGCGGACAGCGCTTTGAAACTGCACCGTGCAGACGGCAGTGAGCTGGAAGTGAACCGCGGAAAGAGTTACATCGCCGTGGTCGGAAGCGATCAGGTTGGCACGCTGACCTTGAACGCATCTGCTCCTGCACCTGCCGAGAGTACTTCTGCTCAGGCATAAAAGTGAAAGCGCCGGAGAATTCCGGCGCTTTTTTAGTGGAAAACAGGCGCGGTAAAACCGCGCCTGTTTTTTGTTTCAGTAAAGGCCATTGTAGCGGGGAAGGGGGAAGTCCATCTCATAGTTTCGGCAAAGTTCAATGAAGTCCTGCATCAGCGGTGTGAGCAATTTGTCCCGATGATAGACAATGCGAAATCTGCGGGAAAAGCAAAGACCTTCCACCTGAATCGTGGTAATCAGCCCGCGTTCCAGCGGGCCCACCACCATGCGATAGGGGAGAACGGCAATTCCCAGACCGGCGATCGCGGCATTGACCAGCGCGGTTGTACTGGACGCTTCCCAAAGGGGTTCTGCAGAGAGCCCTGCCGCATTCATGACTCGTTCAAACTCTTCGCGGGTATCGCTGCCCCGCTCACGAAGAAGAAGCGGCTGGCGGCAAAATTCTTCCGCGCTTAAAGATTGCTTTTGGCTCAAAGGAGAGTCGACGGCGGCAATGGCCACCAGCCGATCGTCCATGTATTCCTCTGTGTGAAGGCAGGAAAGATGCGGCGCTCCTTCCAGCAGGGCGAGATCCAGCCGGTTGGCCAGAAGGTCACTTTCCAGTCCCTCGGAAGGCTTTACCTGCGCTTTTACCGTCACAGCAGGATGCGCGGCAGAAAAAGCCTGAATGTAAGACGGAAGAAATTGCGCTCCGATGGTAATGCTGGCTCCCACGCGCAGCACACCGGCGCTGTCCCAGTTTCGCAGTTCTTTTTCCATGTCGTCAAACAAACCGGTGATGGAGTGCGCATAACGCAGAAACTGCTCACCCGCTTGTGTCAGCACCAAACGCCGTCCGATGCGGTCAAACAGGGGCGTTCCGTAATATTGTTCCATCTCCCGGATGGCCAGGCTTACTGCAGGCTGTGTCATGTGAAGTGATTCAGCGGCTTTGGTGGTATTGCAGCCGCATGCGCAAAGAGCGGCAAAAATTTTGATGTGTCGAATCGTCATAATAACTCCTATATAAGTAAAACGGTATTGTTTTTATTTAATAATATTATTTTTAATATGAAAAAACAAGCCTTATAATGGAGACGCAGGGAGGGAGAAGCGTTGAAAGAAAAAAAGAAATATTGGACCTTGTTTTTGTCGGTCATGCAGCTGAGTGCGTTTACCTTTGGCGGCGGTTTTGTGATCATTCCCTTGATGCGGAAAAAGGTTGTGGAAAAGCTGCACTGGCTGGATGAACAGGAAATGCTGGATTTAACGGCAATCGCACAGTCTTCGCCGGGAGCTATCGCAGTGAATGCTTCCATTCTGGTGGGGTATCGCGTGGCGGGGGTGCCCGGAGCGCTGTTGACTGTGGCAGGCACTATTCTGCCGCCGCTGGTGATCATTGCGGTCATTTCCATGTTTTATACTGCTTTCCGCGACAATGTGTTTGTGGGGATGGCCATGAACGGAATGCTGGCCGCGGTGGCTGCTGTTATTTGCGATGTGGTTTTGAGCATGGGCCGCACGGTCCTGCAGGACCGCAAGCTGCTTTACGCCGGACTGATGGCAGGCTGTTTTCTGGCATCGGAATGGTTTCAGGTGAATATTTTGCTGCTTTTGGTGGTATGCGGTGCAGCGGGTGCGGCAGATGTCCTGCACGAACGGCGGAAGGAGCGGTTGGCATAATGGTGTACATACAGCTTCTGTGGAGCTTTTTTCAAATCGGATTATTCAGCATCGGCGGCGGCTACGCGGCGATGCCGTTGATTCAGCACCAGGTGGTGGAGCTTCATCAATGGCTGACTATGAATCAATTTGCGGATATTATGACCATTGCGGAAATGACGCCGGGGCCGATTGCCATCAATTCCGCAACGTTTGTCGGAATGCAGATTGCGGGAATTTCCGGTGCAATTGTGGCTACGCTGGGATGTGTGCTTCCTTCCTGCGTGATCGTGACGGCTCTGGCGTGGTTTTACAGCCGCTGGCGGGAACTCCCGGTGATGCAGGGAATCCTGAAAGGAGTGCGTCCGGCGGTGGTGGCAATGATTGCGTCGGCCGGGCTGTCGTTGCTGCTTTTGTCTTTTTACGGGCAGAGCGCCTGGCCGGAAAGCTGGGGCTCTGTCAACGGGATTTCCGTGTGTCTCTTTGCGGCGGCATTGCTGGCTCTTCGCCGCTGGAAAGTCAATCCGATCGGCGTGATGCTGAGCGCAGGAGCCGCCGGGGTGATCTTGTACAGTGTATTCTGAGGAGGGGAAAACCATGGATTATAAGCTGAAGGCAGGTACGCTTTATGCGGCAGGGGAAAATGCGCCGCTGGCCAGCATTCGGACAGTGTTCGGAGAAAGCACAAACAATATTTTTGGCCCGGCCGGAGAGCTGGTCGCCCACACAGAAGTGCGGGTACGCGGCGATTTGAACGGGCAGGAACAGGGCGTGGAGAAAAAAGAGTACGTTTTGTATGACCGGGATCAGTCGGAATGCGCAGTGGCGCGCCCGGCTTACTGCGAAGAAGATGCCCCGAATGTGGCGGGCTGGCCGGTGTGCCGCACACCGCGGGCTGATCATGCGCGGTTTTGTATGGCGGGCAGGGATTGTGTAATGCAGATGCATGATGAAAGACATTACAGCCTGCAAACGTCGGAAGGCCTTTTGGTGGAGATGACGCATCGGGGCGTTTTAGGCGGCTGGGATCTGCGGGTGAGTACTGGGTTTTCCGCCGTACTGCTCTGCGGGCTGTTTGCTTTTTGCAGATATTTGGAAAGAGAAAACGAATTTCCCACGGTATAGATGAGTGAATTGTCAAACTAAGTGCAACAGGAATTGAGTTCAAAGTCCCATAATTCCCGGGCAGAATGGAAGTTAAGAACTTTGCGAGGCCTGGCGTTCAACAACGCCAGGTTTCGTTTTAATGTGGCGGGAGCAACGCGGGAAAGATTTCTGCCCTTGGGATAAAACTCCCGGAGCAGACCGTTCAGATTCTCGTTTGTGCCTTTCTGCCAGGCACAATACGGGTCGGCAAAATAGACCTCGCAATGCAATCGTTCTTCAATACGGCGCCAGTTGGCAAACTCTGTGCCCCGGTCGCAGGTAATGGTTTTGACTAGCTGCGGTGGAAAGACGGACAGGGCAGCGACAACGGCGTTTTCCATGGTCTCAGCTCTCCGGTCCGGCATCTTCACGGCAATGTAAAACCGGGTCTTTCGCTCCGCCAGGGTGGCAAAGCAGGCTTTGCTTTTGCCCTGGCCACTCACTACGGTGTCCGCTTCCCAGTGTCCGGCTTCCTGGCGGCTGTACACCGATTTGTCCCGCTTGCGGATGGATTTTCCCTTGCTGTACTTTCCCCGCGTTTCCTTGACTCCATGGCTCTTTCCCTTGCGGCGCAGTACCTTCAGATTGCCATTTACCAGGTATTTCTCATAGATCCACCGGTAGATGGTACTCCAGCTGGGCATCTTTCGTTCACAAGGGGTACAGGCGATCTGCTCCGGCGACCACGTCGCACGCAGCTTTTCCTCTATGTAGTCGATCACTTCTTGGGAATGGAACATCCCGCGGTGGCAGTAGGAGCGCCGCAGCAGGTACTTCTTCTGCGCCGTGTGGGGGTAGTAGGTCGGAATGTCATACATATGGGTGCAGTTTCGCCGTATCTCCCGCGACACCGTGCTCACGTTTCTCCCAATCAGCCGGGCAATCTCCCGGTAACTCAGACCATCCACATAATATTTCCGTATACAACTGCGCTCTTCTATGGTAAGATGATGGTAGTTCATACAGTTCCCTCCGGTGGTTTGGTGGTGTGGTAACTTCATTCTACCACAGGGGGCTGTATGAACTCCTTTTTATTTCCCTAAAGTGTTGCACTTGATAGTATAATTCACCAGATGCAGAAAAAGGGCGGCATCCATTGGATGCCGCCCTTTTTGGAACGAATGAATTTCAGAAAGCGCGCTCTCCGTTTTACTCGTCCAGTTTAAGCACTGCGGTAAAGGCTTCGCTGGGAACGGAAACTGTGCCCAGCTGCCGCATTTTTTTCTTGCCCTCTTTTTGTTTCTCCAACAGTTTTTTCTTGCGGGTGATGTCGCCGCCATAGCACTTGGCCAGCACGTCTTTGCGCATGGCCTTCACGGTTTCGCGGGCGATGATCTTTCCGCCGATCGCTGCCTGAATGGGGATTTCGAACATCTGGCGGGGAATGTTTTCCTTCAGTTTTTCCGCCAGACGGCGGCCCTTGGCATAGGCGGTGTCCGCATGCACGATCATGGACAATGCGTCCACCATATCGCCGTTGAGCAAAATATCCAGCTTGACCAGTTTTGACTCCTGGAATCCTTTCATCTCATAGTCGTAGCTGGCATATCCGCGGCTGCGGCTTTTAATGGCGTCAAAAAAGTCGTACACGATTTCGCCCAGAGGAAGTTCATAATGAAGATCCACGCGGGTAGCGTCCAGATATTTCATATCGCGCATAACGCCGCGGCGGTTCTGGCACAGCTCCATCAGGCTGCCGGTGTATTCCGTAGGAGTATAGATGTGCGCGTCCACAAAGGGCTCTTCGGCTTTGGCGATTTTCGCCGGGTCCGGATAGTTGGTGGGGTTGTCAATGAGCAGCACCGTTCCGTCGGTCAGTGTGATCCGGTATTCTACGCTGGGGGCGGTGGTGATCAGATCCAGATCGAATTCCCGTTCCAGACGCTCAATGATGATTTCCAGATGCAGCAGGCCCAAAAAGCCGCAGCGGAATCCAAAGCCAAGCGCCACGGAGGTCTCTGCGTCAAAGGAGAGGGAAGCATCGTTGAGCTGCAGCTTTTCCAGCGCGTCTTTCAAATCGGGATACTTGGCACCGTCCGCCGGATAAATACCGCAGAACACCATGGGGGTCACCTTGCGGTAGCCGGGAAGGGGCTGAGCCGTGGGGTTCTGTTTCAGCGTAACGGTGTCGCCCACGCGGGTATCCGCCAGTGTTTTGATGGATGCGGTGAAATAGCCTACTTCGCCCGCTTTCAGCTGGCCGCAGGGTGCCAGGGCGGTGGCGCCCATATGGCCCACTTCTACCAGAGAGAACTCTGCCCCCGTCTGCATCAGGCGAACGGTATCGCCCACTTTCATGGTTCCGTCAAACACACGCAGATAGACGATCACACCTTTGTAGGGGTCGTACACAGCATCAAAAATCAACGCTTTGAGAGGTGCGCTTTCATCGCCCTTGGGGGCGGGAATGTCCGTGATGACGCGCTCCAGTACATCTGTGATACCGATGCCCATTTTGGCCGAAACCCGCGGTGCATCCAGACAGGGAAGACCGATCACGTCTTCCACTTCCTGCGCCACACGGTCCGGCTCGGCGCTGGGCAGATCGATCTTGTTCAAAATCGGTACCAGTTCCAGGTCGTGTTCCAGCGCCAGATACGTGTTGGCCAGCGTCTGCGCCTCTACGCCCTGGCTGGCGTCCACTACCAGAACGGCGCCTTCACAGGCGGCCAGACTGCGGCTGACTTCATAGTTAAAGTCCACGTGGCCCGGCGTGTCGATCAGGTTGAACTCATACTGCTCGCCGTTTTTGGCGGTGTACTGAAGGGTTACCGCGCGCGCTTTGATGGTGATGCCGCGCTCCCGCTCCAGGTCCATATCATCCAGAATCTGTGCCTCCATCTGGCGTTCATCCACTGCACGGGTGCTCTCCAGAATTCGGTCGGCAAGAGTGGATTTGCCGTGGTCAATGTGGGCAATGATGCAAAAATTGCGAATGTGCTTGCTGTCCAAAGGTGTTCCTCCATTGCTGCAAAACTCGATTTTATTAGTATAACACACTCTTTAAGGGTTTTACAATCTGCTGTATCCGACTTTTTTGTAAACAAATAACAAAACAATACAAATAGTATAAAAATTTGGCGGATTTGTTTCTGTTTTCTTGACGGGAAAAGTGTTGTTTGCTAGAATCACTTTTGTATGTGACGAAATGGATACATTAGAGGAGTGGTCAAAACGACAAAACGCACAGAACACATACGCAGGTCCGTACGGCGAACCGGCCCGAAGCTGCTGGCGATCGGATTGACGGTTTGCGCCACGGCGCTGGTGTGCGGCGTGCTTTCCCGATGTGTGAAAACCGTGACGGTCACCGATGACGCAGGCGGGCAATATACACTGATGACTGCGGTTACAGACCCCGCGGAACTGGTGGAGCTGGCGGATTTGTCTCTGGAAGAAAACGACAGCGCGTTTTACAGCACCCATACCAGCGGGCAGGCGCGCCTGGATGTTCGCCGGGCCTTCCCTTTGGAAATTCTGGCGGACGGGCAGGAGTATGTGGTGGAAGTGAGCAGCGGCAGCGTGGCACAGGCTTTGGAAAAAGCCGGCGTGGAGATGGATGCCGCCGATTTTACCGAACCGGCGCTGGATACTCTGGTGGAGCGGGAGATGGAGCCGGTCACAGTGCACCGCGTGGATTATGAGGACGTGGTCACGGAAGAGCCGGTGCCGTTTGAAACGGAGTACGTGGAACAGGTGGACGATCCGGATGGAAAGTATGTTCATGAGATTTTGCAGTCGGAAGGCGTGGAAGGCGTCCAGCAGGTGACGCGCCGCAGTACTTATATCGATGGCGTATACCAGGATACACAGGTGATCGATACGCAGGTTCTTCAGGAGCCGGTCAACGAGGTTTATGTAAAGCTGACGACCAATGTGGTCAGTCCGTTGGAAGCGCCGGAGGGATTCACCGTGCAGGACGGTGTTCCCGTGGATGCGCAGGGCAACGCCATGGAGCCCACGTACACCATGAAGGCGACGGGCTATTCTGCTTCCGCCGGAAAGGGCGCCAGCGGGTTGGGTCTGTTCTATGGCTCTTTCGCGGTGGATCCAACGCTGATCCCCTACGGGACCAAGGTGTATATTGTTTCCACGGACGGTTCTTTTGTGTACGGATGGGCCATTGCCACGGACACAGGCGCGTTCATTCATTCCAACCGGATGCAGGTCGATTTGTTCTATGAAACTTATGAAGAGTCGGCCGCCAACGGTGTGAAAGAAGTTTACGTATACGTTCCGCCGCAGGATGAACCGGCGGAATAAAAACGGGCGGTCCCTTCCGGGGGACCGCTTGTTTTTGTTTGAAAAGGCGTTATAATGAAGAAAAAAGCACCGAAAGGAGTTTTTACCGATGGCAAATATTATTGGAAGCCCTTCCCGCTATGTGCAGGGCAAGGGAGAACTGGGAAATTTGTGCACACATGCCGAGCGTTTGGGCAAGGCATTCTTTGTGCTGGTGAGCGGTTCCGGCAAAAAGCGCGTGGAGGCTCAGCTGACGCACAGCGCGCAGCAGGCCGGCGCCAAACTGGCTTATGAGATTTTCAACGGCGAATGCTGCCAAAGCGAGATCGACCGCGTACTGGCCGCATTCAAAGCATCCGGCTGCGACGTGGTGGTCGGTATCGGCGGCGGAAAAATTCACGATACCGCCAAAGCGGTGGCACATTACGCGGATGTGCCGGTGGTGATCGTGCCCACCATTGCCTCTACCGACGCACCCTGCAGTGCGCTGAGCGTGATTTATACGGATGAAGGCGTGTTTGACCGTTATCTGTTCCTGCCGGCCAACCCCAATCTGGTGCTGGTGGATACCGATGTGGTCAGCGCCGCGCCGGCCCGCCTGCTGGTTTCCGGTATGGGCGATGCTTTGGCCACCTACTTCGAGGCGCGTGCCTGCCAGGCATCCGGTGCCACAAACTGCGTGGGCGGCAAAGTGACGCTGGCGGCAATGCAGCTGGCGCGCCTGTGCTACGAGACGCTGCTGGCGGACGGCCTGAAAGCCAAACTGGCTGTGCAGCGCAAAGCCTGCACAAAGGCAGTGGAGAACATCATCGAGGCCAATACGTATTTGTCCGGCGTGGGCTTTGAGTCCGGCGGTCTGGCGGGCGCCCATGCGATCCACAATGGCCTGACCGCCATTCCCGAGACGCACAGCCTGTATCACGGCGAAAAAGTGGCGTTCGGCACGCTGGTGCAGCTGGTGCTGGAAAACGCCGACTTGGACGAGCTGGAGCAGGTCATGGACTTCTGCCTGGAAGTGGGCCTGCCCATTACGCTGGAAGATCTGGGCATCCGGGATGCCAGCGAGGAGCAGCTGATGGAAGTGGCCAAACTGGCCTGCGCGGAGAACGACACGCTGCACAACATGCCGTTCCCCGTCACTCCGGAAACCGTGTACGCGGCCATTCTGGGGGCGGATCAGCTGGGACGCTATTACCGGGAAGTTTAAAAAAGAAAGGCATCGGCGCATGCGCCGATGCCTTTTTTGATTTTGTTTACCGAAAACCCCCGGCTGTGCCGGGGAGTTCTCAAAAAGCTTTAGCGTTGCATAGGAAATAAAAACTCCTTTTGATACAATAAAGATGCGGTCTGCCAACTGCACTAAAGTATCAAAAGGAGGACAAAAGGCATGACGCCTAATGACAAGAATAGTTTAGCACATACAACATGGAACTGCAAATATCACATAGTATTTGCGCCGAAGTATCGCAGAAAAATCTTTTACAAAGAAAACCGTGTGGAAATAGGGAAGATATTGAGAGAATTATGCAATTGGAAACAAGTGAAAATAGTAGAGGCGGAAGTGTGTCCGGATCATATCCACATGCTGGTGGAAATACCGCCTAAGATGAGTGTATCCAGTTTCGTAGGTTTTCTCAAGGGGAAAAGCAGTCTGATCATTTTCGAGAGACATTCCAATTTGAAGTACAAATATGGAAACAGGCAGTTTTGGTGCCGTGGATACTATGTCGATACAGCAGGTAAGAACGCAAAGAAGATTGCGGAGTATATCCAAAACCAACTCAAAGAAGATCAGATTGAGGATCAGATGACCCTTAAAGAATACATAGACCCGTTTACGGGTAGCAAGTAATATTCTTTCGCAGGTGGCAGACCGTACCAACGCCTTTAGGCGTGGCTAGTATTTTAGGGCTTTGCCCGCTTCTGAAGAACCACCAGCTTCGCTGGTGGGTTACTATTTTTCAGGCGGGCTGGCTGACCAGATAGACAAACCAGAATGTTTTTCCCTCGGTGTCCAGACCGCTTTGCTCCAATGCGTCCAGACTGCTTTGGTCCAGCGCCTTTACATGAAGCGTCACGATGTCGCCCTCCTGGGCGGGCGGATAGTCCATGTCATTGTAAAAGGTGTACAATTCATCTTCGGTCGCGTCCGCACTCAACAGCAGGTAGGCGGCGGTCATTTTTCCGGCGTCTGTTTTGGAGCGGTCGGCCTCCTGCTGAACCTGTTCCGCACCTTCGGGAAGCGCATGGGTGAACAGAGGTTCGGCAAAGGCATCGGCTACCTTTTTGTCTCCCAGAGCAGGCAGCAAAAAGGCCACCCAGATCACTGCCAAACTGGCAAAGATAATGCCGAGATAAAGAAATCCACGTTTTCGGTCCATTGATTAAAGCTCCTTTTCCTCTTGTTTTTTTCGAAGAATAGCGACGATGAGGCTGCCGGCGGATAACCAGAAGGCAGGCGTCAGCAGAGAAGTGCCAAACGATGCCAGCAGGTCGGGGAGCGCTGCGTCCACCATGCCGAGAACGACCAGTTCGGCCGCCAACCGGATGAAAAACAGCGCGAATGCCGCACATGCGAGCCGAAGCGCACCACGCCAGCACAGAGGGCTGCGCGCCAGAAAATAGCAGGCGATGAGAGCACAGGCCAGAGAGGCCGGCGCATACAGCAGCGCGCCCAGAAGCGAGGGGAAGGCGCTGGTCACAAAAATAGCCGTGGGCCCGTCCGCCCCGCCGATGACGCCCACGTCGGCAGAGGAGCCGGCGAAGAACTGAGACGGGACGATTCCCTGCATGAGAGATACGCCGGCCAGTGTACCCTGCTCGTAACTGATTTTGACAATGACACCGATGACCAATAAAACCAGCAGCACCAGGAATAAAAACCGCCAGCGGCTGGGTTTGTCGGAGACGCCCATGGCGGCATTAAAGCGTTCGGCCACCTGCCGGGGCGTGCCCATGTCCTTCATGATCGCTTCATAACTCTCGCCGGATTCATGCCGCGCGATAATGCTGGTGGAGATATCGCTCATCACGCGCGCTTTCTCCTTCAGCGGAAGACGAAGATGCCATTCGATCGAGTTTACATACCGCTTGATGGGCGGCAAAAACTGCACTTTGCGGCCGTCCGTTTGCTCGGTCATTGCTCTGTTTCCCCCTTCGGTGCAAATTGATCCACACATGCACAAAATTCTTTCCAAAGTGAACGGTAGCCGTCCAAGGCGGCCCGGCCCGCATCGGTCACCTCGTACATCTTTTTGGGGGCAGCACGCCCACCGGCCTGCTGCCAGCGGGACGCGATCAGCCCATCGTCTTCCAGCCGGTACAAAATGGGGTACAGAGTGCCCTCCTTCACCTTGAAAAAACCATGGCTTGTTTTGTCCATGCGCGTCAGCAGCTCATACCCGTAAGTCGGCCCCTGGCACACAAGCTGCAAAACAAGCATCTCCAGAACACCCTTTTTCAGTTGTCGTTCCAGGCGGCTTTCCATGGAAATGCTCCTTTGATTTATCAAATATTTAGTATTGCTAAATACAAATTACCACGTTGCGGAAAAAATGTCAACAGCAGTGTGAAAAAATATGTTATACTGGACCCAAATAGCATTCGGCAGATCGCCGTGGGGAGGAAGAAAAATGGAATTGATGGAGCGGCTCAACTCCGTGCCCATGTTCCTGATCGCGGGGGCGGTCATTGTCATGGTCATGGTGTTGTGCGTAATTTTTATGGTCAAAAGCTACCGGGCGGGCATCGCCATGGGAATGGAGAAAGAAAAGCTGCGGAACGCCATTACCTCCAGCGCAACATTCACACTGCTGCCCAGCGTGTCCATCCTGCTGGGGGTCATTGCGTTGGCGGGCAGCCTGGGCATTCCGCTGCCCTGGATGCGCCTTTCGGTGGTGGGCGCCCTGCATTATGAAGGCAACGTGGCCGACATTGCGGCACGTGCCGCGGGCATGCCCGGTGGTCTGGGCACGGCGGAACTGACGGCGTCCACATTTGTGACCATCGGTTTTGTGATGGCGGCCGGCATCATCCTGGGTTGTGTGCTGTGCGTGCTGTTTTTGAAACCTTACCTGAACCGGGTGCGGCGTCCCAAAAAGGCGAGTGCCGAAACACAGCCGTCCCAGAAACAGGGGCTGGGGGACGTTTTGTTCACAGCCATGTTTGTAGGGTTGGTCAGCACGTACATCGGCTCCTATGTGGGCACGCTGACCAGCACCGGCGACTGGATGCCGCTGGCAGTGGCGTTTGTGGCTGGCCTGTCCATTGCGGTGTTTGAGTACGTTTCCCGCAAGCGCAATATCACCTGGCTGGACAATTTCTCCATGGCGGGCAGCATGCTGATCGGTATGGCGGCAGCCATTGGGCTGGGCGCGCTGTAAAAGGAGGGAAGGACAATGAACGAGACGGAAAAACGCAGCTTTTACGAAAGCTATTCCAATTCCTGCCACTGGATCGGGCGGATCGGTCTGGCGGTGGGCATCGTTATGATGCTGGGCGCGCCGCTGGTGATGGGGCTGGTTCTGGGAACCGGACCGGACTGGGGCAGCGCCATTCCGGCTTTGCTGCAGGTGGCCGCGGTATACTGGGTCAGCAGCATTGCGGAATTTCTGGTGTACGCACCTCTGCTGGGAACAGCCAGCTACGTGGCCTTTATCACCGGCAATCTGGTCAATCTGAAACTTCCCTGTGCGGTCAATGCCCGGGAAATTTGCGGCACGCGGGTGGGCACACCGGAAAACGACATTGTGTCCACGCTGTCCGTGGCAACCAGCAGTCTGGTCACGGTCACCGTGCTGGCAGTGGGTGTTTTGTGCCTGGTGCCTTTGACGCCGGTTCTGCAGGCGCCTGCACTGCAGCCTGCTTTCAACAACGTGATTCCCGCATTGTTTGGTGCGCTGGCGTATAAGTACTTCTTCAAGAGCCTGCGGCTGACGGCGGTCCCGCTGGTTGTGATGTGCCTGCTGTTTGTACTGGTGCCTGCGCTGCTCAGCCAGGTGTCCATTCTCATCCTGCTGGGCGGCGGCATCGCGCTGGCGGTTGGATATTTTCTGTATCGGAAGGACAAACTGTAAACAAACCGTACCAAGTGCGGATAAGGAGGGAAATGCATGAAGAAAGATCGAAGAAAAGTAGTTCTGATCGGCTGTGGAATGGTGGGCATGAGCTATGCCTACGCGCTTTTAAACCAGTCGGCCTGCGACGAGCTGGTACTCATTGATGTGGACAAAAAGCGTGCGGTGGGTGAGGCCATGGACCTGAACCACGGGCTTGCTTTTTCCGGCAGCAACATGAAAATTTTTGCCGGTGATTATGAGGATTGCGGCGACGCGGACATTGTGGTGATCTGCGCGGGCGTGCCCCAGAAGCCCGGCGAGACGCGCCTGGATCTTCTGCGCCATAACGCACAGGTGTTTCAGAGCATCATCGACCCGGTGACAGAGAGCGGCTTCAACGGCATTTTCCTGGTGGCCACCAACCCGGTGGACGTGATGACGCGCATCACCTGTGTTCTGTCCGGTTTCAATCCCCGCCACGTGCTGGGCACGGGCACCGCGCTGGACACGGCCCGCCTGCGCTATCTGCTGGGCGATTATTTCAATGTGGACCCGCGGAACATGCACGCCTATGTCATGGGTGAGCACGGCGATTCCGAGTTCGTGCCCTGGAGCCAGGCCATGCTGGCCACAAAGCCGGTGCTGCAGCTGTGCGGCGAGTCCGACGGGCGCTATTGCGAGGAATCGCTGGCGCAGATCGCAGAAGAGGTGCGCACGGCGGCCTATAAGATCATCGAGGCCAAACGCGCCACCTACTACGGCATCGGTATGGCGCTGACCCGTATCACCCGGGCGATTTTCGGTGACGAGCACAGCGTGCTCACGGTGTCGGCCATGCTGCGGGGCGAATACGGGCAGAAAAATGTGTTTGTGGGCGTGCCCTGCATCGTGGATCGGAACGGCATCCGGCGAGTGCTGGAATTGAACCTGACCGACCGAGAGAGAGAGCAGTTCGCGGCCTCCTGCGATACGCTGCGGGAGAGCTTTGATGAATTGGGATTGTAAAAGGAGGGAACCAATGGGGAAAAATGCAATTGTAGGACAGAGCGGCGGCCCCACGGCCGTGATCAATGCCAGTTTGGCCGGTGTGTTTCAGGCGTGCGACCGGCGCGGCGTGCCTCACGTGTATGGGATGCGGTACGGCGTGGCAGGCCTTTTGGATGGCAAGTATGTGGATCTGAGCGAAAGCCTGCGCTCTTCGCTGGAAATCGAGCTTTTAAAGCGCACGCCCTCGTCCTATCTGGGCAGCTGCCGGTATAAGCTGCCGGCGTTGGACAAGGATGAAGAGGGCGTTTACCCCAAGCTGTTCGCCCTGTTGCAGGAGCTGGATATCGGCTATTTTTTCTACATCGGCGGCAATGACAGCATGGATACCATTGCCAAGCTGTCGGATTACGGCCGGGCCATCGGCAGCGACATCCGGTTCATGGGCGTGCCCAAAACCATTGACAACGACCTGATGGTCACGGATCACACGCCGGGTTATGGATCGGCGGCCAAGTACATCGGCCTGGTCATGAAAGAGCTGGTCCGGGATGCCACCGTGTACGACGTGAACTCCGTCACAGTGGTGGAGATCATGGGCCGCAACGCAGGCTGGCTGACGGCCGCGGCGTCGCTGGCTAAGGCAGAAGACTGTGAGGGTGCGGATATGATCTGCATGCCGGAGATCCCCTTCGGCGTGGACAATTTTATTCAGAAAGTGGCGCGGATGCAGGCGAAAAAGAAAGCCCTGCTGATCGCGGTGTCCGAAGGCGTGAAGCTGGCGGACGGGCGTTATGTGTGCGAACTGGCGGATGACGCCCGGTATGTGGACGCCTTTGGCCATAAAAACCTGACGGGAACCGCCCGCTATCTGTCCAACCGGCTGGCGGCGGAGCTGGGGGTCAAAACTCGTTCCATTGAGCTTTCCACGCTGCAGAGATGCGCGGGCCATGTGACCAGCCGAACGGATATCACCGAAGCATTTCAGGTGGGCGGTGCGGCGGCCAAAGCGGCTTTTGAGGGCCATACGGCCGAGATGATCGCGCTGGAACGGCTCTCCAACGATCCTTATCAGTGCACCACGCGCCCCTGGGACATTCACAAGGTGGCGAACTTTGAGAAAAAGGTGCCGCTGGAGTGGATCAGCGAGGACTATACCGCCATGAAAGATGAGTTCCTGCATTATGCACGGCCCCTGATTCAGGCAGAGCTGACTCCGATTTACATCGACGGACTTCCCCGGCATACTTATTTGTAAAAGAAACGACCGCCTGCCGTACGGCAGGCGGTCGTTTCTGGTGAGAGGTTCAGCGCGCCAATCGTTCCAGCGCCGCTGCAAACCGCGGGTCATTTTGCAGCATGGAAAGTTCGGCCCGCACAGCTTGTGCCAGTGTGTGCAGTGTGTACCGGCAATGTGGCGTCTGCCTGGATGCGCCGGCCCAATTTTCGGCTTCGAGACTCATGCGTTCCACTTCCTGCAGAGCCCGCACGCGGTCCCCGGTTTCGCAATACAGGCAGGCGGATACAAGCCGGACGGAAAGCAGGTTGGGAAAGCAGGGAACGTCCGCTGCTTTGCAAAGGGCCTCCGCCTGATCCAGAAAGGTCCGCGCCTTGGAAAAATCCTTTTGCCTTTGCGCGGACTTGGCAAGAAACTGGAGACAGAGCACGGCGTCGGAAAGATTTTCTTCCAGGGCAGCACGGGCGAGTTGTTCCGCCTGGGCCAGGGCCCCCTGTTCCGCCAGCAGGGCAATTTTCAACGCGCGGACATCCAGCTGCGGGAAAGACAGGCCGTCCAAAAGCTGCCGGGCACGTTCCAGATCTCTCTGAGGGCCGTGGCACAAGAGACCCGCCAGAACGTACGTGGCATTGGCGCGCAGCAGTTCATCCGGACTGTCCAGACAGGGCTCCAGCAGTTGGGCAGCATGGTCAGCGTCTTGCAGGTAAGTCAGGTACAGAGAGGAAACATAAAATTTCAGCCAGAGGTCATTGGGATATTGATGCAGCAGCTGCTCGCTCAGGCGCGAAGCTTCTTCGGCTCGGCCCTGCTCAAACAGGGTGCTGTATTCCTGCGTCAGCGCCTGTGCTTCCTGGTCGGTCAGCTGGGGCTGAAAATCCATCAGATGATTGAGATCGGTGCCCAGAAGCCGGGCGAGAGGGGCCATCAGCAGAAGATCGGGACAGGCGGCGCCGGTCTCCCACTTGGAAACGGCCGCGGCGCTGACGCCCACCGCGTCGGCCAGCTGTTCCTGTGTCAGGCCTCGGGCGCGGCGCAGCTGCTGGATGTTGGTTCCGATTGAATGTTTCATGTGGTATTGCTCCTTTGCTGTTTTTGGGCCCGCTTTTATGGTATCATAAGAAAAGAGCAGGACACAATGGAACATTTGTTGAACGGAAAGGCGGATTTATTGAAAGCCGTTCCGGAAAGGAGAGTTTCCCATGAAAAAAGCTGCGATGTTTGTAACGGATGGATTCGAGGAGATCGAGGCGGTAGGTACCTTTGCCATTTTGCGCAGAGGCGGGGTTCAGGTGGACGTGTATTCTTTGCTGGATGACGATGCCACCGGCCGTTTTGGCCTGACCTGCACCAATCTGAAGCGATTTTCCCAGTTTGACGGCGCACAGTATGACGCGCTGGTGCTGCCGGGCGGGCCGGAGTACAAGGCCATGGAGGCAAGTGCGGAGGTGCAGCGGCACATCCGCGCCTTCTGGGATGCTGGCAAGCTGGTATGTGCGATTTGCGCCGCGCCTACCATCTTGGGTCATGCAGGGTATCTGAAGGGCAAAAACTACACCTGCTTTACCACCATGAATGAGGACTTCGGCGGGGTGTATCACGCGCAGTACGCAGTGCGGGACGGACATCTGATCACCGGCCGCAGCGCTGCCGCCACTGTGGATTTTGCCTTCCTGGTGCTGGAAGCACTGGAAGGGCCGGAGAAGGCCGAGGAGATCAAGCAGCAGATCTATTACGAAGCATAAAACAGAACCGCCCGGATGTGTTCATCCGGGCGGTTTCGTTTGTCTGTTACATGCTCTCAGGCACGGTGATTTTCATCATGGTCAGCGCATTGGAAATAACGGTCTTGGACGCGGTGCACAGGGCCAGGCGAGCCTGGCAGACAGCGGGCTCGGCGTCCTTTACACGGCAGGAGTTGTAGAATTTGTGATAGCGGTTGGCCAGCTCGGTCACATAACGGGTAATCCGGGCGGGGTCGTAGCTCTTGGCCGCGGAGATGATCTCGCCGGGGAAGTTGGCGATGTGACGGATCAGGTCCATCTCGCTGGGCTCGGTCAGCAGCGTCAGGTCCGCTTTGTCCGCACCCTCAAAGACGATGCCCTCCTGGGCCATCTTCTTCAGAATGCTGCAGATGCGGGCGTGGGCGTACTGCACATAATACACCGGGTTCTGATTGTCCTGGGCCACGGCTGCGTCCATGTCAAAGTCCATCACGCTGCCCGGCTCCCGCAGGTTGAACTGGAAGCGGGCGGAATCAATGGGCACTTCATCCAGCAGCTCGGCCAGGCCGATGGCTTTGCCTGTGCGCTTGGACATGCGCACGGGTTTTCCGTCCTGCATCAGGCGGACGAACTGCATCAGCACGATGTCCAGCTTTTCACCGTCCAGACCGATGGCATCCATGGCGCCCTTCATCCGGGCCACATGGCCGTGATGGTCTGCGCCCCACACATCGATGGCGCGGGAGAAGCCGCGGGTCACAAATTTGTTGTAGTGGTAGGCGATATCCGCCGCGAAATAGGTGGGTACGCCGTTGGCGCGCACCAGTACTTCGTCTTTGGCTTCATCGGTCACTTCGCCGTCCAGTCCCTTGCGGGTGACTTTGTTTCCGCCGTATTTTTCGGCGTACTGCATGCTGCGGTACCAGATGGCGCCGTCCTTTTCATAGGTGGCGCCGCGCTGGGCCAGCTTGTCCAGAATGTCGGCGATGGCGCCGGACTGATGCAGTCCGGTTTCGCTGAACCACACGTCGTACTGAACGCGGTATTTGCCCATGTCATCCTTCAGGCGCTGCACATTGATGGGCAGCCCGAAAGCGGCAATGTCCGTCTGCAGCGTCTCGAAGTCGCCGTCCACATACCGGTCGCCCACTTCGTCCGCAAACTGCCGGGCCAGCACTTTGATATCTTCGCCCTGGTAGCCGTCCTCCGGGAAAGGAACGGCGTCCTCGCCCTTGAAGATCTGCAGATAACGCGTGGCCAGGCTTTTGCCAAATTTCAGAATCTGGTTTCCGGCGTCGTTGATGTAGAACTCACGGGTTACGTCGTAGCCGGCCCAGTCCAGCGCAGCCGCCAGGCAGTCACCCAGCGCGCCGCCGCGGGCGTTGCCCAGGTGCATGGGGCCGGTGGGGTTGGCGGATACAAACTCCACGTTGACCTTTTCTCCTTTGCCAAAGTCCGTGCGGCCGTAGTCCGCGCCGGCCACATTGGCCGCCAGAACGACGTTCGCATACCAGTTCATGTTCAAAAACAGATTGATGAAGCCGGGGCCGGCTACCTCCACCCGGTCAAACAGAGTGCCCTCCAGCGCAGGCAGATGTGCGGTGATGGCCTCTGCAATTTTGCGGGGCGGCATGCCGAACACACGGGCGGAAGCCATGGCCAGGTTGGCGGCAAGGTCGCCGTTTTTTACGTCGCCCGGCACCTCCACCACGAAAGAAGGCAGTTCTTTCTGCGGCAGCGTACCGTCGTTCATGGCGTCTTTGGCGGCCTGCTCCAACATGGCGCGGGCTGCGTCCATGGCAGACTGGCGGGGGTCAAAATTTTTAAAATCCTGCATCCTATTCCTCTCCTGTTGTCCCGCTCTCAATCGGCGGGTTTTACTGTAATATCCACAATATTCCGGCTGACGCTGCTGGCGTCCACATCCAAAAGATAGCTGAAGCGAACACGGCCGCCCTCTTCCGAAAGGTGGCTGTCGATCACGTCGGCGGCAACACCCAGGCTCAGAGAGCCGACGCCTGTTTCGTAGTGGCACACATGCCGCCGCCCTTTTTCAATCACCAGCTGGCTGGGGGTCGGGCCGAAGCGCAGCATGCTGACTTTATGGCTGCCCTCCACCTTTACGGTGGTCACACAACCCTGATAACCGGTGGCTTCCGTCTCCTTGTAAGTGATGAAGAAGTTGCCGCCCTTGCGCACAAAACTGCCACGGGTCATCAGCTTGATGCTGTCGGACTCGCCGTTCTGCTCCATAGTGCCGTGGATGGTGATCAGATAATCTTCCTTCACGCGCGCGCCTCCTCTTCCAGCTCCAGGCGGCAGTCATCCACCCGGATGCGGCGCACCTCGCCGCCTGCGTACTCACCCAGGAACCAGCCGGCCAGCTGGCGGAAACTGTCCGTGGAATCACTGACGAAGTAGTGCGCTTCGCCGGATTGCCCATCCCGCAGCAGGCCTTGTTCCTCCAGCCAGGTGCGGGCAGTGCGGGCAGCCTCGCGGCCCGGGTCAATCAGTGTTACGTCCGGACCCATCAAATCTCCCAGAATCGGCGCGATCAGCGGGTAGTGGGTGCAGCCCAGAATCAGGGTGTCCACTCCTGCGGCCTTGACCTCTTTCAAATAGTCCTGCGCCACCAGCCGTGTAACCTGGTTGTCACGCCCGAAATAACCGTTTTCCACCAGCGGCACAAACAGCGGGCAGGGGGTGGCGGTGATCTGTGCCTGAGGAGCCAAAGCACGCAGGGCTTTTTCATAGCTGCGGCTGTGAATGGTGGCGGGCGTCCCGATCACGCCAATGCGGCCGGTGCGGGTGGCGGCGGCCGCGGCGCGCGCCGCGCTGGGGACCACGCCCAGGTAGGGCACAGGCAGCCGGTCGGTGATGCTTTCAGGCAGCGTACTGGACACGGTGCCGCAGGCGGCGATCACATATTTGACATTTTGAGACAGCAGGAACGCGATGTCCTGCTTGGCGTATTCCACAATGGTCTCCACGCCGCGTGTGCCGTAGGGCACCCGGCCGGTGTCACCGAAATACACAATGTCCTCGCCAGGCAGAAGCCTGCGCAGCTCCCGCACGGTGGTCAGGCCGCCCAGGCCGGAGTCGAACACGCCGATGGGCGCGCCGTTACCGGCCATTGCGGCCACCTCTTTCCAGAGCCAGCTTCACCAGACGGTCCAGCAGCTCTGCGTAGCTCATTCCCTGGGCCATCATCAGCTTGGGATACATGCTGATGTTGGTGAATCCGGGCATGGTGTTGATCTCGTTGAGAAGAATTGCCCCGGTGCCGCGCTCCACGAAGAAATCCACTCGGGCCAGACCCTTGCAGCACAGCGCGCGGTAGGCCTTTTCGGCAGTGCGCGCCACTTCGTTCAGCGTCTCGTCGGGCAGCTGAGCGGGGTAGACCGTGCGGGACGTGCCGGAGATGTACTTGTCATCGTAGGTGTAGAACTCGGCACTGGCCAGAATTTCACCAGGCAGGGTGCTGTGCACCTCGTCGTTGCCGCACACGGCGCATTCCACTTCCTGTCCGTCCACAAAACGCTCAAAGACCACGCGGTCATCGTGCTCAAAGGCCAGGTCCACCGCTTTTTGCAGCTCCTGTTTGTCTGCGGCTTTGGAGATGCCTACAGAGGAACCTGCGTTGGCGGGTTTGACAAAGATGGGATAACTCAGTTTGGCGGCCACCCGGGCCTCGATGGCGTCGAATTCTGAACGCTGCCAGCGCTCCATATAATCCCACTCGCAGCGGCGGATGCCTGCCGCATCCATGACCAGGTTGGCGACCACTTTGTCCATGCACACAGCACTGCCCAGAACGCCGCAGCCCACATAGGGGATGCCGGCCATTTCCAGAAGGCCCTGCACCGTTCCGTCCTCGCCATTTTTGCCGTGCAGCACCGGGAAAACCACGTCCACCGGAATGTTGCGCACTTCTGCACCTTCAAAGCAGACCAGCCCCGTCAGGCCGCTGCCGGGGCATACGGCGCAGGGCACATTGTCCGGATGCTGCTCCCACCGGCCGTCCGCCAGCAGTTCCACCGGACCGCGGTACAGATACCAGTGTCCCTGTTTGGTGATGCCCACCGGATAGACCTCGTATTTTTCCGCATCCAGGTTGTTCAGCACGCTGGTGGCGCTCATGCGCGAAACCTCGTGCTCACTGGACACACCGCCGAACAAGACGGCGATCTTGCATTTTTCCATTGAATGACACACCTTTCATGCGGCAGATATCCGCATGCTAATACTTGTATGTTAATACAACAAACTATATAATAGCATACAGGGCAAAAAATGCAAAGGTTTTCGGGGCCACAAACCGCTTTAAAAAACAGCATTTTTCGCTTGACGGCACCGTGCGGATGTGGTATGATGAGTGTACCTCTTTTGCAGGTCTATTTTTTTGTGCGCATTTTTCGAAGCGCCGCCTGTATGAGAGGGAGGCTAATAATGGAGGTGCCGAAACATGAGAGTGAAGATTACACTGGCCTGCACGGAGTGCAAACAGCGCAATTACAACACGATGAAAAACAAGAAGAACAGTCCCGACAGGCTCGAGATGAAGAAGTATTGCCGCTTCTGCAAAAAGCATACCCTTCACCGCGAGACCAAGTAAGAAAGGCGGACGACACACATGGCAGACAAGACCGAAAAGAAAAAGAAAGGCTTTTTTGCCGGCGTGAAAGGCGCTTTTGCCCGCTTTGCCAAGTATTTCCGTGATACCAAAAGCGAGGTCAAAAAGGTCGTATGGCCGTCTAAGAAGCAGATCATCAACAACACCTGCATCGTACTTGTTGTCGTGGTCATCGCCGCGATCGTGATTTTCCTGCTTGACAGTGTGTTCGGCCTTGTGCTGGATCTGCTCCTGAAGACCGCGGGCTAATCAACTGACAGAAAGCGGGGGTCCATTCATGGCAGAGGAGAGAGACACCGAAGCCCGGTGGTATGTAGTTCACACCTATTCGGGCTACGAGAACAAAGTCGCGCAAAATCTCGAGACCATCGTGGAAAATCGTCGCCTGCATGATTTGATTCATGAGGTGAAGGTCCCGGTGGAGATCGTGCCGGACATCAAGGACGGCAAGGAGAGAGAAGTCGAGCGCAAATTGTTCCCCGGCTATGTTCTGGTGAAAATGGTCATGACCGATGACTCGTGGTACATCGTGCGCAATACGCGCGGCGTCACGGGCTTCGTGGGACCGTCGTCCAAGCCCATTCCCCTCACAGATGAAGAGGTGGACAAACTGGGCGTGGATGTGCGTCAGACCAAGCTGGATTACGCCGTGGGCGACAATGTGCAGATCGTATCCGGTCCGCTCGAAGGCTTCATCGGTATCGTTGAGGGCATCGATGCCGACGCGAAAAAAGTCAACGTCAAGGTTTCCATGTTCGGCCGCGAGACGCCGGCAGAGCTGGACTTTGCGCAGGTCAAGCCCTTGTAAGTTTATTTTTTCTGGTAAGTCCCGCCCATTGGCGGTGCTTATAGAGCGCTCAGCGCTCGTGGGAGGGCCCGGCATCCGGCCGCGCCCGCAACTTACCACAATTTTTGGAGGTGCACAAAATGGCTCAAAAGGTAGTGGGGTATATTAAGCTCCAGATCCCGGCCGGTAAAGCTACCCCGGCTCCCCCTGTTGGTCCTGCTCTTGGCCAGCACGGTGTGAACATCATGGCGTTCACAAAAGAATTCAACGAGCGCACTCAGAAAGACATCGGTTATCTGATCCCTGTGGTCATCACAGTGTATGCTGACCGTTCTTTCAGCTTTATCACCAAAACTCCGCCCGCAGCGGTTCTGATCAAAAAAGCGATCGGCATCGAAAGCGGTTCCGGTGTGCCCAACAAAACGAAGGTGGCTTCCATCACCCGCAAACAGCTGGAAGAGATCGCCACCACGAAAATGCCCGATCTGAACGCTGCCAGCCTGGATGCAGCGGTCAGCATGGTTGCCGGCACTTGCCGCAGCATGGGCGTTACGGTGACAGACTAAGAGAACGAACCCGCCATTAGTGGGAGGAATATTCCGATATACCACAGGAGGATACTATGAATCACGGTAAACATTATGTCGACAGCAAAAAGCTGGTCGACCGTACCAAATTGTACGATACCGCTGAAGCGCTGGCACTTTGCTGCCAGACCGCGAAAGCGAAGTTCGACGAGACCGTCGAGCTGCACGTCCGTCTGGGTGTTGACAGCCGTCACGCTGACCAGCAGGTCCGCGGCGCGGTGGTCCTGCCCAACGGCACCGGCAAAGACGTGCGCGTCATTGCCATCGCCAAAGGCGATGCTGCCAAAGCAGCTGAGGCTGCCGGTGCTATGATGGTTGGCGATGCCGACCTGGTTGCGAAAATCCAGAACGAAGGCTTTATCGATTTTGACGTGCTGGTTACCACCCCTGACATGATGGGTATGGTTGGCCGTCTGGGTAAAATCCTTGGACCGCGCGGCTTGATGCCGAACCCCAAGGCCGGCACTGTGACCCCTGATGTGGGCCGTGCTGTTACCGAGGCCAAAGCCGGTAAGATTGAGTACCGTCTGGACAAGGCCAACATCATCCATGTGCCCGTCGGCAAGGCTTCTTTCGGCGTGGAAAAGCTGGAAGAGAACCTGAAAGTGGTCATGGAGGCCATCGTGAAGGCGAAACCTGCTGCTGCCAAAGGCCAGTACATCAAGAGCGTTACGGTCGCTTCTACGATGGGCCCCGGCATCAAGCTGAACAGCCAGAAATTCGGCGGCTAAGCGAGAGCAATTTGCAGCGCCCGTAAAATACGGGCGCTGTTTTTTGTGGTTTTATTCAAAAAAAGATTGACACACACGGATGTGCGTGCTATACTATAAGAGCTGTTTTAAAGACAGCAGGTGCTGATGCGTAAGGGATGATTCCCGCCTGCCGAGAAACGTGCAAAAATATGTTTTGTATTTTTGGCCTTTTTCTCGCGGGAGAAAGAGGCCTTTTTGTTTTTGCACCGCTTGTCTTTTGAAGCATCCATCTTTTGAGAAACGAGGTGAATCGAAATGCCGAGCGAGAAAATTCTGAGCGAGAAACAAGCCTTCGTTGCCGAGCTTCGTGAGAAGCTGTTGGGCTCTGTGGCCGGCGTAGTGGTCGATTACAAGGGCATCAACGTGGCCAATGACACAAAGCTCCGTAAAGAGCTGCGTGAGGCTGGCGTCGAGTATGCGGTTGTGAAAAACACCATGCTGCGTCTGGCCATTAAGGACACCCAGTACGAGGGCATGATGGATTCCCTGAAGGGTTCCACCGCCATTGCCATCTCCAAAGAGGACCCCATTGCTCCCGCACGCATTCTGAACAAGTATGCTGAGGGTTCCAAGGGCGCGTTCTCTATGAAGAGCGGTTATATGGATGGCTCTGTGATGAGCCTGGACGAGCTGACTGCGATCGCGAAGCTGCCCGACTACAAAGGCATGCTGTCTATGTTCGCTGGCGCGCTCAAGAGCACCATTGGCGGCCTGGCTGTCGCCATGCAGGCCTATGTGGATAAGCAGGAAGAGCCTGCTGCCTAAGGCCCATTTTGAATTAAAACAATTACAACAAATAAAATTGGAGGTATTATCATGGCTTCTGAGAAAATTACTGCCATCATTGACGAGATCAAAGGCCTGTCCATCCTTGAGCTGAAAGAGCTCATCGACACCTATTGCGAAGAGTTCGACGTTTCCGCTGTTGCTGCTGCTGCTCCTGCTGCTGCCGGTGCTGCTCCTGCTGCTGAGGAGAAAACCGAGTTTGACGTTGTGCTGGCTGAGGTTGGCGCAAGCAAAATGCAGGTCATCAAGACTGTTAAAGAGATCACCGGCCTGGGCCTGAAAGAGGCGAAAGAGCTGGTTGACAACGCTCCGAAGACTCTGAAAGAGGCTGTTGCCAAAGCTGAGGCTGAGGACATGAAGAAGAAACTGGAAGACGTCGGCGCGAAGATCGAGCTGAAATAAGTTTCGCTTATGCAAAGGACCGCACCCAATGGGTGCGGTCCTTTTTTGCATGAATGAAAACAAAAAGGCGGCGAAGATTCCTTCGCCGCCTTTTTCAGTTTAAAGGACCCGCACACGAATGATGTCCGGCAGGGCCAGAAGACCACTGCCCACTTCGTCCGGAACAAGCCCGGTCACATCCAGCATGGTGTAGGCGTAATCGCCGCGGGATTTGTTGGTCATGTTTTCGATGTTCAGGCCGGCTTTGTTGGCCACATCGGTGATGGCGGCCAGCATGCCGGGAACGTTTTTGTGGATCACGCAGATGCGGTTTCCCTCACCGCGCGGCATGGAAACAGAGGGGAAGTTGACGCTGTTGCGAATGTTTCCATCCAGCAGGTAGTCACTCAGTTCCTGCGCGGCCATTACGGCACAGTTTTCCTCGCTTTCCGGAGTGGAAGCGCCCAGATGGGGAAGGCAGACGCAGCCTTCCACACCCAGCAGTTCTTCACAGGGGAAATCACATACATAAGCGCCGACGCGGCCGCTCTTCAATGCCGAAATCAAATCCACGTTGTTTACCAGTTCGCCGCGCGCAAAGTTCAGAATCCGCACACCGTGTTTCATCTGGCTGATGAGTTTGGCATTTACCATCCCTTTGGTATCGGCCGTAGCAGGAATGTGCAGAGTAATAAAATCGCACTGGTTCACCAGGTCCGACAGATTGACGCAGTGCTTGACACTGCGGGAAAGGTTCCAGGCGGCATCAATGGAAATGTAGGGGTCGTATCCAAGCACTTCCATGCCCAGGTGGGTGGCCATATTGGCGACCTTCACGCCGATGGCGCCCAGACCGATCACACCCAGCTTTTTACCGGCAAGTTCCGGGCCCACAAATTGTTTTTTTCCTTTTTCGACCAGTTTGGCGACGGGTTCGGTTTGGGCGATCAGCGTTTGTGCCCAGGCGATGCCCTGGGCAATTTTCCGGCCGCTGAGCACCAGTCCGGCCAGCACCAGTTCTTTTACGGCATTGGCGTTGGCGCCCGGTGTGTTGAAAACCACGATGCCGCGCTGGCTGCAATCCGCAACAGGAATGTTGTTGGTGCCTGCCCCGGCACGCGCTACCGCCAGCAGCTGAGGCCCCAGTTCCATGTTGTGCATATCGGCGCTGCGGACCAGAATGCCATCTGGTTTGCTGCCCTCATTGTCCAGTGCGAATAAATTGGCGCCCAGATGTTCCAGTCCCTTGGGCGAAATATGATTCAAGGTTTGTACCTGATACATGTTTTTTCATCCTCTCTTCTCAGCCGTTCCGGGCTTCAAATTCTTTCATGAAAGCGACCAGTGCCTGCACGCCGTCCAGCGGCATGGCGTTGTAGATGGAGGCTCGCATGCCGCCCACACTGCGATGCCCTTTCAGATTGACCAGACCAGCCTCAGCCGCTTCCTGGCAGAACTTGGCATCCAGCTCTTTGGACGGGCTTGCAAACGTAACGTTCATGATGCTGCGGTCCGCTTTGTTGACCGGGTTCTGGAAGAAGGAAGACTGATCCAGATAATCGTACAGCAGCTGTGCTTTGGCGTTGTTGCGCTTTTCCATCTCGGTCAGTCCGCCCACTTCGTTTTCGATCCAGTGCAGAACCAGCCCCATCATATAGATGGACCAGCAGTTGGGCGTGTTGTACATGCTGCGGGCATCGATCAGCGTTTTATAGTCCAGCATGGCAGGCCGCGCCAGATCGGTGCGTGCATTTTCCAGAAGATCTTCCCGTACGATGGCCACAGCCATGCCGGCGGGAGCCACGTTTTTCTGCACACCGAAATAAATCAGCCCGTATTTGCTCACGTCGGTCGGTCGGCTGAGGATGCAGCTGGACATGTCAGCCACCAGAGGAATGCCGTCCACCTGCGGAAGCTTCGTAAATCTGGTTCCGTAGATGGTGTTGTTTTCACAAATATGAATGTAGCTGGCGTTGGGGCTGTATTCCACAGCGTCCACGTCGGGGATGTAGGTAAAGTTTTTATCCTTGGAAGAGGCGACCACATGGACCGTGCCGAATTTTTCGGCTTCCTTGGCGGCTTTTCCGGAGAACTGGCCGGTCACCAGATAATCCGCTTCACCGGTGGTCATCAGATTCATGGGGACCATGGCAAACTGGGTGGAGGCGCCACCCTGAATGAAGCCGACTTTGTAATTGTCCGGAATGTTCAAAACCCGACGAAGCGCGGCCTCGGTTTCAACGATGATGGCATCGTACACACTACTGCGATGACTCATCTCCATAACGGACTGACCGGATGATCCGTATTCCAGCAGTTCGGACTGCGCTTTCTGCAATACGCTGAGCGGCAGCATGGAAGGGCCTGCGCTGAAGTTGTATACTCGTGCCATGTGAAAAAACTCCTTTGTAAAAAAATGATACTTTATTTTGATAAAGTATAGTACCTATTATATCGCCTGATGAAATTTTGTCAATGCAAAAAAACGAGCTTTGACGGTCATTCGCGGACATTTTCAGCGCTTTTTCTTTTTAAAACGGAAATGTGTTTTTCAAAGAAATACAGATTGAATTTTACCTTGTCAAGGAAGGATGCATCGGGTAGAATAAAACAAAGAAAGGAAGTGTTGCATATGCCGGTATCCGGTTATTGTGCGGACGAAAACCGTTATGAATCCATGGAATACAATCACAGCGGAGCTTCGGGACTTCTGCTTCCGGCGCTTTCGCTTGGAATGTGGCACAATTTTGGATCAGCTGATTCCTTTGACAATATGCAGGCCATGCTGCGCACTGCCTTCGACTGCGGTGTGACCTATTTTGATCTTGCCAACAATTACGGGCCGGTGCCGGGCAGCGCGGAAGAAAATTTTGGCCGTCTGTATGCCAAGGATTTTCGCCCTTACCGGGACGAACTGATCATTGCCAGCAAGGCGGGGCACCCGATGTGGCCGGGCCCCTACGGAAACTGGGGCAGCCGAAAATCATTGCTGGCCAGCCTGGACCAGAGTCTGCGCCGCACGGGGCTCGAGTATTTTGATATTTTCTATTCTCATCGTCCCGACCCGGAGACGCCGCTGGAAGAAACTATGGGGGCGCTGGCCTCTGCGGTGCAGCAGGGAAAGGCATTGTATGCGGGCATTTCCAATTACGACGGCGAATCGACGCTGCGTGCGGCTGAGATCCTGCGGGAACTGCATTGCCCGTTTGTGGTCAATCAGAGCCGATATTCCATTCTGGACCGCCGCATTGAGGACAACGGCCTGAAAGCGGTCGCCCAGAAAGCAGGGGTGGGCATTGTTGCGTTCAGCCCGCTGGCCCAGGGACTGCTGTCGGATAAATATCTGGATGGAGTGCCTTCCCAGAGCCGAATGGCAAAGGGGCGGTCACTGTCGCTGAAAGAGTCCGTTCTGACGGCGGAAAAACGGCAGCAGCTTCGTCAGTTGAACGAACTGGCGGCACAGCGCGGCCAGACGCTGGCGCAGATGGCGCTGGCCTGGGTTCTGAAAGACAGCGACGTGACCAGCGTGCTGATTGGCGCGTCCAGACCGGAACAGATCCGGGAAAACATCGCCGTGCTGGGACACACAGACTTTACGGAGGAAGAACTGCGGCGCATTGATGAGATCGTGGGCCGTGCCTGAAAAAGCGTATGTGGTTTTGGGAGAGAGAAGAATTGTACATGGGCCCCAGCGGAGAGAAGGCGTCGGCCTTGTGCCGGGCACTGGAGCAGGCAGGCATCGCCTGTGAAAGCGAGTACCGCAACGGCCATAACATACTGGGCGGCGGCCACAGCCGATTTGGCACCATCGGCGCCATGGAGAGCGCCGGTATCCACTATGTGTATGTAAAACGCAAAGACCGGGATGCAGCCGAAGAGGTGGCCCGCCAGGTTTTGCGGTAAAAAGAGAGGGGGACTGCCAAGCAGTCCCTCTCTTGCATTTTGCGCATGGTAATCAAAAGCCCCGGCATCTTTGGAAGATGCCGGGGCTTTTTTATGACTTCTTCTGGCTGCATGCATGGGAACAACCCGCGCAGTTGCCGCAGCATTTTCCGCTGCGGCGATCGCGGACGATTCGGCGCACGGCCAGTGCGAACAGTGCTGCAATCAGCAACACCAGAACAACGTCCAGAACATTCATGGAAACACCTCAGGAAAACAGCAGGCTTCCCACCTGGAAGACTACTGCGGCACAGATCCAGGCCACAGCGCACTGGGCAAAGGCGACCCACAGGGCGGCCAGGCCGGAGTTCATCTCCCGGCGCACAGCAGCAATCGCCGCCACACAGGGCGTGTACAGCAGGGAGAAGGTCAGGAAGCTGAAGGCACTCAGCGGTGTGAAAATAGCGGCGAGCGCCGTTCCCAGATTGGCCACGCTGGTACCGGTCAGCACTGCCATGGTGCTGACCACAGCTTCTTTGGCAGAGAAGCCGGTGATCAGGGCTGTGGATGCACGCCAGTCGGTAAAGCCGAGCGGTGCGAAAATGGGGGCGATGATGCGGCCCAGCCCGGCCAGCATGCTGGCCGACGAATCAGCCACCACGTTGAAACGGGTGTCAAAGGTCTGCAAGAACCAGATGACAATGGTTGCCACAAAAATGACTGTAAAGGCACGGGTCAAAAAGTCCTTGGCCTTGTCCCACATCAGCAGTCCCACGCTTTTCAAACTGGGCAGACGGTAGTTGGGCAGCTCCATGACAAAGGGAACAGGATTTCCTTTGTACAGGGTGCTTTTCATAATCAGCGCGCAAACAATGCCGATGGCCATGCCCATCACGTACAGCAGCATCATGACCAGCGCACCGTATTTCGGGAAGAACGCGGCA
This sequence comes from Owariibacterium komagatae, assembly GCF_045865535.1. Taxonomy (GTDB): domain Bacteria; phylum Bacillota; class Clostridia; order Oscillospirales; family Ruminococcaceae; genus Ruthenibacterium; species Ruthenibacterium komagatae. Next base: position 2,846,024 of record NZ_AP031406.1, read on the forward strand.
GTAAACACTGCGTAAATCGGCAGTTTGGCGGAACAGCTCATGAAGGGGGTGAGAAGAATGGTCATCTTGCGGTCCCGGTCGCTGGCCAGTGTGCGTGTGGCCATGATGGCCGGAACGCTGCAGCCGAACCCGATCAGCATGGGAACAAAGCTGCGGCCGGACAGACCGATTTTGCGCAGCAGCTTGTCCATAACGAAGGCGACACGGGCCATATAGCCGGAGTCTTCCAACATGGACAAGAAGAAAAACAAAGTCACAATGATCGGCAGGAAGCTGAGCACACTTCCCACGCCGGCAAACACGCCGTCGATGATCAGCGAATGGACCACCGGATTGATGCCGTAGGCGGTCAGCCCTGCGTCCACCCAGGCGGTGACCTGATCAATGCCCAAAGAGAGCAGATCGCTCAAAAAGCTTCCAATGACGCCAAAGGTCAGCCAAAATACCAGAAGCATGATCAAAAGGAACATGGGAATTGCCAGATATTTTCCCGTGAGGATCTGGTCGATGCGCACGCTGCGCATGTGCTCCCGGCTCTCGCCGTTTTTGAAGACGGTGTCGGAACACAGTTTTTCAATAAAGGTATAGCGCATGTCCGCCAGCGCGGCTTCCCGGTCCGTTCCCAGTTCCGCTTCCATCTCCTGGATGGAATGCTCCGCCAGTTCCAGCTCGTTTTCCGTCAGCTTCAGCTGCTGAATCATGGGCTTATCGCCTTCCACCAGCTTGGTGGCGGCAAAGCGGGGAGGCACACCGATGGCGGCTGCGTGGTCTTCCACTACATGGGCCAGTGAGTGGATGCACCGATGTACTGCGCCGGTGCAGAAATCCTGACGTTTGGGAAGTTCCTTGTGTTCGGCCGCGCGCAGCGCGTGCTCGATCAGTTCATCGATGCCCTCGTTTTTGGCTGCGGAAATAGGGACCACCGGCACGCCCAGTTCCTGTTCCAGTTTCAGAATGTCCACGGTACTGCCGTTGGCACGCATTTCGTCCATCATATTCAGGGCGATGACCATGGGAATGTTCAATTCCATCAGCTGCATGGACAGGTACAGATTTCGCTCGATGTTGGTGGCGTCCACAATGTTGATGATGCCGTCGGGCTTTTCCTGAATGAGAAAGTCCCGGGTGACGATCTCTTCGGCCGTGTAGGGGCTGAGCGAATAAATGCCCGGCAGGTCCACGACCACTGCCTGTTCCGGCTGCGGAATGTCTTTGCGCCGGTGCCGGGGATGTCCCCAGCTGCGAGGGCCGTGATGATGCTCACCGGTGTGATGATCGCGAATCACGCCCTCTTTTTTGTCTACCGTTACACCCGGAAAATTGCCCACATGCTGATTGGAGCCGGTGAGCTGGTTGAACAGCGTGGTTTTGCCGCAGTTCTGATTGCCGGCCAGAGCAAAGGTCATCATTGGGCGTCGCCTCCGCACAAGGTGATTTTCTGCGCGTCTTCCAGCCGCAGGGTCAGTTCATAACCGCGCAGATGCAGTTCAATCGGGTCTCCCATGGGCGCCACTTTTCGAATGGTGACGCAGGTGCCCGGCGTCAGTCCCATATCCAGCAGGCGGCGGCGCAGTGCACCTTCACCGCCAACGGTCTCAATGCGGGCCTGCTGCCCGATGGGAAGTTTATCCAACGTCATGGAGTTCATCCTCTTCCTTCAATTCAGAATGTTAGCTTGTGCTAACTTCTAATAAAGTATACACCTGGCGTACAAATTCGTCAAGAAAAAACGACACAAAAAACGCCCGGGGAAACCGGGCATTTTGTGTTCAGTTCTCACGATGCAGCAAAGGTTCCAGCCGGTCAAACAACTCGGCGCAGGCAATGCTGTCCGCCAGGGGCATCACGTCACTTTCGGGCAGACCGCCCCGCACACAGGAGGCGGCATGTTCGGCTTCAAATTCAAAGCCGCAGGACGTCTCGTGCAAAAACACTTCCTCGGGTTGTGCACCCTGCCAGCCTTGCGGCCCGGGTAAAGGGGTACGGTACAGCTCAGCCCGCTGCGCCCAGTTGAACCAGGGGGCAAGGCGGATCATGCCCTGTTCGCCGCAAAGCAGCAGGCTGTTGTCTGCCGCAAATTGAATGCTGCATTTCAGCTGGGCAGTCAACCCGTCCTCATAGGAAAGGGTCAGAAAGGTGGAACCGTCCACACCGGTGCCCGAGGGAACGCACAGCGGAACCATGCCGGTCTGCTTGCGCCCGCGGGCAAAAAACTGTGCACAGGAAAACGCATAGACGCCCAGATCATAGAACGCGCCGCCGCCCAGAGCGGGGTCAAACAGACGGGGATATTCAGCGGGGTCACGGCTGGCGCACAGACTGGCACTGATGCAGCGCAGCCGTCCGATCCGTCCTTCCGTCAGCCAGCGGCGCGCGGTTTGCACTGCGGGCAGAAACCGGGTCCACATGGCTTCCATCAGAAACACATGATGCTCGGCTGCCAGCTGTGCCAGACTGCGTGCCTCGGCCGCAGTGAGGACCAGAGGCTTTTCACACAGCACATGTTTGCCGGCCCGGATGGCACGGGCGCAGCAGTCGTAGTGCATGGAATTGATGGTGGCGATGTACACGATTTCAATTTCAGGATCCGCCAGCAGCGCATCGTGGCTGCCGTAACTGCGGGCGATGCCGTGCTCGGCGGCAAAGCGGGCCGCGCGCAAGGGATCCGACGAGGCAACGGCGCACAGACGGGCACCGGGCACCAATCCCTGCTCAAAGCAGGCGCTGAAGCGGGCGGCGATCCGCCCTGCACCTAAAATACCATAGCGACAAGGCTCCATACCGATTCCTTCTTTCCTTGTGTTCTGGTTTCATCCTAACGCATTTTGAACGGCGGCGCAAGACAAAAAAGCGCTCTCCCAAAAGGAGAGCGCTTTGATCGTTGCAATCAGCCCTTGTAACCGACGGCATCCGCCAGTTCGCGGTCGATGACAACCACTGCGTCAGCATGCAGCTTCAGCAGGGTAGAGGGGTTCTGGGTGGTGATCACATCGTCCATCACCAGACCTTTGATGGCAGGAACCTTGGCAAGACCGGTGGCCGCAAGCACAACGGTTTTGGCTGCCAGAATGTCACCCATACCCATGGTGATGGCCATGGTGGGAACGTCTTCTTTTTTCTCAAAGAAGCGGGCGTTGGCATTGATGGTGCTCTCCGTCAGCTTTTCCACGTGGGCAACGCTGACCAGATGGTCCGAAGCTTCGTTGAACGCAATGTGTCCGTTGTTGCCGATGCCCAGCAGCTGCAGGTCGGCAACGCCGCCCTCGCGCACTTTCTGCTCCAGCTCGCGCGCGTTGGCTTCCACATCGCCCATGCCGCTGGCCACAAAGGTGTTGGCCTTGTCGATGTTGATGTGATTGAACAGGTTGGTGTCCATGAAATAACGGTAGCTCTGTTCATGAGTGCCCGGAATGCCGCAGTACTCGTCCAGATTCACGGTATGTACCTGCGAGAAATCCACCTGGCCGGCCTTGTTCATCTCGATCAGTTTCTTGTAGATGGGGACAGGAGTTCCACCGGTGGCGAGGCCCAGCTTGGCATTGGGTTTCTGATTGACCAGATCCCGGATCATCTCTGCGATGACCGCACAGGTCTCATCGTAGCTGTTGGTAACGATTACTTTCATGCTGCATTCTCCTTATTATATAAAATCAAACGAACGTGACTTTGCTACCTCTATCATAATCTCTTTGCGTGCGGCTGGCTAGGCGTAAAATGCCTTTTAATTTGTACAAACGTACACCTCAGGTGTAAAGTGCGCTCTCCAGCTCGGACAAACGGGCAGGGGAAGGGGCGGCGCCTGCATGCAGCGCGCGAAAAGTACCGGGCGTCTGCCCGGTGTGTTTCTTAAAAACTTTGCACAGGTAATTGGCACCGGAAAAACCGCACAAACTGGCGATTACGTCCAGACTGTAATCTCGCTGCGCCAGAAGCACCTTGGCTGCATCCAGCCGTGTCTGGATCAGATATTGTCCGGGGCCGATGCCCATTTGCGCAGTAAAAACGCGCACCAGGTGGCTTTTGCTCACTCCCAGCTGACGGGCCAGCTCGTCCACACCGTAAAGCCCGGCATAATTCTGCCGGATGGCCAGCACTGCCTGCGCCACCAGCGGCGGAAGGCCGGGTGATTCGGGCGCTTCGTCCGCACGGGCCACACTGCACAGGGCGCGGAAAGCCAGGGCCGGCAGCAATTCGCTCTCTCCACGGCTGACAGCCGCGGCCAAAGCACTCATTTCCTGCGCAGCCAGTGGGCAGGCGCTGCAGTCGGAGAGCAAAGGCTCCGTCAGCTTATCTCCGGCCTGGCGGGCCGCTTCACCGGAAAAGCCAATGACAAGCAGATGACAATCAGAAGCGGGCGTGATCTCCATGGCGCCACGGCACACAAGCAGGGAACCGGCCTCCAGCCAAAGTGCCTCTGCCGTGCTGTTGGCGGGCACAGCTGCCGCACGGCCGCTGGATGCAAGCACCAGCACACAGGCAGCCTCGTCCAGAATCACCGGTGCGGGCGCGTCGATTTCGCGGCAGAATTCCACGCCGCAGATCTCCTCCGCGGGAAAAAGCAATAAGTTTCACCACACATCAATATTTTACTATTTTCAAATGAAAAATAGCTTGTTATTATTATATTAAAGCAAAAGAGGTCTGTCAAGGACGTCAATAAAATGCAAAATTGAAGTTACAATGGAGGTAAGGTCCCATGGCAAGCATTAGCTGCAGAGGCATCTACAAAATCTATCCGGGCAATGTGCAGGCTGTTACCGATTTCAACCTGGAAATCGAAGACAAAGAGTTCATCATCCTGGTCGGTCCTTCCGGCTGCGGTAAATCCACCACCCTGCGTATGATCGCTGGCTTGGAAGAGATTTCCAAAGGCGAGCTGTACATCGGCGACCGTCTGGTCAACGACGTTCCCCCGAAGGATCGCGACATCGCGATGGTGTTCCAGAACTACGCGCTGTATCCGCACATGACGGTTTACAAGAACATGGCGTTCGGTCTGGAACTGCGCAAAACCCCGAAGGATGAAATCGACAAACGCGTTCGCGAGGCTGCCCGCGTGCTGGACATCGAGCACCTGCTGGACCGCAAACCGAAGGCTCTGTCCGGTGGTCAGCGTCAGCGTGTTGCTTTGGGCCGCGCCATGGTTCGTAACCCGGCAGTCTTCCTGCTGGATGAGCCTCTGTCCAACTTGGACGCGAAACTGCGTACTGCGATGCGCACCGAGATCATCAAGCTGCACCAGAAACTGGGCACCACCTTTATCTATGTTACCCACGACCAGACCGAGGCCATGACCATGGGCGACCGCATCGTGGTTATGAAAGACGGTATTGTGCAGCAGGTTGATACTCCGCAAAACCTGTATGATTATCCCTGCAACATGTTCGTGGCGGGCTTCATCGGCTCTCCGCAAATGAACTTCCTGGATGCTACCCTGGTCAAAGAGGGCGGCAACTACTATGTGGATCTGGGCGGCGACAAACTGCTCATCAACCCGGCCAAAGCCGCGGCCAACACCGCGAAACTGGATGCCTATCTGGGCAAAACCATCAAAGCCGGTATCCGTCCTGAGGATATCAAGGACGACGAGGAGTTCCTGGAGAAACACAAAGACGCTACCATCACTGCGAACGTGGAAGTTTCCGAGCTGATGGGCTCCGAGATCTATCTGTACCTGACCTATAAGGGCTACAAGATGACCGCTCGTGTGAACCCCACCAGCAAGGCGAAGAACGGCATGGACGTCAAGGTTGCGCTGAACACCAACAAGCTGCACCTGTTCGATCCGTCCGACGAGTCTGTCATCCTGAACTAAGGAAACGCTCGAAGTTTTTCGACAGAACTACAATGAAAAACGGCACATGGGCAAACGCCCATGTGCCGTTTTGTTTTGAAAGGTCACGCACTGGTAAACTCCTGTTCGGTGGAGAAGGGGAGTTAAAAAAACAGCGTACGCTTAAAAGGCGCACGCTGTTTTTTTAATCGAACTGAATGCTTTCCACGTGACGAATCTTTTTATTGTACAGATAGCGGAAGAACAAAAGCGACAGCGCAAAGCCGAAGCATTCCGCGAACAGGAAACTGTACCATACAGCCCCCAAACCGCCGAGCTTGGAGAAGACAAAGGCGGCGGGAAGAAGCAGCAGCAACTGGCGAATAACGCTGATCCACAAGCTGAGAAGACCATCACCCAATGCTTGGAATACGCTGGAGAGCACAATGCCGACCCCGGCGAACAAGAAGCACAGCGAAATCAGGCGCAGTGCCGGAACACCAATGCTGAGCATGTCCTCCTTGGCGTTGAACAAAAGCAGGAGCTGTTCAGGAAACAGCTGGAAAATCACCAGGCCCAGAGCCATGATGGCAGTGGACATCACAGTGGCCAGACGAATGGAATCGGTAATCCGTTTGCGCTGGCGTGCGCCATAGTTGTAACCAACGATGGGGATAAGCGCATTCGTGACGCCGAACACGGGCATAAACACAAAGCTTTGCAGCTTGAAGTACACGCCGAAGACCGACACTGCGGTTTCGGTAAAGGAAATCAGAATTTTGTTCATGCCGAATACCATGACGCTGCCGATGCTCTGCATGATGATGGAAGGCAGGCCCACCTGGTAGATGCCGCGGATGGTGTGTGCGTGGGGCTTCATGTCTGCAAAAGAAAGGCGCACTTCATGGTTTTTCCAATGGTTGAGAACCAGCGCCACCGCCATGCCGCACCACTGACCGATGACCGTGGCGACCGCCGCGCCCACAACACCCATCTTCGGACAGCCCAGCAGGCCGAAGATCATGATCGGGTCCAGAATAATATTTACCACGGCGCCCGTCATCTGGCTGATCATCTGGTAAACGGTTTTGCCGGTCACCTGCAAAATGCGCTCCATGGTGATCTCCACGAAGCAGCCAAGGGAAAAGATGGTCACGATCCGCATGTAATCCGCGCCAGCCTGCGCAATTTCCGGGTTGCTTGTAAATGCCGCAAGGAAAAGGTCGCTTCCCAGCGCACCGAAAATGGCAAAGGCAACAAAACTCAGCAAAGTGACCAGAATACCGTTGTTCGCCACTCGGTTGGCCGCGTGATAGTTCTTTTCACCCAAACGGCGGGACAGCAGTGCGTTGATGCCCACCGCCGTGCCTACGGAAACGGCAATCATCAGGTTCTGCACGGGGAAAATCAAGCTGACGCTGGTCAGGGCGTTTTCGCTGACCATGGACACGAAAATGCTGTCCACCACGTTGTACATAGCCTGCACCAGCATGCTCAGCATGATGGGAAAGGCCATGCTGGGCAAAAGTTTGTTGATCGGGCGCGTGCCCATGATGTTTTCCTGTCTGTTTTCCATAAATACTCCTCACTGATTGAAAAATAGAAAGCCGCACAAAAAGAGGAGCACCGCCCAAAGGGTCGGATGCTCCAAAGCGCGGTAAAAACCACTTACTTGTCCATCAAACGGACATCTTCACCAAAAAAGTTCAAGCACTCACAGTTCCCAAGCAGCCGGGACACAATTTTTTCCGTATACCGGCGGTGAAGGTCAGCGTCCAGCACGATGTTGCTGGTATAGATGGTGGGCAGCCGCCGGCAGACGCGGGTGTTCACCAGGCTGTAAAGACAACTGCTGACGTAAGGCGTCAGATATTCTGTGCCCAGATCGTCCAGAATCAGCAGCTGCGCATCGCATAAGGTTGTCAGTGTATCGTTGGTTTCATCACCGCGGAAATGTTCTTTTTCCATGGCGTCAAAAGCGTTTTGCGCGCTGACATAGACAACATTGAACCCCTTTTGCAGCACAGTATTGGCAATGGCCAGTGCCAAATGGGTTTTTCCCAGACCGGCATAGCCGTACAGATAGAGATTGGGATTTTTCAGTGTAAAGTGTTCCGCATAGTCTTTGCAGTAGTGGAAAATGCCTTCCATGTGCGCCCGGGCGGAGATGCCCAGCTCCGGCAGAATGCGGTCCGGATATTTCTTCAGATCAAATGTGGAAAAACTGCAAAGAGAAAGCGGGGATGCTTCGTTCACTTCCTGCTGGCACATTTCCTGAATCAAAGCCTGCACACACTGGCAGGGACCGTTGGTAAGGCGGCCGGTATCCTGGCAAACAGGGCAGGTAAATGCCGGCTTTAACTGGGCGGGGTCGATCCCGTTTTCCCGCAGAAGCGAATCGATGGAATGCTCGCACGCGGCGGATTCCGCCAAAGCCTGATCTATCTGTGCCCGGTCCGCACCGCTTACGGAAAGCTGCGCGGCACGCAGCCCTGCCTGTGCACGCTGCTGTTCCAGCTGTTCCAACTGCGGCAGTTTTTCGCGCGCCGCCGCCCGGCGCTGGTCCGCCAGCGTCACGGCCCTTTGACGTCGTGTTGAAACAATGCCGAAGGCTCGGCGCATCATTTCCTGACGGGTCATGGCGAATCCCCTCCAATCTGCTTAAATACAGGCGCGCGGCGCGGCCCTTTGCCCAGAATGGATTTGGCGTTGGGATTGGTGGGCTGCACATTCTTAGCAGTCAGAGAACTGTCGTTGATCACGTCGCGCACAGTTTGATAGCCCTTGGAATGCCAGGCGCGCAGAATGCCGTTGACATACCGCACGCTGCTTTTTTCTCCTGCATAGGCAATGGCTTCGGCAATCATGTCTTCCTGATACTGAAAATCTTCGTACCAGGAAGCAATGGCACGCCGCTCGGCCTTGGTGAACTTGGCATCTGCCAGATGAAACAGTCGTGCGACTTCGGCTTCCCGCTGCGAGCGAAGCGCCAGCAGTTTGAGATAGCGCTCGGCAGCTTCCACCGTGTCGATTCCCTCTGCCTGCCAGCCCAAAAGCGCGCGTTCGATGTAACGGGCGCTTCGCTTGCCGAGCGAGACAAAATGCGCCACTCCCAGCAGAATGAAATCCACCGGAAGACCGTCCGCCACATACAGGGAGACCAGAATATTGGTGTCTGACTGCGTAATCACGCCGCCCATCAGGCGCTGACATTCCTGCACCAGTGCCGCAATGGACGGATCGTTGCGGGCTGCCGCCGTCACTTCCGGTGTGGTCATATGGCTGCGGGCCGCGCTGGCACCGGTAATGTCTCCCGCGGGCACATTGCTCTCTTCACAGCTTTCCAAAAGGCCGGCGCCCTTCCAGAACAACAGCGCTTCCCGCGCTTTTTCCACGCTTTTCAGGCGAAGTTCGCGGGCAAGGCGGGCTGGGTCGGTCTCTCCGGTGGCAATCACCATCAGGGCAACCCGAAGCCAGTCATCCTCCAGCTGGGGAAGTTTGGCGACAACCAGCTGCGGCACAGCAATGCTGTCTCCAAGATTTTTACACAACCGATACGGCACACAACTCCCCCTTTCATTTTTAGGCGTATATAATACTATAACATACATTTGCCCGGTTTGAACAGTCCTTTTGCAACGGAATCAGCAGGTTTTTCAGCCGGCAACACACAATAAAAACGAGGGACCGTTTGGTCCCTCGCGTTTCTCAGCGCACACGCACTTCCTTGATGTTGAACTCCCGCCCGCTGAGCAGTTCTTTGTCAAAACTGCCGCAGTCCGGACAGTAGCCTTTGTTTTCCACAATGGGGAATGTGACGCCGCAGTTCCGGCAGCGGCCCACGGCGGGGATGATGTTCATCTCCAGCTTTGCATCCCGCAGGAGCGGTCGCTCCCGGGCCGCCGGAAAGCAGGATTCAAAGTAATGCGGAACCACCGAGGAAATTTCGCCGATCTCCATTACCACGGTATTCACGGCCTCCACGTTTTCATCCGCCAAAGCCTCTTCAATGACCTTGGCCATTTCAAACACCAGACCCAGCTCGTGCATGAGAAGGCCTCCTTTTATTCGTTGTTTCCGGACACGGCGTCCTTTACGGAGCGCACGGCGATTTTGCCTACCCGCTTGATCATGTTGGGAGTCAGTTTTAGGGGAATGCCTTCGAAGGTATTGTACTCCACATGATATTTTTTGACCAGATGAATCGCGTCAAATTTGCATTTGGTGGTGCACTGCCCGCAGCCGATGCACATCTCCTGGTTCAGCTGCACCGCGCCGCAACCCAGGCAGCGTTCGGTCTCGCGTTTCATCTGCTCTTCGGTGAAGGTGCAGCGGTCATCGGTAAAGCTTGCGGCGGCCTCTTTCTTGCGCAGCGGGCGCTGGCGCGGCATGCGGTCAAAGCTTTCCAGATCCGCCGCGGCTTTGTCGAATTCTTTATAAATCCGGCGGTCCCGGCCGGCGGTCATGCTGACGCCTTCCCACACAAAGCGGTGAATGGAGATGGCTCCCTGTTTACCGGCGGCAATGGCATCAATGGCAAATTTCGGACCGGTGAAGCAGTCACCGCCCACAAACACGTCTTTCTGAGCCGTCTGATAGGTGAGAGGATCGGCCGGCGCGGTCCGGCCGCGGCCCAATTCCACGGCGCTGCCGTCCAGCAGGCTGCCCCAGCGAATTTCCTGACCGATGCTCAGCAGTACCCAGTCGGCCTCTACTGTGATGGTATCCTGTTCGTCGTACTGCGGCGCAAACCGGTGTTCGGCATCATAGACAGCGGTGCAGCGTTTGAACACCACGCCCTTGATGCGGCCGTTTTCCACCAGAAGCTCCTTGGGGCCCCACCCGTTGTGCACAGGGATGGATTCCGCCTCGGCCTCGGCAATCTCTTCTTCCAGCGCGGGCATCTCCTCACGGCTCTCCAGACAGTACATGTCCACAGAATCCACATTTTCCCGAACAGCCGTGCGGGCTACGTCAATGGCGACATTTCCGCCGCCCACAACGACCACGCGCCCGGACAGCGGTGTGGGATGGCCCAGACTGACCGAGCGCAGAAAATCCACGCCGGCTACAACGCCCTGTGCGTCTTCCTGCGCCAGCCCCAGCTTCCGGCCGCCCTGGGCGCCGATGGCCACATAAAAGGCCTCGAAACCCTCCTGCCGCAGCTGATCCAGCGTCACATCTTTGCCCACTTCCACACCTGTGCGGAAGACGACACCCAGTTCCCGCAGAATATCAATTTCCGCGTTGACGATTTCACGCCCCAGCCGGAACGCCGGAATGCCCATGGTCAGCATGCCGCCCAGAGTCTGCTCTTTTTCAAATACGGTCACGTTATAGCCATCCACCGCCAGGAAATAAGCACAGCTGAGGCCCGCCGGTCCCGCGCCGATGACAGCAATGGATTTGCCGTAGTCGTGCGCTTTTTCCGGTACAAACCGGTGTTCGGCGTTCAATTCCTGATCGGCGATGAATTTTTTGATCTCGTCCACGGCCACCGGTTCGTCCAGGCCGCCGCGTGTGCAGGCACTCTCACAGCTGCGGGGGCAGATGCGGCCGCACACAGCGGGGAAGGGGTTCTCTTTTTTGATGAGCTCCAGCGCCTCCCGGTACCGGCCCTGGGATGCCAGCTTGATGTATCCCTGTACAGCGATGTGTGCGGGGCAGGCGGTCTTGCAGGGAGCGGTGCCCTCCGGAGTCACATCTTCACGCGTTTCGCGGTAGTTTACGTTCCAGTGCTTGTCGGTCCACACATGATCACGTGGAGAGAGCATCTCCGGCTGTTTGGGGGTCTCACACAGCTTTTGACCCAGCTTCAACGCGTTGACCGGGCAGTTTTCCACGCACTGTCCGCAGGCAACGCACTTTTCGCTGTCTGTCTGCGCCACATAGTTGGAACGCACCATGTCCGGCGCATTGTAGTAGGCCGCATTGCGCACGGCATAGCAGCCGCAGCCGCAGCAGTTGCAGATGGCATAGGTCTCCCCGCCGTCAATGTTGGGCACGGAGTGCATCAGACCGTTCTCCTCGGCCTTACGGATGATCTCAAAGGCCTCTTCCCGGGTGATTTCCCGGGCACGCCCGGTGCGAATGCAGTATTCCGCGCCGGAGTTCAGCTGCAGGCACATATCTTTTTCCAGATGTCCGCAGCCCTGTCCCAGCAGGCGGCGGGAAGTGCGGCAGGAGCAGTCGGCCACAGCGAACCGCGTGCTTTTGTTGAGGATCGTGGCGACCTGCTCATACGGCACGCTGTGGCTGTCACCGTCAATGGCGCTCTGAATGGGAATGACGCGCATGGGGGACGCACCCACCGGGAGTTTGGGCGAGAGCAGCTCTCCGCGAAGGCGGGCGTACTCCTCAAATGCCGCGGGGATTTCCGGATGTTTTTCGCACTGGGCGCGGTTGTTCATCATTTTTTCCATGACGCCGGGCACGAATACCGGCAGCTCGAACACATCCACACCGTTTTCCGAGTGGAAAATAACCACGCCCACCTCCGTGAGCCGGTCCATCTGCTTTTTGGTTTCTTCCAGGGTTTTGCCGCAACGTTTGGCAATGGTCTCCAGCGGAAGCGGTTTGCGCAGTTCCAGTGCAAGGGCAACCTCGGCCATTTCGTCGGTCACGACGCAGTTCAGAACCTTGTACTCAGGGGCGTTTTCATCCAGCTTGACCAGCATTGCCACCGAGCCGCTGATTTTCTTTGCCAGCTTCAGAATGTTTTTTCGCACAGCCATTGTCTCTGCCTCCTTGTGGATTAAAGATTTTTCCATGCGCGGATTTCGTTGTCCAGCCATTGATACCAGGCATCCATGCCCTCGCCGGTTTTGGCGGACAGGGGGAATACCTGAATGTCCGGGTTTCTCTGCAGGGCGCGCTGGCGCACTGCATCCATGTCAAAGTCGAACATCGGCAAAGCGTCGATTTTATTGACCAGAAGCGCGTCGCACACCGAGAACATCAGAGGATATTTCAGCGGCTTATCATCACCCTCGGGCACGCTGAGGATCATTACGCTTTTGGATGCGCCGGTGTCGAACTCCGCAGGGCATACCAGATTGCCCACGTTTTCCAAAATCACCAGATCCAGTCCGTCCGTCCCCAGTGCATCCAGACCCTGCCTGGTCATGGCGGCATCAAGGTGACACATTCCGCCGGTGTGAAGCTGAATGACACGGGCGCCGGTGGCGCTGATGGTGTGCGCGTCCACATCCGAGTCAATGTCCGCTTCCATCACACCCACACGCCATTTTTTGGCCAGCTCCGGGATGGTTTTCATCAGAGTGGTGGTTTTGCCGCTTCCCGGGCTGGACATCAGATTCAGAAGAAACACGCCCTTTTCCTTCAGCTGGCCGCGCAGCACGGCCGCTTCCCGGTCGTTGCTGTCCAGCACACTTTTTTTGATTTCAATTACCTGGAAAGCCATGGTTTTCTCCTCCATTTTCCACAAGAATTTACGCTTTTTTCTATGGTAATTGTATCATTTGCCCGGTTGGGTGTAAAACAACAACTTTGCGTTGAACCATACAACAATTTGTTGTATGATAAAAACAAAGAGCGACGGAGGGGATCTTATGCAGATGCGTGCCATCGAGTCTTTCCTGGCGTTGTACGAAGACCGCAGCTTTTCCAAGGCAAGCCGCCGGCTGTTCATTACCCAGCAGGGGCTGAGCCGTCAGATTCAAGCCTTGGAAAAAGAGCTGGGCAACCGTCTGTTTGAGCGCAGCCACCTGGGCGTGGAGCCCACGGAGACAGCTCATTTGCTGTACCCGTATTACCAGCAGATCGCGGAGATTTACCGGGCGTCGGAAGCGCTGTTGGTTCCGGCGGAGCGCCGGTCGCTGCTGCGGGTGGGATTTGCCTTTGGAATCTCCAGTGCAGGCGATCCGGATTTTTTGATGGAGTTTCAAAGACAGCACCCGGGCGTATTGGTGGAAATTCAGGAGTGGAGCAAAGCGGAATGCATTCGGAAACTGCTGCACAACCAGCTGGATGTGGCGTTTCTCATCAATCCATTCCCGGAAAATCTGTTCCGTACCTGCCGGGTCACGGGGGACTACATGTACGCGGCCATGCACAAGACGCACCCTTTGGCGGCTGAGGCAGGGCCGCTGGACTTCCGTGCGCTGGACCGAAAAATTTTGCTCACGGGCTCCCCGGAGAATGCCCTGCGGCAGTTTTTTGACTATTGCTGTGCGCTGGCGCAGATCCACCCGCATGTGCGTCTTGCATCCAGCCACAATCTGGACGTGGTCAACACCATGCACGAAGACATGGGAATCGCTACGCTGAATTCTGCCATGGCGCTGCGGGTGACCAATCCGGATATCCGCATCCGGCGGCTGGAATTGCCCTGTGCGGGGTATCTGTACGGGTGTGTGCCGCTTTATTGCGCGGATGAATCCCTGCCGGCACAGGTGCTGCGCTATGCGCAGGATCATTACGCGCGTCATCCGGTGCCGGTGCATGTAAGCGCGTCCGGACAGGAGCGATAAAAAAGAGCGGAACCGTCAGGTTCCGCTCTTTGGGCAATCATTCGGAGAGCGCATTTGCATGAAAAACGCTCAGTTTTTGTACGGCGGGCACTGATACCGGCGCTTTCCGTCCGTGGCCTTTCCGTATTCAATGGCGCCGGCGGGGCAGCCGCACAGACAGGCCATGCAATGCGTGCACCGTTCGCCCCAGATGGGCCGTCCGTCCTGCAGGGCAATATTCCCCAGCGGACAGAGCGAGGCACACTTGCCGCAGCTCACACAGGCATCGGTGGTTCGGAAGGGCTTGGTTTTAATGAAAAAGCGGTACATTCCCTGGTTGACCGGGCCGGATTTCAATTTATCCAGAATTCCGGCACGGGGAGAAGAAAGCGTTTCTCCCGCGGCAATTTGTTGGGCTGCCTGTTGAAGCACCGGCAGCGCGGCGGCAATTTTTTCTTCCGCTTCGCCAGGTTTCGGCGCAGGAAACAAAACCAGGTAATTGTCGGGCATCACTACGGGCAGAAGGCCTTTAAAGGAGAAGCCTTTTTCATTGCACAGTGCGGCAATGCTTTGCACGGCGTTGCCCGTTTCACCGCCGCAGGTCAGAACGAAATAAGCATCCCGGCTGCCGGAAAAGCGGCCCGCGCGAATGAAGTCCGCGAACACGCGGGGCATCTGCCAGGCATATGTGGGGCACACAAAGACCCAGGGCTTTTCGCTGGCCAGTTCAGCGGCAATCTGGTCCCGAAGGAAAGAAAATGCGTCCAGTGTGGTATCGTTTAAGTGTTCCGCCAGGCATTGAGCACAGTACCGGCTGTTTCCGGTGCCTGAAAAACAGACGATCATCCAACCCCTCCAGTGAAGCAAACTGTTTGCGCATGTGCTTGAAAGAGCACATCGATTTGTCCTTATGATAGCACACCGCGGCTGCTTTTCAAAGAGAAATCTGTTTTGAAAAGTTTTACAGTGGGAAGATTGCATCCGTGCTTTTTCCGGGGTATGATGAAAGAGAGCGGGAGGGGCTTTTATGAAGATTTGGATGTCCCCGCAGATTCAGGCGGGCAGAAATCATTTTCTTCACACCATGGGCGGCAGCCTGGGAATCGCGCTTTTGGGCGTTCTGCTGGCGGCAGGCGGTTCGGTCTGCATGATTCGCCGGGGCATGTCCATGCGCACCTGGTCGCTGTTTTTGTGCGTAGCGGTGACGGCTCTGCTCATCGGACTGGCAGTACGGCTGGGGCGCCGGTCTGCAAGAGACGCCATTGTTTTCTTCCTGGACGAACAGGACCATTTGTTTTGGGCAGACACACGGACCTTGTGTCGCGGCAGAAGTGTGATGGGCGCCACCTGGCATGCGGCTGCGCAGGAGGCCGATGCACAGCGCTGGCTGGAACGCATCCGCAATCGACAGACCGTGCCGCCGGGTGCGATGGAAGTGCTGAAAGTAGAGCGTATGCGCGAAAATCCCCATGACTACGCGCTGATCTGCCAGGTGCGGAAAAACGGCCGCGTGTTCCGGTCCGGCTGTACCGTTTTGAAGGGGTACGAGGATGAGGACTGGCTCATTCGGGAACTGGAGCGGAGGAGAGGCTGGGAAAACCAGCTGGAGCAGCGAGAAGATCCTTCCGCTGCGGGAATGGCGGTCTCCGGACTGCTTCTTTTGTGCAGCGTGGCCGTGTGCTTTTTCAGCCATCCGGCGCAGGCGCGGCTGCCGCAGAATTTTTATTTTCCCGCGCTGGCTCTGGCCGGGGTTGGCGCGGCCGCACTGCTGTATTGGAGTGTACGGCGGCATCGAAACGAGTAACCGATGAAAGAAAAGGAGCGATTGACATGAGAAAGAATTTTGGAGCAAAGGCCTGGACCTATCCGCAGCCGGTATTTATCCTGGGTACTTATGACGAGAATGGTGTTCCCGACGCCATGAATGCCGCATGGGGCGGAATCAGTGACGATCAGGAACTTTCACTGTGCATCAGTGCAGGGCATAAAACCACCCGGAATATTTTGGCGCGGAAGGCCTTTACAGTGAGCATGGCCGATGCGGCACATGTGACGGAGTGCGATTATGTGGGCATCGTTTCCGGAAACGATGTGCCGGACAAACTGGCAAAAGCCGGGCTTCACACCAGCGCTTCGGAATTTGTGGATGCGCCGCTGATCGATGAATTGCCCATGGCGGTGGAATGCCGGCTGCGCAGCTATGACCCGCAGACAGGGCGCCTGGTGGGCGAGATCGTGAACGTCAGTGCCGACGAGCGCATTCTGGGACCGGACGGGAAAATCGACCCGGACCGTTTGGCGCCCATCACCTTTGACCCGGTCAATAACACGTATCGCAAGTTGGGCGAAAAAGTGGGCAATGCGTTTCGGGACGGAGCGCGGCTGAAATAAAACCGGATCCGGGCCAGGATTCAAAAGGGGAGAGAACAAGCCATGTGTGCGGAGGAATACAAGCTGGAAATTTTTTTGCCGGAAAGCCATTTAAAGCCCGTGCAGGCCGCTTTGCAAAAGGCGGGTGCGGGCCGCATCGGCAATTACGAGGGCTGCATGTCCTGCAGCCCGGTTACCGGCTGCTGGAGACCTTTGGAGGGCGCACAGCCGCACACGGGGCGTGTGGGCGAAATGTGCTGTGCACCGGAATGGAAATTGGAGACCGTATGCCGTGCCGATCGATTGGAAGAGACGCTGGCAGCTGTTCGCGCGGTTCACCCATACGAAGAGCCGGTCATTTATGTGCTGCCGCTGTGCCGCCCGGTCACCGGAAAAGCGGTGGAGGTAGTGGCAGCTCTGCTTTGGCAGGGCGACCGCTTTTTGATCTGCCAGCGCCCGGCACACAAGGCACGGGGTTTGCTGTGGGAGTTTGTGGGCGGCAAGGTTGAACCGGGGGAAACCAAGGAGCAGGCGCTGGCGCGTGAGTGCCGCGAGGAATTGGCGGTGACCGTGGCGGTGGACGACATCTTTATGGAAGTGACCCATGCCTATCCGGACTTGACCGTGCATCTGACGCTGTTCCATGCCAAAATCCTGCAGGGAGAGCTTCAAAAACTGGAGCACAACGATTTGCGCTGGATCACGGTGGAAGAGATCGACCAGTATCCGTTCTGCCCTGCCGACGAAGTCATTCTGGAAAAGCTGCGCCGTACGCACGGGGCAGAAACGGCACGGTGAAAGGAGAGAACCCTATGCGGCTTCCTTTTGTTAAAAGAACTCTGGATCGCACTTTTTTGATCTTGTGTCCGGTGGAACAATGCGAACCGATGATGAACCTGCTGGAACTGGCTTTCCCCAGCGGAAAGCGGACCGCTCCCCGCCGCCTGGTTCTCCGCAATGCGCAGACAGAAATTACATTCACCTGCCTTTCCTGTGCAGGATGGGATGAGCAGGAAAGGCAGACCACGGCATGGATTCGGAAGCTTGTTGTACGGTACGGCAAGGTTCAAAGCCCGGGGCCGAGAGCGCAGGCCCTGCTGGACAGGCTGTATTCCTGTGGCGGGGTGGTCCGGATGGATGCATCCTGCGTCGGGCGGGACCTTCCCCGGATGAGTGAGTCCGTTACGGGTGTGGCGTGCGAATGCGCAAGAGCGGTGCGGGGACTGGTGACGGACCTCTCAGGCAGTGTGTACGACGAAAACTTTCGCCTGCTGCTGGATTGGAATGGGGCTGCTGACCCGCAGGCAACCCTTCCGCCCATGGACCTATGCCCGCAGCCTGTCTGGAACGAGACACCGGCGGAACTGCTGCTGCGGAAAAAACGTTCGATGGAAATTTTGCGTGCACGGCAGCTTCCGGTGAACGAGGAGCTGCCGGTCATCTGGCCGGGCAGCGCACGCACGGTTGAGGCGGTGTGCCGCCGTGCGGTGGCTTTGCTGGTGGTAGCGCTGTACTCCGAATGTCGATTGGACGAGGAGGACCCGCTGGACCACGAGCAGGCCAGAGCATATGTGCAGCCCATTCTTGAGACCTATCAGGCGGAGGATTTCTTTTCTCCGAAGGAATGGGCGTATCTGGAAAATCCGGCTTCCAGCAGGATGGAACAGATCCAGTTTGCGTGGCAGTATGAAAATGTGTGGGTGATGGAATGGGCCTTGGGCCTGACCGATGAACTGCCCTGGCCCGACCGCATCTGTGATGTGCCGCGTGCTGCCGGCATCATGCGCGAGCATTATGGGATGGAGCAGCTAATACAGGCTGCTCGCCTTCGTCCGCAGTCAGAGCTGCTGGATGCGGCGGATTTGATTTATCGCCTTCACTGGTGCTGCAATCAGGCCCGGTTGCAGGGCACCGCGCCGCAGAGCCTGGATGCAGGCGTTGTGATGGAACGCCACCGGGGTTTGTTTTGGGTGGCGGGCTGTGATGGTGCCGTTGAATGGGATGATGTAAACCTTTCCACCTGACAGAGATGCAGACCGAAAGGCCTTCCGCAGCGGAAGGCCTTTTTTTAGATGCGTTGCGTGCATTGCCAGATGAGACTGCCCATGCTATGATAAGCCTGTCACATCGATGCAGAGAGGGGAAGCGATATGATTTTTTTGATTGCGGGAGCATCGCATACGGGGAAAACCGCCCTTGCGCAAAAGCTTCTGGAAAAATACAGATATCCTTATCTTTCCATTGACCATTTGAAAATGGGCCTGATCCGAAGCGGATATACATCGCTCACCCCTGTGAGCAGCGACCGGGAATTGACAGATTATCTGTGGCCGGTGGTGAGGGAGATCATCAAAACCGCCATCGAAAACAAACAAAACCTTATTGTGGAGGGATGCTACATCCCCTTTGATTGGGAAAAAGATTTTCCGGCGGAGTACCGCGAGCAGATCCGGTACCGCTGCCTGGTGATGAGCGAGGGGTACATCCGCCGCCATTACCGGGATATTCAACAATACGCCGGGGTGGTGGAGCATCGACTGGACGATTCGTCCTGTACCATGGAAACGCTGTTGCGTGACAATACCGAAACGCTGGAGATGTGCCGTAAATACGGTGCAGAGTACATTCTGATCGACGAAAACTATCACGTGGATTTTTGATTGTGCCAAGCCAAAGGAGGAACCGCTATGCCGCTGCACATTGTGCGAAATGATATTACGACAATGAAAGTGGATGCCATTGTGAACGCTGCCAACGAAAGCCTGCTGGGCGGCGGGGGTGTGGACGGCGCCATTCACCGCGCCGCCGGGCCGGATCTGCTGAAAGAGTGCCGGACTTTGGATGGATGCAGGACCGGCCAGGCCAAAATAACAAAAGGCTATCGGCTGCCTGCCGATTACGTCATCCACACCGTGGGCCCTGTCTGGCGCGGCGGCGGTGCGGGAGAACGACAGCTGCTGGTTTCTGCCTACCGGAACTCTCTGGAATTGGCGGCGGCCCATTCCTTCCGGACCGTGGCTTTTCCCCTGATTTCTTCCGGGGTGTACGGCTATCCCAGAGAGCAGGCCTTCCAGGTTGCGGTGGACACCATTGGCGATTTTCTGCTTTCCCATGAAATGACGGTTTATCTGGTCATCTTCGACCGGGCCGCCTGTGCCATTGGCGAAAAGCTTTTTGACGACATCACCGCCTACATTGATGACCGCTATGTGGAAGAACATACGGATCTCCATGCGGAGCACAGCCGGCAGGCCATGGTGCTTGCCGCTTCACCTGCCGCAGCTGCGCCCGAATCTCTGGCTGAAGCGCTGGACCGGCTGGACGAGAGTTTTTCCCAGATGCTGCTGCGCAAGATCGACGAATGCGGTATCACCGATGTTCAGTGCTACAAACGGGCCAATATTGACCGAAAACTCTTTTCAAAAATTCGGTCCGATGTTCATTACAAGCCATCCAAACCCACTGCCATGGCCTTTGCCGTTGCTCTGGAACTGCCGCTGGAAGAAGCCCGGGAACTGCTGGAAAAAGCGGGATTTGCCTTTTCTCATGCCAGCAAGTTCGACATCATTGTGGAATATTTTATCACACATCAAAATTACAATATTTTTGAAATCAACGAGGCTCTGTTTGCGTTTGACCAGAGCCTGTTGGGAGGTTGACGCGATGCCCCGTGCCGATGTAACACAGATGCCCTTTGCCAAGCTCTATCCGTTGCTTGTGAATAAGGCCGAGAAAAAGGGCCGTACCCGGCAGGAAGTGGATCAGGTGACCGCGTGGCTCACCGGATACACAGCGCAGGACCTTGCCCGGCTGGAGCAGTCCTCTGTCAGCTATGGCGAGTTCTTTCGCAACGCGCCGGCCATGAACCCGAACCGTATGTATATCACAGGCAAGGTGTGCGGTGTTCGGGTGGAGGAGATCGAAGATCCTGTGATGCGCGAAATTCGCCGGCTGGACAAGCTGGTGGATGAACTGGCCAAAGGAAAAGCAATGGAGCAGATTTTGCGAAAAGGCTGACAGGATGTTACATGGGGAGATTGTGGCCTGTTGAGGGGCATGCAACCGATTGTTGCCGGGCAGTTGGTAGAAAAATGCCGGTTGTTTGGGTACAATGCCCCTAGGAGGTGGTCACCATGACAGTGGGCGAACGACTGAGGGAGTGCCGATTCAGACAGGGGCTTTCCCAGGAAAAAGTTGCGGAGCTTTTGGGAGTCAGCCGACAGGCCGTGACCAAGTGGGAAAGTGGAAAGAGCTTGCCCTCGTCTGAAAATCTGCTGGCGCTCGCATCTCTTTACGGAGTTTCTTTGGACGAGCTGGCCGGCGCAGGCGCCAAAGAAAAGCAGGACCGGACCATTCTGCACAAAAATCTGACGCTGCTGGCAATTATCTGCCAGGCCGCGGCGCTGAATATTTGCATTCAGCCGATGCCGCCGTCAGAATACGGACTGCCTGCCGCTGTGATTCTCGCCGTCAAACTGATCCCTCTGGCCGCATGCTCCATCTGGATGGCATTCAATTTGAACTACGAGAAAGACTTGGCTCAGCGCAGGAAAAACAACAGGATCGAATTGTGTTACTGCCTGCTTCAGGCTGTAATCGCCTGGGCCGGCTTCCGTTTTCAGCTCGGGATGGCGGGAACGCTGGCTGTGCTGGGCGTGTGCTTGGTTTATATTTTTGTCATCAATCCCAAATACATGCGAAGAACGCTATTCAGACAAACACCTCGCCATTGAAAAATTTGTCGCCTGCTGCGCGACCTTTGAAACGTGCGATCCCCCTATACTGTGCTTGTAACCAATCACACAGTACAGGGGGATTTTCTTATGAAACAGAATTTGACGGAACTGGTATTTCTTTTGGACCGCAGCGGTTCCATGCAGGGGCTGGAGGGAGACACCATCGGCGGGTTCAATTCCATGCTGGAAAAGCAGAAAAAAGAACCCGGACAGGCGTTTGTCTCCACCGTCCTGTTTGACGACCGCCTTACAGTGCTCCACGACCGCGTGGCTGTGGAAAAAGTCAGGCCCATCACCGAAAAGGACTACTGTGTCCGGGGCTGTACCGCTCTGCTGGACGCCATCGGTGAGACGGTCCGGCACATTGGAAATATCCACAAATACGCCCGAAGCGAGGATGTGCCGCAGCACACACTTTTTGTGATCACCACCGACGGCATGGAGAATGTCAGCCGCCGCTATTCGGCTGCGCAGATCCGGAAGATGATTCGGCGCCAACAGGAAACGTACGGCTGGGAATTCCTCTTTCTGGGAGCCAACATCGACGCAGCAGAAACGGCGGGCGAACTTGGAATCGGCCCCGACCGGGCGGTGAATTATCATTGCGACAGCGCGGGGACCCGGCTCAATTACGAAGTGGTAAGTCAGGCGGTGGCGGCTGTTCGATGCAGCGCTCCTTTGGGCGAACATTGGAAGGATGCCATTGAGGCGGATTTTCAAAACCGAAAACCCAAACAATAAAAGGCCGCCCGGGAAACCGGGCAGCCTTTTTACAGTTCACCGGCCTGAATGCGCCGCTTCAGGTCCAGCACTTTTTCTTCAATTTTTTTCATAACCAGGAGAAATTCGCTGTCTGCTTTGCCGCTGGGGTCATCCAGCCCCCAGTCCTCCCGGTGGGAACAGGGCATGGTCGGACACTGGACATTGCAGCCCATGGTGACAACAATGTCCACAGCGGGCAGGTCGGACAAGGGTTTGTTGTATTGGGTCTGTTCCATGGAAATGCCGTAAACCTGCTTCATCAGACGCACCGCGTCCGGATTGATTCGCGCGCCGGGCTCGGTGCCGGCGGAAAAGCTTTCGAATACATCGCCGGCCAGTTTTTTGCCCAGGGCCTCGGCCATCTGGCTGCGGCAGGAGTTGTGCACACAGAGAAAGGCCACCTTGGGTTTGGCGTGTCCGGCCGCCGAGAAAGGGCAGCGACGGCCGATGCACTGGGGGTTCCGACTGCTGTAGGAACAGACGGGCACGGTCCGCTCCATCTCCACCCCCAGATGCTCCCGGACAAAATCTACAGCGGCCAGAATGGATAGAAAGGAATCCCGTTTGCAGCATCGGGGCCCGCCGTTTTTTCCAATGCTCTCCAGTGCACAGGCGGTCATGCGGTTGCTCAGACCCCAGGGTTCCCGGGCCAGGGGAGTGGACGCTGTGACAATGGACAGAAACTGCCCGGCGCTGATCCCTGCGCCACAGGCACCCCAAAAGCCGCATGCTCCGCCGGGAACAGACCGGCCCCGGCTGTACATCTCTCGAAGAGCGGGTTCCAGCTCAAGACGGCCGCCGGCGTTCCGGTAGGCTGTGAGCAGGGCAGCCCCCACCATCACATGATGTTCCGGTCCTTGCGGATGGCAGAAGGGCAGTTCCATCATTCGCCGGACAATGGCCACCGGGTCGGAGGAAGTCTCTGAGAGGCAGAGACCGAAAATGCTGTCCATCCCCTGCATGTGGCAGTCGCTGCAAACGTAATGGCCGTTTTTGCAGCGGGTCTTGCTGGGTTCTCTCCGATGGCAGACAGCGCATTCCATGACTTCGTCCTGTGTCAGGTATTCCAAAGGGGCTTGGCAAATCAGGCATTCTTCTGTATTCAAAGTTCCGTCTCCTCCCATTTGTGCAGTGCAGCCAGTTGCTCCGGCGTGTGGAACCAGTGTTCGCCGCCTTCCAGTACGGTAAGCCGGGCGCTGTGCCGCCGGGCATACGCTTCCACCGTTTGGCGGGAGATCATCTGGTCGGCACTTCCGCAGAGAATACAGGTGGGGCAGTTCCAGCCGAACACCGGATGCTCCCGCACCCAGCACAGATATTTCCAGGACAGGGTCTGACCAAAAGAGGTGGTGATTTCACCCTGCTTTTGCAGCTGTTCTTGCGTCACGCCGACCCGGCGCATCATGCTGAAAATCAGGTCTTCCATCTCCAGCACGGGCGAGACCAGCAGGGCGCGGGCAGGTGCCGGGAAAGACAAGCGGGCAAAGTAGGCGCCAATGCTGGTCGCCCGGAGAGAAACCGTTTTCCAGCGCGTTTGGGCAAAATCCAGCGCGGCCTGAATGTCCGGTACAGCCGCCCAGGGGGTCAGCTCCTCGCGGCGGCCGCGGCGCTCGCCGTGGCCGGGAAGGTCGATGGACAGCACCTGTCCGCCCCTGGCGCAGACCAGCTGTGCGAAGGGTTCTGCTTCTTCCTTGCAGCCCATCTGTCCGTGCAGAAACAGATAACCCTGCTCGGCGGGTTCCCCGTACAAGACAGCGGGGACAGAGCCGATTGAAAATCGATGTATGTTCATGGGGTTGTTCCTCCTTCGTTCAAATCTGCGCGGATTCGCTCCAGGGCGGTTCCAAGCCCGTCAAAGCCTGCGCAGCGGCTGGTCCGGGTGTTGACGGCATGGTCCAGCAGAGGCTGAGCCCGGCGGGATGTGTCCAGGCACAGATCCAGCGCCATCACATCCTCCCAGGCCCGGTTCAAAAATGCCACCTCCCGGCGGCCGTGGGTACGGGTGATTTCAAAAGCACCGGCCCGCCGAAGATACGACTCGGACGAAAAGGAGTCAAATCCGGCCTCGTTCAGGCTTTCGGTCAGCCCCGTCCGAAACAGCCCGGGAAGGTCCGTCCGAAGGAAGGAGGCTACGTCATAGAGTACAAAGGTATACCGGCTGTGGCAATGGACGGCCAGCAGGCATTTGCGTCCGCGCAGATCGATCACATGCAGATCCCAGCACAAGCGCGGATCCGGTTCTGTGCCGTAGGGCGGTGTTTTCACTTTCAAAAAGCGCTGCAGCGGAAATGTCAGGCCCAGTTCCATCACTTCACCTCATGCGGAATGACGACTTTTTCCACCCGGAGAGTTCCGTCTGCGATTTCCGCCGCCATCATGGTGATTTTCTGGTGAAAGCGGCGGGGGCCGCAGGAACCGGGATTGAGCCAGAGAACGCCGCCTTTTTCTGTTTGCGAATATTTGTGCGAATGGCCGAATACCACCACATCCACTCCGCTGAGATCAGCGGGAACGTCCTTTTGGTTGTGTACCAGAAAGAAGACAAGTCCGCCCAGGGCAACGGTGCGGTTGTGGGGAATGTGCTGGGCCCATTCCTTGTCATTGTTCCCGCGGACAACATAGAGCGGAGCATACTGTTCCAGTGCGTCCACGATGCTCTGTTTGTTGATGTCGCCGCCATGCAGGATGGCGTCAACGTTTTTCAGCTGTTCCGTGACTTCGGGCCGCAGAAGGCCGTGTGTGTCAGAGAGGATGGCAAGTTTCATAGAGCGTCTCCCTTCCAAGCTCGTTCGGTGTTCCCGCCGGGGAGCACCGCTGCATAACGTTGCACAGGACGTTTCGGCCTGCAGTGCTTTCAGTATATCAGATTTTTTGTTTTGCTGGAAGAAATCATTTTCTCTCTTGACATTGACGTACCGTCAACTGTTACACTGTCTGTGAGGAGGGATGGACATGGAGTATTCCATTCAGGAACTGTCGCGCCTGTCCGGGGTGACCACCCGCGCCCTGCGCTGGTACGACCAGATCGGCCTGCTGAAGCCCGGTCGGGTGGCGGAGAACGGCTACCGCTACTACGGTGAGGCAGAGGTGGACCGCCTGCAGGACATTTTATATTATCGGGTCCTCGGGGTGGAGCTGGCCAAAATCAAAGAGTGTCTGGACGATCCCTCCTTTGACCGGCTGACTGCTTTGCGAAGCCACCTGTCTGCTCTGGAGGCAGAGCATGAGCGGTTGGAGAAACTGATCCGGTCGGTGAAAGATACCATCGGAGCAGAAGAAAGGAATGAGAAGATGCGCGACGAGCAAAAGTTTGAAGCATTTAAAAAACAGGCCGTAGAACAAAATGAAAAAACTTACGGCGCGGAGATCCGCACCCGGTATGGAGATGCCCAGGTGGATGAGGCCAATGCCGCGATGATGAATTTGACGCAGGCGCAGTACCGGGAATGGAACGAGCTGGGACAGGAGATTCAAATACGGCTGGAAGCCGCTGTGCAGGCGGGCGCCTCGCCGGAAGGGGAGGATGGAAAAGCAATCACCCAGCTCCATCGCCGATGGCTCACTCTTGTGGGGCCCCGGTACGACCCGGCCAGGCACCGTGGCATCGCGGAACTTTATGTGATGGATGAGCGCTTTACTGCCTATTACGACAAACAGGTTTCGGGCTGTGCCCGCTTTTTGCGGGATGCGGTGGTCCATTGGGCAAACTGAAAAAAACGCCTGAGCATTCGCTCAGGCGTTTTTTGATTTTCAGTCCGCATCTTCGTCCAGTGCTTCCACCAGAAAACTCACCGGGCGGAAGCCGTCGTTGCAGGAGAGCATGGCCGAGCGAGGGTTTTTCATCCAGCCGTCGTAAAAGTTTTTTCCGCCGTGGCTCAGCGCCAGCACAAAGGGCGAGAGGGTGTCCCAGGCGCTCTGGCAAAAGCCCGCGGGCTTTTGCCAGCCGTTGGCGATGAAGACCTGCCCCTCTTCCATGTCGCATGCATGCGAGATCGGGTTTTCATATTGGGCCATCAGGTCTGTGTATTGCGTGATGCGCATCACGGTAATTCTGCATTTTTTCATATAATGATGCCCTCGCAGTGATCGATTTCGTGCTGGATGATCTGCGCGGTCCAGCCGGTGAACGTTTTCTGCCGCTCCTGGAAGGCTTCGTTCTGCCAGCGAACCTTGATGGACTTCCACCGCTTGGCGGGCCGAACGCCGCTGAGAGAAAGACAGCCTTCCTGTGCTTCATAAGGCCCGGAACGTTTGAGAATCTCCGGGTTGAACATAAGCAGGTAGGTGCCGTCGTTGTCGAAGGCAATGATGCGCTTGTTCACACCAATCATATTGGCTGCCATGCCGACACAGCCGTCCTGATGATGTTCCAGTGTTTCCAGTAAGTCGGCGGCAACGGAAAGATCATCCGGTGTGGCAGGTTCCGCTTTCTGCGCCAAAAATGCTTCGTCTTTGCAGATTTCTCGAATCATAACAGGTTCTCCTTGTGTTGTTGAATCGCCGCGGCGATGAGAGAGGCGGCAATGCGGGACCCCGCTTCGCTGGGATGAACGCCGTCTGCGGCGTAAAGAGGTTCAACGTCCGCCAGTTCGTAAAAAGACCGGCCGACATCGGCGATGAGGGTGTGCTGCTGCTCAGCTGCTCTGCCATAAGCCGCCGACAGTCCTCGGGCCATTTCCGCATAATCCCAGCCTTTGGCCGTCAGTTTGGCACAGCCTTTCCGGTAGGCCCAGGTCGCGTAGAGAAGGGGAACTGCCCCGCTGCGCCGGATCTGCCCGCACAGCTGCTCTACGCTGGAAAAGAATTTTTCGGGGCAAGTCAGAGGACCGTGGCTCATCTCCTGAAGCACCACATAGTCCCAGCATTCGCTGCACAGCGCCGCCTGGGTCCGGGCGCCCAATCGGGTGCGGGGATTCAGCTGTTCCGCCAGCCGCGCTCCGCCCCGGGCATGCACGGTCACTTCCGCGCCGCTCAAAGAGGCCAGCATCCGGGGCATGTTGTTGGCAGTCGTAAGGCTGTTGCCAAGCATCAGAATGCGCATGGCGGTCCTCCTCTCCGGTGTTTATCTATCTAGTTCCCGCTCGATCAGTTCATTCGCGATGGTAAATGCTTGGATGCGGCGTTTGGCCAGCGTGATCTGAGACTTATACCGGGCGGGTTCGTTCTTGCTTTCCAGCGTCTGGACCACCTCCCGCAATTTGTGCAGCGTGGAGTCGATCTGGCGTTTGGCCTCGGTCAGTTCTTCCTGCGTATACAAAATAGGAAACTCCTTTCGAAAAAACGGTCGCCTCAAGCCGGCGGCTCACCGGCATTATAACACAGCGGGGCCGGGAAAGGCACGCTTATTTCAGAAGTTCTTTTTTCAGGTCATCCAGATACAGCCGCTGCTGGTGCTTCAAATAAGCGGGAACCAGGGGGCGCATCCACCAGTGTTTGGCCCTGATGCGTTCGGTGCAGTGCAGGCGCGTGCCGTCTGCCGCTGCCTCAAAGACACCCTCCCATGAGCCGGTCATGTTCTCGTTTTCCATGGTGAAGGCCCAGACCCGGAGCGGCTCCCGAGCAGTCACCGCAAAGCGGGTGACGTGACCGCTTTTGTCATGCTCGGCAAAGTGGCACTCGTCCAAAATTTCCACTTTTACAAGATCGCTTCGCCAGGCGGTGCGGGAAAGATTGGTTACCGTGCGCCACACCTGTTCCACCGGGTAGGCAAAGAAAACCGTCGCTTTGGAAAGGGCCATATTCACTGCTCCTTTGGCTTTTTAGTCAGTTTCAGGCAAATGTCCCGGCGGTCTGCCGCCTTTTGAAGCAGGTCGGATGCAGCAAGCGCTCGTTCTTTTGCGGACTGCTGCGCCAGTTCCGGCCGGCGGCCCAGCTCCGCCATGACGTTTCGCACTTCCTCCAGGGGGAGAAGATAGACCGCAGTCAAAAAGAGTGTTTTGTGCCGTCCGTCGTTGTAACAGGCGAGGAATTCCTCCAAAATAAAACGCTTTTCCTGCAGCTGGGCAAGGTGTGCGTCCAGCCCCTGTTCACGAACCGAGGCGACGTCCTGTTTTCGGGTTCGGTGGGGCACAAAGGAATCTCCGTCATCAAAGTGCTGGTAACGGGAACAGGGGTATTGGGGGCACTCCCAGCAAAAGGAGAAGCTGCCGTGTTCCAGAGAGCACCGGGCAATGGCACAGCTCTGGTTGCCTGCCCCGCCGCCGCAGCCGGGACAGTGGCCGCCCACATTCATACTGCACAGAATGCAGTTCAGTCCGCACAGGGAAAAACGAAGTTCTTCTCGTGTAAAACCCTTCATAAAACGCTCCTTATTGGATGGCGGATCACGGTTTTCAGCCGTTCCGGCTTACAGCGGCGCACATCGCTCAAATAAATTTCATGGTGGAACCGTCCTTCCCCGAAGTCGGCCGTATAACCCTGTGCCTGGGCGTATGCATCCATGGCAGACACCGTGGCAGGCTCATCGTCGTAAGGGCCGATGTGCATGCACTGAACGCACAATCCTTCCTCCCAGACGAAAAATTCCACCGGGGAAAAATCCTGCTGCTTCTTTTCCGTGGCTTGGCGCACAGCCCAGTCAAAGGCTTCTTTTGTGACGAATTCCGGAAGGCGGATGAGGGAGATCCAATGGAATGCCTCTTTGCGGGCATAATCCACACCGTGAACGCCTTCCTGCCACCAAAGACCTTCCAGCGGCGGCACCACATAATCAAAATAACCGTCCAGCTTG
This sequence comes from Owariibacterium komagatae, assembly GCF_045865535.1. Classification (GTDB taxonomy): domain Bacteria; phylum Bacillota; class Clostridia; order Oscillospirales; family Ruminococcaceae; genus Ruthenibacterium; species Ruthenibacterium komagatae. The sequence continues at coordinate 2,874,866 of NZ_AP031406.1, forward strand.
TGGCTGCCCAGTTTGCTCATTTTAATGGTAAAGGCCACGGCGTACAGAAGCCCGATGGCCTGTTTGTAGGCGCCGCCTTCTTCGTTGGGGTCGCCCTGGCCGCGTACCGCCAGAAAATGCATGGCGGGAACCCGGACGATGCCCGGCGTTTGGGGCGGCAGGTAAAATTCCCGATACTCTTTCTTGTAGTCAAAGGGCATGGCTACTTCCTCGCTTTCTTTTGGGGTGTGCTTCGCAGCGCTTCACAGGTAATGCGAACCAGCTCTGTCATCAATTCCCGGTCTTCCACGTCTTCTACCAGAAAGGAGTCTCTGGCTCCCTCGTAAGCCGGGGCTCTGGGAAGGTCGGGGAACGCCGCTTCGCCCTGCGGGGTGATCTTTACAAAAAACTGGTCATCGCAGATGACGGCGAAAAACACGCCGTCGCAGTAAAGGCCGTATTCACCGAACATTTTCCGGCTGCGGATCATGCCGGCCGCCCGCAGCTGTTCGGCCACATAGTCCACAAAATCCTGATGGGATGCCATACTCATTCCCTCCCTGTATAGCGGTCGGCCAGCGTTTGGGCCAAAGCTCCCAGCCGAGCACGCAGTTCCGCCGGCTCCAGCAATTCCGCACTCTCCCCAAAAGTCAAAACCCAGCTGAGCACACTGTCTGCGTCGGGAAATCCGCCGGTGAATCGCAGCCGGCTGTCCGCTGCCCGGGTAAAGCTGTCCGCACCGTACTCTTCCACCAGCCGCCAGCGGCAAGCAGGGTCGAAGAGAACAGTGACCTGATACTTGACCGGGAAAACCCGTTCCGAGTTCAGGTCGGGCACAGGTGCGGGGCGCAGGGAGAACACCTCTCCGGCACAAAGCTCCGTCATCCGGTTGAGCTTGAACAGACGAAAATCCTGCCGGGTCTGGCACCAGCCCCAGACATACCAGGTGGACCAGTGGAAAATCAAGTAGTAGGGCTCGACGGTCCGCACCGATTCTTCCCTGGGGGAAAAGTAGGAAAAGCGGATGGTACAATGCTGCTCGATAGCGTTTTGGATCAGCTCAATTTTTGGTGAAAGGCTGGTTTTGTACCAGGAAGAGAGATCGATGAGCATGTGGGCGCCGCCGGCCACCAGTCCGCCGTTTCCTGCAGACAGTTTTTCCATCAGCTGGGCATAGCGGCGGGTGCCGCTGACGCTGTCCAGACTTCGCAGGCCCGCCAGAATGGCCTGCATCTCCGGAGCGGTGAGAAGTGTGCGGTCGACCCGGTATCCCTCCATAATGGAAATGCCGCCGCCCGTACCCTGCGAGGTGGAGATGGGAATCCCGGCCCGGCACAGAGATTCAATGTCCCGTTGAATGGTTCGCCGGGAAACCTCAAACTGCTCTGCCAGTTCCGGGGCAGTGACCCGTTCTTTCTGAAGCAAAAGAGAGAGAATGCCGATCAACCGATCCAGTTTCATGCCGTTCCACCGCCCTTCGCGTCTTCATTTGCATTATAGCACAGAAACCGGACAACAGTCTGTCATGTTTCTCCGGGTTGTGTTTTGAAAGAGCGTTGGATACAATAAGAACAAAGGAGGACGGTTATGGGAAAAGTAGTTTTGTATCTCGCCGTCAGTGTAGACGGATATATTGCAGACGACCAGGGCGGCGTGGACTGGCTGAGAGGCGACGGCAGTGAGCCGGCCGCACCCGGCAGTTATCCTTCTTTTTACGAAACGGTAGATACCATTGTCATGGGCCGGGCCACATACCATCAAATTGTCACAGAGCTTGCCCCGGGCAACTGGCCTTACCCGGGCCGCCCTTGCTATGTGGTGACTCACCGGCGGGAACAAGAGCGGGACGGAATCCGCATGTGGAATGGAGAGCCAGCCGCACTGGTGGATAAACTGAAGACTGAGCGGGAAGGAACGATCTGGATTTGCGGCGGCGCGTCTGTGGCCGGGCAGCTTTTGAAAGAGGGGCGCATTGACCGGCTCTGGCTTTCAGTGATCCCCACCGTGCTGGGCAAAGGCGTGCGGCTTTTTCCGGAATTGCCGCAGGCGTGTCCGCTGGCACTGGTGGCGACCAGCCACTCCAACGGGATTGTAGAGCTGGTGTACGAAAAAAGGTAACGCAGTCTTTTGCTGCGCAAGCATCGGCAATGAACAACGTGCATCCAGAGTGAGAATGTGTCGGAAACGATTTGGCCTTCCTTCGAGAGAAACAAAAATGCGGAGTACCCCATGGGCGGGGTACTCCGCATTTTTGCCGAAAAAATCATGACTCGATCTCGTAGGGCCAGGTGTTGATGCCGCCGAATTCGTAGATGCTGGTGTAGCCCAGTTCTGCCAGCGCGGCGGATGCCGTCTTGCTGCGGTTTCCGCTTCGGCAGTAGACCAGAACAGTGGAATCCTTTTCGGGAATCACTTGGGCGGCAGTATCTTCTTCAATGGTGCCAACCGGAAGAAGAACTGCTCCGGGGATGTGGCCGCTGTCGTATTCGTCCTGCTCCCGTACATCCAGGACAATGACCTCCTGCGTATCCATCATCTCCTTGGCCTCTTCCTGTGTGATCTGCTGATAGGAACTGCCGGCTCCGCTTCCACTGCAGCCGACAAGCAGCAAGAACAAGATTGCAAACGGTAAAATTCGTTTCATTGGGTACCTCCATACCTGCATTTTTGCAAAGTGCGTCTGCCGCGTTATTTTCCGCTGTCCGCGTGCACGCATTTTTCAATAATATCCGCCAGGATTTCCGGGTCATCGGCGCAGCCCTGCCGCAGCCACTCTTTGACAATGGCAATAATCCCTTCTATATAATAGGCGATATAATACGGGCGATGCGCCGCTGGGATTTGAAAGCGTTCCAGAATCGGACCCAAAATGTGCTTTTTCAAATCACCATATCGCGCATCTGCCTGCATATTGGTGGGGTTTCGAAACGCCGCGCGGTAAATTTTTTTGTTGTCCCGAATAAAGCGAAGGTATGGAAGCAGGTATTCACGGGAAACCAGAACGAGATCTTTCAGTTCCCGGTGTCCCATGCCGCCGAGAACCGCCTCTTCTGTCTGAGGAAAATAAGACAGAAAGCGTTCGTTGATCATCGCCACGGTCTCCTCCAGCAGGTCGGAGATGGTTTCGTAGTGCAGGTAAAAGGTAGAACGGTTCACCCCGGCTGTTTCGCAAATTTCTTTCACCGTGATGTATTCCAGTTCTTTCTTTTCCAGCAGTGTAATCAGTGCTTCGTCCATGCGCAGGGCGGTATTGAAGTATTTGCTCTGCGATTTATTCATCTGCGGCCTGCCTTCCTTTCTTATTCGGCTGATTCGCTGATCTCTCGGGCCAGCTGGACAATTTCAAAAGCGTACTTTTCCTTGCCGGCAAGAAGAAGTTTTTTGTAAATCGGGTAATTCATACCTACGCCGACGAATCCCAGAATCCCCAAAACAATCCCGATGCCTGTCATAACGACGCTGCCACTTCCCACTACCCGCATGGAAAGGCACATTCCAAGGCCCAGAATCAGGGTCATCCCAACACCGAAGGTGTAGGCGAAGATGTTGGCTTGACTTTTAGCCTTTCGGTCCAGCTTTTTCAGCGCGACAACTTTGGAAGTATCTTTAGGGGCGTATTCATTGGCAATGGCTTCTGCGTAAATTTTATCAGTATTCATAATATTCTCTCCTCTGTATGATCTTTTGCTGCAGCTGATAATTTGATCATAGAGGTTTTTCATTCAAAACGGAACAACATCTTTGCAATGTTGTGATGATTTCAGGAATTCTGCGCCTGCTGCGCCAGAAAGGCTTCAATGGCAGCCACCGTCTGCTCCTGCTGTTCCCGGGCGGAAATGGTGGCTGGCAGATCCCCTTTCTGCGGTCCGTAATTTCCGAACTGAGCATGATTGCCGCCTTCGATTTCCACAATGTTTTCCGTATAGTCAATGTGGTCTTCCACGCTTTGGTTGAGAGAACCGTAAATGGTCAAAGTCGTTTCATCCGGATAATCTCCGTAGATATAAGCGCCCATCAAAATCAGACCATCCACCTGGTCAGGATGCTCTGATGCAAACTTGGACGCCATGGCACCGCCCATGGAGTGCCCGGCAATGTACCAGTGACGAATTTCGGGAAATTGAGGGATGATCTCTTCCGCGGCATTGGCGTCAAAAATCGCCATGTGAAAGGGCATGTGCACTAAAATGCAGGTAACTCCGGTCTGGCGGATCTGATCCAGCAGCGGCAGATAAGCCTCCGCTTCCACCTTGGCTCCGGGATAAAAAAGAATGGCAGTGTCTGCAGGGCAGGAGGGGGAGAGGACCGTCAACCGGTCCTGTACAGTGATGCCGTTGTCCTGCGCCATCACTTCCAGTGCCACATCTTCTGCAGGATAGTAATCGGATACGTACCAGAAAAATCCACCTGCGCAGACAACCAGCGCCAGCAGTACGATCCCGGCAGCCAGCTTTTGCGGTGAGTCCGCTGTTCTTTTTTCATTTGCGCATCCCCTTTGCCTGCTCCACAACCTGTTGGTAAGGCCCGATGATGTACTGATTCATCTGCCCTTTCATTTTTTTCTGTACCGACGGGATAGAAATCAGTGCACCGACCAGTTTCATCTGCAGAATGCGCTTTTTCTGTTTGTAGGGGAAATCATAAATGCCGTGTTCCTTGTAGAATTTGTGATCCGCTTTCATCATACCCTGCATGACGTAGATGAGGTCCCGGAAGATTTTCATGCCGCCCACTCCGTAAAAATTGGCCGGGCGGGACAGTTTCTTCTCCAGGGCAAACGCCAGAAAATCGGCCAGAGTCCGGAGCTCGGCCGCGGTGTTGCCTTCGTCCGTGGCCACACCGCACAGATAGTTGCCGCCCACTTCGCTGCGTCCCTCCACAATCATCCGCAGGTTGCTCTCATACGCGTAATCTCCGCTGATCAGATAGGCGATCGGGGTGCCGTGGGTGACGGTGCGGTGTCCGTTGCAGAACTGCCGGTCATCATAGCATTTAAAACTGGAGTGAGTGTAGTGGCCGGAGATGGTGAAGGCATAGACAAAGGCGTCTGCCGTTTGAATCGTATTGCGCAGAAATTCATCAAATCCGTCCTTGTAAACGCATTTTCCCGTGATGGCGCAGCCGAAACACCCAAGGCAGCCGCCTGCAAAGGGAAACTCCCGCAAATTCACCACCCGGCTTTCAAAAGGCAGGGCCGCGCGAAAATCGGTGATCATATTGCGAAGCGTTTCGTCTTCGGGAGCGCAGTTGGTAACAATGACCACATCCTTGTCGCTGCTTTTGGAGGAAACGGGCAGCACCGGCTGGTAAACCGGTTTCTCCCGTCGCGGTGCGCGGGGCGGCGGCGTGACAAACAGGCCGTGTTCGCAGGAGAACAGCAGTTGATCGAAAAAGTTTCGCGCCTCTCGCTGCCCCTGTTCAGTCAGAAGGTCATCCATATCGGCAGAAAGCCCCCGCACCACCTTCATTCCAAGATCGAAGCAGTTTTCCTCTATATAGCGGTGGGCTGTCACGTCGTAGAAATGCTTTGAAGTGGTGATCTGAGAGGCAAATTTGCCCGAGAGGTCCACGCCGTCGGCCTTGATGAGTTCAATGAGACGGTGAAGCTGATAAGGGGCGATGAACGTATAAACCGGATAGCAGAACAGCAGAAGATCAGCCTGTTCCAGTTCTGCACGCAGAGGAGAAAAGTCCTTTTCATAATTCCGGATGCGTTGTCCTGCCGGAACGACCGTGAAATGATGTTCCGGGTGCAAGGCCTGCAAATACAGGGCGGTATGGACCGTTGTCGAATTCTGTCCCTTGGGGCTGGCGTTCAAAACAAGAATTTTCATGGCTGTTCCTCCAATTCGCGCAGAAGGCGGCTGTACCAATTGATTTCAAACTCGGCTGCAGCAATGCCGTATTGAATCGTATAACCCTGAAAGCGAAGCACCTGCGGCCAATCGGTCCCCGGCGGAAGTTCCCGGCGGTTCAGATATTGAAACTGCTCCCGGATAGCGCAAAGAATCTGGCAGGTTTCCTTCATTTGCCGGATGTAGTCCCGGATTGCCGCAAGGCGTTCTTCCGGCCGGGCAAGTCCGGCGAAAAACAGCCGGGCCAACTCCATATTCTTCACTTTTTCCGCTTGCATGGGCTGGGATACCCAGCCGGAAAAGGCGCTGCGCCCGGCATCTGTGATGAAAAATTTCTTTTTGCGGCGCTTGCCCGTCAGAATTTCGCTGGCCGTCACCTTCCCTTCTTTCTCCAGCTTGGAAAGTGCCGTCTGAACACTGCCCGCGCTGTGAGAACAGATTAAAGCCAGATTTTTTTTGATGAACTGCTGCAGTTCATATCCTGTCATGGGAGAGAGGATCAGCAGCCCCAAAAGCAGATATTCCATAATGTCCTCCAATATATCGAATAGATATATTATAGACAGTGATCCCTCTGCCGTCAACCGGCAACATGCAAAACCCGCAATTGAGGTGCTCGGCACCAAAATTGCGGGTCTGCCATTTCTTCAGCGCTCTCTTCCCTGCGGGACATCAGGTCCCGTCTTTATAGAATAGAAGGGAGTACGCCGAGATTTATTGCTTTTTTTCCACCGGAATCCAAACTTCACAGTAGTACTCCTGGTCCTGCGTGCCTTGCTCGAACTTGCTGGCATCGCTGTACATCTCCACGTTGATGCCGGCAGCAATCTTGTAGTCGGGGTTCGCGGGCAGCCACTGGGAGAAAATCTGCTGGTTCAGCCCCTGCAGCGCCTGGGGCATTCGGCCGGTGCAGGGGAACACCGCCCAGGTGTGAGCAGGAATGGTGCGGGTGGTAAATCCTTGGGGAACTTCCTTTGCAGGATCGTAGTTGTCGGCGATGAGGTACTCGAACTCGTTGCCGCCCATGCGCTCGTCCAGGTTGATGCCGTACATGCCGCACACTGTATGACCGCCGTCTGCGGCAAAATGTTCGGCCCAGAACCGGGGCACTGCCACCGCGCCGTCCTCATACTTAAATGTTTTTGCACGACAGAGCACTGTAAACGCTTCTTTTTTCATGATTTTGCAATCCATGTTTTGACCACCTTCCAATGTCACTTTGATTCGAAGCGGAGCAAAAGAACGAACCGCGCCTCCGCTTTTTCGCAGTGCGGCAGGTGTGAGCCCATGGAAGCGGGTAAACGCCCTGGTAAAGCTGTCCGGAGAATCGTAGCCAAATTCCAGCGCGATGTCGATGATCTTCCGGTCCGTCGTGAGGACCTCCAGCCCGGCGACGGAAAGCCGGCGCTGTCGGATATAGTCGCCCACTGTCATACCGCACAGCATAGCGAACCCTTTTTGAAAATAAAAGGGAGACAAGGCCGCCTGCCGTGCAATATCCTGAATGGTCAGCTCCTCCCGGAGATGTTGTTCGATATACTGGATCGCCTGATGAATGCTTGCTACCCAATCCATTGTTCACACCGTCCTTCTGAATTCAGCATATCGCAAAGCAGCCGCCGCTGCCCGATTTTTCGTGCGCATGTTTGTCTGACGCACAAAATTCTGTGGCCAAAACTGTCATCAAACCCGCCTCGCGGATTTTCTATATGGGTGATTATTGCATCTGGACTGACGGCGGCAGCTCAAATATCCTCTTCCAGAAACGCCGAATGCACTGGATCGAAAGCGGCAACTTCGTGTCCTGACGGTTGCACAGAGATCACTTTCTGCACGGACTGAAGAAATCTTCCTGCTGCCTTGGAGGAAATCTGATATTTCTTCCAAGCAATATAGCATGGCGATTCTAAGATGGGAGAAAATGGACGGAAACGCAGGTTGGTTCCATCCGTGTGGATTAGCTTATCAAAGCACAGGGCGTAGCCCAGCCCCTCGTCCACAAGGAGAGAGGCATTAAACACCAGATTGTAGGTTGCCACAACATTTAATTCCGAGCGTGCTCTCCGCATCCACTGGGCCAGACGGTGGTCCTCCCCCTTCTGATGGGAGATGATAAGCGGCAATTCCCACAGATCTTCCGGACGGATAACTGCCTTCCGGGCCAGTGGGGCGTCCCGGCGCATCAGTACGCCCCAGGTGTCCACTACGGGCAGAGGAAGCCACTCGTATTTCTTTTTATCCGGTTTCCGGAACAGCAGACCGAAGTCGATTAACCCCTTATCCAGATATTCCAACACATACTCTGCGTTTCCACTGGAGATGTGGTAGTGAATATCTGGATATTGTTTTTGCAGATCCCTTGCAGCCTGAGCCAGCAAACGCACATTGTCGGTCTCTCCGGCACCGATCACAACATCGCCCACAATGGTTTCATCGGAATGGGTGATCTCATCCTCTGCCTTTTGTACTAGAGAGAGAATCTCCTCCGCTCGTTTGCGCAGAATCATGCCTTCTTCTGTGAGAACGACTTTTCTGGAACCTTTGGTGCCCCGGATCAAAAGCTGCTTTCCCAACTCTTCCTCCATCACTTTTAACTGAGTGGACAAAGCGGGCTGGGAGATGTGCAGGGATTCTGCCGCTGCAGAGATGTTCTGTTCCCGGGCCACGGTAAGAAAATAGCGCAGAGTACGCAATTCCAACAGCAATCACCTCTTTGAGCATAGTATATTGACTTTTTCTATAAGTGTCAATTATGGAATTGTATTGTATATAAGTATTTGCTTTGCATAGTGGTCGGATTTAAACTATAGACAGAGACAAGATGGAGCCAACATTCAGAAAAGAGGTCACGAATATGGAACAACAGATGTTGAAGGGAAAAGTTGCCGTCATCACCGGAGCCAGTTACGGTATGGGACGCACCATGGCGGAACTCTTCGCGGATGAGGGAGCTGCGGTGGTAATCACTGCCCGCCATGCTCAGCAGCTCGATAACGTGGTGGATGGAATCCGTGCAAGGGGCGGAAAAGCGGTAGGGGTCGTAGCAGATGTGTGCTCTACCGAGGACACCAAAAAGGTCTTTCAAACAGCGTTGCAGGAGTTCGGCGATGTGGATATTCTGATCAACAATGCCGGTATCGGAGAGCAGAAAATGATCGATGAAACCGATGATGAGTGAATGATGTATGTGATGAATACCAACTTGGGCGGACCCATGCGGTATATCCGGGAGGCACTGAAAATTTTCCTGCCCAAAAATGATGGTGTCATCATTAATATTTCCTCGGTGAATGGTACACGTCCCTTTTGCGGTGCTACCTACACCTCCACGAAGGGGGCGCTGAACACGCTCACCAAGAATGTGGCCATGCGGCTCATTGACACCAATATTCGTTGCAATGCCGTAGCACCCGGCTCCACCGTTACCCCGGCCCATCTGGCCAATAAGGCCGGAGAGCAGCCTGGCGGTGCGGAGATGCTGAAACATAGCGGCCATTTCGTCTACTTTCCTGGCCCGGAGTGCGACCCTATGGATCAAGCATATGCTTGCCTGTACTTGGCCAGCAAAATGGGAAAAGCCGTCCGTGGTCAGGTTATCCAGGTGTGCAATGGCGCCTTCCTGTAAAAGCTTATGAGACATCAGGAAGTACCGGCTGTGCAACCGACAGCGCAGTCCCTGCGTGACAATTTGAAAGACGCAGGATGTAATGCCAAATTTGCGGAGCACTTTCTAGCGTTGGAACGATCCGGTCAATATCGCGAGCAGCTGCAACTGTTGGCTGATCACCGGCGCAAACTTTTGGAATGCCTGCACAAAGAAGAGCGGCGAATCGACTGTTTGGATTATCTGGTCTATCAGATGGAAAAGCGCCACTCCCGGAAAGAATAAAATGGTTCTCTGAGGCCGGCGAGTGGGACTCCAAAATCAAGTGGTCTGCATGTAAGCAGATCCATAGATCAAAAGAGGCGGTGATACAATTGAGTAAAAAATCAATCCCCGTTCTGCTATGCTGTTTGATGGCCTTAGTGCTGTTCGCCTGTGGTAGCGAACAGCAGACGGCACCGCAGTCGCTCGGTATGTCTTCTGATGTGCAATCGGAACATGAAACGACCGCTCCGGAGAGTGAGTTGGATGCGCCGCCCGTGAAGGAAGCTCAAAATGAAACTTCACAGCTTCCGGGACAAGAGCCCGGAGATACGGAGGAGAATGCAGAGATGAAGATGAATGTGCACATTGGGGCGCATACCTTTACCGCAACCCTGGAGGACAACGCCGCTGTGGACGCGCTGGTGAAAATGATGGAGAGTGGCCCGTTGACACTCCAGATGAGCGAGTATGCCGGTTTTGAAAAGGTAGGGGAGCTGGGCGCCAATTTGCCTGCCAGCAATAGTCAGACTACCACCCAGGCGGGGGACATTGTGCTTTACCAAGGCAGTCAGATCGTTATTTTCTACGGCTCTAACTCCTGGAGTTACACCCGACTGGGAAAGATCGACGACCTCACCGGTTGGACGGATGCCCTGGGCAGTGGAGATGTATCGGTTACCTTCTCTTTAGGAGAGTGACCATATGGCCACAAAGGTGCATGCTAGGAGAATGCGCTTTTTAACTTCATTTTCAAGGGGATTCCACCCAATACCACTTGTTGACAAAAATTATCCAAGCTAGGAGGCAATTGAATATGTTGAAACCGGAAAAACTTCATCTTACCCAAGAGTGGGACAAGACCTTTCCCAAGAGTGATCGTGTGAATCACGAGAAGGTCACCTTTCTCAATCGCTATGGCATCACCCTGGCGGCGGATTTGTACAAGCCAAAGGACGCACAGGAAAGGTTGGCGGCTATTGCAGTCTGCGGCCCCTTCGGCGCTGTAAAAGAGCAGTGTTCGGGCCTCTATGCCCAAACTCTGGCAGAGAAAGGATTCCTGACCATAGCCTTCGATCCCTCTTTCACCGGCGAGAGCGGTGGGGCCCCCCGATACACGGCCTCTCCAGATATCAATACCGAGGATTTCCAGGCAGCGGTGGATTTTCTCTCCGTTCAGGGTAATGTGGATTCGGAGCGTATTGGTATCTTGGGAATCTGCGGTTGGGGTGGCTTGGCTCTAAACACAGCGGCCATCGATACACGGGTCAAAGCTACTGTGGTTTCCACCATGTACGATATGAGCCGCATCGCCGCTAAGGGTTACTTTGACGAATCCGACAGTGAGGAGGCCCGCCATCAGTCCCGTGAGGCTTACAGTGCTGCGCGGACGGCAATCTATCGCAGCGGCGAATATGGACGGGCGGGTGGCTGCTTAGCTCTGCCTGTGCCGGAAGATGTACCTTTCTTTGTGAAGGATTACAGTGAATATTACAAGGGCCGGGCTTATCACTCCCGCTCCCTGAATTCCAATGAAGGTTGGAATTCCATTGGTACGTTGTCTTTCTTGAACCAGTCCATTCTTCAGTATGCCAATGAAATCCGTTCGGCGGTGCTCATCCTTCACGGAGAGCGGGCACACTCCTGCTACATGGGTCGTGATGCCTATGCTCAAATGCTGGCAGGAAACCCGAATCCGGACAACAAGGAACTGATGATTATCCCCGGTGCCGTGCATACAGATCTGTATGATAATCTGGAAGTCATCCCCTTTGATAAGATTCAGAACTTCTTTCAGACCTACCTGAAGTGATTTCTGATAACTCATCTTACAAAGTGGAAGAACTTGCGTGCAGCTCCCTATGATGTGCGAAAAGTTGAGCCGTCTGAAGAGATGACATCCAAAGTGCTTGATACATTGGCTCCAGAATTTGGGGTAGTTCAAACTATGCGCAGCAGGACTCTGGCTGCAAAAGCGTTGTTCCGGAGGATGACTACAGAGCAAATGTACTTGCTGGATTATCTTGAGGAGCAGGAAGAGGCGGCGATTCATGGTGTCGCTGGAACGGGAAAAACAGTTTTGGCGATACAAAAAGCAAAGAATCTGGCCCAAACGGATCGTGTCCTGTTCCTATGTTTTAATCGTTTCTTGAAGACTCATCTCGAAGAAACCTGCCCCGATTCGACCAATATTTCGTTCTTTACTCTGGATGGCCTTGTCGGTGCCTTTACGGGTGCATTTACTCGATCACCTGATGAACGTACGGATACAATTTCGGAGTTTCTGATGGATTGGGATGAATATGAGTTGCCCTTCAAACATATTGTTGTTGATGAAGGACAGGATTTTGCGGATATACACCTGCAATTGCTGCATGATATTGCGCAGGCACATCATGGTAACTTCTATGTTTTTTATGATAGGAACCAGTTTGTACAGGGATTGCGATACCCAGAATGGCTTGATAAGATGGACTGCAGGCTGGTTTTATCAAGAAATTGCCGTAATACAAAAGAAATTGCCATTACATCCACACGGCCCATTGGAATTGATGAAAATCGAATTAGGATGAGGCGGGAAAGCGCGGTTGGCGGTACCATAAAACCAAATTTGTTCTTTGCTGAAGACAAGTCGATTCTCAAAGAATATCTTTGCAGACTTATCCGTAAGTATATTTCAGCTGGATTAGCTGGGACAGATATAGTTGTTTTGTCCATGAAGCCTGAGGGAAAGTCCATTCTTACAGAGGATGATTTCCGTCTATCCGGGGGTTATATGCTAACAAAGGATAAAAATAGTAATGGCATATTGTTCACAACCGTTCGCAAATTCAAAGGTCTTGAGGCAATGGCAGTCATATGCATTGACATTGATAGCGAAACTTTTGAAAATGATAGAAAGCGAAATATTTTTTATGTAGGGACCTCTCGGGCTATGTCGTATCTCAACTTGATTACGACTGCCTCGCCAGAAGAACTTGCTGCAACTATTACCGGTAACGACAACTATCTTAAGCGTCCGCAAGCAATTAAAGCTATACGGGATTCGTTAAGAGTAAAAATAGCCTCCGAAAATGACCTTTAAGTCTAATTATATGCACTATTATGATCTCCTTATGTACAACCGGATAATAATTTGGAAAGTCTTGGCTGTTGGGTTCCGGCGAATAAATGCAGTAAAATATTTCACTCTGCTATGCTAAACGGACACTTGGCTATGTTCGCTTTCTGAGGTTCATCATTGTCCATCATATGAAGCAAATGAAGCCCGCTTACCCCCGGTGACCGGTCCATGAAAGCAGATTACTCCAATGCTGTGTTCTGCTCCCAGCAGCACAGTACAGGAGTATTTATGCTGCGGTGGAGACGGCTGGCCATCTGGGCATCGCTCCTGACCGGGCGGTGAACTACCACTGCGACAGCGTGGGTACCCGCCTCAACTACGAGGTGGTGGGCCAGGCGGTGGCCGCTGTCCGGTGCAGCGCGCCCCTGGACAAGCACTGGAAGGACGCCATCGAGGAGGACTTCCGCAGGCGGCAGAAGAAGGGGCGGTGGTAATCGGCGGTCAAAATAAATGAGGGACAGAGGCCACGCCTCTGTCCCTCATTTCTGTCTCAGAGCAAATCAGCCGGTCATTTCAGCTTGACGCCGTCCCGGAAGGCGTTGCCCACCTTCTCGCCCAGCACCCGGTATGCGTTGTGGATGGGGTCAAAGGTGATGGGCCGCAGCTTGTCCGGGTCGATCTTCCCGTCAGCGCCCAAAACGGACTCGTCGGCGCACACGTTGACGATCTCGCCCACCAGACGGCAGCTCTCCGGGTCGTAGCTCACCAGGCGGCACTCCACCGCCATGGGCAGCTCATCGATGAGGGGCGCGTCCACAAACTCCGACTTGGTGGTGTGCCAGCCGGCCTTTGTCACCTTGTCCGCCACTTTATTGCCGGACTCAATGCCTACATAGTCGCAGGCCACTGTCTGCTCCGCTGTGGCCATGCTCACGGTGAACGCCTTGCGGGCCAGGATGTTGGCGGTGGTCTTATGCTCGGCGCTGATGCACATGCTCAGCTCCTTATCCTCGCTGATGCCGCCCCAGGCCGCGTTCATGGCGTCGGGGGTGCCGTCCTCATTGTAGGTGGCCAGAATAAAGACCGGCTGGGGATAAGTCCAGGGCTTGGCTCCAAAATTCTTGCGCATAGCGATTCCTCCTTATACATTTGTTTCTATTGTATACCTGGTACACCAAAACATAAAATGCCTGTTTCCTATGTGCGGCTATTTGCCGGGGGCATTGGGATCTTTGCCTTCAAAGAAAGGAAGTGCGATGCGCAGCCATTCCTCCGGCAGATAGACGGACAGATAGCCGTGCCCGTATCCTTTTGCCTCGTAGATCCGGCAGGTGGGAAGCAGCCGCTGGAACATACGGGCGGAGTTCTTGACACACTTCATCTCCTTTTCCCCGTACCAATACATGACCTGGGCATGGCTGTTTCTCACGCTTTCTTTCACGCGGTATTGCGCCATATAGGTCCGGTACATGGTGTATAAGGTTTTTCGCGGCGTTCTGGGCATCTCCCGCAGATAGTATTCCTGGATCTCCCGGGGATAGGTCATCTCTTTGGGCAGCAGCTTGGACATAAGCTTCAGCTGAAGGCGGCACGCCCATTCGCTGAACAGCATCCATCCAAACAGCCATACCGAGGCGATGCAGAACCGGGCCATCATGGGCTGCGGGTAACAAAGGCTGCCATCAACGATGGCTTTTTCGGTAAGATCCGGCTTCCGTGCCAAAAGCTCCATCACGATCTGGCCGCCCAAGGAAACTCCGCACAGGGCGAAGAGATGTCCGCCGCAATGCCGCTGGATATAGTCCATGAGCTGGTCGGCGGTTCGCTCGGTGGAAACATAGGGCGTTTGATATGCCCCGCCATGGCCATCCAGCGTGGGCAGGATCACATGGTAGTGCTGGGCCAGGACACGGGCCTGCCGCAGGTAGTTCCACCAAGCGTTTCCACCGCCGTGGATCAGCATGATGTGGGGGCGCGTATCCTCTCCGAATTCATAAAAGGTCATATTGGATCTCCTCCGGAATGGGTAAAACAGGATGCCTGGGTCATTATACTGCAAGTCTGCGCAAAATTCCATACCCGAGCAGAGAGACATCCGGGCCGCATAAAAGCAAGGCTCCCACCCTCTGAAATTCCGAGGGCGGGAGCCTTGCTTATCTCTGCTTCCAATGATTCAGTTTTGGCAGCTGGGCTGCAAAGTAGGCTCTGACCTGTTCCGGGGGCCAGGCTTCATTGGCCATGTGGCCCTCCAGAAAATCCAGCAGCTCCTCCAGGCTGGTGTAGACAAATTTCCCGTCGGTATAGCACCACTTGCAGTACGCCTCGTTGAAAGCGCCGTCCGGCTCCCGGCTGATATTAGCGTCCTCCAGAGGCATGCCGCAGCACTGGCAGACCAGCTGCCGGGGCGAGCCCAGCAGGGTGTTGATGGAGACGTCAAACAGTTTGGAGAGCAGCTTTAGCGTTTCCGTATTTGGCACCGTTTCGCCGGTCTCCCAGCGGGAAACCGCCTGCCGGGTCACGTGGACCTTTTCTGCCAGCTGCTCCTGGGAAAAGCCGCGCCTGGCGCGCAGCTCCAGAAGGATCTCTTTGGGTTCCATATTGATCACCACCTTACCCGAAGCATACCACACTGGGAACAAAAAGCAAAGCAACTGGCTGTTGCCCCTGGCCTGATGGTTGATCGGTCAGTGTCCCAATGAACTCGATTTTCTTGACCAATCATCCGCGCGCTGTAGTTTATGCTATAATGGTTCATGCGCGTCGATCATGGAGGACGGAGGTGAACAAATGGCTGAACCAACGAGCGGCAATCAGCTGGCGCAGCAATTCCAGGCCTGCCGCCCAGCGTTCTGCGCGATTGGAGACGAGACCCGCCAGCTTATTCTCCGGGTGTTCATTGAGAATTGCGGAACAGGGGGTCTGCGGGTGGGAGAACTCCAAGCAAGCACGAATCTCTCCCGCGCGGCGGTGTCCCACCATCTAAAGGTTCTGAAGGATGCGGGGATCATCACATTCCGGCGGGAAGGGACGAAAAATTACTATTATCTGGATTCTGCAAGCAGCAGCCTGCTGGCTGTGTCGGAACTGCTGCAGGATGCCGTCCGGCAGATGAAACACTGCCCGACCTATCAGGAAGAAGGAGAACACAAATGAGGATCTATCAAATCCTATTCAGCCCCACGGGAGGCACAAAAAAGGCTGCCGCTCCCTTTGCGGAGGTATTCGGGCGGGAGGTCAGCACCATTGACCTGACTGATGCCAACATGGATTTTTCCCAGATTTCTCTGGATAAAGAGGACGTCTGTGTCGTGGCCGTCCCCTCCTTTGGCGGCCGGGTCTCGGCCATCGCGGCGGAACGGCTGGAGCGCATCCGCGCCAACGGCGCAATGGCCATTCTGGTGGTGGTCTATGGAAACCGGGCCTATGATGACACGCTGTTGGAACTGAAAACCTGCCTGAAGCGTGCCGGTTTCCGCTGCGCCGCGGCCGTGGCTGCCGTGGCGGAACATTCCATCATGCGCCAGTTTGCCACGGGCCGTCCCGATTCCGATGATCTGGCGGAACTGTCTCGATTTGCCAAAGAGATCCGCCGGTGTCTGGAGGAGGGGCGAATCCCGAATGACCTGGCCGTTCCCGGCAATGATCCATTCAGGGAGTATTCCGGGATTCCCATCAAGCCCTCCGCCAAGAAGAACTGTACGAGCTGTGGACTGTGCGCTAAGCAATGTCCCATTCAGGCGATTCCAGCGGCAGATCCCTCCAAAACAGATCATAAAACATGCATCAGCTGTATGCGCTGCGTCAGCATCTGTCCGGTTCATGCACGAAGCATCAACCCTATCCTGACAGCGGTTGCCGCAGGCAAGATGAAGAAGATCTGCAGCGTACCCAAGAAGAACGAACTGTTTCTCTGAGAATGACGAAAGGGTGACTCCCATACTGTCGTTCCTACAAAGGCCCCTGGCAAAAAGCCAGGGGCCTTCGTAGCCTCTATCCTCTTCTTTTCCGCGTCAGGAAAACGCCTGCCGCCGCCGCGATCAGGACGAAGGGGGCCAGGCGGACAAAGCCCCATTCAAAGGCATGGATGGCCACCCCCATGACAGCGGTCTCCGGGGCGCTGTAATCCCAGCCCAGGTAGGGGCTGCCTGCCATCGCCAAAATGAAGGCCACAGCCAGGATGCCCACGCACACTGAGATGAACCCCCAGTGGAGGACCGAGCGCCGCAGGGCCTTTCTCCGGGCAAACTGCAGATTGATGACCTCCAGCTTTTCCGCGAGAGCCTTCACCTCATCCGCCTCCGACTCTGTCACTGTTTCGCCCAGCAACGTGCTGACAGGCGTCTCCAACGCCTCCGACAGGGCGAGGAGCAGGTCGGCGTCCGGGACGGACAAACCTTGCTCCCATTTGGAAACGGTCTGCCGCACCACGTTCAGCTTGACGGCCAGCTCCTGTTGGGAGAGCCCCTTGGATCTTCGAATGGCTTTGATGTTTTCATTGAGCATCGGGCTTCACTCCTTTCGCCCCCATTGTAGGCAAAGCGGCCCGTTGCCGCAAGCAACGCAAACTAACAGCCCCTATTTTTGCAGTTCCCGCCGCAGATCGTCCAGGTACAGCCTCTGCTGACGCCTCAGATAGCCGGGTGCAAAGGGGCGCATCCACCAGCGCTTGGCGTTGACAGTTTCGGTGCAATGGAGCCGGGTACCGTCCTCTGCCGTTTCAAAGATCCCCTCCCAGGAGCCGGACATATTGCCGTTCTCCATGGTAAAGGCCCAGCGGCGGAGCGGTTCACAGGCCGTGACGGTGAAGTTCGTGGCATAGCCGCTCTTGGTGTGTTCTACGAAGTGGGACTCGTCCAGCACTTCTACCCGTTTGAGGTCGCTGCGCCAGGCGGTGTTGGAAAGGTCAGTCACCACCTGCCACACCCGCTCCACCGGGCAGGAGAAGTGGACGCTCACCTTGGAAGTCGGCATAAACTCACCCCTTCTTCTCTTTTTTGTTCAGCTTCAGGCTGATGCTCCGGCGGTCCGCCGCCTGCTGGAGCAGTTCCACGGCAACGAGGGCCCGCTCCTTGATGGGTTGTCCGGCCAGCTCCGGCCGGCTGTCCAAGTCAGCCATCACGGCCTGTAACTCCCCCAGCGGCAGAAGATAGACCGCCGTATGGAAGAGCGTCTTGCGGCGGCCGTCGTTGTAGCCCGCCAGAAGTGTGTCCAATATGGCGCGCTTTTCCTCTAACTGAGCGAGGTACGCCTCCAGCCCCAGTTCCTGGGCACGGGCGATATCCTGCTGCCGGTTCCGGTGGGGGACGAAGGAGTCCCCGTCGTCGAAGCCATCATAGCGGGAGCAGGGGTACTCCGGACACTCCCAGCAAAACGATACCCCGCCGTGGGCCAGGGAGCACTTGGCGATGGCGCAGCTCTGGTTGCCCGCACCGCCGCCGCAGCCGGGGCAGTACCCGCCCAGGTACATGGAGCAGAGGGCGCAGTTGAGACCGCACAGGGAGAAGCGGGTCTCTTCTCTGGTAAAGCCTTTCATGTCACTCCCTCCGTTAAAACCACAGTGCCGGTTCCTCCCGGAACACCGGGGTGTCCCCCTGGGCGTAGGGGTCGTAGCGGTTTTCGTTGCACCCGAATTCCTGCAAAAAGCAGATCTGGCCCGCTTCGTTCCAGCGGATGAGGGAGAGCCCGTCAAAGCTCTGGACGGTGCCATCCGTCATGGCGCATTGGAAGGCCCACTCCACCACAGTCTGGTCTCCCTTGTGGAAATACTGCCGGATGTCCCACCGCTCCACGGTGCCACGGGTGTTCCACTCGTCAAACCACAGCTTGATCTTCCCACTTCCGTGGTACTCCGGCCCCCAGCTCTCGATGTAGACGGCGTCGAGGGCGAAGAAATCCTCAATGCCCGTATCCTGCTTGTCCAGCCACATGGAAAACCACTGCTGGATCTTACTTTCCCGCTGTTTTTCTGCATCCATATCCATATTCTCCTGCTCCATCGCCTGGGCAGCATCCCAAAGCATCAGATATTCCGTACCCTTTTCTGCCGCGATTCGGAAGCCCGCTCGCTGGTAGAGGCACAGGGCCGGGTTTTCCTTCTGGACGGAGAGGGATGCCCGCCGGTATCCATTCTCCTGGAGCAGAAGTAAAAGATCGTTCAACAGCCGTGTCCCGATGCCTTTTCCGCGATACTCCGGCAGCAATGAGATGGCCAGGGAGGGGGTGTCGTTGTCGATGTGGCCGTAGTCCTCCATGATGCGGCACCACGCCGCCCCTACCACTTTTCCTCCAACCTCAGCAACCAGACAATGGTCGCCGGGACGTGTGCCGAAGCCCTCAATATAGACCTGCAGCTCCGGCCAATCCACCACGGACCGGGGCGGCGGCTCCACGCCTTTCGGGAGATAGATGGCCTGATAGAGAAATTCCCGCAAAAAGGTATATTCCTCCGGGCGTATTTCGCGAATGATCGTGTCCATCTCTTTCATCACTCCGTCCGTTTAATGGGCTGTCGGATGACAGTTTTCAGCTTTCCCGACTGGCACCGCCGCACGTCGCTCAGGTAGATCTCATGGTGGAACCGGCCCTGGCTGAAATCCGGCCCATAGCCCTGCTCCCTGGCGTATTCCTCCATGGCCGCCACGGTGGCGGGCTCATCGTCATAGGGGCCGATGTGCATACACTGGACGCACAGACCCTCCGCCCAGGAGAAGAACTCCACCTGGGCGAAGTCCCGCTGTTTCTTTTCCGTCGCTTCCCGGACGGCCCGGTCAAAGACCGCCTTGGTCACAAACTCCGGCAGGCGGATGAGGGAGATCCACCGAAAGTCCGCCTTGCGGGTATAGTCCACCCCGCGGACGCCCTCCTGCCACCACAGGCCCTCCAGCGGCGGCACCACATACTCGAAATAGCCCTCCGGCGGGTTCCGCTTGCTCATCTTGATGGTGTAGGCCACCGCGTAGAGCTGCTCCAGAGCCTGTTTGTAGACGCCGTGCTCTTCGTTGGGATCGCCCTGCCCCCGCACCGCCAGAAAGTTCATGGCGGGCACCGTGACGATGCCCGGCGTTCTGGGCGGCAGATAGAACTCCTTGTACTCTTTCTTGTAGTCAAAGACCATGGTCATTTCCTCCGTTTTTTCGGCTGCTCCTGAAGCGCCAGGCAAGTCAGGCGGGTGAGGGCGGTCATGGTGTCCCGATCATCCACATCCTCCACCCAGATATAGTCTCTGGCCCCCTCATAGGGCGGAGCCTTGGGCAGATTGGGAAAGGCCGCCTCGCCCGCCGGGGTGACCTTCACAAAGAACTGATCGCCGCAGATGACGGCGAAGAACACGCCGTCGCAGTAGAGACCGTACTCCCCGAACATCTTCCGGCTGCGGATGGTCCCGGCCTCCCGTAGCTGTTCGGCCACATAGTCCACAAAGTTCTGATGAGAGGCCATCTCAATCCCTCCTGTAACGATGGGCCAGTGTTTCGGCCAGCTGTCCCAGCTGCTCCCGCAGCTCCTCCGGCTCCACCAGTTCCGCCTTATCCCCAAAGGTGAGCACCCAGCTGAGGACGCTGTCCGCGTCAGGAAAGCCGCCGGTGAAGCGCAGCCGACTGTCCGGCTCCGTAGTGAGGCGGTCCGCCCCGTATTCCTCCACCAGCCGCCAGCGGCAGCTGGGTTCAAAGAGTACGGTGACCTGATACTTCGCCGGAAAGAGCCGCTCCGGCTCCAGATCCGGCAGGGGCGCAGCCCGGGGCGGAAAGCCCTCCCCGGCGGTGAGATCCGTCATGCGGTTCAGCTTGAACAGCCGGAAATCCTCCCGGCTCCGGCACCAGCCCCACACATACCAGGCCGACCAGTGGAACACCAGATAGCAGGGCTCCACAGTGCGCACCGATTCCCCCTTGGGGGAGAAATAGGTAAAGCGGATGGCGCGGTGCTGCTCGATGGCACTCTGAATCAGCTCGACCTTGGGCGGCAGGCTGGTCTTGTACCAGGAGGAAAGGTCGATGAGCATGTGGGCCCCGCCGGGTACCAGAGCGCCCGTCCCGGCGGACAGCTTCTCCATCAGCTGGGCATAGCGCCGGGTGCCGCTGACGCTGTCCAGGCTCCTGAGTCCCGCTAGGATGGCCTGCATCTCCGGGGCGGTGAGCACCGTCCGGTCCACCCGGTAGCCCTCCATGATGGAGATGCCGCCGCCCGCGCCCTGAGCGGTGGCGATGGGGATGCCCGCCCGGCACAGAGATTCGATGTCCCGCTGGATGGTTCGCCGGGACACCTCAAACTGCTCCGCCAGCTCCGGGGCGGTGACCCTCTCCCGCTGGAGCAGGATGGACAGGATGCCAATGAGCCGCTCCATTTTCATGGGATGCACCGCCTTTCCTTCTTTTATCTGCATTATACCATAGAAACAGGACAACTGTATGTCATGTTTGATTTGAAAGCAACCGGGCGGCTTTCGTTCGCTCTGCGGTTAAAAGAAAATCAGTTTTTTAGTGGCCATTTCTCTCTTTCTATGGTATTGTTCGGTTGCCGAAAGAAAAAGAATCGTCAAATTGAAAGCTTCCCTTGACTTTGACGCTCCGTCAACTGGTATAGTATCCGTAAGGAGGGATGTTTCATGGAGTATTCCATTCAGGAGCTGTCGCGCCTGTCCGGGGTGACCACCCGCACCCTGCGCTGGTACGACCAGATCGACCTGCTCAAGCCCAGCCGGGTGGCGGAGAGCGGCTACCGCTACTATGGCGGGGCGGAAGTAGACCGGCTGCAGGACATTCTCTATTACCGGGCCCTCGGGGTGGAGCTGGCCCAGATCAAGGAATGTCTGGACGATCCCTCCTTTGACCGTCTGGCCGCCCTGCGAAACCACCTGGCCGCGCTGGAGGCGGAGCGGGAGCGGCTGGAACAGCTCATCCGGTCGGTGAAAGACACCATCGGAGCGGAAGAAAGGAACGAGATCATGAGCGACGAGCAGAAATTTGAGGCGTTCAAGCGGCGCACGGTAACCCATAATGAGGAAGTCTACGGAGCGGAGATCCGGACCAAGTATGGCGACCAGGAGGTGGACGAGGCCAACGCCGCGGTGATGGGCCTGACCCAGGCGCAGTATCAGGAATGGACGGACCTGGGCCGGGAGATCCAGGAGCGGCTGGAGGCAGCCGTCCAGGCCGGGCTGTCCCCGGAAGATCAAGAGGGCAAGGAGATCACCGCCCTCCACCGCCGGTGGCTCACCATTACCGGGAAGCAGTACGACCCGGCCAGGCACCGGGGGATCGCGGAGCTCTATGTGATGGACGAGCGGTTCACCGCCTACTACGACAAACGAGTGCCCGGCTGCGCCCGCTTCCTGCGGGATGCCGTGGCTCATTGGGTGAAGTGAGAATGAAGCAGGCCCTCGGCTTTTCGCCGGGGGCCTTTGGCTGTCTCATGCTTTTTTCCGCATCAGGAAAACGCCTGCCAGTTCCGCCGCCAGGCGGTGTGGAAGAGGTCGGCCGCGGTTGGCCACACCCGCTCCACCGGGCAGGGGAAATGGACGGTCACTTGGGAAGTCGGCATAAATTGTCCGTCCTTTCTAAGCGGTACTGGATTTCCCGCACCGGCATCCCGCCGATCTCATCTTCCGTATAGGCTCCGCTGGGGCGGAATCCCATGCACTCATAGAAAGCTCTGGCCCGCTGATTTCCCTCCAGTACCCACAGGAAAAGGTCACGATAGCCCATGGATTCCAACTGCTTCACTGCGGCGGAAAGCAGTGCCTTTCCCCAGCCGTTCCCCCAGTATTCGGGCAGAAGATAGAGGGAAACGATCTCACCCCAGCCTGCCAGCTCCGGCGTCCGACTGGCACAGCAGCTGGCAGTGCCTACGATTTTTTCTCCCTTCAGCAAAAGCAGTGACTCCCGGCCGGCCTGTTCCAGATAGGGGACCCATTTTCCCAACGGGATGCTGTTCAGATATTCCTGGGGGAGCAGTCCACGATACGCTTCCCGCCAGCTCTCCTCGTACACCCGGCTGACAGCGAAGAGATCGTCGCCGGGGCGTAGTTTTCGAATTTGCATGGTCATTATATCCCCGCCTCGATAAAGTGAACGTCCGAGCTGTCCCAGTATTTTTTGTAGACCCGTTCTTTCTCTCCGTCCAGATTCAGCTGATACATCCGAAATGTGACCAGGATGTTTTTCGGCTGCCACTGCTCCTCGTAGGAATATTGGTATTTCATACCCACGTTTCGCATCACACCGCCGCTTCTGGGGTTGTTTCGGTCATGCGTAGCGGTGATATAGGGCAAACCATCCTTTTTCACCTGCGCGATCACCGCCCGGCCCGCTTCCGTGACGATTCCTTTGTGCCAATATTCCTTGGAAAGCCCATAGCCGAAATCGTGATGTTCGTCCATGGCCACGTTTATGTAGCCAATTGGGGTGTTGCGCTCTTTAAGACAGATCGCATAGGCATACCCGCGGGGCTGGGCATAGATCGGCGCGTATCGTTCCTCGTAAAACTGCTTGGCTTCGTCCATGGTTTTCACTGGATACCAGGGCAGAAACCGATTGACTTCTTCATCCTGAAGAATCAGGAACAGCGCGTCCATGTCCTGCTCTGTGAATTTTCGTAAAATCAACCGCTCCGTTTCCAATGTAGGTGTATTCATCGGCCTTTTCTCCCTTGTGTGCATGGTATGTGTTTGTCACTGCAACGCGGCACTGCTCTCACAATGCCTTCCTGCTGCCAGTATAACGGTAAACATCCGGCTCGACAAGGCTTACCGGCCCAGCATCCAGACAATACCGGCCGCGGTGCGCTCCACGCTCTGGACAAAGTGGTTGCCAGGATTCAGCCGGAACACCGTGTCGATCCCCCTGCGCTGGTAATAAGCGCATATCTCCTCGGTGTTCTCCTGAACCGTGCGCAGGATCGGATTCCTGGTTTTGCTCTCCTTGTCTCCCAAGGAGAAGTATATGCAGTCCGGCCGACGCTTTGGCTCATGGGAGAAGATATACGCCTTCATTCCGGGGAACCAGAGGGAGCCGGACATGTTGCCCACCCGGGAAAACAGCTCCGTCCGGTAGATGGCGTAGAGGGCAAACAACCCGGCCAGCGAGTACCCGGCGATGCCGCGCCAACGAGGAACGTTGCCAATCTCTTTCTCTGCCGCCGGAATGATCTCCTCGGTCAGAAGCCGCAGATAGTCGTCCGCCCCGCCGGTGCAGGGGTCCGCGTTTTTGAAAGCGGATGGACTATCCCAGGGGGCCATATCGTGGTTCCAGTCCAGATCGGTGATAGCCACCAGTGTGAACGGCGGGCAGCCAGCAGCCTGCGCGGCCTCGTACACCTTTTGCTCTTCGCCGGAGAAGGTGTTGAGGTAGATAATAGGGGCATTTGCTTCCAAACTCGGGAAAATGGATACCGTTTTTTCGTTTATCGTGAAGGTGTACATTGTTTATATCATCCGCTTTCTACTACAACAAAGGTGATAGTCCTGTTTATTGGACAAGGATTATGCTAAACTAAGCTCTAATAGTGGGAAATTGGGGTGCGGTAAAAGCAGGATCGTTTTCTTGCTACCTGCTAATCCGTCCTTGTGGGATTTTAGAATTGCAGTTATACTAAGTACAATATACATCCTAAAAGCGAAGATAGGAAGCGTGAACGATATGCTATCTCCCGGCATTTACGAACAAATCATCAATACTGCCCTGAACCGCGAGCTTTCGGAGATTCCCGACGCCCGTAAATCGTTTGCGCCTATTGACAAGGCGGAGGCCTCCAAGGTGCTGGCGCAGTATCTGGCGGATGTGGTGCAAAAAGGCCTGGAGAATGTGGCGGATAACGGCGGAGATATCTCCACGCAGATCAGCCTCGTCAACCAGATCGTGACTCTCATCCAGAACACAACCCAGGAAGCTGACTTTGCCGCGCTGAGCGTTGACCAGCGGGCAGAGCAGCTTCTTGCGCTTTTACGGGAGCAAGACCCCCGGCTGGCGGTAGGTAAAACCGCGGCCGACCTGAGCCGGCCGGAGACCTCCATCGCACAGAGCAGCCTGTTCACCGGGGCCATCCATGAGCCCCAGATGTACACAGAGCTGAAAAAGGAGATCGTCTCCGCCGACCGCATCGACATGCTGGTGTCCTTCATCAAATGGAGCGGCCTGCGGCTCTTGATGGACGAGCTGTGGGAGTTCACCCAAAACGGAGGAGAGCTACGGATCATCACCACCTCCTACATGGGGGCCACCGATGTGAAAGCCATTGAGGAGCTGCGTGCCCTGCCCAACACCCAAATCAAGGTCAGCTACGACACCAAGCGCACCCGGCTCCACGCCAAGACCTATGTCTTTTACCGGGACACCGGCTTCACCACGGCCTATGTGGGCTCCTCCAACCTGTCCAATGCCGCCATCTCCAGCGGTCTGGAGTGGAATGTGAAGGTCACCCGCCGGGATCTGCCGGAGACCATCGACAAGATTGCCGCCACCTTCGAGAGCTACTGGAACTCCAGCGAGTTTGAGTACTACTCCGAGGATCAAAAGGAACGGCTGGCCCGGGCGCTGAAGGCGGAAAAATACTTCGACGCCAACAACGCCGAAGTGTACACCATGGATATCGCGCCCTACTCCTACCAGCAGGAGATCCTGGACAAGCTGGAGGCGGAGCGCGCCGTCCGGGGCTACATCCGCAACTTGGTGGTGGCCGCCACTGGTACCGGCAAGACGGTGATCTCCGCGCTGGACTACAAGCGATTTTGCAAACAGCACCCCGGCAAGCCCTGTCGGCTGCTCTTCGTAGCACACCGGGAGGAGATCCTGCGGCAGAGCCTGTACACCTTCCGGGCGATTTTGAAGGACGCCAACTTCGGGGAGCTGTTTGTGGGCAGCTACCGGCCAGAGAGCATTGACCACCTGTTTCTGTCCATTCAGACCTTCAACTCCCAGGATTTTGCCGCCAAGACCGCCCCGAATTTCTACGACTACATCGTGGTGGACGAGTTCCACCATGCGGCAGCGCCCACCTACCAGAAGCTGCTGTCCTACTACCAGCCCCAGATCCTGTTGGGCCTGACCGCTACCCCGGAACGCATGGACGGCAAGAGCGTGCTGCCCTACTTCAATAACCGGATCGCCGCCGAGATCCGTCTGCCGGAGGCCATTGACCGCAAGTTGCTGTGCCCCTTCCAGTATTTCGGCGTCACCGATACGGTGGATCTGAACACGCTGAAATGGACCGCTGGCGGTTACGATAAGGGGGAGCTTTCCAAGCTTTACACCTTCAGCGGCGCCGTGGCAAACCGCCGCGCCGACCTGGTGGTGTCCTCCCTTCTCAAGTATGTGACCGACATCGACGAGGTGAAGGGGTTGGGCTTCTGCGTGTCCATTGAGCATGCGGAGTTTATGTGTCGCTATTTCAACGACCGCGGAATTCCCTCCATTTTCCTGACTGGAAAATCCTCCGATGAGGAGAGAAAAAACGCTAAAGGGCGGCTGGTAGGCGGTGAGGTTCGCTTTATCTTCGTGGTAGACATCTACAACGAGGGTGTGGACATCCCGGAGGTCAACACCGTACTGTTCCTGCGGCCCACTGAGTCCCTGACCATCTTCCTCCAGCAGCTGGGCCGTGGCCTGCGGTTGGCGGAGGATAAGGAATGCCTGACGGTGCTGGACTTTATCGGCCAGGCCAACAAGCGGTACAACTTCGAGGACAAGTTTGCCGCCCTGCTGAGCAATACCACCTGCAGTGTGACCCGGGAGATCAAGGACGGGTTTGTTTCCGCACCCAAGGGCTGTTACATACAGCTGGAGAAGAAGGCCGCCAAGTATATTCTGGAGAACATCCGTGCCTCTTACGGCAATACCGCCGGGCTGGTATCCCGAGTGGCCAGCTTTGCGGAGGACAGCGGGCTGGAGCTGACTCTGGCCAACTTTCTGGAGTATTACCACCTGGACCCCAGGGCAATTTACAGGTTCTCCTCCTTTTCCCGCATCTGCGCCCGGGCGGATGTGATGGAGGATTTCAGCGAACCGATGGAGGAAACACTGACAAAAGCCTTTGGCCGGTTGGCCGTTGTGGACTCCCGACGGTGGATACGCTTTTTGCTGGACCTGCTGCCCCATCTGGACGATGTGGACTTCGCGGCGCTGAGTGAGCTGGAGCAGAGGATGCTCCAGATGTTCTATGTGACCGTTTGGGGCAAGGCGGCGGAGAGCTGGGCATCCGACGAGGTGCTGGACAATCTGTATGCTCTCTCGGACAGCCCTGTACTACTGGGGGAGCTTCTGGCCCTGCTCCGCTATCGGTATGAACAGATCGATTTCATCGACGAGCCGGTGGACTTGGGCTTTGACTGCCCGCTGGATCTCCACTGCACCTATACCCGGGACCAGCTGTTGGTGGCACTGGATTTCCTGAAACCGGCCACAGTGCGTGAGGGCGTGAAGTGGCTGCCGGAGAAACAGTTGGACGTGTTCTTTGTGACGCTGAATAAGGCGGATAAGGACTACTCGCCCACCACCATGTACAACGACTACTCCATCAATGAGAGCCTGTTCCATTGGCAGAGCCAGAGCACCACGGCGGCAGATTCACCCACTGGACAGCGGTATATCCATCACCGGGAATGGGGGAGCAAAGTGCTGTTGTTCGTCCGGGAGTTTAAGGCCGACCGGATCACAGGAGGTGCAGCGGCCTACACCTTCCTGGGGGCGGCCGACTATGTGAAGCACGAGGGGAGCAGACCCATGAATATCACCTGGAAGCTGGAACGGCCAATTCCGGCGAAGTTTTTGAAAAAAACCAATAAATTGGTGGTGGGATAGTACACTTACAGCATGACGCGGTCTCCATACGGAACTGGGAATATTTTGGCCCTGCCGCCATCCACCAACACCCAGTCGTCGGTAAATTCCAGCCGCACTGGGACCCACCCTACATTTTCTTTAAAAACAGACAAGCATTCCCCACAATGTAATCCACCGTAGAAAGTCCCATTTTCAAATATAATATCTGGTCGATCGTTAAGTTTGATTAGAATTCCAGTCATAAATTTCTCCTATAAGAGAGGGATTGCGATGAACCTATTTGAGCGTATCCCAACTGAATTATTTTCTGTTTTGGCTTCGCCAAATCGTGCACTGTATGCTGACGCACTTGATGTGCTTTGGGAAGCATACCGAGATAATTTGAAAATCCCAGAGCATGTCTTGTACTCCATGCTTCGCAGCAAATTGGAGCAGCAGCTGGCCGATGCTACATTTGAGGGGGAGGACATTGATGAGGAAGAACTGAGGGATATTTCAGGTCGTGCCAGATTTCTGATTCGTAAATTATACAGCAAAGGGTGGTTCGAAAAAGAGCGCAGCGAGGACTTTGATGAATATATTACAGTTCCTGGCTACAGCAGCTCCCTTCTGAAGCTGTTCCATCAACTGCGGGATGACAGCCCTATTCGCGGCTATTCCTATGTGTTCAGCACGTACTCCACCCTGAAAGTGGCCGATGAGAGCGGCAGCATCTATGACAAGATGGCAGCGGTTTACAATGCCTACGATAATACCCAGGCACTGCTCCAACTGCTTCAAATGGTCTATCACAACGTAAAGCACTTCTTTCAATTACAAATGAAGATGCAGGAAGTGAATGATGTTCTGGCCTCACATTTTGATGATTTTGGGCAGAAAGTGGTAGAGGCCTATATTCGGCCTCTGAAAATTAAGGATTCAGTTCCAAAGTACCGGGTTCCAATCCAGACAATCCTTACAAACTGGGCCGAAGATGATGCGCTGCTGGCAGCTCTTGCGAACGCAGCGTTACAGGATCGGCGGGGTACCGCACTGGCAGACTGTCGGCGGGATCTGCTGCAAAAGATTTTTGAGGTAAAGGACTGTTATGACAGCATCGAATCGGAGTATCTGGATGAGATTGATCGCCAGGTGCGCCGATATACCAGAGCAACGACACAGAAATTAGAGAATTTGACAAATCGCGATTTCTCTGTTCGTGGAAATCTCAATTACCTTCTGAATGCCCTTGGAGGAAAACATCAAGATTCCGAGCTGGTGGATCGGATCCAGCCTGCATTTCAGATCTATGGACAGTCTTTCCTTTCTTATAAGAGCCTTTGGTATCGAAAGCGACCCGGAAAACGGACGAAGACAGCTCCGGTGCTGATCGAGGAAACAGAACTGGATGCAGCGGCAGAGGCGCAGGTATTGGAATTACTTCGAACAGAGTATGGCCGGTCCGCCATTGCGGCATACGTAGAAAAATGGCTGGGAGATCGTGGAGTTTGCTATTCTAAAGATATGGGGCTGTCGGACGATCGGGCTTATATTATGAGTATGTTGGCTGTGCTCACTGGTCGCGATCCCGAGGCGGGCTTTGTGGTCCGAGAGCTGGAAGGCACATTTACCGAAAATGCATACACCATTCCACAGCTTCAAATTACGCGCAAGGAGGGAAAGAAATGAGTTTCGAGTGGTTTGGTACTGCAACACAAAAGGAACTCGACCGCTTCAAGGCCGTCTGCAATCAGCTCCTCAGCCGCACCTATGTGGTAAGAACCGTGTACCAACCAGGGGTGGGGCGGGTCAACAATCCGGACTATGTGTTTCTCTCTGCCCACTTTGAGGCGATACAGGAGTATTTGGCCTTTTTGGATTGGGATCTGCGCAAGGACGATTTGAACGGGTATTTTTATGTTCTGAACACAGACGAAGCCAATCGTTGCAATTTGAACAAGAAAGAAACCGCTATCCTTCTGGCAATCCGTATGCTCTATGAGGAAAACCTTGAGCGACTGGGATTGGCGCAGGACGCCGTCTGTTCTGTTCGGGATCTTTTGGAAAAAGTAGTGACAGACTATGCCATCTTACCGGCAAAGCCCAACATGGATGATGTGAAGCGAGCGCTTACAGTGCTGGATAACCACTCGGTAATCCAACGGATCGAGGGGAAATATAACCAGGGCAGTTGTAGATTTGCTATATTGCCCACCGTCCTTTCTGCGGTTTCCAGCGAAAAACTAAATGCCATTGTATCAGTACTGAGAAAGGAGGAGGAAAGTGAAGAAGCTGAAGAAGATTCTACTGATTAATTGGCTCTATTTTGCCAAAGAACTCATCGAAGTGGAGGATATCAATTTCCTGACAGGAAAAAACGGAGCAGGAAAATCCACTGTGATCGATGCGCTTCAAATCGTCCTTCTGGGTGAGACCAACGCCCGGAACTTCAACCAGGCAGCCAATGAGAAGTCTCAGCGGACACTGGACGGATACCTGCGGGCTGATATGGACGAAAATAACCCCAATTCCAGGCGCGGGAAGAATTACTCCACCTTTATTGCCTGTGAATTTTTGGATGATGTGGAGGGTAAGCAATTTGTCAGCGGCGTCATCTTCGACTGTCGGAGCGACGGAAGCCGGCAAGACCGCTTCTTCCTGTATGATGGGGCTTTGCCGGAGGACTGCTTTATACGACAGGGCGAGGCCATTGATATTCCTACTCTTCGTGTATTTTTGAAAGAGTACGGTACGCGGGGAAAACTTTATGATACCCATAAGCAGTACCAGGAAGATCTGCTGGCAAAGTGGAATGTCCATAACGAGCAGGTTATGCGGATGATGAAGAAGGCCATCTCCTTTCGCCCCATTGTAGACATCCAAAAGTTTATTACAGAGAATATCTGCGATATCCCTCAAAAGCCAGATATCGAGGCTATGCAGCAGAATATCTGGGATTACAAGCGCCATGAGCAGCTGGCACAGCGTCAGGAGGAAAAACTGGAGGCTTTGCGGAAAATCGGGAGGCTGTACCAGGATTGGCAGCAAGCCATTGACCGGTGGCACATTCAATTTTTTCTGTCTCTGTGGGCGGAGAAGGAAGCGCAGCAGTTTGCCATCGATCACACAGAACTGGAACTGCGAGATAGTGAAGCTGCCTTGCAGAAGGCAGAGGAGCATATCAAGGTGTTTTCCCAGGAGATCGAGGAAAAAGAGGAACGGCGGCAGGAGTTGGAGCTGGCGGTAAGACAAAGCGATGTTTTTCAGGAGGAGGATAAGCTTCGACAGAAAAAGAAAACGCTGCTGCAGGAACAGGAACGACTGCTGTCGGGCATACAAGCCCTGACGCTGGAAATCAGGCGGGAAACCAGTCGCATCCAACATTTATGCGGGGATATCACTGCTTGGGAGATGGAAGAAGATATAACGCAGGTACAGCAAGCTGCGGAGATGGCAGGAAAGGTATATGCGGCCCTGGAGGATGCAGATTCGCAGCTGTTTGCCCGTCCACTTTCCCTCTTTGAGCAAGCCCAGGCTGCGGTGGCAGAGCTCACCACTGTAATTCGAAATGCCGCCCACAAGGTGGAAGATCGTTTGAGCGTATACAAGGCTGAAGCAGATCAAAAACAAGCCGCATTAGCCAATCTGCGTAAAAACATCAAAGACTATCCTCGGGGTCTGCTCCAGCTACAAAAGCGCCTGAGCATGGAACTGGAACAGAAGATGGGCAAGCCGGTGGAGGTGCCAATCCTGGCTGATGTATTGGAAATGAAGGAAGAGGCCTGGCGTGGTGCAGTGGAGGGCTATCTCAACACCCAGAAGTTTTATCTGCTGGTGGAGCCAGCCTGCTACCCGGAGGCGCAGAAACTCTACGATTTAATCAAGGAGGAGTTCGGTCAAAGCTCTTTTGGCATTGTGGACATCGGTAAACTGCGGGAAAAGGAAAAACTCCAACCCCTGGAGAATAGTTTGGCCCAAAAGGTGGAAACGGAAAATGATCTGGCTCGCAGCTATATTGACTATCTGCTGGGACGGGTGGTGTGCTGCGAGCGAGTGGAGGAGCTCCGCAGCCATAAGACGGCCATCACAGCCGAAGGTATGCTGTATCAAGGGTATGTGACCCGCCCTCTACGCCGTGCGTGGATGGAAGACGCCTTTATTGGTCGCCGCGCCGTAGCCTTGCGGATCCGGAGACTGGAGGCGGAGCTGGAGCGGGCACAGGAGTGCATCCAACATTGGACGCCCATTCTGCAGGTGTTGAAACGGCAGGAAGAACCACTGTTTAACCAGTTTTTCGTACAGAGTACGGTACAGGAAAAACTGAATGATTACCTGCGCAGCCTGGAAATCAAAAAAGAAATTGCGCAAACGGAGGAACAGCTTTCCCAGCTGAATTTGCTTTGGCTGGATGAACAGCGGCAGACCATTGCAAGCCTGATTGGTGAGATCAAGACGCTACGCAACAGGCAGCAAGACACAGTGGATCAGCGGGGGCAACTGAAGGCCCAGATCCGCCAGTTAGAAGAGGAACGCTTGCCGGGTCAGCGTCAAAAGCTCAAGGATTTGGAAAATCGCATTTCCGAGACATTTTCTCAGGAATACCAAGAGCGGACAGGTCTGCCTCGGTATGAGCAGGAGCTTGCCCGTCTGAAACGAGCAGCAGCGGTACATAAGAACTTCAGCGATCAACTGCCTCGCACTATCAATGAGCAGGAACAGACCAGGGAGAAACTGCTTCGGGCAAGGCAGGACTATGCAGAGCAGTTTAAGCCCTGCCCCTTCCGGGTGGATGCTATGGACAACGAAGAATATGAATCAGAGCGACAGGTTTTGGAAGAAAATGAATTGCCAAAATACCGAGAGAAAATCAAGGCCGCCCGGGAAAGTGCTATGGAACAGTTCAAAAACGATTTTTTAAACAAGCTGAAATCCAGCATCGAGCAGGTGGAGAGACAGGTTAAGAATCTCAATAAGGCGCTGAAGCAGGCAAAGTTTGGCACAGACCAGTACCAGTTCAAAATAGACCGCAACCCAGACTACGCTGATTATTATGATATGATTATGGCACCGGAGCTGATGGAAGGGGATGGCGGCTTGTTCACGCTGCCGTTCCAGCAGAAATACGGAAATCTGGTGGAAACTTTGTTCAGCCAAATTGCCATGTCGGATGATACCCAGGTCAATGCCAGGAAGCAGAGCGAGCTTCAGCAAAATATCGAACGATTTACCGACTTTAGAACCTATCTGAAATTTGATTTGGAAACCACAGATCAAAACGGCTCCAGGCAGTTACTTTCCCAGACTTTGAATACCAAGTCCGGCGGTGAGACCCAGACACCCTTCTATATTGCCGTACTGGCTTCTTTTGCGCAGCTATACCAGGTAAACAATTCTTCTACTCTGGCCAGTAACACTGTTCGGCTGGTGGTGTTTGACGAAGCATTCAACAAAATGGACAGTGACCGCATTATAGAAAGCGTCCGTCTCCTGCGGAAAATGGGATTGCAGGCAATTATCTGTACGCCCCCGGACAAGCTGCCAGATATTATGCCTCTGGCGGACCGTACTCACTTGGTGATAAAAGAGAGATATCAAATGCGTGTCAAGGCTTGGGGGAAGGAGATCATGCCGGGATGAAACAAAATATCCTTCTGTCCCATCTGCTGGACAAATATGAAAAAAGTAAGCATCTGACGCAGCCGGGTACCTCCACGCGCCGGGTGATGCTCCGGATTGAAAAACACGAATTTCCGGAGTATGCTTATGAAGATGCACAAATTCGAGACACATGGAACGATGTAGTAAACGATCTGAAAGCCCATGGTCTGATCTCTGCAGAGTGGGTCAGCGGACGCCCGGTTCTTTCTTGTGTGGTACTGAATTTAGAACACCTTGCGGAGTGTTATCAGCTGACAGGCCGCACACATCCCAAAGAACTGGCGCAAACTGTAATAGAGCGTATGACCGCAAGGCTTTCTGGCGTTACGACAGATTGGATCCTGGCGTGGCGAGATGACATCTGCCATCAGGCAAAAGAGAACCTTCGAGTGCCGCCCTACTGCAAGAAGGATCTGGTGCTGCTGGATCAGCTGCTGACTGCATTTGTGGTGTACGATGCTCTGAGTGGGGAATCCATTACCATGCGCGCCTTCAGCGGAAAGTGTTACCAGAACACTAAAACCTTCGAGCGAGAGGTGCGAGATTCGTTCTTGCGGATTGCTTTGTCGTACTGTGCCGGATTGATAGAGGCCTGTGAGCAAAGTGAACTGGGCGAGCGGGAGCAGCTGGCCTATCTGGGTATCTATGCCCGTCCGGAGCTCTATGAGCTTACCGGAAACTGCGTCATCCAAACTGAACAGGGGGAGATCTCCGTGGCCGCTGCGGCTCCGTATGGCCTGGCGCTGCCAAGCTCAGGTGTTGACACCATACAGTCTTTTGACATGAGTGCGATTCGAAAAGTGATTTTTATCGAAAACAAGACCAACTACGATGAATTCGTGTTGTCTGAACTGCGTCCATGGGAACTTGTGGTTTACCACGGTGGCTTTTTAAGTCCACAAAAGTGCAAGTTTTTTAGAAAGATGGCCGCCGCACTGCAAAACCAGACCGAGACCGTTTTTTGGGCAGATATTGATTTAGGCGGATTCCAAATGTTTGAACGCCTGAAGGGCATATTCCCTACGCTGACGCCGATGCGAATGTCTGCCGAAGATGTGACAACGTATCATGGTACCGGACTCGTGCGTTCAGAGCATTACTTGAAGACTGTTCAGACTGCCCTCGCCTGTGATCAGTATCCGATTTTCCATATGGCCATGAAAAAAATATTGGAATACGGCGTTACAATTGAACAGGAAGTATTTTTAACAGAGTAATTAGGAGAGGCCGGTAATCACAATGGAGAGTATTAAGAATGACTGAGGTAGTTGCAGCGCTGATCTGGGATCAGGACAAATTTATGATTTGCCAGCGCCCGGCTCACAAGGCCAGAGGGCTGCCGTGGGAATTTGTGGGCGGCAAGGTAGAGCCAGGCGAAACCAAGGAGCAGGCTCTCATTCGAGAATGTCAGGAGGAACTGGCAGTCACGTTGAATGTGGGCGAGGTGTTTATGGACGTGATTCACGAATACCCCGATCTGACGGTCCATCTGACGCTGTTCCATGCCACCATCCGAGAGGGCACACCCCAGAAACTGGAGCACAATGATATCCACTGGATCATGGTAGATGAGATTGATCAGTATGAATTTTGCCCTGCGGATGTGGAGATTTTGAGGAAGCTAAAGGATGCCTACTAAAACCTATCACAAACTGGTGCGCGATCGCATCCCTGAGATCATCGAAGCGGATGGAAAAACCTGTATCTGTGAAACGCTTTCTGATGAGGACTACATATCCCTTCTGGACCAGAAGCTGAACGAAGAACTGGCGGAATACCAGGAGAGCAAATCCTTGGAAGAACTGGCTGACCTTCTGGAGGTTATGCAGGCTGTCGTAAAGGCCCGCGGCTGGACATTGGGAGAGCTGGAGCAGGTGCGGGCAGACAAGGCCGCCAAACGGGGTGGATTTGAAAAGAAAATCTTGCTAAGGGAAGTAAAGGAGGGTTGCTGAATGGATATTGCAAGAGCAAAAGAGTTATTGTCTGCTTTGGCTGACGGCATTGATCCGTTTACCGGAGAACTTTTACCTCAAAACCATGTATGCAATCAGCCTGAAATGATTCGAGCTTTTCATGAAGTTTTGAATGTGATTCCTTCTCCCAAGAAAAAAAGTCTGCCTCGGAATGCTGGAAAACCATGGACGGAGATTGAGGAAGAAAAGTTGCTTGACGAATTTGACTCAGGAATGACGACTTCTGCAATTGCTAAGGAGCACGGCAGAAGCAGAGGAGCCATTGAATCCAGATTAGTGGCTCTTGGGAAGATTTCAGATACATACCTTGACAGGAAACCGAGGTGACCTCTATGCCAACCTACCGCTCCGCCTCCGGCAGCAGTGCCGAAGATCTGTTCATCGAACTATTCTCCGACACCTTCGGTGCCGAAAAGGCCGGCTATCTCTACTCCCAATACCCCTTCTCCGACATCTACCAGAACAGCCGGTTTGCTGACTTTCTGATTGAAAACGGCGGACGGAAGGTGGCTATCGAGATAGATGACGAGGCTTCCCACAACCCCAAGCTGGTCTCCCAGAATAAGTTCTACGACGACCTGCTCAAACAGAACAGTATGATCTATCTGGGCTGGGATGTGTACCGCTGGGCGGTACGGCAGATGCAGCAACAGCCGGAAACCGTCAAGGACGAACTGCGGGTTTTCCTGGGTCAGCACCCCAGTTTTAAGGAGATCGAGGACTACCTCCCCACCCAGCGGGGCAAGTCCCTGGATGGCTCCCAGCTGGAGCTGAAGGAACATCAGAAGCAGGCGTTGGCGTCTCTGGAGGAAATGCGCTGCCACTTCGAGACCATTGCGCTGCTCTATCACGCCACCGGAACCGGTAAAACAGTGACCGCAGTCATGGATGCCAAGCGGTTCGGTAAGCGCACGCTGTTCCTGGCCCACACGGTGGAGCTGGTGGATCAGGCCACCAAGACCTTCCGGGAGCTGTGGCCCCGGACCACGGTGGGCCGCTATGTGGAGAACATGAAGCAGGGCAATGCCTTTGTGGTCTGCGGCAGCATCCAGAGTGTAGCTCTGAATCTGGAGCGATTCAAGCCGGATGACTTCGGCTACATCATCGTGGACGAGGCCCACCACGCCTCCGCCGATACATATCAGAAGGTCCTGTCCTACTTCACGCCGGAATTCACCCTGGGCCTGACCGCCACACCAGAGCGAGCCGACGACAAGAACATCCTGGACATCTTCAAGAACACCGCCCACAAGCTGGACATCCAGAAGGCCGTGGAAATCGGCGAGCTGGTGCCGGTGCGGTGCATCCGCATCCACACCAACATTGATCTGACCAAGGTGCGGTTCAACAGCGTCCAGTACAACATCCGGGACCTGGAGAGCAAGATCTATGTGCCGGAGCGCAACCAGCTCATCGTGGACACCTGGATCCAGTATGTGAAGGACAAGCGGACGGTCATCTTCTGCGCCTCCGTCAAGCATGCCCAGGAGATTGCTGGACGGCTCCACGCCGCGGGTGTGGCTGCCGAGGCCGTGTCCGGCGAGATCAAAGCCAGCGACCGCCGGGAGGTGCTGGCCCGGTTTGAACAGGGCGTGACCAAGGTGCTGTGCGCCTGTGACCTGCTCAACGAGGGCTGGGACTGTCCGGCCACGGAAGTCCTGTTCATGGCCCGGCCAACCATGTCCAAGGTGCTCTATACCCAGCAGCTGGGCCGCGGCATGCGGCTGTCCCCCGGCAAGGAGAGTTTGATGGTGTTTGACTTTGTGGACAACGCCAGCCAGTACAATATGCCCTACTCCATGCACCGGCTGTTCCGGCTGAAGGAATACAAGCCCGGCGCCCTGGTTTTAGGCACCAAACAGCAGAAAACCGCCGAGCAGGGGCTTTATGACAAGGGCGACCGCCCGGACGCCCTCATCGACTGGCCGGTGGACGCCCTGGATTACGAACTGGTGGACATCTTCAACTGGCAAGAGGAGGCCGCCGGCATGATCTCCCAGATGGAGTTTGTCCGCCGGGTGGATGTGCAGACGGAGACCATCGAGCGGTATGTCCGTGAGGGTCTGCTGGTGCCCGATCTGGTGGTGCCCATGAGCGAGCATCGGACGTTCAAATATTTCAAAGAGGAAACGCTCCAGAAGTATGCGGAGCAGTACGGCTGGACACTGATCGACGACTCCAACCGCAAGGATTTATTTCTGGATATGGTGCGTCAGATGGACATGAGCTACTCCTACAAGCCGGTTCTGCTCAAAGCCGTCCTGCTGTTTGCCGATGACAAGGGACGGGTAAAGCTCAGCGACATTGTCACCTACTTCCGGGAGTTCTACGAGGCCCGCCGGACGGCTGGACTGGTGGCGGAAAAGGTCAACAGTATCTACGCCAAAGGCGGCTATACTGATGCCCAGGCCCAGCGGAATATCCTGTCCAACCCCTTCAAGCGGTTTGAGGACATGCAGATGCTCCACCACACCAAGACACTGGGCGTGATCCAGATGGATGAGTCGGTTTGGAAGAAGCTGACTCGAGAGGAGAGGCAGGAGATCGAGCGGATCTGTGATGAAAAGCTGGAGCGTTATTTCCAGCGTCTGAAATAGGCACTTATTAACTCTATGATGGGACGGTGGTCACATTGGCAATTTCGCAAGTGATATGGTCTTTAGATGATAAAATTCAACTGCAGCCGGCAGAACTGACCAACGAAAAAGAGTTAGAGGACTTGCTCGCAGAGCACATAGAAATT
The DNA here is from genome assembly GCF_045865535.1 of Owariibacterium komagatae. Lineage (GTDB taxonomy): Bacteria > Bacillota > Clostridia > Oscillospirales > Ruminococcaceae > Ruthenibacterium > Ruthenibacterium komagatae. Next base: position 2,912,753 of record NZ_AP031406.1, read on the forward strand.
CTAAATCCGGATTGGCTCCTAATTGGCCGACAGGTGCGCACAATTGCGGGGAAATACATAGATTTACTCTGCATGGATCACGATGGGGATCTGGTTGTTGTAGAATTGAAAAAAGAGCTGACGCCAAGAGAGGTTACAGCTCAGGCAATTGATTATGCTTCCTGTATAGCTGATTTGACGTTGGAGGAATTAGCGGAGCAATATCTGCAGTTTTCTGACGGACATGAAACACTGAATGAAGCATACAAGAAGAAGTACGGCACAGTATTAGAAGAAGACAGCATTAACAATAATGTCAAAATGGTAATTGTCGCCGCAAAAATGGATGACAGCACCGAGCGGATTATTCGCTATCTGCGGGACAAGTATGAAGTTGATATTAATATTATGTTTTTCCGAGTGGTTTCTTGTGGCTCCAAGCGCCTGATCAGCCGGGCTTGGTTTGAGGAAAACGTAGAAGAACAGCGGCCGGACCCTAAATCGATCCGTCAGTGGAATCAGGAATACTATGTATCATTTGGCAGCGGTGAGCGCTCTTGGGCAGACGCCAGAAAGTATGGCTTTATTTCCGCGGGAGGTGGTACTTGGTACTCCAACACTTTGAAGTTACTTAGCCCTGGGGATCGAGTCTGGGTTAACATCCCGCATACTGGCTATGTAGGAGTTGGAACTGTTACAAAAGAAGTCCAACAGGCAAAAGATGTGCTGTTTGCTGTAGATGGGCAGCAAGTTGGATTTTCATCGCTGCAAACCCAAGGTAATTATCTGTACTCCAATGATGACCCCGCAAATGCAGAATATGTCGTGCAGGTCGACTGGATCAAAACTGTTTTGGAAACACAGGCAGTTAAGGAGATTGGCTTCTTCGGAAACCAGAATTCGGTTTGCCGACCCAGAGATCAAAAGTGGGTATATACTGTAGAGCGGCTGAAAAAAGTTTGGGGAATTGATACATAAGGAGTAATACCCCATCTGTAAAGGAGGTATTATTGCTGAATGAAAATCATCTGCTTCGGCGACTCTAACACATATGGCTACGATCCCCGAGGATATTTCGGCGGGCGTTACGACGCGAACTGCCGGTGGGTGGATATTCTGGCTGCCGAAACCGGCTGGGATATCTACAACATGGGTCAAAACGGCCGGGAGATTCCAGCCGCCGCGCCCGCCTTCCCTGATGACACGGATCTACTGATTGTCATGCTGGGTACCAACGATCTGCTCCAGGGGCGAAGCCCGGAGCAGGCCGCCGAGCGGCTGGAGAGGTTTCTCTCCGGCATTTCCCTGAACAGCAACAAGATCCTGTTGATCGCACCGCCGCCAATGGCTATGGGCGAGTGGGTGCCAACCCCACAGCTCATTGAGGACTCCCGCACCTTTGCACGGCTCTGCCAGGTACTGGCGGAGCGGCTGGGCATCCGCTTTGCCGATGCCGGGAAATGGGACATCCCCCTGGCCTATGACGGCGTACACTTCACAGAGCAGGGCCACAAGGCTTTTGCCGCTGGACTTTTGGAGGAGCTTAAATGAAACGAATCATTCCTTTTCTGCTTGCCCTTTTCCTGCTGACCGGATGCGGCGGGACTGCCGCGGGCGATGCCTACCAGCAGATCACCCAAGAAGAGGCCAAAGAGATGATGGATACCCAGGAGGTCATCATCCTGGATGTGCGGGAGCAGGACGAGTACGACAGCGGCCACATCCCCGGCGCTGTGCTGCTGCCGGTGGGTACCATTGACGAAACGACCGCCGCCGAGGTGATCCCCGAGAAAGATTCCACGGTACTGGTCTACTGCCGCAGCGGAAACCGCAGTAAGACCGCCTCTTCCTCGCTGGCCGAGCTGGGCTACACCGGCATCTACGAATTCGGCGGCATCAACACCTGGCCCTATGAAACAGAGTCGTAAGACAGGCAGAGAACGCAAGCGGCACAAAATATGCGCCGCCTAAACAAGGAATACGGCACTGGCAGACTCCGTAGTTTATGGGGACAGATGTGACCTCCACGGGGCAATAAAGTAGTAGCTATTTCCCTCTTTCTGTGGTATTGTTCGGTTGCCGAAAGGAGGCGAAGATATGCAGAAAGAAAACAGCTGCACCGTAGGCCAGTGGTGCGACCGCTGGTTCTGCGAAAACCAGAGCAGATGGGGCGGCAGCACCGTGGGCGGATACCGCAACCTGATCTACCGGCACATCCTGCCCGGGATCGGGAGCATCCCGCTGGCGGAGCTGTCTGAAAACACTGTCACCGGCTTCTATGACAGCCTGCGGAGCCAGAGACTCAGCACCAGAAGCGTCTGGTGCGTCCACCTGCTCCTGCGACGCTGTATGGACGAAGCGGCCCGTGGCCAGCTGATCCCCTATAACCCGGTACGGCTCTGCCAGGAGCCGCAGGCCGAGGAATATAAAACGGCCCCCTTGCGCCTGGGCCAGCTCCAGCGATATTTGAACGCGGCGGAACAGCTTGGCGTGCTCCCACTTATCTACGCAGGACTCTCCAGCGGCCTGCGGCAATGTGAACTCATCACCTTGTCGTGGGCCGATTTTCATATCCGCTGCCGGTATATCCTCAAGGGCAAGCGTCTCCTGGCCCTCAACCGCAAGGCGGAGCATCTTCTGGAGGGCATACCGGAAACCGGCCGCTATGTGTTCCTCAACCCCAAGACCGGAGCGCCGTATCAGCTCCACGAGTTTTATTACCTCCACAAGCGGATACTCAAACAGGCGGGGCTTCCATGGGTGGCCTTCCGGAATCTGCAGCGCCAATGCATGGAGGTGGGGATATGACGCTGAAAGAGTATATCCTCCGCTGGCAGGAGGTCTACGACAAGAACCAGAGCCGCCCGACCACCTACGCGGCCCATGGGTATCTCTTCAAGAATCACATCCTTCCCAGGCTGGGAGAGATTCCGCTGGAGGAGCTGACTGTGGAGAAAGTAGGCGATTTTCTGGAGGAGAGAAGGCGGTTTGGCGGCCACCGCCCGGAAAGCCCCGAATACCCAGGGCTGGGCGAACACGCCATGCGGCACATCCACCGATTGCTCCAGCAGTGCCTGGATCAGGCCATCCGGGACGCCCTGATAACGGACAATCCCGCCCGTGCATTCCGCTATCCAAAGCCCAAGAAGGTCAGCGCCAATGTGCTGACGCCAACAGAGGTGGAGGACTATCTGGACGCAGCCGAGCGGCTGGGCTACCTCCCCATGTTCCTGCTGGCGCTGACGGCGGGGCTCCGGCAAGGAGAGCTGATTGCACTGAAATGGAGCGATCTGGATGTTAAGGGGCGGACGCTGACCATCTCGGAGAGCCGCGCGGTGGAGCGGCGGGAGCTGGTGGAATACCAAGGCGGCACCAGGACCGTCAGCCTGACGGAGGAAGTCGTTGAGCTCCTGCGCATGGAACACGCCAGGCACCCCAGCAACCCGCTCATGTTCATGCACCCGGCCACGCAGAGGCCCTACTCGTCCCAGATGGTGCGCCGGATGCATAATGAGATCATCAAGGAAGCCGGTCTGGACCACATCCGCTTCGCGGATCTCCGGCACACCTGTGCCGTCCTCGCCCTGCAAAATGGGATGGGCACCGAAGAGGTATCGCAGATGCTGGGGCATTTCCGCACTTCCATGACGCGACAGAACTACGCCCCTTATCTGACCTGTCCAGCCGTCAAAAGCGAAAACAATCCCAACGAAGCATCCCAGGAGGAACTGCGGCAAGCGGCAGATATTCTGGACAACCTCCTGAAATTTTGATAGCTATTGTGCGGAAAGTGTGGTATATGTTTGGGTCGCAAGGAGATGATGACGATGGAAAACAAACTGCTCAAAGAGCTGTATGATCACTTTTATACCCGCCCGGAGCTGGACGAACAGGAGAATGAGGTGGAGGAGTGCCACAAAGCGTTGATTGCGGCTTTGGAAAAACCGGAGCGCAAGCTGGTGCTGCGGATCATCGATGCACAGGACTCCATCAGAGAACAGACCTCCCTCGACAGCTTTATCGCCGGCTTTGAGCTGGCGTGGAGGCTTTCGGCGGAAGTACACAATGACGAAAACGAGCGCTCAGTCTCCTGTCGAACCAGGAGAGCGGGCGCTCGTTTCGTATCTGATGAGGGATCAGAATGAAAAATAAATTGCCATAGAGGAGTTCTCTGATTCGGATCGTTATCGCTACTAAAAAAGAAAGTAGCGATAACCGCGGCAAAAAAGCCAATCAGAAAAATGCTTAATTGACAGAAACACATGATTTCATGACATTGCTTATTAATTCTCTTCCGTCTCCATACGTCGTCACGGGACTGGCCGCACTGGCCAGTCCCGTCGCTTATTTCGGCAGGTATTCCTCCCTGACCCGGTAGCGGCTGATGCCGAAACTGTTGCTTCGCTCGATGACCTCCTGGGGGAACTGGTTCAGATATTTCCGGCCGAAGTTGGTGTTGCCGAAGTAGCAGTCAAAATTGGTTACAGGGAGCACCACCCAGTCGCTGTCCTCCGGGCGGTTGGCCAGATAGTAGGCCACCAGGGTGGGCAGGATATTGGAAGGCATTTTCTCAGGGCGTACCTGCTCAAGCCGTTCTGCCAGCTCCGCCGGCAGCTCCGGCTCCGTGCAGCGCAGGGGGCCCAGCTCCAGGGCGTCGGCGATCATATCGTCAAAGCGGATCGTCCACGCACCCTCTGTCAGGGTGGAAAGGCGCTCCGTCTGATACTGAAGCACTTTGCTGCGCCACTCATGGTCAAACCGCTTGTCCAGCTTCCCGGCGGAAGCCGCATAGTTCTTATGGACCAAGTCCGGGTGCGCCAGAGCAAACTGCATGGCCCTGTGAAAGTGGCGGCTGAACCAGCCCCAGCCCTCCTCGTCCACCAGCTTGGGGAACTGCTCGTGGAGCGGCGCGAAATCGGTGCGGTGCTGCCACTCCTCATGGGACGCGCTGCGGCGCTCGGGAATACTGCACCAGGCGCACAGGCCATCGTAAGCAAAGCCGATCCGTTCTCTCGGGTCGCCGGGCAACAGGGTGCCGTCCGGAGCGTGAAATAAAAAGCCGCGGGCCAAAATGGTCAGGATGCGGTTCATGCCGCTGAAGTCCCGCAGGGCCTCGAAGGTAAACCGCCCCAGCCAGGCGGTGTCCTTTTTGCCGGAAGCCCGGTATGCTACCGGCTCCGTATAGTCCAAAAACTCCTGCCATTCATTCAGCATGGTGCACCTCCAACACATTGGGCTCGAGTGCATCCAGCAGCAGATCCCACAGCAGGTTCCGCTTGCCCAGGGCCTCCACATAGCGCACCGCCGTCTGCGGACGAACGATCCTGTTCATCCGCTGGCGGCACCGGGCGGATACCGCCTCCCGGTAATGCTGGGAATTCCGCTTGCTGAGATACGCATCCATCAGCTCATCAAATGTCGCCGAGTCTCCGGGGCGGTGCAGCTGTCGCTTTCTCTGCTGTTCATTCTCCTGCTGGATATCAAAGAGCAGGTCGCTCAGGACCCGGTATCCACCGCTGCGGAAATCAGAAAACAGGTCAAAGAGCGGTTCAAACTTCGGCAGCCAGGTGAGAAGGAACTGCATCCGTTCATCTTCCCGCAGAAACTGCCACCTGGCCTCATTCAGCGCCGCCCAGATCTCCGCCACCCGTTCGGGAGGCAGGCTTCCCAGCTGGGCGTACAGCTCATCGGTGTCCCAAAGCTCCTCCTGCCCGCGGGCAAAGAGGATACGGGCGATGTCGCTCTTTCGTTTCTTTTCGCTGGGCTCCACCCGGCAGGCCCGGATGCGGGACAGGCAGGCTTCATAGTCCCGCAGCAGGGCGGAGATCTGCTCTAAAATTTCCCCGTCGAGATGCTCCTTCCAATCGGGCTGCTGGGCAAAGGTGAAGAGCTCGTGATCCCTGGCGGGCTTGGCTCTGGTGGCCGGCGTGTGCTTTTTCAGCTGAAGGGCCAAATAGGGCAGACGCTCCAGATTGGAGTCTACCTTGTCCCAGTCGATTTTTTTGAAAAAGGCTTTGATGCGCTGCTGGTGGGTCTCCTCATACCAGGCCCGGCGTGTCTCCTCAGCGTCCTCCACCAGATTTTTATACTGGAGGAAAGGCGTCCGCCGCACCCGCCGCGTTTTCAGATACTCATCCAGATCCGGGCGGATGCCGCTCTTGGCCGAGTCGATCTCCAGCCCGGTCAGAATGGCCAGCACTTCGGTCTCGTCCTGAAGGCGTTTGCGCTCCTCTGCGTCTGAGTTTTCGTTGTAGGCGATGATGCTGCGATCCAAAGCAGCGTTGCAGATCTGCCCCACCCGGGAGGAGAAGGTGCCGCGCACCACTTCAAACCGGGCTTCCCAATCCTCAGCGCTGCGGATCAGGGGTGTTGCGGATGGGATCATCAGCAGCGGGATGTTGGCCTCGTTGGAAAGCGCGTCGTCCGCGCTACCGCGCGATGCCTCATAGTTTCGGCGGACGCATTCGTTCAAAATGGGATCGGCGATGGTCTTGACCATATCCCCGTCATAGTCCGCGCCGCCCAGCCGCTCCGCCGCCAGCATGGTGGAGTCCACCATGACCAGATCGGTGAGATGCCGGAAATAGAAATGCCGCATCTGCCGCTTTTCTTTCTTGGCGTCGTAGGAGGAGAGCTGCAGTTCTTCATTCCTCGCAATATGGGGATTGCGTAGCAGGGTGCAGGTGTCTCCGTGCTGATAGGCCGCGCCGGGAGCGTAGAAGGCGCTGGTTTTGAAGCGTAAGCTCTTGGTCACATCATAAAAAGCCTTGTTCCGCTTCTTCTGCGGAAGTGTCTCCAGCAGATAGCTTAAAAAGTCCATCAGATCCCCGGAGAGATAGCGGTTGTCCCCGGCTACGATCAGCCGCCCCAGAGAGTAGTTCTTCAAAATCTGTTTTGCCCTGCCGGCCAGCTCCTGCTGGTAGATTGGCTCACCGATCATGCGCGGATTTTTGCGCAGGATCTCTCCCAGCAGATGCTCCCGGTTTTTGCGAAAGGGCAGGATGCCCCAGCGGTTCATCCGCTGCAGAAAGTATTCCTGCTGGAAGGTCCTGTTGGCGCAAAAATTGTAGTAGGCCACCTCGGTCTGCTTGGTGAGCCAGTTCCGCTTGTCCTCCTCCGGGCTGTGATCCCAGCCGTCGGGCAGATCCCGGGGACGGAACTCCTCCTCCCGGATGGATACCGTGTTCAAAAACTGGTAGTTCAGTTCGATGTGGGTCTCCGGTTTCACCTTGCTCACATTGGTGATGTACAGAGCGTGGCGGTAGCGTCGGAATGCGTCCCAATAGTCCGCCCAGGTCATCCCGCTGTCCTTCAGCCAGCCAAATCCCTTGAACATACTCTTGGTGAGAATGATGTCCACGTCCTTGACAGGGTGCTCCTGCCCCCAGCTGTCCCGGATCACGGTCTGGCCGCACAGGTCCAGGATCTCCTGAAAGTCCACCTGATGCACCATCCCCTTGATGTAGGGCAGACGGATCTGAAAAGAAGTGTGGACGACAGCGCCGCAGAGCGCCCGGTCGATGACCTTGGCGTACTGCTTGGAGATGAGTCCTTCTCCGTCAAAGCAGGTGATGGGAATGTCCATCCGGCGCTCCACCCGGTGATACTTCCGGGTGCTGTTCTGGGTGCCGTCGTCTTCCACCGTGACGACCGGGACGCCCCTGGTCATCACCACGGGGTTGTCCACCACGATGACACGGTGGGGGTTGTCAAGGTCGATCCCGTCCAGCCGTGTGCCGCTGGAAAGCATCAGGCCGTTGTAGGCGTAGAGCTTGCTAAGCTGACAGTCGCCGATGGTCATGTCCATCTGGATGCGGCGGCGCACCTGATCGTACACATCCTCCCGGAGAAAGGACAGCTTGCTCTGGCGGCTCATGCTGCCCGAGCGCTCGAAGGCGAGATAGCGGTGCATCCCCGATCCCAGATCCAGGCACACGCCCTCCGGGCGGAACATATCCCGGGCCTTCTCCTGGCGGATCTGCTGGCGGGGCAGTGTGCTGCTGCGGTCGAAGATCCCGGAGAAGTCCATGTAAAAAATCACATCGGATAATCCTTCGATGGGCCGGTCGTCTGTCGGCTCGGAAAAGTCATCTCCCTGCACGACGCACATGATCTGAAAGAACAGCGCGTTGCCGTCCTGCTCGTGAAGGGCGGAAACCCGCTTGCACTTTTCCGTCGCCGCCCGGTCAAGGTCAAAGTGCCACTGCCCGTTTTCCTGCGCGGCATAACTCATCACTGCCCGGGCGGACAGTTCAAAAATACGGTATTTGCTCTGGCCCATCATCTCACCTCCGGATGGTCTCATTCTATCACAGAGAAGTGAAAAAAGAAATATGGATACTGCTCCCACAAATTTTGCGGGAGCGTTTTATTTTGTGTGAGAAAGGAGGATGGAAGTGATGAAGATTTGAATCTGTGTCGGTCTGCCGCCGCTCTGCGCGGTGGCGCTCAATGAGAAATCCGTTCCGTGGAGATGAAAAAGAAAGGTGGTGCAAAATGAAGTTTCAACAGTGGCCCAAACGCGATCCCCGCAAAAACTATTTTCTGGTTCCCAACGAAGTGTTTCACATCGGGCTCAGTCACCCGGAGATCTCGATCTACTGCTACCTGCTGAGTATCGAGAACAGAAAAACCTATCAGTGCTGGCCGAGCTACAAGACCATCGGCAAGGCGCTGGGTATGTGCGAAAACACGGTCAGCAAGTATGTGCGCAGCCTGGAGGAGAAAGGTCTCATCCGCACCGAGCCGACCATGATACGGAGCAAGGACGGCAGGCCGCTCAACGGAAACCTGCTCTACACCATCCGCCCTATCCAGGCGGCGATGGAATTGTTCTACGAGCGGCAGTTCCGGCAGTTGGACGAGGACGCCGCCCGTCAGAGGGCGGCGGAGCGGCTGGCGGAATCCGCCCGCAGAAGCCACCAGAACGCCCTGTGTGCGCCTTTGGGGGAGTCTGCGGGGGTGGATACCCCCTCGGGCGTGGAGGGCGGATTTGGGCCGCTTTCGGGGGCGTTTCCAGAGCTGGCTCCCGAATCACTTCCGGGGGTGGAGGAAAATGCTGGGACGAAGGAGAAAGCAGGATAAAACCCTGGCGCCGCAAGCGCCGCCCGGGCGGTCACGTCTGCCCGCAGTGCGGGCAGTTTCGGGGTGCGAAAGCTGGCGTCTTTGAGGGGCGAAAAAAGGGCCGCTGGCGTCAGCTTTCCCACAAAGCCCCGTGTCGCAGGCTTTTTGCCGATGTCTGTTTGGAAGAAAGGAGAGTTTTCATGGGTAACGAAACGAAAGAGCGGCTCCCGCTGCGGATGAAGCCGGAGACCAGCCGCAGGCTGGAGCAGTGGTACGCCGCGGACAACTGCCGGAGCAAAAACGAGTTCGTGGAAAAGGCCGTCAACTTTTATGTGGACTATCTGGAGATGCGGGATGCGCAGTCTCTGCTGCCCGCGGCGCTCCTGGCCGTGCTGGACGGCAGGCTGGGCCGGCTGGAGGATCTCATCGCCAGGCGGGAGTACACCCGGGAGGTGGAGCTGGATATGGTCATCGGGATTATCGCGGATGCGATGGAGATCGACCGGGACGATCTGAAACGCAGGCGGGCGGAGAGCGTCCGAAACGTGAAAGCCACCAACGGTCTTATCTCGCTGGAGAAGCGGGCGCGCGCCGCCGGGGAGCCGAACTGGGATGGTGACCAATGGCAAGACTGATCTTGAAAAGCCCCTATATCAAAAGCACCGGCGGCGCGGCGGGGTACCTGCGCTACATCGCAACCCGGGAACGGGTGGAGATCCTGCCGGATAACCGTCCGCCCACACGCAAGCAGGAGCAGCTCATCGCCAAGCTGGTGAAGGACTTCCCCGACACCAAAACTCTCTACGAGTATGAGAGCTACCAGGCCAAGCCCACCAAGTCGGCGGCCTCGGCGTTCCTCACCCTGGCGCTGGAATCCAACTGGGACGCGCTCCGCCAGTCGGAGCAGTATCTGAAGTATATCGCCACCCGGCCCCGGGCGGAGCGGCTGGGTTCCCACGGGCTGTTCGGGGACAGCGACGGCGTGTCGCTGGAAAAAGCGATGGCAGAACTGGAGCAGTACACCGGAAATGTGTGGACGTACATCCTCTCTCTCAAGCGGGAGGACGCGGCGCGTCTGGGCTTCGACAACGCCGCAGCGTGGAGAAATCTCATCCGCGCCCACCGCAACGAGATCGCGGCGGCGATGAAAATACCGCCCGCAGACTTCCGCTGGTACGCCGCCTTCCACGATGAGGGGGAGCATCCGCACGTCCACATGATGGCCTGGTCGGCCAAACCCGGACAAGCCTACCTCTCCAAAGAGGGCATCCGTCAGATCAAATCCAGGCTGACCAACGACATCTTCCGGGACGAGATGCTCCACCTCTACGAGCAGAAGTCGGCGTCCCGGGACGAGCTGGTGCGGCAGGCGCGGCGTGCCATGCTGGAGCTGGTGCAGGCGATGCAGGGCGGTCTGTGCGACCACCCGGAGGCCGAGCGGCTCATGCAGGAGCTGGCGGCGGGGCTGGGGACGGTCAAGGGCAAGAAAACCTACGGCTATCTTCCCAAGCGGCTCAAGGGGCTGGTGGATGAGATCGTGGATCAGATGGAGCGGCTTCCCATCGTGCGCCAGTGCTACGACCAGTGGCTCCTGCTCCAGGGAAAGGTGGACGGTTACTACCACGACACGCCCCGGGAACGGCTCCCGCTGTCCAAAGAAAAGGAGTTCCGGCAGATCAAAAACGCTGTCATCCGGGAAGCGGAGCGGCTGCGTCTGGGCCAGATCACCTTCGAGGACCAGGACATGGGCCAGCGGGACGAGCTGGAGCAGTTCCGAAATGCATCCAATGCGTACTGGATGCTGCAGGAGGTCATCCGAAATGAAGAACTGACGCTGGAGGAACGGAGCGGCGCGGTATCGGAGCTGGAGAAGCTGGCGAAGGGCGGCGACCGCTACTCCCAATACCTGCTGGGCAAGCTCTGGCGGGACGGCCCTCTGCTGATCCCCGACGGGGTGAACGCCCGGTATTGGTTCGAGCAGGCCGCCCGGCAGGGGCATCTGGCGGCGCAGTACGCCCTGGCCAAACTGTACCTCTCGGATGATCTGGAGGTGCGGGACACCGCGCGGGGCATGGACTGGCTGCGCACCGCTGCGGAAGGCGGAAACAGGTGGGCCATGTACCGCCTGGGCAAAGAGCTGCTCCGCGGCGAGATCACGAAACAAGACGCGGCGGGCGCCGTGGAGTGGTTCACCCGTTCCGCCGAGCAAGACAATCCCTATGCCCAGTACCTGCTGGGCAAGCTGTACCTCATGGGAAAGGAAGTGCCCCGGGATGAGGAGCGCGCCGTTCAATGGCTGACCCGGTCGGCGGAGCAGGGGAACGAATACGCCCGGTACCTTCTGGACCACAGGGAGGAACAGCGTCCGCCCGATGTGATGCTGGCGGTAACGCGGCTGCTCTACCACATGAGCCGGGTGTTCCAGGACAACTCCCTGCCCGAGTCCCGCCCCGGCGGCATCCAGATCGACCGCAAGCGGCTCAGAAAGCTGCGGGAGAAGAAGATCGCTATGGGTCACAAGCCGGATGACCACGAGGAACAGTGGCCGCAAATGACCATGTGAGCGGCGCAAGAAATGAGCCTCAAAACAAAGAATAAAATCCCTTCCGCGGGAAGGGTGGAAAGGAATCTGATGAAACGATCCAAGTATAACTCGTTCAACGAGCTCCCTCTGATGCTGACCGTGCAGGATGTGGCCGATGTGTTGGGTATCGGCCTGGCCCACGCCTACGAGGTGGCGCACCGGAAGGATTTCCCCACCATCACCCTGGGCAGCCGCATCATCGTCCCCCGGGATAAGTTCATGGCGTGGATCGAGGAGCAGGCGGCTCAAAAGACGGAAATATTTTAGTAGCTATTTCCGGGATTCTGTGGTATTTGTTTGTGTTGCCGAAAGGAGGGACAACCAATGGCAAAGAAACGAGCAAACGGCGAGGGCAGCATTCGCAGAAAGCCCAACGGCCGCTGGGAGGGCAGATACACCCTGGGGATCGACCCCGCCACCGGCCGTGCCATCCAGAAAAGCGTGTCCGCCAAGACGCGGGCCGAGTGCAAGGAAAAGCTGGACCGGGCCATCCGGGACAACCGGGGCATCCCGATGGACCACAACGAGGACTACACCGTGGCGGAGTGGTGCAGGCTGTGGTTCGAGACCTACAGCAAGCCGGTGATCCGCCCCAACACCGCCAAGAACTACAGGAATATCATCGAGAACCACATCGTGCCGGCCATCGGGATGGTCAAGCTCAAGCGGCTCACCGCCATCCAGATCCAGCAGATGTACAACAATTCCAAGGCCAAGGGGCGGGTACAGCGGTTTGATACGCAGACCAGCACGGCCTTGTCCGGTAGCACGGTCCGGCGCATCCACATGGTGCTGTCCTCGGCGCTCAAGCAGGCGGTCAAGGAGCGGATCATCCCCTACAACCCCTGCGACAACTGCCGCATCCCCCGCAAAGAGCACCGGGAGATGACCATCATTCCGCCGGAGAAGCTGGGGGGCGTATCTCCGCGAGGCGGAGAAGTACGGCGTCCTGCCCATGTTCTTCCTGGAGCTGTCCAGCGGCCTGCGGCGGGGGGAGCTGCTGGCGCTCCTGTGGGACGACCTGAACGTGAAGGACCGCATCCTCTCGGTGAGCAAGCAGGTCACCCGCATCGACGGGGAGCTGGTGGTGACCGAGCCGAAAACCAAGAACTCCATCCGCAGGGTGGCGCTGTCCCAGCAGGCGGTGGATATCCTGGTGCGGGAGCACGAACAGCACCCCGACAATCCCATCCTGTTCCCATCACCCCGCACCGGCGGCTACTGGAGTCCGGACGCGGTGTCCAGGATCAACCGCAAACTGCTGGCAATGGCCGGCATCGAGGAGCATGTGCGCTTTCATGATTTAAGGCATACTTTCGCCACCATGGCACTCTCCAGCGGCGTGGATGTGAAGACATTGTCCAGCATGCTGGGCCATTTCAGCGCCGGGTTCACCCTCGACACCTATACGCATATCACCAATGAGATGCAGAGGGGCGCGGCGGAGAAGATCGGCGGCTTCATGGAAACGGCTACGGCCAAGCCGGAACCCGAGCCGCCCGACCCGCCGGAGGAGAGCCGGTGCAAGGTGATCCCGTTCGAGAGAGTGGGGTAAAGGAGCTCTATCTGCGCTTCGCGTTTATCGCACCTGGTTATCGGATCTGCTTCACCATCAATCCGTGGCGGTTGCAGTAGCAATACAGGTATCCTCGACCCCGGAGACGAAATCTGCACTCTGCGTTTCCTTCCGGGTACAGCTTGATCATCTGAAACTTTTCGGATGTCACATAGGCCAAAAAGGAAATGTAGTGGGATTTTGTCATGGGATGATGGACGGTGATGAAGTGTTCGTCTTCTACCGGCTCGATCTGGATCTCGTGGTGTTCGTCCGGTGCCTCAGCCTCCAAAGCTGGAAGAGACACACCACAGCAGCTGATGACCGTATCCCCCAGGGTGTGGATCACGTTGCCGCAGATGGGGCAGACGTACAGCTTGGAGCGAAGCAGATTGGCGGATCTGTTTTGATTGATGACAGCATCGCCTTTCATCAGTTCCATGACGGAGACACCGAGAGCGGCGGAAAGCGGCTCGAGGAGCGAGATATCCGGCAGCCCTTTGGCGGTCTCCCACTTGGAAATGGTCTTGCTGCTGACATCGATCTTGTCTGCGAGCTCTGCCTGCGTCATTTTTTTCTGCTCCCGCAGCTGCTTGATGGTGTTGCCGGTGACATATAAGTTCATGCGTTTGGTCTCCTGTACAAAGATTTTATCGAGATTATAACAGGAGAGGTGCGGCTCCACAACCTACGCAGCGTAGACATGCAGCCAGGAACGGCAGAGAATGCCAGCGGCTTCGCGGAAATGGACACGGTCAAGCCGGAACCGCCTATAACGCACGAAAAAGCAAACCTCGCCATATTCAACCAGCAGTTCAATGACAACTGATCAAGTTTGGAGTATGCTTGACCCATCAAATCGTTCCGCCGGGGAGTGACATAAGGAGGTATGATCCATGAATATGAAAGATGCGTTTCGATTCCAGAATAAACTGAAAGCTCTGATGTGTGAGGCCACTGCCATCCTTCAGGACCGGCGCAATATCGTCAAGGTCAAGACCACTCATCTTCGGAGCAAGGTCATGTCCGATACTCAGGATGCCGTAGTGGAGGAAGCTGCTCCCAGCGAGTATGCCGGCCACGCCAACGAGGTAGCCGCCTTCCTCATGTCCCTGCTGGAGGAGCGGGAGAAATTGTGCCGGGCTATCCACGCCGCCAAGAACGCATTGGATTTGGATATGGACAGCGAGGTGGGCCTGAACCGGCAGCGTCAGGAATTGGCTGAGGTATTCCGCCATATGACCATGCTCCGCAACAGTGAAAAGACCATTACCGGCGGAGGCTCTGGCTTCCGATTCAACGGCGAGGGAAACCAGGTCTCCTACCGCTGTGATGCCACGCAGGTCACAACCATCGACTTTGATCGGAACAAGATCCGAGGTATGGCCACGGCGCTCAGCAAGAGGGCCGACGAGATCTCCATGTCCCTGGACAAGTGTCTGGTCAACACCGAGGTATCCTATGAGCCGCCCTTTGACATGAATGACAGCTTTGAGGACATCCTCAGCGACTTTATCGAAAAGAGCACGGCCGCATAAATGCCATCACCACACCTTTAGGTGTGGTGGGCGTGGCAGAATGGATAGGCGGTGATGATCGGTTCAGGCGCAGATGAATTATGATGCTGCGCACTCCCCGGCAAAGAATGGACTGCATCTGATGAATGCAACATGAGCTCATAACTCATTGTGAAAGGCTCGACAGTCGCCTCCATCCTCGTCCACCGAAATACTGCCATTTCTAACACATATCCATTGTCAAAAGCAGAATTCGACCTTATGCTTCTCTGATACTTGCCATAATGGCGTGATATTCTATTTATAAAGTCGCTTGTTCACCCAAGGGCTGCGGCCGTCCGGCAGGACCGCGGCAGGCCTATGGGTACAGGCGGATAAGGATCTAAGCGGTTTTGAAATTCTGCCATGCCCACTGTACCTGAGGAAATGTCCCCATAAAAAGACCTGAGCAGCAGGCGGCTGCCTGCTGCTCGCAAGAAACGATATGAGAAGTGGAGATGATGATCTCGTTCATCGGCACCTGGAGCAAAGCGCTCAGTGCATAGAGGTTATCTACACTGGGAAGGCTCTGGCCCCGCTGCCATTTGTAGATGGCTTGCGGCTCCTCAAATCCGAAATAGTGCTGGAGATCTCGGACTGTCAGGCCGCGATCCTTCCGGAGCCGGCAGATATTTGCCCCGGTAGCCACAGGATCGATGACAGGAAACTGAATCATGGACATATGGATCGCCTCCATTCACCAGGATGATCTCCACCTTAGCGGAATATTTCAGCATACCTGATGTGCTCTAAAATAGCAAGCGATCTTTGCCATTTGTAATGAGATTGTTATACAAGAGTCTACGATCGGAACATCCTCGGTGCCGTCCGTATATCAGCCAGCGATTGCTGTGCTGTGCCCTCTGGGGTGCTCACACCAAGACAAAAAGAAGGAGATGATCAGCTGTGACGCAGTTGATTCCATTGGACAAACGCAGTAAGAAAGCCCGGCGGGAATACCACGCGAAACAGCGTGGCTCCTGGCACGGGGTCAACCCTATCACCCGGACCGTACAGAGCAGGAAGATTTATGACAGAGCAAGAGTTAAACAAGCGGATCACCGAGATCTTGGAATCTACTAAAAACGAGCCTGGATGCGGCCGACGTTCCGGTCGCCAATATCGCCGCACCCAGTGTGTCAGGCACTCAGACCATCTTCTGTTTCTCATTCAACACAGCAGGTATGCACCAAACATGGGGTATATCATGGGAGACTATGAGAGATTAAGAACGTTACTTCATTCCGGACTGCATATTCAGTATATGAAGTCCAGCGATCGTCAACAGTATCTGAAGCGAAGATCCAATCGAAAGGTCCGTAAGTATTTCGGCCTATCAAAGAAGGGCAACCAGTATCGCAAAGTGTTCGAATACTGGTGGACGCTCTATTGAATTTAAGATAGGTCAAAGATTGACTTATAGCAGGAGGGATCCTGCTTCACGACCTACACAGCGTAGACATACGATCAGGAGTCGCCGACAACGGCACCGATATAACGGAAAAATGCGGAAGTTTCCCCGTTAGGGATGGGTTAGGGATTTGGCGTTTTCGGTGGCTATCCTCGCTCATGCGCCTGCCGCTGTTCTGCCCCTGGGATCGCCGCAAAACAGCAATCAGCAAAACCTCAAAAATCAAACCAAAAACGCAGAAAAACCGCCTATTTAGGCGGTTTTTCTAAGGAAAATGGTCCGAGTGACAGGATTCGAACCTGCGGCATCCTGCTCCCAAAAATATGTCCGTCCTTTCAAATAGAGCTTTTGTACCCTGTTTAACGCTTTCCTATGCTCCGCCAGTTCCTCTTTAAAACTCTTCTGCCCTGCTTGTTTCAAGGAATTCTTTCGTCTTTTGGGATTTGTGTGGGATTGGATTCTGTGTATTAAAAGATGTTCCGCCCAGTTTGAGGAGGGCAATAACAGGACGAATCATCTCAGAGCAGAGGCGCAGGAAATGCGCCGCATAAACAAAGAAATACCCTGGGCTGCGGGCTTTTATAACACGGAATAATTTTCTTATCAAATGAATATGTTTTGACAAGAATGACAAGAATGATTATAATGACAACTAAGAAAAGGAGGTGCTGTGTATGGCATTTGTTGAGAGTGAAGTTGTTGAACTGAAAGCAGAGGTCGTGGGAGATATCTGCAAAGAAGTCATTGCCTTTGCCAACACAAAAGGCGGTACGCTGTATATTGGTGTCAGCGACGATGGAAGTGTTGTGGGAGTCAAAAACGCCGACCAAGTCATTTTGCAGCTGAACAATATGATTCGAGATTCCATCAAGCCTGATGTGACCATGTTTGTGGGCTACGAAACCCAACATGTCGGCGACAAGGATATCATTGCTGTGACCATTCAAAAAGGGACCGACCGGCCCTATTATCTGGGCAGTAAGGGGTTGAAACCCAGTGGGGTCTATGTCAGAAACGGCACATCTTCTGACCCGGCTACGGATACTGCGATCCGAAGAATGATCAAGGAAACTGATGGGGACAACTTCGAATCCATGCGTTCACTGGAACAGAATCTCAGCTTTGAAGCGGCAGAGAAGCAATTTGAAAAGCAGAACATCCCATTTGATACTGCAAAAATGCAGACTCTTGGAATGATTTCTGCGGATGGTATCTACTCCAATGTGGCGCTCCTCCTGTCCGATCAGTGTCCCAGCACCATCAAGGCGGCAACCTTCTCTGGGGAAGATAAAGGAAGCTTTCAGGACAGAAGAGAATTTGGCGGTTCGCTGTTTCAGCAAATGGAGGAGTTGTACAGCTATCTGGATCTGCGTAACCAGACAAAAGCAACTTTTGATGGGCTATACCGAATCGACACACGGGATTATCCGGAAGATGCCCTGCGGGAAGCGCTGCTGAACTCGCTGATCCATAGAGACTATTCTTTCCGTGCAAGCACTCTGGTCAGTGTATATGCCGACAGGATCGAATTTGTCTCTGTAGGTGGACTGCCCTCCGGCATTGAACTGAACGACATCATGCTGGGACTCTCGGTTTGCCGAAACCCCAAGCTGGCAGCTATATTTTATCGTCTGCAGTTGATTGAGGCATACGGCACCGGTATGCCTAAAATTATGAACGCCTACACGGAGACGGAATTGAAGCCAAAAATCGAGGTATCGAGCAACGCATTCAAAATCACGCTGCCAAACAGGAACGCCGGCACAAATCATACACAGACACCGGTTGGTACGCTCAAAAGTGAAGAGAAACGGATCTTGGATTTCATTGGTTCCAATGGTCATATCGTGCGCAGTGATGTGGATCAGCTTCTGGATGTAAGCCAGGCCACAGCCAACCGAATTCTGAAACAAATGGTCGCCGAGGGCCTGATTTATCAGGATGGAAACGGCAGGAAAACAAAGTATAGACGGAAGTAACTGCTGGTGTGGAGGGGGGCTGTGTATGAATCGAAAAGCGATTATCAGTGGCCGGGAGTATGCGCTTCTTGAAATCGTCCCGTCTCTGGATGGAGGGCGGGCGCTGCTTCTCTGTGAAGATGAAAACGGCAAAAGGGCAGTATGCTCCGAGCCGCTGTGGCGCAGCTGTGCGCTAACGGATGTGCAGTCTGCCCCGGTTCACGCACACAGCTCCTCACAGGAAAAAATCGAGTATTTCCTGTCTGTTTTCAAAGGGCGGGAAGATGTATATGCACGCCGGTATCACAGCACCACCACCGGGAAAAACGGTTACACCCCAGTCTGTAAAAATGAATGGGTGCATAGCCTGTGCGATAAAAAGAAATACAAGTGCGCAGAGTGCCCCAACCGTGAGTTTCGGCCGCTCACAGCCGATGTGGTCAAAGCACATTTGATTGGCCGTGATTCTTTGTGCAGAGATGTGGCGGCAATCTATCCGATGCTGGAGGACAACAAGACCTGGCTGTTGGCTGCGGATTTTGATGAAGAAAACTGGAAGCTTGATGTGACTGCATTTTGCAAATCCTGCAAAGAAGCGGGATTGGTACCGGCAGTGGAACGCTCCCGTTCCGGAAACGGCGCCCATGTCTGGTTTTTCTTTTCGGAGCCTGTTTCAGCCGCCGATGCCAGGCGCTTGGGGACCGGTTTGCTGACTGGGACCATGTCGTGCCGGCATGAGCTATCCTTTTCGTCCTATGACCGGTTGTTCCCGTCTCAGGATCTTGTGCCGAAGGGCGGTTTCGGGAATTTGATTGCCCTGCCATTTCAAGGACAGGCGCAGAAAGACGGAAATTCTCTGTTTGTGGATGATCGCTTTGAGCCTTATCCTGATCAGTGGGCATTTCTGTCCTCCCTGCCGAAAATCACGCCGGAACAGTTGGAAGAAGCTTTAAGGAAAGTATGCCATCATGGGGACATGGGAGAATTGGCGGATGCTGAGGAGAAGCAAGTGCCCTGGAAACGCAAGCGAACCAAGACAAAACTGACGCGCAGAGATTTTCCACTGCAGGTACGCCTGCATCATTCCAATTTGATTTACGTTGAGAAAAAGGGTTTCTCTCAAGGGGCGTTGAATACGCTCAAGAGACTTGCGGCGTTTCCAAATCCGGAATTTCGCTCCAAGCAAGCCATGCGTATTTCCGTTTATGGCGTTCCTCGCGTTCTGGACTGCGGCTATGAGGATGAGGAATACATCGGCCTTCCCCGTGGTTGTATGGATGAGATTCTGGGGTTATTGGATCAATATGAAGTCCCTGTCGTTCTGGAAGATCACAGATCACCGGGACATTCCATTGATGTGGAATTTAATGGGGTGCTGCGCCCAGAACAGGAACCTGCCGCCCGAGCGCTGCTGGATGCAGACACGGGTGTTCTGTCCGCAACGACTGCGTTCGGGAAAACCGTAATTGGCTCCTATCTGATTGGACAGCGTAAAGTCAATACCTTGGTATTGGTGCAGTCCAGCGCGTTGCTGGAACAGTGGAAATCCTCGCTGGAACAATTTCTGAATATCCATGAAGTCCTGCCGGAACCGCCCAAAAAGCGAGGCAGGAAGAAAAAACAGCACCTCATTGGCCAAATTGGCAGCGGAAAGAATACCCGCAGTGGAATCGTCGATATTGCCACCATGCAGTCCCTGCTTGAGGGAGGAGAAAAGTCCGTAAAGTCTTTTGTGGCAGAGTACGGAATGGTCATTGTGGATGAGTGCCATCATGTGGCCGCATTCACCTTCGAAACCGTTCTGAAAGCAGTGGAAGCCAAATATGTTTACGGATTGTCTGCCACACCTGTTCGCAAGGACGGTCATCATCCCATCATCTTTATGCAGTGCGGCCCCGTCCGGTATTTGGTGGATGCCAAAAGTCAGGCGGAAAAGCGAAGCTTCTCCCACATAGTAATTCCCAGATTTACACGCCTAAGACTGCCGGATGCCAACGGGATTCAGGATATGTACGCCGGTGTGATTGAAAATCACAACCGGAACGAACTGTTGGTGTCAGACACTTTGAAGTTGATACAGGAGGGGCGTACACCAATTCTGCTGACGGAGCGGAAAGAACACGCTGTACTGCTTGCCGGTCATCTGTCGGACCAGGTAAAGCATGTTTTCCTGCTCATTGGCAGTGACAAGCAAAAGGATAAACGTGAAAAGCTGACGGCATTGCAGAATGTGCCTGACGATAAGGATGTGGTGGTCGTTGCGACCGGAAAGTATATCGGAGAGGGCTTTGACGCCCCGCGGTTGGACACCCTGCTCCTGACGATGCCCATATCGTGGAAAGGCACATTGGCACAGTATGCCGGACGCCTCCACAGAAATTATGAAGGAAAGCAGGAAGTTCGTATCTACGATTATGTGGATATCCATGTTCCTACCCTGGAGCGGATGTATCATAAACGCATGAAAGGCTATGCGGAGCTGGGATATCAGGTCAAATTCGGTGCAGCGGATCAGTTTGTCAGTGTGATTTATGATGGACACTCATCTATGCTTCCTTTTGAGCAGGACTTGGATGATGCTGCCCGCAGCGTGGTTATTGTCAGTCCTTATCTGCAAAAAGGAAGAATCGTGAAATTGCTTCCCTCTTTGCAGAAGGCGGTTGCTTCCGGTGTCGAAATTGCGATCCATACCAGAACGGCAGAGAGCGGGAAACTCGCGAATCAAGAAAGTGTATGTGAAGCGATTGAGATGATGAGGCAGACAGGTATCGTGGTCCATACGCACAAAGAACTGAATCAGCGGTATGCTGTTGTGGATGAAAGTGTTGTGTGGTATGGCGGCGTGGATTTTCTTGCTTTTGGCAGAAAAGATACGGATGTACTTCGGTTCAAAAATCCGGATATTGCCGGTGAATTTCTGTCACTTTCCGGTCATACAGAAAGCGAGCAGCTTGTCATGGAAGATGTTTCTATGTAGTGGGCGTCTTCGGGATGTTTCCGCATTTGGGATTGCAAGAAATGGAGAAAAAGGGTAGAGATAATCCGCTGCTTTTTGCTGATGTTTGATGCTCTTTCGCTCTGTTTGGCAGTGTTTGGTCCGGCGTGTGGGGTTCGAATGTCTGGGAATGCGGTCCCAAACCTATGTCTGAACCTTCAGGCAGGCCTCTTGCGCCCTCTTTGGCGCTTTCCGGCACTCCTGCGGTTCCTCTTTGGAACTCTTTTGCCCTGTTCGTTTCAGGCACCGCTTTTGTCTTTTGGGATTTGTGTGGGATGAAATTCTGTATATTAAAAGTGCTTCCGACCAGATTTTCCCCCGGTCGCGAGTGGTCCTGGCTACAGAAATCAGCTCATAAATTGCGCCGCATAAACAATGAAATAAGCGCTGGCGTGACATTACCCACCCTCTCGATAAACGGAAAATGTGTTGTGGTCGCTAAAACTCCCTCAGAAAATGTGCAGACAAAGAAAAAACTCGCTCATTTTTTGTGATTTCTCCATCGAGCACCGTAATCCACATCGTTTGGAACAATAGGAAGTGTATTGTTCCGAATGATGCTGTATTATTCCGAACAATACAGATATATTATTCGGAACAGTTTTATTCTGCAAATACTCCGTTCTTTCAGTAGCTATTTCCTACTTTCTGTGATATTGTTCGTTTGCCAAAAAGGAGGCGATGATATGCAGAAAGAAAACAATCAGACGGTCGGGCAATGGTGTGACCAGTGGTTCACCGCCAACCGACACAAATGGAACGGCAACACCGAGGGTGGGTACCGCAATTTAATCTACAGCCACATTCTCCCCGGCATCGGAAGCGTGACCCTCTCAGCCCTGACGAAGCAGGCGGTCACAGATTTCTATGATAGCCTGCGAAGCCAGGGACTCAGTGCCAGAAGCGTCTGGTGCGTCCATCTACTTCTGCGCCGGTGTATGGACGAAGCGGCACAGGACCAACTCATTCCCTACAATCCGGTACGGCTCTGCCAGGAACCCAAGGCAGAGGAATACAAAACAGCCCCACTGCGCCTGGGGCAGCTCCAGCGTTATCTGAACGCAGCGGAGCAGTTCGGCGTGCTCCCCCTCATCTATACAGGACTATCAAGCGGCCTGCGGCAATGTGAACTGATCACCTTGTCGTGGGCCGATTTTTATGTCCGCTACCGGTACATCCTCAAAAGACAGCGCCTGCTGACTCTCAATGAGAAAGCGGCGTATCTCCTGAATCGGCTACCGGAAAACAGCTCACCCTATGTGTTCTGCAATCCAAAGACAGGAGCGCCGTACAAGCTCCATGAGTTCTATTATCTGCACAAGAAAATCCTGAAACAGGCAAGGCTCCCGTGGGTAGCCTTCCGGGATCTGCAGCGCCAGTGTATGGAGGTAGGAATATGACGCTCCGAGAATACATCAGCTTCTGGCAGGAAACCTACGACAAGCACCAAAGCAGGCCGACCACCTATGCGGCGCACAACTATGTATTCAAAAACCATATCCTTCCCGGCCTGGGAGACACACAACTCTCTGAATTGACATCGGAGATGGTCAGAGAATTTTTGGAGGAACGCAAGCATTTCGGTAATCATCGGCCCGGCAGCGCTGGCTTGGGCGAAGAAACTATGCGGCACATCCACCGCCTGCTTCAGCAATGCCTGGACCAGGCCATTCGGGACGGCCTGATAACAGAGAATCCTGCCAAGGCATTCCACTACCGCAAGTCAACAACGGTGAAAGCGAATATCATGACGCCTCTGGAGATGGAGGATTATCTGGATGCCGCCGAGCAATTGGGCTACCTCCCCATGTTCATGCTGGCGCTGACGGCAGGCCTCCGGCAAGGAGAGCTCATCGCCCTGAAATGGAGTGACCTCGATATTGAAAGCCGGACGCTGACAGTCGCGGAAAACCGTGCGGTGGTACGGCGAGAGCTGGTGGAGTACGGCAGTCAGACAAGGTCGATAAAGCTGACACCGGAGGTAGTCAACCTCCTGATTATGGAACACCGCAAGCACCCCAGCAGCCCCCTTATGTTCATGCACCCGGCCACGCAGAAACCCTTCTCACCACAGATGGTTCGTCGGATGCACAACGAGATCATCCAGGATGCGGGCATCGACCATATCCGGTATGTGGATCTCCGCCATACCTGCGCCATCCTCGCTCTGAAGAACGGCACGGATGCCAAGGAGTTGGCGCAGATGCTGGGACACTACCGGCCAACGATCACCCGGCAGAACTATGAACCTTATCTACGCCACAAGGCGCAAAAGGATGAGGATATGCCAAATGAGGCCACTCGGGACGAGCTGCAGCAGGCGGCGAATATTCTGGATAATCTTCTGAAATTCTGATAGCTATTCTGCCAAAGGTGTGGTATATGTTTGTGTCACAAGGAGGCGAAGCCCATGAAAAACAAACTGCTCAAAGAACTGTACGACTGCTTCTATGTGCCGCCAGAGCTCCCGGCGCAGAAGCAGGAAATCGAGGAGTGTCACCAGGCGCTCATCGAAGCATTGGAAAAGCCGGAACGCAGACTGGTACTCCAGATCATCGATGCCAAGGACCGCATCGTGGAGGATACATCCATCGACAGCTTCATCTCTGGATTTGAACTGGCGTGGAAACTCTCCATGGAACTGAACAATTATGAAAACGAGCGCTTAGTCTCCTGCCGCACCGGAAGACTGGGCGCTCGTTTCGCACTCAAGAAGGAGGAGCCAAAATGAAGAAGAAAATCATCATCACCGCTACATTCGCCGCCTGTCTCGCCCTGTGTGCCGCTGTGTGGCCACAGGCTGAAACGGTCAGGGAAACACCCCTACCGAGTGAAATGACCGCCGTGACCGCTCTACAGCCAACGCTTCAAAATACGGAAGAATGGGTGGTACCAGTGACAACAGAGAAAGAAAAGGCCGAAGTTGAGCCTACCCCGGAAGGAACCGTCGAGGAGCTGCCTGTACCCGCCACAGAAACAGAAAAGCAACCCAAAGCGGAGCAGGAACCTATGCCACCCACGAAGCCAGAACCAGATTCCGCACTGGTGCCGCCCACACAACCGAAATATGAGTCGATACCAGAGATGGAGCCAGAAGCCAGCAATAACAGCTCGGAGGATAAGGTCTATGTCCCCGGCTTCGGCTGGATAGAAAGCCAGGGACCCAACCATGTCGAGTACGCCGAGGATATGTACGAGAACGGCAACAAAATCGGCATCATGGGCTGACCTCAAAAACTGCGCCGCATAAACAATGAAATAACCGCAGGAGAGCAAAAAACATTCCTGCGGTTACCCTTTGCCAGTTGATAATTCAAAATCTCTCGTCTGGAAAGGAAATCACAAATCTGAAAACTGGATTTTCAATAGACAAAACGGCCTTCCTGTGTTAAGATTATCTTGTGTTAGTGCAAACTCAGTGTATGAGGTGTCTATATGAGTCAAATTATCCAAAGATTAGATCAGCAGCAATTGAAATCCCTTTGTGGTGTTGTGGCTCATACTTCTGAAGGATTGACTAAAAGCGAATTAACAACACTTTTAGGTCAATGCGGAATTTGTGCTGTTGATGACGGCTCCTCCCGTAATCAGTTGGGATATACCATAGGCTTAAACAAAAGAGACTGGCTTTACAATTGTCTGGTAACAGAGATAAACAAGAGCCAATCGTTTAATAGGGTCTTTTCGTTTTTGCAGGCAGCGCTGAATCCTGCTTCATACACGAGTGTTGATAGCAGGCAAAAATACAGGTACTTGTTCGAGGAAACAAACAAAATCCTTCTCTTTGCCGGGTTATCGATTGACCAAAGCGGACGATTGGTAGCAGTTTCGCAAGCTGAAACACTTACTGAAGTTGACCAGCGAGTCAACCACTTGAAAAAAGCTCTATATGACCGTGCCATACATTCTGAGGTACAGAAGTACTGTGTTGAAGACTATTTGAGAGCAGATTATTATGATGCCGTGTTTGAAGCGGCAAAAGGATTGGCTGAACGTGTCCGGCAGATTTCCGGCTTGACTACAGATGGTGGAACACTTTTTCAAACTGCGTTTTTCAAGAACGATCCTTATATCTTCTTTAACGCAATGAAAACAGATAGCGAGCGCAGCGAATTTACAGGCTTGAAGGAGCTGCTTGAGGCAATCTTCCACTTGGTTAGGAATCCAGCAGCGCACACACCCAAAGTTAATTGGAAAACCGATGAAACGAAGGCTCTTGATATACTTACATTAATATCGTTTGCACATAAGTATTTAGACGAGTGCCATCGTATGCCGGGAAAATAACGAGAGGATGCTTAGTATGGATAGACCTCAATATGTAAATTGGATTGTTCGAGAGGCCGGAGTGGTTTTCGAAGATCAGCAGCCATTGAACTGTTACAGGCTATCCTATGTCATAGATGACGCTATCCTCGATGACTGGGCACTTCACATTAGAAGGCATTATGTTCCAGATGATGAATTGGAAGAAGATGCCGCGTTGAACAAGTTGACGGTAGAGGAATACTTGCGCCAATATGTTATCCCGCAAAAAGGAGAACCATTTGGACCGACGGCACGGTCAAATGATATTAGCGAAATTCTATTTGCAGATTTATTTGAGTTCATCCTGAACTATGAAGTTCCACGGTGTAAGCAGCACAATCGTTCCGGCAAAAATGAATCTGAGTATGGCACAGATATAATTGCATACAGGTTCTTCGCTGAGGGAAAAGCCCCGCATAAAAACGATGAGCTTGTGGCAATAGAGGTAAAAGCGCTTCTTTCTTCAAATGAGGCCGGTAAAGTAATTAAAGATGCAGTTACCGATTCAAAAAAAGACGAGGATCGAGTTTCTCATACTTTGAATTACTACCGAAAAAAGCTCCGCTTTATGGGAAAGTCAACAGAAGCAGAGGATGTAGCAAGGTTTCAACAAAAAACCGAATACCCTTATAGAACATCCTATGTAGGGGCTGCTATTTCAAGCTTGCCAGCTATCGAAAAGAAAGTCATTGTCGGTATTAAGGGAGCAGATTTGGAATTGAAAACAGATCAGTCCGTTTTTTATGTCCATGGAGCAGATTTGATGTCCCTGACACATCAAGTATTCGAGAGGTGCATTAAATGATTTTCTCAAATACTTCAAATTATATGCTCAAATACCAAAAGGCCAAAGCAAAACTTGTAGAGTATGACATTCCGCAAAAGGATTATCCTAAGTTTCCATTAAATTCGAATGAACTATCCTATCCTGTTGTTTACATACTTTCTCGATACGCCGAAAGTGTCATTGAAAACAACGTAGCTGACATGGAAGAATTTTCACCACATTTAGTGGCTGCTTCACAATACTTTGATGCGGCTGTAGGAGCCAATGATCGTGCAGAGTATGATGTTGATTTTTTGCTGTCTGGAGCCGCGTCCTATTTCCTCTCTGATGACTTTGGAAGCGCCAAAGTTTTATGCTCTGAGTTTTTTGCGCGAATAAATCCAGAAACCAATGTTCCTCAAAAAATCATGGGTGACTTACTTGGGTATCTTCTACTGAATCGAGACTTTCATATAAGTGAAGATACTCCTGATGGAGAAAAAGTCTGCCGTTCATTGCTGGCCTATTACAACACCGGAGAAGGAGCGGAAGAAATACAGAATTTATTATCGGAGTATAGAAAAGTGATTTATGAAAATGATGCTCCGATGGAAATATACTATGTCGATATATTGTGCGCCATTGTCACGGTGGCTTTGTCCAAGTCATCGTGGAGCCTTCTACCCAGGTATTCCGAGTTAGATCAGTCCCTGTGGTCAGATTACCTTAAAAGCCCAAAGGCTCCAAGAATGCTGTGGCCAGCGCAACAGCTTATTGGCGAAAAGGGAGTTTTAAAGGGGCAGAGTGCGATAGTACAGTTGCCAACCGGAGTAGGAAAAACTAAAAGCATTGAGCTGATTATTCGTTCGTCTTTTGCCTCAGACAGGGCGACTACAGCAATAATAGTTGCTCCGCTCCGTGCTCTGTGCAATGAAATAGCAAATGATATGATTTCAGCATTTGGGGATGAGGTTTTAGTCAACCAGTTTTCTGATGTTCTCGAGGAAGACTTTTCCCTTGATTTATTCTTGTCCCTTAAATCGAAAATATTGATTTGTACCCCTGAGAAACTCAGCTATATCATTCATCACCAGGCTGATTTCCTGGATGAAATTGGTCTGTATATATTTGATGAAGGTCACATGTTTGATGACGGAAGTCGAGGGGCCATTTACGAATTGTTGATCTCTGAAATCCGGGGCCACATCTCGTGGGAAGAACAAATCATTCTTCTTTCTGCGGTACTTTCTAATGCCGAGCAGATTCAGAAATGGCTCTTGGGTGAAGCTGGTGTTTTAGCGTCAGATCCTAAAATTAAGGCAACACCCAAAACGATTGGGTTTGCCTCGCAAACAAAAGATATCCACTATTATTCTGATGATTCAGCGCAAGAAGATTTTTATGTTCCCCGCAGTATAGAGGTTATTGCATTACAAAAGCGTCCCCGCGAGAAAAAGCAACGCTATTTCCCGGAGCTAACAGACGCCAAAGACATTGCGATATATTACGCAAATAAGCTATGCAAAAATGGTGGAGCTGCCATTTTTGCTAATCGAACCAGTACCGTGCTGACCGTAATCAACAGAATTATTGAATTAAGGGATCGGGGACACGACCTCGCTGAGATTAAAGGAAACAGCGATGGCGAGGAAATGAATCGACTGGCACAATTGATGTCCGACTATTATGGGGAACAGCATCCATATACGATTGCCTGCTATTTAGGAGTTGTCCCGCATTATTCTAACTTGCCTAATGGACTGCGCCTTGCTGTAGAGCATGCCTGTAGAAACAAAGCTCTGCGTCTGGTTGCCTGTACATCTACCCTTGCACAAGGAGTAAACATTCCGATAAAGTATCTTTTTATGACCAGTTTTATGGTTGCGAGAAATAGCATTCAGATCCGCAGTTTTCAGAATTTGATGGGACGAACTGCACGCTCTGGAATGTACACTGAAGGAAGTGTTATTGTTACAGATCCGCGGTTGTTTGACAATAGAAATAACCGGATCAATGGTGGCAACTTGAGATGGAATGACTGTACAAAAATGTTCGATAGCAGCGCTTCGGAACCATGTGGAAGTTCTATTCTGTCATTAGTTCAAGATATTGTTATTGATTACCAAGCGGGATTTATTGGTTCAGAAGTAGCAAAGTTTATTATTGAAAACTACGGTAAAAATGATTGCTTCAATCAACTTATATCAGAGCTTTCTTCGGCACTTCTTGAAAGGTATCCGAGCAAGACCAACAATAATATTGCAGAATCAGTTAGTTTTCGGAAGCGTACCATGGAAGCTATCGAAAATCATCTGTGTTTCGTTTTTTCAAACGACGAAAATACAGATAGGCAAGCAATAGCATCTGAGATTTGCAAAGAGACGTTGGCATATTTTATGGCCAATGATGATGAAAAAGCCTTGTTAGAAAGAATCTTTGACATCATCGCATTGAAGATAAGTGAGTTTGACCATTCTCAGCTTAAGAATTATGCCAGAACTATGATTGGTATTGACCTTTCGTTACAGATTGAAAAATGGATAGCCGAAAACCACCTTACCCAGCAGAATTATACGAATGAACAACTGGTTAAGATGCTCATATCCTTTTTCCTGGAAACCCATACACTCAAGAAAGAAATAGGCTGCTTTGCGGATATTTGCCAAATGTGGCTTGATGGCTGTTCATTTGTTGAAATGCATGAGTGTACATCCTTGCCGATAGCGGATCTTGAAGATATCTGCAGTAAGTCCATTTCTTACGAATTGAGTTTCTTTGTGGGGAACATCATTGATATCATTGAGATCAATGACGAAGACATAGTAAATCCCTTGCCCAATTTGCTCCTCCTACAAAGAAGATTGAAATACGGAGTCAAAACAGAAACCGCAGTTTCGGTATGCGAGAAAATCTTTAATGACCGATTCCTTGCAAATCTTCTGGCAGACGAAATAGGCCATGATGCAATCGAGGCTAACAGCATCGTAGGTGTTATGAAGTCGCATAAAGAGGACATCTTGGATATCCTATCGGCCTATCCGACGTACTTTTCCGAGCGTCTCCAATGGATATGTAAGGATTAACTTCATGTCTTACGCCGAAACTTTTGGCTGCATCAATTGTTCGTGCATATGAAGAATCAGAGGTGAAAAAATGACTGTTTGCTATAATAAATTGTGGAAGCTACTGATTGATAAGAATATGAAAAAGAAAGATCTGCGGTTGGCCACCGGCATGTCTACCACTGCCCTTGCCAAGCTGGGCAAGAACGAGCATGTCAGCACGGAGATCCTCACCAAAATCTGCAAGGCGCTGGACTGCGACTTCTGCGACATCATCGAACTGGTGAAGGAGGAGCAGCATGATTGATTTTTCCAAGATAGAGCAGTATCGGGAGAATAACCGCATTGAGGCCAAGAAAGCCCTCGGCGGCCTGCCCAAGAGCATTTGGGAAACCTATTCTGCCTTTGCTAACACTCACGGCGGTATCATCCTGCTGGGCGTGGAGGAACTGGCCGATAAGTCCTTCCGTGCAGTGGATCTGCCTGATCCTGAGAAACTCATCAAAGAGTTCTGGGATATCGTAAATAACCCCAACAAGACCAGCGTGAATGTGCTGTCCTCCAAGGATGTGTTCGTTCAGGAGGTGGATGGCAACCATATCGTGGTCATCAATGTCCCCCGTGCAGAACGCTCCTACAAGCCGGTCTATGTATACGGTAATCCCCTCTGCACTTACCGCCGAAATGGTGAGGGCGACTACCGCTGCACCAAGGAAGAATATCAGGCCATGGTGCGGGATGCCTCCGTGAAAACCCAGGACATGCTCGTCCTCGATGAAATGGATATGTCCGTGTTCAACAGGGAGAGCATCCGCAGCTACCGCCAGAGAATGCGTCTGTCCCGTCCCGGCCATATTTGGGAGGCTCTGGAGGACGAAGATTTCCTCCTGAAACTTGGCGCCGTTGGCATTGGCTCCGATGGAAAGAAACATCCCACCTCTGCCGGTCTTCTTATGTTCGGCAACGAATACGACATTGTGCGGGAGTTCAACGCTTACTTCCTGGATTATCAGGAGCAGTATGACGCAGATACCCGCTGGACTGACCGCATCATCTCCTCCTCCGGCGACTGGAGCGGCAATGTATATGACTTCTATTTCCGGGTCTATAACAAGCTGATCCAAGACATCAAGGTACCCTTCAAGATGGAGGGCGGCACCAGAGTAGATGACACCAATGTGCATAAAGCCCTGCGCGAAGCATTGGCAAACTGCCTGGTCCATGCTGACTATTACGGCAGACAGGGCTTGGTCATCATTAAAAAGCGGGATGCCATCACTATGGCCAATCCCGGCGGCTTCCGCATCGAGGTCGATGCTGCGAAAAGCGGCGGCGTATCCGACCCCCGCAACGGGACCATGCTGAAGATGTTCAATCTGATCGATATCGGTGAGCGCTCCGGCAGCGGTATCCCCCTCATTTTTGGTGCCTGGCGTGAGCAGGGCTGGGCAATGCCTGCTGTCACAGAGCAACTTGAGCCGGAGAGAACAATCCTGACGCTCACATTTGAAAAAATCGGCGATAAAAAATCGGTGATAAAAATCGGCGATAAAAAATCGGCGATAAACGCAAAAATGAAGGAAACCATTATTGCGTATTTTACCGACAACCCCGAAGCAAAAGCTTCCTCGATTGCTGAGTATATCGGCCTGAAGCCGTCCCGCACAAGAGACTATCTGAATGAATTGATCGCGGAAGGAATCGTTGTCGCTGAAGGCAGTAACCGTAACAGAACCTATCGGTTGAAGGCGTAACTGTTCTTATAGAGATATTGTTGAGCATATAAAAGAGCCCACTCAGGATTAAGTCCGTTTTTTGGGACATGTAAGCCTGTAAAATGCTAATATGGGAGATTGCAAAAGTCTCCAGAAAACGGAGGTAGCGATAAATGGCAAGAACGATTACGGTAAAGGGCATTGGCAAAGTATCCGCAAAGCCCGATTATGTGGTGTTTTCCATGACTTTGGAATCCAAGCATAAGGATTACGATAAGGCAATGGATATGGCTGCCGACCATATCCAGCAACTCAATGAAACGCTGTGTGGTATAGGCTTTGAAAAGGGCTCTGTTAAGACCACGAACTTTAGTGTCCGCACGGACTATGACCGTGTGAAAGACCGCAACGGTAATTATCAGAGCGTATTCTGCGGATATGAAGTGACCCACAATCTGAAACTCGCTTTTGATTTTGATATGGGCAGACTGTCCCAGGCACTTTCCGCCATTGCCGGTTGCCTGTCTCATCCGCAGCTTTCGGTGGCATTTACCGTGAAGGATGCAACGGCGATCAACGAGGAGATGCTCCGCTCCGCTACCGCCAATGCAAAGAAAAAAGCCGAGATCCTATGCGAAGCATCCGGCGTTACAATGGGTGACCTCATTGCCATTGACTACAATTGGGGAGAACTGGATATCTACTCCCATACCCGTTATGACTGTTGCGAGGACGCCATGCCTTTGATGGCAAAATCCATCGATATCGACCCTGATGATATTGACGTGAGTGACACGGCAACATTCGTATGGGAAATCAAGTAAGGAGGAACACCTCTGTTATGTCTATGAATGAACTGCAAAAGCAGACAAATGCAAATATACAGGCGAAGGCCAATCTGATCTGGGAAATTGCCACCCATCTGGTGGGCTTGTTCAAACCCCATGAGTATGGCAAGGTCATTCTTCCCATGACCGTGCTGAAGCGTTTTGATGACGCTCTGAAGCCCACCAAGGCCGCTGTTGTTGAAATGGCAAAGAAACTGGATGCTCAGAAGGTCGAGGGCACTGTACGGGACGGCATTCTGTGTCGTATTTCCGGTTACGATTTTTACAATACCAGCAACTATGACTTTGCAAAGCTGATTGCCGATCCCGATGGCGTGGAAATCAACTTTGAAGCCTATCTGCAGGGTTTCTCTTCCAACATCAAGGATATCATCGACAATTTTGACTTCTCTAACACTGTCAAGCTGATGGTCAAGGGCGGCGTTCTATTCGTGACTCTGCAGGAGTTCAACTCCGCCAAGGCCGATATGTCCCCAGACAAGATCACCTCCGCAGACATGGGCTATATCTTTGAAGAACTGATTCGGAAATTCTCCGAGTCTTATGACGAACAGGCCGGTGCTCACTTCACCAGCCGTGACATCATCTATCTGATGACTGAGCTTCTCGTTGCACCCGAAAAGGCTGAAATTATGGCAGAGGGTTGCACCAAGACCGCCTATGACATGGCAATGGGTACTTCCCAGATGCTTGGCTGTCTGACCGAGCGCCTCCAAGAGATCAGTGAGGATGCAGCCTTGACCTGCTTCGGTCAGGAGTTCAACCCGGAAACTTACGCCATCGCAAAGGCTGATATGCTTATTAAGGGCGGCAACGCATCCGGTATGAAGTTCGGTGACACCCTGAGTGACGATGCCTTCTCCGGCTATGAGTTCGACTACATCATTTCCAATCCGCCCTTCGGCATCGACTGGAAGCGCGAAAAGTCCCAGGTGGAAGCGGAAGCAAAGAAGGGCTTTGACGGTCGTTTTGGTCCCGGCCTGCCTGCCATCTCCGATGGCCAGATGCTGTTCATGCTGAACGGCGTGAAGAAGCTGAAGGAAGGCTCCGGCAGAATGGCGATCATTCAGAACGGCTCTTCCTTGTTCACCGGTGACGCCGGTTCCGGTGCATCCGAGATCCGCCGCTATGTCATCGAGGGTGATCTGGTGGAAGCCATCATTCAGCTGCCCACTGACCTGTTTTACAACACGGGCATCTCTACATACATTTGGGTCATTACCAAGGGTAAGCCCATGCACCGCAGCGGCAAAGTTCAGCTGATTGATGCCAGCAAGTGCTTCGTGAAGCGCCGCAAGAACATCGGCTCCAAGCGTGTTGATCTGGATGATGCTTGTATCGAACTCATCCTCCGTGCATATGAGGGTTTCGTGGATGAAACCTACGAGGAGAATGGTCTGGTTGTGGAGTCCAAGGTGTTTGACAACAGCTTCTTCGGCTTTACCAAGGTGACTGTGGAGACTGCCCAGGCAGATACCGACGGCAAGCCCGTTTTGAAGAAGGGCAAGAAGCAGCCTGTCAAGGGTGCGTCTGATACTGAGATTATCCCGCTGTCCGAAGATATCGAGGCCTATATGGAAAAGAATGTGCTGCCCTATAACTCCCTTGCCTATATTGACCCAGCCAAAAGCAAGATCGGATATGAGGTACCCTTTACCCGCCTGTTCTACAAGTTTGTGGCTCCGGCATCCTCCGACTCCATCTTTGAGGAGATCAAGGCATTGGAGGCAGAGGAAACAATCCTGATGAAGGAGTTGTTTGGCCATGCGTGAGATGAAAGATAGCGGAGTCCAGTGGATTGGAAGTGTACCTGCTTGTTGGAATATGGTTCCGACGAAACACCTGTTTCAAGTGGTGTCGGGAGCAACACCCCAAGCTGGCCATGATGAATACTGGGATGGTGACATTATTTGGATAACGCCTGCCGACTTCAAAACCGACGATCGTGATATATCAAAAGGAAAACGGACACTGACACAGCAGGGGGTTAATTCATGTAGCACGACGCTTGTACCCGCTGGAAGCCTCATTTTCTCAAAACGCGCACCGATTGGTGCGGTTGTTGTAAGTTCTGTTGATTTGTGTACAAATCAAGGCTGCCTTTCGAGTATCCCATATAAACCTGAACTAACTTGTGTGCGCTATTTCTACTATGTGATGGCCGTTGCAACGGAACAATATGAACTTTTGGGGTCTGGCACGACTTTCAAGGAAATATCTGCAACGAATTTTTCCAATTTTGTATTGCCAGTACCAGTCTATGAGGAGCAACAACAAATCGTTGCCTACCTTGACACCAAGTGTTCCCAAGTTGACACCCTCATTGCCAATGTTCAGGCACAAATTGAAAAGCTGAAAGCATACAAGCAGAGCGTGATCACCGAGGTTGTTACCAGAGGAATTGACCCGTCTGTGCCAATGAAGGACAGCGGGGGTGAGTGGATGGGATATATCCCGGCGCATTGGAGCATAGCACGAGGAAAGTACCTATTTAAGGAGTCTGACCTGCGTTCTGCTGACGGAAGTGAGGAATTGCTGACCGTATCTCAATACACAGGCATTACACCCAGATCCCAGAAAAATGTAAATATGTTTGAAGCTTTGTCCCTTGCGGGCTACAAAATCTGCAAAATCGGTGATATCGCGGCAAACACAATGTGGATGTGGGCCGGGGCAATAGGCGTGTCTCAGTACCAGGGGGTCATAAGCCCTTCGTATAATGTTTATCGTCAAATTGGCACTGCATATCATTCCAAATATCTGGATTACTTACTACGCATCCCACCCTTGGTCCAGTGTTACGAATCTCAATCGACAGGTATTCGTGCCTCTCGGTTAAGATTGTATCCGCAACAATTTTTGAACATTAGGTTTCCAGTTCCCCCTTATGTCGAGCAGGAGGCAATGGTTTTAGTGCTTGAGAAAAGATGTGAAAAAGTAGACCAACTTATCACCATCAAACAAGCCAAAATCGACAAGCTGAACGAATACAAAAGATCCCTCATTTATGAGTACGTCACCGGCAAAAAGGAGGTATAGTTATGATTAGCATCCCTGTAACACTGCAATCGGATGAGAACGGATATTTTGACCGCGAGTGTCCGAATGAAAACTGTCTATATCAGTTCAAGATCAAGCTGAAAGATTGGGAAGATAAGGTTTCCGATGAGGAAGTACATTGCCCGATGTGCGGTCATGTTGATACCTCTGATAAGTGGTGGACGCAGGATCAGCTTGAGCAGATACAGAAAATCGCATCGAACTATGCAATGAACTATATCCAAGCCGAATTGGACAAGTCTTTCAGACGCCTTGAACGCTCAACTCGCAGCAACAAGTTTTTTAAGATAACATATAAGCCCGGGAAAAGAGTTTCATTTATCAACAATCCCATTGGTCAGATGCCGGAATGGGAACAGGAAATAACTTGTGAGAAGTGCGGCACCACTTACAGTGTCATCGGCTCAGCTTACTTTTGCCCGTGTTGTGGCTATAACTCGGCGAGTTCTTCTTTCTCAGAGTCGTTGGATACCATTCAAAAAATGCTTGATTCTGTCGATCAAATGAAAACTCTGTTCAGTGAAAAATACGATTATGACAAGGCTGAAACCATGTGCAGAAGCATGATTGAAGGGAGCCTTGGCGACTGTGTTTCTGCTTTTCAAAAGTTCGCAGAGCGTCGGTACATAGAAATAACCGGGAAAAATGCCCGTGTAAATGATTTCCAGATTATAGAAAAAGGAAGCAATCTATTCCGCAGTGCGGTTGGCTATGGCTATGAGAAGTGGCTCTCCGAATATGAGCTGGGTATGCTAAAACTCTATTTTCAGCGGCGGCACCTATTTGAACACAACAACGGAATGGTTGATGAACAGTATTTGTCCAAAACTGGCGAAACAAACTATTCTGTTGGGCAACGATTAATTATTAGGAAAAATGAAGTTGAGGAAGTGCTGAAAATACTGAAGAAACTTGGCGACGGAATCCTTTCTATCAGTCCTATTCAGGAGGCTTGAACATGGACACTTCCGAAAAAAGATTCGAATACGACATAGAACAGCATCTCATCTCTCATGGCTATGAGCAATTTAACGGGCAGGACGCCGAGGGCGACTGGGTACATATCCGCCAGCATGACATCGCCAAGTGCATCTATATGGATGTGCTCTGCGAATTCATCGCCAAGACCCAGCCCAAGGAGTGGGCAAAGTATACCAAGTATTACGGCGACAAGGCTGCGGACAAGCTGTACCACCGCCTGGAGACCACCATTTCCAACCAGGGCTTGCTGTATGTCCTGCGCAACGGCATCGAGGACATGGGCTGCAAGCTCAAGGTCTGCTTCTTTCAGCCCGAGTCCGAACTGAATCCTTTGGCAACGGAGCGCTACGAGGCAAATATCCTCGGCTGCGCCCGCCAGTTCCGCTATACCACCGCCAATACCAATACCATTGATATGGTGCTGTCCGTGAACGGGATTCCCGTGGTGGCTTTGGAGTTGAAAAACCAACTGACCGGGCAGGACTATGTCTGCGCCATCAACCAGTTCAAGCATGACCGCAGCTCCAAGGAGTTCGCGTTCCGTCTGAACCACCGCTTCCTGCTCTACTTTGCCGTTGACCTCTACGAAGCGTGGATGACCACACAGCTGGCGGACGGTGCAACCCGTTTCCTGCCCTTTAACCAGGGCAGCAATGGAGCGGGCAATACCGGCGGCGCAGGCAACCCTGCCAATCCCAACGGATACGCCACCAGCTACCTGTGGGAGGAAGTGCTCCAGCGCGACAGCCTGCTCGACCTCATCCACCGCTTCATTTCCTTTGTAAAGGAAAAGGAAGAAGTGGTCAAGAATGGTGTCACCAAAACGGTCACCAAAGAGAAGATGATCTTCCCCCGCTACCACCAGTACGATGTTGTAAAGAAGGTCCTGACGGATGTGAAGCGGAACGGTGTCGGCACCAATTATCTGATCCAGCACTCCGCCGGCTCCGGCAAGTCCAATTCCATTGCATGGATCGCCTACAGACTGGCATCCATCCATGACGCGGAAAACAACGGCCTGTTTGACTCTGTCATCGTGGTTACAAACCGCGTGGTGCTGGACAGCCAGCTGCAGGATACCATCAACAGCTTCGAACACCAGGCGGGGTTGGTGGAGGCCATTGACGACAAAAAGAACTCCCGCAGCCTTGCGGAAGCCATCAACGATAAAAAGCGTATTATCATTTGCACCATCCAGAAGTTCCTCTTTGCAAAGAAGGATATGGAGAAGTTTCGTGGCCGCAAGTTCGCCATCATCATCGACGAGGCCCATCAGGGCCAGAATGGGGAGAGCGCAAAATCCCTCCGCCGCAGTCTGATTGATATTGGCGTTGCCATCAAAGAGTATGCCGAAGAAGTCGGAATCGAAGAGGAAGAAGTTGATCTGACCGACGAGTACATCAATGCAGTCATCGGTCAGGGCAGACATGACAATCAGTCTTTCTTTGCTTTTACTGCTACCCCCAAGGAGCAGACTCTGGAATCCTTTGGTACCGTGGTGGGAATGACCCCGGACGGCGAATCCATCAAGGCTCCGTTCCATGTGTACTCTATGCGGCAGGCCATAGAGGAAGGTTATATTCTGGATGTGCTGGCAAACTACACCACCATCCGTGAGGCATTCAAGCTGATCCGTGTTTCTGAGGACAACCCGGAACTCATTGAGGGTCAGGCATCCCGTGCGCTGTTCAAGTATTACAAACAGCACGGTTATACCATCGCTCAGAAGACGGAGATGATCATGACCAACTTCCTGGAAAACTGTCGTTATCAGATTGGCGGTAAGGGCAAGGCCATGGTCGTGGCAGACAGCCGTGCAAACGCAGTCCGCTATTATCTCGCAATCAAGAAATACGTTGCTGACCATGCCGAGCAGTGCGTTGGTTGCGATGCGATGGTTGCTTTTTCTGGCGAAGTTACCCTGGATGACTATCCGAGTGAAAAACCCTTTGCCGAAGCTACCATGAACCTGGATGAGGACGGCAAGTATATCACCACCGACAAAAAGTTCCGCAAGGCGTTTCACAGCAGCCAGTACAACATTTTGGTCGTTGCGAACAAGTATCAAACGGGCTTTGATGAACCGCTGCTCCACACCATGTATGTGGATAAGAAACTGCGCGATGTTACCGCAGTTCAGACTCTCTCTCGTCTTAATCGTACTGCTTCCGGAAAGAACAGCACCTTTGTTCTGGATTTCGAGAACACCGAGGAGGATATCAAAGGTGCCTTCCTGCCGTACTATGAGACCACGACACTTGAAGGTAGCACTGATTTGAATCAGGTCTATGACCTCCGCAATAAGATTCGGGATTTCATGCTGTACAATTTCGATGATGTGGAGACCTTTAACAAATTCATGGCAACCCAGGCAGGCAAAGACCAGGATGCTGTTGCCCTTGGCAGACTGGCAGGTATGTTCCGTCCCGCAATTGCTCGGTACATGGATCTGAGCGAGGATGACCGCTATTCCGTTCGGGACTATGTGCGAAAGTTCAATAAGGCGTATGCTTTTGTTACGCAGTTGGTGCGGCTCCATGACAGGGATTTGTTTAACGAATATCAGTATACCCTGCATCTCGTTCGACTTCTTCCGAGAAGCGGCGGCGATGAAGTTGTGGATATTGAGGACAAAATCAAGCTGGAGTACGCTTCCCTCACCGAGACCTTCCGTGGAGCAATCGTTCTGGATGAGAAGCCGCCTGTATTTGTGCCCGGCGGCAGCACCGCGCCGAAGGTACCTAACAAGAAGAAAGATACCCTCCAGAGCATCATCGACAAGGTGAACGAACGCTTCAGTGGAAACTTCACCGATGCCGACCGCGTCATTATTGAGGGCATCTATCAGATGTTCATGAAGGACTCCGAGGTTAAGAAGTTCAGAAAATATGCCAAGGACAACAGTACCGAAATGTTCGTGCGGTCTCTGTTCCCTGATAAGTTCCGCGATATTGTGACCCAGTGTTTCCTTGATAACAACGACTCCTTTGCAAAATTGTTTAACGACCCGGATTTCTATCAGAAGGTTCAGGAAGCAATGGCTCAGGAATTGTACAAGGCATTGAGAAAAGAATAATGCAACACAACAGAAGGAGCTGAGTCCGCCAGGTCTCAGCTCCTTCGTTCACAATGACTACTCTGTTCGCTGAACTCCGCTCAACTGCAGAACTTTTTAGTATGCCCGAAAAGAGATAATTTTATGCACCCCTACTTGACGGAAAGAATTTCCTCTGCTAAAATAATTGCGAAGATGATGTGAATCATCTCCAAACGACAACTGAATATCAGACCTCGACCCGAACTCATCAATTGAGTTCCATCGATTTTTATATCGACGACTTATATACCATCAGTAGACTTACATATCCGAGGTTGGACAAGACCTCGCGGCACAAGAAATACAGTGCCGCTGATTTTGCTGTCCGACCACAGGAGATATGTAGGTCTTTTTCTTTTTCTGCCGAAAGAAAAATCGCACCGTCATCCCGGCAACAGCGCAGGAGGCCGCTGCGCTCTACACCGGGAAGTGGAGTGTGATGAGATAGCAGAGAAAGAAAACTGGCCAGTAAGTTTCAAGACACGGAGCTGACACACAGTGCAACTCCAACCACACAGGAGGTATGAATTGAGTTTCAACAAATGGCAAAAGCGCAGCGCAGAGAAAAACTATTTTCTGGTCCCCAACGAGATTTTCAGTCTCGGTCTGGACTACCGGGAGATCTCCCTCTACACCTATCTGCTCCGGTGCGAAAACCGCGAAACCTACCAGTGCTATCCCAGCTACAAAACCATCGGCAAAGCAATCGGTATGTGCGAGAACACGGTGGCAAAGTATGTGCGGCAGCTTGAGGAGAAAGGTCTCATCTGCACCGAGCCGACGCTCGTGCAGAGCAGAGATGGAAAGCCGCTGAACGGAAATCTTCGCTATACCATCCGTCCTATCCAGGGTGCAGTCGAAGCGTTCTATGAACGGCAGTTCCGGCAAGCGGAGGAGGATGCCGCCCGTTACCGTGCGGCACAGCTTCTCGAAAAATCCAACGCCCAGAGCCGCCAGAACGCCCTGTGTGCGCCTTTCCGGGAGGAAGGGAGTCCCAGTCCCGACCAGGGGCTTGAGGACGAATTTGACCCGCTTTCGGAGGAGTTTGCGAGGACGAACGGAAAAGCAGGATAAAGACCTGGCGTCGCAAGCGCCGCTCGGTCGGCCACTTCTGCCCGCAGTGCGGGCAGTTTCGGGGTACGAAAGCTGGCGTCTTTGACGGGCAGAAAAGATGCCGTTGGCGTCAGCTTTCCCCCAAAGCTCCATATTGCAGGCTTTTCACAGATGTCTGATAGAGAAAAGGAGGAATTGAATGAGCAATGAAACCAAAGAGCGTTTCCCGCTGCGGATGAAGCCGGAAACCAGCCGGAGACTGGAGCAGTGGTACGCTGCCGACAACTGCAGAAGCAAAAATGAGTTTGTGGAAAAGGCAATTAACTTCTATGTGGACTATCTCGAGACCCAGGACAACCAATCTCTGTTGCCCACGGCGCTCCAGGCTGCGCTGGACGGCAGACTGGGTCGGCTGGAGGACCACATCGCCAGGCGGGAGTTCACCAGAGAGGTGGAGCTGGATCTTCTCATCGGGATCATCGCGGATGCGGTGGAGGTAGACCGGGATGAGCTGAAGCGCAGACGAGCGGCGAGCGTTCGGAATGTGAGAGCCACCAACGGACTCATCTCTCTGGAGAAGCGCGCACGCTCCGCCGGAGAGCTGGACTGGGATGATGACGAATGGCAAGACTAATTTTGAAAAGTCCCTACATCAAAAGCACCGGCGGCGCTGCCGGCTACCTTCGCTACATCGCAACCCGGGAGCGGGTAGAGATTCTTCCGGATGACCGTCCGCCCACACGAAAGCAGGAGCAGCTCATCGCAAAGCTGGTGAAAGACTTCCCGGACACCAAAACCCTCTACGAGTATTGGGACTACCAGACAAAGCCTACCAAGGCTGCGGCCTCTGCCTTCATCACCCTGGCGCTGGAATCCAACTGGGATGCGCTCCATCAGTCGGAGCAGTATATGAAGTACATCGCCACCCGGCCTCGGGCGGAGCGGCTCGGCTCCCACGGACTGTTCGGAGACAGTGACAGTGTCTCGCTGGAAAAGGCCATGGAAGAACTGGAACACTACACCGGCAATGTGTGGACGCACATCATCTCTCTCAAGCGGGAAGATGCGGCGCGTCTGGGCTTCGACAATGCTATGGCATGGAGAAATCTCATCCGCTCCCACCGCAACGAAATCGCAGCGGCAATGAAGATACCGCCCGCAGACTTCCGTTGGTACGCCGCCTTCCACGACGAAGGCGAACACCCGCACATCCACATGATGGCCTGGTCTGCCAAGCCTGGACAAGCCTACCTCTCCAAAGAAGGCATCCGACAGATCAAATCCAAGCTGACCAACGACATCTTTCGAAACGAGATGCTCCACCTCTATGAGCAGAAGACAGAGTCCCGGGACAAGCTGGTGCGGGAAACGCGGCGCGCCATGCTGGATCTGATACAGAGTATGCGGGAGGGCATATGCAACCATCCAGACGCCGAGCAGCTCATGCAGAAGCTGGCGGCGCAGCTGGAAACGGTCAACGGAAAGAAAACCTACGGCTACCTCCCCAAGCGGCTCAAGCGGCTGGTGGACGAGATCGTAGACGAGATAGAGCGGCTTCCCGTTGTGCGGCGATGCTATGAACAATGGCTGATGCTTCAGGGAAAAGTGGATAGCTACTACCACGATAAGCCCAGGGAGCAAATCCCGCTCTCACAGCAGAAAGAGTTTCGTCAGATCAAAAACGCCGTCATCCGGGAAGCGGAGCGGCTGCGGCAGGGCGAGATCACCTTCGAAGAACGGGACCTCGGCCAGCAGGACGAGCCGGACCAGTTCCGAAATAGCTCCTATGAGTACTGGAGATTGCAGGAGATCCTCCGGGAGGAACAGATGACGCTGGAGGAGCGGAGCGAGGCAGTCTGTGAATTGGAGAAGCTGGCGAAGGATGGCGACCGCTACGCTCAATACCTGCTGGGCAAACTCTGGCGGGACGGCCCTCTGCTGATTCCTGATGGAGTGGAATCACGGTACTGGTTTGAACAGGCTGCCCGGCAGGGGCATCTGGTCGCACAGTATGCCCTTGCCAAGCTGTATCTCTCTGATGATCTGGAGGTGCATGACACCGCACGGGGCGTGGAGTGGCTGCGCTACGCTGCGGAAGGCGGCAGCAGCTGGGCCATGTACCGACTGGGCAAAGAACTGCTCCGTGGCGAGATCATGGAAAAGGATACGGCGGGTGCGGTGGATTGGTTCACCCAATCTGCCGAGCGTGGGAATCCCTATGCTCAGTATATACTGGGCAAGCTGTACCTCATAGGAAAAGAAGTGCCCCACGATAAGGAACAGGCTGACCTCTGGCTGACCCGGTCGGCCAATCAGGGGAACGAATATGCCCAATACCTTCTGGATTACATGGAAGAAGGGCGTTCATCCTCTGCGATGCTGGCGGTGACACGGCTGCTCCACCACATGAGCCGGGTGTTCCAGGACAACTCTATTCCCAAGTCC
Organism: Owariibacterium komagatae; assembly: GCF_045865535.1. Classification (GTDB taxonomy): domain Bacteria; phylum Bacillota; class Clostridia; order Oscillospirales; family Ruminococcaceae; genus Ruthenibacterium; species Ruthenibacterium komagatae. The sequence continues at coordinate 2,955,189 of NZ_AP031406.1, forward strand.
CGCCCCGGCGGAATCCAAATCGACCGCAAGCGGCTCAAAAAGCTGCGGGAAAAGAAAATTGCCCTGGGCCACAAGCCGGATGACCATGAGGAACAGTGGCCTGAAATGACCATGTAAGCGGCGCAGGAAATGAGCCGCAAAACAAAGAATAAAATCCCTTCCCATGGAAGGGTAGAAAGGAATCCAATGAAACGATCCAAGTACAACTCTTTTAATGAACTCCCTCTGATGCTGACCGTACAGGATGTAGCCGATGTGCTGGGCATCGGACTGGCTCATGCTTACGAGGTGGCTCACCGGAAGGATTTCCCCACCATCACCTTGGGCAGCCGCATCATCGTCCCCCGCGATAAGCTCATGGCGTGGATCGACGAGAAGGCCGCAAAAAAATCTGAAATATTGTGATAGCTATTTCCGAGATTCTGTGGTATTTGTTTGTGTTGCCAAAGGAGGGATGACTAATGGCAAAGAAACGAGCAAATGGCGAGGGCAGCATCCGAAAGAAGCCCAATGGCCGCTGGGAGGGCAGATACACCCAGGGTATCGACCCCAGCACCGGCCGAGCCATTCAGAAAAGCGTGTCCGCCAGGACGCAGGCCGAATGCAAGGAGAAGCTGGCAAAGGCTATCCGGGATAACCGGGGCATTCCGGTCAATCACAACGAGGACTACACCGTAGCGGAATGGTGCAGGCTGTGGTTTGAAACCTACAGCAAACCTGTGATTCGCCCCAACACCGCCAAGACCTACGAGAATGTCATCGAGAACCACATCGTGCCGGCCATCGGGGGAGTAAAACTCAAGCGACTCACCGCCATCCAGATTCAGAAGATGTACAATGATTCCAAAACCAAGGGGCGGGTGCAGCGCTTCGAGAAGCAGACCAACACGGAATTGTCCGGAAGTACGGTACGGCGCATCCACATGGTGCTGGCTGCGGCGCTGAAGCAGGCGGTCAAGGAGCGGATCATTCCATACAACCCCTGCGACAACTGCCGCATCCCGCCCAAAGAGAAAAAGGAGATGACCATCATCCCGCCGGAGAAGCTGGGGGTATATCTCCGCGAGGCGGAGAAGTACGGCGTGCTGCCCATGTTCTTCCTGGAGTTATCCAGCGGCCTGCGGCGTGGAGAGCTGCTGGCACTCCAGTGGGATGACCTGAATGTAAAAGACCGGATATTATCGGTGAGCAAGCAGGTCACTCGGATTGACGGGGAGCTGGTAGTAACGGAGCCGAAAACCAAGAACTCTGTCCGCAAGGTGGCGCTGTCTCAGCAGGCGGTGGATATGCTGGTGCGGGAACATGAACAGCACCCTGACAATCCCATCCTGTTCCCGTCGCCCCGCACTGGAGGCTACTGGAGTCCGGACGCGGTGTCCAGAATCAATCGCAAGCTGCTGGCAAAGGCCGGCATCGAGGAACATGTGCGCTTCCATGATCTGCGCCATACTTTCGCCACCATGGCCCTCTCCAGCGGCGTGGATGTGAAAACGCTGTCCAGTATGCTGGGCCACTTCAGCGCCGGGTTCACCCTCGATACCTATACGCATATCACCAACGATATGCAGAGAGGTGCAGCGGAGAAGATCGGCGGCTTCATGGAAACTGCCACGGCCAAGCCGGAACCGGAGCCGCCTGACCTGCCGGAGGAGAGCCGGTGTAAGGTGATACCGTTCGAGAGAGTGGGATAAGAGCAACTGGGCTCGCCAGAAATGGCGAGCCCATAAAAATTGCAGATAGATTATCCCCAGGAGCGTCCAAACAATTCTTGACCGTTACTGGTCAATCTCAATACAGCAGAATCACTAAGAAGGCGAGATGTCTTTTCGCTATACGAATCCTGCTTATCCAGGGCAATAATGATTTGCTTGCCGCAGGTAGAATACAACTCAATAATTTTTTCAATCGCATCGTCTGAAATCTGCTTCAGTACAACCGAATCATGTACCAATATCGGTAGCTTTGTTAGATTCAACACGGCAAGATCATATACAACAAGTCCTTTGTATGCAATACCGGTTCCGGTATCGTCCGGGGTAAAGAAATCATATCCAGTGTCAGTAAAATTCAATACAGGAGCGTTGTAGGACCCCTCGTAAATAGCATCATTGAGTCGGCTCATTTCATCGTTAAGTCGATAAGAAACTAAAGCTAACTGCCTTTGTTTAATTGTTTTAAGCCGCTCTGAATCAGCATTACGTGCCTCCTTTAGCTGCTGGAGCTTTTCATAGGCATCATTTTCTTTTTGCATCCGGTCTTTCTCGCGAAGTAGTTCTGCGTGACGGGTCAGGATAACCTTAGAGAGGTTGGGGTTTTGCACCAATTCCTGCAGTTGATCTTCGTACTCGTGAATGATCTGGTCATACTCAGCCAGTTCCTTTTCGAGTTTAGAACGTTCTGCTCTCAGTTCAGCCTTGAAAACGGAGGAAATCGTTTTATGAAACCCCTCAATTTCATCCAAGTGTGCAACAGCTGCATCTGGGAAAAATTGTAGTAAGTCAGCAAAGGAATCAGTAGTAGAAGAAAAAGCATAGTTGCCATTTTCATCAAGCATATTCCACCGGGCTCGAACTCTGCTTTTTGAGCGACGGGCTCGGGATAAAAGTCGTTTAATGTAAATAGCTTGTTCAGAGGCCTCGGCGTCTACATCGAGCAACCCGCGTTCCAGACCAGAAGACAGTTCTTCAATTTGATTGGAAAGATTACGAATTTCTTTTTCGTTTTTCACATAGTCCCGCTTTGTAATCTTGGCAATGAACTGTAAAGATTGTGCTTTCTTATATGCAGCCAGTTCAGCCTCAGAGTGTTGGGCTTCCGCTTCTGTTTCTTTGAGAGGGGCATATGCATCGAAAAGTTTTAGAAGCGCAGAACACGCCTTTTCTGCTTTCTCAGTTGCGCGATAGTGTAACGGATGGCGTTCGTCACAATTATTTTTACCGTATACTCGAATATATCGACCGACTGCATCACGAAAAGACAGTTCTGGCAAAGATATTGCGTACTTCAAATCCAGCCACTTGCAGTAATCAGTCAGTGCAATTTCCTCAACCTTCTCATAAGAATCATTACATTTCCAAACGGTATGAGCACTAATGCTGTTTCGGCAGAATTTGAAAGTTTCTTTGCCAAAAACAAAAGTAAAATATATATCATGGGAACCAACGTTCTCGATTATGTCTGCTGTGCCTGCATATGTGCTGCCGCCAAAGACATAGTCTACGATTAGCAGAAAGGTGGATTTTCCAATGGAGTTGTCACCTGTATTGGTGCCCAACACCACACTAAGCCCTGGATTAAAAACAATTTGTTTCTGATGGAATTTATCACAGTAAATCTCACGCAACATAACAGAGCACCTCGCGATCTGCGTCGTAGATAACTTTATGGAGTGCATACAGGCAATCCAGTGTATCCAAGAATTCCTCAATACTGCTGAAATGATTCATAGTAGCTTCGTATAGTGCAAGGACACCAGTGTCTGCATTATGTAATGCCGTGAGTACTGGCGGAAATTTGCTAATCACACTCTCGCTATAAGATGTGATTTTACTCGGTAATCTCATGGAACACCTCGCAGTTCTGTACAAAAAAAGATACGACAGCTTCGCACGCATCTCTGGATGTTGAGAGTGTTTTTGTCATCACCCAATCAACCAGCCGATTGAATATATCAGTTTTGTTGTCTGAGATGCCTTCCAGTTTCATGAAACAGCTTTTTATCTGGAGACTAAGAACTGTCAAACGGAAGCCATTGAGCCCTTCTAACTCCTTGAAACAATCACGGATATAGGGGTAATAAATGGTGACATACATACCAATTAGGTTTTTTAAATGAAAATCTTCCGCAGCGAATTTTTTTGTCAGACTGACTGGGGTATAGTTTAGCTTGGCAAGTTCATCCTCACGCAGGGAACAAAACTTTTCGACCACATTTGCAATTTCATGCTCCAAACCCATTGTCAAGGTAGCCTCATGGAGATCCGTTAACTGGAGTAAATATTTCTTTTTATTGTAGAGATTCAAATAATCTTCTTGCGTAGTGTGATAATCCTGCTCTGCATGACAATCTTTGCACAGTGCAATCTTGTTTTCGAAAGATTCAGAATTATCGCCTAAGCGTGGAAGTGCGCTTAATCGCTCATACTGTTCCTCGGTCGGACTGTTCGGAAAAATATGGGCAATTTCATACAGCTTATTTGTTTTCTTCTGCCGTCTATGCCGAAGACTTGCTCCGCAGAGAGGGCATGAAAACGAAACTTCTTTCAAGTACAGCTGTTGATCGGCTTCAGAGGGTGCCTTGCGCTCTTTCAAATAGGGATCAGCTGCAATTGCTTTTGCAATAGCATCATTTTTTGCCACAATAATCACGCTCCCTAATTGACCAAAATAAAAAACCGCATGGGAATACACCCACACGGCTACCTTGGTGGCACAAAGGCTCACCGTAAAATTATTATAAAGGATAAGACTGGAAAACTCAAGAATTTGTCGTATCCACAACGAAAAAACAGCAATCATACCAGTTAGGGATGGGTTAGGGATTTTGTGTTTTCAGCGGCTATCCTCGCTCATACGCCCACAGCTTTTCTACCCTTTGAACCGCCACAAAACAACAATCGTTAAAACTGCAAAAACCGAACTTAAAACGCAGAAAAACCGCCTTTTCAGGCGGTTTTTCTGCAAAAGATGGTCCGAGTGACAGGATTCGAACCTGCGGCATCCTGCTCCCAAAGCAGGCGCGCTACCAACTGCGCTACACCCGGATATGAAGTTGTGGGGTGGCCTGGGCGTATTCTCCCAAAGCAGGCGCGCTACCAACTGCGCTACACCCGGATATGAAGTTGTGGGGTGGCCCGGGCGTATTCTCCCAAAGCAGGCGCGCTACCAGCTGCGCTACACCCGGTTATGAATTTTTCTCAGTAGAAATCAGGAACGTATTTTTGGAAGAACGCTGCCCAATGAATAAGGTCAGGGCATGCGCAATACGGACGGTTTGCAAAATACAGACGTCTATTAAATGAAACATTTTATATTATACGTCAACCATTTGAGACAAGTCAAGAAAAACCTTGACGAAACCAGCGCCGCGCCGTACAATAAAATATACTATATAGTAAGGGACAGGTGTGAGCAATGAACAACCGCGATAAAACCATGGATCAAATCATTGCCCTTTGCAAAAACAGGGGTTTTGTTTTTCCCGGCAGCGAAATTTACGGCGGTCTCGCCAACTCCTGGGATTACGGCCCTCTGGGAGTGGAATTTAAAAACAACGTGAAAAAAGCCTGGCTGAAGAAATTCGTCCAGGAGTCTCCTTATAATGTGGGCCTGGATGCGGCCATTATCATGAATCCCCAGACGTGGGTGACCACCGGCCATGTGGCCGGGTTCTCGGACCCGTTGCTGGACTGCAAAAGCTGCAAAGCCCGCCATCGTGCGGACAAGCTGATTGGCGATGTACATCCGGAAGTGAATGTGGACGCCATGAGTTTTGACGAGATGGATGCGTTCATTGCGGAGCACGAAGATGTGGTCTGCCCGGTGTGCGGAAAGCATGATTTTACGCCCATCCGAAAATTCAACCTGATGTTTAAAACAGCCATCGGCGTAACGGAAGACTCTTCTTCCACATGCTATCTGCGTCCGGAGACGGCGCAGGGCATCTTTGTGAACTTTGCCAATATTCAGCGCAGCACCCGCAAAAAGCTGCCCTTCGGTGTATGCCAGGTGGGTAAGGCGTTCCGCAACGAAATCACACCGGGCAACTTCACCTTCCGTACGCGGGAGTTCGAGCAGATGGAGTGCGAATTCTTCTGCAAGCCCGGTACCGATTTGGAATGGTTTGCCTACTGGAAGGACTACTGCAAAAACTGGCTCTTGAATTTGGGCATCAAAGAGGAGAACCTGCGGCTGCGCGACCATGAACCGGCGGAGCTGGCGTTCTATTCCCGCGCGACTACGGACATTGAGTACGCCTTCCCGTTTACCGACTGGGGCGAATTGTGGGGTATTGCGGACCGCACGGATTACGACCTGGGCCGCCATCAGGAGGCTTCCGGCAAGAGTCTGGAATACTTCGATCCGGAGACCAACGAGCACTACATTCCTTATGTCATTGAGCCGTCTTTGGGTGCGGACCGTGTGGCACTGGCTTTCCTGTGCGAAGCGTACGATGAAGAGCATCTGACGGATGCCAAAGGCAAGGAAGATGTGCGTGTAGTTTTGCGTCTGCATCCCTATCTGGCACCGTTTAAAGCGGCAGTTCTGCCTTTGTCCAAAAAGCTGGGCGGAAAGGCAATGGAAATCCGCAACGAGCTGTGCAAATACTTCATGGTGGATTACGATGAAACGGGTTCCATCGGCAAGCGCTATCGCCGTCAGGACGAGATTGGCACACCGCTGTGCATCACCGTGGACTTTGATACGGTGGGTGACGAGGAGAAAGGAATTGCTCCGGACAATTGCGTGACGGTGCGCGACCGCGATACCATGGAGCAGGTTCGCATTCCCATCAGCGAATTGAAAGCTTATATCGAGAAAAAAGTGGAATTTTAAAAAAGCAGGCCGGAAGTTTCTTCCGGCCTGCTTTTTTATTTTTTTAGGAATGAGAAGAGACGGTCTCCCGCACGGCGCGATAGCTGACGGGAACCCGGACAACGCGGCTGACAGGCTGCCAGATCAACAACGCGATGCCGTAATCCACCATGCTGTGAACCACAGTGCCGACCCCCACAAGACCGAGAACGGTGGAAACAAAGCTGCCGTCCATTGTGGCACCGCCAAACCAGAATAACGTGACCACGACGGCTTCCAGTGCGCCGTGCACAATGCCCAGAATCAGGCCATAGGCTCCCATGCGAACCGGCGAACGCATGACCTGCGGCTGCTTTGCAACCCAGTATGCGCCCAGCAGCACAAATACAATTTGCGAGGCTGCACGAAGCACGACTACCGGTGCGAAGCCAGCCAGCAGAAATCCCAGCGTTGTACCCAGTTCCACCGCCGCTGCAACCGTGGGGGAAATAAACATGGCCAAAAAGAGAGCGACATGGCTGGCCAGTGTAAAACTCATGGGCCCCAGCTGGATGCGTACGGGCGAGATCATGGGTACCAGAATGCCCAGTGCGCACAAAAGTGCGGCAATACACATTTTTTGAATCCGTTCATTTGAATGCATTTTTGATTGCTTCCTCTCCAGTTATGATATGTGTCATGACACATATCATAACTGGATTTTCTTTTTCCGTCAAGAGAGTTTTAAAAAAGTGCTTGACATTTTTGCAAAATGCTGTATTATTGTATTAAGCTCTTAATACAATAATACAAAAGGAGGCGAGGGGATGACGTGGAATATCCAGCCGGACCGGCCGGTGTATCTTCAGCTGATTGAGCAGTTGGAGCTGGCGTTGGTCATTGGCGAGTACCCGCCCGGTACGCGGATGCCTGCTGTGCGTGAACTGGCAGCCCAGGCGGGCGTCAACCCGAATACCATGCAGAGAGCGTTGCAGGAACTGGAATCGAGAAGTTTGGTGCTCACCCAGCGTACTGCGGGACGCACAGTGACTCAGGATGCAGGAATGCTGGCACAGCTTCGTGGAAAAATGGCGCAGACACAAGTGAATGATTTTTGGGAGAGTATGAAAAAACTGGGGCTGTCGGCGCAGGAGATTGTCGAACTGATTCGCCGGCAGGCAGAGGAGGAATGAAGAATGACTTATGCTTTGGAGTGCGAGGCGTTGAATAAGCGATATGGTACCCGCAGCGCCTTGACGAACCTGACGGTGCACTTTGAACAGGGGCGCATAATCGGACTTTTGGGGCCCAATGGGTCAGGAAAAACGACGCTTTTGAAGCTGGCGGCCGGGCTGCTGGTGCCGAGCGGAGGAAGCATTCGTGTGGTTGGGCATGAGCCGGGGGTGGAGACAAAGGGAATGGTGGCATATCTGCCGGACCGCATGGCACTTCCGGCCTATATGCGCACAGCTGATGTCATGGACTTTTATCGGGACTTTTTTGCGGATTTTGATACCGAGAAAGCAAAGAGCATGCTGGCAGATCTGGGGATTGGCCCCAAAGATAAGATTGGGGCCATGAGCAAAGGAACACGGGAAAAGCTGCAGCTGGTTCTGACCATGAGCCGTGCAGCAAAACTGTATCTGCTGGATGAGCCCATCGGCGGGGTAGACCCGGCCGCACGGGAGTATATTTTGAACACGATTATTCGCAATTACAGCGAAGACGCCACGCTGATTCTGTCCACCCATCTGATTGAAGACATTGAGAAAATTTTGGATGACGTGGTGTTTTTGCAAAATGGCCAGGTAAGCCTTGCGCAAAGTGTGGACAGTGTGCGGGAAGAGTACGGCAAAAGCGTGGACGCGGTTTTCAGGGAGGTGTTTCGATGCTGAGTAAATTGATTTCGCATGAAGCCAAACGGATGGGGCGGCTTCTGCTGCCGGTGTTTGGTGCGCTGCTGATTTTGTCGGGAGTCACCAGATGTATGGAAGAGGCATGCTTGGCCTGGCAGGGCAAAACGCCTCTTTGGCTGTCCATTCCCACCGTGTTTTTGCTGATTGGCGCGCTGTTGTGCGCCATGGTTTTGCCTGCGTCGTCGTTTTTGTTGTCGGCGCTTCATTTTTACCGGATGACAGGCGAGGAGGGCTATCTGCTGTTCTCCGTTCCGGCCACCATTCCGCAGCAGATCTGGGCCAAGCTTCTGTCCGCCCTTGTGTGGGCGATTGCGGCGCTTGGGATATTGGTGGGCTGCGTTTGGGCGTTGGTGTTGCAGCCCTTCGATATGATGGACCAGGTTCGGGGAAACATGGCACCGGACTGGACCGGCACCTGGCTGGGATTTTACCTGTTCCTGTTGGCGGTGCTGGTGGTGCTGGCGCTTGCAGGCAGCTTTTTGTACGTTTATCTGTGCTGTGCCGTCGGGATGCAGTTCGGCGCCAACCGGCTGCTGGCCACGCTGGTGGTTTACTTCGGCCTGCCGGTGGTGCTGCAGATTGTCGCCTTGTTCGCCGTTTTGCTCGCCGGCGTGGCCCTGGCTGCCGCAGGAGTGTTCGAGACACTGGTCACGATGCCGCCCACCATTGTTTACGCGGCATTTTTGGGGATTCTTACCATTGTCACATTGTTGTGGGATGTGGTATGCTATGCTGTAACCAATCATCTTTTGGCAAAACGATTGAACCTTACCTGAAGAGAGGAGAGGCAAAAGTGGAAACACGGCAGTATGTATGCCCCAAATGTGGATGCACCAGTTACGAGAGCGATCAGTTTCAGGCGACAGGCGGAAACTTCGCGAAGCTGTTTGACATTCAGAACAAAAAGTTTTATACGGTTAGTTGTACAAATTGCGGATACACCGAATTGTATAAATCTATGAACGATGCGGGAATGGATGTGCTGGATTTCCTGATCGGCGGCTGATTTTCCCAAAAAGCACAAAGCCTCATGGCGGGCATGGAACCGCCGTGAGGTTTTTCTGCGTTTGGACGATGAAATGAAACATTTTTGATACATTCAGCCGTTATGCTGTTGGAGAGAATGGAAAAGGAGCGACATGCGATGAACCGTATTTTGATTGTGGAGGATGAAGTGGCCATTGCCAGGCTGATTGAAATGAGCCTGATGCGCGCGGGATATCAGTGCGAGATGGTGCATGACGGTTTGCAGGCTGCGGACAAAATCGAACAAACGGACTACGATCTGGTGCTGCTGGACATTATGCTTCCGGGGCTGGACGGATATGAGCTGCTGGAGTATCTGCGCCCCATGGATACATCGGTGATTTTCATCACGGCCAAAGGAACGCTGGGTGACCGTGTAAAGGGCCTGAACCTGGGCGCAGATGACTACATTGTAAAACCGTTTGAGGTGGAGGAGCTGATCGCGCGTGTGGAAAGTGTTTTGCGCCGGGCCGGAAAGGGCGGCGCGAAACTGCAGGCCTTTGATGTCATCATGGATACGGTGGCCCGCTCAGTCAAACAGAACGGCCTGGGTGTGGCGCTGACACCCCGGGAATTCGATCTGCTGGAGCAGCTGATGCGCAACCGGGGCGCTGCTCTGTACCGCGACGTGCTGTTCAACCGCGTGTGGGGCGGTGAGATGGACAGCGATACCCGCACCTTGGATCTGCATATTCAGCGCCTGCGCAAGAAGCTGAACTGGCACAACCACATCAAAACGGTTTATAAGGTAGGGTACATGTTGGAAAGGGAGTAACTGCATGAAGTTTGCGCAAAAGCTCAGCTGTACCATCATTCTTCTGGTGGCGGCATCCTTCTCTGTGGGTGGATTTCTGTTGGTTTGGGGGAATTTCAACGATTCTCTGGACGAGGCGGAAGCCCAGGCGGAACGCTGGCACTTGATGCAGTGCTATGCCATGGAGAGTGAAGTTCTTACGCGGATGGCGCAGGGGACAGAGATCACCGACGAAAACATGCGCAGCTATATGGAATCTTTGCCGGCTTATGAAAGTGAAAGCCTGGCCACAATGAATTTTATTCGCCTGATGACCGATGAAAGCGAGGTGTATTCTGCTTTTACATCCGATACCTGGGCTGATTGGTTCCCTTTGCGCGGAGGCGATACGGCCTACGAACTTCGGCAGGCGGACGACCGCTGTTACCTTCTGCTGCAGAATCAGGTCAATACGCCGGTCAAAACATATTACATGCAGAGCGTTAACGATGTGACCAGCGTGTTTGACGCGCGCGATCAGCAGTTGTGGAGACTGTGGCAGATGGAAGCCGTTACGCTGGTACTGTGTGCGGGAGCGGCTGTGGTGTTGAGCAACCGTTTGACAAAGCCGTTGAAAACATTGAGCGAGGCCAGTACCCGCATCGCCCAGGGAGAGTATGATGTTCGGACGGAGCTGGATACCGGAGACGAGGTCGGCCTGGTGAGCCGCAACTTTGACGCGATGGCCGAGGCGGTGCAGAAAAATGTGGACGAACTGGCGCTGTCTGTGCGGCAACGGGAAGATTTTATGGGGGCGTTTTCCCATGAGTTGAAAACTCCCATGACCGCCATCATCGGTTATGCGGATACTTTGCGCAGCATGCAGGTCAGCCCGGAGCAGCAGCGCATGGCCGCGGGTTACATTTTCTCCGAAGCCAAGCGGGTGGAATCCCTGAGCCGGAAATTGCTGATGCTGATGGGGCTCTCAGAGCAGAAAGCCGAGCTGGAACCGGTGCCGCTGGAACAAATTTTTCGAGCGGTGTATGTGGCGCTGGCGCCCGTCAGCGGCCGGATCAAGCTATGCTTTCAGAAATCGCCGGGTGTGGTGGTGCTGGCAGATAAGGACTTGCTGACAGATCTGGTGTACAATCTGATGCACAATGCTCTCAAGGCGGAACCGAAGGATCAGAGGATCTACGCTTTGTGGAGACAGGAGAAAAATCGGATTTGCGTTACGGTGGCTGACAAGGGACGCGGCATTCCGGCGGATCAGCTGAGTCGGATCACCGAACCGTTTTATATGGTGGACAAGTCCCGCGCACGCCGGCAGGGCGGCAGCGGAATGGGGCTTGCACTGTGCAGCGAGATTGCACGGCTGCATGGAACCACACTGACCTTTGAAAGCAAAGAGGGCAAGGGAACCAGCGTCAGCTTTTGGCTGGAGCTGCAGACAAGCGAGGGGGCGGACGGCAAATGAAACGAAAAACCTGGCTGCGGCGGCATCCCCGCTGCGCGGTGCTGGCCACAGGCGCTCTGGCGTTGCTCATCAGCGCACTGCCGCTGGCGGCGCTGCACATGGCGGATGTACCGCTGTTTACCCGTTCCCACAGCCGGTCCTGGCGAAGCGTGCAAAGCGTTCAGATGAGTGGGGAAGACCTGTACCTGGTGCAGACACTTCGGGAGAGAAACCGGCAGGACTTTTACTGGCAGAGCGGGGAAATCGAGATCCTGGATGAAGGATTCACCATGCTGAACGGCTACATCGAGGATCTGGCGGAGGCAGGTGTGCTGGATGCCGAATGGTTGGACATGACATCGATTCCCGCGGAGCTGGAAGAATATCTGCTCCTGCAGGAACACTATCTCACTTGCTCTTATATGCGGGATTCTGCCGGCTTTCTCACCCTGAATGTCTGGGAAAAAGATTCGGACGGCTCCCTGTATGCGCAGTGGGAACAGATCACGCTGGAGAGCACGACGGGCAAGGTTACCAGCTTTTGCCTGACAATCCCGCAGGTGGAATTCGACCCGGCGGAGCGGCTGCGGTGCTATGTTGATTATTTGGGGCTCTCCGGTCTGGATGACTGGCAAGTGTGGCCGGACGAAGAGGGGCAGGGAGATATGGTGACGCTGTATTCCAAAAAGGCAAAGGCATATGTGTCAATGTATTCCATCGTGGGCATTGTGCCGGAAGGAATTCAGATTGCGGGCGGCCTGTATCCGGAGTCGGAATAAGGGCGCCGCAGATGCGCAAAGGTTTGACGGGCGGATTTCCGCCCGTTTTTTTCACCGGTTTTACATTGCCAAGGCGGCCGCAAGTGTAGTATAATCATTTTATATATTGTATTATGGAGGCATCTGCGTGCATTATCTTGACAACGCCGCTACAACACGTGCGGCGGACGCGGTGGCCGACGCTGCCTGTGCGGTGTTAAAACAACATTTTGCCAATCCCTCTTCGCTTTATGCGCCCGGTGCGCGCAGCGAAATGGTGATCGACGAAGCGCGGCAGATCGTGGCCGATTCACTGGGAGCAAAGCCCGGCGAAATTTACTTTACCGCCAGCGGCACCGAGGCAGACAACATTGCGGTGTTCGGCGCCTGCAAAGCGCGCCGCGCCTGGGCCGATCATGTGGTCGTCACCGGGTACGAGCACCCTGCGGTGCAGAATGCGGTGGCCGCGCTGGAACAGGATGGCTGGCGCGTCACCGTGGTGGCGCCTGACCGGGACGGTCATGTGCATCCGGAAGAACTTGTGAATGCAGTTTGCGCCAGGACCGCGCTGGTAACGGCCATGCATGTGAACAACGAAGTGGGTTCCGTACTGGATGTAGCGGCTCTTGCCAAGGCGGTCAAGGCGAAAAATAATCGGACGGCGGTGCATGTGGACGGGGTTCAGGCGTGGTGCAAGCTTCCCATCCGGCTGAATGCAACGCAAATCGACAGCTATGCGGTATCCGGCCATAAAATCCATGCGCCCAAGGGCGTGGGGGCTCTGTACCTGCGTAAAGGATACCATGTGGAGAAATTTTTGTACGGCGGCCATCAGGAACAGGGAATGCGTCCGGGAACGGAAAACACGGCCTTTATCGCGGCTTTGGGCTGCGCGGTGGAGCAAATGCAGGCCGACCGGCAGCGCCGGGCACGGGTCGAAGCATTGGCCGCCCGTTTGTGGCAGGGGCTGGCGGAGATTCCGGGTATTGTGCGCAACAGCCCTGCGGACGCAATGCCCGATGTGTGCAATTTCTCCGTGGAGAACATCAAAAGTGAGACGATGCTGCACTATCTGGAGGCAAGAGACATCTATGTCTCCAGCGGTTCTGCCTGCTCCAAGGGCGAGGCAAGCCACACGCTGCAGGCCATGGGGCTGCCCCGCGACCGGGTGGATACTGCGGTGCGCGTATCCTTCAGCGGGGAAAATACCCCCGAAGACGTGGACGCCCTGCTGGCAGCTTTGCGCTGCGGCGTCGCGGAAATTGCGAAAATCAGACGGTGAGGGAAGATTCCGATGAGAGAGATTATTCTGGCCAATCAGGGTGAGATGGCCCTGAAAGGGCTGAACCGCGCTACGTTTGAGAGCGTTTTGATGAAGACCATGCGCCGCCGCCTTTCAACGGTGGGCGAGTTTAAAGTGTACCGGGCCCAATCCACCATGTATGCGGAACCGGTGGACGGAAATCAGGACATGGATGCGGCGTTTGACCGTGTTTCCAAAATTTTCGGTATTGCCACTCTTTCCCGGGCGGCGGTTTGCGAAAAAGATTTTGAGGTGATCAAGCAGACGGCTGTGACGTATCTGCGGGATACCCTGCGCAATACCAAAACCTTTAAGGTCAGCGCCAAGCGGTCGGACAAGTCCTTCCCCATGAACAGCATGGAACTTGGCCGGGAGCTGGGTGCTGCGCTGCTGAGCGCCTATCCGCATCTGCGGGTGGACGTGCACAATCCGCAGGTCAATGTAATGGTGGAAATTCGGGATTATGCTGCCTACGTGCACGGCGGAAAGCATCCCGGCGCGGGCGGTCTGCCGGTGTCCACCTCCGGTAAGGCGGCGCTGATGCTGTCCGGCGGCATCGACAGCCCGGTGGCCGGTTATATGATGGCAAAGCGGGGCCTTTCGCTGATTTGTGTGCATTTTGCCAGCCCGCCGTATACCAGCGAGCGCGCACGCCTGAAGGTGATGAAACTGGCCAAGGAGCTGACGCCCTGGACCGGAAACCTGAACGTATATGTGGTGCCCTACACCAAGCCGCAGGAGTATATCCGCGACCATGCGCCGGCGGACCTGTTTACGGTGCTCATGCGCCGCAGTATGCTGCGCATTGCCAATATTTTGTGCAAGCAGGAGGACGCCAAGGCCATCATCACCGGTGAGAGCCTGGCTCAGGTGGCCAGCCAGACGCTGATGGCGCTGGCCTGCACCGATGCCGCACAGGATCTGCCGGTCCTGCGGCCCTGCATCGGAATGGATAAAACGGAGATCACCCATATCTCCCATCAGATCGGCACCTATGAAACCAGCATCCAGCCCTATGAGGATTGCTGCACCATTTTTACACCGCCTCATCCCAAAACGAAGCCGACTCTGGCGGAGATCGAGGCGGCCGAGGCGGCCATGCCCGATTTGCTGCAACTGGAGCGTGAGGCCGCGCAGCAGACGCCGCTGGAGCGCGTGAATTTATAAACGAGAGAAGGCTTTGCTTTGAAAGCGGAGATCATTGCCGTGGGCACCGAGTTGCTGCTCGGAGATATTTTGAATACGAACGCGCAGTTTTTAAGCCGTGAATTGGCAGCGCTGGGAATTACCGTGCACTATCAGACCGTGGTGGGCGACAATGCGGCCCGCCTGGAGAGCGTGGTCCGCCAGGCGCGTGAGCGCAGTGACCTTTTGGTCTTTTCCGGCGGGCTGGGCCCCACGGAAGACGATTTGACCAAACAGACCGTGGCCCGCGCTTACGGGGATGAATTGCGGTTTGACGAAGAGGAATTGGCAAAGATCCAGCACTTTTTCAGCGCTTGGGGCCGCACCATGCCCCAGAACAACCGGCGGCAGGCCTATGTGCCGGTTCATGGCCGCAAAATTGAAAACCACAATGGCACTGCTCCGGGCATGATTTTTGAGGACACTCGGGAAAAGGGAAAATACGCAGTGCTTTTGCCGGGTCCGCCCAAAGAATTGCAGCCCATGTTTTTGGAAACCGTACGTCCCTGGCTGGCGGGCATGAGCGATTGTGTGCTTCATTCCCTGACGCTGCGTGTCATGGGGATCGGGGAAAGCCATCTTCAGGAAAAAATCGGCTCCCTTTTGGAAAATGAAAACCCCACTGCGGCGCTGTACGCGAAAACATCGGAAGTGGTGGTGCGCATTACAGCTCGGGCGCAGGACCTGCAGACGGCCGAAGAGATGTGCCGCAATTATGCCGCGTTGTTTTACGATGCGCTGGGCGATCACATTTATACGCAGACAGAAGATTCACTGGAAGAGACCGTGGTGCATACCCTGATGGAGAAGGGGAAAACCGTGGCCACGGCCGAGAGCTGCACCGGCGGGCTGCTGTCCGCGCGGCTTACCTCTGTGCCGGGCTCCAGCGAAGTGTTTCAATATGGTGCCTGCACATACGCCAACGAAGTGAAGGAGCGGGTTTTGGGTGTAAAACACGAAACCCTGGAACAGTTTGGCGCAGTTTCGCCGCAAGTGGCGGCGGAGATGGCCGAGGGAGTTCGCCGTGCGGCCGGCGCGGATTTTGGCGTTGGTATTACAGGCATTGCGGGTCCGGGGGGCGGAACGCCCGAAAAACCGGTGGGCCTGGTGTATGTGGCGGCTGCCGGGGAAACCTTCACCTATGTGCAGAAGCTGGTGGTCACCGGGCGCACGCGCGAAATGGTTCGCCTGTCTTCCACGCAGCATGCGCTGGATATGATCCGCCGCCTGGCGCTGGATCTTGCACAGCCGGGCTGCCGGGCCTTTGCAGCCGGAACCCCGGCAAATTTCACCGGCGACACCCCGGTGAAGGATGTTTGAAGAAAAAGGAGGACTCCAACGGATGCAGATGGAAAAAAATGTGGAAAAGCAGTTGATCGTGCGCACATTCGAACCGGATATGGGACAGTTAAAAGCTTTGGCCAAACAGATTGTATCCATGCCCAATGTGACGTTGAATCTGTACGGGCAGGCCGGCGAGGTGCTCATTGTGATCACAGCCCGCGCCATTGCGCCCGCAGCGGCCACCGAGTTGACAGAGACGCTTGCCGATCGGTTTGAACAGGTGCTGGGAGATTCCGTCTATGGCCGCGGTAAGGGGAGCCTTGCCTATTTCACCGCCGGTGAGATGATCGAGAACGAGACAAGTGTCGTGGCGTCCGACTCTGCAACCGGTGCGCTGCTGTCAGAGGAGTTCTCACATACAAAACGCGGCAACAGCGTGTTTGACTTTGGCGATGTCAGCTACAATGATTCCCGTGTGATGGGAAAAATCAAGGCGGCTGCCTCACGCAATTACGAAAAGGGGAACGTGTACCAGATGGCGGCTGCCCGTGCGGTTGCCGCTGCCAAGTGCTCCCGTGCGGAGTTCGGCGTTTCCGTCACCGGCGGCAACGACGGCCGGCCGCTCTATCTGGCGGTGGCACATAAGGGTTATGTGTATATGCGCAGCTTCAAACCTGCGCCCGATGCGGCAAAGCGTGCGGCTTTGGCTTCGCTGGATATCATTCGCCGTCTGTCGCTGAAAGCTCCGCTGGAGGAAGTGCGGATGTTCAAGGCAAATACGGATTTCGAGTGGGATGAACCGTTGACTCGGCGCCGTTCCAACAAGGTGCTGGGCCCGGTGATCGTTTTGATCGTGCTGCTGCTGGCATTGGCCGGCACCTGCTGGTACCTCTTTACGCATTTCAGCCTGGGCGGTGCAGATGGGGACGCCATGGCTGTGGACAATTCCACTTCTGTGAGCCAGAGCGTTTCTGAGACGGAGTCTGTTTCGGTGCCGACGGATGACAGCGCCTCTGTGACGCAGAGCACTTCTTCTTCGGCGGCCACGGCACCGTCCGGCCAGACGGACGCGGATGGAAAGGTTCGCCCGTTTGCTTAACATGGATTTTTACAAGGCGCGGTTTGCGCGCCGGTGAGGAGAGCGAGCACATGAAACCTGTGATTGGAATTGTGACGGGCCAGATGGGCGGTGAAGTGCCGAGATTCGCGGTTCCCTGCGCCTATGTGCGTGCGGTGGAACGGGCGGGCGGCCTCGCCCTTCAGCTGCCGGTATCGGCTGCCACAGATGGCGAGGTGCTGCAGCAGTGGCTGTCCCTTTGCGGCGGGTTCCTGCTGGCGGGCGGTGGTGATGTGGCCCCGGCTTACTATGGTCAGAGCCCCATCCCGCAAATCGGCCCCACCAGCCGTCTGCGCGACAACGTGGAACTGTCGCTTTGCCGGGCGGCACAGCGGGCGGGAAAACCGGTGCTGGGAATTTGCCGGGGCATTCAAGTTTTGAATGTGGCCTTTGGCGGAACACTCTGGCAGGACATTCCTGTTCAGTGCCGGGGGGCAATCTGTCACGCTCAAAGCCCGGAAAACCGGGGCGAGTTGTTCCACAGCATTGGCATCGCACCGGGCAGCGTGCTGGCGGGCGTGATGGGAAGTACGCGGCAGGAGTGCAATTCCTTTCATCATCAGGCGGTGAGAGATGTGGCTTCCGGCTTTTTGGCGGTGGCCCATGCGCCGGATGGTGTGATCGAGGCAGTGGAGGACACCCGCGGCCTGATGCTGGGGGTGCAATGGCACGCCGAAGAGCTGGAGGCGCAGTTCCCGTCCCATGCGGCGCTGTTTCAGTGGCTCGTGGAAAAAGCAAAATCCGAGGCAATGTAAAAAAGAAGCGGCACAGCAAGCGCTGTGCCGCTTCTTTTTATTCTGCTGTTTTCTTTACGCCGGAGATCACATACAAATCAGGCGTATCTGCCAGAATATCCACCTCGAAAAACTTCTGCCAGACAGCGGCTTCCTGCACAGCCGGGCGCAGATGGGTGGAAACCCGCTGTACCTGCGGGCTGTGATGCCGCTGGTCGATGGTAAGGCGGCTTTCACTGTGGGCGACCATAAAGCGGCCGCCGGGCGCCAGGCATTCCCAAACCTTTCGCGCAAGGGCCTCTTTGTCTGCAAAATGGGGATAAGCGCTGTAAAGAAAGGCGGTGTCAAAGCCGGTCTGCGAAAAATCAAGAACATCGGCTGCGACCAGTTCCACGCAGGAAAGCGGGTATTTCTGCCGGGCAACGGCAATCATCTGATCTGATACGTCCACACCCACCAGACGGCTCGGTTGTCGCTGTAAAAGCGTGTCAAACAGCGCGCCTGTGCCGCAGGCGATGTCCAGTATTTTCTGCCCGGGCCGGACGCCGGCCAGCGTGACCAAAGCTGCCAGCTTTTCAGGGTCGTGATGGCACATCTGATCCCATTGCGCTGCGCGAGCGTCAAAATATTCCTTTACCTGCTGAATCCCATCCATGAGAACTGCTCCTTTTACAAATTTATGCGGCTGCCCGCGGCCCGTTGATGGCACCGGATTTCTGAAGTGCAATGACCAAAACAGGGACAGCCACCAGCTGCAGAATGATGCCGGGCAATGCCGTTACAAAAGAGGCGGCTACAAAAGCGCTCAGTCCGTACGCCTTTCCGGCGATTCCCATGAAAAACGCGTTGGCCAGACCGGACACAACGCGGCCGCCCAGCATGGCGCCGATCAGGGAAGGATAAAGCGGCGCGCGGAAGTGATGATACAGAAGACCGGTGAGAACGCCATAGGCACACAATTCCAGCATCATTGCGGGCGCAGTGGGGAAAAGCGGCGGCATGCCGGTCAGAAGCGAGGATACCAGCGGTACCAGCAGCCCGCAGGCTCCGCCATACTGCCATCCACACACCAGTCCGCAGATCAAAACAGGAATGTGCATGGGAAGAAATACCGTGCCGGCGCCGATCATGTGGAAGGCACTGGGCAGCACAAGGCCCAGCGCGAAGCAAAGAGCCGCGAGAATCATCGTTTTGGTTTTTGTCATTGTCTGTTCCTCCTGAATGTGTGCAAAACAAAAGGGCCCGGAAACACTTCTCCCGCTTCATGCGGAAAAGCCTTCCTGGCCCTTGTTTTCAATCTGATCATTCGTTCAGCTGCCTTCATGGCGGCTGGTTTTTCTTATTATATCATGTATTTTTTTGTTTGGCAACCATTGGCTGCGAAGGACAAGTAAAAGGATTTCACCAGGAACGCGTGCACAAAGACAAAGGTTGTGGTATGATAGAGACAGTTCGGGGAGAAGGGAAGCGGCAGAAATGATTGGTTGGATAATTCTGGCGGCAGTGCTTGTGTGGGTGGCGATTCTGTTGATTCGCGCGGCAGCCTGCAAGCCGGTGGAGCCGGATTACGGGCCGGACATTGCGGTGGATGTGGACGGCGAAGCGGTGACCGAACGCTTGGCGCAGCTGGTGCGCATTCCCACCGTGTCCAATTATGATGAATCGAAAGTGGATTTTTCGCAGTTTGAACAGTTCCGTGCAGAACTGAAGCGCCTGTATCCTCAGGTGCATCAAACGTGTCCGCCTGTGCTGTGCGGAAACACGGGGCTTTTGTTTCATTGGAAAGGTTCCTCTGACGCAGAGCCAACGGTTCTGATGGCGCATTATGATGTGGTGCCGGTAAACGAAGAGGCCTGGCAGCATCCGCCTTTCTGCGGTCAGGTGTTTGATGGAGAACTTTGGGGTCGCGGCACGCTGGATACAAAAATTACGCTGGTGGGCATTCTGGAAGCGGCGGAGCAGTTGCTTCAAAAAGGGTTTGTTCCGAAAAATGACATCTGGATGGCGTTCGGCGGAGACGAAGAGGTGTCCGGCCACGGCGCAACCGACATCATCGCTTACCTGAAGGAAAAAGGCGTTAAACCCGCCATGGTGGTGGATGAAGGCGGCGCGGTGGTGGAAGGCGTCTTCCCCGGGGTGACCCGTCCCATCGCAGTGGTGGGCATCGGTGAAAAGGGAATGATGAACGTGGAACTTCGTGCCGTCAGCGAAGGAGGCCACGCAAGTCATCCTACCCGCCCGTCGGCCGTGGGGTCCATGTGCCGCGCAGTGGCGCGGCTGGAGACGCACCCCATGAAGGCTGTGATGACGGCGCCGGTGTACGGTTTGTTCCGAACCATTGCGCCGCATGCGCCCTTTGCCCTGCGCGTCGTGCTGGCGAATTTGTGGTGCTTCGGCGGGTTGATCCGCTTGCTGGCAGAAAAGCTGGGCGGCGAGGTGAACGCCATGATGCGGACCACCTTTGCCTTCACCATGGCCCGTGGGTCCAAGCAGATCAATGTGATGCCCAACGAGGCGGTGGCGGGCGTCAATGTTCGGCTGGTCAATGTTGATACGCCGGACAGCGTAAAGGCGTATATGGAAAAGGTGATCGCAGATCCGCATGTGTCGGTCAGTGTAACGCATTCTCAGCCGGCCACGCCTTACGCCTCAGCGGAAAATGCGCACTGGAAGAAACTGGCCTCGGCCATTGCGCACACCTGGAAAGGTTGTCTGGTGTCGCCTTATCTGATGATTGCATGTTCGGACAGCCGCCATTATACCGGCTTTTGCGAAGATGTGTATAAATTCAGTGCCATGCACCTCACTGCGGCGCAGCGCGGGCTCATTCACAATGATAATGAGCGGATCCCTGTGGAAGAAATTTCCCGTACGGTTGCATTTTTTGCGCGGCTGGAGCAGACACTTTAAGAGAGAATATGGAAAGGATGTAACAAGATGAATCAGAATTTGCTGCGGCAATATGCCGCGTTTGCAGTCCGTGTGGGAGTAAATCCTCAAAAAGGGCAGACCATGATCATCAGTGCTCCCATTGAAGGAGCGGAATTTGTACGTATGTGCGCGCAGGAAGCCTATGATGCGGGTGCCCGGGAAGTAGTCGTCAAGTATGACGATGAAAAGCTGAACCGTATTCGAATGGAACGCACGGACGTAGATGTTTTGACGGATGTGAAGCCGCATGTCCTGCGCAGCTATCTGGACTATGCGGAAAGCGAGGGCGGCGCCTGCATTTTGAATGTGATCGCTGCGGACCCCGAAATTTACAAGGGGCTGGACCCGGAGAAGATCAATCGTGTCAATGCGGCGCGCCGTGCGGCTCTGAAAGGTTGGCGTGACAAGACGCTGAAGGATGAGGTTCAATGGAGCATTGTGGCTATTCCCAGTGCCGCGTGGGCAGCCAAAATTTTCCCGGGTCAGCCGGACGCAGAGGAAAAGCTCTGGCAGGCGATTTTTGATGTGTGCCGGGTGGAGGAAGGCGGGGACGTAGTAGCCGCCTGGAAGAAGCATGTGGCTGACACTTCCGCCCGCCGGGACCGGCTGAATGAACTGCATTTGAAAAGCGTCCATCTTCAGAGCGCCCGCGGGACCGACCTGACCGTCGGCCTGGCGGATGGGCATATCTGGGAAGGCGCGCAGAGCAAAACGCCCGAGGGCTATACGTTCATTGCCAATATTCCCACGGAAGAGGTCTTTACCGCGCCGCATCGGGAGCGGGTCGACGGATTGGTATACGGGACCAAGCCCTATGTGTACAACGGGAATCTGATCGAGAACTTCTGGGTGCGCTTTCAGGATGGCCTTGTGGTGGAACACCATGCGGAAAAGGGTGAAGAACTGTTGACCAAACTGCTGGATACCGATGCCGGAGCGCGTCGAATTGGAGAAATTGCGCTGGTTCCTGCATCCAGTCCGATCAATCGCAGCGGGCTTTTGTTCTACAACACGCTGTTCGATGAGAACGCCGCCTGCCACATTGCCTTTGGTCAGGGGTACCCCGGAACGGTCAAAGGCGGAAACAGCATGACCAGAGAACAGCTGCGGGACTGCGGCGTCAATGAGAGCCTGGTCCATGAAGATGTGATGGTAGGATCGGATGATATGACCATCACCGGCCTTACCGAGAACGGAGAGACGGTCGTCATTTTTGAAAACGGCGAGTGGGCATTCTAAGAGAAAAAGACGCGGAGATAAGGTACAATAAGTTTCGCAAATTGAAAAGAGGATAAAAGAAGACATGGTTTGCAGAACTCTGGTAGAATGAAGTTGCGACACACCATTCTGAAAGGAGAGAGCAAACCATGTCCGAGAAGATTGTACAACTAAACGAGGCCGTAATCAAGAACGAACTCAAGGAACTTGTGCGTGGGAGCGTAGAGGAAACTCTCAACGAGCTGCTGGAGACTGAGGCTCAAAAGCTGACCCAGGCGGCCCGGTACGAGCGTAATGAGCAGCGCCAGGGATACCGCAGCGGCCACTACAGCCGCAATCTTACCACCACTTCCGGGGATGTTACCCTCAAGGTACCCAAGCTCAAAGGGATCTCCTTCGAGACCGCCATCATTGAGCGGTATCGCCGCCGGGAGAGCAGCGTGGAGGAAGCCCTCATTGAGATGTACCTGGCAGGCGTGTCCGTCCGGCGCGTAGAGGATATTACCGAGGCTCTGTGGGGAAGCAAGGTGTCTCCGGCCACCATCAGCGAGCTGAATAAGAAAGCGTATGTCCACATTGAGGACTGGCGGAACCGCCCTCTGCAAGGTGGGCGCTATCCGTATGTCTATGTGGATGGGATCTACCTGCGCCGAAATTGGGGCGGAGAGTTTGAAAATGTGGCCATTCTGGTGGCGATTGCGGTAAAGGAGGACGGATACCGTGAGGTTCTTGGTGCCGCCGAGGGCATGAAAGAGGACAAGGCCAGCTGGGTCAGCTTCTTCCAGTGGCTCCGCAGCCGTGGCCTGGACGGAGTGAAACTCATTGTTGGCGACAAGTGTCTTGGTATGCTGGAGGCTGTGGGAGAAGTATTCCCCGAAGCCAAGTACCAGCGCTGCACCGTCCACTTTTACCGCAATGTGTTCTCTGTCACGCCTCGCTCCAAGGTGAAGCTGGTGGCAAAGATGCTCAAGGCAATCCACGCCCAGGAAAGCAAGAGGGCTGCCCGTGAGAAAGCCAAAGCCGTGGTAGAAGAACTACGTTCCATGAAGCTGAAAGAAGCAGCCAAGAAGGTGGAGGATGGCATTGAGGAAACGCTGACTTACTGCGATTTTCCCAGCGAACACTGGACTCGCATCCGTACCAATAACGTCATTGAACGGCTGAACCGGGAGATCCGCCGCCGCACTCGCGTGGTGGGGAGTTTCCCGGACGGCAACTCCGCCCTCATGCTGGTCTGTGCCCGGCTGCGCCATGTAGCCGGTACCCAGTGGGGTAACAAGAAATACATGAACATGAAGCACCTGGAGGCTGCCGTTGAGGATGCCTCCATTGCTGGCTGACTTCTCTCATGCCAGGGCCTGCAAACCATTTTGCGAAAAATACTTGACACTACCGACGCGGAGGAGAGAATTCTCTTCCGCGTCTTTTTGTACAAAAAAGGCACCCGAAACGGGTGCCTTGAATGCATGGAAAATACAATCAGCGCTTGCTGAACTGAGGAGCGCGACGGGCGGCTTTGAGGCCGTATTTCAATCGTCTGAGCGATGATTTTCCTTGATATTCCGGGCTTTTTTGAGCCTCGGCCCCTCGGTTGTCCTATTCCTTAACCAAAAAACAGGCCACTTTTACGAGGGGACAGCTTGATGAAATGCAGAATTTACTACATCGAATAGCTGTTCTGGTTTATTATACTTTACTCTTGCATAGATGTCCATAGTTGTCTTGCTGTTCTCATGTCCGGCAAGGTACTGGACCGTCTTGGGGTCAACACCTGCATACAGAAGATTGGTGATGTAGGTATGCCGCAGCAGGTGCGGTGTCACATCGAAGTCCAGGCTATACACAATGTTGGGATTGTTTTTCTGATGTCCTCCCAGACTCGGCTGAACAGTGTACTTGATGCTCTGTCCGTTCACATACTTATAATAGGTACGCTCCTTGGTAGACCGAACAACGATGTACTGCCAGACACGTTTGAACTGCGAATATGACAAGGGCTGTCCCTCACTATCGGCAATCACATATTCCGATTTGGAGGCAGCCTTGGCTTCCCGCAGACAATTCACAAGGCATTTGGGAATGGGAATATCCCTTCTTGCTGCTTTCGTCTTAAGCGTTGTAGAGATAACCGGTCTGTTATACTCTGATCGCCATGCGCGCCGCACAGAGATATATGGAGTGGGTGCATCGAGGAACACACAATCCCATTGCAAGGCGAGAGCTTCTTCTCGGCGCAGACCGGCATATAAGCCGATCATGGTAAACAGATACGGCGGAAGTCCTTTGACGGTTTCCAGCAGCACTTCCACCTGCTGGTCTGTCAGCGAATCTTTCTTTTGGGTCGGTTTCCCTCCTTTTGCCGAAATCCCCTCACACGGATTGTATTCCAGCAACTGGCTCCGCTCTGCCGAGTAAAAAATGCACTTGAGGAGCATATTCACCGTATTGTGCAGGCTCTCGGACTTATTGGACAATGGGATCAGCGCCAGACGAATATCATCCGCTGTTACTTCCTCCATATACATATCTCCCAAAGGCTTGATAATGTAGTTCTTCATATTGGAGGCGTAGCCCTTCAGTGTAGCCGGCGACACTTTTGCGGATTGCATCAACAGCCACTTCTCACAATACTCGGCCACAGTAGGATGCTCCCGGTGGAAGATGATCTCCGCTACCTGGCGTCTCGCCTCCTGCTCTTTATCGTACAGTTCCTCGCAGGTAGTCCCATACAAGCTCACCTGCTTGCCGTCTGCGTCCAGAATCCGGGTTCTGTAATACAGGACACCCTTTCGTGTGACGGTTCCATATTGAGGTATGTTTTTTTTCTTCTTTGCCATAATTAATTTCCTTTCTCGCGTGGTGATGTATCTACACCTCCTTTTTATCAGAGATTTCAAATTGAATCAAAGATACGGCCAAGGAAAAACTAAGAGCGAGACATCCTTGTCTCGCTCTTACTTCATTTTCTGAATTGTTCGGAACTTACACAGCGTCCCATAAGTCAAAGGCACAGCCCATTGCTTTGACAAGATCATCCGGCCTGTTGTATTTGACCTTTGCGTAAATGTCCATCGTGATTTTGCTGCTTTCATGGCCCGCCAAATATTGTACCGTTTTGGGGTCCACCGAAGAATGAATCAGATTGGTGATGTAGGTGTGCCGCAGCTGATGCGGTGTCACTTCAAAATCCAGGCTATATACCACATGGCCGTTATTCCTGGCTTTTTCTCCAAGTTTCGGGTAAAGCATATATTTTACATACTTTCCGTCCACAAGTTTTCTGGCCATTCTCGGCTTTGCAGTCCGCGTCACAATATACTGCCACAGCCGCTTAAACTGTGTATAGGATAGCGGATCACCGTCCCGATTGGCAATCACATAATCCGAAGTGGATTTTTTCTTTGCATCTTTCAGACATTCAACCAGACAGACCGGGAGAGGAATGTTTCTTTGTGCCGCTTTGGTCTTTAGCTCGGTAAGAATGACCGGCCTGTTATGTTCTGTGTGCCATGCCCGCCGTACCGTTAAGTACGGAGCCTCTGCATCCAGATACACAGAATCCCATTGCAGCGCCAGGATTTCTTCCCGGCGCAGACCGGCATATAAACCGATCATCACAAATACATAGGGCGGCAAATCCCGGATCGTGTCCAAAAGCCGCTCAACCTGTTCATCCGTCAATGCCTGTCTTTCTTCCTGGGGAACTCCTCCCTTTGCATCCAGGTATATGGTCGGGTCCTCGTCAATCACATGGCTCTCCTTGGCCGCCCGGAAAATGGACTTGCAGAGAATCACCACAGACTTATAAACCGAAGCCGACTTCTTGGAAACAGGTACGAGGGCAAGTTGGATGTCATCCAGGGATACATCAGCCATTCTCTTGTCTCCCAGCCCTCCAATAATGTGCCGCCGCACCTTAGAGGTATAATCTGTCAAGGTGGTGGCCCGAACATGGACGGACTGCATCAGCAGCCACTTCTCACAGTACTCAGCAACCGTAGGCGATCTTCGACGAAACGTAGTACTGTCAATCTGCTCTAACGCCTCCAGTTCCTTGTCATAAAGCTTTTCGGGCGTCTTTGCATAAAGCGCCACTCTGTTTCCATCCGAATCTTCGACTCTGGTTCTATAATATTCAATGCCGTTAAGCACGACCGTACCATATTGAGGAATTGCCCTTTTTCTTTTTGCCAATTCCGTCACCTCCTAAGAATAATGTCCAGCGCTGTACCTTTGTTTTATCAGACATATTAGGTTCCAGCAAGGATACGGAACAGCTCAAGCTCGGACACTTCGCAGCTTGCGGTATGTAGCGCTTTTTTCCACTGGCTTTGCACGATGGGTGCATTTTGCGATATACTCCTGAAGGCCAGCATCTGTAAAGTACACGCAACCATTTTGCACATACTGAACATAGGAAATTAGCCCACTGTTTCGAGCTGCATCCAAAGTGGCAATGCTAATCCCCAGTAATTTGGCAGCCTCTTTCCGCGAAATCAATTTTTCCATAGGTGGTCCCCCTTTCTGTCAAAGATGTGGTTGTTGCTTTCAAAATCACATGAATGCGCTGGCAACCGAAGCTGCCAGCGCATGGTATCTGACTTTGAAAAATTTACTCGCCACATTTGCCACGCACCCCTGGCGATGGGGACATTCCGGTCTCCGCTGGCGCGGCTGTCATAACTCCACAGCGTCGTTTTACTCGTGCGCCGCAGAGTTCCCCCCAAGTCTTTAGGAGGCCGTGAGGAAGTATCTTTAACCCCTATGCAGTCATCGCGCCCTGAAATGCCACTTTCGGGTATCAGGCTGACGTGGATCGCTCGGAACAGTCCTATTCATCACCTCCTGGGGCTGTCCATCTTCGCGGCGTGCCTGATTCGCTCGTACATAGGTTATGTACCGGAAATGCCGTCTATGAAATTGTCAAGCTCCACATTGGGAGAATGTTCTTCCCTCAATGGGTAGGCACTGATACGCTTCATTTGTTAAGTGTTATTCAAAAATTTTTTTATTTTTTTAAATCTTTGTGCAACAGCACTTCTGGAACAATGCCAAAGACGTGCTACATCAATTTGACGATAACCATCCACAAAAAGTAATGTCAATAGCTCCAAATCTTTCTTCGACAGCTTCTTCAATCTCAACAGTAGTTGTTCGTTTTCCACCGAAGCCAACCATCCATATCGCGTTTGATCAATCTTATCAACATCCCATTGATAAGATAACGATGCAAACTTTCGGAACAGCTGTGATTGACCACATACTTCATCATATTGTTCACAAGGTATTGGTTGCGTATGGTTTTGAAAAACCCTTTGACTGCAAAACCATGCCCAGTCATATTCTTTCATGGCAGCAATCTGTTCTTCGCTCATCCCTGCATCACAATACTCAACTTCTAAACGCTTCCATCTACTATCAAACTTCTTTTTCTCATATCCATAATTAAATCCCATTATTAACCTCCTGTAGATTCAATTTGCAAAATTCACCATGCAAACTAAAATCAGGAGGAGATCGACAACGAGAATCTCTGGGTTGTTTTCCATCCCCAGAAACAAAAATGCCAGCTGATCTTAAGGACCAACTGGCATTTTTATTCGCGCACAAAGAAAACGCATTATTAAGATTTTATAAGTACAACAAGTATACCAAGCACAATTCGATACCAACCAAACACCTTAAAATCATGTTTTTTGATAAAGTTCATTAGGAATTTAATTACTAAGACAGATACCGCAAATGCCACAGCCATACCGAGAACAAGAGCGAGCAGTTCTGCACTTGTAAATTCAAACCCGAATTTTAACAGCTTAAAAGCACTTGCTCCAAGCATAGTAGGTACTGCGAGGAAAAAAGTAAACTCTGCTGCTGCCACTCGTGAAACTCCTATGAGTAAAGCACCTATAATCGTTGCTCCCGACCGTGATGTGCCGGGTATAAGTGATAACACTTGAAATGCCCCTATCAAGATTGCTGTTTTATAGCTGATGTCAGAAAGTGCCATAGTAGTAGGAGTACGCTTTTTATTCCAATTTTCTATGAGAATGAATAACAAACCATAAAAGATTAACATGATTGAAATCACAATGGGGGTTTGGAGGTAAGCATCCAAATAATCATCAAATAGAATCCCCATAATAGCTGACGGTACACAAGCTACCGCAACCTTGAACCACAACGAGAAAGTATCCTTTTTAACAATTGACTGTGCTTTGTTCTTAAATTGAAAGGGAAACATCTTGTTCCAAAACATTACAACCACTGCGAGTATAGCTCCAAGTTGAATAACAACAAAAAACATTTCTTTAAATGCTTCGCTCATATTAAGTGTGATAAATTCGTCCACAAGAATCATATGTCCTGTGCTGCTGATAGGTAGCCACTCAGTAATACCCTCAACAATTCCAAGAAAAATAACTTTTAAAATTTCTATAAAATCAAGTACCATTATTTCAAATCCTCCTTTTTAAAATGATGAAAGGTCATAAGAAAACCAACTGCTGATACAAGAATAATAATAGATACAGACAGCAGTGTAGGATAGCCGGTACTCTGAAGTTTACCCTGCACCAAGAAATAGGTGGCTGTCCACGGATACAACGCTCCCCATTCTTGATTTGAAAGTGCGGCACTTCCCATGACAATCACGGCAGAGCCAATCATCGGGGCGACAAATCCTTTTGTTTTCATAGCAACAAACACAAAAGGAGAAACTGTTAAAAACATCAGGATACTGCCAAACAAAAACTTGGGGAGCCATACTATTGCCACTAGTAAGCTATATCCCTCCAATGTAAAGACAGCGTCATATAGCCCACAAACGATAAATATACCTGCCCATGTTACAAGGGTTAGCATAACAATCCAAAGAAGCAGGGTGCAAAATTTTCCAATTAATAGTTTTGTCCTTGAAATGGGTATGGGCAATATGGTTTTGAGGGTGCTTTCTGTGTACTCTCTGCTAAACAAGTAAGCTGCAATTGCCACATATATCATAATGTTTACCAGCAGCATGATATACAGTACACTGTCGCTGTATATGTCAGACAAGGTAAAGATAATCTCCGGCTTATCAAAATGTGTTTGCAAGGCTTCTATTAACATCAAAAGTGGGGTAGATAATACCCCTGCCACACTAATTAGCACCATTTTTGAACGCTTTAGTTTTAATAATTCACAAGAAATAAGATTAAGCAATACCGCCACCTCCAATCAGTTTAGAAAAGTAGTCCTCTAAGTTTTCCTCACTATCATTTATCCTTGTCACGAGCAGTCCATTTCGTGCAAATTCTCGATTGATTTCTCCAACACTTTGGCTAAAGTCATAAATTCTCACCGTACCGTCCTGCACTGTAAAATCCGTCATGTGGTAGTGGTTTTCTAAAATCTTTCCGGCTATCTCACTGTCAGATAAATCAAATTGAATGTATTTTCGATTCCTTTTGTGAAGCTCGGATATATTCACTTCCTC
The DNA here is from genome assembly GCF_045865535.1 of Owariibacterium komagatae. Classification (GTDB taxonomy): domain Bacteria; phylum Bacillota; class Clostridia; order Oscillospirales; family Ruminococcaceae; genus Ruthenibacterium; species Ruthenibacterium komagatae. Next base: position 2,984,837 of record NZ_AP031406.1, read on the forward strand.
TACTAAATGCCCCTCGTGCATAACGCCGATAATATCTGCTATCTGTTCAATCTCGCTTAAAACATGGCTTGAGATAAAAATGGTAATGCCATGATTGTGACTAAGTTCAGATAAAAATGAGCGTATTTCAACTATTCCAATGGGGTCAAGTCCGTTAATCGGTTCGTCAAGTATTAAAAGCTCCGGCTCGTGCATAATGGCGGCGGCAATACCAAGCCGTTGCTTCATTCCGAGGGAATAATCGGAAAAGACTTTTCTTTTCTCCTTATGCAGCCCCACAACTTCAAGAGCTTTTTCTACTCCACTTTTAGATACTCCCCCTCGCAGTTTAGCGAGAATTTGCAAATTCTCATACCCTGTTAAATTACTGTAAAATCCCGGTGTTTCGATAATAGAGCCTACTTTGCTATAAAGGGTATGGATATTTTCCTTATAGTTTGTGCCAAACAAGCGTACCGTTCCCTCCGTTGGGAAAGCAAGCTGCAACATCATTTTCATTGCTGTGGTTTTGCCTGCTCCGTTTCTGCCGAGCAAACCATAAATTTTGCCCTTTGGCACATGAAGATTTACCTTATCGACAACGGTGGCTGTTCCGTATCGCTTCGTAAGATTTTCTGTTTCAATGATATAATCCATATTTGATTCTCCTTTCCGTGGGTTGCTGTTCTTGTTTTCGCTGACCACAATCTTATTATCCACGAGTATTGCATAGAAGCCAAGAAATCTACCGTCACAATGCCGACACAATAGATGTCAGCACGAAAAAAGCTCCGACACTTATCGTGTCAGAGCCTATTTTAAAGGGTTTATGGCATTTTACTTTGTTTGGGTTTGCTTTATCCAGACAAATATTTTAGCAACAAATAGCAGAAACATAAGGGCGGTTACATAGGGTTGTCTTGCCGCAGCGAAGAAGCAGATAAAAAGCGTACTCAGCACGAGAGAGCATTTTGTGATTATGTTGCTCCATGATTCCTTTTCAAAACAAACACACATCAGTTTCGCTATCCCAAGTGCAATCAAAACAATAAAAACAATCCAATAGATTGCAAGATATATTGGGGTAGTGTCTGTAAATGAAAGTAGATTGACAGAATAAATATATCCGTCAACAAGGTTACTATACAACGGCAAAAGTATAAAAGTAACCGCCATCATATCTAATATTCCATAAATGAAACTGTAAATTTTTTTCAAGTTGGAACGATTTTCAGTTTCGGCAAGTGTAATCAGTTCTTCGCCCGATAGCAGTTCATCTATGGTCACAGAAAAGAATTTAGAAATACACTTGAGCGACTCAATGTTAGGGTAACCCTTGCCGCTTTCCCATTTTGAAATGGCTGTTCTTGATACATATAATTGCTCCGCAAGTTGTTCCTGCGTTAAGTTCTTTCCAGTCCTAAGCTGTTGTAGCTTTTCATTAAATTCCATGATTCTCCTCCTGTTTGTTCCTTGTTTTCATACGTCCATCAACGGGTTTTTCTGCATCTTTTGGTATCATCCATGCACGACCAAATTTTTCAGTTCCGTCAATGCGATTTTCCTCACATAATTTTTGTATCCGTCTTTCCGATATGCCCCATTTTTCAGAAGCGGCTTTCACAGAAATGTAATTCATAATATCAACTTCCTTTCGCAAAGAGTATATAATTATTATATACGGAATGACGAATAATAGCAAGTTTCTCTCCACTAATACGAAATTATACACTACTAAACATAAAATCATACTTCGTTCAAATATCATCACCCGAAATGTACAATGATATAGGATGATATTAAAATGTACCAAGATGAAAGAAAACTTGATTTTAAGCCGTTAGGTATAGCGATAAAAAAAGCTCGGGAAGCAAAAGGGTGGACACAGGAATATCTTGCCCAACTGGTAGACCTTACGCCACGCTCTATTATGTATATAGAGAACAGGGGGCAGCACCCAAGGCTTAACAAATTTTATCTCATTACTACCTTGCTTGACATCTCTGTAGACCAGTTCTTTTTTCCATGCAATGAAGATGGCGACAACAATCGCCGCAAACAAGTTGATGTACTGTTGAATGATATGGAAGAAAAGGAGCTTATCGTGATGGAAGCTACGGCTCAAGGCTTGAAAAAGGCAAGAGAAACTGCGGAATAATTAACGCTGTTTTCGTAAGCCAAGCCAACTGAAAAAAGTGCGACACCTACACAGGCTATCGCACTTTTTAGGTTATTTTTTTATTCTCCACACAAATCATAAAGCTGTTCACATCGGTTTTGAATATCTAAGATTTCTGTTTCGGTTAAACTCCTGCGGTTATGAGTAAGTTGTTGCTCTAAAAAATCACGATAGCCATCAAGTAAGGCATCCCGTAAAAGCTCGGGGGCTTTGCAATGTTCCACACCAAACCATTGCTCATCTTTTTCATCCCAAATCATAACGGTGTATCCTCGCTTAGTGTTCACCACCTCCAAAACACTATCTTTATTTAGGTAATCGTTGAATACTTCTAAAACCTTTTCAAAGGTCATCATTTTATCAGCCCTTTCATATTTTAGGTGCTTATATGTAAGTAGTTTATATACTTATTACGACTATGATAATAAAAGTAAATCATCGTGTAAAGGATACGGATATTGTTTGCGAACAAAAGTGGCAAGCAATGCCGGTGTTAATACACTCGGCCCACAGAGGGAAAAATCCTGACGTGATTTCCCCCTCTGCTTTGCTTGTTGAGGGCAGCGCCCCCAAGCCCCTTTGAACGCAGAATTTCATTCTGCGGCTACGCGTCCGATGGACGCTTATGACCATGACCGGCTTACCGCTGGCCGTGGTCTTTTTCTTGTTCTTTTTTCTGTTCCTCATCCATTTTCAGCAGCCGATCCACATTGGCCTTTGCCGTCAAAAGTTCCCGCATTTCCTCACGGGAACGCCGGTACTCGGCGTAGGTTTTCTTCTTTTCCTCCAGCAGTTTGGCATACTCAGATTGCAGGTCTTTGACCTTGGGCAGCTTCTTCACTCCCATCTCATCAAAGGCATTTTTTGCCGCCTGATGGAGCAGAATTTCTTGCTCATGTTCCTCCCGAAATTTTCGGGAATAACCGGCCTTGCGATAGGCAACATAGGTCTCGCGGGTCTTGGCATAATTAACGATATGGGTACGCAGGACGGCGATCTCTGCCATGCGTTTCTCCGTCGCCTTAATCTGCGCTGACAGCTCATTGTGATGGGCGGTAGCCGCCACCGCTTTTTCTTCCAGCTCTGTATAGTCCAGTAGGTGATGTTCGGTAAGAAAATTCACGGTCTGCGCCATCTGTTTTAAGTTAAAAACCTTGGCCCAGCGTGCATATCCAGCACCTTTCCCGGCCTGCAATTTTGCCTGAATATCCACCAGCAAATTGACCTTGGGTGGCTCCGGCTGCACGGTGGATTTCTTGCGGGGCGTGTGCTGCTTTTCTCCAGCCAGCACCGCACGGATTTCTGTTTCGCTGTACCCGGCTCCCAGCTTGTCATCCATACGGGCTACATTCTTCCAGCCGGGAGCTTTAAGGCGGATTGCTTTCCCGCGCCGAGATACCTCGCAGCCCATCTCGGAAAGCAGTTGCAGAAGTGTGTCAAAGTCTGCTGGCTTTTGCTCCAGCGCCCGGTCAATCATCACCCGTAGCTGTTCCCGATGGGAGGGCTTGGCTTGTTCGCCCAGCCACTTGTTGTAGCTTTTTCCGTGGGGCTTGGGGTTCTCCACAATGGATAGTCCGTTCTCGATACAAATGGTGTCACTTAAACGTCGAACAGCTCTGGTGCTTCCCCAAAAGTTACGGAACTTCCGGTCACAATCCATATTGACCGCCGACCAGATGATGTGATTATGAATATGCGATTTGTCGATGTGGGTGCAGACCACAAAGGAATGATTGCCTTTGGTGAACCGCCTGGCAAATTCTATGCCCAGCCGGTTGGCTTCCTCCGGTGTGATCTCTCCGGGCCTGAACGACTGGCGCACATGGTAGGCGATCACATCATCTGTACCGCGCACTCGTCCGGTGGCGGCAATATACTGCCGCTTTGCCAACAGAAACTCTGCATCAGCAGTGCGGCTGTCACATCCATAGCTGGTAATCAATTTTCCGTTGTCGGTCTTTTGGGGATTTGCCACATAGTCAATAATATCGCTGATGGCACGGCTCTCAGTCCGACCCTTGCCGATATGCAGCGGCATGATGCGTGTGGTTGCCATAAGGGAGACCTCCTTTCCAAAAAAGAAACGGCCTGCATGGTGCAGACCGCTTTTGTTATTCTATTAAATCGTCCTCATCGAGAAAATCAAAATTGTCCTCGATGTCCTCTAACCGCTTCGGAGGAAACCTCATCTCGTATTGTTCTTTTGCCAGCGCACGAACTTCCCGGCGCTTATCTTTCATTCGGTTCTTCAGCCAGGAAATCTGCTCCTTTGATAATCTCCATGGGAGATTCAGCAAGCGGTTTATTGTCATTTGCTCCGCTTGCTTCTCCGGCGGCAAAGAAGCACAGGATTTACAGACGTGCGCCGCATGACCTTTGCCGGAAAATTTTTCATTAGCCTTATATTCTCCGCAGACTTTACAATAATGGCCGTGCTTCTTCATAGGCTCGATTCCTTTTCACTGAGAGCGTATAAACTGCGCACCGCCCCCATGATGATGTTCCACTCCAGATCTGCCGCATAGGAAAATTTTTTGCGGTACGATTCCCAAAGTTTCTGCATAACCGAGCTGTTCTCCACTTCCTCAAAAACTTCGGCAGCTTCTGCAAGATGTCGTTCTGTCCCGCGTTTGTGAGCAGTGGCCCGCAGCGCATCATGGAGAATCTGAGGGTCCAATGTATTCCCATGCAGCTGTTCCAGAATATAAATGTCATAGAAATCTCTCATGCGGGTGTTGGTGGTAGTTCTGGTAATGATCGTTTCCAGCTTTTCGGCCAGAACCGTTTCCAGATTGTACGCCCAAATATCAATGGAGCGATCTTCCAGCATCAGCTTGAAAGAGTAGCGGATCTCCCTGGGGGTAATGGCATCCCCTGTGGAAATGTCAATCTTCAAAGGCGTCACCACACCGTCAAAGGTTGTAGTCATATTTACGCGAATCCCCGGATATTCCGCCTCATCCATAATCTCCGAAATACTTTTCAGCTGGAATTTGACGCCATCATCAAGCGGGACACTCACAATAGCGGAAATCAAATTCTCTATGTCCTCCACATTGACATTGGCTCCTTTTACAGTAGCGTCCAAATCCATCGTGGAACGGGCATCCAGACCAACCATAGCCGCTACCAGCATACCGCCTTTCAGAATAAATTTGTCACGATATTCAGAAAGGGAGATACGCTCCAGAAAACGCTCCATCATGTAGTTCCGCATCAAGAGCTGGGCGTCCGCAGATTTTTTTCTGGAAAGATTGCGGATCAGATCCTTCAACTGCCTTGCTGTTTTTATCATAAAAGCACCTCCAAATACTGCCGCAGAATTTTTTCTATCCGGAACATACCGGCATACCGCATCAATGTCCGCAGGTCTTTGTCTTTTCTTCTGGCATACATCTTTAATGCCCCTTGAAAAGTCTGCATCTCCATGTTGTTCCTGCTGCGGAGCAGGTCGCAGATGGTGCGCTCCAGGTCATAGACAGGAACTGTATGCCCAAATGGTGTCTGAGCCGTTGTCAGGCCCACCCCATGCAGTTCCGCCTTAATGGTGAATACCTGTACGCCCTCTGCTTTCAGCTTGGAGGGATTATATCCGGTCTTGACTGTGACCGTATATTCCAGCGGCTCGCGGTCTGTCAGATCGTGAAAAAATAAAGCTGTCTCATGGGAAAACACTGCCTGTTCGACCCGCAGATGAAGTAAGTACATGGCATCGACCCAGGCATCCTTGGAAAGATAAATTCCATGCGCGACCCGCTCCAATTCCCGTGAGTGCACATAATCATAAAAAACAGGCTTAGAAATACCAGCAGATACTACTTGAGCTGTTCGCAGCATCCCATCCTGTGTTTCCAGCAGCTGATCCAGCTGTTCAAATTGTCCCACCGTACCACTTCCTTTCACACTAATATTATAAGCAATATTAGTTCAAAAGTAAAGTGATGAAAATTCGGCATAATTTTACCGACAGCTTAACGTTCAACAGTTTTGGAAATATGAAGTGGCAGCAAAATAGACAACCTCAGCTGCCCATTTCATCACGATATGAAATAATCTGCTTCTTTTTCTGTTTGGCACACCGTAACGTTGTGGCTGCTCCGCCCCAATCATGGAGAACATAGGCCACCACTACATCGGCGGACTCTACCATCCAGCGATTTCTATGAGAAATCGAAAAACGGCGCGGTACGTTTTCCAGCGGTGGATACACGGTACTGTCATAGCCAGAAACATCCCGGCCAGTGTTCAAATATGCCAATACAAGAACCAGCTCGATTTGCGGATACTTTTTCTTTTGTTCCCGTAAAATAGACGCTGCTAAACTGTCGAACTCTCCATATCCTCCAAGATAAAAAGTTGTTGCTCCTTGCTCAATTAGGTCTTGTGTTACATTGCGAAGCCAATTCGCAATATTGTCTGCCTTTGTGATTTGCGAATGGCCACAAAAAGTTACGTTCATACGATGGCACCCCTATTACCATCATACTGCAAATAGCTCTATTAGTACAGGTACAGGGACTAATTTTAGCAAAACTGCCCATATACTAAATATAGTACAGTCACAGGGGCGGTGTATAGAATGAAGCTAAACGAGGCGGTAAGCAAACGTCTGTTAGAATTACTAGATGAAAGAAAAATGACACAATATCAACTGTATATGAAAAGCGGTGTTCCCAAGTCTACGATTGGAAATGTCATCAACTGCTCGTATGATTCGGTTAAGCTACGGATCATTCATGAGATGTGCCAAGGAATGGGGATTGGGATAGATACCTTTTTTGCATCGCCGCTTTTTCAAGAAGATAACCTAGAACCATAAAACCTCCGACGAAATTCGTCGGAGGTTTTCATATTATCCATAAACCAAATCTTGAATGATAAACTTCAAGTCCTGTACCTTGCCCAGTAGCCAGATTGCAGCCATTGGCAAACCATAGGGACTAATGAGAAATGCTATCACCAGCAGGATAATGCCGTTTTGCAAGGAGTAAGTAATCAGAACTGCCACACCCAGCAGGGCAACCACCATGCTGATAAGCCCCAGCACCAAACCGGAGACATAGACAATCCCCACACAAATCCAGACGAACAGGGTCAGCGACAGAATCACCGGAGCCATTAAAATCTTCAACGGCAGTTTCAGAATGAACCAGATCGCCCTCATTTTTCTTCCTCCTTCCATCGTTCCCGAAAGCTCTGACAGAGAATTTCTGCCTGTCTTTCATCTTCTTCCGTCACTTCTCGGCATCCTTTGGTTAGCCGCAGTTCCTCATAGCTGCGATAATCAGATAACAGCACCTCGAATAGTTCGTCCGGTGTCCGGCTGAGAAGTCCATCCACACAGTAGCGGGAATCTCCATTCCATGTGACGCGGAGATAACCTTCTCGACAAGGGAGGACTTCTTCCTCTAGATCACAGTCCAAATACTCACGAAAAATCTCCAACACCTTCTCAAAGGTTTTCATCTATTCTCAACTCCTTTGCGGCAATCTGTTTTCTACCCATATTATCCTTCCAACATTTCAAAAAGACAAGGATATGGGCAAAAGAAAAAACGGAGGAAGGCGCGGCGAAAAGAACGCCGTTCCTCCCTCCGCAGTTGGGGCATATATCCCTGTTACGAAAGCCTGGAAAGCTGGGTTAGGATTTCTTTCACGCCCTCCCATAACTGCTCCTGCCGTTGGGCTATATCCTCCAGGTCAGCATCATAAATCCGCCCCGTTTCATGTACCCGTCGGGTGAGCTGGTTCAGGTTATTGCTGCTTCGGCGCAACAGGGATACCAGTTCCTTCAGCTCCGGCAAGTCCAGCTGTACCACATAGCCGTCCACAGCCATCTTCCGCAGATAGGCGCTCAGGTTTTTTGTTCCGAACTGTGCCATTTTCTGCTGGATCGCTTCCATCTCCGCATCGGAAACCCAAAACAGGACCGGCACATCCCGTTTACGCTTTTTGGCGCTCATCGTTCCGGCTCCTGTTTCTTCGATAAAGCAGGCTTGTGGGTGGTAGGCTCCTGTTTGAGCTTTTGCAAGACAGAGCCTTTCTCCGGTTCCTGAAGCGTTTTTCGTGCCTGCCGTGTAAACAGATCGGTCAGACCAAGATTGACCTCATCCACAACCAGATAAGCACAGTGGCGCGAAGTGCCGCTGTCCTCCGGCATGGGAATGGTCTTTGCCCAGGCTTTGTTGTCACGGGAAACGCGACCGTCGCTGTCCTTATGCTGGATGGTGTTGGCAAGGATGAACTGTACTCGTTCCGACCCGAACTTTTCCAGCACCGCCTTAACCGCAGACTCCGTATCCAGTCGGTTATCCGCATAGTGGGCGCTGATGGCGTGTTCAATGGCCTCTTTACAGTCAAAGTTTGCCTGATAAGAGCGGTTATATTGTGCCATCTCCCCATGCTGGGACGCATAGGCGGCAGAATGGAGATAGAGAGGGATGGACCGCTGTTCTTCCAAAACCTTACACACATCATCCGCTCGGTTTTCAATGCTGTCCCGGATCACATCCATGTAGCCGGTCTCCAGCTTCTCAAAGTGACGGTACACATCGGCCAGCGGTGTAGGCGAATCCAAAAGCGCCTGGGCCTGGGCATCGGTCAGCTCCAAGTCCTCCATCGCCATCACAATGTCCTCCCGGACGGTGTACTCATAGGTATGGTGCAGGATTTCCTCCGGGGGCTGGCTTTTCAGCCAGTCCCGGTATTTGTCCTGTTCAGCGGCCATCTTCTCATAAAGGGCCGTATTCAGATCGTTGGTATTCATGTTATCGCACCTCCTCATGTTGTTTCGGTTTCTTTTCAGGGCTACGGGGTGGCACCGGGCGCTTCAAGCTGTCCAGCACCGAAGGCCGTGCGCTCTTGGCAACCACAGTTTCCGGCTGGGCATGGCCCTTGCCGTCAATGTTCAGCAGCGTGTCCAGTTCCACCAGACGGGCGGACTTGACTCGCAGATCATCCTCAAAGGGAAACGGCTTTCCGATTTCCTCTTTGGCTGCGGCCTGCTGTTGGTAAAGGTTGTCCAGCTGGTTTTTCACGGCTTCCAAACGCTGAGGCATTTGAGCCAGTGCATTGTCGATACGGGTGAGGTTTCCGCGCGGGTCTGTGCCGAGGCTTGCCCGGTGGGTCATCTGGCCTTTCAACAGGAGCGTATATTCCTGTTTCCAAGCGGAAAACTCCACGGACATAGTAAAGCCCCGATAGCTGCCGATCTGCACCGGTTCGGAGCCTTTGACCTCCTTACAGGCGTCCAGCAAGGCTGCACCGGCGTTTTCTTTGTCAGTCAGCACATCGCCCCGGATCTCCATTCCAGCAAAGCCATCCTCCGGGTGAGGATGGGCGGCCAGGGTCTCCAGATCCGCTTCAAAGCCTTTAATAAACCCCTTGTTAGTTTCGATTTCCTGGGGGAAGTATTTGAGCAACTGATCCTCCAGGCGGTACTGCTTGCTCTGATGGTCAGCTTTCATCAGCTTCAGACGCGCAACCTCCACATCCAAATCCATGCGCTCCTTGATACGGGGGTCTCCGGCGCACAGGGCCTTGATCTCGGCAAAGGACAGCGCCGTTTCGTCCACATCATCGCAGGAGCGGACCGGGCTTTTGCTGGTCATGATTTGCGAAATGAATTTCTGTTTGTTCTCCACCGTCTGCCACAGGTAGGCATCGAAAGTTCCCTCGGTAACATAGCGGTACACATGGACCAGCGGATTCTGGTTGCCCTGGCGCTCGATACGGCCCTTGCGCTGGGCAAGGTCTCCCGGACGCCACGGACAATCCAGGTCATGGAGCGCCACAAGCCGGTCCTGCACATTGGTGCCAGCGCCCATTTTGGAGGTGCTGCCCAGCAGGACGCGCACCTGCCCAGTGCGAACCTTGGAAAACAGTTCTTTCTTCTGCACCTCGGTCTTGGCTTCGTGGATAAAAACAATCTGCTCGGCGGGCATTCCCTGGGCGATGAGCTTCTGGCGGATGTCCTCATAGATGGTAAAGGCAGGCTCAGGCTCATCCAACGGCACAGCCTGTTCCAGCGCATGAAGTGTGGGATTATCCAGCTGTTTGGCTGCCTTTTTGGAGGGGGCTGCCTGGGGCGTGGAAATGTCGCAGAATACCAGCTGGGTCAGCTTGTCAGCCTCGCCGTCCCGCCAGATCTGCATGATATTACCCACACACTGATTGACCTTGGTGCCGGGTTCATCCGGCAGCAGCTGGTTGATGATACGCTGGTCCAGACCCAGCTTGCGGCCATCGCCGGTAATCTTGAGCATATTGTCCTCTGAGGGGTCAACGCTGCCGCTGTGTACCCTGGAGGCGCGCTCGGAGAGAACCTGCACCATCTCTTTTTGGTGTTCAGTAGGCTGGGCCACGATGTTGTGGTATTCCACCTCCGGGGTGGGCAAGTTCAGCTGATCGGCGGTTTTGATGTCGGCAACTTCACGGAACAAGTTCATCAGCTCCGGGAGGTTGAAAAACTTGCTGAATCTCGTTCTTGCCCGGTAGCCGGTGCCTTCCGGTGCCAGCTCCAGCGCCGTGACGGTTTCTCCGAAGCGGCTGGCCCAGCAGTCGAAGTGGGTCATGTTCAGCTCTTGCAGGCGGTCATACTGGAGATACCGCTGCATGGTGTAAAGTTCGGTCATGCTGTTCGATACGGGGGTGCCAGTGGCGAAAATCACACCACGGTTTCCGGTCAGTTCATCCATATAGCGACACTTTGCAAACATATCGCTGGACTTTTGGGCATCGCTTGTGGAGAGACCTGCCACATTCCGCATCTTGGTGTATAAAAACAGGTTTTTATAGTTATGCGCCTCATCGACGAACAGGCGGTCCACACCCAACTGCTCGAATGTTACCACATCGTCCTTGCGGCTCTCGGCCTGCAATTTCTCCAGCCGGGCTTCCAGGGACTTCTTGGTGCGTTCCAACTGCTTGACCGTGAAACGCTCACCGCCGCTGTACTTCACCTCGGCAATGCCCTCGGTGATCTCGTCGATCTGCTCCTGAAGGAGCCGTTCCTGACGCTCTCGGCTGATGGGGATTTTCTCAAACTGGCTGTGTCCCATGATGATGGCGTCATAATCGCCGGTGGCAATGCGGGCGCAGAACTTCTTGCGGTTGTGGGTCTCAAAGTCCTTTTTGGTGGTGACAAGAATGTTGGCGGAAGGATAGAGCCGCAGAAACTCCGACGCCCATTGTTCGGTCAGATGGTTCGGCACCACAAAGAGGGATTTCTGACACAAGCCCAGGCGCTTACTCTCCATGGCGGCAGCCACCATTTCAAAGGTTTTGCCAGCGCCTACCTCGTGTGCCAGCAGCGTATTGCCGCCGTACAGCACATGAGCGATAGCGTTTTTCTGGTGTTCCCGCAAGGTGATGGCCGGGTTCATACCACCGAAAGTAATGTGTCCGCCGTCGTATTCACGGGGACGGGTGGAGTTCATTTCCTCATTGTACTGGCGGACCAGAGCTTGGCGGCGGTCCGGGTCTTTCCAAATCCAGTCTTTGAAAGCGTCCCGGATCGCTTGCTGCTTTTGGGCGGCCAGGGTGGTCTCTTTGGCATTCAACACCCGGCGCTCTTTGCCGTCTGCATCCTCTATGGTGTCGTAGATACGGACATCCCGCAGGTTCAGGCTGTCCTCCAGAATCTTGTAGGCATTGGCACGGCTGGTTCCGTAGGTGGTATAGGCTGCCACATTGTTCTGGCTTACAGAGCTTTTGCCGGTGATCTGCCACTCAGCGGTGAAAGAAGAATAGTTGACCTCGATATTGCGCTGGAGATAAAACGGCGTGTCGAAGGTCTCATACATAAACTGCTGGATGTACTCTTTGTCGATCCAGGTAGCGCCCAGGCGCACCTCAATCTCCGACGCATCCAGGTCTTTGGGCTGGGCAGCGGTAAGGGCCTCCACATTGACTGCAAAGGAAGGGTCCTGCTGTGCGGCCCGCTGTGCCTGACGCAGCTTGCGCCGCACATTGCCGGACAGGTATTCGTCGGCTGTTACATAATGGGGAGTGCCGTCTTTCTCCAACTGCCCAGGTACACGGAAGATCACGCCTTGCAGCTCGGCGGCCAGTTCGTCGCCGGTCTTGCCGGTCAACTCCGCCATATACGCCATATCGACAAAGGCTTTTTCGGAAATTGATACGGCCAGAGCTTCACTTGCGGTATCCACAGTGTCCACCGCCTTGTGGGGCTTGATGGTGCGCTTGGTGAACATATCCGCCTTGCGCTCCAGCTTGCCGTCCTCGTCAATGACTTCCAGCGCGCAGAGCAGATAGTAGCTGGAATCATCAGCAAAGGCCAGCCGGTTCGCCCGGTCATTGATAAGACCATATTTTGCAGAGAAGCTGTCATAGAGCCGGTTCAGTTCGGCCTGTTTGTCCTGGATGGCGCTGTCCGGTGTGGCGGCGTCCATTTGCAGATCAATGAGCTGCTGGACACATTCTCGCAGACCCACCAGTCCTTTCACACGGGCTTCGGCGGTGGCATTCAGGTCAGGCCGTACCATACAGCTGTTTTCACGGTAATACACATCGCCGTCCACAACGGTGTAGGAGTAATTTTTCACATTGGGGTCAGCAGGGATAGAAGTGTCGATGGCTTCGCCCTCGCCCAGCTCCGGCAGCTCGGCCTCCTGGTAGGTGCCGCGAATGTACTTCACGGCATCATGCAGCTGATCGGCAAGCTCCAGCCCCTCGATGGGGTTCACGGTGTAGTCCATGCCGTGGGCGGTGCTTTCCGGTTCCTGTCGGCCCAGCACCATTTCCGGGTGGTCCAGGAAATAGCGGTTGATGGCAAAGCCGTCCTCGGTCTGCCCGGTCTGCGTCCACTCCGGCACGATGTCCAACGGACGGTCACGCTTTTGCAGGAAGATGATGTCCGAAACGACCTCGGCACCTGCGTTCTTTTTGAAAGCGTCATTGGGCAGACGGATGGCCCCCAGCAGTTCGGCGCGCTGAGCAAGATACCGGCGCACGGTGGAATCCTTGGCGTCCATCGTGTAGCGGCTGGTGACAAAGGCCACCACGCCACCGGGACGAACCTGATCCAGAGCCTTGGCGAAAAAGTAGTTGTGAATGCTGAAATTCAGCTTGTCATAGGCTTTATCCCGAACCTGATACTGGCCAAACGGAACATTACCCACCGCCAGATCGTAGAAATCCCGCCTGTCGGTGGTCTCAAACCCTGCCACGGTGATGTCGGCCTTGGGGTAGAGCTGCTGGGCAATACGCCCGCTGATGGAATCCAGCTCCACGCCGTAAAGACGGCTGTTTCGCATTTCCTCCGGCAGCATACCGAAGAAATTGCCTACACCACAGGACGGCTCCAGGATGTTGCCGGTCTCAAATCCCATGCGGCCCACAGCCTCGTAAATCGCTTTGATGACCGTAGGGCTGGTGTAGTGCGCGTTGAGGGTGGAACCTCTGGCAGCAGCGTATTCCTCCGGGGTCAGCAGTTCCTTCAGCTGGGCATATTCCTTGCTCCAGCTTTCCTTGTCGGGGTCAAAGGCATCGGCAAGGCCGCCCCAGCCCACATACCGAGAAAGGATTTTCTGCTGTTCCGGCGTTGCCTGCTCGGTGGTTTCCTCCAGGTATTTCAGCAGCTTGATTGCCTCGACATTAGCCTGGAACTTAGCCTTGGGGCCGCCTTCGCCCAGGTGATCGTCAGTGATACGGAAATTCTCGGCGGTGCGACGCAGATTGGCCTTGTATTCCTCATAAGAGGCTTCCTCGGCAGCTTTGACATTGGGGAAGGTCTGCCACTCGCCGTTTACCTGAATGGAAACGGGGTGTTCGTCCAGTACCTCATCCAGAGTCTTTTCCGGCTCGACAGCAGGCGTGGGCGGCTCCGGCTCATTGGTTCGCAGGGTCTGAACAACCACATCATAGGGCAGATTGTTCTTATCGCCCGGATAGACAGCCACAGTCTCGGCTTGGAAGGCCGGGGTTTCGGCAGCCGGTTCGGGGCGTTCCTGCTCAAAACCGTCCAACTGACGGGCATACATCCCGCGCAGCAAAGGCGCAACCTCGCTCCACTGGAAGAACAGCATGGCCAGACGCTTTTCATCTGCATCCAGCACTTCCAGCTCGATACCTTCCGGCATCGTGCGGTAATCGGCGGTCTCGCCGGTCTCCAGCTCCATCGTTTCCACGATGTTGGGATAGGCCCGGCTCAGCCACAAGGCTACCTCCTGGTTACTCTTGCCGTTGCGAAGAAGCTCGGAAAGCTCCGCCTTGTCCGCCTCACCAATCAGGCCATGGGCCAGCACATCCCGAAGGTCCTGGTCCACCGTATCCAGATTTGCAGGCAGGAATTCGGTATAGAAGTCGTTGCGGTTATCCTCCCGCAAAAGCTGCTCAAACCGTTCCCGGCTCTCAGCCCGGTAGATGGGATAGCTCATGCCGGTGGGCAGCAGCTGCACCGTGTCATCCCGCAGCTCTGTGATCTGATGGGGCCGGTCATCCAGATAGACAATATCACCCACATTGTAAGGAGGAACCGCTGGATCGTAGGAGGTTCGCTCCCGGAGTGTGCCACGAGCCGCAGCGTATTCCTCATCTGAAACCAGAACACGCAAATTATGGGGAGAAGGCTGTTCCGGCTCATCTGCCGGGACGCTCTCTCTGGATATGGCCTCCACATCCGCCATAACACGCTGGATGAATGGGTCATTATCCAGTTTTTCCTCATCCACCAGTTCACCATTCACAATGCCGCGCTCGGCCAAAGCCTCCCGAATGGCGATGGGGTCGATGTTGTCGAACCGGTCCTGTTCCGCTTCGGTGTAGAACCGGTCCTCCTTGATAAGCTGAGCGATCCGGCGCTGTACCTTGGGCCAGGGCAGCACCGTTCCTTCGGGGCTTTCCGGGCGAACCGAAAACGGGGTTTTGCCATCGCCGCCGTCAAACTCATGGGCCAGCCATGCAGCGGTATCTTTTTCCCGCCCATGTTTCTCCATGTAACGGACAACGGCGTGTTTACTTTCGATTTTGCCGTTCCAGTCCTGGATAGCCTTGTCGATGTCATTGTCCGTGAGAGGGTGCAGCAGCTCATGGAGCTTGGGATAGGTCTCGTCGATGATTTCTCGATGAAGGCGCTGGCGGAACTCCGGTGTGTCGGAATAGAGGCGGAGCAGCTCCATGTTGCCAGATCCCAGGACAGCACGGCGAATAGCGGCATTGCCCTCGATCACGGCGTTCTCATGGTCACTGTGACCGCAGGCATTGCGATATGGCACATCTTCCATAACAGCGGCAAGTACAATGGGCTTGTATTGCTCATGCAGTTCTCGAATCGTAGGGGCTGCGGCTGCTTCGGTCTCCTGAAATACTCTGGTCCCGTCTGCGCCAAACTCCGCTTCCTGGGCATTGATGTGCTGTTCCGCCTCATGGTCGATAGAGGGCATGGAATACTCCTGCCGCTCCCTGCCGCCCTTCGGGACAGCGGAAATGGTCACATCATGCTTATCCCGCAGCTGTTCCACAACCTGCTCCAGCCGGTTTGCCGGAAAGCCGCACATTTCCACACGGCCACCGCCGGGGATAGCGCGGGTCGTGAGATTGAGGTCCAGTTCCGCAGCAGCAGTTTTGGCGTCCTCACCGTACAGCTCAAAAAAATCCCCCATTTGGTAGAGGATTATATCATCCGGGTGGCGCTCCTTGACGCCGTTGTATTCCCACACAGCCGGGTCCGGCTGCTGGGCTTGCAGGGCATCTTCTTCCGCCAGGGCCTTTTCTGCCTGGATTTTGTCATACTCCGCCTGTTCCTGTTCTGTGAGATAGCGTCCCTTCTGGATCAGGTCGGTAATCCGTTTGGCGACTTTCTCCCAGGTGAAATGCACATCCGGGCAGCCGTCTTTTTTGTAGTGCAGACCTTTTCCGTCGTGGCTTTCATCGCTTTTCATTGCACCGGACAGGGCATGGGAGTGACCGCCAATACCATACTTATGTTTGAGAAAATCCACCTTTTCCTTATCCGTATGGGGTTCCTGGAAAAAGGTGAAAACTCGGCCCTTACCGCCCTCAAATCCGCTGCCTCTGGTCATGGCGGCGTCGATCTCGTCCTCAGAGATAAACTGCTTGACCGAAGGTACTTCCGTCAACTGAGAGGTAAAGGTGGTGCGAGGCAAGGACAGATCTTGCAGGTTCTCCCAAATTTCTTTGGGTTTATGGTAGTGGAAGCGCAGCAAATCCCGATCCTGCTGGTAGGCCGTCCAGAAGGCAGCATATTCTTCCGCAAGGTTCTGGCGAAACTCCGGGCTTTTCAGCTGTTCGGTGAGCCATGCAGATTCCTCCGGGAAACCGCGCCCCGGATTGTTGGAAAGGATGGGCAGATACCCAGCTTCTCTGGCTTCCTCGCTGAAATCGTGGTACAGATTCCAGAACTTTTCCGCGAGGAGGGAGCGTTCATAGCCCGCAGCCTCAGCCAGCTCCACATTGGTGGCAAACTGGCCGTCCTGCAAAAGCTGGCCGATACGCTCAGCGGCACTCTCCCAGGAAATGACCTGGGCGGACTTATCGTAACGGGCAGTTTTGCCGTGGGAAAGATGGATTCCATCCTCGGCATACCATGCAGTGATGCTGCCAATCCCGTTGCCGCCATGGTACAGGGTTTTCAGGGTGTCTGCGATCTCGGTGGTGGACTTCTGCTCCTCAAAGGCCGCGACAATGCGCTCTCTCTGGCGATAGGTGTTGCCGCCCAGCCGCAGCACATGGTCGATGTCAGCCTGGGCAAAAGAAAAAGCAGAGGATGTTTTCACATTCTCTGCTTCATCTATGATTCTGATTTGTTCTGCTTCGGAGAGGAAGAAACTCAGCTGTGAATAAGCTCCGCCATCAGAATCTCCTCGGCCTGTGCTTTGCAGGTGTTCATCAGGCCCACCCAGCGCATCGGGTCGCTGGCTTTCAGCTGCTCCGTCGCGCCCGCGTCTTTCGCCAGCTGGGGCATCATCTGCTCCAGACGGCTCTGCGCTGTCTCGTCGATCTCGATGAGGTGCGGGTACAGCTTCTCGGTCAGCAGCAGCTGATTGTAAATCAGGGGCCGGTGTTCCTTCAGGTACGCTTTCCGCATCCTGCCGTACTTGCCCAGGGGCTTCTCCGGCTGTTCGGTCAGCTTCAGGTCGGGAATCTGATAATCTCCGTTCATCGTGTAAGTCAGGCTGTTCTCCATGTGTAACGCTCCTTTCCGCGAGTTGCTCGCGCTCATAGATCTGGATGGTGACGCCGATCTGCCGCAAAACCTGCTGGTTAATCTGGCTGACCGCCGCGCCCAACGCCCCAACCGTGGCCGGGGTATTGAAATCGAAAATCGGCATGAAGTCCTCATGCTGGAAATATTGTTCCGTATCCAGCCCACAGCGAGACATCAGGGCATAGGCGATACTGACGGTGGCGGCGGACTTAAATTGGACTTCGATGTTGTAATCATCGTACTCCGCCAGGAACGAACCGTCAACGATATAGCGGAAATCTCTCTGATGATCGTCCCAATACTCACTCGCCAGCTTTCCGGCTACATCCGTGAGCTGCTGGGCGAGATTGTCACCGGCAACGCCGTAGTTTTGCTCCAGCATGGCCGACACAGGCCCAATGTGCTGTTCTTCCAGCTGCCACAACCAGGGTGTACGGGAATGTTCACGGGTGCCGGTATCGGAAATATCGAACACATAGCGCAGGCGAAGCTTGTCGCCGGAATCGTCCACCAGGGCAATACCCTTGGAGCCACGGCGCACATACCGTCCCATTTTTTCATTCCACAGGTCATACTCGGCGCAGGCGGTGGCATCCGGGCGCTGGGCGTAAATCATCATTTGCTCGTGGAATGGGTATTTATAAAGGCGGGCGGCGGTGGTGAGAAAAGCCGTCCACTCCTTCCAGCTGCCTACAAGCTGGGTCGATACCTGTTCGGCCATCTGCCGGTAAAATTCAGCTTTGGATGGCATGGTTTTCTGTCCTCCCTTCATGTTGAATAGAAATGGGACGGCATATCAGGCCGTCCCATCAGGTCTTTATGTGTGTTTTTTACTCGTCGAAATCTGGGTACAGCTCCAGTTCGGCAAACTCGGTGTCGTTCATAGCTTGGAGTTTACCCAGGGCGCTGTCCGTCAGTTCCCGCAGCTCGGCTTCCTCCGGCGAAAGCTCACCGCGCATCTCCGTCAGAGCGTCGATCAGCCCGGTGCGGCTGCCGGTGTTGTAGATGCAAAGAAGGTTCGTTTCCTCAAAGGTGAAGTTGTTCATATCAAAGCTCCCTTTCCGCGCTCTTTTTTTGCGCTGTCTTTTTGTGTTCCGTCTTGGGCTGGCTTTTCAGCTGCTCCATTACGGACTTTTTCTTTTCCCGTTCCTCTCGATGGACGGCTGCTGCCAAGTCCATAAGAGAAATGGGCTGACCACTGCGGGCCTGTTGTTCCAGCTGGGCCACTGTCGGCTCCTTTGGGCCGTTATTGATGATACCGTCGATCATTCCGTAATCATCTTCCACCGTCATTTCCGCATTTCTCAGCGAATTTTCCGGCAAGAAACCTTGCACCTGGGTGAAACCAACACTGTCGCAGTAATGACAGGATACCTGACCATTCTGCTTGATGGCAACGATGTCACTGACGCTCATAGACGGGCTGTGAAAATCCACCGGCTTTTGCAGATTGAACTGCTCATACAGCCTTTCCAGCTGCTCCATAGTGCTGCCGGAACCGTCCAGAGGGGCGGTATAGATAAGGTCATAGTTACTCCGCTCTACGGACAGATTGTGCGATTGCAGCCAATCCAGATTCATAAAACGCACATTCTGCGGGTCATCCTTGCTCACCTGATAAATAGCAAAACAATTTCCCTCATGGGAAAGAAACGCCTGTTCCCGTTCCAACTGCCGATCCTGTCGTTCCAAAACTTTTTCGTGAAAGTCCGGGCTTTGCTCCCATTCCTCGCGGGACACAGCAAAGATACCGTCATGGGCGTCCAGGTCGGCAGTGTCAAAGGCCATTTCCGGGTTTTCACCCTCCTGGACGATATAAACGGTCAGGTCTCGCTCCATCAGCTCATAGGCTCGCTCTTTGGAGAGGGGCAGAAGGTCACCGTCCAGGTAGCCGCATTTCTCCAGATCATCCTGAGTCAGTGCCGGGTCCGGCATGGGATACTCGTCCAACGCCTGCTCCTGGGCATCCGGCAGCTGGGTGGCGGCAGCTTCTGTGGTCTGCTGGCTGACCTGTTCCTGCATCTGGTGGTAAGCCGCCTCCTGCAAAGTCTCGATCATGGACAGCGGCGCATACTTGATGGACTTGCCGCCCATCCCCAGGTCCTCGCAGATATGGCTAACCGCTGTGGAACGGCCCATATCCGGCCCGTCCAACTGGCCGCCGTCCATCTGCTTCATGGTTGCCACATCGTAGAGCGTGTAGTCCCAGCCGGTGTCGCAGGGCTGAACATGAAGGTAGCTGGTATCATCCAGCACCAACAGGGCCTCCCGGTACTCGGCGCTGGGCTGGACACTTTCGGTATTTTCCGGCTCGGTCAGCTGTTCCGGTTCAGTCATCGGCACCAGCTGATCCAAGCGTCCCATAAGCTCGGCAGCTTTTTGGGTGGTTTCATCCGGTTCATCCTCGTTCACGATATTCTGGAGCCATTCGCGTACACCGCTGGCATCTCCGCTTCGGAGTGTGGCAGTCAGTTCGTGCAGTGCGTCCTCACGGCTATCTGCATTGTTCCGATACTCATAAGGGTCATAATCGAAAGTGAACTGGTCGATGTCTGCTGCCAGCTGCTCGATAGAGTCCTGCTGCGGTTCCGTGGCGGCAGTCAGGTCAATGCCGCGCTCCTTGCAGATTTCCTTGTAGTTGCGCTCGATGTCGTTAATCAGCTCGCAGGAAGTCTTGTTGATGGTCTCCAGACTGGCCCGCAGCTCCTTCAGCTCCTTGTCCTTCGACCAGGAAGCGATGTAGCCAAAACTGTTCTCGCCGGTCTGGATGCCGAAATACTGGCAAACCGCATAAGAAATGCTCTCGGCCTCCACTTCCTCGGTGTTGCGGTTCTTGGCGGCCTGTTTCACCGCCGTCAGATCTTCCTCCACTTCCAACCGCCACTCAAACCGATTCTCGTCCACATAGCGCCAGCCTTCCTCGGCGGCGGCCTGTTCCGCCTCTGCTTCGGTGGCGAAGTCCAGACGGAAGTCATGCTTGGTGCCGCCCTCGCTCACCATCACGATCTTCCAGGTCGGCTCCGCTTCGTACTTTTTGGGGTCGTGGAGCTTACTGTGCGCGGTCTCATGGACAGCGGCGGAAACAGTCTGCACCTCGCTCATGCCTTCCCGGATGGCGATCCGCTGCTGGTCAGAGGAGAAATAGCCGTCCATGTTCTCGGCCATCGGCTCAAACTCGATGGGAACCGGAGCCGAGCGGCGCAGAGCTTCCATGAAAGCCTCATAGTGCGGCACCGTCCCGGACAGGCTGGAGGCCAGCTCTGGCAGGGGCTTTCCGTCCGTCTGGCTCACATCGAACACCTTCACCGGACGGAACATGGGGATTTCAATTTCTTTTTCCTCCATGACCGCCTTGCCATCCGCGTCCAGGATGGGTGCATGAGTATCCGGGTCGCGCTTCATTTCCTCGATCTTCTTTTTGTAGGGCGTGGGGGCAATGATGGTGATACCATGCTCACCCTTTTTCACATGGCGCTCAAACTGATTTTTCCACTTGTTGAACCCGGCCACCAGGGTGGCGTCCGGGCGCTGCATATAGATGAGCATGGTGTTGTTGACGGAGTAGCGGTGGAACTTGGACATGACGGACAGATAGCGCATATACTTCTCGCTCTCAAACAGTTCCTTGATACCCTGTTCAATGCCCGCTGTGATCTCTTGTAACCGTTCTCGATTGGTGGTCTTATCAGCCATGAATTTCACTCTCCTTTCCAATTTGGCTATTTCTGATTGATGTTCGGCAATCCACAGCTTTTGCTCCTCCGGGCTGTTCTCCAGAAAAAAATCCAGCAGATAGCCCACATAGTCCTTTTTCTGGATTGCCTCCATGAATCGGGGATGTGGATTTTCCTCCGGTGTTTTGGGTGTGTAGTCCGTTTCCCACTTGCGGAGCAAATGAAAGTAGTCGGCCAGGACACGAAAGGCATGGTCTCGGTCCTCCTTGAATTTCTGCGCCTCGGATTTCTGGCGGACATGGCGTCGCCGGGGAGGGGCCTGACTGTCATAAGCCAGGCCAAAATCCTGGGCCAGCTTCTCGGCGGCCTCTTTGGGGGACAGATTGTAGAGCCTCGCTGTGAAGTCAATCACATCGCCGGTGGCTCCGCAGCCAAAGCAATAAAAATATTCCTCGTTCAGCTTCATGCTGGGATTTTTGTCATCGTGGAAGGGACAACAGGCCATGCCGCTCCGGTTGACCTCGATTCCGTACATCTGCGCTGCTTCTCGGACGGTGATGGACTGCTTGACAGCCTCAAAGACACTTTCAGCCATGCTTACTCATTGCCTTTCTTGGGGGTGGGCGGCCTGTATCCGGCAGCCTTGGCCAGTTCACTGGCTGCCTTACGGCGCTCGGCGCTGTAAGGTTCCCGGACGGACACACAGCGTTTGGGAACGAGAAAGGTCTGGCGGTCCTTTTTCACAATCTGGTCCGGGTATTTCTCTGCCAGTCGCCGCAGCTTCTCCAGCAGCCGGGGGTCATGGGTATAGACCTCGGCGGTGGCTTCGGCCTGGTTGTAGAGGATGATGGTTTCCTGTTCATAGCGTGAGAGCTTCATCGTTTGCCACCTTTCTGCTGGTCAAACTCCAGCTTGAAGTTGGCGTACTGCCCATCATCCGCCAACACCACAGTGGCATCGTAGGTCTTGCCGGTTTTCTCGGAGTACAAGCCCCTCACATGAGCGCGGCCATCTTTGAGCAGTGCCGTTACGATGGCTTTGGTAGGTTGCTTGTGCTTCATCTCCCACCACTTGTTGTTTTTCCAAATTGCAAATTTGCAAGATTCTGTCTGACAGAAGAAGCCTTTTTGCATTTCTGCAACCTCTCCGCCACAGCGGGGGCATTTGCCCACCACTTCGTGGGAAGGGCTGAACAAATACTCCGTTCCCTTGATAGCTTGATAGGTTCCCACAAGTTCTTTGAGCATGGCACTAATCCCAGCCATGAAATCCTCCGGGGCCAGCTCGCCACGCTCGATCTCACCCAGCCGGTACTCCCACTCAGCAGTCAGAAGGGGCGATTGCAGCTGCTCCGGCAACACGGTGATAAGGGATACCGCGTCATGGGATGGCATGAGCTGCACGGTTTTCTTGCTCTTTTTGCGCTCCAAAAAGCCGGTGGAAACCAGCTTTTCCAGAATCCCGGCGCGGGTGGCCGGGGTCCCCAGGCCCTTGCGCTCGGCATCCTCCGGCATATCGTCCTTCCCGGCAGTCTCCATTGCGGAGAGTAGCGTATCTTCGGTGAAGTGCTTGGGCGGGGTGGTCTTGCCCTCCTTGACGGTAGCACCAGAAAGGGGCAGCGTCTGACCTTCAGACAGCTCAGGCAGAGCCTTGTCCTCGGGTTCTTTGTCCTGCTCCACATTCTTCAGCCCTGCGCGATAGGCAGCGTCCAGCGCCCGCCAGCCGTAATTTTTCACTGTGCGGCCTTTGGCAGTAAACTCCGCTCCGGCGCACTCGACAACAACGGCGGTTTCCGCAAAGGTATAGGGCTGGGCCACGGCGCACAGCAGGCGCAGAGCCACCAACTCCAGCACCGCCTTTTCGCCCACCGGCAGGCCGGACAGGTCCGCGCCCTGGAGGTTGCGGGTAGGGATCACTGCATGATGGTCGGTCACTTTCTTGTCGTTGACAATCTGGGCGGCATTGCAGGCAATCTCCATGCCATTGGAAAAGGGCATCGCCCCGGCAGTGAGCTGGACCAGCTCCGGTAGACTCGCCGCCATATCCGAAGTCAGATAGCGGCTGTCCGTCCGAGGGTAGGTACAGAGCTTCTTTTCATACAAATTTTGCAGGTAGTCCAGGGTTTGCTGGGCGGTGAACCCCAGCAGCCGGTTGGCGTCCCGTTGGAGGGTGGTCAGGTCATAGAGGGCGGGCGGCTTCTCGGATTTGTTTTTGCGCCCCACTTTTTTCACTGTGGCAGCCGCACCTTGGCAGGCCGTTTTCAGCTGTTGGGCGGCAGCCTTGTCTGCCATGCGCTCCCCGGAAACGGTGAAACCGGGCAGCTCCAGTGTGACCGTGTAGAATGGCACCGGCTTGAAGGTGTCGATCTCGGCTTCTCGCTGGACAATGAGGGCCAGCGTCGGGGACATGACACGTCCGATGTTGAGGGTCCGGTGGTACAGCACGGAAAACAGCCGGGTGGCATTGATACCCACCAGCCAGTCCGCTTTGGCGCGGCAGAGGGCCGCATCCCGCAGGCCGTCATAGTCTGCACCGGGGCGCAGGTTTGCAAAGCCCTCCCGGATGGCGGAATCCTCCATTGAGGAAATCCAGAGCCGCTTCATGGGCTTCTGGCAGCCCGCCAGCTCATAGACGCTGCGGAAGATCAGCTCCCCCTCGCGTCCGGCGTCGCAGGCGTTTACCACTTCGGTCACATCCGGGGCGTTCATCAGCTGCTTCAGCACATCAAACTGTTTCTTCTTGTCCTTGCTCACCACCATCTGCCAGGGTTCCGGCAGAATGGGCAGATCGTCATAGCGCCACTTGGCGTAGTCCGGGTTATAAGCGTCGGCGTCGGCCAGACCAGCCAGATGGCCCACACACCAGCTGACCCGCCAGCCGCCGCCCTCCAGATAGCCGTCCTTGCGGGCGGTGGCCCCAATCACGGCGGCCAGACTTTGGGCAACGGACGGTTTCTCAGCGATCACCAGCTTCATGGTTTTTCATCCTCCTTTCCCGCAGCCATGCGGTCAGCTGCCGGTGGCAGAATCCCACGCAGGGCTGACCGTCACGGTAATTTCCGCAGCCATAACAGGGGTGGCCGGGAGATAAAGTAGGAGGACGGGAAGTTTCCTTCCCGCCCTCCGGCCTGCGTGTCATCATGCGTTCATAGGGGCTGTCGGTGAAGCGGGTCAAACCGTCTTGTCCTCGCTTTCCTCGTCGCCGCCCCCGTCAGCGTCCGGCTCGTCAGATTCCTCGGTCTCCCAGGAGTCCTCGTCCTCCTGATCGGTATCATCCTCGCCGTAGTCATAATCGTCCAAATTGTCGTTGCCCTTGGTCTTGGGTCTGCTTTTTACCAGCTTAAAGTAGGCAAAAGCGCCGCCGCCACCCATCAGAGCCAGCACCGCCAAAAGAATGGCCGGATTCAGTCCTGCGGGTTTCTGCGCCGGTTCTTCCGGTTCCGGGGTTTCTTCCGGGGTCTCCGGTTCCGGCTCCTTACCCGTGCAGGCGCTCATATTGGTGGCACACACCGGGCAGGCCGTATTCACCGCACCGGCCACACATTTCTCCGTACAGGTACAGGTGGCGGGCTGCTCCTGGGTGGTCTGACCGTCCTCCATCAGCGCCATCAGGTCCGCCTCGTCCACCTGGTTTAAGAAGTGGACAGCGGTTTCCTTGTCCTCGTTGGCCCGGTCAATGAGGATGTAGAAGTAGTTGCCTGCCTTGGTGGTGACGGTGATGAGCTGCTTGTTGTCGCCGAAATCATCCACCAGGGCGGCGTTGCCATCCGGGGTCAGGGCCGGACTGTCCTCGGTTTCCTCCACGACCACATTGCTGTCGTTGGTGGCATCCTCCGCCGGAAGTTCTTCCGTTCCCTGGGCAAAGGCAGTCACGGAAAGGCCCATCATCAGCACCAGGGCGGCGCAGAGGGCCGAAAGGGTTTTGAAAATTTTCTTATTCTTCATGGTCGGTATCCTCCTGTTCGTTGTAGTTGGCGGAGGCAGCGGCCATGCCAGGGACCGTACCACCGGAGAGCATGGCGTTCAGCTGCTCCGGGGTCAGCCGCAGGGCGCGCACCATCTGAACGATTTCCAGGTTCTCCGCCTCGGTTTTCTGCGCCTCCAGGGTTTTCAGCTTGTCCTGGTACTCCGCGATCTTCTCGCGGACCTTGGCAATCTCCTGGTCAATGCGCTGGATTTTGTTCTTAGCCATTTCAATCACTCCTTTTCTCATAAATCGGCCTTACCAGTTCATCAGGCCGTAGCCCTTGATGCACTCGTAGGACAGGGAATAACTCTTGATCTTGCAGGCGTCGCCAGAATTGCCCTCCACGGTGTAGACCCGGCTGCCGTCTGTGCCGACCACAAGGCCCACATGGTCGGCGCTGCCATCCAGGTCCCAGTCAAAGAAGATGGCGTCGCCGGGGGCGATATTGGCGTAATCACGCCCGCCCCATTGTCCGTGAGACTGGAACCACGGAATACCCTGGGACTGGCAGGCGGCAAAGCGCGGCTCGGACAGCCCCATCTGGCCGTAGCACCAGGACACGAAGCAGGCGCACCATTCCACACGGGAATTGAAGCCGTACCAGCTCCAGTAGGGCTGACCGCCCACATTGCCCACCTGACTTTTGGCTATGTCCACCACGGCCTGATTGCCGGGGCGGGTGCCGTTGACGAATACCACGCCGGTCAGGTCCTCGGAGTTGCTCGTATCCGGGGAGCCGCCGCCGAAGATCAGCGGCTTGTTGCCCAGCGTCTGCCGGTACACCTGGTACATTTCCAGCTGTTCCGGGGTTAGCAGCTCCGAAGCCACGGAAGATATGGGCTTGCTGGTGAGCTTCACATTCAGAATGTAATACTCATACGGGACTTCCTCGGTGGTCGTCTCGCCGGTCACGGAGTCCGTGGAAGTTTCGGTGCGGTATCGTATCTCCACTTCCTCGGTAAGCGTCAGTTCATACTGTGCGTCGAACACGCGCTCCAGCTCGGCCTGGGCGCTCTGCCGGGTATAGCCTTGCAGCACGGCGGACAGGTAGGCTGCCAGCTCATGGGGGTCATGCCCGATCATATCCAGGTCATAGCGGTACTCGTCATACCCCGGATGGCTGCTTTCGATGTTGTCGATCTCGGCTTGCAGCGCCGTTTCTTTGGCAGCGTAGTCGGCCTCCACCGCCACCAGCTCAGGATCATCCGACGGGTAGGTGGTGCCGGACACCACGGAACCGATACTCTGCGCCATCATGGAGCAGGAGGACATGGTGTTGAGCAGCATACAGACCAGCAGGAAGATCGCACCCGCAATCAAAAAGCCCTTTTTGTGGCGCATGACAAACGCGCCCGCTTGCTGGGCTTTCTCCTTGACCGCCTTGGCCGCCATGCCGGTGGCCTCCGCAGTCTTGGCGGTGTTCCCGACAGCTTGACCGGCGCGCTTGGCGGCAGCGTATTCCTTTTTGATGGCCTGTTTCTGCTGCCAGCGGGAGATGGGGTTGCTGGCAAGCTGGGGATTTTCCCGCAGGGACTTCTGATACAAGGCGTTCACATTGGCCTTCTCCAGCTTCTGCTCGGCCTGGGCCGCCTTGCGGTAGGGCTTCAACTTGTGGCTGCGGTAGCCTTCCCGTGCAAGCCTAACGCCGGTCTCGGCAGCCTCCTCGGACTTGTGGGCGCTCTCCACGCCCACATTGTCCTGTTCGGTCTCCCGGATTTCCTTGTGGAGCTTCCCCAGAGCGGCATTGGCGGGGGTATCCCGCACCGCATGGGACAATTTGGAGGGCGGCTTCTTCTTGTCCTCCAGCACCAGCTTGGTGGTCACTTTGCCGGTCTCCGGGTCCACCGTCTTTTGCCGGACCTGCTTTTTGGGGATTTTGGCCTGCGCCTTGTCTGCTTTGGCGGCGGCCTTGTCCGCCTTACGGATGGGCTTCTCCAGAGCCGGGTCAGCCCGTTCCTCGTCCGTAAAGCGCAGGCGCGGTTCCTTATTCAAACCATTCCCCCAACATGAGGGAGGCCGTCATGTAGCGCAGCTCCACATAGACGGCCAGCCCCACAGGGTCACGGGAGGGGTGCTGAAGCAGATGGGCGTAGATCTGCGCCACCACATTGGCCAGCAGCTCGGACTGCCCGCCCTCGAAGATGACGATGGCCGGGACGCCGTTCATGGCGCACCAGATTTCCGTCAGGCGCAGCAGGCCCGCTTCGCCGTCCTCGTTCAGCTCCGCAGCCTGATCCGCCGCCGTGCGGGTCTCGCTGACGGCATCGGCCAGCTCGGTGAGCAGCTGGGTGCGCTCACCCTCCAGGGCATCGTCAAAAAACATCATGGTATTCAGTTCGGTGTTGGGTTTCATGGTCATTCATCCTCCTTTTTCAGTTCCTGGGGTTTGGTGGTCATAATGCGGTACAGCTCGGTGTTCTTGGGGAAATGGTCCACGAAAGGCAGGATCGTGGAGCCATAGAACAGCAGGCCCTCGCCCTCGCTGGAGTGGGTCACATAGGAAAGCTGGTGAGGGGAAATGCCCAGCTGCTTGGCGAGAATCTGCCGGTCCCCGCCCGCCTGGTTGAGCATATACACGAAGTCGGAGTTCTCAAAGATGTTCTCCACCTCGCGGGAAGAAAGCAAGTCTTTGACATTCTGCGTGATGCCGGTGGGGATGCCGCCCCATTTTCTGAACCGCTTCCAAATCTCCACCGTGTAGGCGGCGGTCTGTTCCTCTTTCAGCAGCAGGTGCATCTCGTCGATGTAGTAACGGGTGGATTTGTGGGCAGCACGGTTGATGGTAACGCGGTTCCACACTTGGTCCTGGACCACCAGCATACCGATCTTTTTCAGCTGCTTGCCCAGCTCCTTGATGTCGTAGCAGACGATACGGTTGTTGATGTCCACATTGCTCTGATGGTTAAACACATTGAGGGAGCCGGTCACATAGATTTCCAGCGCCGTGGCGATGTACTGCGCCTCTTTCTCGTCCTGCGCCCGCAGCAGGTTGTAGAGGTCCTCCAGGATGGGCATATTCTCCGGGCGGGGGTCATTGAGATAGTCCTGATACACCAGCCGCACACAGCGGTCAATGATGGTTTTCTGAACCGGCTGCAAGCCCTCTTTGCCGCCTACGATCAGCTCGCACAGAGACAGGATGAAGTCGGACTTGAGAGACAGCGGACTTTCATCGTCCGAGTAGTCCAGGTTCAAATCCATAGGGTTAATGTAATTGCTGCTGGTGGGCGAAATCTTGATGACCTGCCCATGCAGGCGCTCCACCAAGGGCGCGTACTCGGCCTCCGGGTCGCAGATAATGATGTCATCATTGGTGAGCAGGAAACAGTTGGCGATCTCGCGCTTGGCGCTGAAGGACTTGCCGGAACCAGGGGTGCCGAGAATCAGTCCATTGGGGTTTTTCAGCAGCTTGCGGTCCACCATGATGAGGTTGTTGGACAGGGCGTTGATACCGTAGTACAGCGCCTCTTTGCCGTTCTGGAAAAGCTCCTGGGTGGTGAACGGAACAAAGATAGCCGTGGAACTGGTGGTCAGCCCCCGCTGAATCTCGATCTGATTGAGGCCCAAGGGCAGCGCAGACATCAGCCCTTCTTCCTGCTGGAAGTCAAGCCTTGTCAGCTGGCAGTTGTACTTCTGTGCGATGGAACTGGCCTGGAACACATTGTTGCCCAGCTGCCGGGGATTGTCCGCCGTGTTCAGCACCAGGAAGGTCACAAGGAACATTCGCTCGTTTCGGCTCTGCAAATCCTGCAAGAGCTTCTTGGCCTCGGCACCGTAGGTGGCAAGGTCGGAGGGAATGATGTCCATGTCATATCCGGCGCGGACGGCTTTTTTCTGTTCCTCAATTTTGGATTTATCCAGGTCGGTGATTTTCCGCTTGACCGTCTTGATGGCCTTGATCTGATCTACGGACTGGATATGCAGGCTGACGATCAGAGAGCTTTCCATATCCAGAAAATCCGCCAGCATCCGGTCATTCAGCTCCGGGGCGAGGATCTGCAAAAAAGAAACAGCCCCGTATTTTTTACCCATACGGAACTGTTTGCCGGTGCGGAACTCGAAGCCGGACGGCGCGATGAAATCCTTGGTGGACAGACCGGACGGAGCCAGCCAGTCCCATTCAAAGCGGAACGGCACCTGTTCATCCATGTGGAAAATGCCGTGAAGCTGTGCCAGCCGCGCCTTGCCGTCCAGGGTCTCGGCGGCCACGCCCAGGCGTTTGAAGTTGTTGAGAATGTCGGTCTCAATGCGCTCCAGACGGGGCTTGGCGGCCTTGAGGCTGTCGGCGTCGATGCCGAAAGTCAGGTACTTGGTCTTGATAAGACCGTTGTTGCCTCTTGCCAGCTGGTTTTGCAGCATGGTGGTGTACTCCACCCGGATGCTGTCAAAATCATCCCCCTGGAGAGGAATGTTGATGGCGCGGGCAAAGGTCTCCTCAGAGGCTGCCAGGTTCAAAAAGGACAGCTGGAACTGAATGGAGCTGTCGAAGTAGTTGAGGAAATCGCACCAGCCCTCGAAGATCGCTGTCTTGTCCTCGTTCTGCGAGAGCTGATAGTTGATGTCCTGGAATTGGATGGTCTTTGTGTAGCGGCTGCCTGCCACACGGCAGATGCCGTCCGGCCACATCCGTTCATAGGGGATACTGTCCTGAGCCGATTTTTTCTTTTTGTCTGTGCGATTGGCACGGGCAATGGCAGCCTCGATCTGCTTTCTGTCGGCGCGGGACAGCTTTTTCATCTTTTTCTGATTAACCGGCTGCGCGGTCTTTTCGTCTTTTCCGAACAGCCGGTGCAGCCAGCTTTTGATTACCGTGAACAATGTCATACACCTCCTTGTCGAGTTTTTCCTGCCGTTCCAAAACGGCATAGAAGTTGTTGGTCTGATACGGGCGCTCCTTGGGCCGGATGACGGCCACCTTGATGATATTGCCCACGATCTTTTCCAGGGGCTGACCGTGTTTTTCATACATCGCCAGCATGAAGAAGGGCAGCATGACCAGCATCATACACATGGCAGCCACGCTGTTTCCTACAGGCCCCCGGAGCAGGAAGAAAAGCGGTACGCCGATCAGCGCACCGCCGCCGAAGCAGACAAGCTGCCTCTTGGTTAAGTTGAACGCGACCTTGGTTTTGACTTTCGTAAGATCCTTGGGTACGGGTACATAAGCCAAAGGGATTACCTCCTTCCTGGTTAATGTGCATTGAAAACGGATTTTGCGAGGCTGCCGGTCTTAAAGAGCGTAAAGCACAACAGGACCGTATAGCCCACGCAGCTCCAGATGGCCATAATGATGTCGGATTCGGTGGCAATACTCTGCACCAGCACGGCGTAGATCGCCACACAGACGATGATGAGAAATGCCTGGAAGCCCAGGGCGATCAACGAGCGCAGATAGTTCTGGCCCATACCGCCCCATTCCTTGCCCATCATGGTGGCCATAGGGATGGGAGCCACCGAGGTCACAAGGTAAATCTCAATCATACGGCCATAAATCACGATAAAGATACAAATGTAAAGCGCCCACATGGTAATGCCGATAAAGAGCGACTGGAACCACAGGCCGAACAGCGGCCCCAGGTCCATATCCATCAGCCGGGACTCCATATCGGTCATGACAGAGGAGATGTCGATGGAAGCGTCGGAACCGATGATGCCCGCCGCCTGCGCCACCACACTTTGAGCTGCGTCAAACACGCCCATCACGATGTTCCAGGTGTTTGAGACGATGAGGATGGCAGCGGCAGATTTGAACACCCATTTGAAGATCATCCAGGTGTCCACATCATGCAGGTTGTTCTTGTCGGTAATCATCTGAATCAGCTCCAGCGTCATCACGATAGCCAGGATCACGCCAGCAATCGGCACCATGATGGAGTTGGAGAGATTTTGGATCATGCTGAAAATACTCCCGTTCCAGCCCTGAGGGGTCTGGCCCACCTGTGTCGCAATGTCTGCGACCTGCTGGTTCACGCTATCGAACATCCCCGATAAGTTGCTCATAATGCCGCCTACCAACATTTCCTTGAGCCAGTCAGTAAGGGCATCGAGTAAGAAATCCATACGGTGTCAACCTCCTTTCAGCCGCCCCCGCTTGGGGGCAGGGGCGGCAAGGATTTCTTATGACAGCTTAACGACGGGAGCGATCAGACGGTGAACAGGCTGGAGAGCAGGGGTACGAGGACCATGCCGACCACGGCGACGCCAGCGCCAGCCATGAGCTGCTTCATGCCCTGGGACTTTACTGATGTGCGATAAAGAAGTAATAGAAGTGTAAAAAATTTTGCCGTTCCTATCCGGCACTCGCGCGTTGTGTCGGATAGGTCGGGCGGTTATTCGGGCAAGTCAATCTTGCCGACAAAGCTGTAATAAATCTCAATGTCCTGCCTGCGGATGCCGTTCTCGTCATAGCTGCACTCATGCACCACGATTTTCTCAATCATTTCCCGCAACAGGGTCGGGGTCAGTTCTTCAAAGGCAAGGTGCTTGCGGACAATGCCCATGAATTTCTCGGCGTTGACGGTGGCTGCCTTTGACTTGTCCAGTTCGGCTTGCAGGGCGGCGGCTCTCTTTTTCAGTTCCCGCTGTTCCTGCTCATAGTCTGCCGACAGTTCCATGAAACGCTCGTCGCTGATTTTGCCGTTCACATTGTCCTCATACAGCCGCTTGATAATGCGGCTCACTTCGGAAATGCGCTCCTGCGCCTGTTCAAGCTGCTTGGTGGCTGCGGCGGTCTTTCTCTTGCCGCCGATCTCGTTCTGCTGGATAAGCAGCTTCACAAAGCGGCTCTCATGCTTGGCGGCATATTCCGTCACTTGCCGGAGATTGGAGAGGACACCGGCGGTCAACAGGTCGGTGCGGATAAAGTGCGCCGTACAGTCACGGGTGCGCTTCTTGTAGCTGCCGCAGATGTAACAGTCCTGCTTACGGGTCTTGTTCTGATACCGCTGCTGGTACATCACATGGCCGCAGTCGGCGCAGAACAGCATACCGGAGAACAGCCCCACTTCATCATAGCGGTTCGGGCGTTTGCGCTGCTTGCGTAACTCCTGCACGCGCTCCCATGTTTCCCGGTCTATGATAGGCTCATGGTGGTTCTCAAAAATGGCCTGCTTCTCGATGGGGTTCTCTACGCTGTGCTTGGTCTTGTAAGAGGGCTTCTCCGTCTTGAAGTTTACCAGACAGCCGGTGTACTCCCGGTTTTCCAACAGGTGGACAACGGTATTTGTCGCCCATTTGCACTCATAGCCGGGGTGGTAGCGGCGGGTGCTGCCCGTCCTGCGGTATTCCAGCGTCCCCGGCGTGGGGATTTGCTGCTCCGTAAGCATACGGGCAATCTTGGTCGGGCCGTTCCCGGCAAGGCAAAGCTGGTATATCTGCCGGACTACCGGCGCGGTTTCCTCGTCAACGATATAATTCTCGTCCTCGTCCATGAGGTAGCCGTACACCGGCTTGCTGGTAACGGGCTTGCCGCTCATGCCTTTTGCTCTCTTAACTGCCTTGATTTTCTTGCTCGTATCTCTCACCAGCCATTCGTTGAACAGATTTCGCAGAGGGGTAAAATCGTTGTCCATGCCGCCGTTTGCGCTGTCCACATTGTCGTTGACAGCGATAAAACGCACGCCCTTTTGAGGGAACAGCATTTCCGTGTAAAACCCTACCTGCAAGTAGTTTCGCCCTAACCGGCTCATGTCCTTGACGATAACTGTACCCACTTTCCCAGCTTCAATGTCTGCAAGCATGGCTTGAAAACCGGGCCTTTGAAAGTTCGCGCCGGAATAGCCGTCGTCGGTGTACCAGCGCAGGTTGGTAAAGCCATTCTGTTTTGCAAAGGCTTCGAGTATCCTTTTTTGATTCGATATGGAATTACTCTCACCTTGCAATTCGTCCTCATGGGACAATCTCGGATAAAGGGCGGTAATGAGGTTTTGGGTGGCTTGTCTTAACA
This sequence comes from Owariibacterium komagatae, assembly GCF_045865535.1. Lineage (GTDB taxonomy): Bacteria > Bacillota > Clostridia > Oscillospirales > Ruminococcaceae > Ruthenibacterium > Ruthenibacterium komagatae. Next base: position 3,017,767 of record NZ_AP031406.1, read on the forward strand.
TAAAATCCTCCGTTTCCGACAGCCAGCCCCACTATTCCGTGGTTTCATTGTACCACGGAATAGGGTGGGCTGTATAGCGGCAAAAGTGTAAAATCTGATTCTTTATGATTTGTAAAATTGCCGATTTTTGTGTAGCGATTTATTGTTTTCATTTTCTTGTGTAAATATTTATAAATCCGTGTTATGATATTAAAAATAAATTTACGGGGTGGAGAAATGAAAAATGTAATTATTAGCGCCGATGGTGATAGAATGGTTTATTCTGTTCCGAACATTGTAGCTGACAATCTAACCGAATACTGCATTGAATTTTGTGATAAATGGCTTAGAACAAGTTCCCACGCAAAAAAATATAGGATTAACGGTGGCCTATGTTACAATGAGCGGGATTTCATTGAGTATCTCAACAGATTCATATTTCCCAAAGAGCAATCGGTGTTTATTGAAAATCTTGGTCCAATAGGGATTGATGAATTACCAATACCAGAACGCTACAAGGATTGTCCTATGTTTAATTTCTAAAAGATATAAAAAGCGGCCACGCTCCCCGGCATGGCCGCTTTTTCCATGCCCCGGCTCACGCCGGATAAGTTGGCTCCTGTGTAGCAGCGGCTTCCGCTTCCAGTACCCGCGCCATTTTGTCGGCAGCGGTGGTCGTGGTGTCTTTCTTGAAATAGCCGGACACGACAAGGACGGAATTGCCCATGCGGATTTCCGTCACGCAGTCGGGGCGGCGGGTGGTGCGGGTGTCGTGCTGCTTGTTATCTGCCATAGGCAATACTCCTTTCAGTCGGTAATCAGTTTTTTCATGCTCTCCATTTTCCGCTGCGCGGTTTCCTGCCGGAAATTGTCGCCGGTAAAGCGCACTGGGACGCACATGGAAAGCAGGCGGTCATAAATCCGGGAATGGGCGGTGTCCTCCGGGTTGTGCAGGCCGTCCAGCGTGAGGTTGGTCGTGACGATCAGCGGCTTGCCGCTGCGGTAACGGCTGTCAATCACATTGAAAACCTGCTCCAGCCCGTATTCCGTTCCGCGCTCCATGCCGAAGTCGTCAAGGATAAGCAGCGGATAGCGGCAAAGGCGGGAAATGTACTCGTTGCGCCCCTCAAAGCTGGCGGCAAGGTCATTGAGGATAAGGGCAAAGTTTGTCATGTGGACGGGGATTTCTTTCTCCATGAGGGCGTTTGCGATACAGCCCGCAAGGTAGCTTTTCCCGGTTCCCACGCCGCCCCAGAACAGGCAGCCGATATTGTCGGTTCGCATATCCTCCCAATGCTCCACATACCGGCGGGCAATCCCGGTCTGCGGGTTCCTGCCGTTGTCGTTCTCAAAAGTCCAGTCCCGCATGGTGGGGTCGGTAAAGCCCCGGCGTTTCAGTTCCTCCACGGTGTCAAGGTGCCTGCGCCGCTTCTCGGCGGCCTCCCGTTCCTCGCGGGCGGCTCTCTGGCAGTCGCACTCTGCCGGGTGGCGGTCACGGCCAAAGATAGCGGCCTTATCCGGCGCAAAATAGGCTTCTTTCGGCTTGCGGCACTTGCCGCAGTACAGTAAACCGTCCTCGCCGGTGTAGTCCTCCGGCTCCGGGGTGGTAGCCGTCATATTCTCCAAAACAGCGTTGATTTCGTTCTTCATAAACTCTCGCCCTCCTTGCATGAGTAGTCTGGTATGCCCTTTTTCGGGGCTTTCTTGGCTGCGTCCTCCTGCGCCCATTTGTAGATTGTGGCGGCATGGCTGCGGTATCGCTTACCGCTGGACGCGATATGGCAGGATAGCCGGTCAATGTAATAGTTCCATTTGTCGGGCAGGTCTGCTTTCAGCCCGTCCAGTTCTGATTGCGAAAGAAAGACATTTTCATACCGGCCATAGGCGGCGCGGGCGGGCTGTCCCGTATCTAACTCTCGCTCTCTCTCTTTTTCTATCTCTATCTCTTTCTCTATCTCTATCTCTGGTGGACAAATGTCCGCTTGATATGGTGGACATTTGTCCGCCCCGGCCTTTGGCAAGGCTTTCTGCTCCTGCAAAGCCAGCCTTGCCCGCCGTTTCCGCTCCCCCTCGGTAGAGGATTGGCCGATAAGCAGTTCAATGTTGCTCATATACAGCGCGCCGTTCTGTAACGGCTCCACAAGCCCCAGCTTCATAAAAATCTGCAAGGCTCGCTCTACGGTGCCGACCTGCTGACGGGTAATGGTGGCAATCATCTGTGCGGTGTAGGGGATATTTTCATCAAGCTGCAACTTCCCGCCGTTTTTCAGCGATTTCAGGTACAGTTTCAAGAGAATGTTGGAATAGAGGATACCGTCCTGCATACTTTCCAGCAGCACGATAGCGTCCTCGTCAAAGTAATTCTCTTTCAGCTTGAGGTAGTAGTATTTTCGGTTGTCTGACATGGTTCCTCCTTTGGGTGGATTTGGGGCGTTTGTACGCATTTAGAACGCTGTTTCCGGGGGAAAAGGATAAATGTATCGCATACCCTTTGACACCCACGAAAAAAGCCTTGATTTATGCGGGTTTGAAAGGCTCTAAAGCGTGACATTTATGCCTTTGTTTCCGCTTTCGTTCGGCGGCTTTGATTTTCTTCATGCGTCCGGCGCAGTCGGGGCAGTATTTTCCCCGGTTAGATTTGGGGACGAAAGCCGCCCCGCAGACCGCGCACCGTTTCCGGCTTCCCCGGTACAAGAGGGCTGCGGACAGCTCCCCGTCAAGGGGCAGGACAGCCACACGGAACCAGCGGCACATGAGGGAATAGGAAATGCTCTGGACGCACACGCAAGGTTCCCCGTCGTCCAATAACAGGCAGTTCCCCTCGTCGTAGTTACAGCACTCATGCACCAGCCGCCGCGCCCGCCGGTGCTGGCGGTAGTCCATGCGGGGCAGGTTATCGCTCATGGCTCTGCTCCTTTCTGCGGTTCGGTTCCTCCCGGCGCAGGATTTGGTCGATATTGCTCTTGACCGTCTGCAACTCCTTGAACCGCTGTTTCTGCTCCCGGTAGCCGTTGTAAAGGCTGTCTTTTTGGGAAATAAGCTGCTCGATCTCGGCCTGCAACGCTTTCCGGGCGGGCAGCTTGGTAATGCCATGCTCCCGGAAATACCGGGCGGCGGCTTCGGCTATGATAAAATCGCTCTCATGCGCCTGCCGGTATGCGTCGCGGGCTTTGGGGGATTTCTGCGCTTTCAGCCCGTCGCGGGCGGGCTTGGTCTTGGCGTAAGCCAGCACCTGTCGCTGCAACTCCTTTTTCCCTTGTAGCTTCGTTTCCAGTGCTTTCAGTTCGCCACTGGTCTGGCGCATTTCCTGATAGGCGGTATCAACGGCGGCTTCTAACTGCTCCGGGGAAGTGAAGCCGTATTCCTGATACACATTCAGCGTCGCGGCCATTTGTTTGAGGTTGTGCATGGTCGCCCAGCGTTCATAGCCCCGGCCTTTGCCCTCGGCTTTCTTCTGCTCAATGTCCACAAGCCGCTGCACATTCGGAGAGGTTTGAGGGGCTTTTGTGGGCTGTATGCCGGTTTTCCCATGCCGCTGGTATTCGGGTATGGCTGCGGCCTTTTCTGCGGCTCTGGCGGCGTTCTGCTCCAAAACGGCAAGGACAGCGGCGCGGTCAAAATCGTCGCCCAGCTTCCGTGCGGTAATGGGCTTCGTCCTGTCCGGCGTGAGGTAGGAAAGCCGCCCCCGGCTCTCCTTGACGGTCACGCCCTCCCGCAGCAGCAGAGAGGAAAACTCGTCAAAGTTGGCGGCGGTGGCAAGGGCTTCCCGTATGGTCTGCCGCAGCTTTTCCTTGTTCGTTTCAAACTTGGTCTGCCGGGGTGTGATACCATCCGCAAGCATGGGGGCGTTCTGCTTGTCCAGCGCGGCCTGTCCCTTTTTCTGCGCCCAATACTCCCGTTCCGTGACGCGGTTCTTGCTGCCGTTCAAGAGGTCGATTTGGTAAAGCCCCTCCCGGTGGCACATCTCCATGACTTCGGACTTGAAGTAGCGCAAGGCTGCGTCGGTACAGCGGTGCTTGCAACCGGCTTTCGTGTCGGCTGGCCTGTCCATGTAGGGCAGGAACGGGACTTCCTCTATCCGCAGCGAATTGATAACGATATGCACATGGATATTGCCGCTGTGGTTATGCCCGTCCGGGTGGGTGCATACAAGGGCTTGGTGACCGGGGAAATGCTCGGCGCAAAACTTCTCGCCCAATTCCTGCGCCCGGTCTACAGTCAAGCCGTTGTCCGTCCCGTCCCGTGGGTCAAAGCTGATGATATAGTGGTGGATTTTCACATCTTCCCGCCGCTGGTTTTTCTCATAGCGGAGATTTGCCCGCATACAGGCAACGGCAAAATCCTCGCCGCCGCAGTTCAGCGTGGACAGCCGGTAGTCCTCGCGGGGGATAAGCCGCCCCTGTTCGTCAAGGGTGGGCTTCATGGTAAACTCGTCATGCTCAAAGGTCAGATAGGCTTCGGCGGCTCCGTAGTCGGCGTTTTTAGAGCCTAAATGTTTGAGTGTTGCCAACCGCGTCACCTACTTTCTTGAGGACTTCATACTTGAGGGCGGCAAGGTCGGCTATGGCGGCGCGTACCTCGTCGGAAAGGGCGTTGTAGGGTGCGCCGTACTCGTTCAGATACCGGGCAATCTGATTGAGGTTGCCGCCAATCCTGCCGTACTCGGCTGTCAGCTTCCCGACAGCGGAGAGCAGTTCGTCATTGACCGCCGACACATGGACAATCGGGCGTATGGTCGCCCGTCGTATCGCCTGCCGGAGAAATTCGGACTGGCTGATACCATAAGGGGCAAGCCGCGCTGTGAAGTCGGCGTATTCATCTTCGGACAGCCGGGTTTTCACAACGTGGCTGCGGTGGGGCGTGTTGTATTTCTTTCGCATGGTCGTGACCTCCTTTCTTGCCGCATGAGCGCGGCGGGAATAAGCGGCGCAAGCCGCAAAGCAGGGTTTGGGGAAGGCACTCCCCAACAAGTTTCCCGCGAGGGACAAAACCGCAGAATTGCGGATTTTGGCACCGTGGTAGAAACTTGCTCTTTGTAAGCCGTAGACTGCCCCTGTCCGGGCTTTTCCGTACATAGAGCGAACAGGGCGGGGCTTTCAGCCCGCTGTGCGCGGTCTTTTTTTCTTTCGCCAAAGATACATTTGAAAGGCCGCCAGCTACCCGCTGTCCGGGGATTTTTTCAAATTTTCTTTTGCCTTAGTAATTCGGGAAACAGGATTTTGGCAACCGGCGGGGCAGAGAATTTTTCCTTTCACTCCCTACAACACCGCGTTTTGAAATTTGCCAAATGGGACAGGCAGCTTTTTTCCGGCTTCACCTATCTACTACGGGTGACTTTGCGATTTTGCCAAATGGACAACAAAAAAGCAGCAAATCTTTTCAGACTTACTGCTTTCGCTGGCCGCCGGTGGGCGGCGGTTATTCAGTTTTGTAAGTTCAGGTCAGGTTGGCCCGACAAATTAGGATTTGAAGTTTAAAATTCATATCTTGTTCCATGTGAAAGTAACAGTCCGTCCGTTAATTTCACGCATAGAATTATGGTGTTTTCATCATCAAAATCATTATGCCCATTATCAATCCATTCGGCAAAAACGATTTTCAGTTTCTCAGCAATTATACGATTTTCTTCTTTTCCAAAATACCCTAAATTGTTTCCCTTTCCATGTGCAGTAAACCAGTCACTCGCTATTGCAACATTTGGGTTTTTTTCTATTTGTTTTATTTTGTTAGAAAGTGCATATGTAATAATATAAAATGAGCCATCCTCATAATAAGCATTTACATTCCGCACATATGGCATTTCTTGTTCCACCGTTGCTAATGCAATCACCGTGTCTTTTCCAAAACGTTCGATCATTATTTTTTCAGCTTCTGAGCTTAATTTTCTCATAAGGTTATCTCCTATACAAATTCCAATTTCTGTTGCGTCCATTTCTTGATAACAAAAGAGTTACATCAGAGTTTTTATTAAACGTATTCCAAATGTTAAATACGGCTCACCCAAATATTCGTTTTTATCGATCACATAACCATTGCAAAAGGCGTTAAAGGTGTACTGGATATGCACTTTGTAGGCTTCATCTTCGGTCATGGAAATTCCCCCTCTCTGATAATAGTTCGGGGCGGCAGCACTCCTTGCTATCTTTAAGCATATTTCCTTTTGAACAATGAAATCGACAAAACATAAGATAGTGCGAAAATAACGATTGTACTCACAAATCCAATTATCATGCTCAAATCAAAATTCTCTACAACAAAGCCCATAATCGCATTGTTTGTTACTCGTGACCAAATCCCTAAAACTACCAACAGTATGATTAGTATAAACATCACTGCAAATCCCGCATTGACCCCCAGCCAATAGTTAGAGGGCAGTATAAAGGCAAGGAACAGTAAGACAACACAAAATGAAGCTACAGACATAAACAAATAAAAACCAAACTGATATGCTGGAAAGCAGAAGTAGGAAATCGTGTTTACTGCAAGAGCAACACATAATCCGATGATTGCTGCAATCCCCGCAAAGGCATAACGGCTACTGACAATCTGCTTTTTTGAGAGCGGTAACGCAACCGCATATTTTCCCCATTTCCATTGTTCATCAGAATTGGCAAGGGTAATCAGCATAGAGGCAACTTCCAGCGGAACAAGTAGGAAACTAATATAAATGGAACCAGCCCCCTCCAAAATAATCATCAAAGCAGCAATGATAGCGAGATCCATGATAAGACGGGCAATTCCGTATTTTTTCTTAACTGTCAGGAAGTCTTTTGTCAATAAGCCTTTCATTGCATTTCCCCCTTTACATAGAACAACATGATTTCTTCAATCGTGGCCGGGCCAACGATTGCATTTGGATATTGTTTTGCGGCCTTGTTGCGGTCTTTTACCAGAACCTTAAACTGATAATCTTCTTTCCGGTAAGCAACGATTTCGGATTTATCCAGAGTGTCAAATACAGCGGCACCACAGCTCAAAATGCCGTAATTGTCAACCAGTTCGTCTTTTTCGTGGGTGAAAATCAATTTTCCTTTGTGGAGAAAGGTAATATAGTCCGCCACCTTTTCCAAATCACTTGTGATATGAGATGATACTAAAACGGAGTGGTTTTCATCTTGAACAAAGTCAATGAGCATATCTAAAACATCATCACGGATGATAGGGTCAAGTCCGCTGGTTGCTTCGTCCAAAATCAGCAGTTCCGCCTTGTGGGACAGAGCCACAGCAAATGCCAATTTCACTTTCATGCCTTTGGAAAAATCTTTAATTTTTTTATCCTTCGGCAGTTCAAATTTTTCGAGATGCTGGCGATAAAGCGGCCAATCCCAGCCGGAATAAATTCCAGACATGAACTTCCCGATTTCTTCTGCCGTGAAGATGTCAGGGAAATGATTTTCATCGAAAACCACGCCGAGCTTATCTTTAATTTCGATTTCATCTGAAATATGGTCTTTACCAAAAATGAGTATTTTACCACCAGTTTTTTGTGTTTCATTTAGGATACAGTTAATCGTTGTCGATTTTCCTGCACCATTTTCTCCAATCAGCCCCATAATGACACCACGGGGGAGTGAAAAACTTACTTTGTCAAGAACAAAGTCGCCGTAATCTTTCGATAATTCTCGAATTTCCAAAACATTATCGCCCATCATTCATCCTCCTGATACATTAGTGTGAGTAATTCTGCCAGCTTATCCAGAGATATTCCGCTTGTGCGGGCAATCTCGATAGCTTCTGAAAACTTTTCTTCTATCTTTTTCTGCTGTTCTTCCAGATAGAAATCTTGATTTTGCGCTGATACATAACAACCCTTTCCGGCGGTCGTTTCAATAAAGCCATCTTCTTGCAATGTGGCGTATGCCTTTTGAACCGTTAAAATGCTGATATGCAATGACTTTGCCAATGACCTTACAGACGGAATTGCTTCGCCAGCTTTTAACTCACCACTCATAATTGCCGCTTTAATTTGTGACGCTATCTGCTCGTATAAAGGTCGGCTTGCCTTATTGCTTACGACTATCTCCAAATTCCCACCACCATTCCGTTCTTTAGTGTTATGCTGTTACAAGTACAGTATAAAACGGAAAAGCACAGATGTCAAGAGGGTAAATTACAAAAAGCAGGCCAAACGCTTGTGTTCAGTCTGCTTTTTGCAATTTATATGGACATGGAATAGTGTATGGCTGTCTTTCAAATTCGTGTGTTACTTTATGGCACATGAGCATTCGCACCGGGGTTGTCGTTGCCGTAACCTTCCAGCAGGTTGATGACACCCCAGATGCCGAGACCAGCGCCCAGAGCGATAACGAGGGTCTGAAGAACGGTGATAGCCTGATTGAAAAATGCCATAAATTATAGTTAGCCGGAATCATTTGAAAAGTTTGATTTAGTCATTCATAGGCATACAAAAGCCGGAACAATCGGCACCCGGTTTCCGGGGCCTGATTCCGGCTGTCCTCCTTTTTTCATTATTTTTTGGTGATTGTCCGCTTTGTACGCCGATGGCCCCATCCGGGGCGGTTGAGGCGGGTAGATAAGATCACTCCTTTCACAGCGGAACAGATTTACACGCCCTCTGCGTCTACTTCATACACATCGTAGACCTCGTTGGGCTTGAGCTTGAGCCGGGTGGACAGGAACGCCTCGATGTCAAAGGCGTTCTTGGGGTCCGCGTCGGCGGTGTACGGGTAATTGGGGTGCTTGGTGATGTCGTACTTGTCCGAGAGGAAAGGCCGCACACCGCGCAGCTGGAGGATACACTTGCCGCCGTCCATGACGGCCAGTTCATCCTGGCTCATAAGCTCTTTGCCGAGCTTTTGGTAGTTAAGAGAATGGGATGTCTCGCGGCCCCGGCTCTCGCCGGTGTTGTAGGTGTCGATGGTCTCCTTGCCCAGCACGGCGGCCAGCTCCTTGAGGGTTGTCGGCTCTTTGCCGCCCAGGAAGATGGAGGTATCCATGTTGCCGATGATGGTATCGGCGTTGTCCTTGTAGATAGCTTTGAGCTGGGACTGTGCTTGCAGCACCAGGCAGGCGGAAATCTCACGGCTTCGGATGGTGGCAACCAGCTTTTCCAGCCGAGGGATCTGTCCAATATTGGCGGCCTCGTCAATGAGGCACCGCACATGGACCGGCAGCCGCCCGCCGTACACATCGTCCGCTTTTTCGCAGAGCAGATTGAACAGCTGGGTGTAGCACATGGAGATCAGGAAGTTAAAGCTATCGTCCGTGTCGCTCATAATCAAGAACAAGGCGGTTTTCCGGTCTCCCAGGGTATCCAGCTCCAGCTCGTCGTAGGCCGTGACCTCCCGCAGCTCCGCGATGTCGAACACGGCAAGGCGCGCACCGCAGGAAATCAGGATGGATTTTGCGGTTTTGCCCGAAACGAGTTGTCAAGGACTTTTTAATCAAATTCACGAAAAAGCCACAAAAAAAGTGCCAGAAGCAGATTTTAGCTCCTGACACTTTTGCGGATGGGTTATTTTCTCCTGCTTAACAGTTCGTCGCAAAGGTACGCATATTCCGGCAGTTGGTCGATATAGGGTTTCCAGCGCCGCTTAATCTCGGCCAGTTCCAGCGGATCGGCGTCCTCGAAGTCATGGTCGTTTCCGGTCATTCCAAAAACATCCAGTGCTATATCATTCAAGCACTCATAACAAAGGCCAGTAGCGGACTCTATCCAGTTGCCGGTATCAATATAGACCGGGTCGATAGATATTGCCAGCCACACATAGCCGACCTTGTCCGACCAAACCAAATCATAAGCGGTCATCTGCTGGATATGTTTCTCAAACACTTTGCGGACGCGCTCAATCTCATTTTTCTCTTTTTCTGTGTACAGCATTTTCATGTCCTCCTTGGCTAAAGTTTTGGTGTGTACCATCATCAGTTTAACACAAGGCGGCTGGCTTTATCAGCCGGTCACATCTGCTGTATCTCGTTTTTGAGCATACGCTTGATTTTGTCGCTCATGGTTTCAGTGCTGGTCTGGCTGAAATGGACGCGCACCTTGTAGGTGGTCTTGCCGATTTTCTTTACCAGCGCGGGGGCGTCCTCCGGCGCTCTGGTAGTGGTGGTGTCTGCGGTCTGCATGGTACGGGTTTCTTCGCTCATGGCGCTCCTTTCTCCGGGCGGGGCTGTGCCGTCCGGCACAAAATTACTCATGCTTACGGTTTACAATGTCTTTCGCCGCCTGCTTGGTGGCCCCGGCGTTTTCCTCCCGGAAGTTTTTCCCGGCAAAGAGGATCGGGGCGCACCGTTCCAGAATACGGTCATAGATACGGGCGTGGGCCAGGTCAGGCGGGTTTTTGAGTTCGGCCAGCTTCAGGTTGGTGGTGATTATCATGGGCCTGCGGCTGCGGTAGCGGCTGTCAATGACGAAAAACATCTGCTCCATCGCATACTCTGTACTGCGCTCCACACCCAAATCGTCAATGATGAGCAGGTCGTACTCATCAAAGCTGGCGATAAAGTCGGCCCTGTCCTCGGAAAACATCCCTGTCAGGCGGTTCAGGATGGTAGGAAAGTTCGTCATCAGCACCGGCACATCCCGGTCAAGCAGGGCGTTGGCGATACAACCGGCAAAAAAGGACTTGCCGGTTCCCACATCCCCGAACAGCAGCAGACCGGTGTTGTTCCTGTATGCCTCTTTCCAGTTCTCCACATAGGCGCGGGCCTTGTCCATTAGGGGATTTTGGCCGTTGTCGTTGGCGAAGGTGTAGTCGTACAGATAGCGGTCTTGCAGACCCTGAGCCTTCCGGCGCTTGATACGCTCCATGCGGCGCTGCCGTTCCTCGGCGGCCTTGCGCTGTTCCTCAGCCTCCCGCTGGCACTGGCAGATACAGCGGGGCATGAAGTAGCCCGGTTTCCCAAAGCATGGCACAACGGTCTGCCTCTGGCCGCCGCACCTCTTACAGTGAATGAGGCCGTCTGCCGGGTCTATGTACTCGTCCCCGGCCAGCTCCATACCGGCGGCTGCCTTGTCGATCAGCGCCCGGATTTCTGCGGTAATCTCCATCATACTGTTTCATCCTCCTTTACGCTGTAATCCCGGTTGCGGGTGGGCGGGGCCGCTTTCTTCGCGTCCTCGCTGGCCCAGCGCCGGATGGTGGCGGCATGGCTCTGATACCGCTTGCCGGTAGAGGCCATGTACTCGGACAGCTTTTCGATGTACTGGCCCCAAACGGTGGGAAAGCTGGCCTGCAAGTCCGCCAGTTCCTCGTCTGTCAGGAAAACATTCTGGTAACGGCCATAGGCGCGGGCGGGGCGTCCCTTCTCTATCTCTCTCTTTATCTCTATCTCTTTCTCTAACTCTATCTCTATCTCTGGTGGACGAATGTCGGACAAATGTCCAACCTTTGTCCGGGGCGTGGAAAGAGCCTTGTTTTGGAGCCTCGCTGCCCGCTTTCGCTCGGCCTCGGTGGAGGACTGGCCGATCAGCAGTTCGATATTGCTCATGTAGAAGGTGCCGCTGTCCAGCACTTCCACAAGGCCCAGCTTCAGGAAGATTTGCAAGGCCCTCTCCACAGTGCCGATCTGCTGGCGGGTAATGGTGGCGATCATCTGCGCCGTGTAGGGGATATTCTCGTCAAGCTGGAGCCGCCCGCCGTGTTTCAGAGATTTCAGATACAGCTTGAGCAGAATGTTGGAGTACAGCACACCGTCCTGCATACTTTCCAGCAGCACGATGGAGTCATCGTCAAAATAGTTCTCTTTGAGTTTCAGGTAGTAATATTTTCGATTGTCTGACATGGGTTCCTCCTTGGGGTTTATTTCAGGGGTCTGTACGCCTTTAGAGGGCCGTTTTGGGGGCCAGAGGATAAATCTATCAGGCCCCCGCCGACACCCTCGAAAAAGTCCTTGATTTACAAGGGGTTTTTGGCCCCTAAAGCGTGACACTTAGCCCTCTGTTTGCGCTTGCGCTGGGCGGCCTTGATACGCTTCATGCGTCCGGCACATTCCGGGCAGTATTTGGCCCGGTTGGAGCCGGGGGTGAACAGCGCCCCGCAGACGGCGCACCGCTTGGCGTCCAGGCGGTGGAACAGTGCCGTTTCCAGTTCCCTGTCCAGCGGCAGCACCGCCGCCCGGAACCACCGGCACAACAGGGAGTAGGAAATAGACTGGACACAGACACATTCCTCCCCATCATCCAGCGCGATACAGTGGCCGCCGTCATAGTTGCAGCACTCATGTACCAGCCGCCGCGCTCTGCGGTACTGGCGGTAGTCCATGACGGGGATGGGTTCAGGCTTGCTTTTCTTCATGCTGGCACTTCCCGCACCCGCCGCAGTTGCCGCAGCCCTGGCAGGCATGGGCCTCCGGCTCCGGGCCGGTGGGCGTGTCTGCCGGTTCCGGCTGCAAGAGGGCAAGGGGCAGGCGGATATTCAGGTGGACGGTGACGGGTAAAATAATCTGCTTCATACAGTGACCTCCTTCAATGAATTTACTGTTAAATATTCGTGCAAAGTATTGTTTTCTTCGTGCAAATAGCATATACTAAAAGTACCAGCAGAAAGGGGTTGATGATATGGCTGGAAATACCACAAACATCAGTATCCGCATGGACGCGGATTTGAAAGCACAGGCCGACGCTCTTTTCAATGAGCTGGGCATGAACCTGACTACGGCGTTTAATATTTTCGTGCGCCAGTCGCTTCGTGAAGGCGGCATTCCCTTTGAAGTGAAGCTGGAACAGCCCAACAAAGAAACGATTGCTGCCATGCTGGAAGCGGAAAGGATTGCAAAAGACCCGTCTGTAAAGGGATACAATGACCTTGACGAGTTGTTTGCCGACCTGAAAAAATGAGGAAAACAAAGTACACCGTCAAGTACACGACCGCTTTCAAAAAGGACTACAAGCGGGCAATCAAGCGCGGCCTGAAAATCGAATTGCTGGAACAGGTCGTGGCGCTGCTGTCGATGGGCGAACCGCTGCCGGAGAAGAACCGCGATCACGATCTGTCCGGCGATTGGGTGGGGCATCGGGAATGTCACATTCAGCCGGACTGGCTGCTTATCTACCGAATTGAGGACGATGTGCTGGTGCTGACGCTGGCCCGTACCGGGACGCACAGCGACCTGTTCGATAAATGAGAGTGCTGCCGCCGTATGGGGAAACCTGTACGGCGGTTTTTCTGTGTACAAAGGGCGTCACGAAACATGACACCCCCGTGAGGGGTCGGTAAAACGCCGTACCCTTTACCGCTCCGGCTCCCGGTCATGGGACTTGTCCTGTTCCTGCCGGGCCAGTTGGTCGGCGGCCTTGCGGAGCCGTTCCACGGCTTTCAGTTCCTCCCGCATGGCCTTCATGTCGATGCTGTCCACCTGCTTCTGGGCGGTCAGCAGGTCGATCTCGTGCCGCCATTCCTTCGGGGAAAGTTCTTCGCCGCTGGCTTTCAGTTCTTTCAGATACCGGGCCGCCGCGTCATAGAGGATCAGTTCCCGGCTGTGACGCTGCTCGAACAGTTCCCGCTTCTCCGGCTTTACCTTGGCAAGCTGCTTATGGACAGCCTTGTACTCGTTGTACTGCGCCCACATTTCCCCGCGCTCAGTGAGGACAGCGATCCGGCGTTCGGCCTTGACAATCCCTCGCCGCAGGTCATAGTAACGGGTGTTCATATCTGCGATTTTTTCATGGAGCTGCTGCATGGACTGGATGCCGTTTGCCTGCAAAAAGCTGAACAGGGCGGCGCTCTCCTGCAAAGCCCGGATTTTGCCGGTGCGGGTGTCGGGCCGCTTGAGCTGCTGCTGGGCCTCCCACAAGTCAATCATGCTGGGCTGCTGGCCCTCCGGCTTTTCCGCCTCGGCCTTAGACCAGTTGTAGAGGCGGGTAATGCGGGCCTTGATTTCCTTGAGCAGCTTGTTGTCGGCGGCGATCTGCCGGTTGACTTCTCCCTTGTCGGTGCGGATGCCGCGCTTCTCCATCTGGCTGGCCGCTGGCCCCAGGTGGACAGAGGGGATTTTATCAATGCCCCGGCGCTTGTAGCTGCGGTGGTCTACCAGGGCGGGCTGACCGGCGGCCTCCAATGCCCGGTTGGTATAAGCCGCCCATGCCACCCGCCAAATCTCCACATTCCCTTTGTCGTTCCAGTCGGTGGTGTCCTCCCGGTGGTTCTTCCACCCGCCTTTCCCGTCCGGGATGCGCTGGCCGTTCTCGTCCAGGTCGTATGCCTTGTGGCACTTCGCGCCCCATGCGCCATTTTCTTTCAGGGGCCGGACGGTCAGCATGATATGAACATGGGGGTTGCCGGTTCCCTTGTCATGGATGGCAAAATCAGCACACATCCCCTTGTCTACAAAGTTGTCCTTCACATAGGCCCGGACAAGGGCAAGCTGCTGTTCCCTGGACAGTTCGCGGGGCAAAGCCGCCTCGATCTCGCGGGCAAGCTGGCTGTCCCTGGCTTTCTCGATCTGTTCCACACTGTTCCAGAGGGTAGCGCGGTCTGCAAACTCTGGCGGGGCGTGGGCGGGCAGCATGACTTCCGCATGGACAACGCCGCCCTTCCGGGTGTAATCATGGGTCAGGCCGTCCCATTCATTTGTCAGTTTGGTTCCGCTTCGGTAGGCGGCTGCGGCAACAGCGGAACGGCCCTCGCTGCGCTTGATGATACTGACGGGGATATGGCAAAAATCTATGGGTGGCACCTCCTTTCGGCGGGGATATTTCAGGCTCCGTGGAGCCGAACAGACGCGAAGCGGGTGTTTGGCTGCGCGGGGCGCACAAGGGGTTTGGGGAGTGTAGCTCCCCATCGCGGACGAAGTACGCAACGGCCCCCGGCAGGGCGCACGACACCGGCAACGGTGTATAAGTGCGCCCTTGTAAACAAGGGACTTATGGCTTGTCCCCGGATTTCGGCAGTTTTGCGGCCAGTTCCGCCGCCCCCGGAAGATGGGACAGGGCAATCAGGAACGCCTTGACCTCTACGCCGGGAAGGTCGGGGGCCAGAGGGAAAATGCCCTCCAAAGCGGCCCCGCGCTCAATCAGGCGGCGGGTGCGGGCCTTGCGTTCCTCGTTGCGCTGCTTGTTCTCCAAAATCTTCTGGCGGTTCTCAAGCTGCCGGATTTCCTTCAGGATTTCTTCGCGCTCGTCTTTTTTCTGCTTCGCTTGGGCGGTGATTTCTTTGTGCATATCGCGTCCTCCTTCAGCGGCTCCATCCAGCCGCGCTTGATATAATATTTCTGCAACTTGATAATGGCGTTGCGAACCGTGACAATGGCCGCTGATGTCGTAAAGCCTTCGGCCTCGGCAATCTCCTTAAACTGCTTGCCCTCCCAAAACCGGGCGTGCAGGCAGCTCGCCTGCCGGGGCGTCAGGGTGGCAAGGGCCTCCCGGAGCCGCTGCAACATCAATTCATGGGCTTCTTCTTGTTCCCGGCGTGTTTCTTCTTCCAGCAGAGTGTCCTCAGCGGAGAGGGCATGAGAGAGCAGGTGGTATTCCAGACCGGGGGAATAGTCCATCGAGTAAGTATGGCTCCATAGCCGCTGCTCGGAGTTGTGGTCGGTGCGCCATTCCTCCGCGATGGCGTCGGCGATCTCGTCCGGCAGTTCGATGAAGGTGTCTGTTTCGTAGAGGGGGTAATAATACTTTTTCAGGTTGATGGTTTTCATAGGCCGCTTGTCCATTTCCGGCGCATGAAGTACCGGCGCAGCCGCCGGAGCGCCGCATGGATGGACTTCCCCGCCTGGGATGGAGTGATACCTTCCATCGCGGCAATGTCCTTCACTTTCATCCCCAGCATATACCGGGCATGGACGCGGCGGGCCTGCGCTGGGGTCAGAGAGGAAATGGCCTCATAGAGCCGCCGGAGCAGTTCAGCATATTCGGCCTGCGCCTCCTTTTCCATCAGGCAATCCTCCGGCGATGGCTGCGCCCAGCCGATGGCGGCATTCTCAATCCCATCATCGCAGTCAAGGGAGTAAAACGCCTTGTAGCGGTACATCTTGCGCTCCCTGGCGGCCTCGGCCCGCTTGTCCAGCAGGAACGCTTCAACGATTTCATCTGACACCTCCACAAAAGTGTCCTCGGTGCAGAACGGGTAATACTGTTTGAGGTTGATCGTCTGCATAGGCCCGCCCTCACTCTGCCGGGAAAAGGCAGTCATAGCAGCGGCGCATATTCCGCAGGCCCCGCCAGATGGCAACGCTGACCTTGCTGCTGTGTACGCCCTCCCTCCGGGAGATTTCCGGCTGGCTGATACCGGCGATGTAGTAGGCCCAGACACGGCGGGCCTGGGTGGGTGTGGCATGGGCCAGGGCTTCCGGCAAGGCGGCCAGCAGCCGCAGATGGGCGGCCCGTTCCTCGCGCTCCAAAAGGATTTCCTCCGGCGATCTGCCGTGTTCCAGCGCGTAGTTCTCCGCCCAGCTATATGCGTCCAGGGAGTACCAGGCGCGGTGGTAGACCTTCCGGCGCTCATAGTTGTTCATCTCGCGCTGGGCCTGCCGCATGGCCTCCCAAACCTCGTCACTGACCTCTACAAACTCGTCGTGCCGGTAGTGGGGATAAATCCACCGCAGATTGATGGTTTTCATAGGCTTACCTCCTGAAAATGGGAGAGGCGGGCAGCTTGTCCGCTGTCCGCCTCCCGCTGGGATAAGGGAAACAATCCCTTTCACTTGGTAGCCCGAAAAGGGGTCATTCGTATGGGTGGTTTCTCAAAATTTTTTTGAAAATTTTTCTGACCGCTTCAATGGAGCCTTGCACCGAACTCTTGGAGCAGCCGCACAGGGCAGCGATCTCCGTAAGGGTCAGCCCGTCCAGGGCATAGAGCAGGAACCGGCGGCGCTGAGCCTCGGTGCAGGTGTCCAGAACGGCCATCAGCTCGCCCAGCGTTTCCATGCGGCAAAGGTATTCCTCCGGCGTTTCGCCGTAGATACCCACGCCCTCGGTGGCAACTATGTATTCGTCAAACTCCCGGCCATCCCAGTGCCGCCGCTGCTCATGGAACAGGTTCTCGGTCTTGTGGTCGGCCCGGTCAAGAAATTCATAGACTTCCAGCGTGACCTCCACGGCCACAGCTTGTCCGTTGTAATGGATGGTGACTTCCATCTGCCTTTCCTCCGTTCAGATTTTTTGCGGGAAAATCTGAACGGGGCGGCGGGGAACGACACCGGGGGCAGGGTTCGGGCCATGTTGGCCCGATGTTCCGGCCCCATAGGTATGAAAAAACGCTCGGACAGCATGAAGCTATTCGAGCGCAAAAAACACGGTATTCAGTTACATTGTGACAATTTTCGCACTGGCTGCCAGACGGGGCCTGTCCGGTGGCCGGGATTTTTTTGACGATAGTGCAAACATCGTCTGAATTTGTCGGCGGTCAGTGTGCTTCATGGCGGCTCCCTCCTAAAGCCGCCGTGTCAGCGTGTAGGCGTCACTCCTTTGTCGAGAGCATAAGGAACGGCGGCCTTGATGTACTCAAAACCGCCGCAGTACCCTGAAAATCCATTATAGGCGCACGAAGCTACCTGCCCTGCAACGGTTTTTTCTTTTCCCCGTTGGTCGGGGCAGGATCGCTTGGCTTATTCGGTTTATTCTTGGTCTTGTGCGGCTGCCTCTTTCAGCCGCGAAAAGCTCTCATCGCTGATGATGTGTTCAATCCGGCAGGCATCGGCCTCCGCAGTTTTTGGGTCAACGCCTGCGGCGATAAGCTGCTCGGTAAAGAAGCAATGGCGCTCATAGATTTTTTCGGCAACCTCGCGGCCCACATCGGTCAGATGGAGAAAGTGATCTTCATCCATTGTAAGAAAGCCGCCGTCCCGCAAGGTAGCCACTGCATGGCACACGCTTGGCTTTGACACCTCCATGTGCCGGGCCACATCTACGGAGCGTACCATACCGAGTTTCTTTTGGAGAACAAGGATGGTTTCCAGGTAGTCCTCCCCGGACGGAGTTATTACGGGCTTCATAAACTCTTTGCGCTCCTTTGCCTGTTTTTGTTGCAATTCTTCCCATGCTTCACGAATAATCAAAGAAAACACCTTGGCACGCCCCCTTTCAAGAATAATAGGTTCTGATGTTTATGCAAAAGAAATCACTTTAGTTTCCAGCCACTTGCCAGTTCACGCTGTTTCCAAAAACGACTATAAATTCCATCTTGAGAAATCAGTTCTGCGTGCGTTCCTTTTTGCGCCACTTTGCCATCCGATATAACGACAATCTGATCGGCATTTTTTACTGTTGATAAGCGATGTGCAATGGAAATCAGTGTTTTTCCCTTTGTAAGCTGTTCAATCGCTGCCAACAGTTCATGTTCATTCTCCGGGTCAACGCTGGATGTTGCTTCATCCAGGATAATGATTGGAGCATCTTTCAAAATGGCTCTCGCTATGGAAATACGCTGCTTTTCACCGCCAGACAAAGTAGAGCCACCTTCACCCACCTTTGTGTTATATCCTTCGGGCAAAGATACGATAAAGTCATGGCATTGAGCCTTTTTTGCTGCCTCCACGATTTGCTCATGGCTTGCATCAGGATTGCCAAAGCGAATATTATTCTCAATGGTATCATTGAAAAGGTAGACGCTTTGAAAGACCATGCTGATATATTGCATAAGGCTATCAGCAGTGTAATTTTTTACATCCTGCCCGTCCACAAGAACCTGACCTTCTTGAACATCCCAAAAGCGGGCAATCAGGTTGCAAAGGGTTGTTTTACCTGATCCAGATGGCCCCACAATCGCGCAGGTAGTTCCCTGTGGGATAAGCAGAGAAACATGGTCGATAATTTTTCGGGACTTTTCATATCCGAAAGATACATCCCGAAGCTCAATATCAAACCGTTTCGGGACAAGTTTATTTGATGTTGTGTCCATCTGCGGGATGTTAGTAACTTCTTCAAGGCGGTTTAAGCCAGCGGTGACGACACGGGAAAGAAACGCACCATTTCCCATCTGCTCCATTTCGGAAAAAATGATAAAGGCGCTGACAATCACCATGAGGCACCACGGCAACGATAAACTTCCCGCCAGATACAAAAGAACGGCGGCTAACATCAAAACACTGCCGGTTATCTTGTAAACAGCAGAGTACCATTTCATCAAAGCCATAGAAGCGTGTTCCTGTGCAAGATCAGCTTCTTTCTTTTTGCGAAAAGAGGCATAAACGGCATTTTCGCTACCATCCGCTTGGGAAAAGGCACGAAGCACCGCAATTCCCCGGATATATTCCAACGCCTGAGTCGTCATATCTTCTTGCGCCGCCAATACTTTCGGCGCGTGTTCCCTTGCAACTTGTCCAATAGCATGAAGAATTAAGATGCCGACAATGGAACCTGCAAGGGTGATTACTGCAAAAACAGGAACGGAAAATAGAAAGAAAACGATCATTACCAGCGCCATCAACGCTCCGCTGGTCAGATCAGTGACCGCCATCATGGAATATTGTTCCAACTCCGTTACTGTCGTTGTAAGTACATTCTGAATACTTCCCAAACGCTGCTCAGAAAAATATCCCATAGGTGCTTTTCGCATGAGGGAGCCGACATGAAGTCTGTAATCACGGAATATATCAAAGCCTTTAGCACTCATGGAAATATCCATAAGCCACTGAAAAAAGAAACGGCCCAGCACACTGATACACAAGACAGCAAAAGCTTTCCAGATTACATCCATTGTCAGGCTGTCCAGATCAGAGGCAACAATATAAACCGCCCATAAAACCATTGCCATACATACGCTTTTCAGGAAATTAAAGAGGATGCCCAGCAAGATTTTTGATTTATGCTTTCCCGCCAGATTGAGTATTCTTTTAATCATAGCAACCATTGCCTATCCCTCCTTCTTTTCCAGATTTGATGCTCCGACATACTGCTGCCACATTCGATGATACAGTGGACACTGTTCCAGTAATTCTTTCTGTGTTCCTCTGGCAATAATATTTCCCTTATCAACGACAAGAATTTGCTCCGCATTTTGAATAGTAGAAAGCCTGTGGGCGACAACCACAAGAGTTTTGCCGTGAACAAGACGCCCAACAGCCTCTTGGATTTGAGCCTCGCTTTCGGGATCAGCGTAGGCAGTTGCCTCGTCCAAAATGATAAGGTTTGACTGTTTCAGCATAGCCCTTGCAATCGTAATGCGCTGGCGTTCGCCCCCTGAAAGCCGATCTCCCGCATCACCGGCAAAGGTATCATACCCTTGCGGCAATTTCATAATAAAGTCATGGCAGTTTGCGGCTTTGGCCGCAGCCTCTACTTCCTGATCAGACGCTTGTGGGTTTCCCATGCGAATATTCTCTCGAATAGACTTATTAAACAAAAAGTTATCCTGCGCCACATAGCTGATTTCCTGCATCAGCTGATCGAATGGAATGTCTTTTATGTCCTTTCCACCATAACGAACGATACCGGAAGTCGCATCCCAAAATCCAGCCATCAGCTTTGCAATCGTTGATTTGCCAGAACCGGAAGCCCCAACGATAGCGGTCATAGTTCCTGGTTTTGTCTGGAAAGATATGCCATGAAGCACTTCTTTGGTATCGTTATAGGAAAACGAAACATTCTCAAAAGAATATGCACTTCCGTCAAATTCAACTTTCGCATCCGGCCGTTTTTGTTCCGGCGTTGCGAGGAAATCTTTGACGGGCTTCAGATTGGCGGTAATCGTTGTCAGCATTTCACCGGCACTTGCCAGCTTCATCAAAGGCGCAATCGCACCAATGGGGATGATAATGCACGCAACAAGGATCGGAAGTGAAATCTGCTGGTTCATATAGAGGTATGCACCAATGGGCAGACTTCCCAGCATTGTCGATGGAAGAATTGCCTTTACCGCAGCCATCCAAAACCAGCATTGCCGCCACCAATCAAGCGTACTGTCATGGAAAAAGTTCACTGAATTAGAAAACTTGCCAAAAGATGCTCCTGTACGGCTAAAGGCTTTTATGACCTGGATGCCTCCAACATATTCAACCAGCGCTGCGTTCATTTCGTTTCCGCTACGCAGATAGGTTTCCATTTTCTCACCATATCCGCGAAGCATCCCGAAAATAAAAGGGATGCAAAGAGGAATTGTAATGAGTGACGCCAATCCCATGCGCCAGTCCAACGCAAACAACAAAACAATGCAGGCTGCCGGAGCTGCGATATTTGAAGGGATTTCGGGGATAAAATGCGCTATCGCATCTTCTAATTTTGCAACATTATCTACGATGAGATTTTTATATACGCCGGATGGCGTTTCCAGCATGACACCCATTGGAACCTTTCGCATTTTTTCTGCAATCGCACACCGAATATTGCACAAAATGGTAAATGCAATCTTATGGCTGCGGCTGGATGCAACAATACCGAGCAGAGTTTTGAGAATGATACCTGCTGCGGCAATTCCGGCCCAAATCAGTGTACTATGTATCGTTGCTGTACCTGCGAAAACTTCGTTGGCAAGCATGGCGGCGGTCAAATAGGGGAGCATACCAAATAACTCTGACAGAACTGTCAAAATTACAGACAGCGGCATCTTTCCCTTGGCATCGCCGGAAAACTCAAAAAGAGTTTTTATTGGATTATCTTCTTTCTGCTTCATAAAGCCCCTCCTTCCTCAGAACCGAAAAATTGTTGAACATGCTGTCCGTTCTGTGTATCAAACGGCCCATACCATTTCACAGTCCCATCCTCAATAAAAATGAAATAGTCACAGCATTCTGCAATCAATTCCGGGTCATGGGTAATAATCAGCGATGTTTTCCCTATGGCGCTTAATTTCTTGAGGCAATTTGAAACCTCCAACATATGCCGATAGTCCAAACCGCTTGTCGGCTCATCAAAAACCATAATTTCTTTTTTTGATGCAATGGCACTTCCAATCGCCACGCGCTGTTTTTGCCCGCCAGATAACGAAAGGGGATGGATACTTTTTAATGCAGTTAAATCCATATCATGCAGGATCTCATCAACTATTTCTTCACGCTGAGCATCGTCCGTATGTTCCACGCTTATGGAGATTTCATCTTCAACGCTTTCTGTAAAAAGCTGATGATTGACATCCTGCATAACCAGATAGCAGATTTTCAGCCGCTGCCGGTTGCTGTATGTTTTACTTCCGAACGAGAACAAGCCTCTTGCCCGTTTCTCAAGCCCACACAGGCAACGGGCAAAAGTTGTTTTTCCAGCTCCATTTTCCCCGATAATTCCAACAATCGCACCTTTCGGAATAGATAAGGTCGGTATTTCAATCCCAACGCCATCCTTGTAATGAAACGATAAATCTTTCACAGAATAGCAGTCCGAACTATACGGTGTTCTGGCATTGGAGCCAAAAGACACTGGCGATATGGATCGCAGCCCACGGCGCTTGATTTCATCTGCTGACAGGCTCCAGAATGTATCAGCGGGCATATCTTCTTTGATTTCTCCATCGTTCATATAAACAACCCGATCTGCCACACCCTTCAAATAACTAAGCCGATGTTCAGCAACAATAACGGTCTTTCCCTGGGCTTTCCATCGCATGATAATATCTTTCAGCATCCAGATTGAGCGCCAGTCTAAATTAGAAGTGGGTTCATCCAAAACAAAAATGTCCGGCATGGGAATGGAAACTGAGGCACAGGCTATCTTTTGCTTTTCACCGCCAGACAGATGGAATAGATTTCGCCCAACAAGTTCTCCAATTCCAAATTCATTGATTGCGTTTTCTAAATACTGGCTGATTTGCTCAACAGGTACAGCCAGATTTTCACATCGAAAAATCAGTTCACTGGTAGAGTCAATATTAAAAAATTGTGTGCGCGGGTTTTGAAAAACAGAGCCAACCTTTCGGGCTACCTTATGGATCGGCTGCTTCGAGATGTTTTCTCCATTAAGCAGGACTTCACCAGTGAGCTGCCCCTCATAAAAGCTGGGAATAAGGCCATTCAATAGCCGTGTGATTGTTGTTTTTCCGCACCCTGATCCTCCACATATAAGGACAACTTCTCCATCGTGAATAGACAGATTTACATTCGTAAGAGAATTGTCCTGTTCGCTGTCCTTATAGCGGAAGGACACATTTTTCAGTTCGATCATCGTGCCCCTCCTTAAAACAAGTAATAGAGAATAAGTGCAGCAGTTAACAGAACCATCAAAAGGATGTCCAATCCTTTGATCTTTATTTTGCAATAATTACTTCTTTCCGTATCTACGCCGAGGCCGCGTGCAACGGCGGCAGCGGATAGTTCGTCACCAATTTGCACAACAGAAGCAATCAGCGGTACGAGCCTGTATTCCAACATGGCAATCGGCCCTTTACTAACTCCAATACCGCGCATTTTCATTGCATCCTGAATACTGTGGTACTCGTCCGCCACCGTAGGAAAGAAGCGAAATATCACAGCGAAAGGGATTGTGATTTTTCTGGTAATGTGCATTTTTTCCATCGCCGCCACAAACTCGCTGACTTTTGTTGTCTGTAAAAAACTCATGGCGATAAACAGGGTGGGCATCATACGAAGCACCACCTCGACTAACAAGCGAATGATAATACCTAAAAGGCTCATTCCAGATATGTACGCCAGTAGCCCATTTGCCCCATAAGCGGCACAATAGGCCGCCGCATAAACCGCGGCAAGGCCGGGCCTCCTGATGTTTATCAACATCAGGAAAGCCAGCCCTGCAAACACGATTTTCAAAATGGTATCAAGTTCGCTTTCAGACGATGGAACCATGACAAGACTGAACACCATTAAGGTATATAGTTTTGTCCTTGGGTCAAGATTGATAACGGCTTGCTGCGTATTCGTTGATACCTTACCACTCATTATGCAATTCCCGCCCGTTTGAAATGCTTGTTTAGGACAGCGCGGCCAATCAAAGCGCCGATGACACCGCCGACAGCAGTTGCAAGAATGACAACTGGAACCATATAGCCCTGCACTAAGGCTGCGAGGCTATCTGCAAAGGCATCACCCTGGCTGGCACGATACATTTCAACATAAGCATCGCCCATGATAAACATGGGGAGCTGTGTCCCGACCTGCCAAACACTGAAAACTGCATAGCCTGCCAGCATCGCTTTCCAGCTTTTATATTTTCCAGCCTTCATAATGACATCTGCCAGCAAGCCAAAGACAATGCCGGTAATCAGAGCGTAGTATCCATATCCCATCAGGAAAAAGATAAGGCCCAGAAGCACACCCATGATTGTCACAAGGCCGAAGGTTTTTACCTTCGTGTAGAAAAGGATGCAGGGTATGCCTGCAATGATCGCTGTCAGCACAGGATAAAAAACAGCCATCACCGGAACAAAGCCGGTCATTGCACACACATAGAAGATCACAAAATAAATGACCGTGAAGATTGCGACATTTACAAGATCGCGCACGCCAATTTTTGAGGTTTGCACATTGTTTTCCATAAAATATCCTCCTTTGTTTGTTAGTTGCTGCTAACCTATTTGTCAAAATGTAGCCGACGCTTTGAATATTCTCATATCAAACCATCGGCTGTAAGATTGTGTGAAAGCGCCTATACGCAGATCATTCGGGCGGCTTTAATCCGGCCACATGACATCACCTACTTTCCCGCCTTCAAAAATCGTTTTCCATCCGGCATTGAAGAACCAGCTCATACTTTGTATGTGCTTTTTAGCATCTTCTTTGGTCATATCATGGATAACGGTTTCAAAAAGGCCCGTATAAAAAGCGCTCGATAGCAGGTGGGCCAATTCCATTGTCAACCGGCCAGAAGAAATCGCATCGTTTCCAGTCTTTTCAATGTATTGCAAAGTGGTCTGTATATCAATCGCAACCACTCTGTGCATAAACTCCTGATAGCAATTTGTTTCGCCGCTGAGAAGCATGATTTTGAATTCATCAAGATGAGCGAAAACAAAATCCATCAGCTTTGAAAATTTGCCATTGGAGTAGCTATTGATTTGTGCTTTTTGTTCTTCCGGCTCTAAAGCCTCAAACCCGGCCAGCGTTTTTTGTAACAACTCGCAAAAGCCATCAGCAACAGGCTGGACAATACTGTGGTATAACGCCTCCTTGTCCGAATACCGATAGAGCAAGGAGCTTTTCGTTGTGCCTGCTTTTTCGGCAATATTACGCAAAGAAGCGTTCTCGTATCCATTGGCAAGAAATTCTTCTTTGGCACACTTGAGAATATTCTCCGTTACGCCTTCAATCATCTTGGCCATAGGCTCACCTCCTTCTTGTTTTAGTCCACCGGTCTAAACCGATGGTCTAAATATAGCATAGAAAGATCAGATAGTCAAGATGGTCTTTCTATGTTTGGTTGTTAATGCTAACGGAAAATAATGTAACAGGCGGAAAAAATCCGCCTGTTCGATGCTGTTAAGCCATAATTAACTCATCTAAAACAATTTCCTCCACCTGTGCTTTCAGCGTGTTCATCAGCCCCACCCAGCGCATAGGGTCACGGGCTTTCAATTCCTCGGTGACGCCTGCCGCCTCCATCATGCGGGGCAACATGGCGTCCATCCGTTCATGCGCCGCCCGGTCAATCTCCAACAGGTGCGGGTACAGCTTTTCGCTCAAAATCAAGCTGCTGTAAAGGCCAGGCCGGTGTTCCTTCAGGTAGCGTTGCCGCATACGGCCATACTTGCCGATGGGGGCCTCCGGCTGCTCGGAAAGTTTCAGGTTGGGGATGTAGTAATCCCCGCAGCGGATGTAAGTCAATTTGCTCATGTTCATCCTCCTTTGCACTGTGACGGTTAAACTGCGGCGCTGGCCGGTAAAGCGGCCTTGCGCGGCTCCTGCCTGGGTAACTGGCTGACGGGGATAAAAACGCCCTTTTCCATGTCCTCGGCCCGGATCGCGGCCTTTGTTGCCTCCACCTGGGCCCTGCGCTTGGCGTTGTAGCGTTCTTCCCATTCCTTCTGTTTGCCATTGGCCTTGCGGCGCAAGTAGTTCTGGTGAAGCCTGTCTTTGCGTTCCTCCTTCTTCCGCAGTTCTTCCTGTTCCTCCGGGGTCAGGGGAACCGGCTGCAAGGCGGGCGGGATATACCGGCCCACAAAGTTGAAGTAGATTTCAACCTCCTGCGTGGTATCCTGGCTGCCTTTCCGGGCGCGCTCATGGACAAGGATTTTCTCTACAAACTCGTTGAGCATGGTGTTTGTCAGCGTGTCGAAGTTCTCGTACTTATCAATCAGGGCAATAAACTTCTCCGCAGATTTCCGGCTCTGCTCATAGCCGGTAACGGCCTTTTCCAGTTCCGTGATTTCCGCATGGAGAGCGTCCTGCTCTTTGGCATACTGTGCGTCCAGGGCCTCATACCGGGCGTCCGGCAGCTTACCCAAGGCGTTGTCCTCATAGATTTTGCAAATCAGCTTTTCCAGTTCCCCGGCCCGCTTTTGGGCGGCGGCCAGCCGTTTCCGCTTTTTGGATATGTCGGCGGTTTGCTGGGCGGCCTGCGTTTCCTGGACGGTGCGGATAAACTCGGCCCGGTCATTTTTGGAATACTCCGCGATGGCCCGGAGCATATCGGTTATCAGGGTCAGGACGGCCTCGGCCCGGATGCGGTGCTGTGTGGGGCAAAGGGCGCCGATAGGGTACTTGCTGTACTGGCTGCAAGTAAACTGTGGGTCACGCTTGCCGTTATTGACGCGATGGACATACATCTTGCCGCCGCAGTCGGCGCAGTACATCAGGCCGGTCAAAGGGTGGGCCTCGCCCCAGCCGTCCGGGTAGCGCCGGACATTCGCCCGGATGCGCTGCACATTGTCAAAGGTTTCCTGGTCGATGATGGCCTCATGGGTATTCTCGAAAATCGTCCACTCGCTTTCGTCAACATAGTGGCTTTTCTTGTCCTTGAAGTGCTTGCGGGTCTTGAAATTGATAGTATGGCCCAGGTATTCCCGCTTTTTCAGGATGTTCACAATGGTGGACGATCCCCAGCCGTAGGGGTCTTTGACCGGCTTTGACCTGTTTACGCCCTCGTGAAAGCGGGCTAGATGGACAGCGGGGATTTCAACCTTTGCCTCGGACAGCAGCTTGGAGATTTGATAGGGGCCGTAGCCCTCCATCGTCAGGGAAAAGATGCGGCGTACCACTTCGGCGGCTTCTTCGTCAACAAGCCAGTGTTCCCGCTTTTCGTCCCACAAATAGCCGTAAATGACAGTGCCGGTTAGGTGCTTGCCGCTCATACCTTTGGATTTGAACACAGAGCGGATTTTCCGGCTGGTGTCGCGGGCATAAAACTCGTTCATGATGTTGCGGAACGGGGTAAAATCATCATCGCCTTTCAGACTGTCTACACCGTCATTGATAGCGATCAGCCGGACGCCGCGCTGCCGCAAAATCTCCATGACCTGGCCGACTTTCAGATAGTCACGCCCCAGGCGGCTCATGTCTTTGATAACAATGGCCTCCACTCGTCCGGCCTCGACTTCCTCCATCATCGCCAGAAAGCCGGGACGGTCAAAGCGGGTTCCCGATACGCCGTCATCGGTGAAGTGGGTAGGGTTTGGCAGCCCATTCCTGCGGGCAAACTCCTCTAACATCTGCTTTTGATGGCTTATGGAGTTGCTCTCGCCCTGTAATTCATCATCGCGGCTCAACCGCTCATACAGTGGGGTGATTTTCTCGTTTCTCATGGCTGTACCTCCTGAAATGAAAATACTCTAAGTGACTGCTTCACTAACCATGACAAAAACCATGATTAAGAAGTCACTTAGAGCATACATCTCCCGCAGCCAGCTTGTACTTTTTGTACTGACGGACGGCGAAGTGGTTGGGCTTCTCTGCCTCCAGCGCGTCAAACATCAGGTCCACGGGGTTCTTGAACTCCTCGTCATCCTCCCGGACCTCCATCGCGTTGATGAACTCGATGAGGGTGGAGAAATTCTGTTCCTCCACCGGGGCCTCGTAGTGGATATACCCAATGAGGGCGCAGTACAAAAGCGTCTCGGCCTTAACCCAAAAATCGTCCCCGGCCTTGCCCTCGCCCTTGGTGTTGGCGATCAGCGTCGTGACCAGTTTCAAGATGTCCTTTTCGGAGTGGATGTAGGCAAAGGGATTATAGTGCATGGACTTCTTGAAGTTGATGGTATTGAGGACTTTGATCCGATAAGGCTCATAGATGTCCTTGCCGTGCTTATCCTTCATGGGCTTGCCGTCCTTGCCCAGCTTGGGTGTGCCGCGCTGAAGCATTTTGCCGCACTCCACCAGGATGGTGCCTTTTGGGTCTGTCACCACATAGGAGCTGTGCATCTGCATCAGGTTCGGTTTCAGCCAGAAGCGGGTCTTGCCGGAACCGGAGCCACCGATCACCAGCACATTTTTGTTTCTGGCGGTCTTGGGGTCCTTGGGGCGGCTGTTCATGGTCAGGCTCTCGGTTTTAGTCAGAATCACATTGTTCTGGAACACCGGGTCGATGTAGGGTGCGATGTCCTCATGGGTGCCCCATGAAGCGTTTTGTCAAGTGCTTTTTTGAGTTATTGACGCAAATTCTTGTGAAAGTGCGAAAGTGCAAAGTGCAAAGGGTCTGCGTTTTGCACTTTCAACTTGCGGGTTCGGGTGGCTGCTTCTTCTTGATGAAGTTATACCATTGTCCGCCGACACGCCTTGCGCCTAAAATGCCGCCCATGTTGCGCTTGGCGTTCTGTACCGTCCTCTCGGATATTCCGGCTTCGGCTGCGGCCTTTACAATGTCCTCGCTGGCAAGCTCTTTCCCGTCTGCAAGCAGGTCAAGTATCAGCTTCTCGGCTTGCTCGGTCTTGGTGGCGGTGTTCCCGCCCGCGCCGGATAGCAGCTCGTCGGCGGTTATGTCGTATTCGCCTATCCATGAAAAGCCTGTTTCCGGGTCAAGGCAAAAGGCAACGGGCTTGCCCTCCGGCGCAAGGGAAGATTTGTCATGGACGATAACACGCACATTCGGCTCCCGCTTCACGCGCCCGATCAGCAGGACGCTCCTTGCTGCGGCGCGGAAGTCAATAGAACCTAAGCCCCGGTATGCGCTCTGCCCTCCGGCAGCTTTGTTCAAGTGTCCGATAAGGATAACGGCGCACCCGGTACGCTCGGCAACATCGGCAAGGCGGCGGAACATGGGGCGCACTTCGTTTGCCCTGTTCATATCGGTCTTTTCGCCCATGTACGCCTGTATGGGGTCAAGGATAATCAACCGCGCCCCGTTCTGCGTGATTGCCTTTTCTATGCGCTCGTCGGAGAGGGTAAGCTCCCGCTTGGCTTCATCAATCACAAGCACGCGGTCAAGGTCGGCCTCGGCTTCTATCAAGCGGGGCTTGACAGTATCGCCCAGCCCGTCCTCGGCGGTCTGGTAAATCACTTGGAATGGCGGCAAGGGCTTCATTCCCGGCAGCGTTCCCCCGGTGGTGCAGGCGGCGGCAAGGCGTAGGGCAAAGGTGGTCTTGCCCTCGCCGGGGTTGCCTTGCACAATGGTTACTTTCCCAAAGGGGATATACGGCTCCCATAGCCATTCAACGGTCTGTGTGTCAACCTCGCTCATGCGGATAATCTCGACGGTTTCTTCCTGCGGCGGCTCTTTCAATCCGTAAACCGCTTCCCGGATATACTTCCCGTCTGTGATTTCTGCCCGGTGCTGCAATACCTCGTTCCAGTCCTTGTAAAGCGGCACAAGGCGGTGGACGGTCAAGCCCTCCGGCATGAGCTTCACAAGGCGGCTGCAAGCGTCGTTTCCGGCTTCATCGCTGTCAAGGCAGAGGTAAACGGTCTTGATGTTCGGACGGTCAGAGAGAAAGCGGAGCAGGGCTTTTTCTCCCACGCCGCCCAATGACAGGTAGCTTTGCTTCTGCCATTCCTTTTTGAACAGGCAGAGGAAAGAGATCAGGTCAATGGGTGCTTCAAAGACAAACAATCTTTCGCCCTCGCCCCGGTAACAGAAGTTAAAGGCTTTGTCGCTGCCTTTCACATCAAGCCGGAAGTTTCCCGCCGTTCCTTTGCTGTGGGCGTAGCGCGGTATTCCGTCCTCGTCCCGCCCCACAAATACGGCGTTGTGGTGGGCTGCGTCCTCGTAAATATCGCCGCGGGCAAAGAAAAAGCCCGTCACATCTTCATCAATGCGGCGGGCTGTTGTGAGGTAGTTCCTCGCTGTTCGGTTGTCGCTGTTTGGGGGCGGTAGCCGGAAGTCGGATAGGGACGCGGGGCAAGGTCTGTCCGGCGGCGGTGCGGCTCCCTTTTCTCCTGTGAGAAGTTCTACGGCTTCGGTGAAGCTCTTGCCGAAAAACTCCATAACAAAATCAACGGGGCCGCCGCCCTTGCTCTGGCTGTGCCTGTACCACTTGTTTCCCCGGACGGTCAAGCTGTCGTGCCGTTTCCAGCGGTATTCATTCCCGGCGCGGGTAAGCTGCTCGCCCTGTGATTGCAGGAAAGAAACAAGGTCGGCTTGGTTCGCCCGGTCTATCTGTTCTTGGGTGTAATACAAAAAGCTCAACTCCTTTCATCGTTCTAAGTCGTGCCGCTTGGCGCGGGTCTGCTCCGGCTGGTCGGCTTTCAGCGCAATGTCAACACACTTGCGGATATTGTGCAGCTCGGCAACCTCGGCGCGGGTTTCTTTCAGCTTGGTATATTCCGCTGTTCTCTGCCCGCTGAGAGTGGCGTACTCTTTTTCCCATTCAGAGATAGGCAAGGTCTTTGTCCCTTTCGGCAGATTTGCATGGAGATAGCGGCTCGCTGCGTTCCATAGCGTAAGCTCGGCGCGGTGGGCTTCCTCGTACTTGTCGCGCTTGCTCGTCCAGCCATTTTTCAGCTTTTTCAGCTCGTCGTGAATGGGCTTGTACTCGGTGTAGTTCTTCCCGTATTCAATCAGCTTTTGCAATTCTTTCATGCGCTTCTCGGCGGTTTTCATGCCCTCCCGGATAGCGTCGGCTTGGTCGCTGACAGAGGAAAGGGCAGCGTCCAGCTCGTCAAGGGTGGAAATGCCATGCTCGGAAAGATAGTTGACCGCCTTTGCAACGGTTTTCAGTTCGTCGGCGGTGTGCTGCCTTTGCCAACTCTGCGAATACTTCCGGCTCTTTTCTCTCTGAACGCTTAAATACTTCATCAGCAGATTTGCAAGGCCGGGGGATTGCGGGGGCTGCTCCGGGGCGGTTTCCCGCGCCTTGAACAGTTCGCCAATCCATTCTTTGAGCTTTCCAATCTGCGCCCGGATTTCCCGGATAAGGCGGTTTGCTTTTTGGATATTCCGGTTCAGCTCGCCTTTCTCGGTGGCTACGCCTTTCTTCTCCATTTGACAAGCTGCTACGCCCATGTGGACGGTGGGCAGCTCGTCAATGCCGCGCTCGGCGTTGCTGCGGTGGTCGATACGCTCCGGGCTTCCGGCGCGTTCAAGGTAGACGTTTGAAATATCCGCCCACGCCTTGCGCCACAAAAGCGCGTTGCCCTTGTCGTTCCAGCCTGTGAGGTCAACTTTGTGTGTCTTGTATCTGCCGCTTGGTAAGCGTATGCGCTCGCCGTTCTCGTCAAGGTCATATTCCTTTTTGGACTTCGCCGCCCACGCGCCGCGCTCGTCAAGGGGGCGCATGGTAAGCATGATATGACAATGGGGGTTGCCGCTGTCGGTGTCGTGAATGGCAAAATCAACGCACATTCCTCTGGAAACAAATTGAGAGGAACAGTATTCCCGGACAAGCCGGATCTGTTCCTCTCTGGATAACTCTATGGGAAGCGCCGCGTCAATCTCTCTGGCAAGCTGGGCGTTCCCGGCTTTCTCGTAAAGCTCCACGCTGTTCCACAAGGTTGAACGGTCAGAGAAAGAGGGCGGGGCATTGGGCGGCAGTAGGATTTCCGTATGGACAACACCGCCTTTGCGGGTGTAGTCGTGGGTCATTCCGTCCCACTCATTTGTCAACTTTTCGCCGCTTCGGTAGGCGGCTGCGGCAACGGCTGATTTGCCCTTGCCCCGGCTGACAATGCTGATATTACAATGGTAGATGGCTATGGGTATCACCTCCCGGATAGGATAATAAAACCCGCAAAAATGGTACAGACGCCAACGGCGGGTGTACTGTTTTTGTGGGTGTGCAGGGATAGCCGCGTAAGCGGCGCAAGGGGTGCAGCCCCTTGTTGCGGCAAAGCCGCCAATGTCGGTCAGAGAGGGAAGCAAGCGGCTTTCTCTCTGTGCCGACAAGCCCTCGGCAGAGCGCACGCACCCGTAAGGGTGTATAAGTGCGCCCTTTGTGCCAAAGGGATTATTCGCTTTTCCCGCCCTTGGTGCGTTTTTTCAGATAAGCCCGCGCTTCCTCGCTCGTCAAGGCAAGCCGGAGAAAGGCGGCGGCTTCCTCGTCGGTCATGGTCTTGGCTTCCGGCACAATGCTCTCAAAGACCGCACCCCGGACGATCAGCCGATGGCTGCGCGTCCTGCGTTCCTCTTGGGATAACTTTTGCCGCAACACCTTTTCCCGGTTTTCAAGCTGCCGGATTTTCTTCTTCCCGTCCTCAATCTCGGCTTGCAATTCCTCGCGGTTTTTTTCTCTCGGTTTCGTCATGGGTGGTCACTCCTTTCTACCTGTCGGCATAGAAAAAGGACAGTCGATTTCCTCGGCTGTCCTTTTGATTAGGGTGTTTGGTTTACTCCGTTCTGCTCAATAAATGGGAATATTAAATATCAATACGCCCTTTAATACATTCCTATTAAAACATCAGCTTCGATTGTCAAATGTGTGAGAGTACACCAATCAACGCAATCTTTTTCAACGCAAAAGAGAAGCGGCGTCATTTCAATAAACGACATTCTTTGTTCTGATGACAACTGTACGGTGGCTGAAACCGTTTCTCTTGAAATGGTTTTAAGATATTTCTCAAAATATTCAACGACAGACTCATTTGAATAATCTGGATTTTTCAAGTGTGCTTGCACTTTAGTCCTAATTTCCCTCAAATGATTTTTCGTAGGAATTACTTTCACAACATATCCGTTAGGAGATAGCAATCGCTGAAATTCTTTGTAGTGTGCAGGCGAAAATATGTCTAAAATACAATCCATACTTCCGTCTTTCAAAGGGATTTTTGATAAGTCAGTAACAAACCACTTCACTGCTTTGCGCTTGTCTTTTTTTGATGCAATCTGTATTGCCTCCCTTGACAAGTCAAAAGCAAAGATGTTTCGTTCTGTTCTTTGCTGTATCTGCCTTGCATAGAAACCCTCGCCGCAACCAACATCTAAAATGTTTCTTATAGATGGCGTATCAGAAATAAACTGTATGATTTTCTCCAACACAACATCATACATGCCATACTCCAAAATTTGGTGCCGGTTGTCAAAAGACCGCTTGCTGTAGTTGGTTTTGGGCGATGATTTTAACAACAAATTTACATACCCATATCTTGAAATATCAAAGCAATGTCCATGTCTACAAATTAGGCTATTGCCTTGTATATCCATTGATTTTGTGCAAATTGGGCATTGAAAATAAACCTTGCTGTCTGCAAAGCGTGATAAATTATTATTCATTTGTTTTTCCTCCGTAATTACATCTCTGCTTCAATAAGCGAGTTATGCAGTACGGATAACCGCAACATAACTCGCGGTTTTATCTTAATCTCATAAATGTAACCATTGTGTTGTCCTCCAATCAATTCCGCAGTATTACTCTGCTTTTAGAAAAAGTATAGCACAAAACTATGAACATTTCCACTCTATTTCAGCCTGTCGGCGGCGTTGCTCTCTCTGGCGTACCGCCGCGCCGCTTCCCGCCGTTCCTCGCTGTATGGGGCGGTCAGACGGAAAGAGAAGCGGCCTT
The DNA here is from genome assembly GCF_045865535.1 of Owariibacterium komagatae. Taxonomy (GTDB): domain Bacteria; phylum Bacillota; class Clostridia; order Oscillospirales; family Ruminococcaceae; genus Ruthenibacterium; species Ruthenibacterium komagatae. Next base: position 3,051,390 of record NZ_AP031406.1, read on the forward strand.
TCTCAATGTCAAACTCCATGCAGCCCGTTTCCGGGTCTGCGTCAGTCTGCTGGCAGATCGCCGGATAACGGCGGCTGTATGCAAGCAGACGCTTTTTCAAGGCGGTGTTGTGGGTGCGGATATGGATAAGGGGGTCTTTCTCGTCAAACCAAATATCGGTGGTCTTTTCCTGCTTGGTAAGCCCTGTTCTCATGCAAACTCCTTTCTGTGCCCCTGTTACGCAATAGGGGCATTTTTCGGGTGTTTTCTCCGGCTCTTGACTTGGAGAAAACGGCGTTTTTGACGATAAAAACCGCCCGGACGTGGAATGGTTCGTCGGGGCGGCTGTTATCGCAAGATTTCCGATTTTTCCGGCTCTTGACCGTCAGACGCAGATAAACACGAACTGTCGGCAAGTATCGTCTTGAGCAGCTTGTCGCGGAATGTTTCTGTGCTGCTGTGATTGAAAAATAACTCCGCAACAATAGTCTGCCCGTTTCTCTGCGTCGTGATAATACTGTCGGGGTTCCGGGGCGCGGTGGGCGTCCCGTTCTGTTCTGTCATAGGCGGCTCCTTTCTCCGGGCGCAAAAGAGGGACTTCCCGTAGCCGGAAAATCCCTCTTGGTTGTCGGTTATTCTGTTTTACTGTGCGGGCTGTGCGGCGGCGGTCTGCGCCTTTCTCCTTGCCCGGTATTCCCGCGCCTTGATACGGTCATACTCCCGCTGCTTTTCAAGGTTTCGCGCCCGGTACTCCCTTGAATACTGCCGGTGATAGGCGCGGCTCTTTTCCTTTTTGGCTTCTTCGATTTCCTCCCGCATTTGCCGGATTTCCTGCTCCGTTGGCTCTGTAAGCTGTGTCACTTCGTTCTCAAATTTGCCGATATAGTTGAAATATATCCCGATGTGCTGAATGGCTTGTTTTGCCCTTTTCTTGTCGCGCTCATGCACTTCAATCCGGCTGATAAACTCGTTGAGAATGGCGGGGGTCAGGTCGGTAAAGGCAGCGTAGCGTTCCGTCAGCTTCAAAAACTTCTGCGCCCGTCCGCCCGCGTTCTCAAAAGCGGATAGCTGCTCTTGCAGCTCGGCAAGCTCCGCTTTCAGCGCATAGTATTCTTCTGAATACTTCTGCGACATTTGCTCATAGCGGTCTTGCGGGATCGTGCCGAGGGCGTTGTCCTCATAGAGCTTGTTCAGCACCTTGTCAATCTGTTCAAGGCGCGTCGTGATTTGCGGGATACGCTTCTGCTGTTTCTTGGTCTTGTCGGTCTGCTGCATGGCAAGGTTCTTTTTCACTAAGGCTTCAAATTCCGCCCAGTTGCTGATAGAATAGTCCTCGATTTTCTTCAGCACTTCCGCGATGGTCTGCATGAGCAAATCCGCGTCAATGATGTGCGGGGAATTGCATTTGGGGTTTTTGGCTTTTCCCTTGTGGTACTCGCTGCAATAGGCAACATGACGCTTGCCGCCATTCCGATAATCTATGCGGATGTGCATTTTTGCGCCGCAATCCTTACAGAAAAGCAAGCCCGACAAAGGGTGGATTTCCCCGTCCCCGTTGGGGCGTCTGACGGGCGCGTTTTCCAAAATCCGCTGTGCGGTTTCAAAGTCGGCGCGGTCAATAATCGGCTCATGCACATTTTCGGTTATCTGCCATTGGCTCCGGTCTACATAGTGGTTCCGCTTGTCCCGGAAATGCTTTGTAGTCTTGAAGTTGACTACATCGCCGCAATACTCCTGCCGTGTAAGGATATGGGTCAAAGTGGCTTTGTTCCACTTGTAACGGTTATCCTCATTGAGCGCCCTGTTTTTGCACGTTCCCCGCCCGCGCTCTTTCATGTAGAATGTGGGCGTTGGGATTTGCGCCTGCGTCAGATATACGGCGATTTGGTTGCGGTTTTTCCCGTCCAGAAACAGGCGAAAAATCAAACGGACAACTCCGGCGGCTTCCTCGTCGATTATCCAAAAATCCTTGTTGTCCGGGGATTTGACATAGCCATAGAGAGCTTCGGTGGCAATCGGCTTTCCACTCATGCCCTTCGTCTTAATGCCGGTCTTTACTTTCTTGCTGATGTCCTTTGCGTACCACTCCGACATGATGTTGATAAAGGGCGCAAACTCCAATGTGTCGGGCTTCTCGCTGTCTATCCCGTTGTTGACCGCGATAAAGCGCACATTGTTCCGTCTGAATATCTCCATAGCGTTGCCGACTTGGAGATAGTCGCGCCCCCAGCGGGTCATGTCTTTCATAATACACACGCCGATTTTACCGTTTTCTACGTCCTCTATCATGCGGGAGTAGGCGGAGCGGTCGAAAAATCTGCCGCTTTCGTCATCGTCAATGTAGTGCCGGATATTGGTTAAGTGCTGCCCTCTGGCGTAGTTCTCCAAAAAGATTTTTTGGTTCTGTATCGAGTTACTCTCACCGCCGTCCCTGTCCTCGTCGCCCACGGAAAGGCGGGAGTAAAGGGCTGTAATTTTACTATAATCAGTCATGTGCATAACCTCCTGTGCGTCCATATAGGCTTCCTTTACACTTAAAATTATGCACTCCAGCGGGCGCTGCCATACTCCATACCGTGCCGGTACTTCTTGGCGTTCTTGCTTTTGAGATACACGGCCAATCGCAGGCCAGCGCCGCAGCACAGCCCCACCAGCAGGTCCAAAGGGTGCAGGCTGGGCCACCAGCTGGCCAGCGCCACCGGCAGCGTGGAGAAGAACGAAAGCATTTTTGCCGAAGCGTCCGCACCCACGGCCATCCGCCATCCTTCACCGAAGTTGGTTGCGAACAGCCCCATCAGGATATAGGGCATATTCAGCAAAAGGAGCTTTTTGATGTCAAGTTGCTTTTTCATCTTCATCGTTCCAGCTCCTTCCGCTTGTTCCGGTCCACAACGGCGTGTTTCACCAGCTCTTTGAACTGGCTCAGCTTTGCCAGCACGGACGGACGCTCTGTTTTCTGCGCCTTTCTGACCTTCTTGCCGGTGTACTCGGTAAAGGCAGCGGTCAGGGCATCCGCATCGCGGCCTTTGAAAAAGATCAGGTACTTGGGCGGGGAGCTGCTGCGGTCCTTCTTCACCGCATAGTCAACGCCGTATTTCCGGGCGATCTTTTCAAACTCCTTGATGGAGGGGTCGGTGATCTCGATGTTGGAAACGCCCTGATTCTGGCCGATCAGCTGCTTCACCGTCTGTTTGCCGTGGGGAATCACGGGGGTATCCCGGCTTTTCTGCTTTTGCAGCTTCTTTTCCTTGCGGTGGGCAAGGTACTTGGTGATGGCGGCCTTAAACAGCCGCCCGGTAAACTTTGTTCCGCTGACTACCAGCGTCAAAGTCCTGTTTTCCACTTCCTCCTGCATAGGTCATCGCCTCCTTTCCACGGATTTTGCAGGGGTGGCGCTTGATACTAAGGCGGGACCACCAGCCGCCGCAGCAGGTATTTCATCATGGCAGGCTCCTTTCAACGCAGCTGATCGGAGCGGTCATAGTACAGATGTCCCTGGCGCACCTTGGCATGGCTGAGAATCTTGATGTGGCCCTTTTCCTGGTTCTCCAGGCTTTTCTGGTATCCGGCCTCCGTCAGAAACAGGCGGGTCCGTTCGCCTTTCCAGCCCACCGGCGAATCGTGGGTCAGCACATCGAAGATAATCATGTGCCGGGTGTCCTCGGCAAACCGCTCCAAATCCATGTACTCATGGCCGTGGTAGTTCTGCGCCCCGGCCTTGAGCCGCATTTCCTCCATCAGCTGGCCCACGGTCTTACGCTCAGGCATGGCGCGCACCTCCTTTCCCGCGTCCCTGGCCTTTCACAGTCAGGATACCGTCCAGGGTGGTAGCGGTGATCCGCAGGCGCTCAGCGGTGGCGATGTCATTCTTCACGGTCTCGTCGATGCCGTGGCCGCAGACCACCAGCACATGGGACCGGCGCAGATAGTCTCGCGCCATATCCAGCCCGTCCTTGTGTTCCTGGGGAATCTCGTCCTTGAGGAAGGTGGACAAGAACAGAACCGGGCAGATGGGCGAATACCCGGCGTCGTACACCTGGCGGCAGTAGGTGGCAGCGTTCTCGGCGTTCTCATACTGGTTGTTGCTCCAGGGAGCCGTAATGTAGGCAAGAGGTCGTTTCATGGCAAAATCCTTTCTCCCGGTATTGCCGGGCAACAGAAAAGCGGCTGTTTACCAGCCGCCTGTGTTCATATCGTGATTGACTTGTACGGTGTAGTGATTGCTGATCGTGGTGGGCGCGTTGAACAGCACTGCAAGCAAATACTGTTTCATATTGCGGACCTCCGTGGTGTTTTTCTGCATACCGTCCATGACAAATCGGATATGCTCGCTATCCAGCTTCAAGAACCGGGAGCGCACGACTTCATGGGGAAAGTCGCTGCCAGCGATCCGAGTGGTTTTACGTTTGGCACAAACGGTCTCCACCATCAGCTCCACAATCTCGTCCAGGTCCTCACGGTAGGTCGAAAACTCTCTGCACAGATAGTCATACTCGATGTTCTCCAGAATCAATTCCCGATAATTTTCTATCTCTGAGACAGACATCGCATCCCTTCCTTTCCGTTCCGGCAGCTGTGCTGCCGCTGTTTCCCGGAAGGGAATGGAATCGGTACTTGCTCCATGAGTATTTTGTTTTTGAGTATTTGGTTTCTCTATATTTAATTCTGCGGGCTTTTCCGTATCCGGTTTATCCAGATACGGGTTTTCCGTATCTGGTGAAGCCGTATCTGGTACAGCCGTATCCGGCCTTGGCGTTTCTGGCTGCCTGGGCTGGGGTTTCTCATAAATCACATACTCGGTGTCGCTGATCCGGCCTTGTTGGTCCCGCAGCTGGTTCCGCACGATGTAACCGGCGGTTTCCAACTCCCGCAGCGCACTGCCGATGGCATCAACGCCCTCCTTGCAGATTTTCGCAAGTCCACGGGTAGTATAGTTCCAGTCATCAGGCAGGGATAACATCATGGAAAGAAGCCCCTTTGCCTTGAGGGATAGTTCGTGGTTCCGCAGGTGATGATTGCTCATCACGGTATAATCTTTGGTCCGTTCAATGCGAAAAACGGCCATTGACTTCACTCCTTTCTAATTTTAGGGCATGAAAAAAGCCACAATCCTTCGTGAAAAAGACTGTGGCTTTCAGCTGTTTTTGTTGTTCTGCCAGGGCCGGTAAGGACGCTTGTACTTCGGCGGATGACTGAACATCGGCTCATGCTCCGAAAACGGGAGGGTCTGCAAAACCCGGTCAATGTCGGTGGATTCCATATCATACTGGGACTGGCAACTTTCCCGGATGGCATCTTTGATGCTCTGGACAGTACACATATTCATTCCTTTCCTTTCGTAGTGATAATGAGTTTACGGGTGGCGGCGGCGCTTGTCCGGTTTGAAGTCGAGCACATGGCCCTCGATCACACGGGCATACCGCTTGATTTTGATTTCCCGACGCTTCTGGCTTACGAGGGCGGCCTGATACCCGTCCTCCGTAAGAAACAGCCGCATATCATCGCCGGGGCAGCCGTAGGAACAAGGGCGCTGAACGGAAAACTCGATCATCCAGCGGGTGCTGTCCTGAAAACGCTCTACGGCCAAGATATTGTGTCCTTTCAGCTCACGGGCTGAAATATCCCTCATAGGCGGCTCCTTTCATCGTTCCTGGTCTCTCTGGCGCTTCTTCTGCCACGCCTCCAGCAGTTTGATAATGGTTTCCTGCATCCGCTGGGGCGTATAGCTTTTGGGGAAATACTTCCGCAGGGTGTCGGAGGTGAAAGTCACTTTGTCGAGATCACTTTTCTTTTCCTCACCCATGATGACGCGCATCATATCGAGGGTCAGATGTCCCTCCTGGCTGTATTTCTTGAGTCGCTGAGCCTGGGAGAGAGAGGGGGTAGCCTGTTCGCTGTCCATCGCGTCCAGCAAATCCCGCTGTTCTTCTTTTTTGAGAAAGGACAGCTCATAAGCCGGATTGAGGGCGATTTTCTTTTCATCGACCATATCCAGCAGTTCGGGAATCAGCTCCGTCAGGCGGATATAGCGCTGCACCTGGTTCCTACTCGAACCAGCCTGCTGCGCCAACAATTCATCTGCACGCAACTTCGTCCCAAGTTGGGACGAAGTTAAGTCCCCCCGTGCGCCTTGGTGTTTCATAGCCTCCAGCTTCATCTTGTAAGCAAAGGCCCTTTCGCTGGGGAGCAGGCTTTCACGTTGTAAGTTGCTGTCCACCATGATGATAGTGGCAGCATCATCGTCCAGGTCTCGGACAATGACAGGCATGGTTTCTTTCTCGGCCAGCTCACTGGCCCGGTGCCGCCTGTGACCGGCAACCAGCTCATAGCCGCCCTCCGGGTCCGGGCGGGCGATCGCCGGAACCAGAACACCATACTGCCGAACGCTGTCGGCGGTCTCCATCATGGCCTCGTCATCCTTGACTTTGAAGGGATGCCCCTTAAATGGGTGCAGCTCAGACAGCGGAATTTCCTGTATCTTCTCCAGCTTGGCATCCTGGCGGCTTTCCTCGGTGGAAAACAAATCATCGTATGGAGCCAGCTCTACTTTTTTCGCGCTGCTTTTCAAGTTTTATCACCTCCTTGGTCAGATTCTTATAGCCCTCGGCCACCTTGCCATTAGGGTCATGGGCAAAAATGCTTTTGCCCTCGGCGCTGATCTCCTTTGCCCGGACAGAATGGGGAATCTCGGTGCCGAACACCTTGATTTTGCTGCCATAGGTCTCCCGCAGCAGGGCGGCAATCTCCTTGGCGAAGTTGGTGCGGTTGTCCACCATCGTCAGCAATATGCCGTCGATCTGGAGCTTGGGGTTGATCTGCCGCTTCACCTTGTTTACGGTCTGGAGCAGCTGTTCCAGGCCCTTGGCGGGCAGGTACTCCGCCTGAACGGGGATTATGACCCTGTTGGCGGCGGCCAGGGCGTTGACCGTGAGCATACCCAGGGATGGCTGGCAGTCAATCAGGATATGGGAATACTGTCCCTTGAGCGTGTCCAGATACTGCCGCAGGATGGTCTCTCGGCTCATGGCGTTCACCAGGGAGACCTCCATGCCGGAGAGCTGGATGTCTGCGGGCATCAGGTCAACGCCCTCCGGGTGGTGCAGGATACCCTCGCCGGGGCGCAGCGGCTCGTCCATCAGGATACGGCCCATCGCGTCGGACAGGGTAAAGGGCAGCTTGTCCGGCTGGGGGTGGCCCAGGCTGATGGTCAGGCTGCCTTGCGGGTCCCCGTCGATCAGCAGCACTTTCTTTCCGGCCTGCGCCAGCCCAATCCCCAGGTTCGCGCAGGTGGTTGTCTTGCCAACGCCGCCTTTCTGGTTGGCGATGGCGATGATTTGCGTGTTCAATGACTTCACCTCATTTCTGAATTGTTCTATGGCTTCTGGAAATAGAAAAAGCCGCCACTTCAAAAATTGAAAGTGACGGCCTTTTCTTATCCCGGAATGAAATTCCCCGGAAACGCAAAAAGCGCCCAGTAGAAAATACTGAGCGCTTGGCGATTAGATTTATTCTCTTTTGTTCAAATTAGGTCAAATTCAGACAAACCGTTTTCACGAAAAAGGTCTCTTGGAGATGTATAAATAAACATCCCCTTGGCATCCCAAAATCGCGTCTCGGTTGTCCTATTTTTTAACCCATAAGCCCTCTTTTTGGGGTGGTTGTCCACCATTTAACCCATAGAAAACGGGTTAAAAGAGGCTTCGTTCTGTCAAATTGCGTCAAACCATTTGAAAAGGAAAAACCCCGGAAACCGCGTAGTTCCGGGGTTTTTGACCACTTTTGATAAAGTTTAGCGCTTGCTGAACTGGGGAGCGCGACGGGCAGCCTTGAGGCCGTACTTTTTACGCTCTTTCATACGAGGATCGCGGGTCAGGAAGCCGGCTTTCTTCAGCTCCGGACGCAGGTTCTCGTCATAAACCAGCAAAGCGCGGGACAGACCATGACGGATGGCGCCAGCCTGTCCGGAAACACCGCCGCCGGAAACGCGGACAACGATGTCGAACTTGTTCTCCAGGCCGGTCAGGGCCAGAGGCTGACGAACAACCAGCTTCAGGGTCTCCAGACCGAAATACTCGTCGATATCGCGGTCGTTGATGGTGATCTTGCCGGTGCCGTTGTATACACGAACACGGGCAACAGAGTTTTTACGGCGACCAGTGCCGTAGAAATAAGATTTCGTCTCGTACATCTCGTTTGCCTCCTGTTACAGTGTATAAGCTTCGGGCTTCTGAGCAGCGTGGCCGTGCTCGCTGCCTTTGTACACGCGCAGACGTTTCAGCGCGCTGGCACCCAGAGAGTTGCCGGGCAGCATGCCCTTAACAGCCAGCATCATAGCCTTCTCGGGGTTTTCAGCCATCAGAGTACGGTACTGAACAGCTTTCATGCCGCCGATCCAGCCGCTGTGATGATAGTGATATTTCTTGGTCAGTTTGCTGCCGGTCAGAACCGCTTTGTCGCAGTTGATGATGACAACATGGTCGCCGCAGTCCACATTGGGAGTAAAGGTGACCTTATTTTTGCCGCGCAGCAGAACGGCGGCGGTGGCAGCGGTACGGCCGAGGGGCTTGCCAGCGGCGTCGATCACATACCACTTGCGGTCAACTTTGCCAGCTTTTGCAAGAGTTGTGCTCATGTGTATATCCTCCTAAAATTGTCTCGAAACAGGTATAAAAATCCTGCTTTTGAAATCGTGCAGATTTGATTATAGCGAAAAGTATGCTTCGCGTCAATACCTTTTTCTTAATTTTTTAATTTATGCATTTCAATCTCTCTCAATCTCTCTCAATCTCTTGTTTTCTCTTGTTTTCTAATGTGCGATTTTTAAAAAAGCGACAGGGTTCTGTTTGCCTTGCCAGCACGGCTGTGCTACTATATATAATGTATCCGCAGAAAGCGCGGAGGGAAGAGATCGAATTCCAATAAGGTGGTTTTGATATGGATTTTGACAGACGCTGTTGGGCTGAGGTAGACCTTGGCGCATTGCGGCACAATTATCGCCTGGTGAAAAGCAAGGCGGAAGACGCGGCAGTGATGGCGGTCGTGAAAGCAGATGCCTACGGCCATGGGGATGTGGCGGTGGTCACGCTTTTGGACGAAGAAGGAGCAGACCGGTTTGCCGTTTCCGGCTTTGAAGAAGCAGTCCGCCTGCGCCGGGTCGGCGTGGCAAAACCAATTTTGATTTTAGGCTATACCGGCGCACACAACGCGGCGGCTTTGGTAGTAAACGATATTATGCAGACTGTTTTTTCGCTGGAATACGCAAGGGAGCTTTCCCGTGCGGCCCAGCGTGCAGGCGTCACGGTAAACGTGCACCTGAAAGTGGACACGGGCATGGGGCGCATTGGTTTTACGGCACGGGATGATTTTGAGGCTGCTGTGGAAGAAATGAATGAAGTTTGCAGCATGCCCGGCTTGGCCGTGGTGGGCATTTTTACGCATTTTGCCGTGGCGGACAGCAACATCCCCGAGGATGTGGAATACACCAAAGCACAGTACAATGTGTTTGAACGCGTAATTCAGGCACTGAAAGAAAAAGGGCATTCCATTGCGGTGGCCCATTGCTGCAATTCCGCGGGCACATTTGCATGGCCGCAGTATCATCTGGATATGGTCCGCCCGGGCATCATTCTGTACGGGTGCGACCCTTCTTCCGATGTATGCCTGCCGGGGTTGACACCCGCCATGAAGCTGAAGGCGGTTGTGTCGATGGTCAAAAATCTGGCGCAGGGAGACAAAGTCAGCTATGGGTGCACGTTCACCGCAGAAAAGCCCATGCGTGTGGCGACATTGCCTGTGGGTTACGCAGACGGTTATCCCAGGGTAATGTCCAACCGCGGCGTGGTGTCTCTGCACGGGAAACCTGCCCGTGTGCTGGGCCGTGTATGCATGGACCAGATGATGGTGGATGTGACCGAAATTCCCGATGTGAAAGCAGGGGACGAGGCAGTGATTTTCGGCGACGGTATCGCCCACAGCGTGGATGATATCGCAGCGGCTGCCAATACGGTTAACTACGAGATTTTGTGCGATATCGGCCGACGCGTGCCTCGTGTCTATGTGGAAAACGGCAGGGAAGTGGATTTCGTCAATTATCTGGAAGGAGAATGAGCCGGATGAAAAAACTGCTGGTAGTGGTGGATTATCAGAACGATTTTGTGACCGGCGCGCTGGAAAATCCGGCTGCCCGGAAACTGGAAGACGGCATTGCTGCGAAGGTGACCGAATACGAGCAGAGCGGCGGCTACGTATTGTTTACACGGGATACGCATCCGGAAAATTATTTGCAGACGCGTGAGGGAATGTTTTTGCCGGTGCCTCATTGCGTTCGGGGAACAGACGGCTGGCATCTGTACGGAAAGCTGGCTGCTTATGAGAATGGGGTGCACCCCAACGTGATGGTAGTGGACAAACCGACATTCGGAAGCGCCGCTCTTCCGGGCCAGGTGCTGACGCTGTGCGGCGGCGCACCGGATGAGATTGCGCTGTGCGGTGTGGTGACGGATATTTGTGTGCTGTCCAATGCGATTGTGCTGCACAGCCACTTTTTGAACGCGCCGGTTACAATCCACCGTTCTCTGTGCGCGGCGGCAACAGAGGAGAATCACGAGCGGGCATTGGCCGTTTTGGCGGGAATGGGATACAATATTGTTTAAATAAAAAGGCGTGCGGATTTCCGCACGCCTTTTCTTATCCGGTGTTATTCTTCTGCTGCCTGCAGATGGCCGGTGTTCTCGATCTCGGCGATCATGTCCACGCGTACCTGATGGCGGCCGCCTTCATACTCTGCGTTCAGCCATTCGTCTACGATCATTTTCGCAGTTTCCACGCCAATCACGCGAGCGCCGAAAGCGATGATATTGGTGTTGTTGTGCTGTTTGGAAAGTTTGGCGGAGTAAGGCTCGCTGCATACGCATGCGCGAATGCCTTTTACTTTATTGGCAGCCAGCGAGATGCCGACGCCGGTGCCGCAAATCAGTACGCCGCCGTCCACATCGCCGGCCGCAACCATTTGAGCAACTTTGTAGCCGCTGATCGGGTAGTTGAAGCGCTCGGTGCTGTTGGTACCCACATCGACCATTTCAATTCCTTTGGCCTCCAGATAAGCTTTGATTTCTTTTTTCATCTCCACGGCTACGTGATCGTTTCCGATTGCCAGTTTCATATTCAATGCCTCCTGTTAAATTGGTCAAAAATCTGGCCCTTTTGTTTCAAAAGGGCCAGATTTCAGTTACAGATACTTGGGATCCGCCATACGTTTAAACGCATAGATTGCAGCGCCCACGGTTCCGTTGGCCTGGTTCGGCCGGGAATAGCGCAGTTCCAGATTGTTTTCCGGATAGGGCTTCCGCGCATAGCGATGGACGGCCGCTTCCAGCATTGCATGGGGGAACCCTTCCATTTGCAGAAGGCCGCCGCCAAGTACAACGCAGTCAGGATCAAACAAATTGACCTCTGCGGCGACCGCCTGGCCCATTCCTTCCACAAATTCCTGCATGATGCCGGAATCCATGTGCTCTGCAAAAATCTTTTTGATCGATGTCTCCGGGAAATGCTCGGCCTGGATGCTTTCCAGTGCCACGCCGGAGACAACCGTTTCCAGGCAGCTGACGTTGCCGCATTTGCATACACGCTTGTTTCCATAGACGGGAAGGTGCCCCAATTCTGCCGCGACGCCGTTTCTGCCCAGCATGATCTTTCCGTTTACCAGAACAGCGTTGCCGATTCCCGTTCCAAAGTAAATACCCGCCACGCAATCGCAGCTTGTCAGGCCAAGATCAACCAGATCAAAGAACAAAAGATTGTTCACATCGCGGTTGATGTAAACAGGAATTCCCAGGGCACTGCCCAACTCTTCCACAACGGCGTAATTGTCCGGGATGCAGGCGATGTTGGGCGTTTGCACCACGACGGTACGCTCGCGATTAATGGTGGACGGAAAGCCAATGGAAACTGCCAGCGGCATGGCACCGTCCAAATGGCGGCCGCAATAGGTTCGGATACATTCGGCGAGTTTTTCCGTCGGATGTCCCACTTCCGCAAAGATACTTTGTGTGTCCAACCGCTCAAATGCGGTCATATTCTGTTGCTCATCCACCAGCGCAAAGCGCATATTGGTGCCGCCGATGTCTATGCCAAGTACAAGACGCTCAGATGCACTCATGGTGTCCTCCCCCTTTTTACGGTTTTACCCCTGTTTCTTTCTCAAACTGTGCTTTCATTTTATCACAGGCAGTCTGAAGGTCAACATCCAGAGAGAACAGACCGGAGGAACCGAGAATAAATACATCGGCGCCGGCCTCGTACAGGCGCTTGAACGTCTTTTTGTTGCACGAACCGTCGATCATGATTTTGTAATGCCAGCCATTTTCTTCGCGCAGGCGTTTGGCCTCGGCGATTTTGTCCAGAATCTCGGTGATAAACGGCTGGCCGGCAAACCCCACGTCCACCGTCATCAGGGTCAAAACATCAATTCGATTCAGATAGTGTTTGCAATAGGACAGAGGCGTAGCCGGATTCAGCGTAACACCTACCTGGCAGCCCGCATCCCGAATGCGGTTCAGCGTGCGGAAGCAATCCGTGTTGATGGTCTCGGCATGAGGACTGATCATCGCCGCACCGGCAGCAGCGCAGGCATCGATCCAGTCATTGGGATTGGTGGTCATCAGATGCACGTCCATGGGCTTTTTGGCCATCCGAGCACAGGCTTTCATGAAATCAGGGCTCAGTGTAATGTTTTTGCAATAATGGCCGTCCATGATATCGATGTGATAACCATCCATGTTTTGATCCAGTATTTCGATCTGATGCTTGATGTCCAGGAAATCCATGCACATCAGGCTTACGGAAAACTCAGGTTTCATACATAATCCTCCCGTGAAAAATCAGTTTTTGCGGCTGGCGCCGAAGAAACGGTCCAGGGTGACGGCCAGAATCAGCAGGCAGCCCATGGCAAGCTGCTGATAGTAGCTGGAAACGCCGACCATGTTCAAACCGTTGTTGATTACGCCGATGATCAAACCGCCGATCACCACTTTGGGAATCTTGCCGATGCCGCCGAAGAAGGAAGCACCGCCGATGATAACAGCCTCAATGGCATAGGTTTCATAACCGGTACCGGCATTGGGCTCGGCAGCTGCCAGACGGGCGATGTTGACCATACCGGCCAGAGCAGCGCATACGCCGGAGATGCAGAAAGCCAGGATGGTGTGCTTTTTGACGGTGATGCCGGCATACCAGGCAGACTGCGCATTGCCGCCCAGCGCATACAGGTTGCGGCCACATTGCAGCTTTGAGGTAAAGATGGTGAGGATCGCAGCGGTGACCAACGCCACGAGAATGGGAACAGGAATCACATCAAACAGTTTTCCGCCGACCACTTTGGAGAAAGAAGCAGGCAGGCCGGACACCGCACGGGCGTCGGTAATAATGTAGACAAGGCTGCGCAGAATGGCTTGCGTACCCAGCGTGATGATGAAGGGGGGCAGGCCGGTAGCGGTGACCAGAAAGCCGTTCAGAAGGCCGATGATCGCGCCGAACACCACGACGCCGATGAGAACCGCCAGCAGGGGATTCATGCCGGCGTTGGCCATCAGCTGTGCGGTCAGTGCGCCGGACAGAGCCATGGTAGAGCTGACGCTCAGGTCAATGCCGCCCAAAAGAATGGCAAAGAACTCGCCCAGACCCAGCAGAATGGTGATGGAGCTCTGCTCCACGATTTTGATCAGGTTGGAACTGGTGAGAAAACTTTCCGGGCGCAAAATGCCGAATACGATGATCATGATGGCCAGGATCGTGATGGTACTGTAACGGTCCCAGTAGTCCGTAAAGGTGAATTTTTTCTTCTCAAGCGTTTTCAATTTCCATTCCTCCCTGTGGTCACGCGGTTTCACTGACGGCCACTTCGCCGGTGGCAGCCTTCGCCAGTTTCTCTTCGGTTGCGTCTGCAATGTCGTACATTGCCGTGATCCGGCCATCGGCCATGACGGCAATCCGGTCGCACAAGCCCAGCAGCTCCGGCATTTCGCTGGACACCACGATCACGCCGATCCCGCGATCTGCAAGACCGCGCATCAATTTGTAAATTTCGCTCTTGGTACCTACGTCAATGCCCTTGGTGGGTTCGTCAAAAATCAAAAGTTTCACGTCGGCTGCCATCCATTTGCCCAGAATGACTTTCTGCTGGTTGCCGCCGGAAAGCTGCGAGGTAAGTTGCTCAAGAGATGCGCATTTGATCTGAATTTCCATCCGCTGCTTTTCCGCGATTCTTTTCTCCAGAGCATCGTTTGTAATACCGCCCATGCCATCCAGAGAAGAATTCTTCAGCTGATAGGCGATGGAAATGTTGCGCTTGTTGCTGAAGTTTTGGAAAAATCCGGTCTCGCGCCGGTTCTCGGTCACAAGACCAATGCCCTGGCGCAGCGCACTGTACGGATTTTTGATGTGCAGCTGCTTGCCGTTCAGCCAGACCTCGCCGGAAGCGATAGGGGCGGCGCCGTAAATGGCGCACATGGTCTCACTGCGGCCCGCGCCGACCAGGCCGGAGAAGCCGAGGATTTCGCCTTTGCGCAGGGAGAAGGAAACGTCCTTCACGCGCCCGTCTTTGCGGGTGAGATGTTTGCATTCAAAGAGAACATCGCCGAACTGATAATGTTCTTCCGGTGCGTGCTGATAAGTACCTTTGATTTCGCGCCCAACCATCAGGCGGATCATGTCGTCGGTGGTCAGGTCGGAAACCTGATACGTGCCCACATAACCGCCGTCTTTCATAATGGTGATGCGGTCGCCGATCTCAGCAATTTCGGACAGCTTGTGGGAGATGAAAACAACGCCTTTGCCCTCTTCTTTGAGCTGGCGAATGATGGTGAAAAGCTTCTGCACTTCCTCTTCGGTCAGGGAAGAGGTGGGTTCGTCCATGACGATGACCTTGGCGTTGAATGCCACTGCTTTGGCAATCTCCACCATCTGCTTTTCACTGATGCTCAAATCACCTACATTGGTGGTGGGCTTTCGGTGAGACAGGTTGACTTTTGCCAGAAGTTCTTCTGTGCGCTTGTTCATGGTGGCGTAATCCACCATGTGAGCAGGTCCCACTTTTTTGCAGGGCAGACGGCCCATGAAAATATTTTCACGAATGTCCAGCCAGTTGACCACACTCAATTCCTGATAGATGATGCTGATGCCGCCTTCCGCGGACAAATGCGGTGTGAGGCGTTTGTATTCTTTTCCGTTCAGAACAATGGTTCCTTCATCCGGTGTGTAGGCGCCGCTCAGCACCTTCATCAATGTGGATTTGCCGGCACCGTTTTCGCCAAGCAGCACGTGGACTTCACCGGGCTTCACATCAAAGTTGATGTGGTCCAGCGCCACGACACCCGGAAAGCGCTTGGTGATTCCGTTCATTTGGACAATGGGCTCCATCGCGTCCTCCCCCTTCAAAAAATCGTTTGACTGCGCACTTTTCAGATGCTGTCAGCAGGATAGACATTCCGGCCGGGCCGCAGTGCCCATCGCTCACAGCATCTTTCCATTAAGATTCCGACCATGCAGGCGGGGCCTGCATGGTCGGAGTGAAACGTTCGGATTTTATGCCAGGTAGTCAGCCGCGTTGTCAGCGGTGATCAGGATCGCGTCGATGCCCGTGGTGGGAACTTCAGCGCCCGGCTCCATGGGAAGATCTTCCTCAACGGCCTGCACCATCAGCTCCAGGCCCTTCGCGCCAACAGCGGCGGGGTCCTGCGCAACGGTTGCGCACAGCTTGCCGTCCGCAACAGACTGGATGGCGTCGTCATTGCCGTCGGTGCCGCAGACTTTGATGTCCTTGCCGGAAGCTTCAACGGCTTCCTGAACGCCCATGGCCATGGTGTCGTTGCAGCAGTAGATGGCTTTCAGGTCGGGATGCGCAGTGATGTAGTTGGTCGCCAGGTCATACGCTTTGGTGCGGTCCCAGTCAGCGGGCTGGCTCTCAACGATGGTCAGGCCGGCTTCTTCAAAAGCGGCTTTCGCGCCGTCGCGGCGGTTCTCACCGGAAACGGCACCGGCTTTGCCTTCGACGATGGCCACTTCACCTTCGCCGCCGATCTGCTCAATCAGGTACTCAGCGCCCATGCGGCCAACGCCCACGTTATCCGTGGCAACATATGCGGTGCAGGCGCCGCCCAGTTCGGCCAGAGCTTCCATGTCGACTTTCTCGTCGATGTTGACGATTTTGATGCCTTTTTCGGTGGCGTCAGCAATCGCGTTGTTCAGGTTCACGTTGGAGATGGGGGCCACGCCGATGGCTTTGTAGCCTTTGGAGATGGCATTTTCCAGCAGGGTGACCTGGCCTTCTACGTCATCCTCGGTGTTGGCTGCGTAAATGTCAACTTTGATTCCCAGCTCATCCGCTTTGGCCTGAATGCCGTCGCGCATGCTCTGCCAGAACTGGCTGGAGAGAACTTTCAGGATCACAGCATACTCAGCGTCGCCGCTTTCTGTTCCAACGCTGTCGGCCGGTTCAGAAGTGGAGGCGGTGCTTGCTGCGGTGCTGGTGCTGGAAGAGCTGCCGCCGCAGGCGACCATGCTCAAACCCATGACCACAGCCATCATGACTGCTACGAGAACTTTTGCTTTTTTCATGTCTTTATCCTCCTAAAAATTTGTGCCTGGCGATGCAGGCCGGGGAACGATTCCGGTGAAAACGAGTAATCGTTTTCGCAACGCCATAATAATATTATTTGTCCAAATAAAAGTCAATACAAGGGAAAGATTTTCATCAATTTGGTGAGTAATCGTTTGCTCAAATTGTGCAATTTACCTGTGAATATAACAAAACAACAACAAAAAAGCAGCGCACTGTCAGGCAGCGCGCTGCGAAAAAAGACGATTACCGCCGCGTGGAAGCTCGCACCTCCAAATAGACCGGTAATTGATAATACGTTTGTTTGGGCATTTTACCGCAAATCATTTCCAGAAGGAGTCCCGTGGCCAACTGAGCCATTTTGGAGACATCCTGATGTACACTGGTGATTCCGGGCCCGCAGGAAATTGCCAGCTGACTGTCGTCGAAACCGGTCACCAGGACATCCTCCGGAACGGAAAGACCGTGTTCGCGCAGGGCAATCAGCGCGCCGGCCGCGATGGTGTCGGTGGTGCACATGATGCCGTCAAAATGAAAGTTCTGTTCCAGAAGCCAGGTGATGGCATTGCGGGCTTTCTCACTGGACACCTCGGGCAAATCCACATACAAATGAGGGTCTTCTTCAATGCCATGTTCCGCGAGAGCCCTCTGAAATCCCCTGTAGCGGGAAAACTGGTTGGTGTCGCTGCTCAGGCACTTCAGAATTACCAGGTGCCGACACCCGGCATTTAAAAGTTCCTGTGTGGCCAGGTAGCCGCCTTCTTCGTTGTCGGACTCGATCATCACGCCGCTGCTGTTCTGGCTGCGGGACGGGCGGTCCACATAGATCACGGGCACATCGTCCAGTTCTGAGTAATTGCGCGTGCCGGAAATCAAAACAATGCCGCTGACATTTTGAGCGGAAAGGGTATGGATGTGTTTGCGCTCCAGTTTTTCCGATTCGTTGGTATTGCAGATCAGGCAGGAATACCCGTGCTCGAAGAAATTCATTTCCAATTTCAGAACCAGGCTGGAAAAGTGGGGGTTGGTGATGTCGGGTACCACAAGTCCTACAACGCGGGTCCGGTTGGTGCGAAGCCCCTTGGCGCTCATGTTGGGGACGTATTCCGTCTGCCGGATGATGCGGCGGACGCGTTCCTCTGTCTCTTTGGAAAAACGCCCGTTCTGGTTGATCACACGGGAGACCGTCGCGGTTGAAACCCCGGCCAGCCGGGCGATTTCCTTAATGCTTTTTACTTTTTCCACTCGGTTCCCTCCTGAACTGCACGGAACATACAGTAATTTATTACTGTTTTCAGTATACTGTTGCTGTACAATATTTGCAAGCCGAATCCAAAATACAAAAAAAGCGGGCGGCTTTTCGCCGCCCGCCAAGGAACATCAGGCCCCTTTGTATCCATCGGGATTCATGCTCTGCCACTTCCAGCTGGAAGCGCACATTTCTTCAATTCCGTACTGTGCTTCCCAGCCCAGTTCTTCCTTGGCTTTGCGGGGATCCGCGTAGCACTCGGCGATGTCGCCGGGCCGGCGGGGATCGATCACATAGGGAAGTTCTTTTCCGCAGGCTTTGGAATAGGCATGGATCACGTCCAACACGCTGTAGCCGTGGCCGGTGCCCAGGTTGCAAATGAACAGGCCGCATCCGGTGGCGAGTTTTTTCAGCGCCGCCACATGGCCGGTGGCCAAATCCACTACATGAATGTAGTCGCGCACGCCGGTGCCGTCGGGCGTGGGATAGTCATTGCCGAAGACATGTACTTTTTCCAGTTTGCCCACAGCGACTTTGGCAATATAGGGCACCAGATTGTTGGGGATTCCGTTGGGGTCTTCACCAATCATACCGCTCTCATGCGCACCGATGGGGTTGAAATAGCGCAGCAAAGCCACATTCATGGTGGGGTCGGCTTTGCAGACGTCTTTCAGAATCTGCTCCATCATCACTTTGGTGGTGCCATAGGGGTTGGTGGTGGCACCCGTGGGGAAATCCTCGGTGATGGGCACAGTGGCGGGATCGCCATACACGGTGGCAGAGGAAGAGAACACGAAGTTCTTGACGCCGTATTTGCGCATGGCGTTCAGCACGGTCAGTGTGCAGCCCAGGTTGTTGGTGTAATACTCCAGCGGTTTCTGAACGCTTTCGCCGACCGCCTTGTAGGCGGCGAAATGGATGACCGCCTCAATCTCAGGATGGCTGGCGAACAGCTGATCCACCGCGGCCGCATCGCACAGGTCCACATTTACAAAAGGAACCTTGCGCCCGCTGATCTGCTCTACGCGGTGCAGCGCCTCTTCACAGGAGTTGTACAGATTGTCGGCCACAATGATGTCGTAACCGGCCTTCATCAATTCAATGCAGGTGTGGCTGCCGATGTATCCGGCGCCGCCGTTTACCAAAATCGCCATGGAAAAAACACTCCTTTTTCAAGTTCACGGATGGTTGTTCTTCTATGTTCATTGTACGGCCCGCGAGGCATTTGTTAAATGGATTTTTGCATACAAATTTTGCAGAATTAACTTATTCAATGCGGTTCTTGCCGGCGAGCACCTTCACGCTGGACGCGTATTCGCTGGGAGTCATGCCTGTGACCTTTTTGAAATGACGGGAAAAATAGTGGATGGAATTATATCCCAACATGGAAGCAATTTCCGTGAAGTTGTAACGTCCCTCGCGGATGTATTCCTGTGCAGCGCGGATCTTCAGTTCGCCGAAGTATTCCATCACGCCGCCGCCGGTTTTCTCGCGAAAGATTTTTTGCAGATAACTGCGGCCTACCAGATTTTCACGGCACACATCGGCCAACGTCAGGCGCTGCGAAAGATTGGCGTGAAGATAAGCAGTCACATGGTCCACAAAATCCTGCTGATTGCGCGTGCGAATCAGACTGGAAGGCTTTTCTTCGCGATGAAGCGTCTGTTCCTGACGGACCAGGGAAATCAGCATTTGCTCCAGGTGAGAAGAAATCATCCCGTCCGCACCAAAAGGCGCATCCTCGCGGCGGATCAGGCGGGTGGTCAGAGGGTCATTCAGCGGAGTGCTGAATGCGGATTCTGCCTCCTCCAGAACCGCTGCCAGATGCATGCGCACCGTGTCACCTACATCAAAGCGGCGCCCGTCAAAAAAATGCATGGCGGGGTCGCGGCAGACGAAGCTGATCACAACCAGATTGGGAGCAACCCCGGTGGTGCGCAGGGCGTGAAATTCGCCGGGCTGATGGAAAATCATCTGTCCCTTGTGAAGCCGATGGGTTTCCTCGCCGGCCAGAACGTCCAGTTCGCCTTTGTCCACATACAAAAATTCCCAGAAATCGTGTTGTTCGCCTTCAAAGTAGTAATTGCTGGAATACTCGAAATAGTGAACAGACACAATGGCCTCCACGCACAGAGCAGATTTGAGCGGCAGTGCCTCATATCCCATACAGCTTCCCTCCCCACGGCCTTTTCTTACCTCTTATTTAAGCATATTTGCACGAAGTTGTAAAGCAGATTGTGCAAACAATAAAGGCGGATTATGCAAATTTTGCAGTTGCAGTCAAAGTGGATTTCGCAGCACCTGAGAGGGATTTGAAAACAATTTTAGTTGTTTTGCACAAGGATGCCCCCCAAAGATTGTACACGGAATTTGGAATTTTTTACAGTAAAAACTTTAAAAATCACGTTGTATGTGATAATATTTTTGTATAAGTTGCCAAGGACGCTGGTCCGGCGACGAACGAAAGAGGGTAAGTAGTTTATGAATTATGCAAATGACCACATCCGTAATGTCATGCTTGCCGGCCACAGCGGTTCCGGCAAAACCACCCTGGCAGAGGCCATGCTGTACCTGACAAAAGGAACAGATCGTTTCGGCCGCGTGGAAGATGGCAATACCGTATGCGATTTTGACCCGGAAGAGATAAAACGGCATACTTCGCTTTCGATGGCTCTGGCACCCGTGGAGTATGACGGAGTAAAAATCAATCTGATCGATACCCCGGGCCTGTTTGATTTTGAAGTGGGCCAGCAGGAAGGTATTGGCGCTGCAGAGAGCGTTCTGATCACGGTTTCCGCCCGCAGCGGCCTGACCGTAGGCGCCCAGAAGGCGTACAAGCTGGCTTTGAAAAACGGCAAGAGCCGTATGATTTACATTGGAAAAGTAGATGCGGAACATGCTGATTTCTATAAGGTGTTTGAAGATCTGAAGAGTGCTTTCGGACCGTCCATCTGCCCGGTCGTAGTTCCCATTGAGCAGGCCGGCGGCCGCGTGTTCCTGAACCTGATCACCATGAAGGCTTACAGCTATGCGGCGGACGGCGCAGCGCGCGAGGTGCCGGTGCCCAGTTACGGTCACCGCACAGAGGGCCTGCTGGAGGCCATGCGCGAGGCCGTTGCGGAAACGGACGACACGCTGATGGAGAAGTTCTTCGAAGGCGAGCCGTTTACGCAGGAAGAGCTGACGGAAGGCGTGAAAAACGGTGTCAAGACGGGTGCGATCACGCCGGTGTTCTGCGGCGCCACCACGCTTTTGGCCGGTGTGGATCAGGTCCTGTGGGGCGTGAAAAAGCTTCTGCCCAGCGCCGCACGTGCGGCCGGAGCCGAAGCCACCGACCGGGACGGCAACCCCGTGGAAGTGGATTGCGTGCCCGATGCGCCCCTGTGCGCCTATGTCTTTAAGACCGTGGCGGATCCCTTTGTGGGAAAACTGAGCTATGTAAAAGTAGTTGCAGGCGAATTGAAGGCTGACAGTTCGGTGGTGAACAGCCGGACCGGCGAGCCGGAGCGCCTTGGAAAACTGGTGGCGCTGAAAGGCAAAAAGCAAACCGACATTACGTCCATTGGTGCGGGCGATATCGGTGCGATCACCAAAATGGCCAACACAAAAACAGGCGATACGCTGTGCGCTCCCAGCCGGGTCGTGGCATTCCCCGCTCCGGTCTTCTCCACGCCCACATTGTCCATGGCGATCAAAGTCAAACAGAAAGGCGACGAGAGCAAGATCAGCGGCGCGTTGCAGCGTTTGATGGAGGAAGATCCCACCATCGGTTATGCTATTAATACGGAAACCGTGCAGCAGATTCTCTCCGGCTTGGGCGAGCAGCATCTGGACGTTGTGTGCGCCAAATTGAAGAGCAAATTTGGTGTGGAAGTCAGCCTGACGGAACCGCGCATTGCATACCGCGAATCCATTCGGAAAAAATGCAAGGCACAGGGGCGCCATAAGAAACAGACGGGCGGTCACGGCCAGTTCGGTGATGTGTGGATCGAATTTGAGCCCACCACAGAGGGCGATTTCATTTTTGAGGAAAAAGTGTTCGGCGGCAGTGTGCCCAAAAACTTCTTCCCGGCGGTTGAAAAAGGCCTGCAGGAGGCGGTTCACCACGGTGTTTTGGCAGGATATCCGGTGGTCGGCCTGAAAGCGACACTGCTGGATGGCAGCTATCATCCGGTGGACTCTTCGGAAATGGCCTTTAAAATGGCGGCGAAACTGGCTTATAAGGCGGCATTGCCCGAGGCTGGCCCCATCCTTCTGGAGCCCATCGGCGCCTTGAAAGCGCATGTTCCCGGAGATGTGACGGGCGATATTATGGGCGAAGTCACCAAGCGCCGCGGCCGTGTTCTGGGAATGAACCCGGAAGAGGACAATACGCAGGTGGTAGACGCAGAAGTGCCGGTCAGCGAGATGCATGACTTTACCAATTACCTGCGCCAGGTGACGCAGGGCCGCGGAAGCTTTACTTTTGACTTTG
Organism: Owariibacterium komagatae; assembly: GCF_045865535.1. GTDB lineage: Bacteria > Bacillota > Clostridia > Oscillospirales > Ruminococcaceae > Ruthenibacterium > Ruthenibacterium komagatae. The sequence continues at coordinate 3,073,707 of NZ_AP031406.1, forward strand.
TGCGGTATGAGCCGCTGCCTTCGATGCTGGAAGGAAAAGTGATCGAAGAAGCGAAGAAATTTATGGATGTCAAAGCGGACGAAGAATAATTTGTATGAACGGGACGGCGCCCCATGCAAGCGGCTTGCGCGGGGCGCCGTCCTCTTCCGTGTGCATAGAGCTGACTTAAAATGCATACACTGAAGCAATGCAAAAACAGGGCGATAAGAGCATATCAACAGACATCGGTCGAACATTTTTTTCATATTACCGCTGCTTTTTTGCTATTTCGTCACAATTTGCACAAAAAATGTTAAGGTGCTTGACATCCCATTATAAAATGTATATAATATCTCGTATTGTATGCTTGTCATTCTGGAATGGCATGCCATATTGTTAGAATGAAGGAGACCGAACACCATGGAGAAAGAAATCGTAATGACATACGCGGGCCTGCGTGCCATCGAGGAAGAGCTGGAAATGCTCAAAACGGTGAAACGTAAGGAAGTGGCGGAAAAAATTAAGATTGCACGCGGCTATGGCGATCTGTCTGAAAATAGTGAGTATGATGAAGCCAAAAACGAGCAGGGAATGGTGGAAGGACGCATTGCGCTTCTGGAGAAAATGCTCAAACACGCCCGTGTGATTGATGAAGATGATTTGACCAATGATGCGGTCAGCGTTGGCAGCCATGTAAAACTGCGCGACGAAGACGGCGAGTTGGAGGAGTATGACATCACCGGTTCGACGGAAGCGGACCCTCTGTCCGGCAAAATTTCCGACGAGTCCCCGGTGGGCGCGGCGCTGATCGGTCACGCGGTGGGCGACAAGGTGGAAATCACGCTGCCCAACGGCGCGACGATCTGCTATGAAGTTCTGGATATCAGCCGTTCTGCCATCTGATTGAAAGATTTATTTCAACAAAAGACCTTTTTTTAAAAAACAGGTGCCCAGGCACCTGTTTTTATGTTATACTACAACTGCACGTCAGTGTATTAAGGCAGAATCGGGAGGACAACATGGCAAGTGAAGAACGAAACACAACAGCTCAGCCGGAAGAGCAGGAGCTGAGTGCGCAGGAATACAACGAATTGGTTGCCGTGCGCAGACAGAAATTGAAAGAGCTGCAGGAAGCCGGAAAAGATCCCTTCCAGCAGACCAAATATCCCCAGAGTGATTTTGCGGCTGAGGTCAAAGCAAACTTTGTGGACGTGCCCGAAGGGGAGCATGGCCAGGATGTTTGCATGGCCGGCCGTATGATGTCGAAACGCGTGATGGGAAAAGCGAGCTTTGCCGATCTGCGGGACCGCACGGGTGACATCCAGATGTACATCCGCCGGGACGACGTGGGGACGGAGGAGTATCAGGCCTTCAAAAAATTTGATATCGGCGACATTGTGGGCGTGAAAGGCTTTGTGTTCCGCACCAAAATGGGCGAGATCAGTGTTCATGTGAAAGAGATCGTGCTGCTCAGCAAGAGCTTGCTGCCTCTTCCGGAAAAATTCCACGGCCTGAAGGATACCGAAACCCGGTACCGTCAGCGGTATGTGGACCTGATTGTGAATCCCGACGTCAAGGAGACCTTTGTAAAACGCAGTGCGATCCTTCGCGAACTGCGCAGCTACCTGGACGGAAAGGGCTTCCTGGAGGTGGAAACGCCGATTTTGACGCCGTTTGAGATCGGTGCGGCCGCGCGGCCTTTTATCACACATCACAATACGCTGGATATGGACATGGTGCTCCGCATTGAGACCGAGCTGTATTTGAAACGGCTGATCGTGGGCGGCATGGAACGTGTGTATGAGGTTGGCCGCATCTTCCGCAATGAGGGAATGGACCCCAAGCACAATCCGGAGTTCACCACCATCGAGCTGTATCAGGCATACACGGACTACCACGGCATGATGGACCTGGTAGAGGATATGATGAAGACGGTCGCCATGAAAGTGTGCGGAACGCTTCAGGTGTCCTATCAGGGCAAAGAAATCGACCTCTCTCACTGGGAGCGCATGACCATGGTAGAGGCGGTGAAAAAGTATTCCGGTGTTGATTTTGATGAGGTTGAGTCGGATGCACAGGCCGTTGCACTGGCCAAGGAGCATCACGTGGAATTGCCGGAAATCCCCACCAAGGGCGCGATTCTGGCGGAGTTCTTCGATGCTTTTGTAGAGGACAACCTCATTCAGCCCACCTTTATTTACGACTATCCGGTGGAAGTCAGCCCGCTGGCAAAGCGGAAACCCAACGACCCCATGTTCACCGAGCGCTTCGAATATTTCATCAATGCAACGGAATTCGGCAATGCGTTCAGTGAGCTGAACGACCCCATTGACCAGAAGGGACGTTTTGAGCGCCAGGTTGCCGAGCGCAAACAGCTGGAGCCCGCCAGCAAGGCACAGGTGGACTACGACTATGTAATGGCGCTGGAGTATGGTCTGCCTCCCACAGGCGGTCTGGGCTTTGGTGTGGACCGTTTGGTGATGCTGCTGACCGATTCGGCTTCCATTCGGGACGTGCTGCTGTTCCCCACCATGAAACCTCTGGAGAAGGCAGAAGCGCCCAAGAAGGAAGAAAAAGCAGAGGTTTCCCCGGCGGAGACCGAGACGGCCGCACCGGTTGTTTCCGAAATGCCGCTGATTTCTTCGGCGCCCATTGATTTCTCCAAGGTGGAGATTGAGCCGCTGTTCAAGGATGAGGTGGATTTTGAGACTTTCAGCAAGTCGGATTTCCGCGCGGTAAAGGTCAAGGAATGCACGGCTGTTCCCAAGAGCAAAAAACTTTTGAAGTTTGTGCTGGATGACGGAACCGGAACGGATCGTGTGATCCTGAGCGGCATTCACGATACATATGAGCCGGAAGAACTGGTTGGAAAGACGCTGATCGCCATTACCAACCTGCCGGCCCGCAAGATGATGGGCATTGACTCCTGCGGTATGATCATCAGTGCCGTTCATCATGAAGCAGGCGTGGAAAAACTGCATTGCCTGATGGTGGACCCGCACATTCCCGCAGGCGCAAAACTCTATTAAGCGCAGATAACAAAAAAGCAGTCTCCTTGCGGAGGCTGCTTTTTTCATGGAGAAACGGTATTTATTCATTTACGTTCAAAGAGGCGTTTTCAAGCCGGCAGTACCAGTTGCCGGTGGACTCTTCTTTTTGTGCGGAAAAGGTTCCCTGTACGGTGATGGGGGCATTGTCGCGGGGGTATTCGTCGGGATAAACATGATTCCCGTCATCCCATACAAACTCGATGCCCTGCGCACAGCAGGCCAGTGCGTCTGTTACGATGCAATAGTGATAATATTGAAATTTTTGCTCTGCGTAAGCCGCATAGTACAGTCCCTGCATGCGAATTGTCTTGCCGGCGTATTGTTCCGGCTCGGTGATCATCTGGTAGATGGTGGCATAGACCATGTCGCTGCTCATGACGGTCAGATCGTAATCCACCGCGTGTGCGCTCTCCGCACTGGAAACGGCGGAGCTGGAATCGGCTGGCGCGGTGGAGCTGCTATCCGAAACGGCGGCAGACGCACAGCCGGTTAAAAAACACAAAGCGAGCAAAAGAAAAATGCGTTTCATTTTTACCTCCCTGAAAGCCTGGCAATCACGTACACAATGCCAAAGGCTCCCAAATCAGTTGCTACAATGGTGGAACCCACCGGCGTCCCCGCGAGAATGGAGATCAGGATGCCTGTCAGTGCACAAAAAACAGAAAGCAAAGCGGAACAAATTGTAACGGATAAAAAACTTTTGCAGAGCCGCATGGCGGACAAGGCGGGGAAAACGATCAGTGCGGAAACCAACAGGGATCCCACCAGATTCATGGCCAGCACAATGACTGTGGCGATGACCACTGCAATCAGCAGATTGGATCGCCGCACATGGAGTCCGGTGGCCTGGGCGAAATTTTCGTCAAACGTTACAGCGAATAATTTGTTGTAAAAGAGAATAAATAGAATCACAATCAGAAGAGATAGTACCGCGCACAAGGCTACTTCATCGGAAGTCAGTGTGAGAATGGATGTAGAGCCGAACAATGTGCTGCACACATCTCCGGATAAGTTGGGGCCGCTTGCGAAAAGATTCATCAGCAGATATCCGATGGCAAGCGTGCTTACAGAGAGCATGGCGATGGCCGAGTCCCCGCAGATCCGGGTATTCTGACCGGCACAGAGAAGCACAATGGCGCAGAGAATGGTGATGGGAAGGACCAGAAGCAAATCGTTGGCCAGATGGAGGACGGAAGCAATAGCCATGGCGCCGAACGCCACATGAGAAAGACCGTCCCCGATGAGCGAAAAACGCTTCAGTACCAGTGTAACGCCCAAAAGTGAGGAACAAAGAGCGATGAGAACACCGACGATCAGCGCATACTGTACGAAAGGATACTGAAAATAGAATTCCAGTTTTTGAATCAGAGCGCTCACGGGTTTCTCACCCCTTTCAGTGCACTCCATTGGGGGCTGCGAAGAAATTCCTGGCGCGTCCCGAAAAAAGTGCTGTGTCCAAGGTATAGAATGTGGGTGGCGGATTGCACGGCGGCAGAAAGGTCATGGGAAATCACAAGAACAGTCACGCCTTCTTCGCGATGAAGTTCTTGAATCAGCTGATACAGATTTGCTGCGGCTTGGGAGTCCAGTCCGGAAACCGGTTCGTCCAGAACGAGCACCTTTCGGGCGGCGCAAAGCGCACGTGCAAGGAGAACACGTTGCTGCTGCCCACCGGACAGTTCCCGATAGCAGCGCCCGGCCAGAGAAAGAACATCGGTTTTTGCCATGGCATTGTGAGCAAGCGCCTTTTCTGCCTTGCTGTAAAAAGGGCGCAACCCACAGCGGTTTTGACAACCGGAGAGGACAATTTCTGAAACAGAAGCGGGAAAATCCCGTTGAATCAGTGTTTGCTGCGGAAGATAGCCAATGTCATTCGGGGACAAACCGTCGCTGAGCTCCACGCTGCCACCGACCGGTGGCAGCAGCCGGAGCAGTGTTTTCATTAAGGTGGTTTTTCCGCATCCGTTTTCACCCAAAATGTACAGGCAATCTCCACGGTGAACGGAAAAACTGAGATTTTTTAAAACGGCCTGGCCGCCGTAACCGACGGCCAGGTTTTTACAAGTGATCTGCGCCAAGTGTGAGCCTCCTTATTGCAGTGCCTGCTTCAAAATTTCCAGATTGCTTTCCATGACAGCAAGGTAATGTTCGCCCTGCGCCTGTTCGGCAGTGGTGGACTGCATGGAATCCAGCGTGAGGATGCGCTTGTTTGAAACATCGGTATTTTGAAGAACCGCGAAAGCCAGTTTCTGATCGGATTTTTCCAGCGTTAAAACGCAGGAAAGATTCTGCTCGTCTACTTTTTTCGCCAGAAAAGCGACGGTTTCAAAACTGGCTTCGGTCTCGGCAGAGCAGCCGGGAAAGGCTGCATAGCAGGTCAATCCGTAATCATCTGCAAGATAGCGGAAGGGAAAACGGTCACAGAACACAAGCGCTGTTTGTCGGGCGTTGTCGGTTGCTTCCTGATAGTCAGCGTCCAGCTGCGCCAGTTTTTCACAATAAGCCGCTGTATTTTCCTGATAGGAAGAAGCATGAGCGGGATCTATTTCCGACAGTGTGTCGGCAATCTTTCGACAGAACACAGCGGCGTTTTTTAAAGAAAGCCACACATGTTCGTCATATTCGGTCTCTTCCTCTTCCTCGTGTTCATGTTCTTCTTCCATTCCCTCCAGAAGTTCTTCCGGCTTGGCCGCGTCTCCCAGAACATCCAGCAGCTGAATCACCTGCTGTTCGGGATTGGTCGATTCACGCAGTGCGTCAGAGACCCACTGGTCCGATTCGCCCCCCACACAGAGAAACAGATCACAAGTGGAAATTTTCAGAATGTCTTCTGCGGTGGGCTGATAGCTGTGAAGATCTACGCCGCTGTCCAGCAACAGGGTCAGTTCCGCATGCTCGGCATCTTCGCCCAGAATTTCACGAACCCAATCGTATGCGGGAAAGATGGTGGCAACAATACGCAGTTTCTGGCCGGAAGAAGAATCGTGCACAGTCTCACCGGACGAACAGCCACTGAATATACCGATGCATATAAGGGCGGTCAACGCCATGGAAATCCATTGTTTCATAAAAGAAAACCTCCGTAATTTTTAAAATTGAGCATAAAAAGACAAGAGCACAAGGCCTTCGGATAACCGAAAGCCGCGCTCTTGTTCGGGAGGTTTTTAATTGTTCATTCGTACCTTTTGCGCTACCGGTGAAACACACAGAAGGATAAGCCACGACAGGATGATGGATTCTGCAAGCCACACCGAACAGGCCGTCGGCCATGCACTGGGGCCATGCGCGGCACCCAACAGGTTCAGTGTTTGTTCAGCCTGCTGCAAACTGGCGCAGATGGGGCAGTCGTCACCGATGCAGTGGTGCTCTGTTTCCAGAGTGATGAAAAGGATGGAGAAAAAGAGGGCGACCATCAATGTCGCACAGGTCATAAGCAAAAATGCCCGCTGACGTTTGGTATGCACAGGTTTTCTCCTTTCCTTCAGGCAGTTTCGATAAAGTAAAACAGCTGCTCCATTCACGTACCAAGAGTTGGTCGATAAAAAGTGATTAGTCTATACTAACCGATCATACAGGATTCTGTTTCAAAAGGCAAGGAAAAAATGCAATTTCCATGGCAGACCCTTGTCACAAAAGGTCATCTGTGCTATTGTGAATGAAACAGAGCGTTGCAAGGTGCCCGGCGAAAGGCCGGGAGAATAGGGAAACAGGTGAAAAACCTGTGCGGGACCGCCGCCGTAAGGGAAAAGTTCGGCTTCAATCCGCCACTGTGGGTACACACGGGAAGGCGAAGCCGGATGCAGATGCCCAAGCCGGAAGACCTGCCCTGCAGCGCTGCCGAAAAGGCAGGAACCTGCAGCGGACGGACCAAACGCCTGCAGGGTAACACAGTCAAAGTGCGTCATTTTAGGACGGTCGCTTTGGGTTTTCCGGGCCTTTCTCGATTTCGGGAAAGGTCTTTTTTTGACGCACGCAAAAGAAAGGAATGATTGGATGTCCAAACTGGAAAAACGAATTTTAGCGTTTTCCATGGTGGCAGCCGGCGTTTTGTTTGTACCGCAAAACGCTTTTGCAATGCACATCATGGAAGGGTATTTGCCGCCGCATTACTGCGTGGCCTGGGGTGTATTGTCTCTTCCGTTTTTGGCAGCGGGAGTGATGCACATCCGGACAACGGTACAGCAGATGCGAAAGACGCTGATACTGCTGGCTATGTGCGGCGCGTTTGTATTTGTAGTGTCTTCTTTGAAAATTCCTTCCGTCACCGGCAGCTGCAGCCACATGACCGGGACCGGGTTGGCTGCGCTTCTATTTGGCCCGACCTGTGCTTCGGTACTGGGGTTGATCGTACTGCTGTTTCAGGCACTTTTGCTGGCGCACGGCGGCTTGACGACCCTGGGGGCCAATACCTTCAGCATGGCCGTTGCGGGGCCGCTGCTGTCCTGGGGGATTTATCAAATTTGCCGGAAAATGCAGGTGAATCGGAAGGCGGCGGTTTTTCTCGCTGCGGCGCTGGGGGATTTGTTCACTTATTGTGTGACCAGTTTGCAGCTGGCCTTGGCCTATCCTTCGGAGCAGGGAGGGGTTTTTGCCAGCACCATTCGGTTTTTGGGCGTTTTCGCGCCCACGCAGATGCCTTTGGCGATCATAGAGGGAATTTTAACCGTATTGGTGATTATGGGAATGGAAAGTTATGCCAGACCGGAACTGCGGGAGATCGGATTTCTGAAGGAGGCCGCACAATGAAAAAGAAAACGCTTGTTGGGATACTGTTGGCGCTGGTAGTGGTGCTGATGGTGATGCCGCTGCTGCTTCAGCCGGAGGCGGAATTCGGCGGAAGTGATGACGCAGGAAGCCAGATGGTGGAGCAAATCCAGGGCGGAGAGTATGAACCGTGGTTTACACCGATCCTGGAACGCCTGCTGGGCGGGGAGATTCCCGGAGAGCTGGAAAGCCTTCTGTTCTGTGTGCAGACCGGAATTGGTGTGGGCGTTTTGGCCTTCAGCTTCGGTTACCTGGTAGCACGGAAAAAATATGCTGGCGGATCTTCCGAAGAGAGGGAACCGTGCTGACCGCACTGCTGGCGGCTGTGGCAGTCTGGAGCCTTTTGGTGGGTGCCTTCCCGGCGCCGGTCCCGGTTGTAACGGGAGGATTGCTGGCGGTGGTGCTTGCCTTGCATCGCCATGAGCATGGTGCGGTGCTGCACCTGGACCATTTGGCGCGGAACTCACACTGGTCAAAGGTCAACCCAATGTTGAAAACAATGAGTTGCCTGCTGTTGTTGTGTTTGTGCCTGATGGCGCGTACCGTCTGGCCGCCGTTGAGCCTGGCGATCGTATTGGCGGTTCTGAGCCGGGCCGGCGGCGTGCGGTTTCGGACGTATCAGGCGCTGCTGGCGGCTCCGGCCGCTTTTTTGTCGGTGAGCGCACTGGCTTTGGTTTGGACGTATTCCGCGTCCGACAGCGGATGGATCAGCATCCGGTTTGGAACGGGATACCTGGTGATTGGCGCTGCGGCACAGGCGACCGCACGCCTTGTGACGGCACGTGCGCTGGGGGCTGTCAGCTGCCTGTATTTTCTCAGCCTGTCCACACCGCTGCCGGAAGTGCTGGAAGTGCTGCGCCGGCTGCACGCGCCCGCCGTTGTAGTGGATCTTGCCTTGCTGATTTATCGCTATATTTTTTTGCTGCTGGCCACGTGTGAAACCATGCGGGACGCTGCGGCCAGCCGGCTGGGCTTTGGCGGACTGCGGCGCAGTGTGCGCACGACCGGTATTATATACGGGAATTTGCTGGCGCGCAGTTTTCGCCGGGCACAGGCCTGCTTTGACGCCATGGAGAGCCGGTGCTGCACTGGTTCGATCCGGTTTTGGACCCGGCCCAAGCCTGTGCGGCCGATGCATGCGGCGGTACTTTGCCTGCTTGTGGGCGGAATGGTCGCGGCACTGGTATGCGGCGGATGATAAAGGGGAAAAAGATGGACGAAATTCTTCGGTTTGAACGGGTCTGGTACAGGTATGAAGAGGGAAGAATGGCACTGACGGATTTTTCCGTGACGGTTCGTGCAGGCGAGCGGATTGCTGTTCTGGGAGAAAACGGTGCGGGAAAATCCACCTTTTTTCTGCTGGCGAACGGCGTGCTGCGTCCGGAAAAAGGGACGGTGCTCTGGAATGGTATCCCGATAGGACGTGATGTGAAAAGTTTGAATGCCCTTCGCAAAGGTGTAGGTCTTGTATTTCAAGACCCGGATGTGCAGATTCTGGCGGGAACCGTGGCGGAGGAGATCAGTTTTGGACCGGTCAACCTGGGCCTTTCAGTGGCACAGGTCAGCCGGCGTGTGGAAGCGGCGCTGGATACGTTTGCTCTGCAGCCCTATCGGGACCGCGCGCCGCAATCCCTTTCGGGTGGGGAGAAAAAGCGCGTGACGCTGGCGGATGCGGCGGCCATGGACCCTCAGCTTCTGCTTCTGGATGAACCGGCGTCTTCACTGGACCCGGTCCATGCGCGTCAGCTGGAGGAATATCTGGCCCTATTGTCCCGGCGGGGACTGGCGCTGATGGTCGCCACACACGATGTGGATTTTGCCTGGCGCTGGGCTGACCGCGTGCTGGTTTTTCACAACGGAACGCTGGCAGCGGATGGAGGCCCTGCCCAAATTTTTGAACAAGAGGAACTGTTGCGCCGGTGCGGCTTGGAGCAGCCTGTGCTGATCCGGATCGCACGCATTTTGGGCCTGAAGCGTGCGCCGCGCACCGTGGAAGAATTGGAACAGGAGTGGAGAGTATGAAGAAGGCGCTGTTGGTTGTGAGTTTCGGCACCAGTGTGTCCCGGGCCCGTCGGGAAATTGAAGCCGTGGAGCAGGCGTTGGCCGCACAGGCCCCGGACCGGGCTTTTTTCCGTGCGTACACCAGCCCTACCATTCGGCGCCTTCTGGCACAGCGGGGAGAGCAGATTTTCGATTTAAACAGTGCATTGGAAAATCTGGCGGTGCAGGGATACGAAGATGTGGCTGTGGCCGTCACCCATTTGCTGTACGGCATCGAATACGATAAAATAAAGGAGCAGACGGCGGCTTTTTCGAAGCGCTTTTCCTGTCTGCGGCTTGGTCCGCCGCTGCTTGCGGACAGCGGCAGTCTGTGTGCGCTGGCCCGCTGTCTGCTGCAGGAACCGCTTGCGCCCGGCGAGGGATTGGTATGGATGGGCCACGGGACCGAGCATTTTGCCAACATGGTCTACCCTGCATTGCAGACCGCGCTGCGGCTGGCAGGCGGACGCCATGCCTATGTGGGAACGGTAGAAGGCTGGCCGTCGCTGGAAGATGTGCTGACGAAGCTTCAAAGCGACGGATGCAGCCGGGTCCTGCTGGCGCCGCTGATGCTGGTGGCGGGCGACCACGCGCAAAACGACATGGCGGGCAGTGACCCGGAAAGCTGGAAGAGCCGGTTGGAAGAGGCCGGCATTTCCGTGCGCTGCCGGATGGAAGGATTGGGTGCGCTCGTATCGGTACAGGATTTGTACGCTGCCCATTTGCAAAAATTGCTTCAGCCGGAGGAAGACAATGGCGTTTGAACACTACATTCAGTCCGCGGGAAAGCTGCTGCGCTGCGGTTACACCACGGGGACTTGTGCCGCTCTGGCTGCGGCGGGAGCGGCAGAGCTGCTGCTGACCGGAAAAGCCCCCGCGGCACTGGCGCTGACCACGCCCAAAGGCCTTCGCGTGGAGACGGAGCCGGTGTTTTGTCTTCTGGAAGGGACAACCGCGCGCTGCGCTGTGGAAAAGGATGGCGGCGATGATGCCGATGTGACCAACGGGATTCGAATCGAGGCTCAGGTGGTCCGCACGGAGCAACCGGGCGTTCGGGTAGAGGGTGGTTCCGGCGTGGGGCGGGTAACCAGGCCGGGCCTGGACCAGCCGGTGGGTGCGGCAGCCATCAACCGGGTCCCGCGCAGGATGATTGAGACCCAGGTGGCGGCGGTGTGCCGCGCTCATCAATGGGAAGGCGGCATGCAGGTGACGATCTGTGTGCCCGACGGAGAGACGCTGGCAAAGAAAACCTTCAATCCGCAGCTGGGAATCGAAGGCGGCATCTCCATTCTTGGAACCAGCGGTATCGTGGAGCCCATGAGTGTGCAGGCGCTGATCGATACGGTGGCGCTTTCGCTTCGGCAGGCCCGTGCCCAGGGTGCGCAGCGGGTTGTGCTTACGCCGGGCAATTACGGCGAGGATTTTCTGCGGGCAGGTTCGCTTTTTCAAGCGTCGGTGCCAGTGGTAAAATGTTCAAATTTTATCGGTGATGCGTTGGATGAGGCAGCATCGTTGGGCTTTCAGGATGTTTTGCTGGTAGGCCATGCGGGAAAGCTGGTCAAACTGGCAGGCGGAATCATGAACACTCACAGCCGCTGGGCGGATTGTCGAACCGAGTTATTTTGTGCGCACGCGGCTGTGTGCGGTGCGCCGCCTTCCCTGTGCACGGCGCTGATGAATGCGGCCACGTCGGACGCCTGCATTGCGCTTTTGGACGAGCAGGGGCTGCGCGGCCCGGTGTTGGAAAGTCTTTTGAAAGCGATCCAGCACCATCTGCTTCGGCGTGCGGCAGGCGTGTATCGGGCGGGAGCCGTGTTGTTTACAAATGCATATGGTCTGCTGGGGCAAACGTCCGTCGCCGGTGACATGCTGGCAGACTGGAAGGAGACAGAACAATGAACAAGGGGATTTTTTACAGCGTGGGCATCGGACCGGGCGACCCGGAGCTGATTACGCAAAAGGCGGTTCGCGTTCTGCGGCAATGCCCGGTGGTGGCGGCCCCTCAAACGCAAAGCGGGGAAATGCTGGCGTTGTCCATTGCGCAGCAGGCGGTGTCCCTGGACGATAAGACCATTCTTCCGTTGCAATTCACCATGTGCCGGGACCGTGCGCGCCAGAGACAAGCCCATCAGACGGCGGCGCAGCTGGTGAAACAGCATCTGGATCAGGGCCGGGATGTGGCCATGCTCAATTTGGGGGATGTTTCCATCTATGCGACGGCGGCGTATCTGGCGCAGCTGCTGCAGGACGACGGCTATGAAACGCGGATGATTCCGGGCGTTACCAGTTTTTGCGCAGTGGCGGCCCGCCTGAACATCAGCCTGACGGACATGGACACGCCGCTGCACATTGTGCCCGGTTCCAGCCGGGAGGCTCTGACCGATTCTTTGAATATGCCGGGCACGAAAGTGCTGATGAAATCGGGCCGTCAGCTGCCGGAGGTTTTGGAGCAGCTTCGTGCGTCCGGACAGCTGGAACACAGCGCCATGGTGTGCAACTGCGGCCTTCCCGGCGAACAGGTCTACGCAGATTTGCGCGATTTCTCGGCGCAGCAGACAGCGGGCTATTTTGCCACGATCATCGTGAAGGAGGAGTGAAGCGTGGTCCATTTTGTGGGCGCCGGCCCGGGTGCGCCTGATTTGATTACCCGGCGGGGCGCAGAAATGCTTCGAACGGCGGATGTAGTCATCTACGCGGGCAGTTTGGTAAATCCGGCTCTTCTGGGCCTTTGCAGACAGGATTGCTCGGTGTACAACAGCGCTCAGATGACGCTGGAGCAGGTGCTGGATGTGATGCAGGCCGCCCATGCAGCCGGAAAAACCATCGTGCGCCTGCACACCGGTGATCCTTGCCTGTACGGCGCCATCCGGGAACAGATGGACGCGCTGGATCGGCTGGACATTCCCTACGATGATACACCGGGTGTTTCCAGCTTCTGCGGGGCCGCGGCGGCGGTGTGCGGAGAATATACGCTGCCGGGCGTGAGCCAGACAGTCATCATCACTCGCATGGCGGGTCGTACCCCGGTCCCCGAGCGGGAGAACATCACCGCATTGGCTGCCCACGGGGCGACCATGGTCATTTTCCTGTCGGCAGGCATGCTGGACGGTTTGCAGGCGGCTTTGCTGCAGGGGGCTTATACCGCCCAAACGCCTGCGGCGCTGGTGTACAAAGCCAGCTGGCCCGAAGAAAAAGTAGTGCGCTGTCCTCTGGGGCAGCTGGCTCAGGCGGGGCGTGCGCACGGAATTTCCAAAACCGCCCTGGTGCTGGTGGGGGATTTCCTGGCCGATGAATACCAGCGCAGCAAACTGTATGACCCGACTTTTTCCACGGAATTCCGGGAGGCGACCGTATGAAGCTGCGGCTGATTGCCTTTACGGACCGGGGAATGGTGCTGGCGCAGCGTCTGGCAGCGGCGCTGGACGGGCAGGCCGCCCGGTGCGGCGCGCCGCTGTCGTTGTCCCAGTGGACCGGCGAAGCCTTTGCCAAGGCAGACGGCCTTGTCTTTGTGGGAGCCGCCGGTATTGCCGTGCGCGCCGTTGCCCCGCATTTGAAAAGCAAAGCGACGGACCCTGCCGTGGTGGTGGTGGACGAGTGCGCCCGATTTGCGGTGCCGCTGCTCAGCGGACATCTGGGCGGAGCCAATGATCTGGCCAAACGCATTGCAGCCGTCTGCGGTGCGCAGCCGGTCCTCACCACGGCCACGGATGTCAACGGCCTTTTTGCTGTGGACGAATGGGCCAAACGGCAAAACTGCGCAGTGCTGGATGTGCCGCGCATCAAGTCGGTTTCCGCAAAACTTTTGGCCGGCGTGCCGGTGACACTGTGCAGCCCGTGGCCGGTGGCAGGCACCCCGCCCAAAGGCGTTCGCATGGGAACCGACGGCGATTTTGAATTGACACTGCATGCTTCGGACCACGGAGCGCTGCGACTTGTGCCGCGCATTGCGGTGCTGGGGGTCGGCTGCCGCAAAGGCACGTCCGCACAGGCACTGGAAGAGGCGTTCGATCGGCTTTTGCACAGCAGCGGCCTTTGCGCGCAGGCGTTTGGAAAGGTGTGCACCATTGATCTGAAAAAGAACGAACCGGGGCTTGTCTCTTTTTGCCGGGACCGCGGGCTGCCGCTGGAAAGTTTCAGCGCAGCGCAGCTGCGGGAAGTTCCGGGGGATTTTTCCGCTTCGGATTTTGTAGAGAGCGTCACAGGGGTGGACAATGTGTGCGAGCGCAGCGCCGTGCGAGGCAGCGGTGGTACGCTCTGCTGGAGAAAACAGGCGGGCGGTGGAGTGACCATGGCGGCAGCGGTGGCACCCTTTGCCCCGGATTGGCGGTGGAATGATGAATAAAGTATATGTGGTGGGCATCGGCCCCGGCGAAAAGGACTTCATGACCGCACAGGCTCTGGCTGCGATGGAGCGGGCGGATGTGTTGTGCGGCTATACGGTGTATGTGGAACTTGTACGCCCCATGTTCCCGGGCAAGGAATGTTATGTCACACCCATGACCAAGGAGCTGGAACGCTGCCGCTGGGCGTTGGAAACAGCAGCGTCGGGCCGAACGGTGGCGCTGGTGTGCAGCGGAGACGCCGGAGTGTACGGCATGGCGGGGCCGCTGCTGCAGTTGGCAGGGGAGTACCCGGATGTGGATGTGGAAGTGGTGCCGGGCATTACTTCTGCGCTGTCGGGCGCCGCGGTTCTGGGCGCTCCGCTGATGCACGATTTCTGCCTGATTTCTCTTTCGGACCTTTTGACGCCCTGGGAGCAAATCGAGCGTCGGCTGGCTTGCGCGGCCGCCGGCGATTTCGTCATCTGCCTGTATAATCCGTCTTCCAAAAAACGGGCCGACTACCTGCGCCGGGCCTGTGAGATCCTGCTGCGGGAAAAAAGTGCGGAAACGGTTTGCGGCTGGGTGCGCAACATCGGCCGGGAAGGGCAGCAGTCGAAAATTTTGACGCTGGGCAGCTTGCGGGATGAGAACGTGGATATGTTTACCACGGTGTTCATTGGCGCGAGTACCACCCAGATGCTGTCGGGACGGATGGTCACGCCCCGCGGATATGAGGCGAAGCGATGAGGATTCTTGTATTTGGTGGCACCACAGAGGGAAGGCTGCTGGCCCACGCGCTGGCGGAGGCAGGGCAGAATGTCACGGTCAGTGTGGCCACACCCTTGGGTGCGGAAGAGCTGGGCTGTGCGCAGCGGATGCGTGTCCTGTGCGGCCGGCTGAGCGCGGTACAGATGAAAGAGATGCTGGAGCCCTTTGATCTGTGCGTGGATGCGACCCATCCCTACGCCACAGAGGTCAGCGCCAACATTCGTACCGCC
Organism: Owariibacterium komagatae; assembly: GCF_045865535.1. Lineage (GTDB taxonomy): Bacteria > Bacillota > Clostridia > Oscillospirales > Ruminococcaceae > Ruthenibacterium > Ruthenibacterium komagatae. The sequence goes on from NZ_AP031406.1 coordinate 3,088,860, forward strand.
TGCCGGGCGGCGGCAGTCCCCCTTCGACGGGTGCGGCGGCAGGCCAGCGAGATCCCGGCCGGCAGCGTGGTCGTGCCGTCTGCCGAGGCGGCGGCAACCTTTCTGGAAGGGACGCAGGGCAACGTTTTGCTGACCACCGGTGCCAAGGAACTGCACGCCTTTTCCCGGCTGGAGCGAAGCCGGTTGTATGCGCGCGTGCTGCCTGTGTGCGAGAGCATTATCACATGCGAGAGAGAGCAGATTCCGCACAGCAATATTCTTGCGCTGCAGGGACCTTTTTCGCGGCAGCTGAACGAGGCAATGCTTCAGCAGTTCTCCATCGCATGGCTGGTCACCAAGGACGGCGGCGCAGCGGGCGGTTTTTCCGCCAAAGTTGAGGCCGCACGCAGCGTCGGTGCCCGCCTGGTGCTGATCCGCCGCCCGGAAGAAGAGGGGGAGGACTGGCAAGTGATTGTAAAGGAGTGTTTGGAACAATGAACGTGACGCTTGTGTCAGCGGGCGGCGGACGCCCCGAAACCATGACCGCGGAGTGTGCCCGTGTCCTGGAGCAGGCACAGTGCGTCATCGGGGCGGAACGCCTGCTGAACGCGTTGCCCGACCAGTGCACGGCGCGCCGAGTGAAGGCAACGCGCCCGGCCGATGTTTGTCAGGCTGTGCTGGACTGCCGGGAAGAGAACTGTGTGGTGCTGTACAGCGGCGACACAGGGTTCTATTCCGGTGCCAATGCTCTTGTGCCGCTTTTGCGCCGGCAGGGCATTGTTCCTCAAATTCTGCCCGGTCTTTCCAGTGTGCAGATTCTGGCAGCCCGCATCGGCCGGCCGTGGCAGAACTGGAACCTGGTTTCCGCACACAGCGCGGCATGCGATCCGGTGACCGCGGTGTGCAGTGGCAGAGAGACGTTTTTTCTCACCGGTTCGCTCAGTGCGTCGGCGCTGTGTGCGCGGCTTTGCGAGGCGGGCTTGGGTGACCTTCGCGTCTGGGTGGGGGAAAATCTTACCTATCCGGAAGAACAGGTGACGGAGACCACGGCCAGAGAGGGCGCGGCGCGTTCCTTTGCACCGTTGAGCGTGCTGCTGGCGGAACCGGCGCCCCGTATGGCGCGCCGCGTTCCCGGCATGGATGACAGTGCGTTCGTGCGCGGACAGGTGCCCATGACCAAGCAGGAGGTGCGCGCCGCCGCACTGGCCAAACTGGCGGTGCGTCCCGGCGAAGTGTGCTGGGACGTGGGTGCAGGCACGGGCAGTGTGGCCGTGGAACTGGCGTTGAGCACGGAAGGAAGCGCTGTTTTTGCAGTGGAGTGCGACGAGGAAGCCTGTGCGTTGATCGAGGAAAACCGCAGGCAGTTCGGCGTCTGGAATTTACGTTTGGTGCGCGGGCGCGCCCCGCAGGCGCTGGCAGATCTGCCAGCGCCGGATGTGGTGTTCATTGGCGGCACCAAGGGCGAAATGACTGCGGTGGTGCGTGCGGTGCTGGCGCGCAACCCGGCGGCACGTCTGTGCATTTCTGCCATCGCGCTGGAGACGCTGAGCGCAGCGGTTGCGGCGCTGACGGCCTGTGGCCTGACGGCGCAGGTGACCCAAATCGCCGTCAGCCGCACACGTCCCGCAGGCGGGCTGCATTTGCTCACAGCCAACAACCCGATTTTTCTGATTGCGGGGAATTGTTCATGATAGAGTGTATGCTGGCCGCGCCGTCTTCGGGCAGCGGCAAAACGGCGGTCACCTGCGCGCTGCTGGCAGCGCTGGAAAAAAGGGGCATGGCGCCCTGTGCGTTCAAGTGCGGCCCGGATTATATCGACCCCATGTTTCACCGGTCTGTTCTGGGAGTGGACAGTCACAATCTGGATTTGTTTTTGTGTGATGAAACGCGCCTTTCTTCGCTTTATGCCCGGTATGCCGCCGGTCACAAAGCAGCTGTGACCGAGGGCGTGATGGGCTTTTACGACGGTGTGGGCGGTGTGACGGACAGAGCCAGCGCATGGCATGTGGCACACACATTGAAGCTGCCGGTTCTGCTGGTGGTGCGTCCCCGTGGCGCCAGTTTGACGCTGGCCGCCCAGATTCAGGGCCTGTTGTCGTTTCGCAGGGAAAGCGGCATTGTGGGCATTCTGCTCAACGATTGTGCGCCCATGCTGGCGCAGAGCCTGACACCCATGCTGGAGCAGCAGACGGGCCTGCCGGTGCTGGGCTTTTTGCCGCATATGCCCGCAGCCGTTTTTGAAAGCCGCCATCTGGGACTGCTGACCGCTGGGGAAATCCAAAATCTTTCCGCCCGGATGGATGTGCTGGCCCGACAGCTGGAACAAACGGTGGATGTGGACCGGCTTCTTTCTTTGTGCCGGCGTCCCGCCCGCCCGGCAGTGCCGCACACCCGCCCGGCGGCACGCGCAGTCATTGCCGTGGCACGGGACGAGGCGTTTTGCTTTGCCTATGAAGAGACGCTGGATGCCCTGCGGCAAGCGGGTGCGGAGCTTGCGTTTTTCAGCCCGTTGCGGGACGAACAGCTTCCGCGTGATGCCGGTGGAATGTACCTGCCCGGCGGTTATCCGGAATTGTATGCAGACTGCCTGTCCGCCAACGTGGCCATGCGCCGAGCAGTGCGCCGGGCTGTGGAACAGGGAATGCCCACCGTGGCGGAATGCGGCGGCTTTTTGTATTTGGGCCGACAGCTGGAGAGAGAGGATGGCACGGCGTTTCCCATGGCAGGCGCTCTGCCGGGCAGCGGTGTGCGGAAAGACCGGCTGGTGCGCTTTGGATATGCGCAGGTGACCGCTGACAGGGACAGCCTGTTGTTCCGTGCCGGTGAACATTTTCCCGTGCACGAATTCCACTACTGGGATTCCACAGAGAACGGTGCGGATTTGACTGCGCACAAGCCGACCGCAAAGCGTCAATGGGCGTTTGGTTTTGCCACCCCCACGCTGTATGCGGGCTTTCCCCATTTGTATGCCGCGGGCGCGCCGGTTCTGGCAGAGCGTTTTGTGCAGGCGGCAGAGAATTATAGACGAAAAGGAAGCGAAAATCCATGAATCTGCGGGAACTTTTGAATCAAATCACCCCGCCGGACGAAAACGCCCGGGCGCAGGCCCACCGGAACTGGGCGGCTTGCGCCAAGCCGCTGGAAAGTCTGGGCCTTTTGGAAACGGCACTGGAGGACATTGCCGCTCTCACCGGAACTCCGCAGATCGAGCTTTCTCCCCGGGCAGTGCTGGTGTTGTGCGCGGACAACGGCGTGGTGGCGCAGGGCGTCACGCAGACGGACAGCAGTGTGACCGGCATTGTGGCGCGAAATCTGGCCGCGGGGCGCACTTCCGTGTGCCGCATGGCGGCAGTGGCCGGATGCGATGTGGTCCCGGTGGACATGGGGATTCTTGATTTTTCCCCGGTGCCCGGCGTGCTGGACCGGCGCGTGGGAAACGGCACGGCGGACATCACCTGCGGTCCTGCCATGACCCGTGCGCAGGCCGAACAGGCTGTCCTGACGGGAGCGACCCTTGTGCGACAGTGTGCAGAGCGGGGCGTGCGGTTGCTTGCCACCGGGGAAATGGGCATCGGAAACACCACCACTTCCAGTGCGGTGGCCAGTGTGCTTCTGGGCCGGTCCCCTGCAGAGATGACAGGCCGGGGCGCCGGCCTGTCGGATGCGGGCCTTGCGCGGAAAATAGCTGCCATTGAGCGTGCCATCGCCCGCAACCGTCCGGATGCGTCCGATGCGCTGGATGTAATGGCCAAGGTGGGCGGATTTGATATCGCCGGCTTGTGCGGTGTTTTTCTGGGCGGTGCGGCATACCGTGTTCCAGTGCTGGCCGACGGCTTTATCAGCACGGTGGCGGCGCTGTGCGCTGTGCGTCTGTGCCCGCATGCCTCCAAGGCGGTTTTGGCCAGCCATGTCTCGGCGGAACCGGCGGGCCGCCTTTTGCTGGAGAAGTTGGGCAAACGGCCGCTGATCACGGCAGAGATGCGCCTGGGCGAGGGAACGGGCGCGGTGGCAGCCATGCCGCTGCTGGACATGGCCCGGGCGGTTTATGCGGAGTGCTATACCTTTGACGAGGGCGGCATCGAAGCCTATACGCCGCAAAGCGGCAAGGAGGAACCCTGATGTTCACACTGGTAGCAGGGGGCGCAGCCTCCGGCAAAAGCGGCTTTGCGGAAGAACTGATTTTGCAGGCCGGCACACAGCCGCGGTTTTACGTGGCAACCATGCAGATCTTTGACGACGAGTGCCGTGCGCGTGTGGAACGGCATCGCACGCTGCGCGCCGGCAAAGGCTTTCAGACGCTGGAATGTCCCATGGACCTGTCCGGCCTTCGGCTGCCGTCTTCGGGCGCGGTTCTGCTGGAATGCATCAGCAACCTGACGGCCAACGAGCTGTACGCGCCGGGCGGTGCCGGCCGGAACACCGTGCAGGCTGTGCTGGACGGGGTGGAAAATCTTCTGGCGCAGTGCAGTGTGCTGGTGGTGGTTACAGGCGACGTGTTCAGCGGCGGCAGCGACTATCAGGGGGATACGGAGACGTATCTTCGGGTATTGGGTCAGGTGAACCGGGCGCTGGCTGCCCGGGCGGACGAAGTTTGCGAAGTGGTGTGCGGAATTCCGCACTATTATAAACGGGGAGGACGAGTTTTGTGATCGTTTGGCAGACCATCGCGGTGGCGTTTGCCATGTTTTCAGCGGTGCCGGTGCCGCAGCCTGTGTGGAACGAAAAAAATATGCGGTACGCGCTGTGCGCCTTTCCGCTGGTAGGAGCGGTATGCGCTCTGGCATGGTGGGGCTGGGCTGTGGCGGCGGCACACTTTTCCTTTCCGGGCCTTTTGCGCGCAGCGGGGCTGTGCCTGATTCCGGTGTTTGTCACCGGCGGCATTCATCTGGATGGATACGCCGATACCTGTGATGCGCTGGCCAGCTGTGCCTCGCCGGAAAAAAAGCAGGAGATTTTGAAGGACCCGCGCTGCGGTGCGTTTGCGCTCATCCGGCTGTGCACCTATTTTATTGCATATCTGGGGCTGTGTGCGGCCGTGCGCTGTACCCCGCGGGATGCGCTGTGCATGGGCTTTGGGTTTGTGCTGGAGCGGGCGCTCTCCGGGCTGGCGGTGGCCTGGTTCCCCCTGGCGAAATCTACGGGCCTTGTCCACACCTTTGCCACTGCTGCCGACCGGCTGGCGGTGCGGCGCATTCTGACAGCGCTGTGCGTGCTTCTGGCGGTGTGCCTTGTGGCGGCGGGAGGCCTGTGCGGCGGTGGGATGGTGCTGGCGGCTGTACTGGTCTTTGTGCGGTATCGCAGAATGTCCCAAAAAGAATTTGGCGGCATTTCCGGAGATTTGGCCGGATGGTTTTTGCAGAAAACGGAAATTTGGATGCTGGCGGCGCTGGTTGTCTGCCAGATGGTAGAGGAGTGGTGATATGATCCTGATCACAGGGCCGTTGTACAGCGGGAAACGGGATTATGCGCGCCGGATTTTGAACTGTTCGCAGGAAGAGCTGGGGTGCAGGGCCGTCTGGAATGTGCAGGAACTGGCCGCTGCCTGCGAAGATCTGGAAGCGCTGGCTGACCGTCTGGCGCAGTATGAAATCGTCATCACCACCGAAGTGGGGGGCGGCGTGGTCCCGGTGGACCCTGACCAGCGCGCAGCGCGGGAGAACGCCGGCCGTCTGGCCTGTCTTCTGGCACAGCGTGCCGATACGGTGGTCCGGATGTTCTGCGGATTGCCCATTTTTTTGAAAGGAGAACGGCCGGAATGAAGATTTACCTTTTGCGCCATGGCCAAACGCTGTACAACGAACAGAAGCGCTATCAGGGTCAGCGGGATATCCCTCTGTCGGAAAAAGGGCGTGCGGCGCTGCGGCAGGCGGATTTTTCTCCCCGGGAAGTTTATGTTTCGCCCCTTTCCCGAGCGGTGGAAACCGCACGGATTCTCTTCCCCGATGCACGTCTTATTCCGGTGGAAGCGCTGCGGGAAATGTGTTTCGGGATTTTTGAAGGCCGCAATTATGTGGAAATGGAGCACGATGCGGATTATCGCGCCTGGGTGGGAGAGGACTGCCTGGGCCGCTGCCCGGGCGGTGAAAACCGGGCGGAGTTTTCCGCCCGCACCTGTTCTGCTTTTGCCGGTCTGGTGGACCGGGCGCTTGCCCAGCAAAGAGAAGAACTGGTCATTCTGGCCCATGGGGGAACACAGATGGCTGTGATGGAACGATATGCCCGCCCCCGCCGGGACTATTACAGCTGGTGTGCGGGCAATGCCGCCGGTTTTGTGCTGGACACCGGCCGCTGGCATTCGGAACAGGTTCTGGACCTGGTCCGTGAGGTGTCCTACGCGAAGGAGGAATAACATGAACATTGCAGCAGCGGCCCTGCTGGGGTTTTGCCTGGATCTCGCACTGGGAGACCCTGCCTGGATGCCGCACCCCGTGGTGGGAATGGGGCGCCTGATCGCTGTACTGGAACCGCCGCTGCGCAGGCTTTTCCCAAAATCTTCGGGCGGCCAGCTGGCGGCCGGTGCGGTGCTGGCGGCGGTACTGCCTCTGGGGACGCTGGCGGTGAGTGCGCTGGCGCTGTGGCTGTGCGGCCGCATCCATCCGGCGGCCGCCTTTGCGCTGGAGACGGTCTGGTGCTGGCAGGCACTGGCCATGCGGGGCCTGCGGGATGAAAGCCGCAAGGTGTACAACGCGCTGACGGGCGCCACGCTGGACGATGCCCGGCGCGCGGTTTCCCGAATTGTGGGGCGAGACACGCAGGCATTGAGCGCAGAGGGTGTGACAAAAGCGGTGGTGGAGACCGTGGCGGAAAATTTTTCCGACGGTGTGGTGGCGCCTGCCTTTTACATGCTGCTGGGGGGTGCTCCGCTGGCGCTTTGCTATAAAGCCGTGAACACCATGGACAGTATGGTGGGGTATAAAAACGACCGCTATTTATTTTTTGGCCGCGCCGCAGCCAGACTGGACGATGCGGTCAACTATCTTCCCTCCCGTTTGGCGGCGCTGTATTTGATCGCGGCAGCATCTCTCACGGGACAAAACGGAAAAAATGCACTGCGCATCTGGCGCAGAGACCGGCGCAATCACGCCAGCCCCAATTCGGCCCAGACCGAGGCAGCCATGGCGGGTGCGCTGGGTGTGCAGCTGGCAGGGCCTGCTTCCTATTTCGGAAAACGGGTGGAGAAACCCACCATCGGCGACGTACTGCGTCCGGTGGAACCGGCGGACATTCTGCGGGCAAACCACATGATGTACATGGCGGGCGCCCTGTGTCTGCTGGGCTGGATTGGGCTTCGGGCCGCGCTGTGGGGATGGATGCATTGAGGAGGATGGAAATGGAACTGCCACATGGAGGCGACTGGGCAGGGTTCGTTCAGGAGTACGGAGCCATGCCGCTGGATTTTTCGGCCAACGTCAGTCCGCTGGGGCTGCCCGAAGGGGTGCGCCGGGCGGCGGCAGCAGCGCTGGAACAGGCGGATCGCTATCCCGACCCGCTGTGCCGAGCTCTGCGGGAAAAGCTTTCCGCGTCGCTGGGCGTCCCGCCAGAATGGATTTTGTGCGGCAATGGTGCTGCGGACCTGATTTTTCGGCTGGCGCTGGCCATGCGGGGCCGCACGGCGCTTGTCACGGCACCCACCTTTTCCGAATATGAGCAGGCGCTGCGCGCGTCGGATTGCGAAATCCGTTCTTTCACATTGGACGCAGAAACAGACTTCACTGTGACGGAAGCTTTGCTGGAGCGGATTCACCCCGGGCTGGATCTTTTGTTTTTGTGTGAACCCAATAACCCAACGGGTCGAACCACGCCCCGGCCGCTTTTGCAGCGGATTCTGGAACGGTGCGCCCAATGCGGAACGCTTCTGGTGGCGGATGAATGCTTTAATGCATTTCTGGACGACCCGGCTGCGCACACGCTGCTGAACGAACTGGCGGGCCATCCGAAGCTTTTGATTTTGCGCGCATTTACAAAGTGGTACGGCATGGCGGGTCTTCGTCTGGGTTATGCGCTTTGCGCGGACGAAGCGCTGCTGGAACGTATGCGCCTGTGCGGACAGCCCTGGGCGGTATCCACCCCCGCGCAGGCAGCGGGACGGGCCGCGCTGGATGAAAAGGCGTACAGTGAACAGCTGCGCGCCCTGATTGCTGCCGAGCGGCCCCGCATGCGGGAGAAACTGCTGGCGCTTGGCTGCCGGGTGGTACCGGGAGAGGCAAACTATTTATTGTTTTTTCATCCGCGCACCGATTTGGGCGCGGCTTTGCGGAACAAAGGCGTTCTCGTGCGGCGCTGCGACAACTATCCGGGCTTGGGGCCGGGGTGGTACCGCGCGGCTGTCCGAACACGGGAAGAGAACGACGCTTTTTTAAAAACGCTTGAGGAGGTGCTGTGAATGGCCCGCTGTATTATGCTGCAGGGAACGATGTCCGGCGCAGGAAAAAGTCTGCTGGTGACGGCGCTCTGCCGCATTTTTCATCAGGATGGCTGGCGGGTGGCACCGTTCAAAAGCCAGAATATGGCGCTGAACAGTTACATTACCCGGGACGGACTGGAAATGGGGCGTGCACAGGTGGCGCAGGCGGAAGCCGCCGGCCGGGAACCGGACGTGCGCATGAACCCAATCTTGCTCAAGCCCAGCAGCGATACCGGCAGTCAGCTGATTGTTTGCGGCGAGGTGCAGGGGCAGTATTGTGCGGCGGAATATTACCGCCTGAAAAAGACCCTGCTGCCGCAGGTTTTGAAAGCTTACCGAAGCCTGGCGGCGGAAAACGACATCATTGTCATCGAAGGGGCAGGCAGCCCGGCGGAAATCAATCTGCGGGAAGGCGACATTGTAAACATGGGGTTGGCCGAGCAGGTGAACGCACCGGTGATTTTGGTGGGGGACATCGACCGGGGCGGCGTGTTTGCACAGCTGTACGGCACGGTGGCTTTGCTGGCACCGGAGGAATGTGCACGCATCAAAGGGCTGGTGGTCAACAAGTTTCGCGGAGACGTGGAACTTTTGCGCCCGGGCCTGACCATGCTGGAAGAAAAGACAGGCCTGCCGGTGCTGGGGGTCGTTCCCTATACGCGCGTGGACATCGACGATGAGGACAGTCTTTCCACCCGTTTGGAACGCCGCTTTCAAAACCGGCCGGTGGATATCGCGGTGATTCGTCTGCCGCACATTTCCAATTTTACCGATTTTTCTCCGATGGAAAGTCATCCGGCTTTGGGGGTTCGTTATGTGGAAAAAGTGCAGGCGCTGGGAACGCCGGATCTGGTGGTGCTGCCGGGCACCAAAAACACCATGGCAGACCTGGCATGGATGCGTCAAAACGGTCTGGAAGCTGCAGTAAAAAAGCTGGCGGCTGCGGACACGCCGGTCTTGGGCGTGTGCGGCGGTTATCAGATGCTGGGACGCTCTCTTGCAGACCCGCAAGGTGTGGAGCAGGGCGGCACGATGGCAGGAATGGGGCTTCTGCCCTGCGACACCTGTTTTTCGGGGCGAAAGGTTCGCACCCGTGTGGAGGGCATTGCGGCGGGCCCCTTTGCGGGTGCCCGGCTGGACGGATACGAAATTCACATGGGGCGGACCCGGAGCGGCCGAGTCAGTCCTTTCTGCCGCCTGGAAAACGGAACGGAAGAAGGCGCGGTCTGTGGCAATGTGTTCGGGACTTATCTTCACGGCCTGTTTGACACAGGCGAACTGACTGAAAAAATGGCAGACTGGCTTCTGGCGCGCAAAGGGTTGAACGCGCTGGATGCACATTTGCAAAGTCATGCGGATTACAAGGAACGTCAGTATGATCTGCTGGCGGACGCGGTGCGTTCCTCGCTGGATATTCCTGCGCTGTACCGTATGATGGACGCTTTTGCGCCGGGAAAGGATGAGAAGATTTGAACGAAAGGCATGTACTTCCTGCCGATATCGAGCGGACCAGCATGGCCATCATACAGGGCGAACTGACCGAGCGGGGCATTCAGGTACCGGCCGGGTGCGAAGCCGTGGTGCAGCGGGTGATCCACACCACTGCGGATTTTGACTATGCCAAGAACCTGTGTTTCACACCGGGGGCGGTTGACAAAGGGGTGGAAGCACTGGGACGCGGCGCCGTTCTTGTAACAGATACCAACATGGCGCTGGCAGGCATCAGTAAGCCGACTCTGAAAAAGCTGGGCTGCAGTGCATACTGCTATATGGCCGACGAAGATGTGGCACGCGCAGCAGTACAGGAAAATACCACGCGGGCAGACGCCGCCATGCAAAAAGCGGCGCAGCTTCACCCGGGTGCGGTGTTTGCGGTGGGAAACGCGCCCACGGCCCTGTTCCGGCTGGAAAAATTGATTGAGGAAGGATTGCGGCCGGCACTGGTCATTGCGGTCCCTGTGGGCTTTGTGAACGTGGTGGAGAGCAAAGAGCGCATTTTTTCCGCGTGCGAAGCGGCCGGTGTTCCGGTCATCGCTGCAATGGGGCGCAAGGGAGGCAGCAATGTGGCAGCGGCAGTCTGCAACGCACTGCTGTATACCGCGGCCAATGCGCTGGACCCGGCCCAAAGAGGCTGGAAAGGCTGACCGGAAAAGCGAAACATTTGAAAATTTCAACAAACGGTGGGGGAACGACCAATGAAAAAACACAGATTGCTTATTTGTGTGCTGCTTTCACTTTTTCTGCTTGTATCCTGTGGGACGGCGGCGCCAAGTTCACAGAGCGCATCTGCAGCGCAGGCCGATTCGGTTACGTTTACCGATGATTTGGGGCGGACCGTCACAGTGGATTCGCCCAAGCGGGTGGCCGCACTGATTGGAAGTTTTGCAGATGTTTGGTGCATTGCGGGCGGCAAGGATACGCTGGTGGCTGCGGCGGATGACACATGGACGCAGTTTGATTTGGATTTGGACGAGTCTGTGATCGATCTGGGCAAGGTCAGCGAACCCAGTGCCGAGACCCTGCTGGCGGCACAGCCGGATTTTGTGCTTGCCAGCACAAAGACTTCGGCCGACGTGGAACTGATGCCAACACTGGAAAATGCCGGTATCCCCACCGCTTATTTCGATGTAAGCAGCTTTGAGGATTATCTGCGGATGCTGGAGATTTGCACCCGCATCACAGGCTGCGAAGACCGGTATGAACAGTACGGCACGCTTGTGCAAGAGCAGGTGGATGCGGCCATTGCTTCCGCCCAGGGCAAACAGGGTCCCACGGTGCTGTATCTGCGCGCTACCGGCAGCAGCTGCAAGGTGAAAAACAGCCAGAACACCGTGCTGGGAGAAATGCTGGCTGATTTGGGCTGCACCAACATTGCAGACAGCGACGAGTCTCTTTTGGAAACTCTTTCCATGGAGGCCATCTTGCAGGCGGACCCGGAATGTATTTTCATTGTTTTGCAGGGCAGCGACCAGGAAAAAGCACGCCAGACGCTGGAAAAAGCGGTGTTGTCCAATCCAGCCTGGCAGCAGCTGCGTGCTGTGCAGCAGAGCAAATGCTACTACATGGACCAGCAGCTGTATAATGTGAAGCCCAACGCCCGCTGGGGCGAGGCCTATGAGGGATTGGCGGAGATTTTGTATGGACAGGAATGACACTCGGGGCATATTTCCATGCTTCCTGCTGCTTGCGGCAGGGATGATCGCGGCGGCATTGCTGAGCCTTTGCCTGGGCGCGGCGGCACTGTCACCGCGGGAATTGCTGGCGGTTTTGTGCGGAAGAGGGGATGCTTCTGCCGCGTCCATTCTTCTGTATGTGCGGGTACCTCGCACAGTGGGCTGTTTGCTGGCGGGGGCAGCACTGGCGGTTTCCGGTGCGATCATTCAAACGGTGCTGGCAAACCCGCTGGCCGCACCCAATATCATCGGTGTCAATTCCGGCGCGGGGCTGGGTGTGGCGCTGTGCTGTGCCGTGCTTCCCACGGCGGTGAACGTTGTGCCTGCGGCGGCGTTCGCCGGTGCATTTGCCGGTGTGCTTTTGGTCCTGTTCATTGCGGAAAAAGCAGGTGCCTCCCGCATTACGCTGGTCTTGGCCGGCATGGCGATTTCCGGCATGTTCAGCGCGGGGATCGACGCGGTGCTCACCGTATTTCCGGACTCGTTGATCGGTTATTCCGATTTTCGCATCGGCGGTCTGGCCAACGTCTCCATGGACCGCATTGCACCCGCGGCATGGGTCATTCTGCTGTGCCTGGCTACCGCCCTGGCACTGGCCCACGAGATGGATGTTCTGGCTTTGGGAACGGACATGGCGCAAAGCTTGGGCCTTCGGGTGCGCCGTGTGCGTGTGCTGCTTTTGGCGCTGGCCGCAGCGCTGGCCGGTGCGGCGGTCAGTTTTGCCGGGTTGCTGGGCTTTGTGGGGCTGGTCGCCCCCCATATGGTGCGCCGTCTGGTGGGGGGTGAGAGCCGCCGCCTGCTGGCGGGGTGCGCACTGGTGGGAGCGGCGCTTCTGACATTGTGTGATGTGGCCGCGCGAACGCTGTTTGCCCCGTATGAACTGCCGGTGGGCATTGTTTTGTCGCTGGCGGGCGGACCGTTCTTTTTATGGCTTTTGTTCCGCAGAAAGGAGACCCACGCATGATCGAATTGCAGAATTTGACCGCCGGTTACCGGGAACATGCGGTGCTGGAACATGTGGATCTCTGTTTCCCCGAGGGAAACGTCACGGTGCTTCTGGGCCCCAACGGGTGTGGCAAAAGCACGCTTTTAAAAACTGCGCTGGGGCTTCTGCCGCCTTTGGAAGGGCAGATCTTGTACGATGGTACGCCCTTGTCAGAACTTGCGCCCGTGCAGGTGGCGCGCCGGGCGGCGTATATGGCACAGAGCCGCGGCATTCCCAACATCGAAGCGCGGCGCATGGTGCTGCACGGCCGCTTCCCGTATCTGCCATTCCCGCGCCGTTACCGCAAAAGCGATCACGAGGCGGTGGACCGGGCGCTGCAGCAGGCAGATGCGCTGGAGCTGGCCCATTGCCGCATGGAGGAGCTCAGCGGCGGCCAGCGGCAGAAAATCTATCTGGCGATGGCGCTGGCGCAGCAGACGAAGACGATTTTTATGGATGAACCCACCACCTGGCTGGATGTGCGCCACCAGATGGAGGTGATGCGCACGGCCAAAGACCTGGCCGCAGCGGGAAAAGCAGTGGTTCTGGTCAGCCACGACCTGTGTCTTGCGCTGCGCACGGCAGACCGGGTGGCTCTTTTGTCACAGGGAAGGCTGGTCCAGGTGGATACTCCGCTGCATGTATATGAAAGCGGAACGCTGGACAAGGTGTTTGGCGTGCATGTCTGCCGTGTGTGTGTAAACGGCACATGGCAGTGTTTTTGTGAATAGGGGAGAAACCGCATGGAGAAAAAGGGCTTTGTTTATCTGGTGGGGGCGGGCTGCGGCAGCGCAGATTTGATTACGCTGCGCGGGCTGCGGCTGCTGCAGACCTGTGATGCAGTGGTATACGACGACCTGATTGACCCGGCGCTGTTGGAACAGGCGGCACAGGCGGAACTTTATCCGGCGGGTAAGCGCTGCGGCCGTCATTCCATGCCGCAGCCGGAAATCAATGCGCTGCTGGTGCGCCTGGGCAGTGAGGGAAAAACCGTCGTCCGCCTGAAAGGCGGCGATCCCTTTGTGTTTGGACGCGGCGGGGAAGAGGTTCAGGCGCTGCACCAGGCGGGGATTCCCTGCGAGATCGTGCCGGGCATTTCCTCGTGCATTGCGGTTCCGGCCGCAGCGGGCATCCCGGTCACACACCGGGGCCTCAGCCGCAGTTTTCATGTGATTACGGGGCACACGGCACAAAGCGAGGACAGCTTGCCGGAGTCCCTGCATACGCTGGCAAATCTGAACGGAACCCTGGTGTTTTTGATGGGGCTGAGCCAGCTGGAGCGCATTGCCAACCGGCTGATGGAAGCGGGCAAGGCCGGCAGTACGCCGGCGGCCGTTGTTTCCGGCGGGAATGCACCGCACCCGGCCGTTGTGCGCGGGACGCTGAAAAACATTGCGGAAAAGGTGCGTCAGGCGGATGTGCAGGCACCGGCGGTCATCGTGGTAGGCGAGACCGCGGCCATGAATTTGTACGAGGGTGATCCGCGCCCGCTGGCCGGTGTGCGTGTGGGCCTTGTGGGAACCGCCTCTTTCACGCGCCGTCTGGAAGAAAGACTGCTGAAGCTGGGCGCAAGGCCGGTGCACATGATGGCTGGCCGTGTGAAGTCATTGGAACCGGATGAAGGCATTGCCGCCTTCACCAAAGTTTCCGGCTGGGCAGTTTTCACCAGCCAAAACGGCGTAGAGATTTTCTTCGAGCGCCTTTTGAAAAGCGGAACAGACGTACGCCGTCTGGCGCAGTGCCGTTTTGCGGCAATCGGCCCGGTTACGGCACAGGCGTTGCAGAAGCATGGGATCACGGCCGATCTTGTGGCGCATCCTGCCACAAGTCAGGCGCTGGCCGGCGCGCTCAGCACAGCGGCAGAGAAGGCTGAACCGATTTTTTTGTTTCGCTCTGCCAACAGCACCCCTGAATTGTACACAGAACTTGCAGAACAGGGCTTTTCGGTTCAGGAATGCAGCCTGTACCGCACAGATTTTGTGCCCCTTCAGTCCGATGCAAAGGTGGATTATCTGGTCTTTGGCAGTGCGGAAGGTGTCAAAGCCTGGTATGCTGCCTGTGGCGCGCCGGAAGAAAGCGCCCAGTGTGTGTGCATCGGGCCGGTGACCGCCGGGGCTCTTTCGGCCTGCGGACGCCGCTGTTTTTTGACGGCAGAGGACATTTCGGCAGATGGGGTGGTCGCGTGTATTTTGAAGGACTTGCAAAACCGGGCAGGTTTTGTATAATGAGTAAAGAATAAATGCTTGGAGTGAGTATATGAAAATTATGGCCGTTGATTACGGCGATGCGCGCACGGGGCTGGCCGTGTGCGACCGCACGGAGTTTTTGGCAAGCCCGGTGGGCACCATTGAAGAAAAAAGCTTTGCCAAGGTGGCGGAAAAAATTGTTTACGCAAGCCGGGAATTTGAGGCGGGCATGATCGTGATCGGCCTTCCCCGCAATATGGACGGCACCGAGGGCGCCCGCGCGCAGAAATGCCGGAAACTGGCCGATACCCTGAAAGCCATCGTTCCCATTCCTGTAGAACTTTGGGACGAGAGAAGCACGACCGTAACTGCCGCCAGTATTTTGACGGAGAACGGCACCTTTGGCAAAAAACGTAAACAGGTGCTGGATTCGGTGGCTGCCGTTGTAATTTTGGAGAGTTATATGGCTTATCGCCACAATTTGCAGAAAAGCCAGTCCTGACAGATGATTCAAAATAAAAAAACGATCCGGCAGATGTCTGCCGGATCGTTTTTTCATTGTTTCAAAAGCTCCAGAATCAATGCAACAGCGTCTGATATGTAAGCTGCCAGAGGCTTTTCGGGAAGTCCCGCAATCCACGCGCCGCATTTGGAAACGGGAATCAGAACTTTCTGGGCCCGGCTCTCGGCCACGGCGCAGGCAATGGCGGGGCTGCATTCGCCCAGCATGCTGTTGGCCATCACCAGGCCGATGGGACCGGCCAGAATCTCTGCCCGCGCGGCATTGACCACGGCGGCATTTTCTCCGGTGGCGCCCGCTGTGGCGCCCGCTTTCAACATTGCGCTGGTGGCGGCAGAATTGGTGCCCACTGCAATAATTTCTTCCTGAACACCGGCGGACCGCAGGGCCGCAATCAGGGTGCGGCCAAACCCGCCGCCCTGGCCGTCGATCACAACAATTCGTTTCATGGTGGTTCCTCACTTTCTCACATCAGCGGCGCGAACAGCCGCAGAAAAATCTGGGCGACCCATTTGTAAAGGGGCGCGCTCTGCGCCTCCTGCAAGGTGACCTCGTGGCTTTGGGCCATGGTCCGCAAAATGTCCCGTTTCACATCGTGCGGCATATGCCCGCCATAAAATGCGCAGCAGTTTTCAAAGTGAAGATAAAGGCTGCGGTAGTCCATGTTGGCGCTGCCTACAATGGCCAGCTTGTCATCGCTGAGGTACATTTTGGCATGAATAAATCCGGGTGTGTACTCGTAAATCCGAATCCCGGCCTTCAGCAGGGTAGCGTAATAACTTTGTGTGACGTAATACACGTACCATTTGTCGGGAATGCCCGGCGTGATGATGCGAATATCCACGCCGCTTTTGGCCGCCAGGCATAAAGTCGTGACCATCTCATTGTCCAGAATCAGGTAAGGGGTTGTGAGATATACATAGTCCTTGGCCTGCTGCAGCACGTTCAGATAGGCATTTTCCGAAATGTTTTCTCCGTCCAGAGGCGAATCGCAGTAAGGCTGTACGAATCCCTCTTCTTCAAAACGGTTCACGGGCAGATACGACCGGAAATTGGTCTCGGTGCCCGCCACAAAATCCCACATGCGCAAAAATGTCAGAGAAAGCGAGTAAACCGCAGGGCCTTTCAGCATGAAGGCCGTGTCTTTCCAGTAACCGAACCGCTCTTTGCGGTTGATGTACTCATCCGCAAAGTTCAAACCGCCGGAAAATCCGATCTCGCCATCGATCACCGCAATTTTTCGGTGATCCCGGTTGTTCAGCATTTTGTAGTCCGTTAAGTGCCAGGAAAAATGAAGCCCGTTGAAGGCATAACACTTGATGCCCATGGCCCGCAGCTGTTCATCGTAGTCCAGAGGAAGGGTAAACATGCTGCCCACTCCGTCATAAATCACACGAACGTCCAATCCCTGCCGGGCTTTCTCTTTCAGAATCTCGAGGGTCTGGTTCCACATCTCGCCCTCTTCAATAATGAAATATTCCATGAAAACGGAACGGCGCGCCTGACGCAGTTCTTCAAGAAACACCGGAAAGAATTCCTCTCCGGTGGCAAAGTAGCGGCTTTGCGTCGCCTGATATACAGGGGAGGCCGCATAGGTGGAAAGATAATCCACGCTGCGTTCCAATCCCCGGTCAAACTGTTTCAGCGCACGGCTGGCACATCCGTCGGGCTGAACGGCCGCTGCCGCCTTGTGCTCAATGTCCGCAAACTGAGCGGCCTTCTTGGGGCGGATTCCCCGGGAACCGAGAAGCATGTAAAACACCGCGCCGGAAAGCGGCATTGCAATGATCAGCAAAAGCCACATCAGTTTGTAGGCGGGGTTGATGTCAGCGTACTCCAGAATCGGAAGCATGACAAGCACGCTCAAAATGGTGAGCAGGAGATAGAGAACCGATCCGACACGGCTGAATTCCAGCAGCAGCGCGACCAGAATGATCAGCTGCAGAAGAATCAGCACCATGAACAGAAAGGTGCGGGAAGTCAGAAATTTCAAAAGCTTTTTCACAGGGATTTCCTTTCAAAAAGGCAGCTCAGGCGCTCGGAGTGCTGCCGGAGGGGGAAGAGGTCGCTTGCGTTTGAAGCGCGCCGTAGGTGGTGATGGTAACACTGTTCAGCGTGACGGGTTCCAGCGGACGGCCGCTTTCGTCACACTCCACCTGCGCAATGGCGTCCACAACGTCCATACCGCTGTACACCTGACCGAACACGGTGTCCTGTCCGTCCAGATAAGGGGCGCCGCCCGCGCTCTGGTAGGCGTCGGCTACCTCCTGACGAACACCGGAAGCGACCATTTCTTCCGCTGCGGTTTTATCTACAGAATCTTCGGGTGTCTGCACAATATAGAACTGACTCAAATTACCCACAGAACCGTCCGCCGCACGGGCCAGCGCCACAGCGCCGGAATAGTGGTGCAGCTTGTCGCTCAATTCGTTCGGGTAAGCATTGTTGTTCCAGATGCTGGCCCCGCCGGTGCCGGATTGCGTCGCATCGCCGGTTTGAATCACAAAATCTGCAACGACCCGATGAAAGATGTTTCCGTTGTAATACCCCTGCTGGGCAAGACCTTCAAAGTTTTCCACCGCCATGGGTGCATATTGCGGGAACAAAACGATAAAAATATCTCCCATACTGGTGGAGAGCACGGCCACCGGTGTGTCCTGAGAAGGCTGCGCAAGCTGTTCCTCGCTGCTTTCCACGGGGCTGCGGCTGCTGCCCGCAAAGCCCTGCTTTCCGCCGCAGCCGGTCAGAACCAGGCAAACCAGCGCAAGGCACACAAGAAAAATACGTTTGGTCATGGAATCACCGCCACTCGAAAAAGGAATATTCCTCTTTAGTATAGCATATTTTATAGGATAGAAGTAGACTTCGAGAAAAGATTTTCACATTGTGTTTTTTGTAAGGTTGGCTTGACGCAGGCAGTGTGATTGGGTAAAATAAAGACAGAAAAAGATACGCGGGCAAGCCTGCTGAAGGAGAAAAAATGGAAAATCAGGAAGATTTGGATTACACTCCCGATTTGATCACGTTGGAAGATGAAGCGGGTGTAGAGCACGAGTGTGAAGTGATTGACGCAGCCGATTACAACGGCGAGCACTATCTGGCGGTGGTTCCGTATGTGGCGGATCCGGAAAAAATGCTGGAAGAGGATGCGCAAGTGGTCATCATGCGCACCGTGGAAGAAAACGGAGAAGAGTTCCTGGACATTGTGGATGACGACGAAGAGCTGGCGGCAGTCAGCGAAGTGTTCGCCGCACGCCTCGAGGAACTGTATGACATCGAACTGTAAAAGCAGTTCGCGGCAGTGCAAAACCAGCCTGCCCTGTACGATTTGTTGTGTTCATATATAATCCTACTAACCAATCAACGGGAGCCCGGGGTCCGCAAGGGGATCGCAGACCTCCCGCCCGGCTTCGGCCGCAAGCGGAGGAAGGGAGCGTGAAACTTGGGCAGGGCACCCACCTGCCATTACGGTAGGTTTTGGTGTGCACAGACGGCAGGGTGGGTTTGTTTTTACAAATCACAAAACGAAAAGGGCTGGTACTTTGTGCCGGCTCTTTTTTTGCGAAAACAGCACACCGGCTGCGGCGGACAGACACCCGCTGGCCGGGAATGTTGACGCAACAATCACAAAAATATATAATACAATCGTTGATGTCCTGATAAAATGAGATGCCGGAAATTCCGGCGTTCAAAACAGTTTTATGCAATCGATAAGCCGGACGGTGAGACAACAGGATGGATTCGTCTCCCACTGCTCCGGCTTTCCTTTTGAACGGACCGCAGCATGGGCTGAATTTTCACTTCAACGGGAGGTCCTGAATATGACTTATGATCTTTGTTTTGCACTATATAACTCCAGCCAATGGCTGACGGCGTGTGTGGAGGCAATTGCTGCGGTGAACTATGACTGCAGAAAAATTGCACTGTACTTTGCCGACAATGCTTCGCAGGACGATTCTCTGGCTGCGGCGTACGCCCTGGCGGAAAAATACCGGGATGTTTTTCGGGAGATTCGCGTTCTGCCGCAAAAGGAAAATCTGGGGTTCGGCAGTGCCAGCAACGCTGCGGCACGTGCCGGCAACGGTGATTTTGTCTTTTTCTGCAATGTGGATACAGAGATCGACCCGGATGCGTTCCAAAATCTGGACCGCGCCATTGAGCAGGCGCCCGTTGACTTCGGCGCGTTCGAGCTGCGTCAGTTCCCCTACGAGCATCCGAAATATTATGATCCGGTGACCTTGGAGACCTCCTGGTGCAGCGGGGCCTGTTTTGTGCTGCGCAGGGAAGTGTTTGAAAAGACAGGCGGATTTGACGAGAGTATTTTCATGTATGCGGAAGACGTGGACCTCTCCTGGCATATTCGGGCATTGGGCTACAAATTAATGTATGTTCCTTCCGCGGTCATCCATCATTACGCGTATCGTACAGCGGGCGAGGAAAAGCCCACACAGCTGGCGGGAAGCGTTGCGGGCAATCTTGTGCTGCGCTATAAGTATGGCGATGGACAGGATCTCCACAGCTGGAAAAAGCTGTACAGACTGGTGGAAGAGCGCATCGAGAACAATGAGCAGACCCATGCTGTTTTTCACAAGCAGATGGCGAGGATTCAAGCCCATAAGGAAGCATACCGGGAATTTCAAAAAAATGTGGTGTGCCCCTCCCGGTTCCGCCCGTCCTTCCTGGAGTTCGACTATGAATTTGCAAAGCAGGGCGCTTTTTACGAATCGCACTTCCCGGCGGGACAACCGGATATCACCGTAATTATCCGAACCTATCGTCGGCCGGAGCTTCTTCGCATGACGCTGGAAAGTCTGTGCAACCAAACGTACCGGCATTTCAAAGTGCTCGTGGTGGAAGACGGCGAGAATCCGGTATCAGAGTCTGCGGTCCGGGCATTTCAAGACCGTTTGGATCTGGAATATATTCCGGCGTGCGCCTCGCTGGGGCGATGCCGGGCCGGAAATGTGGGCCTGGAAAAAGCAACAACGGAATATGTCTGCTTTTTGGATGATGATGATTATTTCTTTGCGGATCATCTGGAAGTGATGGCCTGTCTGATCGAAGAAAATCCGGATTGCAGCTTTTTTGCGGCGGGCTCGGTGGAAGGCCTTTGCGAGGCAGACCCGGATGATTTGACGAAGTTCGTTTACCGTGAAAAGCGAAATCATTCGGGAGATTTGCGTCTGGTCGATTTCTTTTCACGGAATCCCGTTCCCATCCAGGCAGTGCTCTTCCGCCGTTCGCTCTTTCTGGAGTACGGGGGCTTTGATGAGACGCTGGACGCATTGGAAGACTGGGATCTCTGGATGCGTTATTTGACGCATGCGTCGTTTGCCTGTGCGGATAAGGCCACCAGCATTTACAAGGTGCCGGCAGACCAGAAACTTTTTGCGCAAAGGGATCGCTTCATTGGCCAGTACCGTGCGCAGGTGTTTGAAAAAATGGCGTCTTATAAAGGCGTTGTCACGGCACAGGACGTATACGGGCTTTTGTGGCGACCGGATGAAACGTCCGGCAAGACGTTCTGGACGGACGAAGAAAAGGCACAGGAGATGGAGAAGCTGCGTGCTGCGGCAAAAGAGATCCGCGCCAGCAGTACCTGGCGCGCAACGCTGCCTCTCAGACTCCTTCCCCATATCGTGCGGGGGATCGTCGGCCTGCTGGGGGGCATTGTACTGATCGTTTTGCGCTTTTTCAGCGTTGTATTTGAAAAAGGCGCCGACGGAGTCAACTGGTGTCTGGATGCGGTGAAAAATTTGTGCAACCGGGTAGGCCCGCCGGCACCGAATCCGGACAAGGCGACCGAAGAGGAACTGAGTCGCTTTATTCAGCTTTCGCGCAGGTCTTTGTGCTGGAAACTGATTCATCGCGGCCGCAGATAAAAGCGATCGAGGGGGAGTTTTGATGCCAAAAGTAACGGTTTTGTTGACGTCTTACAATCATGGAGCTTTTATTGACGCAGCCATCCGGTCGGTGATGAACCAGACCTTTACGGATTGGGAGTTTTTGATTGTGGACGATTGTTCTCAGGATGATTCCTGGGAGAGAATCTGCCGCTATCAGGACCCGCGCATCCATGCGGTGCGCAACGAAGTGCGCATGGGGCCGGAACATGCGTTTCGGGTGATGGATGAAAAAGCAACCGGAGAATACGTGGCGGTCTTTCATTCGGACGATATGTGGCGGCCGGAAAAACTGGAGCGGCAGGTTGCATTTCTGGATGAACATGCGGAGATTGGCGCGGTGTTCACCGGGGTGGATATCATCGATGAGACCGGCGAGGTTCGCTCGCCTGAGATTCAGGATACCTATACCAATTGTTTCGCAACGAAAAACAGAACACGGTATGAATGGCTCAATACGTTCTTTTACAAAGGAAATGCACTGTGTCATCCCAGTGTCCTGATCCGCCGGCAGTTGTATCGTACATGCGGCTTGTTTTTGGACGGGCTGGCCCAGGGTCCGGATCTTTGCAAGTGGATTCGTCTTTGCAAAACCCAGGAAATTTATATTATGCCGGAAAAACTCACCTGTTACCGGGTCCTGAGCGGCGAAAAAAACACCAGTGCGAACACAATTAAAAATCAGCGTCGCTCCTACTTGGAATTGATGTTCATTTACAGGCCCTATTTTGAGTTGACCATGGACGATTTGCTGCGGGTGTTTCCGCAGGCGCAGCGTTATGTAACACCGGCGGGAGCAGAACCGCGCTTTGCTGCCGCACGAATTTTCTTGGAAGAGGGAAGCACCGATTCTCTGAAGCTGCTGGCATTGGAAGTGCTGTTTGATCTGCTGAATGACCCGGCTGCGGCCGAGAACCTGAAGAATTTCTACGGGTATGGATTCCCTCAATACGTGGAAGAAACGCGCGCCAACAACGTGTTTCACATCCTCAGTCAGGCAGACGGTAAGCTGAGTAAAAATGAGACGATCTTTTACTGGAGGGGAACGACATTTTTGCCGGAAAACAGCGTATCTGCAGCTTATGAATTATCTCCTGACGGAATGTTCGAATTGGATGCAGAGCTGGACGGCAGTCCCATGGATGCGCTTCGCATTGATTTGTGTCAGTGGCACAGCGCCATCGCAAAAGTGGTGTGCCTGAAATGCGACGGCCGGGAATACACCGAACAGTTGCAAAGCGGAGCGCAATGGTCCGGAAAAGTGGACGTATTTGCTTGTATGCGCCCGCAATACTTTTTGTTCTTTGAGACGCCTTTGTCCGTGCGGAAAGTCCATCTGAAGGCCTATCTTGGACAGGATCTTCAGGCGGCGCTGGAAAGATGGGACGCATTTGTGCCGGAGCGGGATCTGGAGCTGGAGCAGGCACAGGCAAGGGCAGAGGAACAGGCGCAGAAGAAGAAAAGAGGTTGGCCGTGGAACAGGAATTGATCATCATTGGTGCGGGCAAATTTGCGCGGGAAACCGTGTGGATGCTGGAGCGGCTTGCCCGGCAGGGCGATCGGACATGGAAGCTTTTGGGCTATGTGGACGATACGCCGGAAAAACAGGGTACAAGCGTGTACGGACTGCCGGTATTGGGAACCGTGGATGCGCTTTTGAGCTGGCCTCGTGATGTGTGGGCCATCATGCCGATGGGCACCTGCGGCGGGCGGCGCGCCCTGGCGCAGCGTCTGGCACAGGCGCCGCATCTGCATTGGGCGACAATTCAGGCCGCCAGTGCGGTAACGGGAAAAAATTTCGAAATCGGCGAGGGAAGCCTGCTATGTGAAAATACGCTTTGCACAGTGGATGTGAAACTGGGCAGACATACCATTGTCAACGTGGGGAGCACGATTTCGCACGATACGGTTTTGGGCGACTTTGTAACGGTCAGCCCGGGTGTCACCATTTGCGGAAACTGCGAGATCGGAGACGGCGTGTTCCTGGGGGCTGGAGCGACGATTATTGAACAGATTCGAATTGCCCCGGGAATCGTAGTGGGAGCAGGCGCAACGGTGGTGCGCGATTTGACGGTCCCGGGTACCTATGTGGGGACCCCGGCACGCAGAAAAGAATAAACAAAAAACAGGCTTGCTTTGCGGCGCGGCCTTTCCCGAGCGGGGAAGTCGTGCGCCGTTTGGCGGCCTGTTTTTTTGCAGACACTTTTTACCATATGCGCAGGAAGGATTGCGGCTGCATGAAGGGGTGTGCTATACTGCCTGCAGCAGCTTTCGGATTGTCAGTACGTGAAAAATATGGTATAATTTTTAATATTTGTAATTTTGTATTAATAAGAAAGCTGGGTAGTGAAAATGAACAAACCGGAAAAGCCGATTTTGGTCACAAAGCCCTTTCTCCCGGAGAAAGAAACCTTTATGAATTATGTGGATGGCATTTGGCAGCGTGATTGGATGACCAACCAGGGCCCTTTGCATCATCAGTTGGAAGATGAGCTGAAATCTTATCTGGGCGTGGAAAATCTGACGCTCACGGTAAACGGACACCTTGCGCTGGAAATTGCGATTCGCGGCCTTGGCCTGACCGGGGAAGTCATCACCACACCCTTTACGTTTGCGTCGACCATCCATTCTATTTCCATGTGCGGGCTGAAGCCGGTGTTCTGCGATATCAAGCCCTCGGATCTGACCATGGATGAGGAGCAGATCGAAAGCCTGATTACAGAGAAGACCAGTGCTATTTTGCCGGTACACGTCTACGGACATCCGTGCAATACGGCCAAAATCGAAGAGATTGCGCGGCGGCACGGGCTGAAAGTGATTTATGACGCAGCGCATACGTTCGGCGTCCGGCTGAATGGGCAGACCCTTTCCCTTCAGGGCGATGTGTCGATTTACAGTTTCCACGCCACCAAGTTGTTCCACACCATTGAGGGTGGCGCGCTTGTGTACAAAGATCCCGGCTTGAAACAGGTGTTTGACGATTACAAAAATTTCGGCATTCATGATGAAGAGCATGTGGCCTATGTGGGCGGAAATGCCAAGATGAATGAATTCCAGGCAGCTATGGGCCTTTGCAATCTCAAACACATTGATGAGATCATTGCCGAGCGGCGTGAAATCACGTTGCGGTATCGAAAAAATCTGGAAGGACAAGCGGGTATCACGCTGTTCTATCCGGACCGTGCGCCCGGCGTGGAGTACAATTACGCTTATTTGCCGGTGCTGATCGACCGGGATGCTTTCGGGGTCAGCCGGGATGAGCTGCATGCGGCCTTGAAGGCGAATGACAATGTGGTCGCGCGCAAATATTTTTATCCCATCGGCACAGAGTATGATTGCTATCGGGAACTCGCTGCTGAAAGCCGCGTGCCTGTGGCAAAAGCTGCAGGCCAGAGCGTTCTGGCTCTGCCTATTTACAACGGCCTGTCCCTGGAGGAAGTGGACTATATTTGTGAGTGTATCCTGAATAAGAAACAATCGTGATACATTTGAATGCTATCCTGAAAATAGCTCCCCGTTTGCGGGACACACTGATAAAAATTGTTGAGGAGCTGCAATAATGAATCAAACGCAAATGCAATCAGCTGGCAGGGAACTGATTCCGGTCATGCACTGTTTCGATAACAATTATGTTATTCCGGCGGCAGTGTCGTTTTATTCCATGCTCAAATATGCCGACCCGAAGTATCAGTACCGTTTGTACGTTCTGCATACGGATATTACCACGCAGAATCAGGCGTTGCTGCAAAATGTGGTGGGCCAGTTCCCCAACGCGTCCCTGGAATTCATTTCGATGAATCACTGGCTGGAAGATGTGTTTCAGAGTTTGCTGCATGAGAATCATTTTTCCAAAGAAGTGATCTATAAACTGTCGGTCGGCTCTATTTTTCCGCAGTATGATAAATTGATCATCACCGACGTGGACGTGGCTTTTTGCGGCGACATTGCCCCCAGCTATGTATCGATGGATCCGGATTCGGAGATCTGTTTTGCCGGTGTGCACCACGTGTGTCCCAAGGACAGTTGGCTGGTCAATTATTACGATCATTATGATGCTGTGTTTGGCAAGGGTCACCGTGAACGCATGAAAATCTGCGGCGGATATCTGGTGGCTAATCTCAAACGGCTGCGCGAAGCAGGAAAAGAAAAAATATTCCTCGATTACCTGGAAGCCAATACCGATAAACTGCTCCAACTGGAACAGGATGTCATCAACTTCTGTTGCGATGAGAACGAGATCGCCTATCTTCCGCTGGAATACATTGTTTGCAGCTATGCCTACGACATGTTTGAAACGGCAGAGAGCCGGGAACAGGACGAGCATTACAGCCGGGAAGAAATTGAAAGAGCACTGAAAAATCCCATTCAATTGCATTATGCCACCTCGGTGAAGCCCTGGAAGGATATTCATTCCACCAAAGCGGATCTTTGGATGAAGTTCCTGTTTGAGTCCGGTGTAGCCCAAACATATTTTGACCGGCAGCGCGGTCTTGCCGGCCCTGCACCGGAGCATATTGATGCGGAGCATTTGCGGCACGGCGCTTCCATGCCGGAGCCGGACGTTACGGTAAGCGTTTTGTGCTGCACGTACAACCATCAGCAGTTCATTCGGGAAACGCTGCAGGCAATTGTAGGGCAGAAGACCAATTTCCGCTTTGAAGTGCTGGTGGCGGACGATGCGTCCACGGATGAGACGCAGGCAATCATTCGGGAATTCCAGCAGCAGTATCCGGAGATTTTCCGTTGCACCCTGCGTGAAAAAAATGTAGGAATCGGTGAAAATTATTATCAGACCCTGCAGCAGGTTCGGGGAAAATATCTGGCCATTTGCGACGGGGATGATTTGTGGATCGATGATCACAAGCTTCAGAAAGAAGTCGATTTTCTGGAGAGACACAGTGATTTTAATGTGGTGTGTACATCCTTCCAGAAACGGGAACTGAAAAAGGATGGAACGTTTGAAGATTCTGTGTTTGACGTGGACCATTACATTCAGTTGTCCGGGTCCAAAAAGGAATTTTACGGGCTGAAAGATCTGCTTCACATCCGGTTTGTGGCGTCGTGCACAGCAATGCTGCGGTGGCAGTTCCGGGGTGGATTCGTTCCGGATTTTCTGCAGAATTACAAAACCATCGATTTCCCGCTGGCGCTGATGCATGCAGCCTGCGGAAAAATCGGGGTGCTGGGAAAAGAAGTGACCGCACGCTATCATGTGCACGCAGGCGGTATTACATCGCAGCAGGAATACAATATGCTTCGCGAGGTCACGCAGATTCTGCGGGAAATCGATCAATATTTGGATTATCGTTTCGCGGAGGTACTTGCTCCGGTAATCGCGGCCGGCAACGGGACTTCTTCTAAAAAAGTTCAGCCGATGTATACTGAGGAAGAAAAGGTTTCGCTGTGCGTAATGGATGACGTATTCCCGCACCCTGCGTCCGGCTTCCGACTGGCTGAGTATAAGGCATATCTTGATGCATTTGAAAAGGTGCGGGTCGTTTGCAGTGGTCATTCCGTTGCGATGCTTGGAGAGGAATCCATTACAGATCTTTGCAAAGATTTTGTACAAGCCCACCCTGAATACAGCGATGAGATCACAATTGATGATCATCTGCCCAGAAATGCTCACATTGATCTGGCTTACTTTGGCTTTTTGGAAAACGTGTGGCCTCATTTGGATGAACTGGAAGAGCGTGCGATTCCGTTTGTGCTGGAGTTGTACCCCGGCGGTGGTTTTGCCCGGTTCAACCCGGAGGTCGATCACAAATTGCGTCTGGTGCTTTCCTCGCCCTGCCTTCGCAAGGTCATCACAACGCAGCCGGCGACAACACGGTATTTGCTGGAGAAAAACTTCTGCAGTCCGGATCAGATCCAGGAAATTTTCGGAGTGGTGACGCCGGAAGAGGCGCTGGCGCCTTATGGGCTGGCAAAGAAGCGTTATGGCTTCGAGAAAGACCGTTTGGATGTTGTTTTTACTGCGTTCCGCTACATGCCGGATGGCGCGGACAAAGGATACGATGTGTTTGTTGATATGGCCAAACGGATCTGCCATGATCATGAGAATGTCTATTTCCATGTGGTCGGCGGCTTTGATGAAAACGATTTGGACGTTTCGTCTCTGAAAGGCCATATTACATTCTATGGTAAGCAGCACGCTGACTGGTTTGATGTATTTTATCAGGACAAGGATCTGATCGTTTCCCCCAATGTGCCGGATGTTTTGGCTCCAGGCGCGTTTGACGGCTTCCCGACAGCATCTTGTACTGAGGCAGCGCTGCGCGGTGTTGCCATGTTTGTGACAGATCCGTTTGAAATGAATGAAGGGCATTTTGCACCGGGTCAGGAAATCGAGATCGTTCCTCACGATGCCGCGGAGATTGCCGCGCGGCTGGAATATTATCTGGAGCACCCGGATCAGTTGCGTGCTCTTGCAGAAGGCGGTGCAAACGCAGTTCGCCGTATTTACAGCGCAGAGCGGCAGATCAAACCGCGCATCGCGCTGGTCGGTCAGGAAATGGAAGAAGCCAGGCGCGAACAGGCGGATTTACCGGCCAAAATTCAGCAGACAGGACGCATCAAGACTTGGGCTTATCGTGTATTTGGCATTCTGGAAGACGGAAAGCTGAAAGAGCTGGCAGAAGATGTCTGCACAGAGCGCAACTCTCTGGAAATTCATACAAAACTTGCGGATGCGCCGAACGGCCTTCAAAAGATTTTGTTTTATCCGGCAGAAAAGCGTGGGGTAATTCTTCGCGGAGTATCGGTATTTCTGGACGGACGGGAACTGCCGGTTCAGATGCACAACGGCGTGGAAATTGAAAATACGCTGTATTTTGTTACCAAAGAAGCGCAGATCATCTGCGAAGTGCCGCAGGGAGCAGAGGCTCCATTGCAGGAAGTCGTTCTGAAAGCAGAAGTTGTTGCGGTGGAAGAAAACCTCGACGTTATTTCGTGGGAAGTCAAACAGGCAGTTCAGCGATTGTGCGATCAGTCCCGAAAGAATGTTCATGGAACGTGCAAATTGTATTTTTCGAACGATCGCCGCTTCAACGAGGAGCATTCTTTGCAGGGAGAATTGGTGCGGGTTGCACCGGATTGTTACGTTTCGGCCTTCTCGCTTGCCGAATGCGCAGAGCCGGTATCCTTTGTCCGCTTCGACCCAATCGAAGGGGTCAGCATACAGGCTGATTTGCTGAGGGCTTTCTGCGACGGCATCCCCATGAAGCTGAAACGTTCCAATGGAAAAGGATGGAAGGGAAAACGCTCTTTTTCTGATTCAGATCCCTGGTATGAATACGAGATGCCGAAGACGTCTGCCCAAGAAGTTGTGTTTGTTTTTGAAATGAAACAGCATTGATTGAGAGAAAGGAGAACAATGAAAAAGTTTGTTCGTCACTTGGCAATTCTTACCGCGTTTTTGGTGGTTGTGTCCAACGTAACGGTAGGATTTGCACAGGAAGCTGAAACAGAACTCATCTCTGCAGCTTCCGCCCAATCGGATAGGAATGTTTTGCAGGAAGAGGAACTGTCTGTTCCCACTATGCCTGTACCGGAAAGCAATGCGGATGAAGTACTTCCGGATACCGATGAGGAATCTTCCGCACAGGCCGGTACCACGACGGATGATTCTTCCGCCAGTACGGAAGAAACACCGCCAAAGACAAACAGTGCGGCAGACAGCACTTCGGTCCCCGGTTCCGAATCAGTGCCGGAAAGTACCGATACCGTAGACGGTGAATCGCCCGCCGTGAGCAACTCCGGCTCTTCTTCCGGTGTCACGTCGAGTTCTTCTAACTCCGGCGCGAATGAGGTTTCTTCCTCACTGGAAGAGGAGAATTCCGTTGCGGTGCAGAAAACAGGCTGGGTGGATGCCGAAGGACAGAAGTATTATTACGACGGCAACGGCCAGATGTTGAAAGGCATGCAGCCGATCGATGGAAAGTGGTATTATCTGGATGAGACCACAGGCGCACTTTGGACAGGTGGCTGGAAACAAACGTCTCAAGGACGCTTCTGGAGCGGTGCAGACGGCGTGGTCCCTTACGGCATAAACAGCATTGATGGGGCCTGGTATTACATTGATCCGAATACAGGCTATCTGCGATTTGGCTTCATCGACGTATACAGCGGCGGCCGTACTTACGCCAATAGTGATGGCGAGATCAAAACCGGTTGGCTGACCGTGGATGGCAAGCAGTACTATGTGAATTCAGATACGAAGTTACTGGTGACGGGTACCATGATGATTGGGGATGTCACCTATAAGTTCGGGGCCGACGGAGTATTGCAGCAGACAATTGCAAAACCGGGCTGGCAGGAAATTGATGGAAAAAAATACTATTACGACGAAAACGGTCAGATGCTGAAAGGCATGCAGCCCATCGGCGGCCAATGGTACTATCTGGATGAGATCACAGGTGCGCTGTGGACGGGTGGATGGAAACAGAACCTGAAAGGCGCCTATTTCTGGAGCGGTGCGGACGGTGTTGTGCCGTACGGCCTGAACGAAATTGAAGGGACCTGGCGCTACATCGACCCGAACACGGGTTATCTGCGGTTTGGCTTCATTGACGTGTACAGCGGCGGCCGCACTTATGCCAACAACGACGGTGTGATCAAAACTGGCTGGATCACCGTGAACGGAAAGCAGTATTACGTGAAACCGGACACGAGACTTTTGGCCACGGGAACACTGACGGTTGGTGACATCACCTACAAATTCGGAGAAGATGGCGCCCTGCAGCAGACGATTTCGAAACCGGGTTGGCAGGAAATTGATGGAAAAAAATACTATTACGACGAAAACGGCCAGATGCTGAAAGGCATGCAGCCCATCGGCGGCCAATGGTACTATCTGGATGAGATCACAGGTGCGCTGTGGACGGGCGGCTGGAAACAGAATCTGAAAGGCGCCTATTTCTGGAGCGGTGCGGACGGTGTTGTGCCGTACGGCCTGAACGAAATTGAAGGGACCTGGCGCTACATCGACCCGAACACGGGTTATCTGCGGTTTGGCTTCATTGACGTGTACAGCGGCGGCCGTACTTATGCCAACAACGACGGTGTGATCAAAACTGGCTGGATCACCGTGAACGGAAAGCAGTATTACGTGAAACCGGACACGAGACTTTTGGCCACGGGAACGCTGACGATTGGTGACATCACCTACAAATTCGGAGAAGATGGTGCCCTGCTGCAGACGATTTCGAAACCGGGTTGGCATGAGGTGAACGGTCAGAAATACTATTACGACGAAAACGGTCAGATGCTGAAAGGCATGCAGCCCATCGGCGGCCAATGGTACTATCTGGATGAGATCACAGGTGCGCTGTGGACGGGCGGCTGGAAACAGAATCTGAAAGGCGCCTATTTCTGGAGCGGTGCGGACGGTGTTGTGCCGTACGGCCTGAACGAAATTGAAGGGACCTGGCGCTACATCGACCCGAACACGGGTTATCTGCGGTTTGGCTTCATTGACGTGTACAGCGGCGGCCGCACTTATGCCAACAACGACGGTGTGATCAAAACTGGCTGGATCACCGTGAATGGAAAGCAGTATTACGTGAAACCGGACACGAGACTTTTGGCCACGGGAACGCTGACGATTGGTGACGTCACCTACAAATTCGGAGAGGATGGCGCCCTGCTGCAGACGATTTCGAAACCGGGCTGGCATGAGGTGGATGGACAGAAGTACTACTACGACGAAAACGGCCAGATGCTGAAAGGCATGCAGCCCATCGGCGGCCAATGGTACTATCTGGATGAGATCACAGGTGCGCTGTGGACGGGCGGCTGGAAACAGAATCTGAAAGGCGCCTATTTCTGGAGCGGTGCGGACGGTGTTGTGCCGTACGGCCTGAACGAAATTGAAGGGACCTGGCGCTACATCGACCCGAACACGGGTTATCTGCGGTTCGGCTTCATTGACGTGTACAGCGGTGGACGCACCTATGCAAACAGCGAAGGTGTGATCAAAACCGGCTGGATCACCGTGGACGGAAAGCAGTATTATGTGGATCCGGACACAAAATTGTTGCTGACCGGCTGGCAGACAGTTGGTGGCCAAAAATATTATTTTGACGCCACCGGACAACAGCTGAAAGGCATGCAGCCGATCAACGGCTATTGGTACTATTTGGACGAAACAACAGGTGTTTTGTGGACAAGCGGCTGGAAACAGCTTTCCGGTGGGAAAATCTGGTCGGATGCGACCGGAAAAATTCCTCTGGGCTATCAGGTCGTGGATGGCTACTGGCGTTATTTCAGCGTGAATACCGGCTATTTGCAGACCGGATTTTTTATCGTTCACACTGGTGGGCAGAGCTATGCAGATACAGAAGGCCGGGTAACGGCCGGATGGAAAAACATCAACGGAAAATTTTATTGCATTGATGACAAGACATTGGAATTCGTCAAGGGTTGGGTCGAGCTGGATGGCAATCGGTTCTACTTTAAAAGCGATTATACAGGCGCGACCGGACCGTACAAGATCGACGGAAACTGGTACTATTTTGAGTACAAATGGGGTTCGCTGGTCCGCAATACAACCGTTGTGATTGACGGCGTTTCCTATCAGGTGGATGCGAATGGCGTGATTCAGAACTACTTCCCGGACAAGGCTTATGGAATCGACGTTTCTTCGCATCAGGGCGTCATCGATTGGCAGCAGGTTGCCAACAGCGGCGTTTCATTTGCGATGATTCGTGCGCTCACGTGGAGCAACAGCGCCAATTATTACGTCATTGATCCCTATTTTGAGGTCAACGTGCGAAATGCCAAGGCAAACGGAATCAAAGTCGGCGTATATTTGTACAGCTATGCGTTTAGTGAAGCGGAGATCGAAGAAGAGGTGTTCTTCTTCCTGAACTCTGCAGAGCTGAAACGTCTGCGCGACGATGGCATCGTCTTTGATTACCCGGTTTATATCGACTACGAAGATCCTCTGGTAATCAATAATGTGCCGGATCCTCAGCGCAAAACGGACATCGTCCGCCACGGCATGAATATTTTGGATCAGAACGGATATTTGCCGGGCTTCTATACGTATGATTATTTTGCGCGAAGTTTGATGAATGCGCAGCAGCTGATCAATGAGGGATATGAGTTCTGGGTGGCCCATACAAGCGCGACCAGCAATCCGTGGGGCGATGCGGCCGGAATCTGGCAGTATTCTCACACGGGCAAGGTTCCGGGCATTCAGGGCAATGTGGATTTGAACTACGCTTATAAAAATTATCCCTCCATTATCAATCCGGGCGGCGGTACAACTCCTGACCCGGTGGGGGAAACCCTTTCGGTTTACGATTCCGTTACCGGCAAAACAGTGACGGACTCGGTTGAAAATATTTTGGCCGCCATTGTTCAGGCTGAAGTAGGCGGAACAAAACTTACCGGTCTGGATGCGCGTACGCTTTTCCAGGCGCAGGCAGTCGCAGCCCACAGCTGGATCCTTTTCTCCCAGAACAATGGAGAGTCGTATCCTTCAGTGGTTCTGGCCAGCCAGGACAAAATTACCAGTGCTGTTCGTCAGGCGGTTGCGCAGGTTGCAAATTATGTTGTGATGTACAACGGAATCCCTGCATGCACAGTATATGGCTCGGCCAGTGCGGGCGTCACCAACTCTTCCCAGAACATGGGCTGGAATTCGCAGCCTTATCTGGTGAACGTGACAAGCCCCTACGAAAGCATGTACGGTGCCGCGTGGCAGAATAAGACCAACACCATCGGAATCGCGCGGATGAAGGACAACATCGAGAATAAGCTTGGAATTTCTACAGCGGGATACGATTATGCAAACTGGTTGACCAATCCGGTGTTCGATCAGTACGGATACTGCACACAGATTACAGTGTGCGGAAAAGTGGTTTCCGGCGGAAAGTTCTATGAAAACTGCTATGGCCTTTATTCTCCGAACTTTACGTTCCAGTATTTGGGTTCCACACAGGGGTGGAAATTTGTCACCCAGGGAAATGGCCACTGTGTTGGAATGAGCCAGTACGGAGCAATGGGCTATGCTGCGAACGGATACACCTGGCAGCAAATTCTTCAGCACTACTATCCCGGAACAACGATTACAACCATTAAATGAAAAAGTGCCGTCGGCATATGCCGGCGGCACTTTTTGTGAATTCAATACCCGGTCGGTTCCTGAACCAGAATGACCTTGATGCGATTGGGCACCCGCTGAAATCTTTGAACCGTATAACTGCAGCAAATACGGGCGGGGCTGTGGCAATGTTCGCATTTACCGGTTACGGCACAAGGCGTTTTGCAGGAAAGCCGTTTGGCGTTGGCAGGAGCGGCAAAGGTTTCAAGCCGCATCTGTGCTTCGTCCAGATCCCGTACGATTTTGTTGGACCCCACCACCAGAATGACACTGGCCGGGCCGTAGGCAATAGCTGCCACGCGGTTGGAGTTTCCGTCCACGTTGAAGATTTCGCCGCTTTCCGTGATGGCATTGGCGGAGGCGAGATAGCAATCCGCGCTGAAAGAGCGGCGGAAAACAGCCTCGATCTCTTCGCGGGTCAGACCCGGTTCATAGCGATCCCAAAATTGATATGGCCCGCTGCGCAGAAAGTCCAGGACGCCGCATTCGTCCAGACTGACGCTTCCGCCCACTGCTACCGTGGCGTTTTCTGCGATCAGTTCTTTTAAAAGCGGGATAACATCGGCTCGCGTTTTGACACAGTACCCCTTCATATTATTTTGTTCCAGCGCTTTTGCGGTCCGCTCCATGCGCTGCCATACCGTTTGTCCCAAAAATGAATCCATAGCAAACCCTCCCTTTTCGTTTTCAGTATAGCACAGAAAATTCGGTTTGGAAGCCGAATTTGATCAAAAAAGGCGGTGCCGAACATTCGGCGCCGCCTTCTGCATTTTAAAGATAAGAAAAAATCTGGTCCAGACCGTTTACCACCGGAGCCCCGGTGGCTGCCAGAACATCCGCAGGCTGGTGACCGCCTGCGTACAGAACACAACGTGTTCCAAGCGCTTGTGATACTTCGTAATCATGAACGCTGTCGCCCACCATCAAAACAGAGGAAGCAGGCGTACCGCTTTTTTGAAGCCAGGTCAGCCCAACGTCCACTTTGCTGTGCGCATACACGTTGTTCAGCCCAAGAAGAGCCTCAAAATATTCGCGCAGCCCGTAAAAGGCCACTTGCTGCTCCAGCGCTTTCTGTTCGGAAGCCGACAGAATAAACTGATGAAGCCCCTGCGCCTGCAATTTACGCAAAACTGCCTCCGCGTTCGGCTGCAGCGGGCAGCTTTCACAGCGTGATGCGTAAAGAACCGCATATTCCTGTGCCAGCTGCGAATAGGGATGACGGGAAAAATCAAAGCCGGCATCCTGATAATACTGTTCAATGGGAAAGCGGAATACACGGCGATAGGCATCCAGCCCGCCCACCGGGGCGTAGCCGTGTCGTGTAAGCTGATGATTCAGCAGTTCGCAGCACAAGGGAACATCGTTCATCAAAGTGCCGTTCCAATCCCATAAAACAGTGGTGATTTTCATTTGTTTGCCTCAACCCAGCCGCGAAGCTGCGGCGTTTTTTCAATGGTTTTTACCAGCAGCAAGCCCAGAATGCCGCAACTGACGACCTGCCCGAGCCCAACGGTGACCATGTTGAACAACAGAACCGGTACGCTGGCAGTTTCGGGCATGAAAATATAAGTGATTTCCGCGCCGACAATCACCGCATTGAACAGGATCGGCGGAAGGCAGGAGAGAAAGGGAACTCCTTTGAAGCGAATGTGGCGAAGCTGATAGGTGGAGACAGCGGCCAGAAAAGTGGCCAAAGTTCCAAACAGCATATCCCAGGGGCTCATGCTGAACAGGTTGCTCAAAAAGCAGCCCAGTGTCACCGCCCAGATGGCATCCGGCGTAAAGACCGGAAGAAGCGTGAGTACTTCACTGATGCGTACCTGTACCGGTCCGTAGGAAAAAGGCTGAAGCACAAGGCAGAGCACAACGTAAATGCCGGCAATCAGCGCGGCGCGGACAATTCGTGTAGTTCTCATCATTCACTTTCCGCCTCTCGCAAAACGGCGCGCGGGAGACTTTGCGGCAAGATTTTAGCCCTCACGGTGCCGCCGGGCCGTGGGGATGGTCCGCACAAACGTGCGGAGGGCACAAAATGCTAAGTTGCCCTGCGGACATGCCGCTTTGACAGTATAGCACGTTTTAAGAGTTTGTGCTATACTTTCTCTTGATTCTTGCAAAAAAGAGGCGGAGATTTTGGATGCAAAAACGCTGCGGGCCGCATTCCCGCACACAATCCCGGTTTTGACCGGCTATCTGTTCCTGGGCTTTGCCTATGGGCTGCTCATGCGGAATGCAGGATACCCTGTATGGCTTGCCGTTTTGTGCAGTCTGGCGGTCTATGCAGGGGCGGCGCAGTATGCGGCGGTTCCCATGCTGGGGGTGTTTGACCCGGCGGGCACTTTTTTGCTGACGCTGATGCTCAATGCACGGCATGTATTCTACGGTCTGTCCATGCTGGAGCGGTATCGGGAAGCAGGAAAAAGCAAACCATATCTGATTTTTTCTCTAACGGATGAAACCTATTCCATTTTGGTTTCCACTTCGCCGCCAAGCGGAGTGGAAGCCCGGCGCTTTTGGCTGGCAGTTTCCGCTTTGAATCAGATGTACTGGGTGGTCGCTTCGGCGGCAGGGGCCCTGCTGGGAGCCGCCTTGCCCTTTGACACCCGCGGTGTGGATTTTGTGATGACAGCGCTGTTTGTAACCATGTTTACGGAACAGTGGCTGCAGACAAGAGAACATCGCCCGGCTCTGATCGGATTGGGCGCGTCCGTACTTTGTCTGGTGCTGTTTCAGACAAATTTTATTGTTCCGGCGATGGCGATGATCGTGGTACTTTTGCTGGTCGGACAAAACCACATGGAAGGAGGAGCGGAGGCGTGAGCATTGGAGCTGCACAGCAAATTTTTTTGGTGGGCGTTTTGGCGGCGGCAACGGCACTGACGCGCTTTGCTCCCTTCTGGCTGTTCCCGAAAGAAAGGCCGGTGCCGAAAGCAATCTCCTATTTGGGAAAGGTTCTGCCAGGTGCCGCGATGGGACTGCTGGTCGTTTATTGCTTGAAGGATGTTGAATGGATGGCTCCGCCTCACGGTGCGGCAGAAATACTGGCAGTGGCAGCTGTGGTAGCGCTGCATTGCTGGAAACGGAATACTCTGCTTTCAGTCGGCGGTGGCACCGTACTGTATATGCTTTTGGTACAAGGGGTTTTTGCATGAAAAAAGCGGCGTGTCAAACGCCGCTTTTTGAATTTTCCGTCAGAGCCTGGCTGGCAAGCGCCATAACAGTTTGGGCATCGGATGCGCTTCCCAGATATTGAATGTGCAGGATCCGGTTTCCGCTGGCAAGACAAACTTCGATGAGATCCGTCCGGCTGTCATCCAGAAAAGCACAGTCAATCCCGGCGGGAAGCGGTTCTTTCACAGGAAGAGGATCTCCCAAAGACAGGTACTTGGCCATGCTTTGAGCGACCAAAACCGGATCAAGAGGACCGGAAAGCTGAATATAATGCTGATCAAGCCAGGGGGTGTTGCCGTTTGTGTCGCTGAGCTGCAGATTGTGAAGCTGCAGAGAAGCCAGGGGAACATCGACTACCTCGGTTTGGCCGCTTTCCTGCCCAAGGCTTCCGGTTCCCTGAAGCACAGTGGCATTGGGTTCCAGTTGTTCCAGGCGGAGCAGGACCTGGCTGCTGGGCTCCTGCCCCATGGGAACAGTACGTGGCGTCAGCAAAATCAGCGTACAGATCAATGCCAGAAAAACTGCGGCATAGAACATTGCAGTGCCATATT
The DNA here is from genome assembly GCF_045865535.1 of Owariibacterium komagatae. Lineage (GTDB taxonomy): Bacteria > Bacillota > Clostridia > Oscillospirales > Ruminococcaceae > Ruthenibacterium > Ruthenibacterium komagatae. Next base: position 3,125,841 of record NZ_AP031406.1, read on the forward strand.
CGCAAAAGAGAAATCCGCGCAGGGACAGGCGGGTGATTTTTTCGCCCCGGACACTTCGGAGATAATTGGTAAAGCCGTGCATGGCCAGAGCGGAAGTGAACAGTTTCAGTAAAATTAAAAGGATGAGAAGCGCCGGAAGAACAAACCCGCACTGCGCCAGGAAAAGAACGATCGTTTCTGAAACGGCCAAGTCTCCGCGGATTCCGCCGTTTACCCAAAAGTTCAAGAAAAACAACAGAAGCCAGAAGACAACCTGAACCCCCGCTCCGATCAGTTCATCCCGAAGGCTTTTGCGAACGGGAAGCAAAGTTTCATTTTGCCAGGCAGCGTCCGTGTGCAGTTCACCGGCACCTTTTTCAGCGCAGTACAGATGAAAATAATCCGCTTTGCAGACGAAATGCCAACCGCAGCTCTCATAGAATTGAAGGCGTTCTTCTTCCGGCGGCTGCCCGCGGGAAGGAGCGGCATCCAATCGATACAAAAGCTCGGCCGGAGCCCCTTTGCTAAATCGCGTCAACAAAAATCCGCGCTTTTCAACAAACAGGCCGCGGCGCGCCATAAGCGCGTAAAATTCTTCCTGTTGAGGCACTGCCCAGCCGGGAAGAGAAAAGCGATAAACGTGTTTCACAACTGTTCCACCTGCGCTTTCTTTCCGTCGTTTACCAGCATCTGAAGCCGCTCAAATTCTTGCTTCAGCACATTGCGACCCAGTGGCGTCAACGCATATGTCTTTCGGCGTTCATCCTGCTGCTGCAGTTGAATCATACCGTCCTTTTCCATTTTTGAAAGAAGACCGTATAACGTTCCCGGTCCCATGCTCACGCGCCCGCCGCTGGCCTCGTTGACCTGCTGCATCAGCCGGTATCCATGGGCGGGGCGAGTCAAGGCTAAAAGCAGATAGTACATGGCTTCCGTCATGGGTGTGTTTTGCGCCATATGCAATTCCTCACAACTATATCGTGATACGATATAACTTTTGAATTCATTATAAAGCCCGGACAAAGGAAAGTCAATGACACGGAATATTCCAAAGGGTCTCACAGAAGAGACCGTGTTGCAGGCATAAAAAAACATCCGATGATCATTGATCATCGGATGTTTCTGGTGGAGAATTAGGGACTCGAACCCCAGACTTCCTGCGTGTGATGCAGGCACTCTAACCAGCTGAGCTAATCCTCCACGGCGAAAATTATTATAGCATGGTTTCTTCGATTTGTCTAGACCTTTTTTAAAAAAATTCGTCTCAAGATTTATTTTTGATACAGATATCCTTTTTGCCGCAGTGCTTCCAGAACGCGGTCCCGTTGGGCGGGGGTAGGGCAGGAGAGGGTGTGCAGGTGCACGTCGCCTGTCAGACTGCACAAGGGCTGTGCGGCATTGGCCTGCAGGGCCTGCCAGAATAAATCGGCATCGTAGCGGCTGAAGATCTGCAGCTGACCGGATAGCTGACCGTACACGGGATGTTCGACCAACACATCCAGAACGCCGCACCCGCAGTCGACAATGGTATACAACTCATCCAGAAGTGCTTCCTGTGCATGGCGGCACACCACGGTCATTCGATCGGCACCCGGCGCTGTCTGGAGCATGTATCCGCGGGGAGTGGCCAAAACAGGGGTGCCTGCGGCGCGGAGAAGGGCCACATCACCGACTACGATCTGGCGGCTGACCCCCAGCTCCCGAGCCAGCTTACTGGCGCTGACAGGGCCGCTTGCCTGTTTTAAAGAGGTGACAATGGACTCGCGTCGCTGTGCTGCTGTCATGATGGTTTCTCCTTTTTGAATTTGATTATTATTATAGCATCTTTTGCGCGAAATGCCCAATTATTTCATGTTGTATTCACAATTCACTCTGGTTTTTTTCATAAAGAAACGCTAAAATAAGAGCATGGCTACAAACGGCCATCAAATGAGGAGTGAATTTAAATTATGAATCAAGACCCAAAGATTCCCAAGAGGAGTCCCTATTTGTATTATGCGATCGCTGCTCTGGTCGTCATGATGCTTTTGAATGTTTTTGTAATGCCAAAGGTAAACAACGCTCAGATCACGCAGGTGGATTACAGCACATTCCTGCAGATGATCGACGATGGAAAAGTTGATGCGGTGGAACTGGATGAGGAAGGGCAGGAGATCCTTTTCTCTTCTACAGATGAAAATGGCCGCTCGGTCTATTATTCTACGGGTGTTTGGCCGGATGACAATCTGGTGGATCGGTTGAGTGAACATCCGGACATCAAATTCAATCGCGTTGTTCCGCAGGAAAACAGCTTTTTAATGACCTTTTTGCTTACGTGGCTGTTCCCAACATTGCTGTTGATGCTTCCGCTGATTTTGCTTTCCCGCTATATGCAAAAGAAAATGGGCGGAAACTCCATGATGTTTGGCATGGGAAAATCGGGTGCCAAGATGTATGTGGCCAGTCAAACAGGCAAAACCTTTGCGGATGTAGCCGGTGATGAAGAGGCCAAAGAGGCGCTGGCAGAGATTGTGGACTTCCTGCATAATCCTGCAAAATACAATTCCATCGGTGCGAAAATGCCGAAAGGCGTGCTGCTGGTGGGCCCTCCGGGTACCGGTAAAACACTGCTGGCAAAGGCTGTGGCCGGCGAGGCAGGCGTTCCGTTCTTCTCCATCGCGGGTTCGGAATTTGTTGAGATGTTTGTAGGCCAGGGCGCAGCCCGCGTGCGCGATTTGTTTAAGCAGGCCAAGGAAAAAGCGCCGTGCATTGTGTTTATCGATGAGATCGATACCATTGGTAAAAAGCGAGACGGGTCCGGTATCGGCGGAAACGATGAGCGCGAACAGACGCTGAACCAGCTGCTCAGTGAAATGGACGGGTTTGACGGTTCGTCCGGCGTCGTGATTCTGGCGGCCACCAACCGCCCGGAAACGCTGGATAAGGCATTGCTCCGTCCCGGTCGGTTTGACCGCCGCGTGCCCGTGGAACTGCCGGATTTGAAAGCGCGTGAGGCCATTTTGAAGGTCCACGCCAAGAAAGTCATGATGTCGGATGACATTGATTACAGTGCTATTGCGAAGGCGACGGCCGGTTGTTCTGGCGCCGAGCTGGCCAACCTGGTCAACGAAGCGGCTCTGCGTGCCATCAAACAGAACCGGCGCATTGTGACGCAGGCGGATCTGACAGAATCCGTGGATGTGATCGTCGCCGGTTATCAGCGCAAAAATGCAGTGCTGACACAGCACGAAAAAGAAGTGGTGGCTTACCACGAGGTGGGCCATGCGCTGGTGGCAGCGAAGCAGTCCAATTCGGCGCCGGTCACCAAGATCACCATTGTGCCCCGCACATCCGGCGCTTTGGGGTATACCATGCAGACGCCGGACACAGATACGGTGCTTTTGTCCAAAGAAGAGGCGTTGGCGAAAATTGCAACGCTTACCGGCGGGCGCAGCGCAGAGGAACTGGTGTTCGGAAGCGTGACCAGCGGTGCCTCCAACGACATTGAGCAGGCGACCAAACTGGCGCGCAGCATGGTGACGCGTCTTGGCATGAGCGAGACATTTGATATGACCGCGCTGGAGACGGTGAACAACCAGTATCTGGGCGGCGATGCTTCGCTGGCCTGCAGTGAGACAACCAGCGCCCAGATCGACAAAGAAGTGGTTTCTCTGATCCGTCAGGCACATGAGAAAGCCATCAACATCCTGAAAGAAAACAACGACAAGCTTCATGAAATCGCACATTATCTGCTGGAAAAAGAAACCATTACCGGCGATGAATTTATGGCGATTTTGAATCAATAAAAGCAAAAAAGGAAGGCGGCTTTGTAAGCCGCCTTCCTTTTTTGTTTAAGTTAAAGGATCCTTCTCTTCCTCTTCAGGCAATGGTTCGCGCGGTTCCTCGCCGGCGGGGAACTCCGGTTCTTCCGGTTCATCCGGGGCCTCATAAACGAAATCTTCGGGCGTCAGCCCCATCTCAGGTTCGTCTTCTTCATCGGCAGCCACGGCGTAGACGGTATCTTTGATCTGGCTGACCAACTCACCGGCCTGCCCTTTGACCTTTTCTACCACGTCAGGCGCTTTTTCCGCCACCTTTGCGGCAACCGCCACACCGGCGTCCGCCACGGCCTTTCCGGCACCGGCCAGCGCCCGGCCGGCTTCGCCCAAAGCGGAGCCGACTTCATCGGCATCTACGCCCATTTTCCCGGCAGCTTCCTTCACTTTGCCGCGGGTATCACTCCAAACGTCCGTGGCCGCACGCTGTACGTTCTCCACAATTTCTGTAACGGCGCTGCGGGTGGTCTTTTCTTCCATGACCTCCGCAGGTTCGGCCTGCTCTTCATAATAAGGCTGAGGTTCCGCATCCAAAGAAGAATCCGTTTCAGGGATTTCCTGCTCTTCCTGCAGGGCGTCCAGTTCTTTGTTTTCCTCATATTTTTTCGCAACCTTTACCGCGACGGCAGCCGCAGCTGCGGCAACCCCGATTCCGATAGCCTTGCTCAAAAAACTCATACGATCGCTTCCTTTCTCCAATCCGCCAAAGCAGGATTTCTATTTTCATTATAGCTTACAGAATGGTACTTGCAAGAAAATTTTTCGTGAACAATGAGGCCTGTGTGTGAAAAAAAGATGCCCTTTTTGTGTACAGTGCTGAAAAATGTCATTTGATGCCCAGTGCGCGCCGAACCCGATAATCCACATAAACGAATACATTCCAAATCATCCAGAACTCGATTAAAATGTAGTAGGGGAGATTCCTGATACGGAATTTGGGCTTTTGAATTTTAGAAATGGCGTGGAAGGCTTCGCGCGCACCTTTGATATAAGGCGTCCAGAATCCTTTCAGACCGAACATCAGAACTTTTAAAAGATATCCTGCCAGAAGAGGCACAAAGTTAATGATGAACATCAGCAGCGGCATATTTTTGTAGGGAAGCAAAATGCTGTTGCGCCCACTCTGCACGCTTTTGAATTCGTTGTAGCGCACTGCGCCGGTGGTTGCGCCGCAGATATGGTAGCACTTGGCGGCAGGGCAATACATGTTTTTGTATCCCAGGCTGTTGGCACGCCAGGAGATATCCACATCTTCAAAATAGGCGAAAAACAGTTCGTCAAACAGGCCGATTTCATCCAGAATGCTTTTGCGGTACAGACTGGCGCCGCCGCAGGCAGAAAAGATGCGCTGCGGTTTCTGATAGCGCCGCCAGTACATGCCGTCACCCCGTTTGCAGGCCCAGCCGAAAAGCGTCACATAGTCGCCGGCGTCGTCGGCAAGTTCCCGGTCAAAATGCCGGATCATCAGGCTTTGCACTGCAAAAATACGCGGGTCGGTGTCTGCCATGGCGATCAGCTGTGCCAGCCAATCCGGTTCGGCAAAAGCGTCATTGTTGAACAGAACCACATAGGTTCCTTTGGCCAGGCGAATTCCGGCGTTCACAGCAGCGGAAAAACCGGTGTTATGATCGTTTTTTACAAGGGTGTACCGCTCGTGCCCCACATAACTTTCGGCAATCGCAAGACTTTCGTCCGTGGAGCCGTTGTCCACGACGATCAATTCAAAGTCCTGCTCTGTCTGGGCCCACACAGATTCGATCGAGTCACGAAGCCACCCGGCTCCATTGAGGTTGGGAATTACGATGCTCGCTTTCAAAGCGTTTCCTCCAGTGTTTTGAGATTGCATTCAGTATAGCATAAACCATCGGAACGGCGCAACGTTTCCAAAAAAGCCCGCGGCAGATTCCGCGGGCTTTTTTATTATTTCAGTGCATCCTCAATCGCCTTCAAAACCGTGGCACTGTCTTCGCAAACAACAATCACGATCTCACCGGAACTCAGCTCCTTGACGGTTCCGTTTTTGGCAATTTCATACTGATCCGGCAGGTAGTTTTCAAAGCTGCGCTGCAAGTTGGAAAGATAATTTTCCAGCGCGATCCGCACCGTCTCTTCGCTTCCGGAAGCCGGTTTGAAAATGCCGACCATATAGGCTTGCACGTTCATCAAAGAGAGGCTGTACGCATAGGTGCCCAAAGAGGCCAAATCATCGGTGGGCAGTCCCAGCGTGCTCATCTGCATTTCAATCATGGATTTCGCCTGTTCTTCATCCGTACCATTGGGGTCCAGGCTCAAAGTCGGCTGCTCGCCGTTCTGCCCGGCGGTAATGGCATAACTCTCGTTCAAATCATCCGTGCGGGTGTCCATAATAATTTGCGTATAGTCCTTGGGGGGTGTAGAAGAAGAGGATGTTCCCGCGCAGGCAGTCAGGCTTACAGACAAAGCCAATGCAAGCACGGTGACAATAAAGCGTTTCATAAAGCATTCTCCTTGTTTGGTTTTGGCGCATACAGCGCGTTGTTATAGTATAACCAAAATGTGGGAGGAATACAATGGCAAACATGAAAAAGCCGTGCCCCGGGATTGGGGACACGGCTTTTGCGTTTATTTTGCGTATTCCACTGCGCGCGATTCGCGAATGACATTGACTTTGATCTGTCCGGGATAGTCCAGATCTTCCTCGATCTTGCGGGAAATGCTGTGCGCCAGAATGACCAGCTGATCGTCGGAAATAGCTTCCGGCTTGACCATGATGCGCACTTCGCGGCCGGCCTGGATGGCAAAGCTGCGTTCCACGCCTTCGAAGCTGTTCGAAATTTCTTCCAGCGTTTCCAGACGTTTGATGTAGCTCTCCAGATTCTCACGCCGTGCACCGGGACGGGCTGCGCTGATCGCGTCGGCTGCCATCACCAGGAAGGCCAGAGCGGTCTTGGGCTCCACGTCACCGTGATGCGCTTCGATCGCGTGTACAATGGCAGGATTCTCTTTGTATTTCTTGGCAATTTCCACACCGATGCTGATATGGCTGCCTTCGATCTCGTGATCAAGCGCCTTGCCGATGTCATGCAGCAGACCGGCGCGTTTGGCCTGGGTCACATTCAAACCGAGTTCCGCAGCCATAATACCGGCCAGGTAAGAAACTTCCAGAGAGTGGTTCAGCACGTTCTGACCATAGCTGGTGCGGAAACGCAGGCGGCCCAGCAGCTTTACGATATCGGGATGCAGGCCATGCAGTCCGGCATCCATCACGGCTTTTTCGCCTTCGCGCTTCATGGTCAGTTCCAGTTCGCGGCGGCATTTGTCCACCGTTTCCTCGATGCGCGCGGGATGAATGCGGCCGTCGCTGATCAGACGCTCCAGCGTCATGCGGGCAATCTCGCGGCGCACAGGGTCAAAGCTGGAAAGCGTGATCGCTTCGGGGGTGTCGTCAATGATCAGATCCACGCCGGTGGCATTTTCCAGTGCGCGGATGTTGCGGCCCTCACGGCCGATGATGCGGCCCTTCATTTCATCGCTGGGCAGCGGCACAACCGATACCGTCGCTTCGCTGGAATGATCGGCCGCGCAGCGGGCCACCGCCTGGCTGATGAGTTCGCGGGCGATGACTTCCGCCTCGTCTTTGGTCTGCGCTTCATAAGCTGCAATGTGCATGGCTTTCTCATGGGTCAGTTCCTGATCCAGGTTGGAGAGCAGTAGCTGTTTGGCATCTTCACTGGAAAGACCGGCAATCGTCTCCAGGCGTTCCAGCTCACGGGTACGGATCTGCTCGATCTCAGCCAATTTTGCCTCGGCAAGTTCCGTCCGTTTCTGAAGCTCTTCTTCTTTCTGCTCCATGTTGGCCACTTTGCGGTCCAGGGCCTCTTCTTTTTGGTCCAGACGACGCTCCTGACGGGTCAGTTCATTGCGGCGTTCCTTGATTTCTTTGTCGGCTTCGGTCTTCATTTGAAGCGCAGCGTCCTTCGCTTCCACAAGTGCTTCTTTTCGCTTCTGCTGCGCTGTTTTCATTGCGTCGTTTACAAGACGCTTGGCTTCTTCCTCGGCGCTGCCGATTTTTGCTTCTGCAATCTTGCGGCGATGGGAAACGCCTGCGAAAAACGCAATTGTTCCCACAACGGCACTCAGCACGACAGCGATGGCGATGGTCGCCCATACTGGCATGTTCAGTCACTCCTATTCAATTCAGTTCTTGCCCTGAAGCGCACAATTAATCAGCCCCCGCACAAAATGCTGAAGCCCCCAAATTGCGTATTTTCAGGTATGAATAAAAGTAATTTGCAGGGCAAAATGCCGTTTACAAGTCAAAATTTATCAGGAAAATCGGTCAAAAAGGCAAACGACGTACCATTTGCCCTAAAAATTACATTAAATCATGTTTTCTATTGTAAAGCCTGCCTAACACCTTGTCAAGAAATTGTTACAAAGCTTTCACACAAGCTGCGCCGGAAATGGCTTCTTTTTTTGTAAAAAAAGGGGGTGGGAAAGAGGCGAAAGGCTTGACTTGCCCTGAAAAGTGCAGTAAGATAAGGGCACATCCCGCAAAAGCGTTGATGCGGACAATGCGCGCACTGAATGCCGCACCAGAGAGGACTGCCGTGTGCTGAAAGCAGTCTTGCAGGCCAAGGGCGCGTTACCACCGCAGAGTGTGGGGGAGAACCCCTGCCGGGCACGGCCCGTTACAGCCGGCAAAGAGTGGCGTTTCCAATGCGAAACGCAATTCGGGTGGAACCATGGGCTTTTCTCAGCTCATCCCGTATGTTGTATGTTACGGGATGAGCTTTTTTGTTTTATAAAAGGAGGAAATACTATGATTCGCGTGACCCTGAAAGACAATGTGGTCAAAGAATTCGAAGCGGGCGTCTGCCCGGCGGACATCGCCAAAAGTCTGGGCATGGGGCTCTACAAAGTCGCCTGTGCCGCCCGCGTGGACGGAGAGGCCTGCGATTTGCGTACGCCGCTGGAAAAAGACTGCAGCCTGGAGATTCTGACCTTTGAAGACAAGGACGGCAAGCATGCGTTCTGGCATACGGCGGCCCATGTGATGGCACAGGCAATCCAGCATCTGTGGCCGCAGGCGAAATTCGGAATCGGACCGGCGCTGGATGACGGCTGGTATTACGACATCGGCGGAGTGGAGCCCTTTACCCCGGAGCAGTTCGCGGATATTGAGGCCGAGATGAAGAAAATCGTCAAAGCGGATCTTCCTGTGGAAAAACGCTTTATTACTCTGGAAGAAGGCCGCGAGCTGTTTGCCGGTCAGGATTACAAGCTGGAACTGCTGGAAGAATATGCCGAGAAGGGCTGGCAGCTTTCCATTTATACCCAGGGCGATTTTACCGACCTGTGCGCGGGCCCGCATCTGATGAGCACGGGTGCGCTGAAGGCGGTCAAGATTTTGAGCACGGCCAGCGCTTACTGGCGCGGCGATGCGTCCAGAGACAGCCTGTGCCGCGTGTACGGCACCGCCTTCCCCAAGGCCAGCGAACTGGAGGCACATCTGGCCATGCTGGAAGAGGCAAAAAAACGCGATCACCGCAAACTGGGAAAAGAACTGGGTCTGTTTGCGCTGATGGAAGAAGGCCCCGGATTCCCCTTCTTCCTGCCCAAAGGCATGCTGCTGAAAAATACGCTGATCGATTACTGGCGTGAAGTGCACCACAAGGCGGGCTATCAGGAAGTAAGCACCCCCATGATTCTGAACCGCAGCCTGTGGGAGCGCAGCGGCCATTGGGATCACTACAAGCAGAACATGTATACCACGGTCATTGATGACACGGATTTTGCCATCAAACCCATGAACTGCCCGGGTGGTATGCTGGTGTACAAAACACAGCCGCACTCCTATCGTGACCTGCCTCTGCGTGTGGGCGAGCTGGGCCTGGTGCACCGGCATGAGCTTTCCGGCGCACTGCACGGCCTGATGCGTGTGCGCTGCTTTACGCAGGACGACGCGCATATCTTCATGATGCCCAGCCAGATCAAGGACGAGATCATCGGCGTTGTACGCCTGATTGACCAGGTTTATTCGCTGTTCGGTTTTGAGTATCACATCGAATTGTCCACCATGCCCGAAGATCACATGGGCGCGCTGGAGGACTGGGAGATGGCAACCGATGCGCTGAAGGCCGCCATGGATGAACTGGGCCGTCCTTATGAAATCAATGAGGGCGACGGTGCCTTCTATGGCCCGAAACTCGACTTCCATCTGGTGGACGCGATCGGACGCACCTGGCAGTGCGGTACCATTCAGCTGGATTTCCAGCTGCCGGAACGCTTTGAACTGGAGTACATTGGCGAAGACGGTCAGAAACATCGTCCGGTCATGGTACACCGTGTGGTGTTCGGCTCCATCGAGCGCTTCATCGGTATTCTGATCGAGCACTTCGCGGGCGCTTTCCCGGTGTGGCTGGCTCCGGAGCAGGTTCGCATGATTCCTATCAGCGAGGCGCATCGTGAGTATGCACGGAAAGTGGCGGCTGAACTGGACGAGGCTGGCATTCGCGTGACGGTGGATGACCGCAACGAAAAGATGGGATACAAGATCCGTCAGGCGCAGCTGGAGAAAGTTCCCTATATGCTGGTGGTGGGCGCCAAGGAGATGGAGGACGGCACGGTTTCCGTCCGCGCCCGCAAAGAGGAAAAAGGCGGCACCAAGACCGTTGCAGAATTTAAAGCACAGATTCTGGAAGAGATTGCAAGCCGGGAGCGCTGAGGCGCAAACGGCAAAAAAGCCCCGGCACTCATGTGAGTGCCGGGGCTTTTGAATTTATATGGGGATTTCTTTGTGCAGGTCGCGGTTTTCCAGAAGTTCCATAACGGGGCGGTGGAAGGTTTCCATCAGACTGCAGTATTTGTCAAACATCACAACCACATAGGACTCCGGAAAGCGGGGCGGCGTGATGGTCAGCGGCCACATGTGCCGCAAAATGATATCTTCTTCTTTTTCCGTCAGTGAAAAACGTTCACGGGCGTTGGCCAGCGCTTTGCTGGGATGTTCGAACCCATGCAGCCGTTCGCCGGGCTGGCGGCGATAAAGATGCCAGTCGTATAAAAACAGATCGTGCAGCAGTCCGCCGCGCGCGACGGCCCGGACGTCCAGCCTATGATCGCGGCAATAGAGATAACTCAGATAAGAAACATTCAGACTGTGACGCAGGCAGGTCGTTTCTCCATGCTGTGTGTACTGTTCCATAGAAAGAACGTCCGGATGTTCCAGAATGTCTGCAACCAAAGCCAGATATTCCGGATCATGGGGAACAGAAACCGGGCCGAATTTTTCTTTTGCACATTGTAACACGGAATGACCTCCTGTCAGCGACCAAAGAATTTGGAAAACGAAACGGGCTCTTCCTGAGCGGCAAACGCGGTGCGCATGCTGATGAAAAAGTCGATCAGATATCCGGCAGGCAGAAGATAGGCCAGCGATACGCATGCGAAAGGCGGCAAAAGCGCCACGGCTCCAAACACCAGTTTGTGCAGGAAGCCGAACAGAAATACCGAAATGAGCCCCCAGCCGAGCGTGCTTTCCAGACACAAGATGCCCTGATAATTGAAAGGCTTGTTGGAATAATCCCACCAGAGATTTCCGAACAGACCCAGCATCAGGCGCGCCGTGAGGTACTCAAACAGCGTGGCCAGCACGGCGCCGATCAGGTACAGCAACACCAAATTGTGCGAAAAGGGACGCAGCAACGCATAGCCGAGAATGGCGCCAAACCCGTAAATGATGCAGAACGGACTGTGGACAAAACCACGGTTTTCCCAAACGCCCTTTTCGCGGCGAATGACAATGCATTCCATTACCCAGCCCAAAAAGCTGTAAAGAAAAAATGCGTTGATGATCATATAAGGCGAAACGTCCGCCGAATAAAGCCAAGATGTCATAAAAAATCCTCCTCGTAATGGTTTCGCGCTCCCGTTTGAAACATCGTGTGGGGGGATGTGCCTTTCCCGTTTCACCTAATATTACGACCAGTATAACGGATTTGCTTCAAAATTTCAAAAAATTTTTTAAAAAGAACGCGCGGGCGTCGGATGCTTCCAAGACAGGAACAGCCGCCGGGGGCTTCCTTCGGTTGACACTGAAATGGGCAAAGCCTATAATAATGGAAAAACAAGCAGATGGAGGATTGAAGTTTATGAGCGAGACATGCAGCCATGACTGCTCAAGCTGCGGTTCCAACTGCCCGTCCAGGCAGCAGCCGCAGGATTTCCATGAGCCGCCCCATGAGCTGAGCAGTATTAAAAAGGTGATCGGTGTAGTCAGCGGAAAGGGTGGCGTCGGCAAAAGTATGACCAGCGCAATGCTGGCGGTGCTGATGAATCGTCGCGGATATCATTCTGCTGTTTTGGATGCGGATATTACGGGACCGTCCATCCCGAAGCTGTTTGGCATTCATACGCGCGCAGTAGCAGACGAGCTTGGCTGTTATCCGGTGCGCAGCCGTACAGGTGTGGACGTCATGAGCGTCAACCTGATGCTGGACAATGAGACCGATCCGGTGGTCTGGCGCGGCCCGGTGATTGCCGGCGCGGTGAAACAGTTCTGGCAGGAAGTCATCTGGAAAGATGTGGATTTCATGTTTGTGGACATGCCGCCGGGAACGGGTGATGTGCCCCTGACCGTGTTCCAGACGCTGCCTGTGGACGGAATCATTGTGGTGACCAGTCCGCAGGAGCTGGTGGGCCTGATCGTGGAAAAGGCTGTGAAGATGGCCAATATGATGAACGTGCCCATTCTTGGCATTGTGGAGAACATGAGCTATGCGGTTTGTCCGGACTGCGGCAAAAAACTGTATGTGTTTGGCGAGAGCCATGTGCAGGAGATTGCCGCGCGGTATCATCTGCCGGTGCTGGCACAGTGCCCCATTGATCCGGAACTGGCCAAACAGGCAGATCTGGGTGTGATCGAATCCTTTGAGACGGATCATCTGGACAAAGCGGCGGACGTCGTGGAAGCACTTTTAAAGGAAAAATAAGAAATAGCGCAAGGAACGTCTGCGAAAGCAGGCGTTCCTTTTTTGGTGCCCGCACATACTTTGCGGTCGCTCTCCGTATAAATAAACGAGAGGAGGGCAGATATGCAGCGGCAGAGTTATGTGCGCAATGCAGCCATCCTGACGGCGACGGGGCTGCTTTTGCGGGCGATCGGAATGTTTTTTCGCGTTTACATTGCGGCGAGAATCGGCGCGGAAGGAATGGGGCTTTATCAGCTGATTTATACTGTGTATACGCTGGCGGTCACATTTGCTACGGCAGGTCTTTCCGTGGCGGCAACGCGTATCTGTGCGCAGCTGTTTGCGGGCGGATGTCCCGGCAAAGCCCGCAGAGCCATGAAATCCGTTTTGTCGCTTGGCTGCGGGCTCGGTTTTCTGGCGGGAATGCTTTTGTATGCTGCCGCCCCTTGGGCGGCACAGCTCTGGCTGCGGGATGCGCGGGCATTGCTGCCTCTGCGCATTCTGGCACCCAGTCTCCCGTTCATGGCCATGAGTGCGGTCTGGCGGGGCTATTTTATGGCGGTCCGGGAGGTGCGGCCCAATTCCATTGCACAACTGTTTGAACAGGCTGTGCGCATTGGGGTGGTTGCCTGCGCGCTTCATGCAGTCGATGCGCAGGACATCACCAGATCCTGTGCGGCTGTGGTGTTGGGAAACACCATCAGTGAGGTCAGCAGCTGGTGCCTGATGCTGGCGTTTTACCGCGCGTCTTCCAAAGAACTGCCCGGCCCGTCGAAAGCGGTAGACGGGTTATGGAACCAGCTGTGGCAGATTCTGGCGCCAATCTGCGCCAATCAGTATCTGACCAGTGCGCTTCGGTCTGTGGAAAACGTCATGGTGCCGGCCTGCCTGGCGCTTTTCACGCTTAGCCGCGAGACGGCTCTCAGTCAATACGGCGCATTAAAAGGAATGGCCATGCCCGTTCTGTTTTTTCCATTTTCCTTTTTGGGAACGCTTTCCACGCTTTTGATGCCGGAGATCACGGAGGCGTATGTGCAGGGAAGAAAGCAGGCTCTGCGCTATCTGGTCAACCGCGTGTTGCTTTTGACCCTTGCCTTGTCCATACTGGCAAGTGGTTTGTACACGGTTTTTGCGTATGACGTGGCGCAGGTGCTGTACCAGAGCAGTGAAATCGGCTTTTATATTGCGGTCCTGGGGCCGCTTACGCCTTTCATGTATCTGGAGAGCATGGTGGATGGCATTCTGAAAGGGCTGAACGAGCAGTTGGCGACGTTTCGCTATTCTGTGGTGGACTCGCTTTTGCGCATTCTTCTGATTGCACTGCTGCTGCCGCGCTTCGGCATGAAAGGATTCCTGTTCGTGATGCTGGTCAGCAATCTGCTCACCAGTCTGTTGAATTGGATGCGGCTATTGCATGTGACAGAGCTGAAAGTGCAGTGGATGCGCTGGATCGTAAAACCCGTGTGCGCCATGGCTTTTTCCGCTCTGGTTTGGAATTTGCTTCGCCCGCTCATCGCATTGCCCGCAATTGGGCGCACTTTGTGCGGTGGAGTCCTGATCACGGTTCTTTATGTGGCTGCGCTGTGGGCTATCGGAGGAATCCGAGGCGAAGATATCTGGCCGGCAGGAAGAAAAAACGCAAAAATCATGCAAAAAACAGTTGACATCAATCAACGGATATGATAAAATCTATTACGCCGTCAAAAATGACGGCAAAGACATGCGATAATCGCGGGGCGACCCGCGTTTATCATAAATGCGGATGTGGCGGAATTGGCAGACGCGCTAGATTCAGGTTCTAGTGAGGGCAACTTCATATGGGTTCAAGTCCCTTCATCCGCACCAAAAATCCGAACTTGTTTTTAAAACAGGTTCGGATTTTTTTGTTGTATGAAAATCGCTGCCCTAAATGGCAGCTGTTCTTGAACAGAAAACAAAACCCGTCCGGTTGTCCGGACGGGTTTTGTCAGGTTTTCAAAGCGTGTTCCACTAGCGCGGCGGCGTCCTCCAGTTCAGGAAGCCCCAGCGCAACAGCCAGTTCGCCATACAGAAGATGCTCGGCGCGTTTTTTGAAATCCTGCTCTGCAGCGCTCAGGTGGCGCCCCAGCGCGGAGCATCGATCGGCTTTATCCGAAAGGGTTTTGATCAGGCAGGCGAGACTGCGGCATGTGTGTGCATGAAGCATGGAGCGATAGTGGTCCACTACCTCAGCCCGGCGCGGGCTGGAAAATTCGTCGTCCTGAATTTTCGGAAGTTCTGCCAGAAAAGCCTGGGCCTGCTCCTGCGTGATCACAGGCCGCATGAAGACGGGTGTGTCCACAGGTACATAAATCATGCCGGTTTCAAAAAGCGGGGCCAGCTTGTAGTAGAGATGCCCGGCCTTTCCAGGTGATTGGTCCGGTGGATATCCAACTTCTTCCACACGGCATACACCGGTATTTCCATAATAAATAAGATCGTTCGCCTGAAACATGATAACTCCTTTTCCGGAAGGCCGCCGAGGCAGCCCCAATGAAAAACAATCCTTCCGGCGGGCGGAAGGAGAGAACTTTCTATTTTTATTATAGCACAACAAAATTGTTTGTGTAAGTGAAATCCGAACGGCAGAAGATAAAAAAGGCTCCGCCGGGAAGGCGGAGCACAAATCATAAAAGAATATTTTTAATAAGAAGGTTGGTGGTTCCATCGGCATTTCGGATAAACTCGATGGCATTTTCATCACGGTAGACGCTGACAGGAACCTTAATCTCGACCCCGCCGGCACTGCGCAGCGACTGCTTTTCCATGCGCCGCACAGCTGCTGCAGGCATGGGGAGCGGCTCGTCCATCTCAATCTCCCGTTCAGCCAGCGCCTGAGCGAACGCTTCGCGGGCATGAGGCAGGTTCCCGTACAGTTTATCACACAGTTCCGCCACCGGCGCGGGCTGTGCCGGCGCACCCGGCTGGCTGGAGGCGCTTCGGAACTCCCGGAATTCTTCACAGACGGCCGCGGCCAGTTCCGGTTCATCCACACCGGTGCTTCCGTAGAACTGTTGATTCACTTCCACGGCAATGTCCCGGATAGCGGCCAGCTTTTCCTTGGGCGACATGCCCGGTTTGACGCAAAGCACCCGACGGGCAAGATAGGGCTGTTTGCGGCCGTCAATCTCGTATTTTTTCTCCAGAACACGCACCTGCTGGGAAGCCAGATCAACAAAAAAAGCCTCATCGGCCTTCCCGGATGCACCGGGAAGAAGAAAATCCTGCCGTGTGATACCTGTCACGGCATCGCCGGTCCCCATGTCAAAGAAATGGGCGTATCCGGTTTTGTAGTTGAGTTTCAGACCGGCAAAATAATCGTTGCCGTCGATGTTCAGCAGCAGAAAAGCCGCATCCGCCGCCGGAATTGAAGGATTCTCCCGCAGAACGTCAAACCAGCTTTGTGCCAGATCGGCTGTGACGGAAAGAAAGGCCTGATCCAGTTCGCCCAGATGCGCCAGCAAAGGAGATTCACTGGTAAAAGAGCAGGTTTTGGCCTCTTCGCTGTTCCAGGCCTTGGCCGCAAGACCGCCCAGGTAGTGCAGGGCGTCCTCATCGGTGAGAAGCGTCTGAGACAGAACCGGCAGATCCGCGCCGGGATCCAGAACATGGAGAACGGCCGCTTCCAATGTGAGTTCCATAATGTCATTCCTTTATTTAAAATAGAGCAGCTATGATTATAGCGTGAGGCGGTAAAAAAATCAAATAGAGAAACCCTGCTTGCGGCGCAGAAAAGATTTTTCACAAGCCCCTTGTGTGTGCATCAAAGAAAAGGTATACTGGTAATACTCGAATGGTGTAACAATCACTCCGTTTTGATAAAATCATTGCAGATGTGCCGAAAGGTGTCGTTGTATTTATGAAAATTATTGTTGCGGGTGACGGTAAAGTCGGTCTGGCACTGACGCGTCAATTGTTGCGGGAGGGTCACGACCTTGTGACCATCGATTCCAATCCTCAGGTGCTCCATATGAGCCTGGATCAGTACGATGTAATGACGCTGGAAGGAAATGCGGCGGCGATGGAAACCCTGCGCGAAGCCGGTGTGGAAGAAGCAGAGCTTCTGATTGCGGCGACCAGCGCAGACGAGACCAATATTTTGTGCTGCCTGACCGGACGAATCTTGAATCCGAACCTGCATACGATTGCCCGTGTGCGCAACCCGGATTACAAAGAGCAGCTGTTCAGTATGCGGGAACAGCTGGGATTGTCCATGACCATCAACCCGGAACTTTCGGCCGCGCACGAGATTTTTCGGCTTTTGCAGTTCCCCAGCTTTCTGCGGCGGGAAACGTTCGCCAAGGGCCGCGTGGAAATCGTGGAACTCAAGGTCTTTGAAGACGGCAAACTCAATGGCGTCCGCCTGAGCGAGCTTTATAAAATCGCCAAGGTGAAAGTGCTGGTCTGTGCGGTGAGCCGCGGTGAAGAAGTGGAGATTCCGAACGGCGATTATCGGCTGCAGACAGGAGACCATATTTATGTGACGGCCCGTGCGGCCAACCTGTCACAGCTGCTGAAAAATCTTGGTATTGGAATGAGCTACGTCAACCGTGCTCTTCTGGTGGGCGGAAGCCGCCTTTGTTTCTATTTGGCGGAACGGCTTTTGCGCGCAGGCGTGCAGGTGAAGATCATCGAAAAGAACGAAACGCGCGCCCGTTACCTGGCAGAGATTTTGCCCAAGGCAGATGTGGTGCAGGGCGACGGCTCGTCCCAGGAAGTGCTGGAGAGCGAGGGCCTGCGCCGTGCGGATGCACTGGTGACTCTGACGGACATGGATGAAGAGAACATTGTCATTTCCATGTACGGCAGCGCGGCGGGCGTGAAAAAGGTGATTACCAAGGCCAACCGTTTGGAATACAGCCATATGTTTGAGGACATGGGCGTCGGAACGGTCATCAGCCCCAAGGCGCTCTGCAGCAATAACGTGGTTCGCTATGTTCGGGCCATGCAGAACCAGAAGGGAAGCGTGCTGGCTTTGCATCGCATTGCGGATGATCGGGCGGAGACGCTGGAGTTCCTGGTGGATGACACGGTGCCTTGGCGCGGCGTGCCTCTGAAAGACGTACCTGTGAAGAAGGGAATATTGATTTCCTGCATTACCCGGCGCGGTGATACGGTGATCCCGGATGGTGCCAGCAGCTTTGAGTCCGGTGACACGGTGATCGTAGTGACCACGTGCGAAAGCCCCATCATGCAGCTGCAGGATATTTTTGAGGAGTAAGAGCGGACATGAATATCAGACTTGTGGGTAGAATGGTCAGTTCCATTCTGTTTGTGACGGAAGTGTTCATGATCCCGTCGCTGATCCTTTGTTGTATTGACGGCGACCACGATGTGGCCATGGCGTTTCTGGCGTCCATGGCGGTGATCTCTCTGATCGCCGGCGTATTGTTTTGGTTTGGACGAAAACGCGAAGCGCATTTTTCAGCCCGTGACGGCTTTGTGACCGTTGCATTGGCGTGGGTGTGCATTTCGCTTTTGGGCGGTCTTCCGTTTTATTTCAGCAGTGAGATTCCTTCTTATGTGGATGCGGTGTTTGAGATTGTGTCCGGCTTTACCACGACGGGTGCCTCAGTGCTGCCCGATGTGGAAAGTCTGAGCCGTGGCGTATTGTACTGGCGCAGCTTTTCTCATTGGCTGGGCGGCATGGGAATCCTGGTCTTTACGCTGGCGGTGGTGCCGGCAAACAAAAATTCCGGCGGCACGCTGTATCTGATGCGCGCCGAAAGCCCCGGCCCCAGTGTGGGAAAACTGACGCCGCGTATCCGGCAAACCGCCATGATTCTCTATGGACTGTACATTCTGCTTACCGTTTTGTGCGTGGCGTTTCTGCTGGCCGGGGGTATGCCGCTTTTTGACAGTGTGTGCACGGCGTTCGGCACGGCAGGTACCGGCGGTTTTGGCATCAAGAACGACAGCATGGGCAGCTACAGCCCCTACCTGCAAAACGTATGTACCGTGTTCATGCTGCTGTTCGGCATCAATTTCAATGTGTATTATTTGCTCTTGATCCGGAAATTTGCAGCGGCATTTAAGGATGAAGAGGTCCGGTTGTATCTGTTCTTCTTTGCGGCGGCTACGGGCCTGATCACCTGGAACATTCGTCCGTTGATGCAAAGCTGGGGCGAAAGTTTGCACCATGCGGCATTTCAGGTCAGCAGTATCATGACGACCACTGGTTTTTCCACAACAAACTTTGACCTTTGGCCGTCTTTTTCCAAAGCGATTCTGCTGGTTTTGATGGTTTTGGGAGCCTGCGCCGGCAGCACGGGTGGCGGCATCAAAACCGTGCGAATGTTGCTGCTGCTGAAAGAGTTGCGGTACAATGTGCAGCGCACGCTGCGTCCGCGCACCGTGCGTGCCATTCATGTGAATGGCCATGTTGTGGACAACGAAGTGATCAAAGGCGTCAATTCCTATATGGCGGCCTACTGGATTCTGATGTTCGGCAGCATTCTGCTGATTTCCTTGGATGAATTTCCGCTGGAATCCAACCTTTCGGCGGTATTCGCCTGTTTCAATAACATCGGACCCGGCTTAGGCGTGGTCGGACCGATGTCGAACTACGATTGCTACAGCGACTTTTCAAAAATTGTGCTGACGGTGGACATGCTTTTGGGAAGACTGGAAATTTTCCCGCTGCTGGCTTTGTTCAGCCGGGATACATGGTCTAAGAAGCTGTGAGATTTAAAAACTCCCGATTTTATATCGGGAGTTTTTTTGATAAAAAGCTGTACTTTTTGCGGGAATATGCTACAATGAAAAACAGCTTTGTGTTTAGGAGGAAAACAGGTTTATGAAACAGTCACGCGGCCAATGGGCGAGCAGTCTGGGGTTTATTCTGGCTGCTTCCGGAAGTGCAGTGGGCTTGGGGAATATTTGGAAGTTTCCGGGAAAAGTGGCGGCCTACGGCGGCGGCGCATTTATTTTGTGTTATGTGCTGATTGTTGCACTGGTCGGGTTTCCGGTGATGCTGGCGGAGATCAGCATTGGACGAAACACGCAGAAAAATGTGGTGGGCGCATTTCGTCGCCTGAACCGCCGCTGGACCTTTCTGGGTGGAATCGGCGTGATTACGCTGTTTGTGATTTTGTCCTATTATTGTGTGGTCGGCGGCTGGGTGCTGAAATACATTCAGGTATACCTCACGGGTGCGGATTTCGGCACGGGTGCGACCCCGTATCAGGATTATTTTGTGAATTTCATCTCAAAACCGGTGGAGCCGCTGCTCTGGGGTGCGGTGTTTCTCGCGCTTTGTGTCTATGTGGTGGTACGCGGTGTGTCCAAGGGAATTGAAAAGGTGAGCAAGTTTTTAATGCCCTGTCTGTTTTTGATTCTTTTGGCCATTGTCGTACGCAGCATTACCCTGCCCGGTGCGGGTGAGGGCCTGCGCTATCTGTTTACCGTCCGGCCGGGAACCGTGAACGGAAACACGCTGGTAGGTGCGCTGGGACAGGCCTTTTTCTCTCTTTCGGTCGGTATGGGAATCATGGTGACCTATGGCTCCTATGTGTCAAAAACGGAGAATCTTGCCAAGAGCGCTGCGTTCATTTGCGGCATTGATACCATGGTCGCCATTCTGGCGGGAATTGCCATTGTGCCGGTGGTGTTTGTGACCCTGGGGGCAGATGGCCTGGGCCAGGGCGGCGGTTTTGCGTTTATGGCTTTGCCGGAAGTGTTTGCGCAGATGCCGGGCGGGATCGTATTTGGCTGCCTGTTTTTCATGCTGCTTTTTTTGGCAGCTTTGACCAGTGCCATCAGCGTATTGGAAAGCTGCGTAGCATTTTTGACGGAAGAGTTTCACCTTGGACGTTTGAAGGCCATTGTGCTGCTGGTGATTCCCATGGCGTTTTTGAGCGCGGGTTATTCCCTGAGCCAGTCGGCAGAGCGCAATTTGAACCTGCCGTGGTTTGATTTTGCTTCCGGCGTGCAGATGCTGCCCATGAATGCGGTGCTTGAAAAATTCACGGACAATTTGATGATCCCGCTGGGTGCATTGGGATTCTGCCTGTTTGTAGGCTGGGTTTGGGGAACGAAAAATGCGCTGAGTGAGATCGAAGCGGATGGAAGCCGGTTCCGTTTCAAACGCTCCTGGTCCTTTTTGATTCGATTCCTGGCGCCTGCTGTGATTGTACTGATTTTGTATTTTACGCTGGGCAAGGGGCAGGGCCTTTCCTGAAATAAAAAAAGAGGGGCAAGCGCCCCTCTTTTTTTATTGGTCGGTACGCAGATGGTCTGCGACTGCAGGGATTTTTGCCTGAAGTTTTCGGGCGGCACGGACGCACAAAAACCAGATGAAGCACAGGCAAAACCAGTAAAAGCAATAGCGCAGACAAATTTGCCCCAAAAGATTGGCCGGTTCGGTGCTGTAGTCCCACACCCGCCAGCCAAACGAAAGGTTGACCACCAGACCGGTGGCAAATTCGGCTGCAGTGATCAGGCACATGCCGGCGGTGGCCTGTACAAAAATACTTCGGCTGCCCCAGTGTTTGGCAAGGCAGGAAAGCCCCAGCAGGCATAACCCGCCGAGAATGGTCATGGTCCAATGGGTGTATCCTCGTGCAAGAATTTCGAGAAGACTGTACCCGAGTGCACCGGTGGAAAAAATAGCCGCCTGTTTTTTCATTCGCAATCACCTGCGTTTAGGGTGCGCTGCGCCGGTGAAAAATATACATGGCGTTTGTACCTTAAATGGACAAAGCGGACAAAATGTGATATAGTTTAAAAAGTAAGTCATTCCACATAGGCAGGTCAATTCATGGACAAGATTAAAACCAGCGCATGTATCGTGGCATACGGCGGATACGAAGAGGTGGTCAAAGCGGCTTCCTCTGTTTTGTCGTATACAAAAGACACGGAGCTCTCTTTGTATGTGGTGGACAATGCTTCGCCGGACGGAACGGGGGCGCGTTTGGAGGCTGCGGATTTCGGCGGCCCGGTGGATGTGATCTGCCGCAAGACCAACGATGGATTCGGCACAGGCCATAACACGGTTTTGAAACAGCTGACCAGCAAGTATCACGCAGTGGTCAATCCGGATATCACCCTGGATACGGATGCCATCAGCGCGCTTTGTTTCTGGATGGAAGAGCATCCGGATGTGGTCATGACCACGCCGCGGCTTCGCTTCCCGGATGGACGCGATCAGTATACGGCAAAGCGGACTCCCAGTCTGCTGGCCCTGATGGCCCGGCAGCTTCCGCTGCCTTTTCTGAAATCGGTTGAGCGGCATTATCTGATGCTGGATGAGGACCTGACACGTCCGCAGCTCATCGATTTTTGCACCGGCAGCTTTTTTGTGATCCGCACAGAGGTCTTTCAGAAAATGGGCGGATTTGACGAAAGTTATTTTATGTATGTGGAGGACGCCGACATCACCCGCAAGGCACAGCAGTACGGAAAGGTGATGTATGTGCCGATCACGTATGTTTATCATGCGTGGCACCGCGACGCCAACAAGAAATGGAAGAATTTCTGGATGCAGATCCGCTCCATGTTTCATTATTGGCGCAAGTGGGGCTTTCGGCTTTTTTGATTTTGTAAGGTGTGGGCGGTACTTAGCCCGTTAAAATCAATTTGAAAAGGAGAAATGAAGATGAAAGGGATTATTCTCGCCGGTGGCGCTGGCACCCGGCTGTATCCGCTCACCATGGTTACGTCCAAGCAGCTTCTGCCTGTGTATGACAAACCCATGATCTATTATCCGCTGTCCACGCTGATGCTGGCAGGCATTCAGGATATCCTGATTATTTCTACGCCGCAGGACACGCCCCGGTTTGAAGCACTGCTGGGCGACGGAAGCCAGTTTGGCGTGCACCTCAGTTACAAGGTGCAGCCTTCTCCGGATGGCCTGGCACAGGCATTTTTGCTGGGTGAGGAGTTTATCGGAGACGATTGCTGCGCAATGGTTCTGGGCGACAATATTTTTTACGGGAACGGTTTTTCCCGCATTTTGCGCAATGCGGTCAAGAATGCAGAGGAGAACAGCCGCGCTACGGTATTTGGTTACTATGTGACCGACCCGGAACGGTTTGGCATTGTGGAGTTTGACGCCAACGGAAAAGTGATCAGCGTAGAGGAAAAACCCAAAGAGCCGAAATCCAATTATGCGATCACCGGCCTTTATTTCTATGACAAGCGCGTGGTGGAGCTTGCCAAGCAGGTCAAACCGTCTGCCCGCGGCGAATTGGAGATCACGACCCTGAATGAGCTGTACCTGAATCAGGGCGATTTGGATGTGCAGCTTTTGGGCCGCGGCTTTGCCTGGCTGGATACAGGTACGATGGACAGTCTGGTGGACGCGGCGGATTTTGTGCGCATGGTGGAAAAGCGCCAGGGCATCAAAATCAGCGCTCCGGAAGAGATTGCTTATAAAAACGGATGGATCACCCGCGAAAAACTGCTGGAGAGTGCAGAGCGTTACGGCAAAAGCCCTTATGGCCAGCATCTGAAACAGGTTGCGGATGGAAAATTGCGTTATTGAGGAGACAGAGATATGAAACTGCTCATCACGGGTGCGGCAGGCCAGTTGGGAACCGAACTGCGCCGACAATTGGCGCAGGGCGGTTGTGCGCTGGGCTCGATTCCTGAAAAACTGAACCGTGCTACGGTGATTGCCACGGATGTGGGCGTAGACGGCATGGAAGCGCTGGATATCACCGACCGGCATGAAGTCATGGCGTTTGTGCGCCATCATCAGCCGGATGTGATCGTATCCTGTGCGGCATTTACCAATGTGGACGGGTGCGAGACAAACCGGGATGCGGCGTTCAAAGTGAACGCGCTGGGCGCCCGGAACCTTGCCATGGCCGCGGAAGAAGTGGGTGCGAAGCTGATCCATGTTTCCACGGACTATGTGTTCAGTGGGGCCGAAAACGGGGGCGTGGCTTTGGATGAAACTGCGCAGCCCGGCCCTATCAGCGCCTATGGTTCCACCAAGCTTTTGGGAGAAGAATACGTAAAAAGCCTTTGCAGCCGTTACTTTATCGTGCGCACTGCCTGGCTGTACGGGTATGCCGGAAAGAACTTTGTGAAGACCATCCGCAATGCGGCGAAAAAATTCGGCGCAGTGGAAGTGGTCAACGATCAACTGGGCAATCCCACCAACGCGGAAGATCTGGCGTATCATCTTCTGAAACTGTGCGTTACCAGAGAATATGGAATTTATCATTGCACGGGAGAAGGCATTTGCTCCTGGTATGATTTTACCTGCGAGATTCTGCGTCTGGCGGGTGTGGATGCCAAGGTCACACCCTGCACCAGTGCCGAGTACAAAGCAAAACATCCCGCTTCCACGAATCGACCGGCGTGGAGCGCGCTGGAAAACCGCATGCTGGCCTGTACTGTGGGCAATGAGATGCGCACCTGGCAGGATGCGTTGAAATGCTTTTTTGAAAACTGGAAACCGGAGGACTGAATGGAATGAAAAAATATTTGATTACCGGCTGTGCCGGCTTTATTGGTTCCAACTTTGTCTATTACATGCTGAATAAGTACGATGACATTTTGTTGGTCAACCTGGACAAACTGACCTATGCAGGCAACCTGGAAAATTTGAAGGGAGTGGAGGGCGACAAACGCCATGTCTTCGTGCAGGGCGATATCTGCGACCGCGAACTGGTTACCGGATTGTTTGAAAAATACGATTTCGATTTTGTGATTAACTTTGCGGCGGAGAGCCACGTGGACCGCTCCATTACCAACCCCGAAATTTTTGTGGAAACCAATGTGCTGGGCACCGTGAACCTGCTGCAATGCGCCAAAAACGCATGGTACCGTGACGGCGCCTGGGCAGAGGGCAAGAAATACCTGCAGGTATCCACCGATGAAGTGTACGGCTCTCTGGGCGAGGACGGCTATTTCATGGAGACCACGCCCCTGTGCCCGCACAGCCCGTATTCTTCCTCCAAGGCCAGCGCTGATATGTTCGTCATGGCGTTCCATGACACCTACGGCATGCCGGTGAACATCACCCGTTGCTCCAACAACTATGGTCCCTATCAGTTCCCGGAAAAACTGATCCCGCTGATGATCAACAATGTCAAGCACCACAAACAGCTGCCCGTGTACGGTGACGGCATGAATGTGCGCGACTGGCTGTATGTGGAGGATCACTGCAAAGCCATCGACATGGTTGCCAACGGCGGCCGTGTGGGCGAAGTTTACAATGTGGGTGGACACAACGAGCGTCCCAATATCTTCATTGTAAAAACCATCATTGAGCAGCTGCACGACAAATTGCAGGATGCCGATATCAACGAGGGCCTGATCAAATACGTTGCGGATCGTCTGGGACATGACCGTCGGTACGGCATCGACCCCACCAAGATCAAAGAGGAACTTGGCTGGTATCCGGAGACTGCTTTTGAGGTCGGCATTGTGAAGACCATTGATTGGTATCTGGCCAACGAAGAGTGGATGAATAATGTTACTTCTGGTAATTATCAGAAGTATTATGACGAAATGTATAAAAACAAATAAGTTTACACATGCAGCAGGAAGTCCGCGGGCTTCCTGCTTTTTTTATCTGTATCTGCAAAAAAAAGCGCGTTTGAAGGAGAAAAAGCGGGAGGGGTTTCACAGTTTTATCAAACAATTATCAGGGCTTTTTCAAACTTCAACCATACAATGAAAATACTTTGGGGCGTTTTGCGTCCCTCATGCAGGGAAAGGAAGCGTTGGCATGATACAGGTAAAAGAGCTTACCAAGCGCTATGGAAATCACATAGCGGTGGATCATTTGAGTTTTACTGTGGAAAAGGGAGAAATCTGCGGTTTGCTGGGCCCCAACGGAGCGGGAAAATCCACCACCATGAATATGATGACCGGATATATTTCTGCTACGGATGGAACGGCCCTGATCGATGGAAGCGATATTTTTGATGAGCCGAGAGCGGCGCGTGCGAAAATTGGATATTTGCCGGAGCAGCCGCCGGTCTATCCGGATATGACGCCCTGGGAATACCTGTTGTTTGTAGCGCAGCTGAAGGGGTTCGCAAAACCGGACCGGCAGGATCTGGCAAAGCAGGCGATGGCGCAGACCGGCGTGACGGAGGTAAGGGACCGTCTGATCAAAAATTTGTCCAAAGGCTATCGGCAGCGGGTGGGGCTGGCCGGAGCGCTGCTGGGCGGACCGGAAGTGTTGATTCTGGACGAACCGACGGTGGGATTGGACCCGAAGCAGATTATTGAGATTCGTGAGTTGATTCGCTCTCTGGCGAAGAAGCACACCATTCTGCTGTCCAGCCATATTCTTTCCGAGGTGGCGGCAGTATGTGACAAGGTGCTGATTTTGAGCCATGGGAAATTGGTGGCCTGTGACACGCCGGAAAATCTGGCCCAGCGCGCAGAAGGCCAGAATGTTTTAATTGTTACGGCATTGGGCGACGAAAAAACCGTGCGCGGTGTTTTGAACAGCGTGGAAGGTGCGCGGGATGTTGCCTTTGAGCCCTGCCTGGATGAAGGCGCTGTCACCGCACGTCTGAGCTACGATACAGGCCGGGATCTTCGCGCGCAGATCAGCAGCGCGCTGGCGGCAGCCGGTTGTGCAGTGCTTCGCATGCAGAACGAGACCCTCAGCCTGGAAGATGTTTTCCTGGAACTGACCGGCGACAGAGTTCTGGAAGATGCGGAGGTCCTGACAGAACTGCCGGAGAGAGAATCCTCGGCGGAAGATGGGGAAATTTCCGCACAGAACAACGAGGAAGAAGAGGAGAAGGATCATGCTGGCGATTTATAAAAAGGATTTGCGCGGTGCCTTCCACGGAATGTCCGGCTGGGTGGTGAGCGCTTTTGTAGTGTTTGTGATCGGGTTGTATTTCATGGCGCTTTGTCTGTCGGGCGGTTATGGAGAATTTGGCTATGTGCTGAACAATTCGATGTTTATGTTCCTGGTCGTTGTTCCGCTGCTGAGCATGCGCAGTATGGTTGAGGAACGCCGCCAAAAAACCGATCAGCTGCTTTTGACCAGCCCGGTTTCCATCTCGGGAATTGTGTGGGGAAAATATCTGGCTCTGCTGACAATTTATGCGATCCCGCTTGTGGTGGCAATGGTGTGCCCGCTGATCATGTCGGCGTTCGGCACGGTTTCGCTGCTGCGCGCTTACGGTTGTCTGCTGGCCTTTTTCCTGCTGGGAGCCGCCACACTGGCCATCGGGCTGTTTATGAGCAGCCTGACGGAAAACCAGATCATTGCGGCACTGTGTACATTTGGCGCATTGATTCTGATTTATCTGATGCCCAGCATTGCTTCGCTGATCTCCAGCACGACGTTTGCAAGCACCCTGGCTTTTTCTCTGTTGGCACTGCTCGTATGCGTGTTGGTCTATTTGATGACGAAAAGTCTGGTGCTCTCCACAGGGCTGTTTTGTCTGGCGGAACTGATTCTGCTGATCCTCACACGTTTCACCGATGTGCAGATGGAAGGTAGCTTCGCCAAGATGCTGAACACGCTGGCATTGTTTGACCGTTTCAGCACGTTTGTGAATGGCGTGTTCGACATCACCGCCATTGTTTATTACATTTCCATTGCGCTGCTTTTTGTATTCCTGACCACGCAGGGAATTGAAAAGCGGCGCTGGAGCTGACGGGAAGGAGAGATGCGCCATGAAAGAAAGACTGAAGAAGACGCTTCAATCCCGGGCGATGAAAAACGGCGCCTATGCCAGCGCTATGTGTGCACTGATGGTGGTGCTGGTAATTGTGCTGAATCTGTTCATAGGGGCATTGCCCGAACGCTACACACAGCTGGACCTGACTGACAGCGGAGTGTACAGCCTGTCGGACGAGACCAAAAAGCTTTGCGAAAGAGTGGATGAAGACATCACCCTGTATTATCTGGCACGAACAGGCGGCGAAGACAGCCGGACTCTGTCGCTTTTGCAGCAGTATGCGGATCTTTCGTCGCACATTAAAGTGGTTCAGAAGGACCCGGTACTATACCCGACGTTTGGAAATCAATATGAGGCCAGCGATGCTTCTCTGGGCAGCGTGATCGTGGACGGAGGAGATCGCTATCGGGTAGTGGATTATACCGATCTGTATCAGCAGACCATCAATTATGAAACGTATCAGTACGAAACAAGTTTTGACGGCGAGGGCCAGATTACCTCGGCGATTGCCTATGTGAGCAGCGAAGATCTGCCGAAGCTTTACATTGTGCAGGGACATGGCGAGAGCGGGATTTCCAGCACGCTCAGTTTCGGCCTGACGCGGCAGAATATGGAAACAGACACGCTGAATCTTTTGACCGTGGACGCGGTTCCGGAAGATGCGGATGTGCTGCTCATTCATGCGCCGACCAAAGACCTTTCAGACGATGAGGCAGCCAAAGTGACCAGCTATCTGGAAAACGGCGGCACACTGATGCTGGTCACCAATTACGGGGAATACAGCGCGGCGGAAATGCCCAATTTGACAGCGATTGCAGCGGCGTACGGATTGTCTGCACAGGAAGGCATTGTCATTGAAGGAGACAGCAGTGCGCACCTGAATCAATATCCCTATTATGTTTTACCCACGGTTTTGAGCCACGACATCACAGAGCCTCTGTTGGAAGAAGGCAGCAACGTACTGGTGCCCCTGGCGCATGGAATTGCCATTGCAGAGACATTGCCGGAAAATGTGACGACGCAGGCGCTTCTGACCAGTTCTTCGCAGGCATACTGCAAAACCGATGCCTATGAAAGCAATTCACTGGAAAAAGAAGATGGCGATCTGGACGGTCCTTTTGATTTGGCTGCGGTGGCGGAAAACAGTGAGACAGGCGCGCGGTTCATTTGGCTGCCCACCAGTTACCTGCTGGACGCAGATACAGACAGCCTGGTGTCCGGCGCCAATTCGGATTTGGTGCTGAACTGTTTCGCATGGCTGGCAGATTCCAAGCAGAGCATCAGCATTCATGCGAAAGATTTGAGCATGAGCACCATTACAGTACCATCCGATGTGGCGAATTTGCTCGGCCTCGGAATTACCATTCTGCTTCCTGCCGTCTTGATTGGCATAGGCGTGGGAGTTTGGCTCAAACGGAGGAAACGCTGAAATGAAAAGAAATAAATGGTTGCCGATGGTGTTGGCAGTAGCGGCTATTGCCGTGCTTGGTGGAGGGTATCTGACGCTGGAACATCTGAATCAAGTAGAGGAAGAGGTGCAGACGGTAGAAGTTGCCACCGTGTCCGGTGAGGTGGATTCCATTGAGTACACCACCGATACAGGAAAAGTTACTTTGGTGAAAAGCGGCGATGTGTGGCAATGGTCCGAAGATGCGGAATTCCCCTTGATGCAGGAATATCCGCAGTCCATGGCCAGTCAGAGCCATCCCATCGATGCGGTGGCTCTGGTCCGAAGTGACGGGGACGGCCTCGCGGATTACGGGCTGGACAGTCCGTCGAAAACCATTGTTTTAAAAAGCGGAGACGAATCCGTTACCTGTTTGATCGGCGATTTGAACAACTATACAGGCGAATACTACATGATGCTGGATGCCAGCAAGGAGATTTATACCGTTTCCTCGTCCTTTTGGGATACCTTCAGCTATGGCCTTTACGACATGATCGAAAAGGAAATGTGGCCAGTGACCAGTGTGAGCAATGTAACGTCAGTAGAACGCGAGAACGCTGACGGGACAGTTCTTTCCGTGACGGCATCGGAAAACGAGGATGGCACGCTGTCCTATCAGGTGAACGGGCAGACCGCTGACCACACCGCGGCGGAGGATTATGTGAGAACCATCACGTATCTTACCGTTTCCGAGTGCGTGAATTATAAAGCGGGAGAAGAAGAGCGTTCTACGTATGGGCTGGACGCACCTGCGGCAGTGCTGCGAATTGGCTATACTGAGGGTGAAGGGGAAGAGGCCGAAGATTTGGAGATCACACTTACCATTGGAGCCTCCAACGGTGAGGACGGATACTATGTCTGCATTGATGATTCCCAAGCGGTGAATATCATGCCCTCTGACCTGATAGAGGAGATTCTGGCGGCTGCCGAAGAGGATTTTGCCCCGAAGGAAGAGGCTGAATCGTCCTCGTCTGAATCACAAAGCACATCTTCTGAGGAATAAAAACGAAAAGAGCCTTGAGAATCTCTCAAGGCTCTTTTTGATTTACCGCTGGTTTCGATAGGCTTCCGGGCCGTCCCGATACAAATCATTTCCCAAAGAATCCAGAACGACGGTCAAAGGCATATCCTCCACAACCAGGCGGCGGATCGCCTCGCTTCCCAGATCTTCGTAGCAGACCAATTCGGCCTCTTTTACACAAGCGGCGGCAAGGGCGCCTGCTCCGCCGATGGCTGCGAAATAGACCGCACCAGTTTCCTGCATTGCCTGAGCAACCGCCTGGTTCCGGGCACCTTTGCCGATCATGCCCCGCAACCCCAGCCGCAGCAGGGTGGGCGCATAGGCGTCCATCCGGCCGCTGGTCGTAGGCCCGCAGGAGCCGATGACCTGCCCGGGACGGGCAGGTGTGGGACCGGCGTAATAAATGACGGCGTCCCGCACATCAATGGGAAGCGGCTCTCCCCGTTCAAGACACTCGCAAAGCCGTTTGTGCGCGGCATCCCGGGCGGTATAGATCACGCCGGAAAGCAGAACCCGGTCACCGGCCCGGAGCGCGGCGGCTTTTTCCTGCGTGAAGGGCGTTGAAATTCGATGTTCTGTCACAGTACCGCCTCCTTATGCCTCGTCACATGGCAACTGATATTGACGGCCACAGGCATTCCCGCGATATGAGTGGGGAAGGTTTCGATCTGAAGGCCCAAAGCGGTGGTGCGTCCGCCGAAGCCCTGGGGGCCAATGCCCATGGCATTGATTTTCTGCAGCAATTCCTGCTCCATAGAGGCGTAATACGGGTCGGGATGATGGCTGCCCACCGGGCGCAGCAGAGCCTGCTTGGCCAGCAGAGCTGCCCGTTCAAAAGTGCCGCCGATGCCCACCCCCACCACAATGGGAGGACAGGGATTGGGCCCGGCCTGACGAACGGTGTCCAAAACGAACTGCTTTACGCCTTCTTCTCCGTCGGAAGGTTTCAGCATGGCCAGACGGCTCATATTTTCAGAGCCGAATCCTTTGGGCGCAACGGTGATTTTTACGCGATCACCGGGTACCAGGCGCACATGAAGAACCGCCGGCGTATTATCGCCGGTATTGCCGCGGCGAATGGGATCCCTGACGACGCTTTTGCGCAGAAATCCCTCAGTATACCCTTTGGCCACACCGGCGTTGACAGCGGCTTCAAAGTCGCCGTCAATGTGCACATCCTGCCCGATTTCGCAGAATACGCAGGCCATACCAGTGTCCTGACAGATGGGGAGGCCGGTCTCGCGGGCTGCGTCCAGATTTTCGCACAGTGTATTCAGCGTGCTTTGCGCCAGCGCCCAAGGTTCACTCTCCGCAGACTGGCGCAAAGCGTTTTCCAGGTCCGGAGAAAGCGTCTGGTTTGCTTCCATACACAGCCGGGCGACGGTATCCCGAATCAGAGTGGCGGCGATGGTTCTCACAGCCGTGCCACCCCCGTTTCACGGGCGGCGCGGGCTACGGCCTGTGCCACTGCATCGGCAACACGGGGATCAAATGCGCCGGGGATGATGTACTCTTCGCTGCGCTCGTCATCACGGACCAGGTCTGCGATGGCATGAGCGGCGGCCACCTTCATGGCAGTGTTGATATCCCGGGAGCGGACTTGCAGCGCGCCTTTGAATACGCCGGGGAACGCCAGCACATTGTTGATCTGATTGGGATAGTCACTGCGGCCGGTTCCCATGACGCGCACGCCTGCGGCTTTCGCCTCTTCGGGCGTGATCTCCGGAACGGGGTTGGCCATGGCGAATACAATGGGATCTTTGGCCATGGTGCGCACCATCTCCGGTTTCAGTGCGCCGCCCACCGAAACGCCGATGAACACATCGGCACCGACAATGGCATCTGCCAGTGTGCCGCGCATCCCACCCAAATTGGTGATGTCACACAGCATGGCCTTGTGGTCTGCGATGCCCACGCCGCGCTCTTTGTACAGAATGCCGTTTTCGTCACAGGCAATCACATCTTTGACGCCGGCCGCCAGCAGCATTTTGATGATGGCGGTGCCCGCTGCACCCGGGCCGTTCAGAACGACCCGAATCGAACCGATGTCCTTGTTTACCACACGCAGAGCGTTCAGCAAAGCGGCCGTCACCACAATGGCGGTACCGTGCTGGTCATCGTGGAACACCGGAATGTCCAGCTCCCGTTCCAGTGTTTCCTCAATGGTGAAGCAGGCGGGCGAGGCGATATCTTCCAGGTTGATGCCGCCGAATACCGGTGCGATCATGCGAACGGCTTCCACCACTTTTTCGGGGTCCTGGGTGTCCAGGCAGATGGGGAAAGCATCTACGCCGCCAAACTCCTTGAACAAAATGGCTTTCCCTTCCATCACCGGCTGAGACGCAGCCGCGCCGATGTTGCCCAGTCCCAACACGGCCGTTCCGTTGGATACTACGGCAACCAGATTCCCTTTGGAGGTGTAGGTGTATGCGTCGGCCGGATTCTGCGCAATGGCGCGGCAGGGCTGTGCCACACCGGGCGTATAGGCCGTGGAGAGATCGTCCCGTGTTTTGACGGGTACTTTGCTCACCACTTCGATTTTTCCGTGATGCTGTGCATGCATTTCCAGTGCTTTCTCATAATAATCCATGGTTGTATTACCGCCCCTTTTGCAAGTTTCTGCTACCAGTATACCAAGGGGCAGCGGCGGAGAAAAGGCCGATTGCGTTTTTTCTCTCATAAATTTTACAAAATCGCTATCTTTTCGGGTGGAGAATATGATATGATAACAAAAGCGTTCCTAAATGAAAATGCAGGGGAACGCGATCAGGAGGCAATAAATGAAAAAGTTGTTAAGTTTGTCAATCGTTCTGGCGCTGTGCGCGAGCCTGATGGCCGGGTGCAGCGGCGCGGCTTCTTCTTCGTCATCGTCCAGCGCTTCATCTACCGCTTCTTCGGACAGCACGTCGTCTGATCTTCCCGAAGTGGACTTCAGCGCCGGGCTCACAGCAGATGGCTTGCTGGAAGGCGTGACAGCGCTGGATTATGTAACGCTGCCGGAAGACTATGACCACATTTCTCTTCCCGCAGATGTGACCACCGCCACGGACGAGGATATCCAGGCCAGCATTGATTCTCTCCTGGCTGGATTTGCCAGCTACGAGCAGCTGACGGACGTAGAGGTCAAAGAGGGCGATACAGTCAACATTGATTATGTCGGCAGCGTGGACGGTGTGGAGTTTGACGGCGGAAGCACCCAGGGCAACGGCACCAATGTGGTGGCTGGCTCTACCAATTACATCGATGATTTCCTCACGCAGATCATTGGCCACAAACCCGGCGAGACCTTTGATGTGAACGTCACATTCCCCGATCCCTATGAGAACAATCCGGATCTGGCGGGCAAGGATGCTGTGTTCAAAACGACCATCAATTATGTGCAGGGTGAAGAGATCATGCCGGAAGTAACGGATGATTTCGTAAATGAGAATCTCTCTTCCACCTATGGCTGGACCACTGTGGAGGAGATGCGCGCCGGCATCGCGGAAAATCTGGTGGAAAGCCAGCGCGGAAGCTATATCTCTGACTATATTTTTGAAAATTCTCAGGTCAGTGAAGTGCCCGAGAGTGTTGTGACCTTTGTGGAAAACACCTTGTCCAATAACTACATCAGCATGGCAAATCAGTATGGCATGAAACTGGAAGACTTCCTGTCCTATATGGGAGCCGATAGCCTGGAGACGATGCTGGAGCAGAATCATGACGCGATTGTGCAGCAGGCTGAGCAGATGATGATCCTGCAGGCTGTGTCGGAAAAAGCTGCCATTGAAGTGACCAAAGAGGACGTGATGTCTGTGGCCGGCCTGACAGAAGAGACCTACAACCAGGTTTTGGAAGTTTATGGAGAGCCGTACATGTATATGTCCACCCGCACTTCGCTGGCTTCCA
The DNA here is from genome assembly GCF_045865535.1 of Owariibacterium komagatae. Taxonomy (GTDB): domain Bacteria; phylum Bacillota; class Clostridia; order Oscillospirales; family Ruminococcaceae; genus Ruthenibacterium; species Ruthenibacterium komagatae. The sequence goes on from NZ_AP031406.1 coordinate 3,159,569, forward strand.
GCTATCTGCTGGACAATGCTGTGGAGGCATAAGCGAACCGAATGTTCCGGGTGCGCGTGTAGCGCACCCGGCTTTTTTCTGCCTAAAAAAGGCGAAAACATGTGAATTATTACAAAGAAGAGGTATTTGCTTTGTGAAAACTGCTGCTTTGTACAATGAAATTAAAAAAATTGCAGGAGCCCCTTGACAAATTGGGTGAAAAATAGTTTAATGCTATTAAACCGATGAGGCGGAGATAAAACCGGAAGCGCACGCAAAGAGAGCCCTGTTGCTGGAAAAGGGCCGAGAGCGGGCCGGGTAAATGGACCGCTGAGGGCGGGGTGAAACGGCAATGCCTTAGTAGCCTTCGACGCGTGCTCGCGTTACAGGGCAGAGAATGTGTTGGCATTCTCGCGGAGAGGTCGCTGAATCAGCGGCAAGTAAGGTGGTACCGCAGGCTTTGTTTTTCAAACGCTTGTCCTTGCATCAGGCAGGGATAGGCGTTTTTTTAATGCGATTTCAGAGAGGAGATGGGTGCAGACCATGAAAAAACAAACTACGAGGCGATGGCGATGGCAGCTGAACATCATGTCCGCCCATTTGCTGAAACAATCATTTTGAAAGAGGAGTTTTGCTTTATGAAATCGATGAAAAAGTATTTTGCCATCGCACTGTCCGCCCTGATCTCTCTGAGCATGCTGGCCGGTTGTTCCGGCAGCACCGGATCTTCTTCCGCCGCGCAGAGCACGGCCGGAACATCGGCGGAAGGCACTGCCGAGTATAAAGTAGGTCTGATTCAGCTGATGGAGCATCCCTCACTGGATGAAATCCGCACCGCCATTGAAGCGGAACTGGATGCCAAAGCAGCCGAAGAGGGCTTCACTTACACATATGATTATCAGAACGCACAGGGCGATACGGCGACCATCGCTAATATCTGCCAGAAATTTGTGGCGGATGACGTGGATGTGATCGTGGCGATCGCTACGCAGGCAGCACAGGGTGCGGCCACTGCCGTGGAAGGTACGGACATTCCTGTAATTTTCAGCGCCGTCACCGATCCGGTGGCCGCGGGCCTTGTGGAGAACACGGAAGCGCCGGCGGGCAATATCACCGGCACGTCCGACGCCATTCCCGTTTCCAAGATCTTTGACCTGGCTGCGGAGCTGACCCCCGATGTGCAGAGCTTCGGCCTCATCTACAACACCAGCGAGATCAACAGCGTTTCCGTCATTGAGGAGACCAAAGCATATCTGGATGAAAAAGGTATCTCTTATGTAGAGAACGCCGTCACAGCCACTGGCGAAGTGCAGACAGCGGCACAGAATCTGCTGAATCAGTGCGACGCCGTGTTTGCGCCCATTGACAACACGGTGGCATCCGCAATGCCGATTCTGGCCGAAGAGGCCATCAATGCCAAAAAACCGGTGTATGTGGCTGCAGACAGCATGGTGGCCGACGGCGGCCTTGCAACCGTGGGCGTCAACTACACCAACCTGGGGACCCAGACCGGCGACATGGTGGCCAAAGTGCTGACGGGCACCAGCGTGTCGGAGATTCCGGTGGAAGTCCTGAAAGACAATGCCGTAGTAGTGAACGAGGAAACGGCCGAGGCCATCGGTGTGGATGTTTCCGCTTACGTACAATAATTTCAAGTGCTTGCGCCGCCCTTGGCAGGGCGGCGCGCATCTGCATCAAAGGAGTTTGAAAGCATGAGCATTCAGATTTTGCTGACCAATACAGAGCAGGGCCTGATTTACAGCCTGGTGGCGCTGGGCCTGTACATTTCTTATCGCACGCTGGATATTGCGGATCTGACCACGGACGGTTCCTTCACCCTGGGCATTGCGTGCAGCGCCATTCTTACGTCGCTGGGGCATCCGGTGCTGGGGCTTGCAGCGGCTCTGATTGCCGGGGCGCTGGCGGGTGGTGTGACGGCGGTCCTGCAGACAAAGCTGGGCGTGCAGCCCATTTTGGCCGGCATTATCACCATGACCGGGCTGTACTCCATCAACCTGATGATTATGGGAAAATCCAACTTGACGCTTTTGCGGGTGGATACGCTGTTCCGTTGGGCGGACGGCCTGATGCCCTACGGCACACTGGTGCTGGCGCTGGTGTTTGCTGTTGTGTGCGCAGTGCTGCTGGTGCTGTTTTTGCGCACACAGCTGGGCTTGTCGCTGCGGGCAACCGGAGACAACCGTGACATGGTGGCCGCGTCGTCCATCAATCCGGCGTTTACCACCACAGTGGGACTTTGCATTGCCAATGCGCTGATTGCGGTTTCCGGCGGCCTGCTGGCGCAGCAGCAGGGCTATGGCGATCTGACGCTGGGCACCGGCATGGTGGTCATCGGTCTGGCCAGTCTGGTGATCGGCGAAGTGCTTGTAGGGCGTGGCGGCATTGTGCGCGGCGTGGTTGGTGCGCTGATCGGCTCCATCATCTATCGCGTACTCACCGGAATCGCGCTTACCTCCAATCTGGGAGCCAGCAATTTGAAGCTGGTTTCCGCCGTCATTGTGGCGGCGGCCATCTCGTGGCCTGCGGTCCGGGATAAAATCCTGTTCTACAAAAAGCGCAAGGAGGCGGACAAAGAATGCTGACCCTTACCAACGTTTCGAAAACCTTCAACCCGGGAACGGTCAATGAAAAAAAGGCGCTGGAGAATTTGTCTTTGCACCTTGAGCCGGGAGATTTTGTGACCATCATCGGCGGAAACGGCGCGGGAAAGTCCACGCTGTTCAATGCCATTGCAGGCAGCTTTTTCGTGGACCGGGGCCGTATCCTGCTGGATGGCGACGACATGACATTTCGCCCCGAGTATAAGCGTTCCCGCTATGTTGGACGCCTGTTTCAGGACCCGCTGAAAGGTACGGCGCCGCATATGACCATTGAGGAAAATATGGCGCTGGCTTATCTGCGGACGGCGAAGGCATCCAGCGCATTTTCCACAATTACAAAGAAAGACCGGGACTACTTTGCCCAGCGCCTGGCCGCGCTGGGGCTGGGCCTGGAGGGCCGCTTGAAACAGCCGGTGGGGCTGTTGTCGGGCGGTCAGCGGCAGGCGCTGACATTGCTGATGGCAACTCTGGTCACGCCGAAGCTGCTGCTGTTGGACGAACATACCGCCGCACTGGACCCCGGCACAGCGGAGAAAGTGCTGGAGCTGACCCGGAAGATTGTTTCGGAAAACAAAATCACCTGCCTGATGATCACGCACAATATTTCTTCGGCGCTGGAACTGGGAAACCGGACCATCATGATGGATGGCGGAAAAATCGTGCTGGATATCTCCGGCGAGGAACGGGCACACACCACCGTGGATGGCTTGCTGGAAAAATTCCGCACAAAAACAAACAAGGTGCTGGACAACGACCGCATCCTGCTCAGCGAATAAAAAAGAACGAGCGCGGGACTCAGCCCGTGCTCGTTCTTTTTATTTTTCGGTAAAGATAAATACTGCTGACCACGTCGGCACAGAACACAAATTGAAGCAGGCTGTGTATCAGGCAGTCCGAACGGAGAAGAACTCCACTTTGATAGCTTTTTCGAATGCTGAAAACACCCGGAATGCCGGTCATCAGAATGGCGATTCCATCAAAGAAAGCCAGTGCAATGGTGAAACCGATGGTAAAAATAGTCAGGGAAAACAGGGCTGCCAGCACAAAAATGATACAGTAGGCGGGGATCTGTGCCAGCTTAAGAATCATGGCGAAGCGTGCAAAACGGAGACAGTCCAGCGTTCGTGCGCCCCGAATACCCACTAAGAAGGCACAGGCAAATCCGATCAGCGCCCAGGCAAGCAGAGCCAGAATGCAAAGGAATCCGTTGTTTTGAAAGACAGATTCCATCAGTGTGCCGGAGAACAGACAATACAACATTCCCAGAACAGAATAGGGAAACAGAATGACCGGGATGCAAAGCCATTTCATAAAAATTCACCCCAAAACAAAAAGCCGGCGAAAATTTCGCCGGCTTTTGAAACGCTTACTTTTTGCGGGCAACCAGACGCAGAATGTACAGGAACATGTTGATGAAGTCCAGATACAGCTGCAGCGCACACAGAATGGCGCCTTTGTGGGCCATATCCGGGTCGGTCAGCGTAGCTGCATGGTAACGTTTGATCATCTGCGTGTCATAAGCGGTATACCCCATAAAGACGGCCAGGCCGATGAAGCAGACCACTTTGTCATACATGGCCATGGGAAGGAAGATGGAAACCACCCAGTACAGCGCCAGGAAGAGAAGACCCGCGAACAGGAAGGAACGCAGACCGGTCAGATCCCGTTTGGTGAAGTAGCCGTAAGCGGCCAGCACGCCGAAATACAGCGCAGTCAAACCGAATACGTATACCATGGTGGCAACATCGTATACCAGGAACAAAGTGGAGAAGGTCAGGCCATTGAGAATGGCGTATACGAAGAACAGAGCGGTTGCGCCGCCGGCGCTCAGCTTGTGCAGCCGTGCACCCAGCACAATGACGGTAATGACTTCAGCAATGGCCAGGATGAAGGGCAAATAAGGCATGCTGACACACAAAAGCCAGGTGATGCCGGTCAGATATCCCGCATAAGCCGTGACAAAGGTAGCCAGAAGACCCAAGCCCATCCAGCCAAAGGTCTTGGTGGTGTAGGAACTCAGCGATTCTGCTGCACCGCCGTTCATCCACTCCATACCGGGCTCGTTGAACATGGAATTGTTTCCGTCCATCAAAAAACCTCTTTTCTGCATTAATTTTAAAAGGGGATAGAAATTTAACTACAGTATAGCATCGTTATCGGTTGTTTTCAAGGAAAATCGCGCGCAGGTCGGCCAGAATGTCCGAGGGGAGCATTCCCTGCATGGAAAGACGCCGGGCGCACCGGTCTGCAGCAAGCCCGTGCAGATAAACGCCGCACACAGCCGCCTGCCAGGGCTCCAGCCCCTGCGCGGCCAGCCCGGCAATGATGCCCGCCAGAATATCGCCGCTTCCGCCGCGCGCCAGCCCGGCGTTGCCGGTGCCGTTTTCATACAATTCTCCCCAAGGAGTCGCCACCAGTGTGCGGTGCCCTTTCAGAACGGTGACGGCGCCGCTCTCCCGCGCAAAACTCAACGCAGTGGCGCCCCGGTCTGCCTCGATTTCGCGGACGGAACGTCCCGTGAGCCGGGCCATTTCACCGGGGTGCGGCGTAACGATCAGCCGGCCGGACAGGCCCATCAAAAACAGTTTGTCATCTGCCAGACTGCACAAGCCGCCTGCATCCAGCACCACGGTTCCCGATGATGCGCCCAGCGCAGTTTTCATTTCCTGTGCAGTGGCGGGGGTGGCTTCCTTCCCGCAGCCCGCCACGCACACCGTGGATTTGGAGGCAGCAAGCGACAGGCCGTCCTCATCGGGGAGCGGCAAATAAACAGGTTCCATCACGCGCTGCGCCACAGCGGAAATCACAGACTCTTCGGCGGCCAGTGTTACCAGACCGGCTCCGGCGCGCAGCGCGCCGCACACGCACAAAGCGGCTGCGCCGCGGTATTTTGAACAGCCGCACAAAGCCAGCACTTTTCCATAGCTGCCCTTGTGACTTTCCGGCGCACGCCGCGGCAGATTGCGAAATACCAAGTCATTTGTAATTTTTGTGGCCATTGTGGTACGCTCCTTTACAGGATTTATGATATACTGGTTTCAGTATATCACGAAAGGAGCAGTTCGCCAATGGACAGCGCATTGAAAAAATGGGTGAACGACAGCGACAATCTGGTGTTTTTTGGCGGTGCGGGCGTATCCTGCGAGAGCGGCATTCCCGATTTTCGCAGTACGGACGGGCTTTACAATCAAACCTGGCGCTGGCCGCCGGAGGAGATTCTGTCGCATCATTTCTTTTGGGAGAATACCGAGGAGTTTTATCGGTTTTACCGGGCTAAGATGCTCTATCCGGACGCGCAGCCCAATGCGGCGCACAAAGCACTGGCCAGTTTGGAAGCGCAGGGCAAACTGCGCGCGGTGATCACACAGAATATCGATGGTCTGCATCAGGCGGCAGGAAGCCGGAATGTGCTGGAATTACACGGCAGCGTGCACCGCAATCATTGTACAGAATGCGGCAAGCCGTTTGGTCTGGACGCAATCCTGTCCTGCGACGGCGTGCCGCGCTGCAGCTGCGGCGGTGTGATCAAACCGGATGTGGTTCTGTATGAAGAAGCGCTGGATCAGCAGGTGCTTTCCAGGTCCATGCGGGCCATTGCACAGGCGGATGTGCTGATCGTGGGCGGAACCTCCCTCAATGTATATCCGGCAGCCGGACTTTTGCGGTATTTTGGCGGTCGGGCGCTGATCGTCATCAACAAAACACCCACGCCCGCAGATAAAGGTGCCACTCTGGTGTTGCAGGGGGAGATCGGGAAAATTTTGGGCGAGGCCTAAACATTTTAATCGTGGTCTTAAAGTGAATTGTCAAACTAAGTGCAACAGGAATTGAGTTCAAAGTCCCATAATTCCCGGGCAGAATGGAAGTTAAGAACTTTGCGAGGCCTGGCGTTCAACAACGCCAGGTTTCGTTTTAATGTGGCGGGAGCAACGCGGGAAAGATTTCTGCCCTTGGGATAAAACTCCCGGAGCAGACCGTTCAGATTCTCGTTTGTGCCTTTCTGCCAGGCACAATACGGGTCGGCAAAATAGACCTCGCAATGCAATCGTTCTTCAATACGGCGCCAGTTGGCAAACTCTGTGCCCCGGTCGCAGGTAATGGTTTTGACTAGCTGCGGTGGAAAGACGGACAGGGCAGCGACAACGGCGTTTTCCATGGTCTCAGCTCTCCGGTCCGGCATCTTCACGGCAATGTAAAACCGGGTCTTTCGCTCCGCCAGGGTGGCAAAGCAGGCTTTGCTTTTGCCCTGGCCACTCACTACGGTGTCCGCTTCCCAGTGTCCGGCTTCCTGGCGGCTGTACACCGATTTGTCCCGCTTGCGGATGGATTTTCCCTTGCTGTACTTTCCCCGCGTTTCCTTGACTCCATGGCTCTTTCCCTTGCGGCGCAGTACCTTCAGATTGCCATTTACCAGGTATTTCTCATAGATCCACCGGTAGATGGTACTCCAGCTGGGCATCTTTCGTTCACAAGGGGTACAGGCGATCTGCTCCGGCGACCACGTCGCACGCAGCTTTTCCTCTATGTAGTCGATCACTTCTTGGGAATGGAACATCCCGCGGTGGCAGTAGGAGCGCCGCAGCAGGTACTTCTTCTGCGCCGTGTGGGGGTAGTAGGTCGGAATGTCATACATATGGGTGCAGTTTCGCCGTATCTCCCGCGACACCGTGCTCACGTTTCTCCCAATCAGCCGGGCAATCTCCCGGTAACTCAGACCATCCACATAATATTTCCGTATACAACTGCGCTCTTCTATGGTAAGATGATGGTAGTTCATACAGTTCCCTCCGGTGGTTTGGTGGTGTGGTAACTTCATTCTACCACAGGGGGCTGTATGAACTCCTTTTTATTTCCCTAAAGTGTTGCACTTGATAGTATAATTCACCCTTAAAACAAAAAACCGGAAGGCTTCTGCCTTCCGGTTTTTGTTTTGGAATGCGAATCTTATTGGCCGCAGGCGGATTTGAACTCGGTCCAGACCTGCATATGCGCCTCTTCCGCCTCCGCAGAAACGGGCTGGATCATCTCGATGTCGTTACTGCTCAAAAAGTCTTCGGGCAGCACCAGCAGCTCCTTGGTGGCGTCGTCGAACAATTCCTCGGCCGCCTGGTTGGTGCAGTAGTAACCCATATATTCAAAGCACTGTTTGCTCACTTCCGGGTCCAGCAGATAGTTGATGAACTGGTAGGCTGCGTCCTTGTTGGGGGCGTTCACCGGCACAAACTGAGCCATCAGACCAAAGCCGAGTCCCTCGGAAGGATAAGCAATCTCCAGATCGCTGCGGTTGATTTTGGCCAGATACGTCTGGCTGGTGTACATAACCGCGGCGGCCACCTCGCCCGAGATCAGAAGATCCTGCGTGTTGGCATCCTGGATGGCGCGGATATTGGGTGCCAGTTCCAGAAGCTTTTCGCCGGCGGATTGAATCACAGCGGGGTCCTCTACGTTGTAGCTTTCGCCCATCAGCTTCAGCGCCATGCCGTCAATGACGCGATAGTTGCCGATGATGGCCAGGTTGTCAGCCAGAGATGCGTCCCACAGATCCTCATAGCTGGTGATCTCTTTCCCGACCAGTGCGGGATCATACACAATGGTCATCACGCCTGCGCCATGGGGAACGGTGTATTTGTCCTCAGGGTCAAAGAACTGCCCCTGGTAGACGGGGTTCACGTTGCTCAGGTTGGGGATCTGGTCTTTGTCCAGCTCGCTGACAAGACCCTCGTCAATGGCGGTCTTGATAATGTAGTCATCCGCGATAACCACATCGTAGTCGCCGCCTTTGGAAGTTTCCAGTCGAGAGAGCATAGTCTCGTCCGTGTCGAAGGTGGAGTAGTTCACCTTGATCCCGGTTTCCTGTGTGAAGTCGTCCAGCACTTCCTGGGGGAACATCTCGCCAAAAGCGAACAGGTTCAGCTCGCCGGCCGCTGCGGTGGCGGAGCCGGACCCGGATGCGGCGCTGCTGCAGCCGGCCAGCAGAGAAAGGCACAGGGCGCCGGTCAAAGCCAATGCAAAAACTTTTTTCATAACAAACCTCCAAAAAACAAATTTATCGATGTCTGGAACGGCGCGGCCGTCCCAGCACCGCTGAAAGAGCGACCAGGAAAATCGTGGCGGCCAGCATCAGAGTGCACAGCGCGTTGATCTCCGGGGTCACGCCCACTTTCAACTGAGAATAAATCAGAATGGGCAGCGTGTTCACGTTGACGCCCGTCACCAAAATGCTGATGATTACATCGTCAAAGCTCATGGCGAAACTCAGCAACATGCCGGATGCAATGGCTGGCGCCAGCAGGGGAAGGGTCACGTCAAAAAAAGCACGCACATCGCTGGCGCCCAGATCGCGGGCAGCTTCCACCAAGCCCGGGTCCATCCCGACCAGACGGGCTTTCACCAGCATGTAAACATATGGAATGCAGAAAACAGTATGGGACAGAATCAATGTGGTCATGCCGAAGGGCAGGCCCAGCAGGGAGAAAAAGGCCATGAACACCATGCCCAGAATGATTTCGGGAATCATAATGGGCAGCATGGACAGATATTCCACCGGGCGCTTGCTGCGGGAGCGGATGCGGGTAAAGCCCACTGCGCCCAAAGTGCCGATGACCGCTGCATTCAAGCTGGCGCAGATGCCCAAAAAGATGCTGTTGCCCAGTGCCTCAAAAATCGCTTTGTCCTGAAAAAGCATCTGGTACCATTTCAGGGAAAAGCCGCTCCAAACGCTGGTGAGTTTGTTTTCGTTGAACGAATAGAGAACGACCAGCACGATGGGCAGATAAAAGATGACAGTGACAATGCCAAGGAACAGGTTCGGCAGAAACGTACGATTTTTCACAGCAGTCCCTCCAGTTCCTCAGAATGGGTCACCCGTTTGTACAGTGCGATCATCAGGGTGGTCATGATCATCAGCGCCACACTTAAAGCAGCGGCGAAGGGCCAGTTGTGCGCCTTCATCAGCTGGTCCTGAATCAGACTGCCCACCAGCACCACTTTGTTGCCGCCCAGAATGTCTGCGATAAAGAACAGACCCATGGAGGGGATGAAGGTAAGGATCACGCCGGACAAAAGGCCGGGCAGGGTCAGCTTCAGCGTTACTGTGCGGAAAGCCTGCCAGGGAGAGGCGCCCAGATCGCGGGCGGCTTCCACCAAACTCCAGTCCAGCTTTTCTGCGCTGGAATACACGGCAAAGATCATAAACTGCAGCAGGGCATACACCATGCCCACCACAACAGCCGGATAGGTGTACAGCAGTTTCAGCGGGCTTTGTGTCAGCCCCAGTCCCATCAGCAGTTTATCCAGCGTGCCGTTGGCGCGGAAAATGATGATCCAGCCATACATGCGGATCAGCGAAGAAGTCCAGAAAGGGATCATCAACAGGAGCATCATGCGCTTTTTCCACACGGGCGACAGTTTGGCCATGAAATAGCCGAAGGGATACCCAATGGCCACAATGAACAGCGTGCTGGTGATGGCCAGTTTGAAGGACTCGGCAAAGGTCTGCAGATAGACCGGATGAAAAATGTTTTTGTAGTTGTCCAGCGTGAACTCGTTCACGACGCCCCACACTTCTGCGCGTGTCTGAAAGCTGAGCACCACCATATAGATCATGGGCCCAAGCACAAAGAGCAGGGTGAACACATACAGAGGCACCACCGTCAGCCATAATTTTGAGCGCTTCTTCATACGGCTGCCTCCACGTCTACCGGTACCGCGTGGGCGGGGTCCCAGGTCACACGCACCTGATCGCCGGGTTCCACCGCAATGTCAATGCCATGGCGGCTGGCCACCAGTTCCGTGCCGTCCTGAAGCGCCAGCGCGATGCGCAGCATGCCACCGGCGAAACTCTTTTCCCGCACGGTTGCGGGCAGGCCGCAGGCACCGGGGTCTGTTGTGAACTCCACCTGTTCGCTGCGCACTGCCAGCGAAAGCGGCTGTCCCGGGCGGAATGTGTGCCCGGCGTCCGCTGCGCCCGCACAGCCGCCGGCGCAGGTCATTCGCACCACGCCGTCCTTCTGCTCGGCCACGCAGCCGGTCAGCACATTGGCTGTACCCACAAAGCGGGCCACATAGCTGGTGCGGGGATGGTCGTAGACCTCGGCCGGTGTGCCGATCTGTTCAAACCGGCCGTCCCGCATCACGGCGATGCGGTCGGACATATTCAGCGCTTCCTCCTGGTCGTGGGTGATGTAAATAAAGGTCAGACCCAGCTGCTTTTGCAGCGCCTTCAGTTCCAGCTGCATCTGGCGGCGCAGCTGCAGGTCCAGTGCACCCAGCGGTTCGTCCAGCAAAAGTACGCTGGGTTTGTTGACCAGCGCCCGGGCGATAGCCACACGCTGGCGCTGGCCGCCGGAAAGTTCAGACGGCAGGCGCTTTTCGTACCCTGTCAGCTGCACCAGTTCCAAGGCCTGTGATACTTCGCGGCGAATGACTTCTTTGTCCGCCCGTTTCAGTTTTAAGCTGTATCCGATGTTGGCTGCCACTGTCATGTGAGGGAACAGGGCGTAATTTTGAAATACGGTGTTTACATCCCGCTTGTTGGGCTCCGCGCCTGTGACGTCGGCCCCGGCGAGAAGCACTTTGCCGCTGTCGGGTGTTTCCAGCCCTGCAATGATGCGCAGTGTGGTGGTTTTACCGCACCCGGAAGACCCCAGAAGCGTTACAAATTCGCCCTTCTGTACTTCCAGGTCAATGCCCCGCAGCACCTGTGTGTTGCCGAAATGTTTGGTGATGTTCTGCAATGCAAGAATTGTTTCGCTCATAGATATCCTCTCTGTGCCCGATGGGTGGATCTGTTCCGAATATTCTTTATAAGTATAGCAAAAATTTAAAAGAAGAGCACGCCCTTTCCTGCTGAAAAATGGGGGCGCTGAGGCTTGCTTTTTGTGTAACAATACAAATATAGTGAAGTTTGCGCCCGATCGTGCAAAGACTCTGGGTGAAAAAGACTGTTTTTTGAGGGGTATTTGTGATAAGATAAAAGAACAACAAGCGCAAATCAAAACGGGCGAGCACTCGCCGAGAGGAGAATGCTGTGTGGAGAATCTGTTGATTTTGGGCGCGGGCGGTTATGGCCGCACCGTTGCGGAGACGGCGTCTTTTTCCTTTGACCACATTGCTTTTCTGGACGACAGTCAGACAGGAGAGGATATTCTGGGCATCTGCGGACAGTACGAGTCGTTTCTGAGCAGATTTCCTTACGCATATCCCGCGTTCGGAAACAATGAATTGCGTGCATCCTGGCTGAAACGGCTGACGTTGGCAGGCTTTTTTGTGCCGGCCATGGTCCATCCGCGGGCGTATGTCAGCCCGTCTGCCGTGCTGGAACCGGGTGCGGTGGTGCTTCCCATGGGATGTGTGGGAACGCGCACAGTGGTGCGGACCGGCGCAATCATCAACATGGGCGCTGTGGCGGATCACGATTGTGATATCGGTGCTTACTGCCATCTGGCGCCGGGCGCGGTGGTCAAGGCAGGCAATGTTCTGCCGCCCCGCACAAAAGTGGATTCCGGCTGTGTGATTGGGCGCGCAGCGGAGCCAAAACAAGGAGGACCTGTTCATGTCTAAGCTTTTGATTCTCGGCGCGGGTGGTCTGGGCCGCATGGTTGGCGAAGTAGCTGCCGCGCAGGGATGTTGGGATCAGATCGCTTTTTTGGATGATGCGGTGCACAGTTCTGCGGTGGTCGGGCGCTGTACGGACTATCTTTCGCTGACGGGCGAATATTCGCAGGCAGTGGCGGCGTTCGGCGACAACCGTCTGCGCCTTTCCTGGACGGAAAAGCTGCTGGAAGCCGGATACAGCGTTCCCTGCGTGATCCATCCTTCCGCCATTGTCAGCCCCTCGGCTGTTCTGGGAGAGGGCTGTCTGGTTCTGCACGGGGCCATTGTCAATACCAATGCGGTGCTGGGCAAGGCCTGCCTTGTGAACAGCGGCGCCTTGGTGGATCATGACAACCGGCTGGAGGACGGCGTGCATATCAACCTTCATTCCACCATCAAGGCCTGGTGCCACATGGAGACGTGCAGCCGTACAGAAGCCGGCGAGACCGTCTATTCTACCCGGCGCAGCATCTTGGGTGTGGAAGACCGCAACCTGGAGGACGCCCTGTTTGCCTTTAAGCTGGGCGAGGTGGCAAGTTACGTGAAGCCGTTCGGGTCCGGACACATCAACGATACGTATGCGGTGTACCTGGGAGACGGAGCGGGCACGCTGAGTTATGTGATTCAGCGCATCAACACAGAGGTGTTCAAAAAACCGCAGGAAGTGATGGAGAATATTTTCGGCGTCACCGAATATCTGCGCGCCCGCATTCTGGCCCGCGGCGGCGACGCGGACCGGGAGACCCTCAACTATATCAAGACGAAAACAGGCGCGCCTTATTTTGAGGATGCGGACGGCGGCCCGTGGCGCTGCTATAACTACATTCCGGACTCCGTATGCATCGAGAGTGTGCGCACACCCAAGGATTTTTACAACTCCGGAAAGAGCTTTGGGGCATTTTTGCGGGAGCTGGAGAATTATCCGGCCGAGACACTGCACGAAACCATTGAAAAGTTCCACGATACGCGCAAGCGCCTGCGGGATTTTGAAACCGCGCTGGAGCGGGATGTGTGGGACCGGGCGCGCACCTGCAAACCGGAGACGGCCTTTGTGCAGGCCCATGCCCGGGACTGCGCGGTCTTGATGGACCTGCTGGAGCAGGGACGCCTTCCCCTGCGGGTGACGCACAACGATACAAAATTGAATAACATTCTGTTTGATAAGGACACCGGAGAAGGACTTTGCGTCATCGATCTGGATACCATCATGCCGGGTCTTGCGCTGAATGATTACGGAGATTCCATCCGCTTCGGTGCCTCCACCGCGCGGGAGGATGAACCGGACCTGGAAAAAGTTCATTTTGATTTGGAACTGTTCGAGGCGTATACCAAAGGATATCTGGAGACGGCCGGCAGTGCGCTGACCGACATGGAAAAGGAATATCTGCCCTGGGGCGCGAAGATGATGACGCTGGAGTGCGGCATTCGTTTCCTGACCGATTATCTTCAGGGTGACACTTATTTCAAGGTCACGCATTCCACACACAATCTGGAGCGGGCCCGCACGCAGTTCAAACTTGTTTCTGAAATGGAAGCTCATTGGGAAGAGATGGGCGCCATTGTGAAAAAATACAGCATGACAGAGGGGAAAGAAAACCATGCACATTGAAACGCAATGCCTGCACGAGGGCTATAAACCGGGCAACGGCGATCCGAAAGCGCTGCCCATCTATCAAAGCACCACATACACCTATGATTCCACCGATCATATCGGACAGCTGTTCGATTTGACGGCGGACGGCCACATGTATTCCCGCATTTCCAACCCCACCGTGGCCGCGGTTGAGGAAAAAATTGCCGCCATGGAGGGCGGTGTGGGCGCGTTGTGCACCACATCCGGTCAGGCGGCCAATCTGCTGGCTGTCCTGAATATCTGCACGGCGGGTGACCACTTTGTAACCACGTCTACCATTTACGGCGGCACAGTGAATCTGTTTGCGGTCACGCTGAAAAAATTTGGCATTGACTGCACTTTTGTGGACGCGGACGCTCCGGTGGAGGAGCTTCAGAAAGCGTTCCGCCCGAACACCAAGCTGGTATTCGGTGAGACCATTGCCAACCCGGCCATCAGTGTGTTTGATATTGAAAAGTTTGCCAAGCTGGCCCACGCCAATGGTGTGCCTTTGATTGTGGACAACACCTTTGCTACGCCGGTTCTGTGCCGCCCCTTTGAATGGGGTGCGGACATTGTGACCCACTCCACTACCAAATACATGGACGGCCATGCCGTGCAGGTGGGCGGAGTCATTGTGGACTCCGGCCGGTTTGACTGGGAGAACGGAAAGTTTGAGGAATTGTGCCAGCCGGACGAAAGCTATCATGGCATCACCTATACCAAACAGTTTGGCAAAGCGGCCTATATCACCAAGGCGCGTGTGCAGTTGATGCGCGACTTTGGAATGTATCCTTCCGCACAGGCGGCATTCCTGACCAATCTGGGCCTGGAGACGCTGGCGGTTCGGATGGAACGCCATTGCCGCAACGCGGAAAAAGTGGCGCAGTTCCTGGCAGAGCAGCCGCAGGTGGAGTTTGTCAATTATCCCATCCTGGAAGGCGACAAATACCATGCGGCGGCGCAGAAATATCTGCCGAATGGCTGCTCGGGCGTGATTTCTTTCTCACTGAAAGGCGGCCGGGAAGTGGCGGTGAAGTGGATGGACAGCCTGCAGCTGGCCAACAACGTGGTGCATGTGGCAGACATCTGCACCTGCGTTCTGCATCCGGCATCCGCAACGCACCGTCAGCTGACGGACAGCCAGCTGGTGGCGGCGGGCATCACTCCGGGCCTGATTCGTCTGTCCGTGGGATGCGAGCATGTGGATGACATTCTTGATGATCTGAAAAAAGGATTTGCGGCCATCGAGGGCCTTTAAAAAGTAAAAAACGGGCGGGCGGCTTTCAAAGCCGCCCGCCCGTTTTCTTTGGCAGGGGAATCATCCGTGCAGGCCGCCGGTCTGCCGCTCCATGTTTTCGACCACAATATCGTGGATCTCGCCCAGACCGGCACAGTACTCCAGCACTTTCCAGGGGACGTTGGTGTGAAAATGGATTTTGATCAAATCCTCGTCCCCCACGGCCAGCAGGCAGTCACCGGGAATGTTTTGCAGGATGTAGTCATGAATGTCGTCTTCCGATAGATTTTCACCTTCAATCAGAAGCTGTGTGTCAAATTTGTATTCCAGCATACGATTTCATCCCTCATTTCAGAAACAGATGCAGCATTTTTTCCTTTTTGGAAGTGTAGGGCTGATAGCGCAGGGACAGGTCCGGCCACGCCGCCTTTTTCAGAATGCTCTTTTGATGGGAAAAACAGTCAAAACTCTGTTTCCCGTGGTATGCACCCATCCCGCTGTCACCCACGCCGCCGAACCCGAGGTGGCTGGAGGCCAGGTGGAGAATGGTGTCGTTTACACATCCGCCGCCGTAGCTGCACTGGCCAAGCACCGCTTTTTCATGCTCTTTGCTGCGGGTGAACAGATACAGCGCCAGCGGTTTGGGACGCCTCTGAATGAATTCCATGGCATCTCTTAAATTGCGATAAGTGAGAACAGGCAGAATCGGCCCGAAAATTTCTTCCTGCATCACGCCCATCCGCTCGGTGACGCCATCCAGAATCGTGGGGGCGATGCGCAGGGTTTCCGGGTCGGTCTGGCCGCCGCAGACGCACAGACCGTCGTTCAGCAGGCCGCACAGCCGTTCAAAATGCTTTTGGTTGATGATGCGGCCATAATCCGGCCAGGACAGAGGGTCGTCCCCGAAGAAAGCGTGAATTGACTTTTCCAGTTCCTCCAGCAGAGCGTTTTTCACGCTTTCCTGGCAAAGAATATAATCCGGGGCCACACAGGTTTGACCGGCGTTGAGAAACTTGCCGAATGCGATGCGCTTCGCACTGAGGGCAATGTCTGCAGTTTCATCCACGATGCAGGGGCTTTTGCCGCCCAGTTCCAGGGTGACCGGCGTCAGGAAACGGGAGGCTTTCTCCATGACCAGCTTCCCGACGGCCACGCTTCCCGTGAAGAAGATCTTGTCAAAATGCTGTTCCAAAAGCGCGGCGTTTTCCTGGCGGCCGCCTTCCACGACCGCCACGTGTTCCGCGGGAAAACAGCTTTCCAGCATTTCCCGCAGGGCGGTGCTGGTGGCAGGGGCGTAGGCACTGGGCTTGACAATGGCGCAGCACCCGGCGGCGATCGCGCCCACCAAGGGCTCCAGAGACAGAAGAACCGGATAGTTCCAGGGGCTCATGATCAGGCTGGTGCCCAAAGGTTCACTGATCACAAACCCGCGCGCAGGCATTTGGCTGGCGGAAACCGGCGCACGGCGCGGCCGCATCCAACGGGCGAGATGGCGCTTGGCAAAACGAATCTCTTCCAGCACCAGACTGATCTCGCACATATAGCTTTCGTAATGAGATTTGCCAAGATCCTGCTCCAGAGCGCGGCAGAGCTCGTTTTCGTTTTGACGCACCGCCTGCTCAAGCGAAGAGAGCGCGTTTATTCGGAATGCCCGGGAACGTGTGTTCCCCAGCTGAAAATAGGCGCGTTGTGCGGCCAAAAGTGTCTCGATGTGATTCATAAACGGTACCTCCCGTGGCCTTAGTATAGCATACAATGGCATACAGTCCAACTGTAGCATGCAAAACGGAAGAAAAAGGAAAGATTCGCAGGATAAACAGCAAAATGACAGTTGCGGACGCTGGAAACAGGCCATCTTGCCGGGCGAAGGGGCGATGTTGGGGGCATTTGCGCGGCAGAGAACGACAGAACGGCTTGCCGACGGCGTTTTTTTATGGTAAAATGAATCGCTAAGGTGGTGCATATCCTATGAGCGAAACATTTACACCGCTTGCGCAATCCCGCGCGAGCTATTATTGCAAAGGAAGTCCGGTCCATTTTGTGCAGGTAGAGTTGTTCCGGATGGACTCGACCGGAAGCACAGTGGTCACGCTGACATTCAAAAACTTTTATTCCCGCCCGATCCAGAGCTTTGTGGCGCATTACCGCTGCAAAAACCGTCAGGGTGAAGTGATTGGGGAAGAGGATTTTTCCTACGAGAACGTGGATGCATGCAACGGCGAAATCTTCGGGTACGATGATGCGGTCTTTGTGTGCGACGAGCCGCTGGGCAGTGTGGAAGTGAAGCTGGTGGCTGTTACATACGACGACGGCATTCTGCACAGCTTGAAGCGGTGCACGCCGGTTGCCCTGCCGAAGCTGCGTCCGCTGCCTGCCAATGAGCGGGCGAGTGTACGTGCGGCGCTTGGCAATCCGGAAATCAGCTATTATACCGAAGAGGCGGAAGATGGCTGGCGCTGCGGATGCGGCGGTTTCAACTACAACGTCGGGCAGGGAAAACGCATCTGCTCGGAGTGCGGGGCGGACAAGGGAATTCTGATCGCGGCCATCCACGATGCGCAGCGTGCTTCGGCTCCTCAGCGGCCCATGTATGACGCGGGGATGCAGTTTCTGCCCGTGCAGGATGACGACGTGATGTCGGCGTCCGGCCGGCCGGGTCCGCGCTATTGATTGATTCATGAACGTTACGCCGCGCGTGGCTCTGCAAGGGGCTTGCGCGGCGCCTTTGTGTGTTTTTAGGAGGTACATTGATGGCGAAGAAAAACGCCGCTTATACCAATGAGAGCATTGTCAGCCTGAAAGGCGCCGACCGTGTGCGAAAACGGCCCGGCGTCATTTTTGGGTCTGACGGAGTGGACGGATGTGCGCACTCCATTTTCGAAATCCTGTCAAACTCCATCGACGAGGCCCGCGAAGGCTACGGCGACCGCATCCTCATTACAAAATTTAAGGATCACTCCGTGGAAGTGGAGGATTTCGGCCGGGGAATGCCCGTGGATTACAACAAGGCCGAAAACCGGTATAACTGGGAGTTGCTTTTCTGCGAGATGTATGCCGGCGGCAAGTATACCGCGGGGGCGGAAAACTATGAGTATTCGCTGGGTCTCAACGGCCTGGGCCTGTGCGCCACGCAGTATTCTTCCGAGTGGATGACGGCGGATGTGTACCGCGATGGATTCCATTACCATCTGGATTTTCAGAAAGGTGAAAACGTAGGCGGCCTGCAAAAGGAACCCAGCACCCGCCGCAAAACCGGCTCCCGGATTCGCTGGAAACCGGACCGCGAGGTGTTTACGGACATCGATGTTCCCTCGTCGGCTTACCTGGATGTGATCAAGCGGCAGGCGATCGTCAACGCGGGCGTGACATTTGTATTCACCGACGAAAGCGGCCCCGAGAGAACGGTCACGGAGTTCTGCTACCAGAAGGGCATTGAGGATTACGTGGAAGAAGTGGCCAATCTGGAGAGCCTGACGCCTGTGCAGTTCTGCCAGTCTACGGCAGAGGGGCGCGACCGGGAGGACCGGCCGGACTACAAAGTGAAAATGAGTGCGGCGTTCTGTTTTTCCAACAAGACGCAGCTGCTGGAATATTATCACAACTCTTCCTGGCTGGAGCATGGCGGCAGCCCTGACAAGGCGGTCAAAACGGCTTTTGTGGCACAAATTGACGCCTATCTCCGCAGCAAGGGCCTGTACAAAAAGAACGAGAGCAAAATCAAGTTCGAAGATGTGCAGGACTGCCTGATTTTTGTGTCCAGCTCTTTTTCCACCCAGACCAGCTACGAGAACCAGACCAAAAAGGCCATCAACAACCGGTTCATCCAGCAGGCCATGACGGACTTTTTGAAACACAACCTGGAAGTGTACTTTCTGGAAAAGCCCGATGAGGCGCAGAAAATTGCCCAACAGGTTCTGGTGAACAAACAGAGCCGCGAGCATGCGGACAAAGTGCGTCAGGGCGCGAAAAAGGCACTGACCGAAAAAATCGATATCGCCAACCGGGTTCAGAAATTTGTGGACTGCCGTTCCAAGGACCTCTCCCGCCGGGAACTGTATATCGTGGAGGGTGACTCGGCCATGGGCGCCGTCAAGACCAGCCGCGATTCCGAGTATCAGGCAATCATGCCCGTGCGAGGGAAAATCCTGAACTGCCTGAAGGCGGACTACGACCGGATTTTCAAAAGCGACATTATTACCGACCTCATTAAAGTTTTGGGGTGCGGTGTGGAGCTGCGGGGCAAATCCAAAAAGGATCTGTCCAGCTTTGACGTGAACAACCTGCGCTGGAACAAAATCGTCATCTGCACGGACGCGGACGTGGACGGCTACCAGATTCGGACGCTGATCCTGACCATGCTGTACCGTTTGGTGCCGACTTTGATCGAAGACGGCTACGTTTATATTGCGGAGTCACCCTTGTACGAAATCGAGAGCAAGGGCCACACGTATTTTGCTTACACCGAATCGGAAAAAACGGAGTTTCTGGAGCGGATCGGCGATGCCAAATATACGATTCAGCGCTCCAAAGGTCTGGGCGAGAACGACCCGGAGATGATGTGGCTGACCACGATGAATCCGGCCAGCCGCCGCCTGATCAAGGTGACGCCCACAGACGCCAAGCGGACCGCAGAGGTGTTTGATCTGCTTTTGGGAGACAACCTGGCCGGCCGCAAGGAGCACATTGCCCAGCACGGCTGCGAATATCTGGACGAGCTGGACGTTTCTTAATAAAACGCAAGAGGGAGCAATATGGCGAAAAAATCAAGCAAAAAGACAGGCCCCGTTCGCCCGCAGCTGGGCGACAATGTGGAGATCCTCTCCGCGGGCAGCGTTTTGGAGCAGCCGATCACTGAAACGCTGGAGACCAACTACATGCCCTATGCCATGAGCGTGATCGTCTCCCGTGCGCTGCCTGAGATCGACGGCTTCAAGCCTGCGCACCGCAAGGTGCTGTACACCATGTACGACATGGGCCTGCTGAAAGGCGCGCGCACAAAAAGCGCCAACGTAGTGGGCAACACCATGCATTTGAACCCGCACGGCGATCAGGCGATTTATGACACCATGGTGCGTCTGGCGCGGGGCAACGAGAGCCTTCTGGTGCCGTATGTGTCCGGCAAGGGAAACTTCGGCAAGGCTTACAGCCGGGACATGGCTTACGCGGCTTCGCGTTACACTGAGGCCAAACTGGAGGACGTGTGTGCTGAACTGTTTGGCGACATTGATAAGGATACGGTCGACTTTGTGCCCAACTATGACGCGTCCACCACGGAACCCACGCTGCTGCCGGTTACGTTTCCCACCATTCTGGCCAACAACACGCTGGGCATCGCTGTGGGCATGGCCTCCAGCATCTGTTCCTTTAACCTGCGCGAGTTGTGCGAGACGACCATTGCCCTGATCAAAGATCCGGACCATGATCTGTTCTCCACGTTGCCTGCGCCGGACTTTGTGGGCGGCGGTTACATCCTGTACAATGAGAAGGAACTGAAAAATATTTACGAGACCGGGCGCGGCAGCGTGCGGGTGCGCGCCCGCTACCGGTACGAAAAAGACGGCAATATGCTGGAAATCACGCAGATTCCGCCCACCACGACGGTGGAGGCCATCATGGACAAAATCGCCGAACTGGTCAAGGCGGGCCGTGTGAAAGAAGTCAGCGATATGCGCGATGAGACGGATCTGAACGGCTTGAAACTGACCATCGATCTCAAGCGCGGGCAGGACCCGGACAAGGTCATGCAAAAGCTGTTCCGTCTGACGCCGCTGGAGGACAGCTTCTCCTGCAACTTCAACATTCTGATTGCGGGCATGCCCCGGGTGATGGGCGTGCGGGAGATTTTGAACGAGTGGACTGCTTTCCGTACGGAATGTGTGCGCCGGCGCACCTATTTCGATTTGACCGGCAAGGAAAAGCGGCTGCACCTGCTCAAGGGTTTGGCAGCCATTCTTCTGGATATTGACAAAGCGGTCCGCATTGTGCGCGAGACAGCGGAAGAGGCC
Source organism: Owariibacterium komagatae (assembly GCF_045865535.1). GTDB lineage: Bacteria > Bacillota > Clostridia > Oscillospirales > Ruminococcaceae > Ruthenibacterium > Ruthenibacterium komagatae. Next base: position 3,180,620 of record NZ_AP031406.1, read on the forward strand.
GAAGTGGTACCCAACCTGATGATCGGGTTCGGTATCGATAAGACGCAGGCGGAATATGTGGCCGAAATCAAGTTGCGCCATCTCAACCGGGAATACATCCTCAAGCGCACGCAGGAAATCGAAGAGCTGGAGGCGGAAATCGCCCGGCTGAAAGAAATTCTGGACAGCCCGGCCAAGATCCGCCGCATCATCATCGACGAGCTGTCGGGCGTTGCCAAAAAATACGGCGAGGCGCGCCGCAGCGAGATCCTCTACGAAGCGGAGAGCGAGGAAGAGGATGAGGAAGAGGATTCCATGCCGGATTACCCGGTGACGGTGTTCTTTACCAGCGAAGGATACTTTAAGAAAATTACGCCGCAGAGCCTGCGCATGTCCGGCGACCAGAAACTCAAGGACGGAGATTCGGTCATTTTGCAGCAGGAAACGAAAAACAACGCAGAACTGCTGTTCTTTACCAACCGCTGTCAGGTGTACAAATGCCGTGCAGGCGATTTTGCCGATGGAAAGGCCAGCCTGATGGGCGACTACATCCCGGCGCGCCTGGGAATGGAAGAAGGCGAAACGCCGGTCTGCATGGCTGTGACGGAGGATTACAAAGGCCACATGTTCTTCCTGTTTGAGAACGGCAAGGCCGCCAAGGTCCCCATGTCCAGCTATGCCACCAAGCAGAACCGCCGCAAGCTGGTCAATGCGTTCAGCGACAAGGCTGCACTGTTCTGGGCCGCGTATTTGCACGATGAGTGCGAGCTGGCCATCCAGACCAGCGCGGGCCGTATGCTGCTGGTCCACTCCGCCCAGGTGCCGGAAAAGCAGACCAAGAATACGGCGGGTGTGAATGTGATCACGCTCAAGCGCAATCACCGCATCACGTCAGTGCGCCCGGCTGAGGGGATGGAATTGGCGGATCCCCATCGCTACCGGGTGCGCACACTGCCCGCCATGGGCGCGGTGCTGAAGGCAGAGGACACGGCGGAACAAACCAGCCTTGTGTAAAATTCCGTTTTCTGGCTTGCTTTTTTCTTTGTTTCATGCTATGATGAATCCGTTAATGTGACTGGAGGTTTAACGATGGGTGTTTTAGAGATCGTCAGCGGTGTTCTGCTGATTTTTTGCAGCCTGGCCATTTTGGTGATGGTTCTTTTGCAGGATTCCAAGGGCAGAGGATTGTCCGGCGTGATCGGCGGCGGTGAAATGATGGCGGCCGAAGGTCGCAGCAGCATGCCGAAAACCCTGCTGGCCAAATATACGAAGGTGGCTGCGATCATCTTCTTTGTGCTGACCATTCTGGTAAGTGTATTCAGCATTTATACAAAATAAGACAAAATTCAAGGCCCGCCGGCATGGCGGGCCTTTTTGCACATTGACGGGAGGAGACCGCTATGAGTCTGAAAGGGAAAATCCTGAAAGAGCTGGAGAAAAAGCCTCGCCGCCTGAAAGAGCTGAAGGCGCGCCTGGGCAATGATAAAAAAGTGACCCGCCTGATGGACGAACTGGTGAAAAAGAAGCAGGTGTTCGTTCGTGACGGAATGTATTGCGTTGCAGCCCGGGATATGGAAAAGGCGCTCAAATGCCGTCTGGCCAAACTGGCGCGGACGTTTGGATTTGCCCAGCCGGTGGAAGGCGGGGCCGACGTGTTTATTCCCGGAAAATATCTGTTGGGCGCCATGCCCGGCGATCTGGTGCTGGTGACGCTGGATGAACATCCCCGGCGTGCCGGTACGCTGGAGGGAAAAGTGATCGCCATCGCTGAGGAGAATAAGCGTTTTTGCGGAGAGGTGACCAAGCTGGACGGCCGCCTGGCACTTCTGCCGGACGCCTGCCCCCATGTTCCGCTGCTCATCAAGAAGGGGGCGGACGGCGGCGCTCGCGTTGGGGAAAAGGCTGCGGTGGAGATTTTGGAACGCGGTGAAAACCATGCGGATCACCGGGCCGGAGTGTCCATGCGCTTTGGCGCGGCAGATGTGGCTTCTCACTGTGCCAAAGCGCTTTTGTACAGTGTGGGCATTTCCCGCCATTTCCCCGCGTCGGTGAAGGAAGAAGCAAAAGTTTATGAAAATGCCCGGCTGCGTGAGAAGGACTGCAAAGGCCGCCGAGACCTGCGTGACTGGGCTGTCTTCACCATCGATTCGGCTTCGACCAAAGACATCGACGACGCCATTTCTCTGACCCGTACGGAAAACGGCTATGCCCTGGGGGTCCACATTGCGGATGTGAGCCATTATGTGCGGCCCGGGTCCGCGCTGGACAAAGAGGCTTTCAGCCGCGGAACTTCCGTGTATTATGCGGACAGTGTAGTGCCCATGCTTCCCCGTCAGCTGTCCAATGGAATCTGCAGCTTGAATGAAGGGGAGGATCGGCTGGCGTTTTCCTGCCTGATGCAGCTGGACAGACAAGGTGGTGTGATCGATTACGAATTCTGCAAGACGGTTATTCGGTCCCGGGTAAAAGGCGTGTACAGCGAGGTAAACGCCATTCTGGACGGCTCTGCCGACAACGCGGTAAAAGTGCGGTATGCACAGGTGGCGGAACAATTGCCCCTGATGCAGGAAGTGTACGAAAAACTGGCAGCTCGCCGCCTGCAGCGGGGGGCGATGAACATCGAGAGCGATGAAGCCAAGATTCTGGTGGACGAAAGCGGGCGCTGCACAGGAGTGGAAAAGCGTGTGCGGGGCGTTTCCGAATGCATGATCGAGGAATTTATGCTGCTGGCCAATATGTGCGCGGCGCGGCTGGCAAAGGAAAAAGACATTCCGTTTGTGTATCGTGTCCATGACCAGCCCGAGGCCGAGCGGGTGGAAGCGTTGAAAAAAGCTTTGCTGGCCATGAAAGTGGATGCCGGATTTGCAGGAGAGACCCCCACCGTGAAAGAGCTGGCAGCTTTGCTGGATGCCACAAGAGATACGCCGCTGGAACGGGCGGTGCACACCAATGTGCTGCGCAGTATGGCGAAAGCCAAGTACGAGCCGCAGCCCAAGGGGCATTTTGGTTTGGCGCTTGCAGACTATGCTCACTTTACCTCGCCGATCCGCCGTTATCCGGACCTGGCGATTCATCGCATTTTGGGCCGGCTGTGCGCGGGCGCATCTGCGGATGAGATCCGCCAGCAATTCACGGGCTTTGCAGCCGAGGCATCGGTTCAGTCTTCTGAGTGTGAAGTGCGTGCCATGAAAGCGGAACGGGATATTGATGACTGTTATAAGGCGGAGTATATGCAGCAGTTCATCGGTGAGGAGTTCGACGCGGTGGTGGCATCGGTCACCAGTTTCGGTCTGTATGTGGAACTTCCCAATACGGTGGAGGGCCTTGTGCGGGCGGATGCGCTTTCCACGCGGGAACTTCAGCTGATTGACGGCGTAGCGCTGGTGGAACCGCTGGGCGGACGCCGCTGGGCAGTGGGCGATAGGATGCGCGTGACGCTTGCCGGTGTAGATGTGGCTGCAGGAAACGTGGATTTCGAGCCTGCCCGAGGCGAATAACTGTTCCCCTTGTCCGCATAGAATGCGGTGAGGTGAACACGATGACATTCGTTCAGACAGTTGCGCTTTTTTGGGCGCTGGTATGTACCGCCGGGGTGGCGGCAGTTTTGTGTGGAACAAAGCACCCTTTGCTCAACGCGTTGAAAAGCGCGGGGTGCGGCGCGGCCGCTTTGGGGGCAGTTAATTTGCTGGCCGGATTTACCGGGGTGACCATTGCGCTGAATTATGCCACATCGTTTGTGGCAGTGGTGTTGGGAGCACCGGGTGTGGTGCTTTTACTGCTGGCACGCGTGTGGGTGCTGTTTTGATTTGGGAGATTGTTTATGGAATACCAGTGGTTTGCTTTTTCGGACGAACGCATGAAGCAGGCGTTCGATCTGCGAAAGGAAGTCTTTGTGGAAGAACAGGGGTTTGCCCTGGAAGATGAAATGGATGCGCAGGATCAAACCAGCCTGCATGTGCTGGGTATCACAGAACAGGGGACTGTGTGCTGTGCCCGAATCTTCTGGCAGGAGCCGGGGGTGCTTCATGTGGGACGTGTGTGTGTTCGGCGCAGCTGCCGGGGACAAGGGGTAGGCCGCGGCCTGATGGAAGAGATTTTGCGCAAAGCCGGAGAATTGGGCGCACGGCGGGCAGAGTTGGGGTCTCAGTGCGGCAGGGAAGGCTTTTATGAAACGCTGGGCTTCCGTCCCTTTGGCAATCGCTTTCTGGATGCGGGCGCCTGGCATATTGCCATGGGGCGCGACCTGAGAGAACCTTTAAGAGGCCGGAACGGTTGATTGAGGGACAAGCCGATTGCAAAAAACTGCCTTCCCCAAAAGGGGTGCAGGGGGCGCTTGAATGAGCAGGATTTTGAGAATTGCGGGAATTTTGATTTTGCTTTGGGGGTTTGTGGGCACAGTAGTGGCGGGTGTCAACTGGGCCGGTGTGCTGAGCGAGCCCTCCTGTGCGGCAGAAACCGCCCGAATGGTACTGGATGCCAGCCGGGCCCATTTTGTGCAGGGGTGCGTCAGACTGGCAGTGGGCGCGGCCCTGATTGGACTGTCCGTCTTTGTGCGAAAGAAAAATCACTGAACTGAGATGCGCAGAAGCCGTGGCTTCTGCGCATTTTTTACAAGGATATACACGCACAAAACAAATTGCTTGCGCAAGCAATTTTGTTTTGATATAATAAAGACCGTTCGCCCGGACAAGCCCGGGCGTATCCTTTTTAGGCGGTGGAAAACGATGAAGATGGAATGGATCAGATGGCTGTCCGTAGCGGACCGCTATGCCAAAATGGATCTGGACCGGCATTTGGCGCCGTTAGGGCTGAACAGCAGTCAGCACATGTACATTGTGCGCGTGTGCCGCAGTCCGGGAGTGCAGCAGGATCAGCTGGCAGAAATCTTTCACATCCATCCGAGCAACGTTACACGAAGCATAGCTTATTTGGAAAAAGAGGGCTTTTTGCGCCGGGAGCAGAATCCGCGGGATAAGCGTACCAGCCGGTTGTATCCGACCGACAGGGCACAGCAGGCCTGCGGAAGGATCGAGGAGATCTGCGAAAACTGGCAGCATGCCGTGACGGCGGATTTTACCGAGGAAGAGACAGCACTTCTGAACCGGCTTCTGCTGCGGGTGGCAGGCAGCGCCGTAGCGCGCATTGAAAGCCAAAATGCAGGGGAGGAAGAGAAATAATGACCAAAGACAATCCATTGGGGTATGAACCGCTGCCCCAGCTGCTGAAAAAATTTGCGGTACCCAGCATCATTGCAATGCTGGTCAGCTCTCTGTACAATATTGTGGACCAGATTTTCATCGGGCAGGGCGTGGGCTATCTCGGAAACGCCGCTACCAATGTGGCATATCCGCTGACGACGATTTGTATGGCCATTGCGCTTCTGATCGGCATCGGAAGTGCATCGCGCTTTTCGCTTTATCTGGGAGCCGGCGAAAAAGAGAAGGCAGCCAGGGTCGTGGGCAATGCCTTTTTGATGATGCTCGTTGGCGGAATTGCATACACCGTTTTGGTAGAGCTGTTTTTGCGCATCCTGCTGACGGCTTTTGGCGCGACGCCGGATGTCATGCCTTACGCAGAGAGCTACACCCGTATCACTGCACTGGGAATGCCGCTTCTGATCGTCACAAACGGCATGAGCAATCTGGCACGTGCGGACGGCAGTCCCAAATATTCCATGGTCTGCATGCTTTTGGGCGCGGTGATCAACACCATTCTGGACCCCGTTTTCATCTTTGTCTTCGGCTGGGGTGTAGCGGGTGCGGCCTGGGCCACCGTCATTGGTCAGTTCTTTTCTTTTCTGGCGGCGGTGCAGTACCTGGGGCGCTTCCAGCATGTGCAGCTGCGGCGGGAAATGTTCCGCCTGAGCCCGCAGGAAAGCATCCGCATTGCGTCTCTGGGCATGAGCAGCAGCCTGAACCAGCTGGCGATCACACTGGTGCAGATCGTGCTGAACAATTCTCTCACCTACTACGGGGCTGCTTCGGAATACGGCACCGATATTCCTCTGGCGGCCAGCGGCATCGTCATGAAGACAAACGCCATTCTGCTGGCGGTGATCATCGGTATTTCCCAGGGATCGCAGCCCATTGTCGGCTTCAACTACGGGGCGCGGCAGTACGATCGGGTGCGGGGAATTTACAAGCTGGCGGTCAGTTGCTGCGTAGCGGTGGGCAGCGTGGGGTTTGTTCTGTTTGAATTTTTTCCCACACAGATCATTTCCATTTTCGGAACCGGTGATGCGCTGTATTTTGAATTTGCCGTGAAGTTCATGCGCATCTTTCTGATGATGATTTTCATCAATGGCGTGCAGATGATTTCTTCCAACTTTTTTGCTGCCATCGGAAAGCCGGTAAAGGGCATGGTGCTGTCCCTTACGCGGCAGGTGCTGTTCCTGATCCCGCTTTTGCTGATCCTGCCATTGCGGTGGGGAATGGACGGCATTCTGTTCTCCGGTCCGGTGGCGGATTTTGCAGCGTTTGTTACGACCGTGCTTCTGATTCGGCATGAAATGAAGCATATTCGCGCACTGGAAGAAGCGCAGAAAGCATAAGGAAAGCGAGGCGTTCTTTTGATCAAAGACCTGACCAAGGGGAGCCCGGCCTCTGTGCTGTGGCGTTTTTCCATCCCTATGTTTATCAGTGTGATTTTTCAGCAGATGTACAACATTGCCGACAGCGTGATTGCCGGCAAGTTCGCGGGGGAGGACGCGCTGGCGGCTGTGGGCGCGTCCTATCCCATCACCATGATTTTTATGGCCATTGCCGTAGGCAGCAACATCGGCTGTTCCGTAGTCATCTCCAATTTGTTCGGTGCAAGAGAATATACGCGCATGAAGACCGCGGTCAGCACAACGCTGCTGGCGTCTCTGGCGCTTTCGGTGGTGCTGACAGGTGCCGGACTGGTGGGGACCAGGGCGCTGATGCGTATGGTCAATACGCCGGACAATATTTTTGAGGACGGCGCTTTGTATCTGGCCATTTACGTGGGCGGATTTACCTTCCTGTTTCTGTACAATGTTGCCACGGGCATTTTTACTGCTTTGGGCGATTCCCGCACGCCGCTGTATTTCCTGATCGGCTCTTCATTGGGGAATATTGCGCTGGATTACATCTTTGTGCGTTATTTTGAATGGGGTGTGGCCGGTGTGGCCTGGGCGACCTTCATTGCGCAGGGCATCGCCTGTATTCTGGCGGTGTGGACGGTGGTTCTGCGCTTGCGGGATGTGCCCACCGAGGGACAGGCTCCGCTGTTTTCCATGCCGATGCTGTGCCGCATCGCGCTGATTGCCGTGCCCAGCATTTTGCAGCAGAGCTTTATTTCCGTGGGTAATATTTTCATTCAGGGGTTGGTCAACAGCTACGGTTCCTCTGTCATTGCCGGCTATTCCGCCGCGGTGAAACTGAATACCTTTGCGCTGACCAGCTTTACGACTCTGGGCAACGGAATTTCCAACTTTACGGCTCAGAATCTGGGTGCGGGCAAACCGGATCGGGTGCGTCAGGGGTTCCGGGCGGGCGTGATTATGACGCTGCTGGTGGCGGTTCCCTTTTTCGTTGCCTACTTTGTGTTCGGCCGGCAGATGATCTTTTTGTTCATGACCAGTGAGAGCGGAAAAGCGCTGGAGACCGGTGTGGAATTTTTGCATATCATTTCGCCCTTCTATTTTGCCATTTGCATCAAGCTGATGGCAGACGGTGTTCTGCGCGGCGGCGGCGCCATGAAGGCGTTTATGGTTGCAACCTTTTCCGACTTGATTCTGCGTGTGATTTTGGCATTTCTGTTCTCCGGCATTTGGCAGGAACGGGGAATCTGGCTCTCCTGGCCGCTTGGTTGGGTAGTGGCGACGCTCATGTCGCTGGCGTTTTACAAAAAAGGCGTCTGGAAACAGATGCTCAAGTCTTGAATCCATCAAAAAACCTCCTGTCCGGAAAGTCCCGGGCAGGAGGTTTTTGATTACAGCGAATACCAGTATTTGCGGTCCAGATTGCGGTACTGCACGGCCTCACTGACATGCCAGACCTCCAGGGTTTCGCTGCCGTCCAGATCTGCAATGGTGCGGCTGACTTTCAATACCCGGTCATATGCGCGGGCTGAAAGTCCCAAACTCTGAAAAGCGGATTCCAGAATTTTTTCCGCGTCCCGGGTCATGGGGCAGGCTTGGCGCAGCATGGCGCTGGGAAGCTGGGCGTTGCATGAAATGCCGGTCCCTTCGTAGCGCTTTGTCTGGCGGTCCCGGGCAGCGCACACCCGCCTGAGAATATCTGCGCTGCGTTCGCCGCCGCTTTCCCGGCGCAGTTCTTCGTAGTTGACCGGGGCGACCTCCACGTGAAGATCAATGCGGTCCAGAAGGGGACCGGAAATTTTTTGCAGATAGCGGTTGATGGCTCCGGGCGAGCAGGTACATGCCCGGGTGGGATGGCCGAAATATCCGCAGGGGCAGGGGTTCATGGCTGCCACCAGCATGAAGCGGGACGGGAAAACCGCACTTCCCGCCACACGGCTGACGGTCACATGACCGTCTTCCATGGGCTGACGCAGAATTTCCAGTACATCGCGCCGGAATTCCGGCAGCTCATCCAAAAACAAAACGCCGTTGTGCGAAAGGCTTACTTCCCCGGGGCGGGGCGTGCTTCCGCCACCTGCCAGGCCGGCGGCGCTCACCGAGTGATGCGGCGCGCGAAAGGGGCGGCGCGTCATCAGCGAACTGCCTTTTTCCAGAAGCCCGGCCACCGAATAAATTTTGGTGCAGTCCACAGCCTCGGAACGTGTCAGAGGCGGCAGAATGCCGGGGAGCCGTTTGGCCAGCATGCTTTTTCCGGTGCCCGGCGCGCCGATGAGCAGAATATTGTGTCCGCCGGCAGCGGCGATCTCCATGGCGCGACGTGCTTCCGGCTGTCCGTGCACATCGGCAAAATCCGGCACATCGGCGCCGAGCACGGCGGAAAAGGAGACCGGATCTGCGGGCGCAAGAAGCTGCTCTCCGCGCAGATGGCGCACCACATCCAATGCGCTGTGCACAGGGTAGACGGTCAGTTCTCCCGCTGCGGCCGCTTCCGCCGCGTTTTCGGCGGGAACAAACAGCGTGCGCAGCCCGGCTTCCCGCGCGGCCAATGCCATGGGCAGCACGCCGGTGACGCTGCGAACCTGGCCGTCCAGCGACAGTTCTCCCAGAAAAGCCGCATCAGCGGGAACGCTCTCCAACTGTCTGCTGGCGCACAAAATTGCCAGAAGGACGGGAAGGTCGTATACCGCACCGGTCTTTTTGATGTCCGCGGGAGCCAGATTGACGGTAATGCGGCTGGCGGGCCAGGTGAAAGACAGATTTTTCAGGGCACTGCGCACCCGGTCGGCCGATTCTTTTACGGCGCTGTCCGGCAGACCGACGATCGCAAATTGGGGCAGGCCGCCGCTCACATCCGCCTCTACACGCACAGCAAAACCGGAAAGTGCATATACCCCAAGACTGTTGACTGTGGCGAACATTCCGATATCAACCGCCTTTTCGACAAAATATTGTGGTTACAGTATATCTTTTTCAGCCTTTTTACACAAGAGTGAATTGACATTACACGGGGAAAAGTTTATCATTTAAACAGGTCAATGAGACCTGTGCAAATGTTGAGAAAGCGGGGTATAGAAACATGGAATACAAAGCCGAGTATGAGCGCTGGCTTGCCGCGGACCTGGAAGATAAAGATCTTCGCCCGGAGCTGCTGAGCATTCAGGGCATGGATGAAGAGATCAAGGACCGTTTTGCGGTGAAGCTTGCCTTTGGCACCGCCGGCCTGCGCGGCGTTTTGGGCGCGGGCACCAACCGCATGAATATTTATGTTGTTCGTCAGGCCACACAGGGTCTGGCCAACTGGGTCAAAACACAGGGCGGCACACAGACTGTGGCCATCAGTTATGACAGCCGGATCAAAAGCGATGTGTTCGCCAGAGAGGCGGCCTGTGTGCTGGCTGCAAACGGTGTTCACGTGCGCATTTACAAGGCGCTGATGCCGGTTCCTGCGCTGAGCTTTGCCACACGGTATTATCATTGCAACGCGGGCGTCATGGTCACTGCCAGCCACAACCCCTCCAAGTACAACGGCTACAAAGCGTACGGCCCGGATGGATGCCAGCTGACCGATGAGGCGGCCGACATCGTGTACAACGAAATTCAGAAGATCGACGTGCTCAACGGCGCGGCGACCATGAGCTTTGAAGAGGGCCTGGAGAGCGGTCTGGTTCAGTATGTGGAAGATGCCTGCTACGAAGCTCTGTACGAGGCCATCAAGAGCCGCAGCGTGCGGCCCGGTTTGTGCAAAACGGCAGGCTTGAAGCTGGTTTACAGCCCGCTGAACGGTTCCGGTCTGGTGCCGGTGACCCGTGTGCTGAACGACATCGGCATTACCGACATCACCATTGTGCCTGAACAGAAAGATCCGGATGGCAACTTCCCCACCTGCCCCTATCCCAACCCCGAGATTCGTGAGGCTCTGGCATTGGGCCTGGAACTGGCCGAGAAAGAGGGCGCGGACCTGATGCTGGCCACCGATCCCGACGCGGACCGCGTGGGCATTGCGGTGCGCTGCAAGGATGGAAGCTATCAGCTGCTGAGCGGCAATGAGGTCGGCGTGCTGCTGCTGGATTATATCTGCAAAGGCCGCATTGAGAACGGAACCATGCCCGAGAATCCCGTGTGCGTGAAATCCATTGTATCCACGCCGCTGGCGGACGTGGTGGCAGCGCATTACGGCGTGGAGTGCCGCAATGTTCTGACGGGCTTCAAATGGATCGGCGATCAGATTGCAAGCCTGGAAGCGGCCGGCGAGGTGGAGCGCTTTATCTTCGGGTTTGAAGAGAGCTACGGATATCTTGCAGGCAGCTATGTGCGCGACAAAGACGCGGTGATCGGCTCCATGCTCATTTGTGAGATGGCCGCTTATTATCGCAGCATCGGTTCTTCCATCAAAGAGGAACTGGAGCGCATTTACGCAGAGTATGGCCGTTATCTGAACAAGGTCAACAGCTACGAGTTCCCGGGGCTGTCCGGCATGGAGACGATGGCCGGCATCATGTCCCGCCTGCGCGAGAACCCGCCGAAAGAATTCGCGGGCTATCCGGTGATCAAGGTGGCGGACTATAAAAAGCCGGAGGAGACGGGCCTGCCCGCTGCCAATGTGCTGATTTATTCCCTGGAGGGTGGCGCTACCGTGGTGGTGCGTCCTTCCGGTACAGAGCCGAAGATCAAAACCTATTTCACCACGCTGGGCAAAGACCTGGCGGAAGCAGAGGCTCAGCAGAAAGCACTGGCGGCGGCAGTGGAGCCGATGCTGAAATAAGGCTTGCACTTTTTGAAAAAGTGTGGTATAGTATTTGAGCAATCGTTCCGACGGCTGCTCCATACGCACAGGATGGCGTATGCTGGTAGCCTCCATTGAAGGTTGTGATTGGGCGCATGTATCGAGCATGGCCCCTGAAAGATCAAAACCAGAAAGAGGTGAACCTGAATGAAAGAAGGAATCCATCCGAAGTACCAGGAATGTGTGATCACCTGCGCTTGCGGCAATACGATTCACACTCGTTCCACGAAGCCGGAGATTCACGTTGAGGTGTGCAACAAATGCCATCCCTTCTACACCGGCAAGCAGAAACTGGTCGATACCGGCGGACGCGTGGACCGCTTCAAAAAGCGTTTCAACCTGGACTAATAGCGAACTTGCAAAGGGCGGTTTTACGACCGCCCTTTGTTTTGTTGTCTGAACTCCTTTGGAAAAAGAGGTGCGGCAAGATGGAAGAATACCGGACCATTGAGGGAACGGCCACCGCGGAAATCGAAGAGAAGCGATCGAAATTTCTCTCCAGAATCTCCTTTGCAGACACGGAAGAGAAGGCGCTGGCGGTGTTGAATGAGGTGCGTGCCCAGCACCGGACTGCGAATCATAACGTGTATGCGTACGTCCTGCGGGACGGTATGCGCACCCGATATTCCGATGACGGTGAGCCCGCGAAAACAAGCGGACTTCCCACCTTGGAAGCCATTCGTCATGCGGGGCTGGTGGACTGCATTGTGGTGACCACCCGTTATTTTGGCGGCACGCTTTTAGGAACCGGCGGCCTGGTGAGAGCTTATACGGCGGCTGCGGCCGCAGCGATTTCCCGGGCAAAGGTCCTGTGCGTACGCGTGTGCGTGCGGGGCGTGTGGACCGTGGATTATCCGCTGTATGAGACGGCGGTGAAATTGCTGACAGAACAGGGTGCCCGCCTGGAAGAGGCACAATTTACGGACAAAGTGGCGCTTCCCTTTGTGATGCTTGCGGGCACGGAAGAGGGGTTGCTGCCCAAGGTGCAGCAACTGTGCCGGGGCAGTGCGGAGATTCAGATTTCAAAACCGTATCATGCGCCTTTTTAGATTTTTGTGCGCCGAAACAAAAAATTTACAAAAATCACAAGGGAAATCGCGCCTTTCTGTCGTATAGAGTATATGAAACACCTTTTTCGCGGCAAGGAGGCTGAAATATGACGGTGCGTGAACGGACGGAAGAAATCGAGCGGATGACGCTGTCTCCTTATGCGTCGCTGAGCGAGAACAGCCGCGGGCGAGAAAAGCCCGAGGAAGAATGCCCGGTGCGCACCTGCTATCAGCGGGATCGGGACCGCGTCATCCACTGCAAGGCGTTTCGTCGGCTGAAGCAGAAAACGCAGGTGTTCCTCTCGCCGGAGGGAGATCACTACAGAACGCGGCTGACACATACGCTGGAGGTCAGCCAGATTGCCCGGACCATTGCCCGTGCGCTGCGCCTGAATGAGGATTTGACCGAGGCCATCGCGCTGGCGCACGATTTGGGACATACGCCGTTCGGCCATGCAGGCGAACGGGCGCTGAACCGTTTGTGCCCGGGCGGGTTCAAGCATTACGAGCAAAGCGTGCGTGTGGTGACCCGTCTGGAAAAAGGCGGCAAGGGCCTGAATCTGACATGGGAAGTGCGCAATGGCATTGTGTGCCATACCAAAGGGGCCTGGGCGGCTACGCGGGAAGGGCAGATCGTGCGCTATGCGGACCACATCGCCTACATGAACCATGATATAGAGGATGCGGTGGAAGCCGGTGTTCTCCGGAATGAGGATCTTCCCAAAGAGATCACCCGGGTGCTGGGAGACACAAAGTCCCGGCGCATCACCACCATGATCTGTTCCATGATCGATCACGGTGCGGAAACCATCGGTATGGACAGTGAAGTGGCCGGCGCCTATGAAGCGCTGCACGATTTTATGTACAGCACAGTATATGTGGACCGGGTGGCAAAGCGCGAGGAAAAAAAGGTGGACAAGCTCATTGAGGAACTGTACAACTATTTCCGGGAGCATCCCACCCATATGCCGCAGGACTATTTGTACATTGTTTGGAACGAAGGGGCGGACCGCGCCGTGACCGATTATATTTCCGGCATGAGCGACGAATATGCGACGCGCACGTTCGAAGAATTGTTCGTGCCCCAGAAGTGGCATGTGCTTTGAGGAGGAAAGATGGACGAAAAGCGATTTGAAGTGATTTACAAGCAGGCGGTCTCTTTCAGCACAGAAGTGCGCATTCTGCGGGATCGGGAGACCGGCGTTCAGTACCTGATCAACTGGACCGGCCAGGGCGGCGGAATCACACCGCTGCTTGGAGCTGACGGAAAACCGGTGGTCTCCTTTGACTGAGCGAGATTGGGACCGGATGGGAGGTGACGGGCTGTGATCCCCCATGAATACATAGAGGAACTGGTGCAGCGCAGCGACATTGTGGATGTGGTGCAAAGCTATGTGCAGCTTCGTCACCGCGGGCGCACACACACCGGGCTGTGCCCGTTTCACAACGAAAAAACACCGTCTTTTGTGGTGTATCCGGAGACGCAGTCGTTCTACTGCTTCGGATGCGGCACGGGCGGCGATGTGATCACGTTCATCAAAAAAATCAACAATGTGGACTATGTGGAGGCGGTGAAGACGCTGGCGTCCCGGGCGGGAATGCCCCTGCCGGACGAGGATGACAAAACCGGGCGGCTGCGCAGCCGTGTGCTGTCCATCAACAAAGACGCGGCGCGCTTTTTTGTGGAGTGTCTTCAAAGTGAGGAAGGTCGTGACGCGCGTCGATACTGGGTGGAAAAGCGGGGCCTTTCCCCCAAGACCATTACCCGATTTGGATTGGGTTATGCGCCGGACGGCTTCAACCGCATGCGCGATCATCTGCGAAAGCTGGGATACAGCGAGGAGGAGATGCTTGCCAGCGGTGTGGTGCGCAAAAGTGAGCGCGGCAGCCTGTACGATATGTTCCGCAACCGGGTCATGATCCCCATCATTGATCTGCGGGGCAATGTGATTGCCTTCAGCGGGCGGGATTTCACTTCGGAAAAACCGCAGCGCAAATACGTCAACAGTCCGGAAACCATCGTGTACAAAAAAAGCCGGACCCTGTTTGCCATGAATCTGGCCAAGAAGTCCGCTTCCCGAAGATATATTTTATGTGAGGGAAATCTGGATGCGATCTCCATGCATCAGGCGGGATTCGATACGGCAGTGGCAGGCTGCGGCACCGCTCTTACGTCGGAGCAGGTAAAGCTGATCGGCGATTACGCGGATGAAGTGGTGCTCTGCTTTGATTCGGATGAGGCGGGCCAGAAGGCCACAGCCAGAGCCATTCGGCTGTTTTCCGCGTCCAACGTGAAGGTTTCCGTTTTGAATATCCCAGATGCAAAAGACCCGGATGAGTACATTAAAAAGTTTGGTGCTGACCGGTTTGAAATGCTTTTGAACGGGTCGGCCAATGCCATCGAATACGCTTTGCAGAAGGCGCGGGCAAATTATGACATTGCCACGCCGGATGGAAGAGTGGGGTATCTGAAAGACGCAATTGCCGTTCTGGCCGGGAACGTGTCCGCCACGGAGCGGGATGTTTATGCAGGGCGTCTTTCGCAGGAGACCGATGTGGCGAAACCGGCGATTTTGAATCAGCTGGAGTCTGCGATTCGCGCCCGGAACCGCCGCCAGCAGCAGGAGCGGGAAAAGCGTCTGCTGGAAGAAGGTGCGGCTGGCCGGGTAAAGGTTTCTTTTTCGCAGGGCGGTCAAAAAGCGCTGGGCGTGGCATTTGCGCAGCAGCAGCTGGTGGCGGCGCTGCTGAAAGAACCGTCGTACGTGCCGCTGGCGGCGGCGCGGGTGAAGCCGGAGGCGTTTTTGGATGAGGGCCTGGGACAGGCCTACGCACTGGTGGTTCAGCGGGTGCAGAACGGGGAGAATGTGGATGTGGCATCGTTGTCCGGAGAGATACCAGAAGCGACACTGGCGCTGATCAGCCGTGTGCTGGCACAGAACTATGACGTGGGCTTCTCCCGCCAGGACGTGGAGATGTATCTGGACCGCATTGAACACAGCGTGCCGGAGTCCAGCCGGGCCGCACAGAAAACGGCGGACGAACTGGCGGATTACCTGCAGGCACTGAAGGATAAAAAAGGATAGAACGCACGCCAAGAACATATATTAGATTGAATAAGAATAAGGGAGTCATTATGGGAGAGAAGAAAAACATCATTTTGAACCTGGTGGAACAGGGCAAACGCGCCGGCAAGGTCACGACCAAAGAAATCAACGATACGCTGGAAGAGATGGGCTTCGAGGTGGAGCTGGTGGACAAGCTCTACGAGACGCTGGAAGCCAATAACATCGAGATTGTGGAAGAACCGGACGCGGACGCTGAGGAATTTACGCTCACCGAAGACACGGTGGATGTGCTGGAATCTGCGCTGACGGCTGAGGGCGTTTCCATCGACGACCCGGTCAAGGTATACCTGAAAGAGATCGGCCGTGTTCCGCTGCTCAGCCCGGAAGAAGAGATCGATCTGGCCATTAAGATTCAAAGCGGCGGCCCGGATGGCGAAAAGGCCAAACAGCGCCTTTCGGAGGCCAACCTCCGTCTGGTGGTGTCCATCGCCAAACGTTATGTGGGGCGCGGAATGCAGTTCCTGGATCTGATTCAGGAGGGCAACCTGGGCCTGATCAAGGCCGTTGAAAAATTCGACCACACCAAGGGCTTTAAATTCTCTACCTATGCCACTTGGTGGATCCGGCAGGCCATCACCCGCGCGATTGCGGATCAGGCCCGCACCATCCGTATTCCGGTGCATATGGTGGAAACCATCAACAAGGTGAAAAAGGTTTCCAGCCAGTTGCTGCACCGCAACGGCCATGAGCCCACTGCGGACGAAATTGCGCTGGAGCTGGATATGCCGGTGGACAAAGTGCGCGAGATCATGCGTGTTGCTCAGGAGCCGGTCAGTCTGGAGACGCCCATCGGTGAGGAAGAGGACAGCCATTTGGGAGATTTCATTCCCGATGAGGATGCTCCGGTTCCGGCTGAGGCAGCCAGTCACACGCTTCTGCGGGAACAGTTGGGCGATGTGCTGAAAAGCCTGACGCCCCGTGAGGAAAAAGTCCTGCGCCTTCGTTTTGGTCTGGAGGACGGCCGTCCCCGCACCTTGGAAGAGGTGGGCAAGGAGTTCAATGTCACCCGTGAACGCATTCGTCAGATCGAGGCCAAGGCTCTGCGCAAGCTGCGGCATCCCTCCCGCTCCAAAAAGCTGCGTGACTTCCTGGATTAAAACTGAAAAAATAAAAGTGGGCCTTCGGGGCCCACTTTTTTGAGGAGGAGACGTTGTGGCGACGGATATGACACAGGGGCGCGTGATGCGTCCGCTGATCCGCTTTACGCTGCCTTTGGTTCTGGCCAATGTGTTCCAGCTGACGTACAATGCGGCCGATGCGGTGATCGTGGGGCGGTTCGTCGGCAAAGAAGCGCTGGCGGCTGTGGGAGCCGCCGGCCCGGTGGTCAACATCATCACTTTTCTGGTGGTGGGCGCCTGCCTGGGGGCGGGCGTTTTGATGAGCGAATTTTTCGGGGCGCAGGACCGGGAGACACTGCGCTGCGAAATCGGCACCTCGCTGACGGCAGGCCTTGGGTTTACGCTGGTGCTGGCGCTGCTCTGCGGCGGTCTGGCGGGCCCGCTGCTTCGGTTGACCAGAGTGCCGGAGAGCCTGCTGCCATCGGCGGCACTGTATTTGCAAATTGTGTGCGCTGCGCTTCCGTTCACGTTTTTGTACAATCTTTTTGCCAGCGCGCTGCGCGCGGTGGGGGATTCCCGAACACCGCTGTTTTTTGTGGCTGCATCCGCTTGTGCCAACATCGTGGTGGACTATGTGTTCGTAGCGGTTTTGGGCATGGGGGTGGAAGGCGCGGCGCTGGCCACGGCACTGGCCATGACGTTCAGCGGCGTACTGTGCGTTTCGTATGTGTGGCTGCGCATTCCGCTGCTCCGTCCGGGCCGCGCGCAGCTTTTCCCGCGGCGGGATCTTTTGCGCAGGACCGTCGGATACAGCTGGGTGACGGCGTTGCAGCAAGCGGCGCTGTACATTGGAAAACTGCTGGTGCAAAGCTGCGTCAACACCCTGGGTGTGGATACCATCGCTGCGTTCAATGCGGTGAATCGTGTGGATGATTTTGCATATACGCCGCAGCAAAACATTGCGCATGCCATGACCACGTTTATTGCACAGAACCGCGGAGCCGGCAAAACAGAGCGCATTGAACGGGGGTTCCGTGCGGGTGCGGTGCTGGAAGCTGCGTACTGGGCGGTTCTGGCGCTGATTGTTTTGGCGTCGGCCCGGGGGATCATGGGGCTTTTCGTGCCGGATGATGCAGCCGTGGTGGAGATGGGAACAAAATATCTGCATTGGATGGCGTTGTTCTATCTTCTGCCGGCCTGCACCAACTGGATTCAGGGGTATTTTCGCGGCATGGGCGATTTGAAGGTCACGCTGTTCTCCACGTCGATTCAAATGCTGGGCAGGGTGATTTTCACCTTCCTGCTGGCGCCGGGTTTTGGCATTGAGGGCATTGCTTTTGCGCAGCTGGGCGGCTGGCTGGTCATGCTGGCGTATGAAGTGCCTGTGCTGGTGCATGCCAGACGGTCCCGTGGGGTATAAGTGTGGACTTTGTGAAAAAAAGCGCGGTCGCTTGACAAATGCTGCGCTTTTTTTTATGATTAAAGTTAATTGATACAGTATAGTTAAAGGAGTGGCATCATTGCATATTACGCAGGAATCGGATTACGCGATTCGCATTGTGTATTGTCTGGCCAAAAGTGGCACCCGGCGGGACGCCCGCAGCATCAGTGAGGAGATGTGCGTCACGCTTCGTTTCTCCTTAAAAATTCTCGGAAAACTGGCTGCCAACGGAATCGTAAACAGCTACAAAGGAAACCGGGGCGGCTACGAATTGGCAAATCCGCCTGCCCAGGTGAGCCTGAAAGACGTGATCAACGCGGTGGAAGGACCATATCATCTGTCCAGATGCACCCAGGACGGAGTGTGCAACCGCGGCGCATCGGGCGTCTGTACGTTTCAGCAGGTATTTCGAAAGCTGAGCGACGAGATCAATGAAAAATTACAGAAGGTCAATTTCCAGATGCTTTTGGACGGCGATGTTGACTTCTGAATGCGTAAAACCACACACGGCGCCTTGTGTGCCAAGTGTGGTTTTTTCGTCACTTTTTTTCAAAAAGCACCTTGACGGCTTGTGTTTTGTGGGGTATAATGCTTAAATGTATCATAATGGCTTAGTGTGCACCATGTGAACAAAAATGGCGAAAATATTTGTGCAAAACGCCAAAAAACATGGGTCGGACAGGCCGTTTATGCGCATTTTGTAAGCCCTGTAACGTTGGAGAAAGAGGAGTGGTCGTACATTATGGTGAAAGTCAAGCCCGTACAACTTGGCAGAACCGAGCGCATGAGCTTTTCCAAGATCGATGAAGTCATCGATATGCCGAACCTGATCGAGGTTCAGAAAAACTCATATCAGTGGTTCCTGGACAAAGGCCTGAAGGAGGTCTTCCGTGATATTTCCACGATCGAGGACTACACTGGAAACCTTGTGCTGGACTTCATCGATTACCGCCTGGATTCCCAGCCCAAATACAGCATCAAAGAGTGCAAGGAACGCGACGCCACCTATGCCGCTCCTCTGCGCGTGACAGCGCGCCTGCTGAACAAGGAGACGGGCGAGGTGAAAGAGCAGGAGATCTTCATGGGAGATTTCCCGCTGATGACCGACTCCGGCACGTTTTTGTACAACGGCGCCGAGCGCGTGATCGTGTCTCAGCTGGTTCGCAGCCCGGGCGTGTATTTCGGCAAAAGTTATGACAAGACCGGCAAGGAGCTGTTTACGGCAACCATGAACCCCAACCGGGGCGCATGGCTGGAGTATGAGACCGATGCCAATGACGTATTCTACGTCCGCATTGATAAAAACCGCAAGATCCCTGTGACCGTGCTGATTCGTGCACTGGGCCTGGGCGAGGATCAGAAGATCCGCGATTTCTTCGGTGACGATGAGCGTATCGAGGCCACACTGGCCAAAGACCCCACCAAGAGCGAGGAAGAGGGCCTGCTGGAAACCTATCGCAAACTGCGTCCGGGTGAGCCCCCCACAGTGGAGAGCGCGTCCAGCCATTTGAACGGACTGTTCTTTGATCCGCGCCGGTATGATCTGTCCCGGTTCGGACGCTATAAAATGAACAAGAAGCTGGCCATCGGCCGGCGTATTGCGGGCCAGATTGCCGCCCGTGATATCATCGCTCCCCTGACGGGCGAGCTGCTGGCTGCCGCTGGCGAGAAGATCACCATGGAGACCGCCATGGCGGCTGAGCGCGCCGGCGTGAGTGTGGTCTATGTGACTGTGGATGAAAAAGAAGTGAAGGTCATTTCCAACGGCACGGTCAACGCCAATGACTTCTTCTCCTTCGACACAGCGGAGTGCGGCATTGACGAGCGCGTCAACTTTGCCGAGGTATGTGCCATCCTGGATGAGACCAGCGACGTGGAAGAGCAGAAAGCGCTGATCGTGAAAAACCACGACAAGCTGATCGCAAAAACGGTCACGGTGGATGATATCTTCTCTTCCATCAACTATCTGAACGGTCTGGCGCACGGCATCGGCACCACCGATGACATCGACCATTTGGGCAACCGCCGCATTCGCAGCGTAGGCGAATTGCTGCAGAACCAGTTCCGGATCGGCTTCTCCCGTATGGAGCGTGTGATCCGCGAGCGCATGACGCTGCAGGCGCAGGACATGGAAGTTGTCACGCCGCAGTCTCTCATCAACATTCGTCCCGTGGTGGCGGCGATCAAGGAATTCTTTGGTTCTTCTCCGCTGAGCCAGTTCATGGATCAGAACAACCCGCTGGCAGAGCTGACGCACAAGCGCCGTCTGTCCGCACTGGGCCCGGGCGGCTTGTCCCGTGACCGCGCCGGATTCGAGGTCCGCGACGTTCACTACTCGCATTACGGCCGCATGTGCCCCATCGAGACGCCTGAGGGACCGAACATCGGTCTGATCTCCTATCTGGCCACTTTTGCGAAGATCAACGAGTACGGCTTTATTGAGGCGCCGTATCGCCGCATCGACAAAGAGCGCGGCGTTGTCACGGATGAAGTGGTCTATATGACCGCCGACGAAGAGGACGAGTACATTGTTGCGCAGGCCAACGAGCCGATGGACGACGAAGGCCACTTTATGCGCGATCGTGTATCCTGCCGTTACCGCGATGAGATCATCGAGGTTGACAAGAGCCGTCCGGACTTCATGGACGTCTCGCCGAAGATGGTGGTCTCTGTGGCTACCGCAATGATCCCCTTCCTGGAGAACGACGACGCCAACCGTGCGCTGATGGGCTCCAACATGCAGCGTCAGGCAGTACCCCTGCTGGTCACGGAGCAGCCCATTGTGGCAACCGGTATGGAATACAAAGCGGCCTGCGACTCCGGTGTGTGTGTTCTGGCCAAAAACGACGGTGTGGTTGAGAAAGTGACTGCCGATAAGATCATCGTGCGCACCTCCAAGACCACCACTGACGAGTATGAGCTCATCAAGTTCATGCGTTCCAACCAGGGCACCTGCATCAACCAGCGCCCCATCGTCAACAAAGGCGACGAGGTCAAAAAAGGTGACGTTCTGGCAGACGGTCCCGCGACCAAGAACGGTGAGATCTCTCTGGGCAAAAACGCGCTGATCGGTTTCATGACCTGGGAAGGTTACAACTACGAGGACGCCGTTCTGATCAACGAGAAGATCGTTCGTGAAGACGTTTATACCTCCATCCACATTGAGGAGTATGAGATCGAGAGCCGCGAGACGAAACTCGGACCCGAGGAGATCACCCGCGACATCCCCAACGTGGGTGAGGAAGCGCTGAAAGATCTGGACGAGCGCGGCATTATCCGCATTGGTGCGGAAGTTTCTGCCGGCGACATTCTGGTCGGTAAGGTAACACCCAAAGGCGAGACCGAGCTGACCGCGGAAGAGCGCCTGCTGCGCGCCATCTTCGGCGAGAAGGCACGCGAGGTGCGTGATACCTCTCTGCGTGTGCCTCATGGTGAGTACGGCATCATTGTGGATGTCAAAGTGTTCACTCCTGAAAACTGCGACGAACTGCAGCCCGGCGTGCGCCAGGTGGTCCGCTGCTACATCGCCCAGAAGCGCAAGATCAGCGTAGGCGATAAGATGGCCGGCCGTCACGGCAACAAAGGTGTTGTGTCCCGCATTCTGCCGCAGGAGGATATGCCCTTCCTGGAGGACGGCACGCCGCTGGATATCGTGCTGAACCCGCTGGGCGTTCCGTCCCGTATGAACATCGGTCAGGTGCTGGAGGTCCATTTGGGCTATGCTGCTGCCGCCCTCGGCTGGAAAGTGATGACGCCGGTCTTCGACGGCGCGCACGAGTCTGATATTCGCGAAATGTTCCGCATGGCGGGCAAGAGCGAAGACGGCAAGAGCGTTGTGTACGACGGCCGCACCGGCGAGAAGTTCGATAACCCTGTTACCGTGGGTTACATGTATTATTTGAAACTGCATCATCTGGTCGACGATAAGATCCACGCCCGTTCTACCGGTCCGTACAGTCTGGTCACCCAGCAGCCTCTGGGCGGCAAGGCTCAGTTCGGCGGTCAGCGTTTCGGCGAGATGGAGGTTTGGGCTCTGGAAGCGTACGGCGCTGCTTACACGCTGCAGGAGATCCTGACCGTCAAATCGGACGACGTGGTGGGCCGTGTCAAGACCTATGAGGCCATTGTCAAAGGTCAGCCTGTGCCGCAGCCGGGTATCCCCGAGGCGTTCCGCGTGCTGATGAAAGAGCTGCAGAGCCTTGGCCTGGATGTTCGCGTGCAGGATGTGGACGGCAACGAAATCGACATCAAGCAGACCTATGACGAAGACGAAATGGGCTTTGATGGTGCAGATCTCGCCATCGGCGACGACGTGGTCGTGGAAGGCGAACTGAACGACGATTACAGCATTGAGGACGCACCGGAAGACGCGGGCCTCGACATTGAACCCGACGACTCTCTTTTTGCAGACGACGGTCTGTTCGGCCTTTCTGACGATGGGCTGAGCGACGGAGAGTAAGTCCAAGACGCATCCCCCCGCCGCCGCGCACCGCGCGGGCGGGGGAGACTCACCAAATTCAAGAGAAAGAAAGGGTTCGTTTCATGGAATTCAACGCTTTTGATTCGATCAAAATTGGCCTTGCTTCTCCGGATCAGATCCGCAACTGGAGCTACGGTGAAGTCAAGAAACCCGAGACCATCAACTACCGCACTCTGAAACCGGAACGGGACGGCCTGTTTTGCGAACGCATTTTTGGACCGACCAAGGACTGGGAGTGCCACTGCGGCAAATATAAGCGCATTCGTTACAAAGGCAAGATCTGCGACCGCTGCGGCGTAGAAGTTACGCGCGCAAAAGTGCGTCGTGAGCGCATGGGTCACATTGAACTGGCCGCGCCGGTTTCCCACATCTGGTACTTCAAGGGCATTCCTTCCCGCATCGGCCTGATGCTGGACATCAGCCCCCGTCTGCTGGAAAAAGTGCTTTACTTTGCAGCGTACATCGTCACCGATCCGGGCTTCACTCCGCTGGAAGAAAAACAGCTGCTCACCGAAAAAGAGTATCGTGAGATGCTGGAGCGCTACGAGGACGAGTTCAAGGCGAGCATGGGCGCCGAGGCCATTCAGGAACTGCTGGCGAAGATCGATCTGGAAAAGCTCTCTGCCGAGCTGAAAGAAGAGCTGGAGAACGCCAGCGGCCAGAAGCGCATTCGCCTGCTCAAGCGCCTGGAAGTTGTGGAAGCTTTCCGCGTGTCCGGCAATCGCCCCGAGTGGATGATCATGAATGTCATCCCCGTGATCCCGCCCGACATTCGCCCCATGGTTCAGCTGGACGGCGGCCGTTTTGCCACCTCCGACCTGAACGATTTGTATCGCCGCGTCATCAACCGGAACAACCGTTTGAAACGCCTGCTGGAGCTGGGTGCGCCTGATATCATCGTGCGCAACGAGAAGCGCATGCTGCAGGAGGCGGTGGACGCGCTGATCGACAACGGCCGTCGCGGCCGTCCGGTCACCGGCCCCAATAACCGCCCGCTGAAGAGCCTGTCCGACATGCTGAAAGGCAAGCAGGGACGTTTCCGTCAGAACCTGCTGGGCAAGCGCGTAGACTATTCCGGCCGTTCCGTAATCGTGGTCGGACCGGAACTGAAAATGTATCAGTGCGGTCTGCCCAAGGAGATGGCTCTGGAGCTGTTCAAACCCTTTGTCATGAAGGACCTGGTGGAGAAAGGCATTGCCAACAACATCAAGTCTGCCCGCAAAATGGTCGAGCGCACCCGCACCGAGGTGTGGGATTCTCTGGAGACGGTCATCAAAGGCCATCCCGTTATGCTGAACCGTGCGCCTACGCTGCACCGTCTGGGCATCCAGGCTTTTGAGCCGGTGCTGGTCGAAGGCCGCGCCATCAAGCTGCATCCTCTGGTCTGCACCGCGTTCAACGCGGACTTCGACGGCGACCAGATGGCTGTTCACGTACCTCTGTCTGTGGAAGCACAGCGCGAGGCCCGTATGCTGATGCTGGCTTCCGGCAACCTGTTGAAACCGGCCGACGGCAAACCTGTTACGGTCCCGACGCAGGACATGGTTCTGGGCAGCTATTACCTGACGATGGTCAACGACGGCGACAAGGGCGAGGGCAAGATCTTCCGCGATGAGAACGAGGCCATCATGGCATATCAGGAAGGCATTGTCACCCTGCAGGCGAAAATCAAGGTGCGCCGCACCATGGAGATCGACGGGCAGGAATGCAGCCGCATTGTGGATACCACTGTGGGCCGCATCATCTTCAACCAGCCGGTTCCCCAGGATCTGGGATTCGTGGATCGCACCTCCGATGAGGATAAGTTCCGCTATGAGGTCGAGTTCCTGGTCACCAAAAAGACGCTGGGCAAAATCATCGACCGCTGCATCCATGTGCACGGTACGGCCATCACTGCCGAGATGCTGGACCGCATCAAAGCGCAGGGCTATAAATACTCCACCAAAGCTGCGGTCACCGTCGCTGTCTGCGACGCCGTGATCCCGCCGCAGAAGAAAGAACTTCTGGCCACTGCTGAGGAGCAGATCACCAAGATCACCAAGCAGTACAATAAGGGCTTGATTTCCAACGATGAACGCTACAACAGCGTCATCAAAGTCTGGAGCAAGACCACTGAGGATGTGGCCACTGCCCTTCAGAAAAACCTGGATGCGCACAACCCCATCTTCATGATGGCGGATTCCGGTGCCCGTGGTTCCATGGCGCAGATCCGTCAGCTGGCCGGTATGCGCGGCCTGATTGCCAATACCTCCGGTAAGACCATCGAGATTCCTATCCGTGCGAACTACCGTGAGGGCCTGAACATTCTGGAATATTTCATCGCCGGTAAGGGCGCCCGAAAAGGCTTGGCCGACACCGCTCTTCGTACGGCGGACTCCGGTTACCTGACCCGCCGTCTGGTAGACGTTTCTCAGGATGTTATCATTCGCGAAGAGGACTGCGGTGCCACCCATGGCATTATGATCTCCGATATTCGCGAAGGCAACGAGATGATCGAAAAGCTGGAGGAGCGTCTGCAGGGCCGCTTCACGGTCAATGACGTGCTGGATCCCGCCACAGGTGAGGTTCTGGTTTCCAAGGACAAGATGATGACCGAGGACGACGCCAAGAAAATCGTGGCCGCAGGCATCAAGGAAGTGGAGATCCGCAGCGTTCTGTGCTGCGACGCCCGTCACGGCGTGTGCTGCAAGTGCTACGGCGCGAACCTGGCCAACGGCGAACTGGTCGGCCTGGGCGAGGCTGTCGGCATCATCGCGGCGCAGTCCATCGGTGAGCCGGGCACCCAGCTGACCATGCGTACGTTCCATACCGGCGGTATCGCATCGGCGGAAGATATCACGCAAGGTCTGCCCCGTGTTGAAGAGCTGTTCGAGGCACGCCGCCCGAAGAATCTGGCAATCATGACCGAGATCGCGGGTGTGGCGCACATCGACGACACCAAGAAAAACCGCCATGTTGTGGTGGAAGGTGTGGATGAGAACGGCGCTCCCAGCGAGAAGAACTATCTGATTCCCTTCGGCCAGCGCATTCGCGTGGCGGACGGCGATCAGCTGGAGAAAGGCGACATCCTGACCGAGGGCTTTGCCTATCCGCAGGATATCCTGGCCATCAAAGGCCCCATCGCTGTGCAGAACTATCTGATCAGCGAAGTTCAGAAGGTCTACCGCCTGCAGGGCGTTGATATCTGCGACAAGCACATCGAGGTCATCGTGCTTCAGATGATGCGCAAGATCCGCGTGGAAGACGCCGGAAGCACCGGCTTGATCAGCGCCACGGTTGTGGACAAATCCGAATTCCGCGACGCCAACGAGAAAGTCGCCGCACGCATGGCGGAAGGCGAAGAGGACTTGCGGTTCGCCACTGGTTCCAGCGTCCTGCTGGGTATCACCAAAGCTTCTCTGGCAACCGATTCCTTCCTGTCTGCCGCATCGTTCCAGGAGACCACGCGCGTGCTGACCGATGCCGCGATCAAGGGCAAGGTCGACCCGCTGATGGGCCTGAAAGAGAACGTTATCATCGGCAAGCTGATTCCCGCAGGCACGGGCATCCCCGAGGTCGAATCTGCTCTGGCAGCACGCGATCCGCGCAATGTAGAGCCTACGGTGGAAGAACTGGCCAACGAGTAAGAAACCGAGAAAGAGGGGGCTTGACCCCCTCTTTCCTTTATGAGAGGTGCTTTTCATGCGTGATTTTGAATCCATCACTTCCGGGGAAGCGCGTTCGGTACGGTATGTGCTGTGTGATATTGATGACACCATTACCACAGATGGCAAACTGACCGCCCGCGCTTACAGTGCGCTGTGGGATCTCCATGAAGCGGGCATCCGTGTTATTCCCGTAACGGGCCGCCCGGCCGGATGGTGCGACCTGATCGTCCGGCAGTGGCCGGTTTATGCGGTGATCGGCGAGAATGGTGCGTTTGTCTACTACCTGAAAGAAGGGCATAAGCGGGTGTTTTTGCACCCATCGGTCGCGACCGGAGATGTACAGGGACGGCTGGAACAGGTGAAGCAGGCGTGCCTGAAAGGGGTGCCCGGCTGCCGCGTCTCCGGAGATCAGTTCGCACGCATTTACGATGTGGCCATTGACTTCAATGAGGAGCCGCCTTACCTGGGCCTGGCTGCAGCAGAGCAGATCCGGGACATTTGCGTGAAGATGGGAGCGCAGACGAAAATCAGTTCCATTCATGTCAATACCTGGTACGGCGATTACGATAAAGTCAGCATGGCAAAACTGTTTCTGCAGGAGACGGGGGAGACAGACCCGCGGGAATCCGTCCTGTTTTTTGGCGATTCCCCCAACGACGAGCCCATGTTCGGTTATTTTCCAATGAGCTGCGCAGTGGCGAACATCGCACCGTTTTTGGAAAAGCTTTCCCACAAACCGACGTTTCTTGCAGGACAGCAGTCCGGCGCGGGCTTTGCGCAGTGTGTAAAAACACTTCTTGCACGGCGCTGAGCGTCAACGAAAGTATGTGCTGTAGAAAACAGCAAAAAAGTTTGGCAAAATGCTGAAATTTTCTCTGTTTTTCTGTTGACAGAACGGGCTTTACCCTTTAAAATAGAATTGCTGCGCCAAGGCGGCAGCATGTCCATTTTTTGGTTGCAAGCGGGTTCCCGCTGCAATAATAAATTTGATATTTTGAGAAAGGAGGAAAATTATGCCTACTTTTAACCAGCTCGTGCGCAAAGGCCGTGAGGTGCTTGTCCAGAAGTCCACTGCTCCTGCTCTGCTGAAGTCCTACAACTCTCAGAAGAAAGCGTATTTGGACGCGAACAGCCCGCAAAAACGTGGCGTCTGCACTGCAGTTCGTACCATGACCCCGAAAAAGCCGAACTCTGCTCTGCGTAAAGTTGCCCGTGTGCGTCTGTCCAACGGCATCGAAGTCACCTCTTATATCCCGGGCGAAGGCCACAACCTTCAGGAACACAGCGTTGTTCTGATCCGCGGCGGCCGTGTGAGGGACCTGCCTGGTGTTCGTTATCACATCATCCGTGGTACGCTGGACACCCAGGGTGTTGCCAACCGCAAACAGGCCCGTTCCAAATACGGTGCAAAGCGCCCCAAGGCCGGCGCCAAGAAGTAAAAAACACCTTTTAAAAAGTACAATCGCCGCATAAAAGGCTTTTCAGATAGATCTGCCTTTTCCGTGGCCGTACAGGAGTTCATTACTTTTGAGTACCGATGATATCATTTTATGAAGGAGGGAAGATAAGATGCCCAGAAGAGGTAATGTTGCAAAGCGTGACGTTTTGGCTGATCCTTTGTACAATTCCAAAATGGTGACCCGCCTGATCAACAACATCATGTATGATGGCAAGAAAGGCGTGGCCCAGAAAATCGTTTACGACGCTTTCGAGATCGTGAAGGAGAAAACCGGCAACGATCCCCTGGAAGCGTTTGAGAAAGCACTGGAGAACATCATGCCTGTGCTGGAGTGCAAATCCCGCCGTGTCGGCGGTGCCAACTATCAGGTTCCCATGGAGGTGCGTCCTGCCCGCCGCGAGACTTTGGGTCTGCGCTGGCTGACCACTTACTCCCGTACCCGCAGCGAGCGCACCATGTGCGAGCGCCTGGCCGGTGAGATCATGGATGCCTGCAACGGCAACGGCGGCGCCTGCAAAAAGCGCGAGGATACGCACAAGATGGCCGAGGCCAACAAGGCTTTCGCACACTACAGATATTAATCTGTGTCAACACTTTAGGAGGAAACTATGCCTAGAGACGTTTCTTTGGAAATGACCAGAAACATCGGCATCATGGCTCACATCGACGCGGGCAAAACCACCACCACCGAGCGTATCCTGTTCTACACAGGCATCAATCACAAGATTGGTGAGACGCACGACGGTGCCGCTACGATGGACTGGATGGCGCAGGAGCAGGAGCGTGGTATCACCATCACCTCTGCTGCGACCACCTGCTACTGGAGCCACACCGAGTTTCAGAACGACCCGGCCAAAGCCAAAAAGAACAGACACAGAATCAACATCATCGACACCCCGGGCCACGTGGACTTTACCGTTGAGGTAGAGCGCAGCCTGCGCGTTCTGGACGGCTCTGTGACCGTTATGTGCGCAAAGGGTGGCGTTGAGCCGCAGTCTGAGACTGTTTGGCATCAGGCCAACAAATACCATGTCCCCCGCATGATCTACGTCAACAAGATGGACATCATGGGCGCGGATTTCTATCACGTGCTGGACATGATTAAAGACCGCTTGAAAGCGAACGCGGTGCCTCTCCAGCTGCCCATCGGCAAAGAGGAGACCTTCAAAGGCATCATCGATTTGCTGGAGATGCAGGCCTATGTGTACTACGATGACCTGGGCAAGGACATCCGCGTGGAGCCGATCCCCGAGGATATGATGGACCTGGCCACCGAGTATCACGACAAACTCATCGAAGCCGTTGCTGAAAGCGACGAAGAGCTGATGATGAAGTACCTGGACGGCGAAGAGCTGACCATCCCCGAGATGAAGAAAGCGATCCGTAAGGAGACCATCGCCAACACCATCGTTCCGGTGGTTTGCGGTACTTCCTATAAGAATAAAGGCGTGCAGAAACTGCTCGACGCCATTGTGGACTACATGCCGGCTCCGACCGACATCGAGGACATCAAGGGCGTGAACCCGGAGACCGGCGAAGAAGAGAGCCGTCCTTCTGACGACAATGCTCCTCTGGCTGCGCTGGCGTTCAAGATTGCCACCGACCCGTTTGTGGGCAAACTGGCATTCTTCCGTGTATACTCCGGTATCGCGAAAGCGGGTACCACGGTTTACAACTCCGTGAAGGACCAGAACGAGCGTCTGGGCCGCATCCTGCAGATGCATGCGAACCACCGCAAAGATATTGAAGAGTGCTACGCGGGCGATATCGCCGCTGCGGTTGGTCTGAAAAACACCACCACGGGCGATACTCTGTGCGACGAGAAGCACCCTATCATTCTGGAGAGCATGGAGTTTCCCGAGCCTGTTATCCGCGTTGCCATCGAGCCCAAGACCAAAGCTGGTCAGGAGAAGATGGGCATTGCGCTGGCGAAACTGGCGGAAGAGGACCCCACCTTCCGTACCTATACGGATGAGGAGACTGGCCAGACCATCATTGCCGGCATGGGCGAGCTGCACCTGGAGATCATCGTTGACCGTCTGCTGCGTGAATTCAAGGTAGAGGCCAACGTGGGCGCTCCGCAGGTTGCCTACCGTGAGACCATTCGCCGTGCGGCTGATCAGGATACCAAGTATGCTCGTCAGTCCGGCGGTAAAGGCCAGTATGGTCATGTTAAGATCAAAATCGAGCCGAATGAGCAGGGCAAGGGATACGAGTTCATCAATGCCATCGTTGGTGGCGCGATCCCCAAAGAGTTCATCGGACCGATCGATCAGGGTATTCAGGGCGCTATGCAGGCTGGTGTGCTTGCTGGCTATCCCGTTGTGGATGTTAAGGTCACTTTGTACGACGGTTCTTATCACGAGGTCGACTCTTCGGAGATGGCCTTTAAGATCGCCGGTTCCATGGCTTTCAAAGAGGCCATGCGCAAAGCCGATCCTGTCATTCTCGAGCCCATCATGAAAGTGGCTGTCATTGTTCCCGATGAGTATATGGGCGATGTTATCGGCGACGTCAACGCTCGCCGCGGCCAGATTCAGGGCACCGAGGCGCGCAGCGGTTCTCAGCAGATCGACGCTCTGGTCCCGCTGTCCAACATGTTCGGTTACGCCACCGACCTGCGCAGCAAAACGCAGGGCCGTGGACAGTATTCCATGGAGCCCAGCCACTACGCGGAAGTGCCCAAGAGCATTGCCGAGAGCATTATGGCGGGCCGGGCTAAGTCCAACGACTAATGCCTTTTGTACAGCAAACCGATCACTGTTGGTCGGTTTGGCTGTACACGAATAAAATACTTGATTTTTTAGGGCTGATTTAGTACAATTGCCTTAAGAAACGGGTCTTATTAAAAAGGAGGATAATTCCAATGGCTAAAGCTAAATTTGAGCGTTCCAAACCCCATGTTAACATTGGTACCATCGGCCACGTTGACCATGGTAAAACCACTCTGACTGCTGCTATCACGAAAGTGCTGGCTATGAAAGGCGACGCTGAGTTCACCGATTATGCCAACATCGATAAAGCTCCTGAGGAGCGCGAGCGCGGCATTACGATCAACACTGCTCACGTTGAGTATGAGACCGATACCCGTCACTATGCCCACGTTGACTGCCCGGGCCATGCTGACTATGTTAAAAACATGATCACCGGTGCTGCTCAGATGGACGGCGCTATCCTGGTTGTTTCTTCTGCTGACGGCCCCATGCCCCAGACTCGTGAGCACATCCTGCTGTCCCGTCAGGTCGGCGTGCCCTATATCGTTGTGTTCATGAACAAAGTGGACCAGGTTGACGATCCCGAGCTGCTGGATCTGGTCGAGATGGAGATCCGCGATCTGCTGACCGAGTACGATTTCCCCGGCGACGACACCCCCATCATCAAAGGTTCTGCTCTGCAGGTTCTGGAGTCCAGCAGCACCGACATCAATGCTCCTGAGTACAAATGCATCCTGGAGCTGATGGACGCTGTTGACAGCTATATCCCCACTCCGGAGCGCGACGACGCGAAACCCTTCCTGATGCCTGTTGAGGACGTGTTCACCATCACTGGCCGTGGCACCGTTGCTACCGGTCGTGTTGAGCGCGGCATGGTCAAGGTCGGCGAAGAGGTTGAGATCGTTGGTCTGGCTGACGAGAAGAAGAAGACCACTATCACTGGTCTGGAGATGTTCCGCAAGCTGCTGGACTTCGCTGAGGCTGGCGACAACGTTGGCGCTCTGCTGCGTGGTATTCAGCGCACCGAGATCGAGCGTGGTCAGGTTTTGGCGAAACCGGGCACCATTCACCCGCACACCAAATTCCAGGGCCAGGTTTACATCCTGAAAAAGGATGAGGGCGGCCGTCACACTCCGTTCTTCAACAACTATCGTCCGCAGTTCTATTTCCGTACCACCGACGTGACCGGTGTCATCACTCTGCCCGAAGGCACTGAGATGTGCATGCCCGGCGATAACGTCACCATGGACGTTGAGCTGATCACCCCGATCGCTATCGAGGAAGGTCTGCGCTTCGCTATCCGTGAGGGCGGCCGTACGGTTGGTTCCGGCGTTGTTTCCAAGATCAACGAGTAATTTAAGGAACGCTCAAAAGCACCCGTTGCATACGGGTGCTTTTTTATTGGAACGCTTGTTCCCAGCCGGAAAATTTTTTATAATGAAGAGGAAAAAAGAGAGGGCGGCGTCATCTTGGTAACATTGAAGCGTTTTTGCAAAAAAGAGCCGGTGCTGGTCTGTGCAGCGGTCTGCATGCTTTTGTCCATCCCTGCGCAACCGCCGGGAATGGAGTATCTGGAAGCAATCGATTTTCGGGTGTTGGCCCTTTTGTTTTGTTTGATGGCAGTTGTGGCAGGATTTCAGCGCTGCGGGCTGTTTGAACTTCTGGCACAGAAATTGCTGTCCGGTAAGCGGCCGGTAAAGGTTTTGGTTTTAAGTTTGGTGATGTTGCCCTTTTTTGTGTCCATGCTTGTCACCAACGATGTGGCGTTGATAACGTTTGTCCCGTTTGCAATTTTGGTTCTGGAGCATTCCGGACAGCAAAAATTGACGGGCCCGGTGGTGGTATTGCAGACCATTGCGGCCAATTTGGGAAGCATGGCCACACCTGTTGGCAATCCGCAGAATTTGTTTTTGTATTCTACTTACGGGTTTACACCAGGACAGTTTTTTCAAGCGGTTCTGCCGTACACAGCTGTCAGTTTTGTGTGTCTTGCTGTTGCAGCTCTGTGCTGCCGTGGCCGCGCTTGCGAGGTGCGCTTCGGTCAGGACCAGTCAATTCGCAAACCGGGAACACTGGCGGTGATAACTGTTTTGTTTCTGTTATGCCTTTTGTGTGTGTTTCGGGTCTTGCCGTATGGCGTTGTGTTGGCTTTGGTTTGTCTGGGCCTGCTGATTTGCGACCGCTCCCTCTTTAAATCCATTGATTATGCACTGCTGGCCACTTTTGTATGCTTTTTTATCTTTGCAGATAACATCGGTGCAATCCCAGCGGTGCAATCCCTTTTGGAGAGTGTACTTTCCCAAAGTGCGCTTTTGGCCAGCGCGGCAGCAAGTCAGTTCATCAGCAATGTTCCGGCAGCTGTACTGCTCAGCGGTTTTACGCAGGATGGAACAGGATTGCTTTTGGGAACAGATTTGGGCGGTCTGGGTACGCCGATCGCATCCCTGGCCAGTTTGATCTCATTGAAAGCGTTTTTGAAAGCACAACCTCAGAAGGCTGCTTCCTATGTGTTGCTGTTTTTGGTGGCCAATGTGATTGGGCTGGTGATTTTGCTTGCCTTTGCCCGGCTTTTGGGAGCATGGTAATTGACTGGAAAAACGTTTGTTGGTATACTAGCAGGTATGGCAAAAGGAAATAGAATCATCCGCGCAAAGCGTGTTGAAGGAGGATGTTATGACAGAAACAATCCTTGTGGTCGACTTCGGCGGCCAGTACAATCAGTTGATCGCACGGCGTGTGCGTGAATGCAACGTGTACAGTGAGATTGTGCCTTACACCAAGGCACTGGAAGCCATTCGCGAAAAACAGCCCAAGGGAATTATTTTTACCGGCGGACCCAACAGCGTTTATCTGGAGGATTCCCCCACAATCAGCCCCGAAGTGTTTGAGCAGGGAATTCCTGTTTTAGGAATTTGCTATGGCTCTCAGCTGATGATGCACCTTCTGGGTGGGCATGTGTGTCCTGCGCCCGAGCGCGAGTATGGAAAAACCGAAGTAACGGTGGATCTTTCCAGTAAGTTGTTCCAAGATGTTCATGAGAAAACGGTCTGCTGGATGAGCCATAATGATTACATTGAGCGGGTTGCACCGGGCTTTACGATTTCTGCGCATACGGACAATTGTCCGGCAGCTGCGGTAGAGTGCCCGGAGAGAAACCTTTATGCGGTGCAGTTCCATCCGGAAGTGCTGCATACGCAGGAAGGCACCAAAATGCTTTCGAACTTTGTCTACCGGGTTTGCGGCTGCGCAGGAACCTGGAAGATGGATTCTTTTGTGGAGAATACTGTTCGCGCTCTTCGTGAAAAAATCGGTGATGGCAAAGTTTTGTGTGCCTTGTCCGGCGGCGTGGATTCTTCGGTGGCTGCGGTTATGCTTGCCAAAGCAGTCGGCCGTCAGCTCACGTGTGTTTTCGTGGACCACGGTCTTCTGCGCAAGAATGAAAGCGAAGAAGTCAGCGCTGTTTTCGGCCCGGATGGTCCTTATGATCTGAACTTTGTACGTGTGGATGCACGGCAGCGCTTTTACGACAAACTGGCGGGTGTAGAAGAACCCGAAAACAAACGCAAAATCATCGGTCAAGAATTTATCCGTGTCTTTGAGGAAGAAGCCAAGAAGATCGGTCGAGTGGATTTCCTGGTGCAGGGAACCATTTATCCGGACGTGGTAGAGAGCGGTTTTGGCGGCGAGAGCACAGTCATCAAAAGCCATCACAATGTGGGCGGACTGCCCGATTATGTGGATTTCAAAGAAATTGTGGAGCCGCTGCGTGATCTGTTCAAGGATGAGGTGCGCAAAGCCGGCCGTGAGCTGGGAATTCCGGAGTATCTGGTCAATCGCCAGCCGTTCCCGGGACCTGGTTTGGCAATTCGCATCATCGGTGAAGTGACGCCGGAAAAAATTAAAATGGTGCAGGATGCGGACGCAATCTATCGCGAGGAGATTGCCAATGCAGGGATTGCCGACGAACTGGGCCAGTATTTTGCGGCGCTGACCAATATGCGCAGTGTGGGTGTGATGGGTGACGAGCGTACCTATGATTATGCCATTGCCTTGCGCGCGGTGACCACTACGGATTTCATGACGGCAGAGAGCGCTCAGATCCCCTGGGAAGTATTGGGTAAAGTGACCAGCCGAATTGTCAACGAGGTGCCGCATATCAATCGTGTGCTGTATGATTGCACCGGAAAGCCTCCTGCGACCATTGAGTGGGAATGATTTCAGAAACCCGAAGAAGCCTGATATGACTAGGTTTTTGAGGGGCTAAGGCCCTTCGTGGCAACGATTTGGCAACACTTTTTCATTATTCATAAAAAGAGAGCTAACTGATTTTGATTAGTCAGTTAGCTCTCTTTTTCTTTTTATTATTATTCTGTGCAACAAACGGCCTCTCCTGTGGCTTACAAGTGAGAGGGTCAAAAGAGGTCCTGGGGCGGCACCTTCATATAGTTCTGGGCTTTGTCAAACTCCGGATAGTGGTAACGCCATTTGTCGTAATCCTCTTTGGAAATTTCGCCCGCCTCCAGCATGGCAGCGGCCTGCTGCCAGGAACAGAGCATCTCGTGTAGTCGAACGGCGTCCTTGCTCTTCCGCACATCAACCTTCAAGCAGACTTCTCCATCTATCTCGCTGATCTTGAGTCCGTAGTTATCCTCCAGGGTAAACAGGGTGTGCATGAGCCCCACATAGGAGTCTATGTCCGGGACGGAGAGGGCATGGGGAGAGACATCCAGTACCTGGGCTAAGGCGGCGGTAAGGTCCGCCTTAGGGGTTCTTGATCCTGTTTCGTACTGTGCAAGGCGCACATCGGCAGACCTCTCCGGGAAGCCCAGCGCCATACCCAGATATTTCTGTGTCATCCCCCGCAGGAGACGGAAAAAGTGAATTCGTTCGCCAATCGCCATATCATCCACTCCAATCGTTGGTAGTCCTTAGAAAAAGCGTAGCAGAAATGCTTAGGAAAGTCAAGAGAATCCTAAACAATTTTATTTAATTTATTTTGCGTACTCCGATTGACACAAGCTATTATGCTTAGTATAATGACAATAGACTAAGCATAATAGCTTAGAATCAATAAATAAAAAAGAACTGCAGCAATCCCTGGTTATACATCCGGGAAAAAGTGGCGGACGAAAGTGAGGAGGCATTTATGGAACACAATATCCAGCCGCAGCAGTCATCAACGAAGAAAGGAAGGTGTTTTCAATGCAGGCACAAAACTTTATGCGCGTGGAGGAAGTGGCCCAGGAGCTGGGCATCTCCAAGTCCCACGCCTACAAGGTGATCCATAAGCTCAACGCTGAGCTCCGGGAGAAGGGCTATCTGACCATTTCCGGGCGGGTCAATCGTAACTTTTTCATGGAGAAGTTTTGCTATGGCCAGACGGGAAAGGAGGGCTAATCATGGCAGTTTATAAGGAAGAAAAGACCAACACCTGGCGGGCGGTCTATCGCTATACTGACTGGAACGGCGAGCGCAAGCAGACCCAGAAGCGGGGCTTCAAGACCAAACGGGAGGCACAAGCCTGGGAGCGCGAACAGC
This sequence comes from Owariibacterium komagatae, assembly GCF_045865535.1. Classification (GTDB taxonomy): domain Bacteria; phylum Bacillota; class Clostridia; order Oscillospirales; family Ruminococcaceae; genus Ruthenibacterium; species Ruthenibacterium komagatae. Next base: position 3,216,458 of record NZ_AP031406.1, read on the forward strand.
TCAACAAGACCAGTGCCGACCTGGACATGACCTTTAAGAGCTTCGTGGACCTCTACACGGCGGATATGAAAACCCGACTCAAGGAAAACACCTGGGCTACCAAGGACCACATCATCCGTACTAAGCTGCTGCCCTACTTCGGAAGGCTGAAAATGTGTAACATCACCGCCCAGCAGATCATTACCTGGCAGAACGAGATGCTGACCCATAAGGACGAGAACGGCAAGCCCTACTCGCCGGTGTATCTGAAAACGGTCCACAACCAGCTCAGTGCCATCTTCAACCACGCGGTTCGGTACTACAACCTCCGGGAGAATCCCTGCAAAAAGGCAGGCAGCATGGGCAAAAAGAAAAACCGGGAGATGATGTTCTGGACCAAGGAACAGTATCTGAAATTTGCCGAGGTGATGATGGACAAGCCGCTGTCCTTCTACGCCTTTGAGATGCTCTACTGGTGCGGTATCCGAGAGGGGGAGCTACTGGCCCTGACCCCGGCGGACTTTGACTTCGAGAAGCGCACCGTGTCTATCAATAAGTCCTATCAGCGACTGAACGGCGAAGACCTGATTACCACCCCCAAGACGGAAAAGAGCAATCGGGTCATTACCATGCCGCAGTTCCTGGCCGAGGAAATCCAGGATTACATCAAGATGCTTTACGGGATCGGGCCGGATGACCGGATGTTCACCGTCACCAAGAGCTATCTCCATAGGGAGATGGACCGGGGAGCCAAAGAAGCGGGGGTACCGCGCATCAGAATCCACGATATTCGTCACAGCGCAGTGTCACTTCTGATCGACATGGGCTTCTCTGCCACGGCTATCGCGGACCGGGTGGGACATGAGAGCATCGACATCACTTACAACTACGCGCACCTGTTTCCGTCCAAGCAGGCGGAAATGGCGGATAAACTAAACGTGGAAAGGGGTAATTAAAAATGTCAGCAAAGAATTTGGACAAGCATAACCGTTGGAGGAACAAGACCGTGGCTTTCCGGGTCTCACCGGAGGAGGACGCCCAGATCGAGACGGCGGTCAAACTCACCGGCTTGACCAAGCAGGACTACATTATCCGGCGGTTGCTGGAACGGGATGTGGTGGTCCAGGGTAACCCCAGAGTCTACAAGGCCCTGCGGGATCAGCTGACCGCCGTGCTGGACGAGCTGTGCCGAATCGAGGCCGGGCAGGGTGTGAACGACGAGCTGCTGGACACCATCCGTATGATTGCCGCAATTATGAACGGAATGCAGGAGGATTTCGCCTATGATCGATGAAAAAAAGAAAATGACCGCCCAGAGCTCATCTGTTGGCGCAGATGATGGGCAGTCAATCTCTACAAATTCCAAGTTTACTATACCAGACCCAGAAGAAAAAAGCAATTCCCCCAAAGAGATTTGGAGGAACTTTACCGGAAGATGCGTCGGATGAGTGACCCGGCCTACCTCCATACTGTGACCCTGGACGAGCTGATGGACAATATATTCCAGGGCAAGCCTGCGGTGATTGAGAACCTGCTCTATACAGGAGCGTACATCCTTGCCGGAGCGCCCAAAATCGGCAAGTCCTTCTTGGTTGCACAGATTGCTCACCATGTCAGCATCGGACAGGACTTGTGGGGCTACAAGACCCATCAGGGGACTGTTCTCTACCTGGCGTTGGAGGATGACGAGAGCCGTTTACAGAGCCGGATGTTCCGAATGTTCGGAGTGGAGGGGACAAGTTCCCTCCACTTCGCCACCAACGCTAAAATGCTCGGCGGTGGCCTAGATGAACAGCTGGAAAAGTTTGTTCGGGAACACAGCGATACCAAGCTGATTATTGTGGATACCCTGCAAAAAGTCCGGGAAGCGGTGAGCGACAGTTACAGCTACTCCAGCGACTATGAGGTGATCGGCAAGCTGAAACAATTTGCTGACCGATATGGTGTCTGTGTCCTGATTGTTCACCATACCAGAAAGCAGCCTGCGGGGGATAGTTTTGAGATGATCTCTGGCACCACCGGCTTGTTGGGCTGTGCGGATGGTGCGCTCCTGATGCAGAAGGAAAAGCGGACGGATAGCAGGGCCACCTTGGAGGTGGTAGGCAGAGATCAGCCGGATCAGCGGTTGTATCTGAGCAAAGACCAAGAGAGCCTAGTTTGGGGGCTTGACCATGCAGAGAATGAGCTTTGGAAGCAGCCTCCAGACCCGGTACTGGAAGCCGTAGCAAAGATCGTATCTGCTGACAACCGCGAATGGGAAGGCAGTCCCACTGAGCTGGCCCAGGCGATTCAAACAGATATGCCGGTAAATCGGCTTACCAAACATCTGAATGTGAATGCCAGCCGTTTGCTGGAAGAGCATCAGGTGAAATATGAGTACAAAATCAAACATGAAGGGCGGCGTATCCGGTTGACTTACATGATGGTGGAAGCACCTGCATTTGAAGTAATCGAGTAAAGCGCGACGCTCGCAACGGTCGCGACGGTATTTTGAGGGGTACTCCCAGCACCGTTGCGACCGTCGCTACCGTCGCGGGAAGGAAAAATGGGGTGGCATTTTGCCACCCCAGCTTCCAAGGGCCACGCTGTTTCACGGTCGGCCCAAAACAATAGGGTGGAACGGATTTGCTCCGCCCCTTAGAAGCGTTCGGAGAACGCGCAGCCACAGAATGAAATTCTGTGTTCAGAAGGGGCTTGGGGGCACTGCCCTCAACAAGCAGACGGCAGGAAATGTGAGTGTGTATTAACACTCGCATTGCTTGCCAGTCTTGTGTGTGGATATCCACACGCATTGCTTGCAAGTATCTAAAACAATCGAAACGGCCCTTGTGCCGCTGCGGAAAATCAACCAAAATTTAAGCATTGGGAGGTAACGACTATGAGAAAGATTGTATCCTGTGAGTTTAACCTGGACACCGCCTGCGTGGAGCTGCGTCTGGCGGACGGGACGCTGCTCTCTATTGACTGCACGGCTGTGGAGAACGAGGTGGCAAACAGTATGTACCAGCGGTCGGAGCTGGACTGGCTAATCTACAACGATCCGCTGGCCTATGCTGAGTTGATTTTGAAGGGCGACCCGGAACTATATCTAAAGGCTGTGACAGAGAAAATTCCACAAGATTGAGGGCTTGTAAATTTCGACTTCTTGCAATATAATAAAATTGGATTGTTGTAAGTAGGAGGGATCACTGTGCTTGACTATCTGACTGTGAAAGAAGCTGGAGAAAAGTGGAATATATCTGGCCGCATGGTAACAGTGTATTGCAACAACGGAAAGGTTAAAGGTGCGGTGAAAAAAGGAAATCTATGGTTGATTCCAATAGATGCCGAAAAACCTCTGGACGGAAGGACGATTGCAGCGAGGAAAGCGAGGGGTGAACATGAACAAAAAACAGATGTCTGAACAGGACATTAGGACAAAGTATATTACCCCTGCAATTCTGGCTGCCGGCTGGGATCGCGACTTGCAGATCAGGGAGGAAGTTTCCTTTACAAAAGGCAAGATTACAGTACGCAGAAAAATTGTGAAGCGCGGAGAGCAAAAACGCGCAGATTATATTTTGTATTGGAAACCAAACATCCCACTGGCAATCGTGGAGGCAAAAGACAATAACCACAACATTGCGGATGGCATGGAGCAGGCTCTAAACTATGCCGAGATTTTAGATATCCCCTTTGTGTTTACATCTAACGGCGATGGATTTTCTTTTTATGACAAGACGGCTGAGCATAATGTTCAGATAGAATTGGCTTTGGATCAGTTCCCTTCACCGGAAGAATTGTGGACTCGTTACAAGAAATTTAAGGGTATCACAGAGGCAAGCGAAAAAGTTGTGGCGCAGGATTATTACTACAATCCCAATGACGATAGAAAGCCCCGATACTATCAATGTAACGCGATTAACCGGGCCGTTGAAGCGGTTGCCAGTGGGCAAAATAGGTTGTTGCTGACGATGGCAACTGGTACTGGTAAGACCTATACAGCGTTTCAGATTATTTATAGACTTTGGAAATCTCGGACGAAAAAACGAATTTTATTTTTGGCGGATCGGAATGTACTTGTGGATGACCCCATGCGTAAAGATTTTAAGTTCTTTAACGCTGATAGCAATAATCGGAAAATGACTAAGATCCGCGACAAGAAAGTGGACAAGGCTTATGAGGTCTATTTTGCAATTTATCAGGGGGTAACAGGGCAAGTAGGCTTTGCTGATACATATAAAGAGTTTTCTCCAGACTTTTTTGATCTGATTATCGTAGACGAATGCCATCGCGGCAGCGCAAAAGACGATTCTGCTTGGAGAAAAATTCTGGAATACTTTAAGAACGCTACGCAGATTGGTATGACGGCTACCCCCAAAGAGACGAAGGACACCTCCAATATTGAGTATTTCGGAGAACCGATCTACACCTATACTCTGCGTCAAGGTATTGAAGACGGCTTCCTTGCACCATATAAAGTTGTCCGTGTGGGAATTGATAAGGATTTGGAAGGTTATCGTCCCACAAAGGGTAAAAGGGACAAGTATGGGATTGAGATTGAAGATCGAGAATATAACATCAAGGATTATGACAAAAATCTAGTTCTCGAAAAGCGCACAGAACTTGTGGCGAAACGAGTATCTGACTTCTTGAAGAAAAACAATTCTCGCTTCGCTAAGACGATCTTTTTCTGTGTAGATATCGACCATGCTGCCCGTATGGCCCAGGCCCTTAGAAACGAAAATGGAGACCTGGTAAGGCAGAATTCTAAGTATGTAGTGCAGATGACCAGTGGCAGTGAGGGCGTCAAAGAACTGGAAAACTTTATGACCGCAGATGAAGCCTATCCTGTATTGGTGACTACAAGCAAATTACTGACAACAGGTGTAGATGCAGATACCGTAAAGTTCATTGTTTTGGATAGCAATATCAACAGCATGACAGAATTCAAACAGATTATTGGTCGCGGAACAAGAATCAACGAAGAGCATGACAAGCTTTATTTCACTATTATTGACTTCCGTAATGTGACCAAGTTATTTGCTGATAAGGATTTTGACGGTGATCCGGTGAAAGTCAAAGAAACCGATGGTGACATTCCTACAGAAGAAACGGAAGATACACCAACCGAGGATATTCCACAGGATGAGGTACCCAAGGAAGAAGGACAGGATATCCCACCGGATGTTACCTTCAATCCGGATGATGATCCCCCAAAATGGGTCAAATATTATGTCAATGATGTGCCTGTGTCCATTATCAACGAACGGGTGCAATATTTGGACGCAGACGGCAAGTTAATTACTGAAAGCCTTGTAGATTACACCAGAAAGAATATCCGCAAGGAGTATGCCACACTGGACGAGTTTTTGCAGCGGTGGAACAGTGCACAGAAGAAAACGGCCATTGTTGAGGAACTGGAGCAAAAGGGTATCTTCTTTGAAGAACTACGGGAAGAAATCTCTAAGGATTTGGACCCCTTCGACCTTATTTGCCACATTGCTTTTGATATGCCGCCGCTGACACGAAAAGAGCGGGCCAACAATGTGAAGAAGCGTGGCTACTTTGGAAAGTACAACGAAGTTGCAAAACAGGTCTTAGAAGCGCTGCTGGACAAATATGCAGACGAAGGGCTGGCCAATCTCGAAAGCATGGAAGTTTTGAAAGTACCTGATGTCGCCCGATTTGGCACACCGGTCGAAATACTGAAGTGCTTTGGCAATAAGAAAAAATTTATGGAAGCTATTGCAGAACTGGAAAATGAATTATATGTAGCGTAAGGGAGAACGGCGTGGAAATAAAAGATATTATCAATATTGCGGCGATTGTTCTGTCGCCTATAATTGCTGTTTTAGTGACGATCTTTTTGCAGAACAGATCAGATAAAAAGAAAGAAAAAATAGCCATAATTAAGTCTTTACTGAGTACAGGACATTATCTGTATAGTGACGAAATAATTCGCTCCTATAATTTGATTGACATTGTTTTTAAAGATGATAAAGATGTTCGTGCAAAGTGGAAATTGTATTATGAGGCACTTTGCAACGAATCTTTACAATATCAAGTAAGACTGGATAAGAAGCTTGACTTAATTTTGGCAATGTGTAAGTCGGTAAATTATAAAAATATTACCGCACAGGATTTGCAGAGAGTATATGTTCCTAAGGGATTCGCTGAGGATGGCGAAAAGCAGCGAAAATATACAGATATGCAATATCAAGGTATGGAACTGCTAATGCAGATGCTTCAAAAGCAAGCAGGAGAAATGGGGAATAAGTAATGAGTATCTCAGCTACAATCAAATCAGTGCAAGATATCATGCGGCAGGATGCTGGTGTAGATGGTGACGCACAGAGAATATCACAGCTTGTGTGGATGTTGTTCCTGAAGGTGTTTGACTCCAAAGAAAAGGAGTGGGACGCATTATCGGATGACTACACCTATATTATCCCTGACGGCTTGCGCTGGTCTGATTGGGCTGAAGATGACGAAGGTATTACCGGCGATGAACTGATCGACTTTGTAAACAATACGCTGTTCAAGACTTTTAAGGATTGGCAGTTAACAGAAGCCAGTGATCCGAAAGCGGTCTTAGTGAAGTCTCTGTTTGAGGATAGCTATAACTACATGAAGTCTGGAACACTGATGCGCAGCGTCATCAATAAACTCAACGAGATCGACTTTGACAAGGCTTCTGACCGCCATTTATTCAACGATATTTACGAGAATATCCTGAAAGACTTGCAGAGTGCCGGAAATTCTGGCGAATATTATACCCCTCGTCCCGTCACACAGTTTATGGTAGATATGGTTAATCCTCAGCTGGGTGAGCAAGTTTTGGACTTTGCCTGCGGCACTGGCGGTTTCCTTGTCTGCGCACTGGAACATTTGCGTAAGCAGGTTCGTAACATTGATGATGAAAAGCAGCTCCAGAACTCTATTTTAGGCGTAGAGAAAAAACCTCTTCCTCATATGCTTTGTACCACAAATTTGATTCTGCACAACATTGACAATCCGCAAATTAAGCATGATAACTCGTTAGGTTATCCGGTCAAGGATATTAAACCCAAAGACAAGGTTGACATTATCTTGACCAATCCTCCTTTTGGCGGCATCGAAGAGGATGGAATTGAGGACAATTTCCCTGCAAACTATAAGACAAAAGAAACCGCGGACTTGTTCTTGGTGTTGCTGATGTACAAACTGAAGCAGACCGGCAGGGCGGCAATTGTTCTTCCAGATGGCTTTTTATTCGGTGAAGGTGTCAAAACTGCAATTAAAGAAAAATTGCTGAGTGAGTTTAACCTCCATACGATTGTCCGGCTTCCCAATGGGGTTTTTGCTCCCTATACCGGCATTAACACAAACTTGCTCTTCCTGGAGCGTGGAACAACTCAGGAAATCTGGTTTTATGAGCACCAGCTCCCGGAAGGGTATAAGAACTACACAAAGACAAAGCCAATTAAGTTGGATGAGTTTGAAGCGGAAAAAGCATGGTGGAATGCCCGGAAAGAAACAGACTGTGCATGGAAAGTTAGTATCGATGAGGTTAAGGCTCGAGGGTATAATCTTGACTTCAAAAATCCTTCAACGCAGTTAGAGCAAAGCATCCCTTCTCCGAAAGAGGTAATTAGAAAAACATCCGATTGCCTCACCAGAAGCAGACAAATTTTGTTGGAAATAGAGGAGTTGTTAAAATGAAAAAGCTATCTTTTCCAACAGTGAAATTGGGGAACTTTATTCGTGAAGTAAAAGAAAAAGTAAAAAACTCAGGCATTTCTCAAGATGATTTTACTGTTTATGGAGTGACAAACACAGACGGTATTACCGTTACAAATAACAAAGCAAGTGATGATTTGGGCAACTATACCGTTTTAAGAGAAAATCAGTTTGCCTATAATCCGTATCGAGTAAATGTCGGTTCCATTGGTTTATCTTTACCAGGTACTTTTGGGGCTGTAAGTCCTGCCTATGTTGTGTTTGAAACCAATGGACAGATCAGCAATGAGTTTTTACTGTATTACTTAAAAAGCTCATTGGGAATCAATTTAATCAAATGGTATGGGGACCGTGGCGGTGTGCGTTCTGCATTGCGGTTTTCCGATCTGAAAAAGATTGATTTTCCCGATATTACTTTGGAGCAGCAAAATAAGCTTTTGACAAAAATTAAAAAGCTCGATGAATTGCTCTGTGAACTGGATAAAAATTTGTCTGACGATAAGATCGAAATTCTTCGTCAATCTATCTTGCAGCAAGCGGTAGAAGGTAAGCTCTGTGAGCAGGATCCCAAGGATGAGCCAGCCAACGTGCTACTTGAAAAAATCAAAGCCGAAAAAGAGCGTTTAGTTGCTGAGAAAAAAATCAAAAAGCAAAAGCCGTTACCCCCAATCAGCGAAGAGGAAAAAACTTTTGATCTGCCGAAAGGCTGGGAGTGGTGTAGGTTAGGAGAACTGGTCACTTCTGTCACAGATGGCCCGCATTATAGTCCGGAATACCACGATAAAGGAATACCATTTATTTCGGGGAGAAACATTACTTTAAAGGGAATTGATTTTTCTACTGCGAAATTTATTTCGCCCCAACTTCATGAAGAGTTATCAAAGAGGTGTAGACCAGAAACAGGAGATATTCTTTATACTAAAGGTGGCGAAACTGGAAAAGCGGTGGTAAATGATATCGATTTTGAGTTCAATGTTTGGGTACATGTTGCTGTTTTGAAGCCAAGTACATTTGTTTATAATAAATATTTGGCTCTGGCGTTGAACTCTCCGCATTGTTATGCACTATCACAAAAATATACTCACGGTACAGGAAACCGGGACCTTGGACTAACTAGAATGATTAAAATTACAGTGCCTCTTCCACCAGCGAATGAGCAACAAAGAATTGTTCAGCGAGTTACGAAACTAATGGGGCAATGTAATCTTTTAGAACGCGAACTCTCTATTTCAAAAAAATATGCCTCACAACTTATGGAATCAGTTCTACAAGAAGCGTTTAGCGTGCAAGAGACTGCAAAACCTGCACAGGTTATTGAATTCCATCCGGATCAAACAATTCCGGAAACTGAATTGTTGGCAGCTGCCCGTGGCAAGATTCGGGAGGACACCTGGGAGCATCTTTGCAAACGAGCGATGGAGATTGCTGGCGAGGAAAGCTGATGGACTGGAGACGCAAACGACAAATCAGGAATTTAGTCGATGGAATTTTGGAGTTAAATACCCTGCATCGTCCACCAATAGAGCTAATTCCTGCTATAATGAAACAGCGGGGGATCGTATTGGAGGAACGAGACGAGGATGATGAAGAGTTCTGCGGCGTATATATGGTGGTGAAGCAGGCAAAAATCATCTTTGTCAATGCCAATCTTCGAACATCCCGCAAACACTTTACCATTGCCCATGAGTTGGGCCATCATTACTTAGGCCACCCATTACAAAACGGCGCTATTATCTGTGATAGTGATAGCGTTTTTGGGAAAAATAAGCCGGAACAGGAAAAAGAAGCAGACTATTTTGCAGCCTGTTTCCTGATGCCGGAAAATCTGGTCAAACGAAAGCGGACAGAGTTTTTTAATGATTGCCCGAAGCAGACAACGCTGTTCCCAGCAGATCAGCAGCTGGAACAGCAGCATCAATTGCAGCGATATCTGAGTGACTACTTTGAAGTATCGATGGAGGCTATGGGATATCGCTTAGACGAATTAAAGCTAGGTTAGAAAAGGAGGGGTGAGAGTGCTTTTACGGTACATTGTAAGCAATTTTAAATCCATTGGGCATCCCGTAGAGTTTAGCATGTTCCCAACGGAAGAAAGCACCGATGAGCGCTTTTTGAAAACAATCACAACAAAAGCTGGAGAATGGAAGGTATTGCGGCGTGGTGGATTTTTTGGCCCCAATGCGTCGGGCAAATCTTCCTTTATCGAATCGATTGATTTTGCCCGGGATTATATCGTTGATGGACAGAAAAGTGGAAAAGGAACGGGTGTCAACCAGTTTAGAGGTGATTTTGAAGATCTAGAGGGTATCTCTTCCTTCCAGTTCATGTTTTACCTTGAAGGCGAAGTTTATGAGTATGGCTTTTCTTTGGATCGACGCCAAGTACATGAAGAATGGCTGATGCAGTTGACTGAAAAAGATATTGAGCCGTTATTTACTCGCGTTACAGATGAGAATGGTAAAACAGAGATAGAAATTGAATCAAGATTTGCGCGCAATAAATCCAAGGATAGAATGTTGGCTGATGTCCTCAAAGAGAGCATTCAAGAGAGTCAGAAAAATCAGCTTTTCTTATATAAGCTGTATGATAATGGAATTAAAAAGGCAGAGAAAATTGTCCAATGGTTCAAAAATCTGCAAGTTATTTTTCCTGAAACCACAGTTCAAGCACTTCCAATTCGGATGAAAGCGGATGAAGACCTGCGCAATTATATTGCAAGAATGCTCGACAAGATGGATACAGGTGTCTATGAGATTTCTGTGGCAAGTGACGAGATTGATTTCCATGAATTTGCGCAGAAGTTGGATTTGCCAAAAGAAATCGTTGATGATATTGAAGAAATTAAAAATGGAATCGTAAATTTGGCTGGTAGATACTTTATTTTTGCAGAAAACAAAAAGAAAAAGACTATTTTGGTTCAGCTTAAGTTTAACCATCAGCTAAATAGCAAAAGAGTTCAGTTTAATATTGACGAAGAATCTGATGGTACACAGCGTCTGGTTGATTTACTTCCTATGCTATTTACCATCGGTAAGAATCCAACTATCTACTTTGTTGATGAGATTGATAGGAGTTTGCACACAAAGCTCTCTCTGTTTTTGCTTGATGAATTTGCCTGTAGAGCAGAAGAAGGCGACAACCAGATTATTTTCACCGCACATGATGTGAACTTAATAAATTTAAACAACTTTAGACAAGACGAAATCTGGTTTATTGAGAAAACGCAAATGGGCGAATCTACTTTGAAGCCATTTTCTGATTTTGAAGTCAAAGAAGGCCAAGATACTTTAAAGGCTTATTTGAGCGGTAGATTTGGTGCCGTTCCCATGATAAGGGGGGTGTACTAATGCCGCTTCTCAAAAGTAGAGTGCCTTTTACCCCGCAAAACCCTTACCGTGTGATTAGGCCGAAAACCAGTAAAATTATATTTCTCTCATGCGAAGGCAGTGTGACAGAGGAAGAATACTTTGGTTTGATTTCAGATATTTATAGCGGGATAAAAAGTAAGATCCAGTTTATTTCTGTTGCGGAGGATGCTGTTCTTACTGCTCCTAAATGTAGAACACCAGAACAAGTGAGGATGCTCACCAAAGTGCGTCCAAAACATTTAGTCGAACGGATTAATCAATTTAAGGCTGAAAAAGATGATATTTATCAGTTTGAAAAATATCCGGAAGATGAATTTTGGATTTTAACAGATGTGGATCAGAATTGGTCAAATCAGGTTATTGATCCCCAAAATGGCAAGACATATAAAGATGAGTGGGATGATGCAATAGCGGCATGTGAAGAAAAAGGATATCACTATGCAATAAGCAATCCTTTTTTTGAGATATGGCTGCTATTGCATCACGACCAGCCCTCTGAAGAAGATAAAAGTTTTGCTGTATCTGATAGCCATTCTTATGAAAAAACAAGTCACTTCCGTACAAGACTGTCAGAACTTGGCGCGCCTTTAAAGGACAAAAAACATATCAACTTTTCAAACTATAACGATGAAAAAATTAAAACGGCAGTTCATCGAGCTGAAGAGTTACATGTGGATAAGACAGATATGTGTCCACGGTATTTTGCCACTACGGTATATCTACTCTTGAAAAAAATATTTGAAATGCTACCAGAAGAAATCTAGGTAAAAAATGTAGGCAGATAAAATATTGAGTCTACCCATTCTTTATCATATGGATGAATGGATTTCACTTTACCAGGCGATTTTTTATGTGGTATAATCATTCAATACATAGGGGACCGGTACTTTCTGCTGGCAACACCATGGCAACAAAAAATCAGATAGCCTCTACTATCTGAATAATGAAAAGAATACCAATATTCTGAGCTAAATCCCATAAGCAAATCTGTTTAGAAAACTTCTGGCAGGAGCGAGTTCGAATAAGCAAAAAGTGGATATGAGGGCCCGCAAACCCTTGAAAATACTGACTTTTTGATTTTTCAAATTCCCATTTGATAGCAGATTGATAGCACTCGTCAAATCCCGATTTATTGAGTTTGAAAAGAAAAATCGGGTGGCTTGCGAGTAGCCTAAAAATCCTCATCTTTTTATTCATAAGTAAAAGGTCTAACTGATTTTTGCTAATCAGTTAGACCTTTTTTATTTTGCTCTCATTTATCTGAATTTTCTGATTTTGCGCAACAAACGGCCTTTCCCGTGGCCTACAAGTGAGAGGGTCAGATCAGACTCTCCAGCGGCACCTTGGCGCAGATCTGGCTGCTGTCGTACTCCGGGTAGTGGTAACGCCAGCGGTCGTACTCCTCCTGGGAGATCTCTCCGGCCTCCAGCTTGGCGGCCTGTTCCCGCCAGGCCCAGAGCATCTCGTGCAGCCGGGCAGCATCCTTGTTTTTGCGGAAATCCACCTGCAAGGCAAGCTCGCCGTCCTGCTCTGTGACTTTGAGTCCGTAATTGTCCTCCAGGGTAAAGAGTGTGTGCATCAGCCCCACATAGGAGTCTATATCCGGGACGGAAAGAGCATGGGGCGAGACATCCAGTACTTGTGCCAGGGCAGCAGTCAGGTCCGCCTTAGGGGTTCTTGATCCTGTTTCGTACTGTGCCAGGCGCACATCGGCAGACTTCTCCGGGAATCCCAGCTTCATACCGAGATACTTCTGTGTCATCCCCCGCAGGAGACGGAAAAAGTGAATCCGTTCGCCAATCGCCATACATCCAGCTCCCATCTATGGTTGTTCTTATAAGTAACATAGCATATTTGCTTAGTAATGTCAAGATAATCTAAGCAAATTTATTTAATAATATTTCTTCTAAAAGGCTTGAACTAAGCTTATATGTATAGTATTATAAGAACACTAAGCGAATAAGCTTAGATAATATAGCACATCAAATGGCCCGCTAGATTTTTGGTTGCGAAACGGAGAAAAAGTGGCGGACATAAGCAGGGAGGCATTTATGAAACATAACACTTTTAGGCGGCAGTCACCAACAACAAGGAAAGGCAGGTATTTATCATGGCAAACCAGATTTTTATGCGCGTCAATGAAGTGGCCGAGGAGCTGGGGGTATCCGTGCCCTACGCTTACAAGCTCATCCGGCAGATGAACGAGGAACTGGCGAAAACCGGCTGTATCACTATCTCTGGCCGGATTGACCGCAAGTTCTTCCACGAGAAGTTTTATGGCACGAGAACCGAGACGGCGAGAAAGGGGGAGTAATTATGGCGGCGTTCAAGAACAAGGACAACGGCACCTGGTATGTGCAGTTCCGCTATACCGACTGGAAGGGTGAGCGCCAGCAGAAGCTCAAGCGTGGTTTTGCCACCAAGCGAGAAGCGCTGGAGTGGGAACGAGAGTTCCTGATGGAAAAGCAGGCCGATGTGAATATGACCTTTGAGAGCTTCGTCGCTCTCTATGAGAGGGACATCAAGCCCAAGCTGAAGCTCAATACCTGGCTTACCAAGGAGAGCATCATCAAAAAGAAGATCCTGCCCTATTTTGCCAAGCGGAAGCTGTCGGAGATTACGGCCAAGGACATTATGCGCTGGCAGAACGAGATCCGGGAAATGCGGGACTGCCACGGCAAGCCTCTGTCCAAAACCTACCTTAAGACGGTTCACAATCAACTTAGCGCCATTTTCAACCACGCTGCCCGGTTTTACGGCCTGAATATCAACCCGGCCCGGCAGGCGGGAAACATGGGGGCAGAAGAACGGAAAGAAATGCTATTCTGGACCCGGGAGGAGTACACCAAGTTTTCCGAGGCCATGATGGATAAGCCGCTGTCCTTCTACGCCTTTGAAGTTCTGTACTGGTGCGGTGTCCGGGAGGGTGAGCTGCTGGCCCTGACCCCGGCGGACTTCGACTTTGAGAAACGCACTCTCACCATCAATAAGTCCTATCAGCGGCTCAACAAGCAGGATGTCATTACCACGCCCAAAACGCCCAAGAGCAACCGGGTGATTCAAATGCCTCAATTCCTGTGTGATGAACTCCAGGACTACCTCAAGCAGCTTTACGGTGTGGAGCCGGACAGCCGGATGTTTCCCATCGGCAAAAGCTATCTTCACCGGGAAATGGACCGTGGCTGCAAGCAAACAGGGGTAAAAAGGATTCGCATACACGATTTGAGACATAGCCATATCAGTTTGTTGATCGACATGGGTTTTACCGCCCTGGCCATCGCAGAGCGTGTAGGGCATGAAAGCATCGACATCACCTACCGCTACGCCCATCTGTTCCCCACCCGCCAGGTGGAAATGGCCGACAAGCTGGATTCACTGAAAAATGAGAAGGGAGTGTAAGAAAATGTCCAAGAAAAACTACGATAACCACAACCGCTGGAGAAACAAGACGGTGGCCTTCCGGGTGTCGGCGGAGGAAGATCTCCAGCTGGAAACCCTGGTGAAGCTCACCGGCCTGACCAAACAGGACTATATCATCCGGCGTCTGCTGGAACGGGATGTGGTGGTCCAGGGTAACCCCAGGGTCTACAAGGCCCTGCGGGACCAGCTGGCCGCCGTGCTGGACGAACTCCGCCGGATCGAAGCTGGGCAGGGCGTAAACGGCGAGCTGCTGGACACCATCCAGATGATCGCCACCATTATGAACGGGATGCAGGAGGATTTCGCCTATGATCAATGAAAAAAAGAAAATGACCGCCCAGGGCTCATCTGTTGGCGCAGATGATGGGCAGTCAATCTCTCAAAATTCCAAGACCACTATACCAGACCCGGACGAAAAAAGCAATTCCCCAGGAAGAGATTTGGAGGAACTTTACCGAAAGATGCGCCGCATGAGCGACCCAGCTTACCTGCATACTGTGACCCTGGACGAGCTGATGGACAATGTGTTCGAGGGCAAGTCTGCGGTGATTGAAAATCTGCTCTATACAGGAGCGTACATCCTTGCCGGAGCGCCCAAAATCGGCAAGTCCTTCTTGGTTGCACAGATCGCCCACCATGTCAGTAGCGGGCAAGACCTGTGGGGCTACAAAGTACACCAGGGAACGGTTCTCTATCTGGCGCTGGAAGATGACGAGAGCCGCCTGCAGCGCCGGATGTTCCGTATGTTCGGTGTGGAGGGGACAAGCTCCCTCCACTTCGCTACCAGCGCTAAAATGATCGGTGGTGGCCTAGATGAACAGCTGGAAAAGTTTGTTCGGGAACACAGTGATACCAAGCTGATTATCGTGGATACCCTGCAAAAAGTCCGGGAGGCAGTGAGCGATAGTTACAGCTACTCCAGCGACTATGAGGTAATCGGCAAGCTGAAGCAATTTGCTGACCGATATGGCGTTTGCGTCCTGATTGTCCACCACACCAGAAAGCAACCTGCGGGAGATAGCTTTGAAATGATCTCCGGCACCACGGGCTTGCTGGGCTGTGCGGATGGTGCGCTCCTGATGCAGAAGGAAAAGCGGACGGATAGCAGGGCCACCTTGGAAGTGGTAGGCAGAGACCAGCCGGATCAGCGGTTGTATCTGAGCAAAGACCAAGAGAGCCTAGTTTGGGGGCTTGACCATGCAGAGAATGAGCTTTGGAAGCAGCCACCAGACCCGGTACTGGAAGCCGTAGCAAAGATCGTATCTGCTGACAACCGCGAATGGGAAGGCAGTCCCACCGAGCTGGCCCAGGCAATTCAAACAGATATGGCGGTAAATCGGCTCACCAAGCATCTGAATGTGAATGCTAGCCGCCTGTTTGAAGAACATCAGGTAAAGTATGAGAACAAAACCAAGCACGCCGGGCGGCGTATCCGGCTGACCTACATGGTGGTGAAAGCACCTGCGTTTGAAGTAATCGAGTAAAGCGCGACGCTCGCAACGGTCGCGACGGTGTTTTGAGGGGTGCTCCCAGCACCGTTGCGACCGTCGCCACCGTCGCGGAAAGAAAAAGATGGGGTGGTATTTTGCCACCCCATCTTCAAGGAGGATGCCCCATTTTAGGACACCCTAAAAGTATCAGAGGATGTCGCGATTCACGACACCCTATGCCTCGAAACAGGGCACCGGGTACAGGGTCAAAAAGCGTTCGGAGAACGCGCAGCCACAGAATGAAATTCTGTGTTCAGAAGGGGCTTGGGGGCGCTGCCCTCAACAAGCAGACGGCAGGAAATGTGAGTGTGTATTAACACTCGCATTGCTTGCCGGATTTGTGTGTGGCTATCCACACGCATTGCTTGCCTGTATCTAAAACAACCGAAACGGCCCTTGTGCTGCTGCGGAAAATCAACTGAAATTCAAGTATTGGGAGGTAACGAGTATGAGAAAGATTTTGTCCTGTGAGTTCAACCCGGACACTGCCTGCGTGGAGCTGTGCATGGAAGATGGAACCCTGTTGTCCATCGACTGCACCACCGTGGAGAACGAGGTAGCGAACAGTATGTACCAGCGGTCAGAACTGGACTGGCTAATCTATAATGATCCGCTGTCCTATGCCGAACTGATTTTGAATGGGGACCCTGAATTGTATCTAAAAGCAGTAACAAAGAAAACTCCGTTAGATTGATGGCAAAGAAAATCCGCCAGAAGCAGCACTCTAAAGGGTGCGCCTCTGACGGATTTTTTACATCTTATCAATCAAAGCAAATACAACAGCCTGCTGTTCTTCACTTAGTCTTGACCAGCGTTCCAGAAGCTTTTTCTGCGCCTCAGTTAAGGAAACCGGTGCATCTTCTTCGGCAAACAGTTGAGATAGCGTAATGCCAAAGGCTGTGCAGATTTTCTCCAGGGATGGAATGGTCGGAACCATATTCTTGCGATACCATGAGGAGATCGTGGATTGCGGCAAACCGGAGCGTTCTGCAAGCTGATACTCTGTCCAGCCCCGCTCCTCTCGATACGCGGTTATAACCGAGAGAATATCCTTCACCTGCATCACTCCTTTGCTTGTGTTCTTCGTAAATTATACTTTGATAAATCGTTGTGATTTAATCATTTATATCGTATAATTTTAACGATAAACACAACTGAAAGGAGGGAGAAATTTGGGAGGAAAAAGCTGTTTTTTCATCGGGCACAGGGAAACATCGGAGGCAATTTACCCGGCATTGTATGCGGTTGTGGAGCAGCACATTTTGGAATATGGCGTTACAGAATTTATCGTTGGCCACTACGGCGGATTTGACCGTCTTGCAGCGTCAGCAGTCAAAGAAGGAAAGCGTTTCTACCCAGAAGTGAAGCTCACTTTGCTATTGTCATATCATCCGGCAGAGCGGCCCATCCCAACACCCGATGGATTTGACGGAACATTCTATCCGCCTGGAATGGAGGGTGTTCCCCGCAAGGTTGCAATCGTGAGGGCAAATCGCTATGTTGTAGATCATGTAGACTATCTCATCGCCTATGCCTGGCACCCAGCCAGCAACGCGCGGGAGCTGGTTGAATATGCTCGGAAAAGGCAGCGAAATCTCTGCCTTTCCATAACATTGATAAAGCCTGATAATTAGATATCGAATTGAGTTTTTCACGAAAATGTGATAAAATAAATCCAAGCATTTCTTGCTTTGGAGGGACTAAAATGGCGATTTGTTATGACCGCTTATTCCATCTGATGATTGATAAAAAGATAAGCAACGCACAGCTAAAAGAAAAGGCCGGTTTTAGTGCCAATATTATCACCCGCTTAAAGCGCAATGAGTATGTTTCTATCGAAAGTATCGAGAAGATTTGCCGCGTGATGGAGTGCGGCGTGGACGATATTCTGGAGTTTGTTCCGGAAGAAAAATAAGCAAGAATTTTGACAAAGTGGCTTGATTTTGAAGGTGACTTTCAGGATACAAGATTCTCGCAGGCTGAGAAGCTGTGAAAGATCGGATAGGAGTGTGGCTGTGATGGCAGCAGCAAACAAAACGGTTTGGGGAATCCATACCATGGACGATCCCCTTTTTTTGAATCAGAATCTAATTGCAATCGGCTGGGAAGAGATGGGCGACTTATCGGCTATAAGTACATCCCGTGATGCCTACAAAGAAAAATATATTGCGGCCTATCCGGACGCTAAAAAAGGTTCGATTGCCACAAGTGCTGGAATGCTGTACCGATTTGTCCACGAGGTACAGGAAGGAGACTATGTGGTGTTCCCGTCCAAAATTGACCGTAAGATCAATATTGGGGTCGTGGAGAGTGCCTATTTCTATGAGGCTACCGCAGCACTGTATCCTAATCGCCGGAAAGTAAAGTGGCTCAAACATCTGCCGCGTACAGCCTTTTCCCAGGGCGCTCTGCATGAAGTTGGCTCGGCGCTGAGCTTTTTCCAGGTGAAAAACTATGTAGATGAGTATTTTAAGGCTCTGGATAAAGATTTCAAAGGCAATATTCTGGAGCCGGATACCGATGAGACAGTGGCGCAAACGGCAGACGAAATCATCGAGGCTACCCGAGATTTTATCTTGAAAGAGCTGAGCAAAAATCTGAAAGGTTATGATCTGGAGCCGTTTGTCGCAAATCTTTTGCAGGCCATGGGCTACCGCACGATCCTGTCTCCGCATGGTGGGGACAGCGGCATCGACATTACTGCCTATAAAGATGAGTTGCCGCCCCGCATTGTTGTTCAGGTGAAGAGCCAGGACGGAGACATCAAAGAGACAACCATCCAGTCCCTGAAAGGCGCTATGCGTGAAGGAGATTATGGTCTGTTCGTGACACTGTCCAACTATACCAAAAATGCGCAGAAATATCTGGATAGCACCCCTATTATTCGAGGCATTAACGGCACAGAACTTGTGGATCTCGTCTTGAAATATTACGATCAGCTCAGTGTCAAATACCGCAAAATGATCCCCCTGAAAATGGTGTACATCCCCGTTCCGCCAGAGGAGTAAATGGGAACCTGACAGGAAATTAAAAAGAGAACGGAGAGGTACCGATGGCAATCAAAAAGAGCGAAATTTACAGCCAGATATGGGCTGCATGTGATAAACTTCGGGGCGGTGTGGAACCTGCTCGTTATAAGGATTACATTTTGACACTGCTGTTTGTGAAGTATGTGTCCGACCGCTTCAAGAGCAGCGATAACTGGGACATTGAAGTACCGGAAGGCGGTAGTTTTGACGATATTGCTGTGCTCAAATATAAGAAAAACATTGGTGAAGGCATCAATATCATCATTGGCAAGCTGGCAGAAGCCAACGACTTGAAAGGCATTATCGACATTGCCGACTTCAACAGCGAGGAGCTGGGCACCGACAAGGAAGCGGTAGATAAGCTCTCTGGTCTTGTGGAAATTTTCCAGAAACCGGAGTTGGACTTCACCAACAACCGCGCTGGCGGTGATGACATTTTGGGCGACGCCTACGAATTTTTGATGCGGAAATTTGCCCAGGATTCCGGCAAGAGCAAGGGCCAGTTCTATACGCCGGGCGAAGTCTCTCGGATTATGGCAAAAGTGATTGGTATTGATAAAGCCGCCGATCCCAGCATGACAGTCTACGATCCTGCTTGCGGTTCCGGTTCGCTGCTGATTCGTGCGGCGGATGAGGCCCCCTGCGAGATCTCCATCTACGGACAGGAAAAGGACAACTCCACCGCCGGTCTTGCCCGCATGAATCTGGTCCTACACAACAAGGGCGCTGGCGTCATTGTCGGCAATAAAAGCACCTTGTCTGCACCCCAGTATAAAGATGAGAACAACCCTGAACTGCTGAAAACCTTCAACTACATCGTAGTCAATCCGCCTTTCTCGGATAAATCCTGGATGGATGGCATTACGATCCCTGATTCTTATGGGAGATACAGCGAGACTGTGTTGGGCGTGCCGCCGGAGAAAAACGGTGACTACGCTTGGCTGTTGCATGTCCTGAAATCTTTGAAATCTACCGGCAAGGCAGCAGTCATTCTGCCCCATGGTGTGCTGTTCCGTAGCAATGCCGAGGCTGACATCCGCAAAAAGATCATTGACCGGGGTTATATCAAAGGCATTATTGGTCTGCCTGCTAACTTGTTCTATGGCACAGGAATTCCTGCCTGTATTCTGGTGTTGGACAAAGAGGATGCTGCTGATCGTACCGGCATTTTCATGATTGACGCCAGCAAAGGCTATGTAAAGGATGGCAACAAGAACCGCCTGCGGGAACAGGATATTCACAAGATCGTGACCACCTTCCTTACAATGGATGAATCGGACCCCAAGTATGCCCGGTTTGTTCCGAACGAGGAAATCAAAGTCACCAACGAGTACAACCTGAATATCCCGCGCTATATTGATAGCAGCGAGCCGGAAGATTTACAGGACATCAATGCTCACCTGAACGGCGGCATTCCGGAAACCGATGTGGACAGCATGGCGGAATATTGGGCGGTATATCCATCTTTGAAGGAAATTCTGTTTCAGCCGCTGCGTCCGGGGTATCTGCGTCCGGCGGTGGGCAAGGACGAAGTCGTTTCCACGATTACCTCCCACCCGGAGTTTATCCGCCATGCCGACCAGGTGGACGATGCCTATGCCCGATGGAAGGAGACCGTTACCCACGATTTGATGCAACTCGGTCGGGATATTCACCCCAAAGAGCTGATTGCCAAAATTTCCGAGCAGCTTCTGGATGATTTTGCCCAAGTGGCTCTTCTTGACAAATACGATATCTATGAAGTGCTGATGGAGTACTGGGCGGAGACCATGCAGGACGATGTGTATGCGGTCTGCTATGACGGCTATGAGGCTGGGCGGGAAATTGCCTATGAGTATGTGACTAAGAAGAAAAGAGAAAACGGCCAGACCATCGAGGTCAAGACCGATAAGATCAAGGGCTTTGAGGGTAAGCTGTTCCCCAAGGCTTTGATTGCCGCACACTTTTTTGAGGAGGATATCAAGGCGCTGGATATCCTTCGGGGCCAACTGGATGAGGTGTCCGCTAAGCTGGAAGAACTGGCCGAAGAAAATGGCGGTGAGGACGGACTGTTTGCTCAACTGGATGATCTGAAAAAGGCCACTATCAGCGCCCGTATCAAAGCAATCAAGAAAGATCCCGCTGCCAAGGAAGAATTGGCTGCATTAAAAGAGTATATGTCCCTGTTGGATGCTGAAAGCAATTACAAGAAAGCAATTAAGCAGGCTGAAGCAGACCTGGACACCAAACTGGAGAAAAAATACCCCCAGCTGACGCTGGAGGAGATTCGCCATCTGCTAGTAGAGGAAAAGTGGTTTGCCGCTATTTACAGTGGAATTGATGCCATTCACGAGGCGGTGTCCCATCATCTTTCTGCCCGTGTGACCCAGCTGGTGGAGCGGTATGAGTATACCCTGAAGGAATGCGAAGATGAAGTGGACCAGTATGAGGCCAAGGTCAAATCTCATCTGGAAAGGATGGGGTTTGTATGGTAAGAAAAGGTTGGAAACAGGTTACTTTGGGAGATATTGCTCTGTTTCAAGGAGGAAGTCAGCCACCTCTTTCCGTTTTTTCTAGTCAAAAAAAGGCTGGTTATATCCGGCTAGTGCAGATTAGAGACTATAAAACAGACAAATATGCAACCTATATTCCTGAGAAATTGGCCAAAAGGTTTTGTAAACAGGACGATATAATGATTGGAAGGTATGGTCCTCCTATTTTTCAGATTTTGAGAGGAATTGAAGGTGCATACAATGTTGCTTTGATTAAAGCACTTCCACAAGGCGTTGACAAAGAGTTCCTATACCATACACTTAAGCGAGAAGATCTGTTTGAATATATCGATCTATTATCTCGGCGAACTTCTGGTCAAACTGGAGTAGATTTAACCAATTTAAAAGCATTTGAGCTATCTATCCCTGTCCTAACAGACGAGCAAGCCACTATTGCTAAGGCACTTTCTGATGTAGATAGCCTGATTTCCTCCCTGCAAAAGCTGATTGAGAAAAAGAAAGCTATCAAGCAGGGAACCATGCAGGAACTGCTCACCGGCAAAAAACGCCTTCCGGGGTTTTCTGAGGAGTGGTCAAAACAGCAGTTAGGTGATATTTGCAATATTGTCAATGGAGGAACACCGTCAACTTCAATAGCAGAATTTTGGAATGGAAAGATTTTGTGGTGTACGCCGACAGATATTACAAGCTGCTCAACAAAGTATATTTACACAACCGAGAGCAAAATCACAGAAAGCGGATTGAAAGCTAGTTCAGCAACACTCCTGCCAAAAGGTGCATTGTTACTTTGCAGCCGAGCTACGATTGGCGAAGTGCGAATTGCAGGTAATACGATTTGCACTAATCAAGGCTTTAAGTCATTGGTTGTTCATCAGAACATTAGCAATGAGTGGCTATACTATATGGTGCATGTTTTGAAGCCCAATATGCTGGAAAAAGCCATTGGCTCTACTTTTTTGGAAATCTCGAAAAAAGATTTGGCTGAACTCGATATAATTGTTCCAGAGTTCACCGAACAGAAAGCAATCGCTCAAGTCCTTTCTGATATGGACAGTGAAATTGAGCAGTTGGAAAAGAAATTATCCAAGTACCAGCAGATCAAGCAGGGCATGATGCAGGAGCTGCTCACCGGAAGGATTCGGCTGGTGGATGCAGATGGCAAAGAACAGCCGAAAACACAGATTCTTCAGGAAAGGCAACCAGCACACAATCAGCATTTTGATGATGCAGTCATGCTTGCAGGAATTGTGAACGCTTTCTATTCCGAGAAGTACCCTCTGGGACGCAAAAAAGTTCAGAAACTGCTCTATCTGGTTCGCCGCAAGGAGCAGGCGGATATTTCTGCCTTTCATAAAAAAGCGGCTGGTCCCTACGCTGATGAAGTCCGCTATAAAGGCGGCGAGCCGATTGCTCAAAAGAATAAGTATATCCAGATCAAAAGAAACGAAAGAGGCAGCTGTTTTGAAAAAGGTGTGCAGATGCAGCAGGCGTTGACCTATTTGCAGGACTGGGGAAAGCAGGGAGATGTGGATTGGCTGGTGTCGCAGTTCCAGTACACAAGTGTCAATGAGCTGGAGCTTTTGGCAACGGTAGATATGGCAATCTGCGACTTGCGGCGGGAAGGTAAGGAAATTTCCGTAGCCTCGATTAAAGATTTGATTCGTTCTAATAAGGAATGGAGAGATAAACTGAAAAAGACCTATTTCCGAGATTCGGATATTCAGCAAGCAATTAAAAAGTGCGAAGATCTATTTGAAAGCTAATATCCACGGGAGGTGACATGTTTAATGCGTCTATTTCTAGATGAAGCAGGAAACACTGGTGGCATAACTGATAAGAATAAAAAACTAAATTATGGAACACAGCGCCATTTTTGTTTGGCAGCTGTTGTTACTCATGATATGCAAAGTGAACAGCTGCTTCGTCAGAAATATACAGCATTTAAGAGTCAATTTGCATCTGAGAAAGAGCTGAAAGGAAACTCCCTGTTTACAAAAGAAAATAACAATGCTCTAGAATACTTCTTGGACAATATTTTAGATGATATCCATTTTTCGATATGTTTGTATGATAAAAAATTCTACCTGGCATCGCTTTTGCTATTTGCCATTTTGGGAGAACAAGCAAGAGAACAGTTCCCGGTAGAATATTACTCGTTGGTGAGTGACCTTTCGCAAGAAAAAGATGAGCTATTTGCTACATTCTGCAAACTAACAAAGCGAGCTACAGAGACAAGTGTGCACGAACTGTTTGAATACTTAAAGAACTATTCATATCAACATATTCCAACGTCTGGAAATGGATTAGTTTGGGCTGTTTCAGAGATTCAGAACAGAGGAATTGAAGAAACGTTTGTAAATGACTTTCTAAAGTTTGGAAGTTATTCAAATCGGAAGTTTGCTAATCTTATTAATCTTAATGCTCTCTCAGAGTTGTTGGAAGTAATTGAAATTGAGCGCAACTGTGATACCAGAAAAATTGATATTGTTCATGATAATATTTCAGGTATCGATGAAATGTTAAAACAAGAACTTAAACATTTCGATGTGGCTGTTAAGTTTGCAGATAGTCAAGCAGAGGAACTGATTCAACTGGCAGACAATGTCGCAAGCATCTTTTGTAAAATAATAAATACCATCGTACGATGCTGGGATACAAAAACGGAGTGGTCACCTGAAAATGAGTGGATATTAACGCAGTCCGCACGATTCTTGAAAAAAATAGGAACGCGAAACATAAAGTTTACTGTTCCAATCCAAAGTTGGGCATTAACCTTTTGTGTGATGGATATGTTTGATCCCCAATACCCAAAGGAAATGCGCAAGAACCTATTTTTTAATCCAAGATACCAGTATTGGAACCAAGCAATTGTTCAAAATATTGCTGAGTTGGATTTTTCGCGACATGCAGCTTGCTTCGATGAATTATATTCAAACGAAGGAGGAAAGCCATGAGTATTGGCCAACGGGAAAAAGCCACGCAGAAGCGTGTCATAAAACTATTTGTCCAGGAACTTGGGTACACCTATCTGGGCGATTTCACCGAGCGAAAAAACGCCAATATTGAAACCGAACTGCTGACGAAATTTCTGACCCGCAAGGGCTATTCGCCGGTACTTATCAACCGCGCCTTGAAGGAGCTGCAAGATGCCGCCGGAGATCAGTCAGTGAACCTCTATGATTTGAACGAGCAGACTTATAAAAAGCTGCGCTATGGGGTCAAGGTCAGCGAGTCTGTCGGCCAGCATAAGATTACCGTCCATTTTGTGGATTGGGAAAATCCGCTGGAAAATGACTTTTACATCGCCGAGGAAGTAACTATCAAGCATAAACGTCCGGATCTTGTGCTGTACATCAACGGTATCGCTTTTGCTGTCATAGAGCTGAAGCGCAGCACCATTTCCATGTCGGAGGGTATCCGCCAGAACCTGACCAACCAGCGCCCGGATATGATTATGCAGTTTTTTGCCACCGTTGGGCTTGTCTTGGCAGGCAATGATTCGGAAGGGGCACGTTACGGCACTACTGGCACTCCGGAAAAGTATTATCTTTCTTGGAAAGAAGATTCCAATGCCAAAGATGAGGTTTCCGTAGCGGTACGCGCTCAAATCGGAAAATATCCCCTGCGTCTGGACAAAAACCTGATTTCTCTGTGCCGGAAAGAGCGGCTTGTAGAGTTGCTGCACAATTTTATCGTATTTGACAGCGGAGTGAAAAAGACCTGTCGGCCTAATCAGTTCTTCGGAAATATGGCAGCGCGGGATTTTATAAGGCGGCATGAGGGCGGCATCATCTGGCATACCCAAGGCTCCGGAAAATCCTTGACCATGGTGTGGCTCAGCAAGTGGATTAAGGAAAATATTTCTGACAGCCGTATCCTGATTATCACCGACCGGGACGAGCTGGATGTGCAGATCGAGCAGGTGTTTGCCGGGGTCAATGAGAGCATTGTCCGTATTCGCCGGGGAAGCGAATTGATTCAGAAGATCAACGACACCTCGCCTGTCATGATGTGCTCCCTGATCCACAAGTTTGGCAAGAAAAACAGAGGCAAGAGCGGCGAGACCGACTATGCTGGATTTATTGAAGAGCTGAAACGCTCACTGCCGGAAAACTTTTCTCCCAAAGGCGATTTCTATGTCTTTGTGGATGAATGCCACCGTACCCAATCCGGCAAACTCCACAAAGCGATGGAAACCATTTTGCCGAATGCCACCTTTATCGGCTTCACCGGTACTCCATTGATGAAAAAGGATAAGGAGACCAGTCTGGAGGTATTTGGCCCTTACATCCATCGCTACAAGTTTGATGAAGCAGTGCGGGATAAAGTGGTTTTGGATCTGCGCTATGAAGCTCGTGAAGTAGAGCAGAATGTTGTCCAGCAGGATCGGATCGACGCTTGGTTTGAGGCAAAAACGCGCGGGCTGACCGGTGTGGCAAAAGCTAAGCTGAAACAGCGATGGGGCAATCTACAAAAGATGTTTAGCTCCAAAGCCCGGTTGGGACAGATTGTAGCGGATATTGTTTTTGATATGGAGACAAAACCGCGCCTGCATGATGGACGGGGTAATGCCATGCTGGTGGCTGGCAGTATCTATCAGGCGTGCAAATTCTATGAATTGTTCCAGGAGACCGAGCTGAAGGGCAAGTGCGCCATCGTGACTTCTTACGAACCAGCGGTGGGTGATATTCGCACTGAAACCGTAGGTGATGATGGTGAGACCGAGGCTGTGGAGCAATATGAGATCTACATGAAGATGCTGGGTGGGAAAGACCCGAAGGCATTTGAAAAAGAGGTCAAGGAAAAGTTTATCAAGCAGCCGGAACAGATGAAACTGCTGATCGTGGTGGATAAGTTGCTGACAGGCTTTGATGCTCCGCCTGCCACTTACCTGTATATTGATAAGTCCATGCGAGACCATGGCTTGTTCCAGGCAATCTGCCGCGTCAATCGTTTGGATGGTGAAGATAAGGAATTTGGGTATATTATTGACTACAAAGACCTGTTTCGATCCTTGGAAAATGCGGTTGCAGACTATACCTCCGAAGCATTTGACTGCTACGATAAGGAAGATGTCTCCGGCCTGCTGACAGATCGTTTGGACAAGGCCAAGGAACAGCTGGAGGATTCTCTGGAAGCTCTGCGCGCACTGTGCGAGCCTGTGGCACCGCCTAAAGATATGGTAGACTACTACCATTATTTCTGCGGTGTCAACACCGAATCTTTTGACTTGGATGAATTGGAAGAAAATATGCCCAAGCGGGAACAGCTTTACAATCTGTCAGCGACAGCTCTTCGCGCTTTTGGTGAAGTATCGGGTGAATTGCAAGAAAAGTACCACTATACCGTGGAACAGATCAAGGCGCTGGAGAGAGAAGTTACCTACTACATCAAGGTGCGTGACGATGTGCGTCTGGCTAGTGGTGACTATGTGGATTTGAAGAAATATGATCCGGACATGCGCCATTTAATCGATACTTATTTGTCGGCTGATCCCAGTCGTGTGTTGACCTCCTTTGGAGGAGCAACACTGGTGGAGCTGTTGGTAGACAACGGAATTTCTGCGCTGAAGGATATGCCTGCCTCTACACCCAAAGAGCAGGAAGCAGTTGCAGAGACTATTGAAAACAATATTGGCAAGGAAATTGTTGAAAGAATCCAAAGTAACCCCAAATACTATGAGAAGATGTCTGCGCTTCTTCGAGAATTGATTGAAAAGCGCAAAAATGACGTGATCAACTATGAGGAGTATTTGCGTCAGATTGTGGAACTGGCAAGAAAGGTACATAAGCCGGAAAGCGGCACAGAATATCCTTCGGGAATCCGGGAGAGTGCCGCCAAGCGAGCCTTTTATGACCATCTTAACGGGGATACGGTTGTGGCCAATCAGATATATAACGCTGTCATGTCCAGCAAACAGGACAATTTCCGGGGAAGCAAAATCAAAGAGCGTAAAATCTGGCGTGCTATTCGTGCTGTCGTAAAAGATGACCAGGAAGCCGATCAGTTGCTTGCATTGGTAAAGGAGCAGAGTGAATTTTAGTGGATGAACTGCAAATCGGCAACGTGAGTATTGCCGTTACAAAAAAGAACATCAAAAATATGTACATCCGCGTTCTGCCGCCCGATGGGAAAGTCCAAATTACTGCACCGCACTCTGCTGGGGATGACGCAATCCGAATGTTTGCGGTATCCAGAATTTCCTGGATTAAAAAGCAGCGTGCAAACTTCGCAGCACAGGCACGACAAACGAAGCGACAGTATGTGACCGGAGAGAGCTACTATGTCTGGGGGCGTCGTTATCGTCTGGATGTGCAATACTCAAATGTTAGGAATGAGGTGTCCCTTACAGGCGGGCATCTGATTTTGCAAGTGAGGCCTGAAAGCACCCCGGAGCAGCGCGAGCGTGTTTTGAATGATTGGTATCGGGAGCAGCTAAAAAGCAAGCTGCCGGAAGTGATTCAAAAATGTGAACAGGTTGTAGGTGTCCATGCATCTGAGTGGAAGGTCAAAAACATGCGTACCAAATGGGGAACCTGCAATATAGACCGAAAAAGGATTTGGATTAACCTCCAGCTTGCAAAGAAAACTCCAGAGTGTCTCGCTTATGTCGTGACCCATGAATTGGTGCACTTGCTGGAGCGAAATCACAATGAGCTATTCCAGAAGTATATGGACGCCTTTTTCCCGGAGTGGCGAGTAGTAAAGGAAACACTGAATCAGCAGATGCTGGATTATATGAGCGAGTAATGTTTGATTAGGCAAAATGAAATTTCTATAGAAAATTCGATAAAACCATGCTATAATACTCCTAAACCACCCAATCATCCATCTCAAGCAAAACCCCTGATAGGATGGCTCGGATAGATTTTTGATAGCAAAAGTCCGAATAGACCTTAGGATAAGGATAATCTGCATCAAAGAAAACCACGACGAATTAAATCCTCTATACAAAAAAGTTTAGAAATGGATTTAACTCGGCGAGTTCGAATAATTTCAATGATCGAAAAAATCGCGTAGTTAAGCGGTTTTGAAGGCAAAGAAGTGACTCGTGGCAACGCTTTTTCAAGGCCTATAAAAAGAGAGCTAACTGATTTGAATTCGTCAGTTAGCTCTTTTTTCTTTATGGGACGGCGGTTATCGTGCGTATTTTTGCCGGTATTCACCCGGGTTCAGTGAGACGTATTTTCGAAACACCCTGGAAAAATGACTGGGTGAGGAAAAACCCAAATAGCTGCTGATAGCAGTCAGAGGTTTGTCTGAATAGAGGAGGAGGCGTTTGGCCTCCTCTGTTTTTTCTTTCAGGATGAAATCCGTCAGTGTTTCACCAGTCTCAGCCTTGAAACGGCGGGAGAGGTAGGGGCGGCTCAAAAACAGAGCGGCGGCGATCTCTTCCGTCGTGATGGTCTCGGACATGTGGTGTTGAATGTAATTCGCCACATCCGCCGTTAGTTTGGAAGGCTGTTTGCCCAGATGCAGCCGCTCCACCCGCTGGGTGTAGTCCAGTATCATCCGGTACTGCAGATTTGTGATGGCCTCCGGGGAAGACAGCAGCTCGCACTGCTGAATGTAGACGTCGCTGAGGTCAAAGGCATCGTCTACATCCATGCCGCCACGGATGGCCGCCCGGCAGGCCAGCGTGGTGGTGACGATGAATGTGTTTTTGATCTGGCGAAGTTGCTCTTTGGCCAAAACACCGCTTCGAATTGCCGGTGCTGCGGCAATCCACTCCTTGAGCGCGGCGGTGTCTCCCTTGCGGACGATGCTCATAATGGCCTGCTCTTGACCGAAGGAGTTGTGGACGTTTCGAACCTCGCTGCCGGTAACCGACAGTTTGCGCTCCGCCTGCCGGCGGTTCTGTTGAGCCACCAGTTTCTCCTGGTCAGCATCATAGATGGTGATGTCGGCCAGCGACAGTGTTTCTCCGTTCAATACATGATTAATGGTGCAGAGCATCTGCAAAATGCTTTCGAAAGGAGTGGGGATGATGCTCTTCATTCCGGCGATGAAGGCGTTTACCGCCTCGTCGGGCACATCTGCCCGGAACGCCAAGTCCCTCAGTTCCTGATCCCCGGCCATGATTTGCCGCGAGGGGCCGATGACGATTTTCGTGTCATTGGAATTGACGATGCCATAGTAGTAAAAATGTTTTGTTATCACATAACCCACATGAGTCTTGACTGCAAAGATCTCGTCGCGGTAGACATTCATCGGATCCCGGGCAAGCATGGGGATGGAGTAATAGAACACCGGCCTGTCCTCTTCGAAGATGCGGATGGGAACACCTGAGAGATTGCCGATGGTGGTGCAAAGATAGCGAATGTCAATCCCTTCCACGCTGTCACCTCCAAGTTGGTTACAATTATATTCGTTTGAATACAAATATGCAAGAATATAAAGATGATTTGTGCTATACTTCCAATAAGAAATCACTTTAAAAGTATATTTTTGATAATTTGCAAAAGAACAGGAGGAGCTGGTATGATGTGCCAAAAAATAATGGATCGAAAAATATTTCACTCACGGGTCAAGTCAGAAGATGTGACATCGGCGGAAAAGTGGCTGGGGTATCTTTTCGGCCCTGCCGGCGCGCTGCTGCTCAACGCGGTGCTGGCTACCTATCTGAACGTATACTATACAGACGTGCTCAAGCTGACAACGGTTTGGGGCGGAGCGTTCCTGGTGGTCTTTCCCCATTATCTCCAAAATCATCGATGCCATCACCAATGTCATTATGGGGTATATCATCGACCGCACTCGCACTGCACAGGGCAAGGCGAGACCCTGGCTGCTGCTGAGCGCGCCGCTGTTGACGGTCACAGGCATTCTGCTTTTCACTGTGCCCAGTGCGTCGGAGACCGTACAGGTCATCTGGGTCATGGTCTCCTATAATCTGTTCTATTCCTTTGCCTACACCATCTTTAACATGAGCCACAACCTGATGGTACCGCTGTCCATCCGGGACACCACCCAGCGAGGTGGTCTCTCGGTGTTCAATCAGATTGCCACCATCATGATGAGTGGCATTTTGGTGGCACTGGTATTCCCCATGGTCATCACGCCCATGATCGGAGTGGACAAGAGCAAGTGGATGCTGCTCATGAGCGTGCTTTCCATCCTGGCACTGCCTTTGACGCTGCTGGAATACTACTTCACCAAAGAGCGAGTCACAGAGGAGTCACAGGCCGACGGCGGACAGTCCATTCCTTTTGCGGCGCAACTTAAGGCAATCTTCACGGATAAATACATGCTTTTGATCTATGCTTATTTTCTTATCTACACCGCTGGCAGCAGCATCAAAAACATCAGCCTGCCCTATTTTTGCAATTACGTGCTGGGTACTTACAACGACGGCATCACGCAGACATTGGTGTCTGCCATCGGCGGTATCCCCATGGGCATCGGCATTTTTGCTGTGTGGCCTTTGGCCAAAAAATTCGGCAAACGGAATGTAACTCTGACGGGCTTTATCCTTTATGCCGTTGGCAGCGCCGTCTGCTGGATGTTCCCTCACAGCATGGTGCTGGTGCTGGTGGGGCAGTTTATCAAAAATGTGGGAGGCCTGCCCTGCTCCTATGTGTTCATGGCACTGTTCGCAGACGTGCTGGATCATCTGGAATGGAAGACCGGCTTCCGCATTGACGGCATTGCCATGTCGGTGTACAACATCATTGCCGTGGCCATGGTGGGCGTGTGCACCGGTGTGTTCAACGGATGGCTGGCGGGGGCAGGCTATGTGGCCCCCGAGATGGTGGATGGCGTGACCCAGGCAGTCAGCCAGTCTGCTTCCGTGCAGAACATCATCATCTTTGGCTTCGTAGGCCTGGAGGTGTTCACCGGCATCATCCTGACTGTGCTGCTGATTTTCCTCAGCGTGGAAAAGAATATCGGCAAAAAGCAGGCGGAGATCAAGTCCCGCCGTGAAAAAGGCGAAGGGGGTCAAAAAGCGTGAATGCGATCCGGCTGAAAACGGAATATCTGACAAATCCGGTGGGTATCGACATCTCCCGGCCCCGGCTGTTCTGGAACTGTGATCAGGGAGAGAGACAGACTGCTTTTCAAATTGTGGCTGTCGATGACAGCGGCACACCCCTGTGGGACAGCGGCAAGGTGGAAAGCAATTCCATGCGGGCAGAGTGGGGGGGCAGCCCTGTCCCCGCAAAAACGAAGGTGCTGTGGAAGGTGCGTCTTTGGGATGAAAGCGGTGTTCCCGGTCCCTGGGCGGCGGCCACTTTTGAGACCGGCATTGGTCACTGGCAGGCGGACTGGATCACGGGTGACTACAAGGTGAACAAAAAACGGCGTTATCCCGTAGACTGTTTGCGCAAAATCTTCTCTGTTTCCGGGGTGAAAAAGGCCCGATTGTACATCACTGCCTGCGGTCTCTATGAAGCGAAGCTGAACGGAATCCGCGTGGGCAATATGATACTTGCGCCTGGCATTACGGATTACCGCAAGCGGGTGCAGTATCAGACCTGGGATGTAACCGGGCTGCTGCGGCAGGGCGAAAACGAGTTGACCGTGCAGCTTGCCGATGGCTGGTACCGCGGCTCCTGCGGTGCGTGGGGACTAAAAAACCAGTATGGAACGCAGACAAAGCTGCTGGCTCAGCTGGAACTTGTGCATGCCGACGGCAGCACTCGGACCATCGTGACCGACGACAGCTGGGATTGGAGCAGCGACGGCCCCATCCGCTTTGCTGACAACAAGGATGGTGAGGTGGTGGATGCTTCACGCGTCCCCGGCTACGGGGGAAAGGCGAAAGTCACCACCCACAACGTGGTTCCCACTGCTGCTAACAATGTGGCAGTGACCGAGCACGAGCAGCTCAAGCCTACCCTCATCACTACACCCGCCGGCAAAACTGTGCTGGACTTCGGTCAGAACATCGCGGGTTACGCCCGATTCACGGTGAAAGCCCGGGCGGGGCAGAGAATTTTTCTTCGTTTCGGCGAGCTGTTGGACGAAACCGGCGAATTCACCCAGAAGAACATCCAGTGTTCCAACAAGAAAATCACCACCCCCTGCAGCAGGTGGACTACACTTGCCGGGAAGGGGAAAACGACTATAAGACCACCTTTTCCATCTTCGGTTTTCAGTACATCCTGGTGGAGACCGACGTGCCCTTCCGTGCGGAGGACTTCACAGCCATTGCGGTGTATTCCGACATGGAGCGCACGGGATTTTTTGAGAGTTCCAACCCATTGCTGGACAAATTTGTGGAGAACACCGTCTGGAGCGCCAAGAACAACCATGCTGACCTTCCCACTGACTGCCCTACTCGGGAGCGCCACGGCTGGAGCGGCGACGCTCAGATCTTTTGCTCCACCGCCAGCTACCTGTTCGACTATGCTTCCATGGCCCGCAAATTTCAGTGGGATCTTGTGGACGCACAGCACAAAAACGGGTGCTTTACCCAGATCGCTCCGGTGGGCGGCGTGGACCATTACATGAACACCATTGACGGTTCGCCGGGCTGGTCCGATGCGGGGGTGTTCATCCCATGGGAGATATTCAAACGCTACGATGACCGAAAAATTCTGGAGGAAAATTACGGCGCCATGCGCCGCTTTGCCCTTTACAAAATCGGCACGCTGGGCCGTCATTACCTTACCAGTGCCCCCACCGGCATCCAGCGGAAATATCGCAAATACATCTCCAACTACGGGCAGTCCTATGGCGAATGGGCGGAACCGGTGGACGTGAAGCCCTTTGCCATCTCCGATTTTGTCTCTCCGCACCCGGAGGAGACCACTGCCTATATCGTGCTGCTCATGGAGCGGATGGCCGAGATTGCCGGCGTGCTGGGCCGTGAGACAGACGCTGCAGAATACCTTGTGACAGCTCAAAAGGTGCGAGAGGGTTACCAGGCGCTGGTGCGGGGCAAAAAACACAACTTGGACACCGACCGTCAGGCAAAGCTGGTGCGCCCTTTGTACATGAAGCTGCTGGACGAAGAACAGACCGTTTATGCAAAGAAGCGCCTGCTCCGGGCGCTGGACAACTATCGCTGGCGGCTGGGCACCGGCTTTCTTTCCACCCCGCTCATCCTCTATGTTCTGGCAGACATGGACATTGAATATGCCTACCGCCTTTTAGAGAATGAGGAGATACCCGGTTGGCTGTCCATGCCGAAAAACGGGGCAACCACCATCTGGGAGAGCTGGGAGGGAAAGACCGCTCAGGGCGGCGTGGCCTCTCTGAACCACTATTCCAAGGGGCGGTGGTCCAGTGGTTGTTTGACACTATGTGCGGCATCCGGGTGGACGGTGAGAATCACTTTGCCATTACACCCCGGCCCGGCGGGCATTTTACCCGGGCAAAGGCTGCCTACAACAGCGTCTATAGCCGGGTGAGAGCGGCTGGGAAAAGACAGACGGGGGCTGGATGTTCGCGGTGACTGTGCCCGTCAACTGTACGGCAGAGGTCCTTCTGCCGGACGGCTCCGTCCGGGAGCAGGGGCCCGGTACCGCTACCTATCCGATGTGAGAGGAGGACAGCATGAGCATCACACACAGCATGGTCTTTTCTTTTTGCAAAAAGGGTAAACGGCGGTATGTTTCCGGCCAGGACCAGAACTATCCCGCTCGGCGGGCTGAGGAGGAAAAACAGAATCGCTTTGCCAACGCGCCCCGGTCCGTTCACATCTGTCAGGTGCAGGCGGGTGACGTGACGGTAGAGTTGCTGAGCCATCCGAGAAATCCTACGGACAGGATCGTTCTGTACATCCACGGCGGCGGATTCGTGGTGGGCAGCGTGAAGACCCGGCGTATGTTCACAGGGTATCTGGTGACCAAGCTGGGGTTTAATGTGGCGGCCCCGGAATACCGCCTGGCCCCGGAGCATCCTTTCCCCGCGGCTCCGCGGGACTGCTTTGCAGCTTATCGGGCGCTGTTGGAAGAATACGCCCCGGAGCGCATTGTCCTTCTGGGAGAAAGCGCCGGCGGGAATCTGGTGCTGTCGCTCCTTCTTCAGATTAAAGAAGCAGGACTGCCTATGCCCGCAGCGGCTCTTTGCTTTTCTCCTTGTGTTCAGTTCGATCAGACATTTCCAAGTTATACCCGAAATCGGGCCACAGAAGCGATGGTGGATGACCTTTGGACAGAAACGCAGGAAGCTTACCTTGGAATAAAAGACAGCGCCGTTGTCCGCAACTCCTTTGCCGCACCTTACTACGGCAGCTTTGCAGGCTGTCCGCCCATTTGTCTGTGGGCGTCGGAGTCGGAGGTCCTGCGGGATGACAGCCTGATGCTGTTTGAAAAACTCAAGACGGAAGGACATCCCTGCAGACTGTATCTGCGCAAAGGGATGATTTACACATGGCTCATCATTCCCACCATCCCCGAGGCGAGGAAAGACTTGAAAACGGTAAAGGACTGCCTGGACCGGGCGATGGAGGGGACACTGCGAGGCTGCGCCGCCCCGATCCGATTGGAGGACTGGAATGGACAGGATTGAAATGATTTTGACGCAGATGTCCCTGGAGGAAAAGATTGCGCTTTGTTCCGGTAGAAGTTTTTGGGAAACGAAGACATACGAAAAGTATGGCATTCCCTCGCTGTTCATGTGCGACGGCCCCCACGGCCTGCGAAAACAGGAAAATGCTGCGGACATGATGGGAGTGAACGCCTCCCGGCCGGCCACCTGCTTCCCGGCTGAGGTGACCACCGCCGCCAGTTGGGACCCTGACCTGCTGGAACGAATCGGCGTCGCCGTGGCCGAAGAGGCAAAGGAACAGCAGGTGGGCTTGGTGCTTGGC
This sequence comes from Owariibacterium komagatae, assembly GCF_045865535.1. Taxonomy (GTDB): domain Bacteria; phylum Bacillota; class Clostridia; order Oscillospirales; family Ruminococcaceae; genus Ruthenibacterium; species Ruthenibacterium komagatae. The sequence goes on from NZ_AP031406.1 coordinate 3,251,696, forward strand.
CCCGGGGCAAATTTAAAACGCAATCCCCTGTGTGGACGGAATTTTGAATATTTCAGCGAGGATCCGTTTCTGGCGGGCAAGTTGGCGGCGGGCTTCATTCGAGGAGCCGAAGGCAGGGGCGTCGCTACCAGCCTTAAGCACTTCGCGGTAAACTCCCAGGAGTTCTGCCGCTTCAACTCTGACAGCATTCTGGACGAGCGCACCCTGCGGGAACTTTACCTCACTGCCTTCGAGATTGCCGTTCGGGAGGGAAAACCTTCCACGGTGATGTGCGCCTATCCCAAGCTCAACGGCACCCATTGCAGCGATCACGGACAACTGCTCACCGGCATCCTGCGCAAGGAGTGGGGGTTTGATGGTATGGTGATCACCGACTGGGGCGCTATGAACGACCGTATCGAGGGCTTTCGGGCGGGGTGCGACCTGAACATGCCCGGAGGAAGCGGCTATATGGAAAAAGATGTGCTGAAAGCGGTGAAATCCGGTGTGCTGCCGGAAAGTGCGGTGGACACTTCTGCCCGGCGGGTTCTGAAACTGGTACTGCAGGCGGCAGAAAGGCAGAAGAAACTCTGTGCCTGTGACTACGGTGCTCATCATACTCTTGCCCGGGAGGCGGCAGAGGCCGGAGCCGTTCTGCTGAAAAATGAGGACGGCGTGCTCCCTTTGGACGCAACTGCAAAAGTTGCCGTCGTAGGTGCGATGGCCCGGCAAATGCGTTACCAGGGAGCAGGTTCCAGCCACATCAACCCTCTGCGGCTGAGCCAGCCGCTGGAGGCACTTCCTGGCGCAATTTATGCGCCAGGCTGCGATGACCGGGGCGAAACGACCGAGACGCTGCTCCTTGAAGCGGCGAACGCCGCCCGCGGTGCAGACACGGCAGTGGTGTTCGCGGGACTGCCCGGCCATTTGGAGTCGGAGGGCTTTGATCGGGCAGATATGAGGATGCCGCAAGGGCACATTCGCATGATCGAGGCTGTGGCACAGGCAAACCCCAATACCGTTGTGGTTCTGCTGTGCGGCTGCGCGGTGGAGTGCCCCTGGGCTGACAGGGTTAAGGCCATCCTCTACATGGGCCTTCCCGGCCAGGCAGGAGGCGAAGCGGTGGCCGACCTGCTCTATGGCAGGGCCGACCCCGGCGGCAGGCTGGCGGAAAGCTGGCCTTTTGTCTACGGCGACGTGCCCTCTTCGGAGATTTACGACAAAACGAAGGACGCCCTTTATGAGGAGGGCATCTATGTGGGCTACCGCTTCTATGACAAGGCGGGTGTCCCGGTGCGGTGGCCCTTCGGCTTCGGCCTGAGTTACACAAGCTTTGCCTATTCCGACCTGACCATTGGGGGAGATACCGTTTGTGTGACGGTGAAAAACACCGGCGCGCGGGCCGGGTCCGAGGTGGTGCAGATGTACATTGCGCCGCCTTCCGGCGGGCTGCACCGCCCGGTGCGGGAACTGAAAAACTTCCGAAAGGTATTTTTGCAGCCCGGCGAAAGTGAGACGGTGACCTTTGCACTGGACGAGCGCGACTTTGCCCTCTGGCAGGACGGCTGGCGGGTGCCCGGCGGGCATTACACGGTGCACATTGGCGGCCTGAGTGCTGTCATCGAAAAGGCGGGCGCAGAACTGGTGCCACCGGCATGGCAGGCAGGAAGCTGGTACGAGACCTGCGCGGGCAAGCCCTGCCAAAAAGAATGGGAGACCATGCTGGGCAGGCGATATGTGCCACAAACGCCCCGGAAGGGCAGCTTTACCATGGACAACACCGTGGAGGAGATGAAGGACACCTCGCTGGTGATGCGGCTGTTCCATGGGGCGGTGGAACATACCATCGCTCGCTCCTTTGGCGGCAAGAAAGACCGTGAAAATCCGGAGTTTCGCATGCTGATGGCCTCCTCGGTAGGCTCTCCTCTTCGCAGCATGCAGATCTCCGGCGGCATGAAAGATGGCCTGATGCAGGGCTTGCTGGAAATGGCCAACGGCCATTATCTGCGTGGCATCTTGCGCATGATCAAGGGGGAATAAAGATGAGATACTGCCTTGCCATTGACATCGGTGCCTCCTCCGGACGCCACATTGTGGGCTGGATGGAAAACGGCAGAATGCAGACGGAAGAAGTCTATCGTTTCGCCAACGGCGTGCGCAGAGAGAAGGGTCATTTGGTGTGGGATGTGGAGACCCTGTTTCGGGAGGTGAAAGAGGGCATCGCGGCGGCTAAGGCTCGCTTTGCGACCATCGCCAGCCTTTCCATCGATACCTGGGGCGTGGATTACGTTCTTCTGAAAGGTGACAGAGAAGTACTGCCCGTCTATGCCTATCGGGATGGACGCACCGAAGCAGTCGTGTCGCTGGTGCATCGGCGGATGCCTTTTTCGGAGTTGTACCGCCGCACCGGGTGTCAGTTTCAGAGCTTCAATTCCCTCTATCAGCTTTATGCTGACAAGATATCCGGACGGCTGGATGGAATCACCGGCCTTTTGATGCTGCCGGAGTATCTGCTCTGGAAACTGTGCGGTGCGCAGGTGAGGGAGTATACCAATGCCACCACCACCGGACTGGTCAGCACCTGCACCGGGGAATACGACAACGGCATTCTGGAAGCAATGGACTTTCCCCGACAGCTGTTTCCAAAACTCTCCCGGCCCGGAAAGGTTCTGGGGGAATATGAGGGAATAAAATGCGTTCTCTGTGCCACCCACGATACTGCCTCGGCGGTAGAGGGAATCCCCATGGAGGGGAATCAACCTTATCTTTCGTCGGGCACGTGGTCTCTGCTGGGAGTCAAGACATCACGTCCGCTGACCGGCGAAAGCAGCCAAAAAGGCAACTGGTCCAACGAGGGCGGGGTGGGCTACAACCGTTATCAGAAAAACATTATGGGCATGTGGCTGGTCAACCAGCTGCGAAAAGAATTGTGCAACGGGCTGGGTTTTGCAGAAATCGTCCAGGCTGCGCAACAGAGCGACTGCGACGTGTCGGTTGACGCCAACGCCCCCGGATTTTTGGCGCCGGAAAGCATGAAGGATGCCTTTGACGCAGCTACCGGCGGTGCGCTGAAGGACGTGGGCGGCTATTTCCGCTGTGCTTTCCGTTCGCTGGCGCAGTGCTATGGTCAGGCTCTGCAGGAGTTGGAGATCAACACCGGGCGCAGTTTTGAAAAGTTGTATGTGGTGGGCGGAGGAGCTAAAAATGTCTGGCTCAACCGTCTGACACAAGAGGCTACCGGCAAAACCGTCATCGCTCTGCCCATCGAGGCCACGGCCCTGGGCAATCTCAAAATTCAAATGGAGGCGGTACAATGAGTTACGAACAGGCAAAAGCCAGATACGCAGCGCTGGGGATCGATACCGACGCGGCCATCGCCCGGCTGAAAAGTGTCCCGGTTTCTCTGCACTGCTGGCAGGGGGACGATGTCAGAGGCTTCGACACAGACCCTGCAAAACCCCTGACCGGGGGCATTCAAACTACGGGCAACTACCCGGGGCGTGCACGGACCCCGGAGGAACTGATGGCGGACATCGATCAGGTGCTGAAGCTCTGCCCCGGCACCAAAAAACTGAATCTTCACGCCAGTTATGCTATTTTTGAAAAGGGAGAGTGGGCGGACCGGGAGAAGCTGGAACCAAGGCACTTTAAAAAGTGGGTGGATTTTTGCAAGGCGCGGGGGCTCGGATGCGATTTCAACCCCACCTTTTTCTCCCATCCCAAGGCCGAGAGCCTGACCCTTTCTTCTCCGGAAGCAGAGGTGCGCCGGTTCTGGATCGACCACGGAAAGGCATGCATTCGCATCTCCAGCTATCTGGCCGAAGAGCTGGGCCAGCCTTGCATCATGAACATTTGGACGGGCGACGGCTTCAAGGACATTCCCGCAGACCGGATGGGTCCGCGGATGCGGTATCGGGAGGCCCTTGACGAGATCCTTTCCGAGCCTTACGATTTCGCCAGGGTCAAACCTTGCGTGGAGAGCAAGGTGTTCGGCATCGGCGTGGAGGCCTGTACTGTGGGCAGCGCCGAGTTCGCCCTCAGCTACGCCGCCATGAACCGGGAAAAGTGCATCCCGCTGATGGACAACGGTCACTACCATCCTACCGAAGTGGTGTCCGACAAGATACCGGCTCTGCTGACTTTTTTTCGGGAAATCGCGCTTCACATCACCCGCCCCATTCGTTGGGACAGCGACCATGTGGTACGGCTGGATGACGAAACCCAGGAACTCTGCAGGGAAATCGTCCGCTGCGGCGGCCTGGAGGGCCGGGTGAAGATTGCGCTGGATTACTTTGACGCATCCATCAATCGAATTGCCGCCTGGACCGTAGGTTTTCGCAATGTGCAGAAGGCGCTGCTGATGGCTCTGTGCACCCCGGATCTGACTGCATTGCAGAACAAAAATCGCTGGACGGAGCTGATGATTCTGCAGGAAGAACAGAAGACTCTGCCCTTCGGAGAAATCTGGGCGCAGTATTGCCGCGTATGCGGCGTCCCTGTCGACGGCGAGTGGTTCGCCGGGGTGAAGGCATATGAGAACGAAATTTTGAAAAGAAGAGGCTGACGGGCATGAATAATATTTTGAATGCTCCATTTATGGAAGAAATGAGAAAGACTACGGCGAATATGTACCGCCTTGGATGGGACGAGCGAAACGGAGGAAATATCAGTTGTCTGCTGGACGAAGGGGAGGTGCGGGAATACCTCGACCTGAACGTCGTTCTGCGCACCATTCCCCTGGGGTTTAACGCGGCCCCCCTGGCGGGACGGTTGTTTCTGGTCACCGGCACGGGAAAGTATTTCAAAAATATGGATGCCGACCCGGAGAACAATCTGGGCGTGGTGCGCATCACATCGGACGGTCAAGCCGCCGATCTGCTGTGGGGTTACCGGGACGGAGGCCGGTTCACTTCGGAATTCCCGGCCCATCTCATGAGCCACATTGCGCGTCTTGCGGTGGACCCCGAAAACCGCGTGGTGATGCACACCCATCCCACCCATACGCTGGCGATGAACTATATCCATGAGCTGGACGAAAAGAAGTTCACCCACACCCTTTGGGAGATGTGTACGGAGTGCATTGTAGTTTTCCCGGAGGGAGTGGGTGTGTTGCCCTGGATGCTCTGCGGCACAACCTCCATCGGCGAGGCCACTGCGGCTAAGATGAAGGATTTCCGCCTGGTGGTCTGGGCCATGCACGGTATTTATGGGGCAGGCAAAACGATGGATGAGACCTTTGGCTTGATCGAGACCGTGGAAAAGGCCGCTCAGATCTACATGCTTACCGCCCATCTTCCACGGCGTAATACCATTCAGGACGATCAGCTTCGGGAGTTGGCAGAGTTTTTTGGAGTCAACTATCGCAAAGATTTCCTCTCATAAGGATCATCAATATTGAGCGATTGCAGTAATAGAAGAAACCGTTGCTTCTGCCTTGCTTTTTGAAAAGGAATCGCTTATAATTGGGGTCAAATAAAGCGCCGCCAAGCAAGCGGTGAAGGAGTATCGAATTTCTTCCGACAGGAATCAACAGGGAACAGGAGGATGATTATGCTGATTGCTACAACAGATGAAATTCCCGGCAAAAAGTACGAAATCCTTGGAATTGTTGAGGGAAGCACCGTTCAGTCGGTTCACATTGGCAAAGATATCATGAATTCTTTGAAAACACTGGTTGGCGGGGAACTTACATCCTACAATGAAATGATGAACAATGCGCGCAAATTGGCCACGGAAAGAATGCTGGAGAATGCTCGCGCATTGAATGCAGATGCAGTTGTTTGTGTGAGATACTCTTCCTCGTCCATTATGCAGGGGGCTGCCGAGATTATTGCTTACGGGTCAGCAGTCAAATTTGTTTCGCAATAAACAATAACAGCAGAGTGCCGTCGGCTTTTCGAAAGCCGACGGCACTTGTGTTTCTGTGAGGGACGGAAAGGTTATTGCTGCTGTTGGGTATAGAACCGATCCAACCAGATATCGCAGAGTTTGTAGGTCCCGAGGAGCAAGGAAATCAACACAGGCGCGCACACGGCAGGAACAGAAAATAAGACAACACCCCGCAGCAAGGTGCTGCAGAGCAAGCATACCAACAGGGCAGCAAGGAAAAACAAGAAAGCCTTTTTATCTGAAGAAAGTCCTTTTTTCTGAACACTTTTTGAAAAAGAAGTTCGACAGATATATAGGACCAAGGCTCCTGCTGCACCGGGAATAAAAAGAAAGTTGATCAGCGAACCGAGACTGACGGGCAGGTATGGCCAGCTGTTTTGTACAAGTGCCTGCACCAAAGCGGAAATTGCCCAGATAATGGCTAAAATTCCCAGATAAAGGCCGCCGCTTCCCAGACCGTTGACGGCGAATTCCAACCATGTGCGGGAAGGTAGTTCTGCTAGCAAGGCGTCGCAAAAATCTTTTCCATCGCCCAGAACATCTGCCATGGAATCACCGCGGGTCTGCCCTTCCAGCATGATTTGAAGAATATCGCGCCGGACACGCTCCTGCTGGTATTCACTGATGCGGGAACCTCGCAGGTACACCACAATATCGGTTTCCAGTGCCTGATTTTCCGGTGAGAGAAGTTCGGAAAGCTGATTGTTCTCTTTCATCATTTTACGCACAATTCGATTCATAAAGATGCAGCCTCCTTTTTTCGATCGGACAGCAGACGGTCGACCGCCTGTGTCAGCTCGCGGTAATGCTCTACAAACTGACGGTACTCCTGTTGACCTTGTGGTGAAAGGGAGTAATACTTCCGTTTTGGTCCCAGTTCGGAAGGACGATAAACCGATTGCACCCATCCGTTTTTTTCCAAACGCAGCAGCAGGGGATAAATGGTGCCCTCGGTGATCTTTCCGAACCCATAGGCCTGTAACTGCTGAGAAATTTCGTAACCGTAAGTTTCCTGATCGGATATGATCGCCAGAATGCAGCCTTCCAGTGTTCCTTTGAGCATTTGAGAAGGGATCAAGCGAGATCACCTACCTTGCAATACAAAATACTGTAACTATATTGTATTGCATAATACTGCTTTTGTCAAGAGAAAACCCGGGCAGCTTCTAGAAGCCGCCCGGGTTTCTTTAGACTTGCATGAGTGCATTGATTTTTTCATGGACGGTATCCAAAAAGCCAGACGCTGCGTCCGGAAGATGACCGCGCCAGATAGCGGCGTCCCGATACACCCAGCCGGAGGAGCAGGGTCGCTGTACCAGTTGTTCCCGCTCCAGAACTTCAGCGGGCATTGGGCTGACCCACATAAAGCTACCGCGAACACTGCGAAGCACATCGAACTGCGCAGCGCGATCGTAGACCAGAATATGTGAACCCGACTGGCTGTCCTGCGCCGTGGGAGATACATCCTCCGGAGAGGTGGCGGTGATGTCCCCATGTAGGACTTCAGGGTATTCTGCCAATCGGCTGGGGGAAATATCTGCGATGGGAGCCAGCGGATGGCTTTTGTGCATAAGTGCCACCATATGGAAATCCCACAGAGGAGCCAGGTGTAGCCCTTTAGCAGCGGCCAGTCCCTCAAAGTAATCCGCCCGTTCGGTGTGGTAGCGCACGATGCCCAGTTGTGCGTCACCGGTGAAAACGGTTTGGATGGTGTCGCTGGCATTGGCCTCTCGATATTGCAGGCGGAAATGCCCGTTGGCATGCCCTTGTGCCCATTGGCAGAACGCGCTTGCTACATAGCTGGCGCGAGGGACGCACAGAGAAAGCTGTACTTCGGTTTGTCCCTGGGGCTGATAAAGGGCTTTCAAGCTTTCCACCTGGCTGAGAATTTTACGGGCATACACCAAAAATTCTTCTCCGGCTCGAGTGGGCTCAATTCCTTGGGCAGTGCGCCGAAACAGTGGGCATCCAAGTTCCTCTTCCAGTTCTCGAAGCGCCTTGGATAAGTTGGGCTGGCCCATGTACAGCTTTTTGGCTGCTTTGCTGATAGAGCCGCATTGTGCAATTTCTACTGCATAGCGCATCTGGGTCAGATCCATACAAAATCTTCCTTCCTTGGATATTGTTAAAAAATAAACAAGCTATTCTTTTTTCATATAGCCCTTATTCCTATTATACATTTTACAATGGAAAAAGAAAATGATAATATTTTAACAAAGGGAAGCGGAGAGCTTCCAAAATACAATCGTGCCGGGTTTGCCCGGAACATATAAGATGGAGGTCATTACAATGGCACGTTTTACATTACCCCGTGATCTGTATCATGGCAAAGGTTCTTTGGAAGAGCTGAAAAACCTGAAAGGCAAAAAGGCCATCGTGGTTGTTGGCGGCGGCAGCATGCGTCGTTTCGGCTTTTTGGACCGCGCCGTTTCTTATTTGAAAGAAGCCGGCATGGAAGTTGAGCTGTTCGAGAACGTCGAACCGGATCCTTCCGTGACCACCGTTATGAAAGGCGCCGAGGCTATGCGCAAATTCCAGCCTGACTGGATCGTGGCCATGGGCGGCGGCAGCCCCATCGACGCTGCGAAAGCTATGTGGGCGTTCTATGAGTATCCCGACTGCACCTTCGAGCAGCTGATCACTCCGTTCAGCTTCCCCGAGCTGCGTCAGAAAGCGCACTTCTGCGCCATTCCTTCCACTTCCGGCACTGCGACCGAAGTGACTGCGTTCTCCGTCATCACCGACTATGACAAGGGCATCAAATATCCTCTGGCTGACTTCAACATCACTCCGGACGTGGCCATCGTTGACCCGGATCTGGCTGAGAAAATGCCCCCGAAGCTGACCGCTCACACCGGTATGGACGCTATGACCCACGCGATTGAGGCTTATGTGTCCACTCTGCACTGCAACTACACCGATCCTCTGGCTCTGCACGCCATCAAGATGATCCACAATGATCTGAAGAAATCCTATGACGGCGATATGGATGCTCGCGATCGTATGCACGACGCACAGTGCCTGGCCGGCATGGCGTTCTCCAACGCGCTGCTGGGCATCGTTCACTCCATGGCTCACAAGACCGGCGCTGCGTTCTCCGGTGGCCACATCATCCATGGCGCTGCCAACGCAATGTATCTGCCGAAGGTCATCAAATACAACTCCAAAGTTCCTGAGGCTGCTGAGCGCTATGCTGAAATCGCCCGCTTCATCAACCTGCCCGGCAACACCACCGAAGAGCTGGTGGACGCTTTGATTGCTGAGCTGCGCGAGATGAACAAACAGCTGAACATTCCTCTGTCCATCAAGAACTATGGCGAGGGCGGCGTGATTGCTGAGAACAGCATCATCGACGAGAAAGAGTTCAACGAGAAGCTGCATGACGTGGCTGCCAATGCCATTGCCGACGCCTGCACCGGCTCCAACCCCCGTCAGCCCAGCCAGGAAGATATGGAGAAACTGATGCTGGCTGTGTATTATGACAAAGAGATCGATTTCTAATCGAATTTTTTGCCGGAATTGACAAAAGCATAAATCGGGGCGCATTCCAGTCCGCATTTGTGCTATACTGGAAAGGCGAAGCCGCTGGGCAGCGGCTTCGCCTTTTTCAAAGTGAAGTTGTCACCGTTTTTTAAGGAGTGAAGGACATTGTACAAAATTTTAGAGAAGGAAGCGCTGAACCCGACGGTCACCAAAATGGTGATCGAAGCACCGCTGGTGGCTCATAAAGCGCAGCCCGGCCAGTTTATCATCTTCCGCGCCAGCGAAGACGGCGAGCGGGTGCCGCTGACCATTGCGGACTATGACCGCGAGAAGGGAACCGTTACGATTATCTTCCAGATCGTGGGCGCTGCGACCATGGAACTGAATGCACTGAACGAAGGCGACAGCCTGGTGGACTTCGTGGGACCTCTGGGCACGCCTAGCCACCTGGACGGCCTGAAAAAGGTAGCTGTTGTAGGCGGCGGCGTGGGTTGTGCCATTGCATATCCCACAGCCAAAAAACTGCATGAGCTGGGCGCTGAGGTACACTCGATCGTGGGCTTCCGCAACAAAGATCTGGTCATTCTGGAAAAAGAGTTTGAAGCAGTTTCCAACCGTGTGGTGAAGATGTCCGACGATGGAACCTGGGGCGAAAAAGGCCTGGTCACCAACGCTCTGGAAGCGCTGATCAAAGAGGGCAATCAGTACGACGAAGTGATTGCCATCGGTCCGCTGGTCATGATGAAGTTTGTGTGCAAACTGACCAAAGAATACAACATCAAAACCACCGTGTCCATGAACCCGATCATGATCGACGGCACCGGCATGTGCGGCGGCTGCCGTTTGACCGTGGGCGGCGAAACCAAGTTTGCCTGTGTGGACGGCCCGGACTTTGACGGCCATCTGGTGGATTTTGACGAGGCGATGCACCGCGGCAGCATGTACCGCGATTTTGAAGCGCACGCCCGTGAAGCAGAGTGCAATCTGCTGAAAAAGGAGGTCAAATAATCATGCCTAACATGGACCCGAAAAAATGCCCGATGCCGGTACAGGACCCGGAAGTGCGCAATAAGAACTTCAACGAGGTTGCGCTGGGCTATACCTACGATATGGCGGTCAACGAGGCAAAACGCTGCCTGCACTGCAAAAACAAACCCTGTGTGTCCGGCTGCCCGGTGGGCATTGATATCCCCGGCTTTATTGCCAAAGTGGCCGAAGAGGATATGGAGGGCGCTTATCAGATTCTGTCTGCCTCTTCCGCGCTGCCCGCTGTTTGCGGCCGTGTCTGCCCCCAGGAAAACCAGTGCGAGGGCAAATGTGTGCGCGGCATCAAGACTGAGAGTGTAGGCATTGGTCGTCTGGAGCGCTTTGTGGCCGACTGGCACCGGGAGCACTGCACAGAGAAGCCGCAGATGCCTGTTTCCAACGGCCATAAAGTGGCGGTGATCGGCTCCGGTCCTTCCGGCCTGACGGCTGCCGGCGACCTGGCCAAGATGGGCTATAAGGTGACGGTGTACGAAGCACTGCACACTCCCGGCGGCGTGCTGGTTTACGGCATTCCTGAGTTCCGTCTGCCCAAAGAGATCGTCCGCAAGGAGATCGAGGGCCTGAAGGAAATCGGTGTGGACGTGGAGACCGACGTAGTCATCGGCCGCACACTGACCATCGACGAACTGTTCGACATGGGCAACGAGGCCGTGTTCATCGGCTCCGGTGCAGGCCTGCCCCGGTTTATGGGGATCCCCGGTGAGAGCCTGAACGGTGTGTATTCCGCCAACGAGTTTTTGACCCGCATCAACCTGATGAAGGCTTACAAAGAGAATGCCAAAACGCCCATTCAGCACGCGAAAAACGTGGCCATTGTGGGCGGCGGCAACGTGGCGATGGATGCTGCCCGCTGCGCAAAGCGCCTGGGCGCGGAGAACGTGTACATTGTGTATCGCCGCGGCATGGAAGAGCTGCCTGCCCGTAAGGAAGAAGTGGAGCACGCAGAGGAAGAGGGCATTATCTTCAAAACCCTGTCCAACCCCATTGAAGTGCTGGGCGACGAAAAAGGCTATGTAAAAGGCATGGTCTGCCAGGAGATGGAGCTGGGTGAGCCGGATGCTTCCGGCCGCCGCCGTCCTGTGGCGAAAGAGGGCTGCACCTTTACGCTGGATGTGGACTGCATGGTCATGTCCATCGGCACCAGCCCCAACCCGCTGATCCGGTCCACCACGCCGGGTCTGGAGACCAACAAGCACGGCTGTATCATCACCAACGGCGAGGACGGCCTGACCACGCGCAACGCAGTGTATGCGGGCGGTGACGCGGTCACGGGCGCAGCCACGGTGATTCTGGCCATGGGCGCGGGCAAAAGCGCTGCCAAGGCCATTGATGAGTACATCAAGAGCAAAGAATAATATGGATTCCCGGCGCAGGGCCCAAACCGGTTGAATGGTTTGGGTCCTGCGCCATTTTGTGACCGATTGCGCCACCGCAGAAACCGTGTTAAAATAAAAACGTATGACGGGTGAGGAGGCGGCGCAATGAACGCCTTTTTGGCAAAAATTTTTTGTGCACAGCATATCTTGAAGAACACCGCTCCACAGGGGGAACTACCGGATGACGCATCGCTGCTGCGTCGTACGATTCGGGTGGCATGGCCCTCTACACTTGAGTCGCTTTTGGTGGCGCTGGTGGGCATGGTGGACACCATCATGGTATCCCGTTTGGGTGCGTATGCCATTGCGGCAGTCGGATTGACGACCCAGCCCAAATTTATTTGTCTGGCTCTTTTCATGTCTCTGAATATTGCAGTGTCTGCTTTGGTGGCACGCCGCAAGGGCGAGGGAGACCGGGAAGGTGCCAACCGCGTATTGACGCAGGCGATTGTTCTTACGCTGCTGTTCACTGTGGTCATTACCGCGTTGGCTTTTGTGCTTGCCGATCCGATTTTGCGCCTTGCGGGCACCAATGAGGATACCCACGAAAGCGCGGCGATTTATTTCCGCATTATCTCGGCGGGAATGGTGTTCAATGTGGTGAGTATGGTCATCAATGCAGCGCAGCGCGGCGCGGGAAATACCAAAATCGCCATGCGCACCAATCTGGTTTCCAATGGCGTGAACATTGTGTTCAATTACCTGCTCATTGAGGGACGTTTCGGTTTTCCACGCTTGGGCGTGGCCGGAGCGGCGGTGGCTACGGTGATCGGAACAATGGTGGCTCTGGGAATGAGCGTTCTGTCTGTGATGCATCCGGAGGGCTTTTTGCATCTTCAGTTTCAGCGCGCGCGTTTCCGCCTGGAAAAAAGCACACTGGCGACCATTGCCAACATCGGTTCTTCTTCCCTGGCAGAGCAACTGTTTCTTCGTTTTGGATTCCTGACGTATACCATGATCGTCGCGCGGCTGGGGACCACTGCGTTCGCGGCGCATCAGGTGGGCATGAATGTGATCACGATTTCCTTTGCGATCGGCGACGGCCTTTCGGTGGCCTCGGTTGCACTGGTGGGGCAGAGCCTGGGCGAAAGGCGCGGCGATCTGGCGCGGGTGTATCTGGCCTTCTGCCAGCGGGCAGGCTTGTTTTGTTCGCTTTCGGTGGCGCTTTTGTACTCCACGGTAGGGCGCAACATTTTCCGCCTTTTTTCTTCAGAGGAGGAAATTCTGGTCCATGGCGATATGATCATGCGCATGGTTGCCCTAATCGTTGTGATGCAGGTGGCGCAGGTCATTTCCAGCGGCTGCCTGCGCGGCGCGGGCGACACGCGATATGTGGCGGTGGTCTCTCTTGTGAGCGTGGCGTGCATCCGTCCGCTCTCCGGTTATCTGTTCACTTACACCGCCGGGCTGGGGTTGTTTGGCGCATGGCTGGGTCTGGTGCTGGATCAGTTTATGCGTCTGTTCCTCACCACGCTGCGTGTGCGCTCGGGGAAATGGCTCAACATCCGGATTTGATTTTTTAGAAAAGGAACGATGAACATGAAATTGATGTTTGCAAGCGACCTTCACGGTTCGGCTTATTACGCCCGCAAAGTGGCGGAATTGTATCAGAAAGAAAAGGCGGAGAAACTGATCCTGTTGGGGGATCTTTTGTATCACGGCCCCCGCAACGACTTGCCTCGGGATTACGCGCCCAAAGAGGTAATTGCGCTGCTCAATGGCTTGAAAAACGAGATTCTGGCCGTGCGCGGCAACTGCGAGGCGGAAGTGGACCAGATGGTGCTGAAATTTCCGGTTATGGCGGATTATGCAGCTCTCTGGCTGGAAGGGCGCATGGTCTTTCTGACCCATGGCCATTTGTTCAACGAAGAGCATATGCCCTGCCTGCACAAAGGAGATGTGCTGATTCACGGCCACACTCATGTGCGGGTGGCGGCGGACCGGGGCGATTATTTCTTCTTGAACCCCGGCAGTGTCTCCATTCCCAAGGGTGACGGTATTCACAGCTATATGGTGTACGAAGACGGTGTGTTCACCACAAAAGATCTGGACGGCAATGTGCTGGAAACGCTGTCCATCCGGCGGTGAAGCATGGAAAAAAGAGTTGAAATTGAACGCAGCATTATAAAAAAATACAAAAAGCCGATCTGGCATCGTTTCATCGGCGCCTGCAAGGACTATCAGTTGGTGCAGGCGGGAGATGTCATTGCGGTCTGCATTTCCGGCGGTAAGGACAGTTTTTTGCTGGCCAAGTGCATGCAGCATCTGGCCCGCCACTCGGACGTTCCTTTTGAAGTGAAGTTTTTGTGCATGGACCCCGGTTACCGGGCTGAAAATCGGGCGCTGATCGAGGAGAACGCCGAAAAAATGGGGATTCCGCTGCATATTTTCGAGACGGACATCTTTGACAGTGTGGCAAATGTCACTCAGTCGCCCTGTTATTTGTGTGCCCGGATGCGTCGCGGCCATCTGTATAAAAACGCGCAGGCGCTGGGCTGCAATAAAATTGCTCTGGGGCATCATTTTGATGATGTGATCGAGACCGCGCTGATGAGCATGATCTGGGGCGCGGAGCTGAAAACCATGCTGCCCAAGCTTCACAGCACCAATTATCCGGGAATGGAGCTTATCCGGCCGTTGTACCTGGTGCGCGAGGCAGATATCCTGGCCTGGAAACGATACAACGACTTGCGCTTTTTACAGTGTGCCTGCCGCTTTACCGAGCAGGACGAGAGTGAAGCCAGTGCCGGACATGGCGCCCGGGGGCAGACCAAAGAACTGGTACGTCTTTTGCGTCAGATGAATCCCAAAGCGGACATCAATATCTTCCACAGTCTGCACAATGCGAATTTGAACATGCTGCCCGGTTATACGCTGGATGGAAAACTCCACAGCTTTTTGGATGAATACGACAGTTGATCTGAGCACGGTTTTGGAAACAAAACCGTGCTTTTTTCTTGACATTTTTTAAGAGATGCTTTATTATGCTATTATACTAAAGTGATGAAGTGAAAGGCGGGGACTGCAATGGAAACAGGGCTGCGGCTGAAAAAGGAAGAGGTGGTGCTGCGCCTGCGGGAGCTGTACCGCCGTTACGGATATCTTCCCTATAAGATGAGCAAATTTGAAGAGTACGATTTGTATGTGCGAAACAAAAGCTTTTTGGTCAGCGACAACATTCTGACGTTCACGGACATTGATGGAAAGCTGATGGCATTGAAACCGGACGTGACGCTGTCGATTTTGAAAAACTCCCGCCAGGAAGCGGGCCTGCAAAAGGTGTACTACAATGAGAATGTATATCGCACCTCTCCGGGGGCGCATGGCTATCGGGAAATTTTGCAGGCAGGGTTGGAATGCATTGGAGATCTGGACGGTTATGCCGTAGGCGAGGTGGTTATGCTGGCCGCCCGCAGTTTGGAACTTATTTCGCCGGATTATCTGCTGGATCTCAGCCATTTGGGATTTGTGACCGGGTTGTTGGAGCCACTAAAACTGGAAGAAGAGCAGCAGCGCAGTTTGCTGGAGGCAGTGGGACAGAAAAATACCGCTGCATTGGAGGTGTTGGCAGCCCGGTATGCGTTGCCGGAGCAAACACGGGACGTTTTGTGTCGGCTGGCACTTTTGTATGCGCCGCCGGAAGAGGCGCTGCCCCAGCTGGAACAGATGGTGTGCACAGAAGAGATGGCCGCGGCTTTGGACGAACTGCGCCAGCTGTGCGGTCTGATGGAACAGTACGGCCTGGATGACCGCCTGCGCCTGGACTTTTCCGTCGCGGATGATACGCGTTATTACAGCGGTGTCGTATTCCGGGGCTTTTTGCCCGGGTTGGCTGCGGGGGTACTCTCCGGCGGCCGGTACGATCACATGGTTCACAAAATGGGACGACCGGGCGGCGCCATTGGATTTGCAGTTTATCTGGACTTGTTGGAAGGGTATTTTGCCGTGCCAAAGGGCTATGATGTGGATGTGCTTTTGCTGTACGATGAGGGCGTTTCGCCGGCCCGGGTAGCTGCGGCGGCCAATGCGGTGCTGGCCAGCGGAAAGACGGTACGGGTGGAGCGGCAGATTCCGCCGGAACTTCAGTACCGGGAGCTCCGCACGCTGAAGGAGAGAGGGTGAAGGCATGGAATGGGTCAACATTGCCCTGCCCAAAGGGCGGCTGGGCGAAAAAGTCTATCAGATGTTCAAGCAGGCGGGGTATGCCTGCCCCGCCATTGAAGAAGAAAACCGGAAATTGGTGTTTGAAAATCCCGAGGCCGGGGTGCGGTACTTTTGGGTCAAACCCTCGGACGTAGCCATTTATGTGGAACGGGGAGCAGCCGATGTGGGCGTGGCGGGCAAAGACATTCTGCTGGAATACGTCCCGGATGTATACGAACTGGCGGACCTGGGTGTGGGAAAATGCCGCATGTGCGTCGCCGGAAAAAAGGACTTTCGGGATGACCGAAGCCGGACCCTGCGGGTCGCTACCAAATTTCCGCGTATCGCACGCAATTATTACAGTGCGGTCAGCCGTGACATTGATATCATCAAGCTGAACGGTTCCATTGAACTGGCGCCTTTGCTGGGCCTTAGCGATGTGATTGTGGACATTGTGGAAACAGGACGTACGCTGATTGAAAACGGACTGGAACCCAAGGAAACCATTGTGGACATCAGTGCCCGGTTCATTTCCAATAAGGTCAGTTATAAATTTAAAAATGACGCGATCCGGCGCATGGCTCAGTGTTTGGCCGGCCTGCCGGAAACCAACCAAGGAGGCTCCGTATGATTTCCATTTATTCGTATGGCCAGGTGCCCGCAGAGAAAATTTTTGCACGCTCGGATGACGGCGCAGATGTGAGCGTCGCGGTGCGGGACATTGTGGCCAATGTGCAGAAAGACGGTGATGCGGCATTGCGCCGCTATGCACTGCAGTTCGACAAAGCACAGGTGGAGCAGCTGGAAGTAAGCAAAGAGGAACTGGATGCGGCGGTGGCTTCGCTGGAACCGGCGCTGGTGGAACTGTTGCAAGAAGCGGCAGCCCGGATTCGCGCGTTTCACCGCCATCAGGTGCGCGAAGGATTTGTGGTCAGCGAAGAAGAAGGCGTTGTCCTGGGTCAAAAAGTGATTCCGCTGGATCGGGTGGGTCTGTACGTACCCGGCGGCACCGCAGCCTATCCGTCCAGCGTGCTGATGAACTGCATTCCGGCCAAGATCGCAGGCTGCCGGGAGATCGTTATGGTGTCTCCACCCAGCCGGGGCGGAGACATTGCTCCGGTGATTCTGGCGGCAGCCCGCATTGCCGGAGTGGACCGGGTGTTCCGCACGGGCGGTGCCCAGGCCGTAGCGGCTTTGGCCTATGGCACCGAGACCATTCCCAAAGTAGACAAAATTGTTGGTCCGGGCAACGCCTATGTGGCCGAAGCCAAGCGTCAGGTGTTCGGCAAAGTAGCCATCGATATGATCGCAGGCCCCAGTGAAATTCTGGTGGTGGCGGACGGTGCTTCCAATCCGCGCCATCTGGCAGCGGACCTTCTCAGTCAGGCGGAGCACGACAAAATGGCCTCGGCGGTACTGGTGACTGACAGCGCGGAACTGGCCAGGGTGGTGCAGGCAGAGATCGAACGTCAGCTGCCCCAGCTGCCCCGGGCGGCCATTGCCCGGGCGTCTATTGACAACAACGGCAAGATCATCGTGACGGACGATCTTGCCAAAGCCATTGAGATCGCCAACGAAATCGCACCGGAACATCTGGAACTGTGCGTAGACGACCCGTTTGCGCTGCTGTCACAGGTACGCAATGCGGGCTCCGTCTTTTTGGGGCGCAGCTGCCCCGAGGCGCTGGGCGATTATTTTGCCGGGCCGAACCACACACTGCCCACCAGTGGCACCGCCCGCTTTATGAGCCCGCTGTCCGTGGATGATTTTGTCAAGCGTACCCAGTTCACTTATTACACCAAAGAGGCGCTGGAAAAGGTCAGCGGCTCGATTGCGCGCTTTGCCCGTCAGGAGGGACTGGAAGCCCACGCCCGCAGCGCCTTGTCCCGGTCGGAAGAGGAATGAAAGAAGGAACCTTATGAGCAGATACATGAGCGCCCGGTTTGCCGGGCTGAATGCCTACACCCCGGGGGAACAGCCCCGGGATATGGACTATGTGAAGCTGAACACCAATGAGTCTCCCTTTCCGCCCTCGCCACAGGTACTGGCGGCAGTGCGGGGAGAAGAGGCGGAACGGTTGAATCTGTATCCTGACCCGGAATGCACGGCATTGCGTCAGGCTCTGGCACGGCAGTACGGCGTGGAAAAGGAGAATGTGTTCGTAGCCAACGGCTCGGACGAAGTGCTGAACTTCTCCTTTCTGGCCTTTTGCGACAAAGAGAATGGTGTGGCTTTCCCGGACATCAGCTATGGCTTTTACCCGGTGTTCGCCCAGCTCTATCAGATCTCGGCCAAAGTGGTTCCACTGCGGCCGGACTTCCGGCTGGCACCGGAGGATTATAGTAATCTGGGGTGCACCATCGTGTTTGCAAACCCCAACGCACCCACCGGGCTGGCGCTGTCGGCAGCGCAGGTGGAAAGCATGGTGCGCGCCAACCCGGACCATGTGGTCCTGGTGGATGAAGCCTATGTGGATTTCGGCGGCGAGAGCTGTGTGCCGCTTACAAAGCAGTATGACAACCTGCTGGTCTGCATGACCTTTTCCAAATCCCGCTCACTGGCAGGTGCGCGGCTGGGCTTTGCTGTCGGAAATGCTGCACTGATTGAAGATTTGGAAAAAATTCGTTATTCCACCAACCCCTATAACATCAACCGCATGACCATGGCCGCGGGCATCGCCGCCGTGGAGAGCGACACTTATTATAAAGAAAACTGCCGAACCATTCAGGAGAATCGGGCCTACACGGAAGAGCAGCTGGCCCGGCGTGGTTTTTCCACGCTGCCTTCGAAGGCGAATTTTATCTTTACATCCTGCCCGGATATGGATGGAGGCGCTTTGTATCGGGCACTGAAGCAGCGGGGTGTTCTGGTGCGTTACTGGGACAAACCGGCTCTGCGCAATTACGTGCGGGTGACCATCGGTTCCCGGCCGCAGATGGATGCATTTCTGGCGGCGGTGGATGATGCCAGAAAGGAGATTTGAACCATGCGTACAGCACAGATCAATCGAAAAACCGGGGAGACGGACATCTCCCTGATTTTGAATGTAGACGGCACCGGCAAGAGCAAAGTTGCCACGGGCTGCGGCTTTTTGGACCATATGCTGACGCTGTTTGCCCGGCACGGCCGATTTGACTTGACGGTGCAGTGCAAGGGCGACACCTGGGTGGATGACCATCACACCGTGGAGGACGTGGCCATCTGCCTGGGGGACGCCCTGGCGAAGGCGCTGGGGGATTTGCGGGGTGTTACCCGTTACGGCAGCATGCTGCTGCCCATGGACGAAGCGCTGATCCTCACGGCGGTGGACCTGTCCGGGCGGGGAATGCTGTGCTGTGAGATGAATATCCCCACGGAGAAGGTGGGAACCTTTGATACACAGCTGGCACAGGAGTTTTTACTGGCGCTGACCCGCCGCGGCAATTTCACACTGCATGTGCGCCAGCTGGCAGGCTGCAACAGCCATCACATTATTGAAGGAATGTTCAAAAGTCTGGCCCGCAGCCTGCGGCAGGCGGTGGCATTGGACCCGACGGCCGCAGGGGAGATCCCATCCACAAAGGGGGTTCTGTGAGATGATCGCCATTGTGGATTACGGCGTCGGAAACCTGTTTTCCCTTCAATCCTCCTTCGCGGCCATCGGCGCAGAAGCCTGCGTCACGGGCGATGCGGAGAAAATTCTCGCTGCTGACCGGGTGGTTCTGCCGGGCGTAGGTGCTTTTGGAGACGCTGCCGCCCTGTTAAAAAGCACCGGTTTGGATGAGACCGTGCGCGAAGCGGCTCGGGCGGGTAAGCCGCTGCTGGGCATCTGCCTGGGAATGCAGCTGCTTTTGGAGCAGAGCCTGGAATATGGAACGCACGCAGGTCTGGGGCTCGTTCCAGGCACGGTGCGGCCTATTCGGCCGATGATCCCCGCGGAGTATAAGGTCCCGCACATCGGCTGGAATGCACTGTGCTTTTCAGAGGACAAACCGGTCCATCCGCTGTTTTCCCGCATTCGCCCGGGTGACTGTGTGTACTTTGTTCACTCTTACTATGCGGACAGCCCGGATGAAGCGATCATCGCCCGGGCAGAGTACGGCCCGCTGCTGACGGCAGCGGTGGCCCGTGACAACGTGATGGGCGTGCAGTTTCATCCGGAAAAAAGCGGCGCTGTGGGACTCAGCATCCTGCGCGCCTTTTGTGAAATGGAGTAACCGTTATGATTCTTTTTCCCGCAATGGATTTAAAGGACGGGCAGGTGGTCCGTCTGTATAAAGGGGATTTTGCCACTGTGCAGCAGGTGGCGCAGGACCCGGCCGCCACGGCTACGGCGTTTCGTGACGCGGGTGCGGCGTATGTGCACATGGTGGACCTGGACGGAGCCCAAAACGGCCAGCGCAAAAACCGTGATATCGTGCAAACCGTGGTGCAAAGCGGGCTGAAAGTGCAGTTGGGCGGTGGTATTCGCACCCAGGAGGACCTTGCAGCAGTGTTTGACATGGGTGTCTATCGGGCTGTTCTGGGATCTGCCGCTGTGTCCAACCCGCAGCTGGTAGCGGATGCGGTAGTTCGCTGGGGAGCCGAACACATTGCCGTAGGCGTGGATGCCCGGAACGGTAAAGTGTGCACTGCCGGCTGGGTGGAGGATTCCGGCCTGGATTACTGCGAGTTTGCCCGCGAAATGGAAGCACTGGGCGTTTCCACGCTGATTTTTACAGACATCGATACCGACGGAACGCTGCAGGGACCGTCTTTCCACCGCCTTGAGCAGCTGCAGAAAGCTGTGGGCTGCCGCATCGTTGCATCCGGCGGGGTGAGCAGCAACGAGGACCTGCGCAGGTTGAGCGGGATGGGCCTTTATGGCGCCATCATCGGGAAAGCCTGGTATACCGGTGCGGTAGACCTGGCCCGCGCCGTGCGGGAGGAGGGGGCACAATGATTACAAAACGAATCATTCCCTGCCTGGACGTGAAGGACGGCCGGGTGGTGAAGGGCGTCAATTTTCTGGGCCTCAGCGATGTGTCCAGTCCGGTAAAACTGGCGAAGTTTTACAGCGACAGCGGCGCCGATGAGCTGGTATTTTACGACATTACGGCTTCGGTGGAAGGGCGGGCACTGTTTACAGACATTCTCACACAGGTGGCTTCGCAGATTTTCATTCCGCTTACGGTGGGCGGCGGCATTCAGACACTGGATGATTTTGACCGCGTGCTGAAATGCGGCGCGGACAAAGTCAGCGTTAATTCAGGTGCCATCCGGGACCCGTCTTTGATTGGGGCGGCGGCACGACGCTATGGAGATCAGTGCGTGGTGCTCAGCGTGGATGCGAAACGGGTGGACGGTTCGTTCCACGTGTTTGCAAAAGGAGGCCGGGAAGATACCGGCATGGACGCCATTCAGTGGATTCGCCGGGGCGTGGCAGAAGGCGCGGGGGAGATCGTGCTCAACAGCATTGACACCGACGGCGTGAAAAAAGGTTTTGACCTGGAAATGCTGGCTGCAGTGTGCGACGCGGTGAATGTGCCGGTCATTGCCTCAGGTGGTGCCGGATGTGAGCAGGATTTTGTCACCCTGTTCGAGACGCTGCCCAAGGTGGATGCGGGGCTGGCCGCCTCTATTTTTCATTTTGGTGAAGTGTCGATTCCCGAATTGAAACGCACGCTGGCCCGGCGGGGAATCCCCATGCGGGTTTTGGATTAAAGGAGGAAGTTTTCGTGCTGTCTGTTGATGATTTGAAATTTGACGCGCAGGGTCTGATCCCGGCCATCGTTGTGGATGCAGGGTCGGGAAAGGTGCTTACACTTGCTTATATGAACCGGGAGAGCCTTTCCATCAGTCTGGCGGAAGGGCGCACCTGCTTTTGGTCCCGCTCCCGCCAGACACTGTGGCGCAAGGGGGAAACCTCGGGCAATGTGCAGCATATCCGCACCATCACAGCGGATTGTGACCGGGATGCGCTGGTGATCACAGTGGACAAAGAAGGACCTGCCTGCCATTTGGGAACAGACTCCTGCTTCAATGATCCGCTGTACATCTCTCAGTCGGGAGAGCCGTTTTCTGTGGAAGGGCTGTATCAGTTGCTGCAAGGCCGGAAAGAGACCCTTCCGGAAGGCTCTTATACCACGTACCTGTTCCAGAAGGGACTGGATAAAATTCTGAAAAAGGTGGGGGAGGAATCCACCGAGGTGATCATTGCGGGCAAGGCACAGGATAAGGCCGAGACCATCTACGAGATTGCCGACCTGATGTACCACGTGATGGTACTGATGGTGGAGATGGGGATTTCCGTGGAAGATGTGCGCAAGGAACTGGCATCCCGCCATGTGATCGACCACAAGGTCAAACAGGAGAAAATGACATGAGACCGCAGAGCCTGCATACGCACACGGTTTTTTGCGACGGGACAGGAACGCCTGCACAGATGGCGGAAGCTGCCTTCCGAGCAGGTTGCAGCGCCATCGGGTTTTCCGGCCATGCACCTCTGGCGGAGCAGTCCTGGACCATGCGGGAAGAGGAGATCGCAGCTTACCGCAGCCAGGTCCTGGAACAGCGCCGGCGCTGGGCGGGGAAAATGGATGTATATCTGGGCCTGGAACAGGACTTTTTTTCTCCGCCGACTGTCGGAGAATGGGATTACCTTATCGGGTCGGTGCATGGAGTGCCGGCAGAAGGGGCATTGCGTTGGGTGGATGAGAGCGAGGAGGCCTTTCGGCGTCTGCTGTGCCTGTTTGGCGGAGACGCCATGGCGCTGGCGAAAGCGTACTATCGTCTGACAGCACAGGTGGTCCAGCAAACCGGATGTCAGATCGTGGGGCATTTTGATCTTCTGACCAAGTTTAATGAGGAGGACCGTCTGTTTGATACGTCGGCCCGCGCCTATCGCCATGCGGCGCTGGAAGCGCTGGATGCGGTGTTGGAACAGGACGCGATTCTGGAGGTGAATACCGGTGCCGTTTCACGGGGATACCGCACCTTGCCGTACCCGGCTCCGTTCCTGCTTCGCGCCATTGCGCAAAGAGGCGGGCGCATCACACTGACCGCTGACAGTCACAGCCCCGAAACGATTGTATTTGGCTACCGGCAGGCGCTGGAAATCCTTCAGGCCTGCGGCTTTTCCAGCTTGTGGTATCTTTCTCCAGAAGGGTTTCGGGAAGGGCCCTTGCCACAATTATAAAAAAGAAGCCCGGACCATGGTCCGGGCTTCTTTTACTGTTTATTCATACAACTCTTTTCCCGCAAAAATGCACAGGACACGCTGGAGTTCGGGCTTTTCTTCCATCAGTTCCCGGGCGGCTGCCAGTGTTGCGCCCGCACTGGGCGAAGCCGGTACGGCATCGGTACGAAGAACCTCCTGCGCCGTCTGGTTGGCCACATTGGATGCCACGGGCACTACGCCGTCCACAATGTAGGGATTGTAGTTTTCGGGCACAAAGCCGGCCCCCAAGCCGGGAATGTTGTGTTTGCCGACAAATCCGCCGCCGATGGCCTGGCTTTCGTAAGGCTCCACCGCAATGATCTTTACATCCGGGTACCATGCTTTGATGTATTCGCCCACACCGGTAATGGTTCCGCCGGAACCCACGCCCACCACAATGGCATCCAAGGCCCCTTCGGTGGCACGGGCAATGTTGGGGCCTGTCACCCGGCGGTGAAATTCGGCGTTGCAGTCGTTGTCAAAATAGTTCAAGTAATAGCCGCCGGTGCGCTCCACAGCTTCCTGCGCGCGCTTTTCCACACCCCGGCGTCCGTATACGTAATTGGTCAGCGCGATTTTGGCGCCCAGTTTTGCCAGCATGTGCTGGCGTTCTGTGGGAACGGTCGCCGGCATGCACAGTACCAGCGGGTGCCCGCTGCGGGCGCAGGAAATGGCCAATGCCACCGCAAAACTGCCGCTGGATCCTTCCACCACAGTCTGACCGGGTTTCAAAAGCCCTTTTTCAGTGGCAATGGCCAGCATTCCTTCAGCCAGCGCGTCCTTGGCTGAATTGGTGGGGCCACCCGCCGCCAGATACGCATACAGGGAAGCGGGCAGACCGTGCCGCGCGCTGTATCCGGCCAGACGCACTACAGGACGCTGATACAGTGTTTCGTAATAGCTTTGAAAAATCTGCACGGCAAATCCGCCCCCTCTTTGTGGAAAAGTCGAACATTTCTTCTTTTATTATACAATAAACGCCATCAGATGCAACAGGGAAAAGCCCCGAAAAAACGTCTCTTTTTGTCATTTTGACAAAGTGAAAAACCAACGTGTAAACCTATTGACTTTACACGCGCGGTGCGGTATAATAGCGCATGTTGTAAAGTGCTTTGCGTTTACAAGAACGCTGGGAGGAGGAGAGACGTGGCCAAAAATCTGGAGATTTCTTACCTGCTTGATTTTTACGGCGACGTGCTCACCGATAAGCAGCGCGATGTGATGGAGCAGTATTATAACGATGATTTTTCCCTGTCCGAAATTGCGGAAAATTTCGGCATCAGCCGGCAGGGCGTGCGCGACGCGATCAAGCGCGGCGAGACCACCATGCTGGAACTGGAGGAAAAAATCGGGTTTGCAAAGCGTTACCGGGCCATGCAGGAGGGCCTTTCCCGGCTGGATCATCTGACAAGAGAGATCCGTTTTTGCAACGCCAATCGCTATGACATGAGCGAGGAGATTCAAAATTCCTGCAACGAGATGCTGGACATCGTGAAGTCCATCACCGACAATCAGTAACCACACCGAAAGGAACCGATATGGCCTTTGAATCCTTAAGCGACAAACTGTCGTCCGTCTTTAAAAAGCTGCGCGGCAAGGGAAAGCTCACGGAGCAGGACATCAAGGAAGCCATGCGCGAGGTGCGTATGGCACTTCTGGAAGCCGATGTCAACTACAAGGTTGCCAAAGACTTCATTGCGGATGTGACCCAGCGCGCCATGGGCCAGGAGGTCATGGAAAGCCTGACTCCCGCCCAGCAGGTTATCAAAATCGTCAACGAGGAATTGACCCGCTTGATGGGCGGCGATGAAGCGGCCCGCATTCATATCAAGTCGAAACCGCCTACAATCATCATGATGTGCGGCTTACAGGGTGCCGGTAAAACCACGCATTGCGCAAAACTGGCCAAGCGCTTTTTGAAGGAAGGCCATCGGCCGTTGCTGGTCGCTTGCGATATTTACCGCCCGGCGGCTGTGGATCAGCTGTGTGTGGTGGGTGCCCAGGCGGGAGCACCGGTTTTCAAGCTGGATGGCGCAAAACCAGAGGAGATCGCCCGTCGCGCCGTGATGCATGCCAAGGATCACGGAAACGATATTGTGATTCTCGATACCGCCGGTCGTCTCCATGTGGACGAGGAACTGATGGCTGAATTAGGGCGCATCAAGCAGACGGTCCCCGTGGACGAGACGCTGCTGGTCATCGATGCCATGGCAGGTCAGGACGCGGTCAATGTGGCCAAAAGCTTTGGCGAGAGCACCGGCCTGGATGGCGTCATTCTCACGAAGCTGGACGGTGATACCCGAGGCGGTTCCGCACTCAGCGTGCGTGCTGTAACGGGCAAACCTATCAAATTTGCAGGCGTGGGCGAGAAGCTGGACGATTTGGAAGTCTTCCATCCCGCCCGCATGGCCAGCCGCATTCTGGGAATGGGCGATGTGCTGACGCTGATCGAGAAGGCGCAGGACACGGCGGATGCAAAAAAAGCGGAAGAGACCGCCCGGCGCCTGATGGAGAACAAGTTCGACATGAACGATATGCTGGACCAGTTGGCGCAGCTGAAAAAGATGGGCGGCGCGGGTGCGCTGGTCTCCATGCTGCCAGGCTTGGCCGGAAAAGTGGATATGGACGAGATCAACGAGTCCAAGGCTTTTGTTCATATCGAAGCCATTATTCAGAGTATGACTCCCGCCGAGCGGGAAAAACCGTCGATCATTGATCCCAAGCGCAAGCGACGCATTGCCGCGGGCAGCGGGACCAAAGTGGAAGACGTGAACCGCCTGCTGCGCCAGTTTGAGCAGATGAGCAAAATGATGAAGCAGCTGAAAAAGAACCCGAAAAAGTTCGGGCGCGGCGGTTTTGGCCGGTTGTTCGGCATGTAAGCGATGGTTTCGGCCTTTGGTCGATGCTATAAATTCATTGCGGTGCCTTGGGCAGCGCAATACAAAAATACAGGAGGTGACAGCATGGCTGTTAAAATCAGACTGCGCCGCATGGGCGCGAAGAAAGCTCCCTTCTACCGCGTGGTAGTTGCGGACTCCCGTTTCCCCCGCGATGGCCGCTTCATTGAGGAGATCGGTTACTACGATCCCACCAAGGAGCCGGCGGTCGTGAAGATCGATGCGGAGAAAGCGAAAACCTGGATTGCCAACGGCGCCCAGCCCACCGATACGGTGCGTGTTCTGCTGAAGAAGAACGACATTCTGTAATTTGGGGGTAGCGACATGCAGGAGCTTTTGTTGGCAGTCGCAAAGGGCCTTGTGGAAAACAAGGACGCCGTGCAGGTAACGGTAGACGAAGCCAATGAGGAAGGCGTCATTGTGTACCACCTCACGGTTGCGGAAGAAGACATGGGCCGAGTAATCGGCAAGCAGGGCCGTATTGCCAAGGCCATCCGTGTAGTCATGCGCGCCGCCGCGGTGCGGGAAGGCGTAAAAGTCATGGTGGAGATTGGCTAACAGGTCCCCGTCAGCCTAAGAAAATGGCTGTCGCAAGAAACTCGTTTGGGTTTCTTGCGACAGCCATTTTTGTTTTCGGGCATTGAAAATTCCCGGAAAGAATGCTATCGTTTTTAACAGAGATACAGAAAGGACGGAGCAAAGTATGAAAATTGCGGTGATTCACACGACGCCGGCAACGATCGCCAGCCTGGGCGATCTGATTCGCAGCGAGATTCCGAATGCAGAGGTGTTCAACCTTCTGGATGATTCCATTTTGCCGGATATGAACGGGGGATACCGGGTCGATTGGGTGCGGGAACGCTGGCTGGAATATGCCCAAATTGCCCGCAAAAACGGCGCGCAGGCTATCCTCAGCGCCTGTTCCACCGTGGGCGAATTTGCTCAGGAGGCCAATGAAATGCTGGATATTCCGGTGTATCGCATCGACGAGGCAATGGCGTGCGAGGCAGTGCGGCGCGGCGGCGTCATCTGCGTGTTTGCCACGTTGGCAAGCACTCTGGAGCCGACTGCGCGTCTTTTAAAACGGCTGTCGCAAAAGCAAACCCAATTCTGCGAGATTCGCACTGTTCTGGTAGAGGGCGCTTACGATGCATTGATGCAAGGAGACCGTGCGCTGCATGACGAAAAAATCCGCCGGGCGCTGGCAGAGCAGGGGGCACAGGCAAATGTGATCGTACTGGCGCAGGCATCCATGGCCAGTGCAGCTGACGGCCTTCCGGATGAAATCTGTGCCCAAGTGCTTACCAGTCCGCGATTGGGCATTGAAAAATTGAGAGATGATCTGGCCGCATTGGATGGTGAAAAACGATGAAGAGAGTGCTGGTGGCGGCAGACGATATCACTGGTGCGGATGACATTGGACTGATGTATTATAACAGCGGCCATCCGTCGGTTTTATACCCCTTTCCAAGCGCGCAGCAGGCCTGCTTCGGCGATTGTTCCAAGCTGGTTGTGGATACGGATTCGCGCTTTGTAAAGCCTGATGAGGCATACCGGAGAGTGTATGAGGTCGTCCGGAGATTTGCGGGGCAGGCGGACCAGTTTTTTTCCAAACAGTGTTCGGTATTCCGCGGAAACATTGGCGCTGAGTTTGACGCAATGCTGGACGCAACAGGAGAGCCGTTTGCCCCTGTGGTATTGGGGTTCCCCGACAATGGCCGCACCACGTTGGACGGGATCCATTATGTATATGGAGTAAAGCTGGAAGAATCTCAGTTTCGAAACGATCCGGTCAATCCCATGCGAGAGTCTGACCTGGTAAAAATTTTGTCCGCACAAACAAAGCGTCCGGTCTGTTCGGTGAGCTGGCGCGAATACGAGAAAAGCGATGAATCTCTGGTCCGCATTCTGCAGGAGAAAAAGAAGCAGGGCGGATACGCCATTTTTGATGTGCGCAACAACCGGGACCTTGAACGGCTGGCTGCTGTGCTGGAGAATGAGCGTGTGATTTGCGGGAGCTCTGCCATTGCATATTATCTGGGAATGCGGGAGCCGGCGGAAGCAAACACTGAAGGATTGGAAACATGCCGAGCGGGAGAGAAGGTGCTCTGCCTGGCGGGCAGCCTTACGCCGCAGACAGCTGCCCAGATCGCTTTTGCAGAGGCCACAGGCTGTCCGGTTTTGACGTTGGGGACAACGGAACTGTTTGATTCTGCGCGCAGAGAAAAGGAAATGGAACGGCTCCGCGAGGCGTATCGAGAGCACCGGAACAGTGAAATGGTCGTTCTTCGAACCTGCTCTGAACCGGAGCAGATTCGAAGAACAAAGGAACTGGCTGCGGAACGGGGCATCAGCGCACCGGCGGCAGCGACAGCGGTCTCCGATGCGCTGGCCGGGCTGGCCTATGCACTGGCACAGGAAGATGGCGTGCGAAACATCATTGTCTGCGGCGGAGACACTTCCGCTTCCTTTTGTCGCCGCTTTCAGGTGGGCGGTATGCGGGTCGGGCCCCAAATCGAGCCGGGAGTATCCGTATGCACATCTTTGGAACGAAGCGACCTTCGCTTTGTTCTGAAATCGGGCAGCTTTGGGTCAGAAACATTTTTGGAAAAGGCAAAAAACAAGCTTTTACAGGGGGAACACAATCATGCTGTATGAGGCACAGCGGAAAGAACTGGCGGACTGGTGCCGGCGCATTTATGAGCGCGGCCTGGTCTTTGCAAGTGACGGCAATTTCAGTATGCGTATGCCGGACGGGGCATTTTTGATCACGCCCTCCAAACGGAATAAAGGTTTTTTGCACGCGGAAGACCTGCTGGTGGTGGCGGCAGACGGCCATGTGCTGGAGGGCGGCGTTCCTTCTTCGGAGTTTCCCATGCATCGGCATATTTATGAAACGCGGCCGGAAATCCAGGTGGTGCTTCACTCCCATCCGCCGTTTTCCACGGCCTTCGCCTCGGCGGGCCGGGCTGTTCCGGAAAATTATTTTGTGGAGGCGCCACTGTTTTTGGGAACGGTGCCCGTGACGGAGTTTGCAGTACCCGGCACATCAGAGATGGTTCGGGCAATCGAGCCCTATACCAGGCAGACCAACAATCTTTTGCTGAAAAATCATGGCGCGCTGGTCTGGGACAAAAATCTGGAAGCCGCCTATAACCGTCTGGAAGTGTTGGAGGCGGTATGCCGGATGGCATATTATACCGAGGCTCTGGGCGGGGCAGACGTGATTCTGCCCGATCAGATGGAGCGTCTGCGGCAGGCAAAGCAAAAGAAAGACAAAACTTAAAAAACGGAGTCGCTTCTCGTGTGAGAGCGACTCCGTTTTTTATAAAAAGATGGTGATCACAACGGAAATCAAACCGCAGACGCCAATGGCGATGCTGCTCATGGCACCTTGAAGCTCGCCCATTTCACGGGCTTTAATGGTTCCAAGCGCATGGCTGCAGGCGCCGGTGGCGAGCCCCTGAGCCACCGGGTCCTGAATGCGGAACCAGCGGGCAAACAAAGGGGCGCACAGAGATCCGGTCAAGCCGGCAATCATCACGCAAGCCGCGGCAATGGCGGCAAGGCCGCCGTGACTTTCCGCAATGCTGACAGCAATCGGAGTGGTGCAGCTTTTGGGCATCATGGCGGCAGTTACCGCATCATCTACGCCGAACAGATGGCACAGTCCCAGCACGCTGAAAATACTGGTCAGGCTGCCGGCGGTGCATCCCAGAAGAACCGGCAGGAAATATTGCTTTAAAACTGCATACTGGTTGTAAATGCTCAGTGCCAGCACAGCGGTCACCGGCCCCAGCATCATGTTGATGATGTCGCCGCCCTTGGAAAAGTCTTCGTAGGGGATTTGGAACAGACACAGAACGGCAATGCACAGTGCCGTGGAGATCAAAAGAGGATTGGCCAAAGGAGAACGGGTTTTTATCTGAACCCAGCGCCCCAGAAGAAATGTGGCAATGCACAGAACGATGCCAAACAGTGGGGATGTTGTCATGGCCTGAATCATTCCCGAGGCCCTCCTTTCTTTTGCAAAAGCCGCATGGTCAGCTGAACGACATGGCCGGTGACCAGAAAGACCAGCGGTGTGGTAAAGATGCAAATCAGCAGAATCGGAAGCAGGTTCTGCATCAGCGCGTCTTTGTATTTCAAAAGGCTGACACAGGCGGGCACAAAAAACAGCGCCATATTGTCCAGCAAAAATTCGGATTTTTCCCGGATGTGATCCGGATGCAACACCTTTGTGGCCAGCAGAACAAACAGAAGAACCATGCTCAGCACACTGGCGGGAAAGGGGAACGGCAAAATTGCCGAAATGCCTTCGGCAGCAAGGCAGATGGCAAATACCACACAAATTTGTTCAATGATCTTCATTTCCAGGCCTCCCTTTTGACAAGCCCTTTTATTATAGCACATTTGAGGCGCTTTGAAGAGCAAAATATATAAAAACGTCCCGGCTTTTAAACCGGGACGTTTGAAAAACACCTTGTTTCAGGTCTGGGCGGAGATCGCTGCGGCAATGGCGTCGCCCATGGCGCGGCATCCCACCAGCGTGCAGCCGTCGGCCATGCTGTCGGCGGTGCGCAATCCCTGATCCAGCACCTGTGCCACAGCGGCTTCCACTGCGTCGGCCTCCCGGCACAGATCAAAGGAGTACCGCAGCATCATGGCAGCGGAGAGAATGGTTCCGATAGGATTGGCTTTGTCCTGTCCCGCAATGTCGGGGGCGGAACCGTGAATCGGCTCGTACAGACCACGGGTGCCGTCACCCAGGCTGGCAGAGGGAATCATACCGATGCTGCCGGTAATCATGCTGGCTTCGTCCGTAAGAATGTCTCCAAACATGTTTTCCGTGACCATCACGTCAAACTGTGCGGGATTTTTGACGATCTGCATGGCGGCGTTGTCCACCAGCATGTTGGAAAACGCCACATCGGGATGCTCTGCGGCCACCTGACCGGCCACTTTGCGCCAGAGCCGGCTGGTATCCAGTACGTTGGCTTTGTCCACACTGGTGACACAGCTGCGCCGCTTTTTCGCAATTTCCATGGCCACCTGAACAATGCGCCGGATCTCGTGCTCGGCGTAGGGCATAACGTCGGTGGCAACCAATTCGCCGTCGACTTCTTCTGTTTTGTGCTCCCCGAAATACACGCCGCCAATCAGTTCGCGCACCACTACGAAATCAATGCCTTTCTCCACGATTTCTCTGCGCAGCGGGCTTGCATCTGCCAGCTGAGGGAACAGGCGGGCAGGGCGTAAATTGGCATAGAGGCCCATGGCTTTTCGAATGCCCAGCAATCCTTTTTCCGGGCGGATATCGCCGGGCAGACCGTCCCACTTGGGACCGCCCACCGCGCCCAGCAGTACGCTGTCTGCGTCCAGACAGGCGTCGGTCGTCTCCTGCGGCAGCGGGGTTCCGTGCTGGTCGATGGCAATGCCGCCAATGTCCATGCACTGATAGGCAAAGTGGTGCCCGTAGGTCTCGGCCACTGCTTCCAGAACTTTCAGCGCCTCATTGACGATTTCCGGGCCGATGCCGTCTCCTTTTAAAACAGTAATGCGTTTGCGCATAACAAACCTCCTGTGGGGCGATTATTTCAGCGAATTCAAAAGTCCGCCTTTGTTTACAATGTTCTGAATGAAGGGGGGAAGGGGCTGCGCCTGATAGGTTTTGCCGGTGGTGATGTTGGTGATCAGGCCGGTATCAAAATCCACGCACACTTCATCGCCGTCGGAAATGCCGTCGCTGGCGGCTTCGCATTCAAAAATGGGAAGACCGATGTTGATGGCATTGCGGTAGAAAATACGGGCATAGGTCTTCGCAATCACGCAGGCAATGCCGCTCTCCTTAATGGCGATGGGGGCGTGTTCCCGGGAAGAGCCGCAGCCAAAGTTCCAGCCGGCCACCATGATATCTCCCGCATGCATTTTTTTGCGGAAGTCAGGATCAATGTCTTCCATGCAATGGGCAGCCAGTTCGGCGTGATTGGCGGTGTTCAGATAACGGGCCGGAATGATGACGTCTGTATCCACGTTGTCCGGGTATTTATGTACGGTTCCCTGTACCATTACATTACCTCCTCAGGATTGGCAATTTTGCCCGCCAGCGCACTGGCGGCCGCGACCGCCGGGCTGGCGAGATAGACCTCGCTGGTGGGATGGCCCATGCGGCCTACAAAGTTGCGGTTGGTGGTGGCGACACAGCGCTCTTCTTCCGCAAGAATTCCCATGTAGCCGCCCAGGCAGGGGCCGCAGGTGGGAGTGGACACGACACAGCCGGCGTCGATGAAGGTGTCAATGTATCCCAACCGGATGCAGTCTTTGTATACCTGCTGTGTGGCGGGAATCACAATCGCACGGATATTTTTCGCAACTTTCCGGCCCTTCAGAATGGCGGCTGCGGCAGCCATATCTGACAGACGGCCGTTGGTGCAGCTGCCGATGACCACCTGATCGATGGCTACATTCAAAGCAGCTGCCTCGTCAATGGTCTTGGTGTTTTCCGGAAGGTGCGGGAAAGCCACTGTAGGACGAATGGACGACAGATCGATTTCAATGACTTTCTCATATTCTGCATCGGGATCGGGAGCATAGGTGACGCCCGGATGCTGCTCCCGTCCGTTCAGATAAGCACGGGTCACGTCGTCCACTTCAAAAATGCCATTCTTGGCGCCCGCCTCAATGGCCATATTGGCCATGCAAAGCCGGTCATCCATGCTCAGAGAAGCAAGACCGGGCCCGCCGAATTCCATGCTCTTATACAGCGCACCGTCTACACCAATCTGACCGATGATATGCAGGATTACATCTTTTCCGCTGGCGCAGCCCTGCAGGCTTCCGGTCAGCTGAAAGCGAATGGCAGAAGGAACCTTGAACCAGCACTGACCGGTGGCCATGCCTGCTGCCATATCGGTAGAGCCCACCCCGGTGGAAAACGCGCCCAGCGCGCCATAGGTGCAGGTGTGGCTGTCCGCACCGATCACGCAATCGCCGGCAGTGACAAGTCCTTTTTCGGGCAGAAGAGCATGCTCGATTCCCATGCTGCCCACATCGTAGAAATTGAGAATGTCGTATTTGTTGGCAAAGTTACGGCTCTGCTTGGTCTGCTGCGCAGCCTTGATATCCTTGTTGGGCGCGAAATGATCCATTACCAGACTGATTTTGGTTCGGTCAAACACCGAGGAGAAGCCTGCTTTTTCAAACTCATTGATGGCAACCGGGCTGGTGATGTCGTTGCCCAGAACCATGTCCAATTTGGCCATGATCAGCTGTCCCGGCTCCACTTTGTCCAATCCGGCGTGTGCGGCCAGAATTTTCTGCGTCATTGTCATGCCCATGGGTCATGCCTCCTTGTGATTGTTGATGGCGCTGGCCAGAGCTTTCACGCTGGCCATAATAATGTCGGTGTGCTGACCGGCACCCCAGCTGACCGAGCCGTCGGTCCATTCCAGCCCTACGTATGCCACCGCGTGGCTGGTGGAGCCGGTCTCAAGCGCATGCTCTTTGTATGTCAGGATGGAGAAATCGCGGTCGGAGCCATGATGAATCGCATTGGTGACCGCATCCAGACGGCCATTGCCACGGCCGGTGTATTCTACAGCGATGTCGCCCTCTTTCACGCTGACCATGGCGTATACACCCTCTTTTTGGATGTAATGGACATCCGTAATGGCAAAGGGCGCTTCTTTGTTGAGAAATTCGTTTTCGAAAATACCATAGATGTCTTTGGGGGAAAGTTCTTTATGCAGATGATCGGAAACATCTTTGACGGCATATCCCAGGCGTTCCCGCATTTTCGGCGGCAAATCGTAGCCGTAGTTCTGTTCCAGAATGTACCCGATACCGCCTTTGCCCGACTGGCTGTTGATGCGGATAACATCTGTCTCGTACTCGCGTCCCACGTCGTGCGGGTCGATGGGCAGATAGGGAACGGTCCACTCGTACAGGTTCTTTTCTTCACGCCATTTCATGCCTTTGGCGATGGCGTCCTGATGACTGCCGGAGAAGGCAGCGAAGACCAGCGCGCCCGCATAGGGGGTGCGGTCGTACACATGCATACGGGTTACTTTTTCGTATTCCTCCACAATGGCCGGCATGTTGGAAAAGTCCAGCTTCGGGTCTACGCCCAGGCTGTACATGTTCATGGCCACGGTGATAATATCCACATTGCCGGTGCGCTCTCCGTTGCCGAACAGAGTGCCTTCCACGCGGTCAGCTCCGGCCAGAAGGCCCATTTCGGTGTCAGCAACGCCGCAGCCGCGGTCATTGTGCGGGTGCAGAGACAGAATCACATTTTCACGGTACTTCAGGTTGTCGTTCATGTACTCGATCTGGTTGGCATAAATGTGGCTCATGCTCATGGCCACTGTCACCGGCAGATTGATGATGACGGGTTTTTCTTTGGTCGGCTCCAATACATCCAGAACGGCGTTGCAAACTTCCAGTGCGTACTCGGGTTCCGTACCGGTAAAGCTTTCAGGGCTGTACTCAAAGCGGAAATTACCTTCGTATTCGCTGGCCAGCTGTTTGACGAGCTTGGCTCCGTCCGTAGCGATCTTTTTGATCTCTTCTTTGGACTTTTTGAATACCTGTTCCCGCTGTGCCACGCTGGTGGAATTGTAAAAATGAACAATGGCACTGGGGGCGCCTTTCAGTGCGTCAAATGTTTTGCGGATGATGTGGTCGCGGCACTGTGTCAGCACCTGAACGGTCACATCATCGGGAATCAGGTTTTGTTCGATCAATGCCCGCAGAAATTCATATTCGGTTTCGCTGGCTGCGGGGAATCCGACTTCAATTTCTTTGAAACCGAGTTTGACGAGAAACTGGAAAAAGTCCAGTTTCTCCGCAAGCGTCATGGGAACGATCAGGCTTTGGTTCCCATCGCGCAGATCGACACTGCACCAAATCGGTGCTTTTTCAATGTGGTCTTTTTTAGCCCAGCGCATTTCGCAATGGGGCGGGGGATAATACCCGGGATGATACTTTTTTACGTGTTCCATCATAGTACATACACTCCTTTGCTGGATGGGCTGAGAGGTAATAAAAAAACCGCCTCTCAGCCGACGATTCGGCTAAGAGACGGAGACATCACATCTTCGCGGTACCACTCTTATTGCTGCGGGAAACAGCCACCTTAGTGCCATCAGCCAACGTTGGCGAACAGCCT
The DNA here is from genome assembly GCF_045865535.1 of Owariibacterium komagatae. Classification (GTDB taxonomy): domain Bacteria; phylum Bacillota; class Clostridia; order Oscillospirales; family Ruminococcaceae; genus Ruthenibacterium; species Ruthenibacterium komagatae. The sequence goes on from NZ_AP031406.1 coordinate 3,286,856, forward strand.
GACCTGATAACGGCGTCAAACCCGGTGCAGCCTACTGGAAGAAGCCTTCGTTCAGTGCACTGCTCAGGGGCCAGTGGCGACACTCCCGGTACTGCCTTGCACCTTCCGGCAGCTCTCTAAAACGCGGTTTCGTGTGCGGACTCCCCGTCACTGCATTTGAAATATTGTTTATATCATAAACAATAAAGGCCTTTTTGTCAAGCATTTTTCAATCGGACTTGAAATTTTTGCAGGTGCATTTTATAATAGAAAAGCGTTCAAAATGTACAAGATGTTTCCGTAGCTCAGCTGGATAGAGCGACCGCCTCCTAAGCGGTAGGCCGGGTGTTCGAATCACCTCGGGAACACCACTCGCCGAAAGCATTCCATTGGCTTTCGGCGAATTTTTTTGTCCTGCTGTCGCGGTCGCATGATTTCAAAAATAGGGAAGTAGTTGAAAAAAGAGGAGCGGTCAGCCCGCTCCTCTTTCTGGTTTAATAGATGGGACTTTCATTGAGATCCAAGCCGCAGAAGAATTGGAATGCACGCTGAATCGCCACATCCCAGAAAGGCCAGGCATGATCGCCCGCCCATTCCAGATAAGTATGACCGTAACCAGCCTCCCGGGCGGCATCGCGGAAGCGAAGGTTGTCTTCATAGAGAAAATCCTCTGTTCCGCAGATTTGAATCAGGCGGGGGCGATCCGGATTGGTGGCTTCCTGGCGCATCAAATAAAAGAGATCGTCCAGCGGGGCGGGATCCTGGCCCGCGCCATGCAGCGCATCTACTTCCTGCGGAAGTACATCCGGAAGTTCTTCCGCGCGGGTGCGTTTTACCCATGCGGGATAATCCATTACGCCGGAAAGACTGGCGCAGGCGGCATACTGTTCAGGTCGGCGCAAAGCAATTTTGGTCGCACCGTAGCCGCCCATGCTTTCGCCGGCAATAAAGGTGAATTCGCGCTCAGTCGGCAGGTTGAACCACTGCGCGCAAATCGCGGGCAATTCGTCTGCCACATAGCCGAAATAATCGGGACCGTAAGCCGCGGAGCAGTAAAAACTGCGCTGCACTTCGGGCATGATGATAATAAAATTGTACTTTTTGGCGTAGTATTCAATTTTAGAAAAGCGTGTCCACTCTCCAGCGTTGGCAGATAACCCGTGCAGAAGATAAAGAACGCGGGGCTTGCCCTCCCAAAGAGGAGTGACATCATTGGAAACATCCGGGAAGATAACGTTCACCTGCGTGGTCATTCGAAGTTTCTGTGAATAAAAGTCACCACGAAAAAGGCCCATGGGAAAACTCTCCTTTACAAAAGAAAATCGCCGCCGCCGTTGCCGGCGGCGGCGATTTTGCTTGTTTTTTTACAAAATGCGCTTATTTAGCGGAGTTTTTGTTCTGGCGCTCCATCAAGTAGTAAGCGGGCAGACCGGTACCGACTGCAACAACCGCAGCGATGATGCTGGGGATAGCAGACCAGATAAAGGTGGAGTAAATCAGGGTGGCAGTCATGGCCATGGCGATCACGGGCATCACATAGCCGCCGGGCATTTTGTAAGTGGGTTTGTAGTGCGCTTTGCGGCGCAGAACGAAGATCGTGCCGAAGGTCAGGAAGTTTTTCAGCAAAGCAATCACAGTGAAGTAACCCAGCAGATCAGACAGGCTGGACGCAAAAATCAGAACGATGGCGACCATGCACTGAACAACAATGGAGAAAGCCGGGGTCTGATATTTGGGATGAACCTGACCAAACTGTTTGAAGAACAGGCCGTCACGAGCCATTGCATACTCGATGCGCGGCTGGAACATGATGCAGCTGGACAGAGAACCGATTACAACGATGATAGCCATGATGGCGACCACAACGTCAGCGCCCTGACCAATGACGGGAATTTTGGAAGCCAGCAACGCGATAGGAGCGTCGGAAGCAGCCAGCTCGTCAATGGTCAGCAGGCCGGAAGAGACGAAGGTCAGGCCAACATACAGAGCCAGCACGATCAGAGCAGTCAGAATCAGGCCGCGGGGCATGTTCTTCTCAGGCTCTTTGATCTCACCGGACATGTAGCAGGCAGCGCCCATGCCGTCGAAAGACCAGGTCGTTGCAGAAATACCTGCCAGCAGAGCAGTGATGCCGGTAGCGGAAGCGCCGGCCAGCGGAGTGGAAGACAGCAGAGTGGAGCTATCCATAAAGAACAGACCCACACCGATGATCAAAACAAAGGGCAGAATTTTCAGCGCGGTGATGATCGTCTGGAATTTGCCGCCGCCCTCTACGCTGCGCAGATGTACGAACATGAAAATCAGGACGAATACAGTAGCCACGATTTTCAGGACGATGCCGTGCATGGGCAGGAAGTAAGCCAGATAGTTCACGATGGCCAGAGCCATGATGGAGATAGAGGGAGGGTCAGTGGCCCAGAAGCTGACCCAGCCGCACAGGAATGCCAGCGGACGAGATCCGGCTTCACGGAAATAGACGTACTGGCCGCCGTCCTCGGGGAACGCAGAAGCCAATTCAGCATAGCAGAAGTTGGCAGGAACCTGCAGAAGGCCACCGATCAGGAACGCCAGCACCAGGAACAGGCTGCTGCTGGCCGCATTGGCAACTTCCGAAAGAGACGAGAAAATGCCGGAACCAACGGTGGTTCCAACACCCAGAGCAATGACAGCGCCAAGCCCTAATTTACGTCCCAACTCGTTGTTGGCTACGGCAGTGGATTTTTCAGGATTTGACATGATGATTCTCCTTTCCTAACCATTGCAGCTTCACAAATAACTACAATGGCGATCCTTGCTGGAATAAAAATGAGGGAAATACATAACACACCAGGTTTTTTATACCACTTCATGCATATCTTAGCATAGCGCACAAAAATAATCAATCAAAAAAGGCGAATGTAAGAGGTTTTAAAGCATTTTCAGCGTTGTGTCAGAAAACCGGAAAGCAGCTTTGTGGATTGTCCAATAAAAATTGTGCATGAATGGTATAAAAAAAGCTCGTTTGGTAGACCAAATTTTCTTTGGGACGATTGGAAAACAGCCAACTTGTATAACTTGGGTTTTGAAAAATGAGCCACTTTTCGGCATACTGAATCAGGATTTGAAAAAAATCTGTACCATCATCCAAAAAAGAAAAAAACAGTGTTTTTTTATTGCAGAGAACACAAAAAATGTGTTATAGTGTAACAGAATTTCAAGCACGTTGCTTGAAGAAAACATAACACACAGGGTTTCAGCCGCTTTACACAGCCAGGTGATACGGTGCGCCGCCACTTCATTTGACGCGCCGTGCTTCTTAAAAGCAAGGAGTGATGTGAGCATGAGTGAACATGCGCAGATTCTGCTGAAATCCAATAGTATTTTTGATGGTACCGGAGCCGACCCGTTTGCCGGGTACGTAGCTGTTGCCAATGGCAAAGTGCTGCAGGTGGGAAAAGGTGAACCTGCGTCGGAATGGATTGGAGAAGATACCACCGTTTATGAACTGGGCGACAAAACTGTTTGCCCCGGTTTTGCGGACGCACACACATTTTTTACCGGCTGGTCTCTTAATTATGTGGGCGTAGATCTGTCTGCTGCCACAAGCAGCGAGGAAATTGCCCGTGCTGCTTTGGCTTATGCGGATACGCTGCCGGAAGATCGACCGGTTTGGGGCCATGGATGGAATCCCGCTGTGCCCAACGGCGGCCCGGAAGAATTGGACCGCACGTTCCCGCAGCGTCCGGCGGTCTTGTTTGCGCAGGGCGCCGAGACGTTCTGGATGAACAGCGCGGCGATTCAGCGTTATGGCTTTGACAACAGCGCAGACTGCAATGAAGTGTTCTGGAAACTGATGGAAGAGATTCTGGACGATCATGCGTTCAGCGCACCGCTGTTTGATAAGTATATGCAGATGTTGAACAGCCGTGGCATTACTTCTGTCAAGGAGATCGGTTATGATACCTTCAGCTCCTTTACGGATGTTTTAGAGGAAAAGGAAAAATCCGGCAAGATGACACTCCGCGTGAGTTTTATGAGCCAACCTGTAAAAGAAGGCGCCAATCTGGAATACGGCAAAGCCATGCGCGACCGTTTCAAGGGCCCCTTTGTTCAGTTCTCCGGCTTCAATCGCATGACGGATGGCTCCATCAGCCAGATGAATGGTTTCCTGAAACAACCGTATCTCTGTGCGCCGGATACGGTTTGTGCACAGGACATTGATTGGGCGCAGATTGAGGACGAGGTGCTTCGCGCAGACCAGGAAGGCTTCCGCTTTTCGCTGAACGCCCAGGGAGACGCTGCTGTGGCACGTGTACTGGATATTTATGATAAGTGCCGCAAAACGGATGACGGAAAAGTGTATAACCGCCACGCGGTGACCGAGGCCGAATTCAGCGACCCGCAGGATCTGGAACGCATGGGCCGCATGGGCGTGATTTGTGAATTCTATCCGCAGATTCAGGCCATTGCGGACTATGCCGGAAAAGTGGGAATGATCGAGGAGAAGCTGGGCGCAGAGCGCGGAAAAGGCTACTGGAACCGCCGGAAAATGGCGGACAGCGGCGTGCGCCTGTGCTGCGGCACAGATCTGCCTTTGGTCATTGATGACATTCCTCAATCCTTGTATCATAGTGTGACCGGAAAATTCCCCGAGGGCGGCGAACCTTTCCATCCGGAAAACACCTTGACGGTAAAGGAAGTTCTGATGGCGTGGACCAGCGGCGGTGCTTACGATTTTTATCGTGAAAACCAGACAGGAACGCTGGAAGCCGGCAAGCAAGCTGATATTGCTGTGCTGAGCGACAACGTCTTTACCCGTTCCATGGATACGATCCGGGATATGAAGGTTACTTTGACACTGGTAGACGGACGCGTGGTCTACGAGGCGTAAAATGAAAAAGTCCGGGCTTTCAAAGAAAGCCCGGACTTTTTTGTTTACACGGTCAGGTGTTTAGGGTTATACTGGGAGAAGTCTGCGCGTAAGGAGGGATGGCATGGAACCGAAATTGGTACAGAAGAAATATGAAATCCTGCGTCAGGTGTTTGGCTATGACCAGTTTCGTCCGGGACAGGAAGAAGTGGTGGACAGCCTGCTGGAAGGACAGGACGTACTGGCGGTGATGCCCACAGGCGCAGGAAAATCGATTTGTTATCAGCTGCCTGCTCTTTTGCGTCAGGGGGTGGCGGTGGTGGTCTCTCCGCTGATTTCTCTGATGAAGGACCAGGTTCAGTCCCTGCTGCAAATGGGGGTGCGGGCGGCTTATATCAACAGCTCTCTCTCCGAAGCGCAATGCCGCAAAGCACTGGCCAATGCCGCATCCGGAATGTACAAAATTGTGTATGTCGCGCCGGAGCGTTTGCTGACACCGGGCTTTCTTTGGTTTGCCGAACAGGTGCAGATTTCTCTTCTGTGTGTGGACGAAGCGCACTGTGTGTCACAGTGGGGGCAGGATTTTCGCCCCAGCTATCTGCAAATTCCCGAGTTTTTGCGCCGCCAGCCTGGAAAAATTCCGGTGGGCGCCTTTACAGCCACGGCTACTCAGAAAGTGCGGCAAGATATTTGCCGTATGTTGGAACTGCGGCAGCCTTTGGAATTGACCACCGGGTTCGACAGACCGAATCTCTATTTCGAAGTGCAGGTGTTGGAAGAAAAAGAAAAATATGAAGTGCTTCGTGACTATTTGCGCCGCCACTCAGATACGAGTGGAATCGTTTATTGCTCCACGCGGAAAAAGGTGGATTTGGTCTACAGCCGTTTGGAAGCAGATGGATTTCACCCGGCGCGATATCACGCAGGCCTCGATGCGCAAACACGTCAGGAGGCACAAGATGATTTTCTGTTTGACCGGGTGCGTGTTATGGTGGCGACCAATGCGTTTGGAATGGGAATCGACAAATCCAATGTGGCGTTTGTGATTCATTACAACATGCCACTGGATTTGGAAAGTTATTATCAGGAAGCCGGACGCGCAGGGCGCGATGGCCAGCCGGCAGATTGTATTTTGCTTTACTCTCCGGGCGATGTGCGCACAGGAAACTTTTTGATTGATAACACAGACGAGCCGGTGGCTCCCGGAGAAACGGAAGATAACCACCGGGAACTTCAGCGCGAGCGTTTGCGGAAAATGACTTTTTACTGCCACAGCCGGTTTTGTCTGCGGGGCGAATTGCTGCGCTATTTCGGCCAGCGCACCTGGAAACCTTGCGGCAATTGTTCGGTATGCTGCCCGCAGCAGCAAAAAGCATCCCCCGTGCAGTTGATGGCACGACGCGCGCAACAGCAGACTGTTTGGGAAGAACGGGATCTGGATGCGGCCCTGCTGACTCGTTTGAAGGAAATGCGCCTGACACTGGCAAAGCGGCAGGGAGTTCCTGCGTTTGTGGTGTTCACAGATGCCACTCTTCGTGAAATTTGCGCACGCCGCCCCCAGACGGAAGAAGAATTGATGCGTGTGCCGGGAATCGGTGTGCGAAAATGCCAGCAGTACGGCAGAGAAGTGCTCAAAGTTTTGTGTGACTGGGCAACTTGAAGGCGATGGCAAAGGTAAACCCAAAGGGCCTGCGGGACGTTGTGCTGAACTTTGGAAAAAGCCTCGCGGTGGAAGGCAGCGAGGAAGCCATGACAGAAGCGGCCAACATTGTGGCGGATGCCATTATTATGGGGGACGTGTCCGATTACAATATCGCCCAAAACGCCTGGATGGAAGCAGGAAGCAGCGAAGACGAGGCCGAAAAACAGGCGCTGAAGGAACTGATCGTGCGTGTGGCCATGGCGGGCGCGGGCGGCATGATTATGGGCGCCGGGACCAGTGGTGCAGGCATGGCGTACAGCGCCGCAAATACGTATAACACCGGTCGCCAAATCAATCAAAGCGGAAATCTGGGAGAATTGATCGGGCAGGGACTGAGCACGGATGCTACCAGCGAGGCTTATACACAGGCGGCGCAGCTGGCCCAAAAGCAGCTGGAAGGTGCACGCATCGGCAATTATGAGACGGGCAGGCTGGCCAACGAACTGGCAATGTGGCGGAATGCAGATGGCGTATTTATGCCGCCGCTGCCGCAAAATGAGGCACAGACACCGGGTGTATTCCATCAGGCGGCGCAGCAGCGCGCCCTGGAAGAGGCGAAGGTGACAGAAGAGGAACTGAGAGCCATTGACCGCATGGCATCGGACAAAGGGCTGAATGTAGAGTATGTGTACGACACGGCAAGCGGTGTGGATGGATTCATACAGGGCAACACCATTACAGTAAACCTTGCCAGCGACAGCGCGAGCTTTGGCACAGCGGTGCATGAGATCGGGCACAGCATGCGGCAGGCGAACGAGGAACAGTATGTAAAATTCCAAAACGCGGTGCTGCGGATGGCCGAGCAGGATGCGGCCCTGAACGACTATGCAAACAAAGTGCGCAGCATGTACACGGCGCAGAGCAGCCCGGCATTGAAAAGTCTTTTGAACGAGGACGGAACGGTGAATAGCGCGGCGCTGGAAGAAGAAGTGACCCTGAAGCTGGCGGAGCAGATCGTGAGTGACCCGCAAAAGCTGACCGAGGCGGTGAGCGGAGACCGCGGGCTGATGGCGACATTTCTTGATTTTGTGCGGGGAATCAAAAACAGCATCGCTATCAAGCTGACAAACAGCCAGAAAGCGATGCTGGACGAAGCGGAGCGGACGCTGGTGAACCTGCTGCGGGGCGAGGCCGGGAACGTTGACGGGACAAGGTACAGTTACATCGGTGAAGGCGCGCAGCTGACAAGCCTGCAGCAAAGCACGCTGGAAACCGCCAAGCAACTGGAACAAAGCGGAGAAGATGCGGAAGCCATCCGCCGGAAAACCGGCTGGTTCCGAAGCATGGACGGTAAGTGGCGCACGGAACTGGACGACAGCACAGCACGGCTGAGCTGGAGCGTGGAAGACGGCGAAGCACGGCTGGGGGATGTGCTGGAGCACCCGGCGCTGTTCCGCGCACATCCGGAACTTGCAGAAGTGCGGCTGCGCACCGGGAATCTGCCGGACCGCGCGAGAGGAAAGTTTGATAGACAGAGCAATACCATCCTTTTGAACGAAAAGCTGGCGGGACAGCCGGAATCTGTTCTGCTGCATGAAATTCAGCATGCGATTCAGAAAAGCGAGGGCTTTGCGAGAGGGAGCAGCACGGAAAACGGCAAATGGCACGTTCTTTTGGATGCGTACCGGCAAGTGAAGGACACGCCGCAGTACCAACAGCTGCAAACGCCGGATGAGCGGCAGGACTATATTGAACGCGTGTTTGATGTGTTGGCGCAGCCGACGCTGGAACAGGCGGGGTTTAGACGATACCGCCGTGCGGCCGGAGAGACCGAGGCGCGGGACACCGCAAACAAAGCGGACTATAGCGCCGCCCAGAGGGCGCTGACCCGGCCGGACTTGCGCGGGGAAGCTAGGTACAGTGAACGGGGCTACCCACAAGCATTTGACATGCTGCGGGAAATGGGCTATTCTGAAAGCAAAATCCAGGAAATGATGAGAGGTTTTCAGAATGGAACAGAAGAAAGCAGAGGAGCAGAAGAATTTGGAAATCTGCGAGGAAGAACAGAAGCAGACGGAAGAATCGGAAGAAGGTATCACTCTGCCGGGGCAAGAGAGAGGGGTAGAGGGATTCAAGAAACTTATCGAACTGTTAGGCATTCCGGATCCCGATTGGGTGGAATAACCCAAGGTGCGGAGCAGGACAGCGGGCAAACATTTGAAAGGGAAAGTCTGAACATCCCCTATAGCCTGCCGGACGGGCGGAGCCTGCGCGAATACCTGAACGAGCAGTACAGGGGCGAGCCGATCACCTGGACGAATGCGACAATGGGAAAGCGGATGCAGATGGTGCAGACGGAAAACGGAGCGGCCTTCCCGCCGACGAACGCAGAAGAGCCTGCGGCGGCTGTGCCCGGAGCGATGACGGAAGAAGCTGCCCGGAGCAAAGCGCCTGACCGTATGCAGAGCACGGAGCAGGAGGATGCCGCGTGGGAGCAATACATGCCGAACGGATGGCAGAACCTGCCCATTGAACAGCAAATCGCGCTGTCGGAGCGGGCGCAAAAACGCGCAGAGCAAGCGGCACAAAGCCGGGCGGTTCGTACCCAAGCCATGGATGCGGCTGAAAAAGAAAACGAGGATATCCATCAAATCCTCTCCAAGCGGCTCCAATTGCCGCAGGCGGTTTCTGACGATACCCTCGTATCTAATGATAGTATACAAAATCAGCAGGAAAATGCAAGTGGGACGGGAGAATCCCCGGCCGACGCTGCGCCTGTAAATCAGGCGGAAAGAGACCCGAGAGAACTCCCGGAAGTAAAAGCTGCATTAAACGATAAAAACTCCCAGCTGTTCGGAATTTCCGGACGGTTGGAAGTTAAATATTTCTATATATGGAAAAATTTTCCCGTGCCACTACTGTGTCATTTCTGTGCCGAAATGTGCCAAAAGATACAAGTTGCTGCAAAGAAAAAACCACGATATACGTACATTCTAAGCGTATATCGTGGTTTTATTTTGGTGGACGGTAAGGAACTCGAATCCCTGACCCCCTGCACGTCAAGCAGGTGCTCTACCAGCTGAGCTAACCGTCCATATGAATTGCAGCTCTGTTATTATAGCAAATGTGTTTTTAAAATGCAAGTGTTTTTTGGAAGATTTTTAAATTTAAAACAGCAGGTGCGAAGAATTTCGCACCTGCTGCTGGATTAATGAGAATTTCGGGCCAGTTGTACAGCGTCCATCAGCTGCTGCACATACTCCGGGCACAAGTCCCCGCTGTCTTTGTGGCCCTGTTTGAAATAACTGCCGACCACAGCGCCATCCGCATATTGAAGCTGGCTTGCAATGTTTTCCGGCGTAACGCCTGCGCAGACAAACAGAGGGAAGTCGCCAAGGGTCCGGCGGAAGGTAATAATTTTTTCCAGTGAGGTTTCCTGACCGGTCTTGTCCTGGGTTACGCAAACGCCATCACATCTTGTTGTAGCAATTTGCAGGTCTTCCTCTACTGTGTGTTCGGATAAAACCGGCTGGTATTTAAAACGCACACCGCCCATGACAAACGCTTGACAGCGGGAGCGGTAAAGCCGGAAAAAGGCATCCAGTGTGGGTTCGTCCCTCGGTTTAACGTGTCCGACAACAGAATCCAGCTGCAGAAATGCACAATCGTACTGAATGGCCAGTTCAAACCCCATGGCATCCACGTTCAGACAGTTGACTCCGTAGGGAATGCCAAACTGTGCATTTTTCAGGTATTCCAGCACACGAGCCACTTGCGGGTAGGTGCCGAAATAAGGCTCTACCAGTACGGCGTCTACATGATGCTGACGATAGATGTCAATTTCTTCTTTGGCGCGGCGGAAAACATCTTCGTCATCTGTACCTTTGGTGTGGATCATTCCGATGATCGGTTTCTCAATGTGAAAATATTCCTGAATCTCCTTCAAAGTTCAGCCCTCCTGTTATGTGTGCGGACAGCGTCAGCTTTCCGTCACGTATTTATAAATATCACTTCGAATGAACTGATCGTTCACATAAACCACGCCCAGTTCATCGCTTACCACCTGCCGGACGCCCAGCAGAGGCGTATTGATAGGGCAGTTCAAGCTGCGCGCCTGCTCGCGGTTTGCAAATTGCACTTCAAATGTTTCCACAAAATGCAGGGTGTGCACAGGACGATATTGCCGAAGCACTTCCAGAAGCGGGATATGCTCTACATCCGCTTCCAGCAGATAGGCTGCACCAGCGGAAAAATAATCGATTTCAAAAATCACCGGCGTCTCGTCCACAAGTCGCACCCGCTTGATGCAGAGTACCCCCTGATCGGCCTGCCCGTTCAAAAGCTGAGCAAGGTCCTTTTTCACCTTTTGCACTTTCCTCGATACAAGGTGCGTTCCTGGCTTTTTGCCCATTTCGAGACAGGAAGCGGTAAAGCTGCGGTGTTCCGCACGCTTTTCAACAACCACCGGCGCCGCTACAAATGTCCCTTTTCCATGCCTTTTTACAAGCACGCCCTCTTCGGTCAGCCCCTGCAGGGCTTTGCGAACGGTGACGCGGCTTACGCCAAACTGGCGGCAAAGCTGATTTTCACTGGGGATTTTGGCGCCCGAGAGATACACGCCGTGCTGAATATTTTCCAGCAGCAGTGTGCGAAGCTGTTCGTAATAGGGCGTTTTCACATTGGGGTCCAATTGAGGCATTTCGCGCCCTCCTCTCTATAATACAAGATAATTCATGTTCTACTTTCCGTCAATCCTGATTTTGTAAAAACAAAGGATAACTGTGGTCTGTTACAAAGATTTCGCCTCTTTTTTGTGGAAATGCTGAAAATGGTGAAAGGTGGTTTTAATACAAGGGCATACATGTTAAAATGTCGTTGTAGAAAGGAGCGTGGCGTTTTATGAAACAGTATCTCACCCTGAAACCGGAGCAGATGCCCGAAGATGCACAGGCTTTTGCACAGCGTATAAGCGAAGAGTATCATTTGGCAGGGATGGAAGTGTTTTTGGATGATGTGAAGCCCAGAACGCTTCCCCTGTTTTCCGACGAGGCGGGCAAACAGGCGCTTTTGATGCAGATGAAGAATATTTGTGTGGCGCGTCTGCATGCATCCTATTGGGCTTACCCGACCGCGTTTCTTACGGGAAACCGGTTTGCGGAACTGGTAAACCGCATGGGCGGCGAGGAAAATGTTCGTGCATATTACGGGGATTTGACCGGCGACCATATGATGAAACGCTGGGTGCAGGAATATGAACTGGCGGCCGCGCTGAAAGCGGACAGCTATGTGTTCCATCTGATTGATTATGCGCCCATTGACGGAATGTGGGCCTTCCATATGGATAAACAGGCGATTCGGCAGGCAATGGCAGCTATGCTGCAGCGGTTTGTGAACAGCCTGCTGGAGAAAAAGCTTCTGACGGCGGACAGCCCGGTGATTGAATTGGAAAATGCGGGCTGGGGTCTGGAACACGGTGTGCAGACCGCGGAGGATTATGCTTTTGTGCTGGAGCAGATTTACGATCCCTTTGACCGGTTGCGGGTCGGCTGGGAAGTGAATCATCTGCTGCATGCGGTGGGCAAAATGTCGGATGGAAGTGTCCGCTTCTTCCTGCCGGAAGAAGAGTTGACAGAGGACATGCGCCGCCTGGAGCAGGAAGAGGGGAAAGATCCCCGGGCATTTGCGCACTCGTGGGTGCGCCGCAATCTTCTGCATCCTGCACTTCGAGGAAAAGTGGCAGCCGTGCATTTGTCGGACTGCAAATGGAAGAGCGAGGAATATTTCCGCAACGGTCTGTTGGCAGAACCTTGGCTGTCAGAGATTCAGGCTTTGGAGACCTGGGATGAAAAAGAAGAGTACGGCGTGAAAATTGTACTGGGACAGTACGATTCGCATGAAGTGCTGGGGGATGGAGCGCTGAACGGCGGCGATATGGCCGCGATTCTGGCTCAGCTGGAAGAGGAGAACCACGGCCTGATGCTGCTGCATGAATTGAAAAACAGCGTGCCGGTGGAACCTGCACTGCAGCGCCAGCTGGCTGCATTGAGAGGAGAGCATTGAAATGAAATATCTTGTGGCCGGTCCGACCATTGTCAATGACATTTTGCTGGCGGATAAAAGTGAGAAACAGTGTGTGCTGGGCGGCTCCGTGTATTGTGTGGCCGGCATCAAACTGTGGAGCGATGACTGCTTGTATGTTTCCAATGTAGGGCCTGATTTTGAAGATTATTACGGGGCGTGGATGGATGCCAATGCCCTGAAACGAGATGGTTTGTCCGTTGTTTTGCCCCACACATGGTACACTCGCCTGATTTACGGCGAAGCCGGCCTGCACAGCGAAGTGTTCCGCTACGGGGAAGAGGAAGAGGCGCTGCTCAACGAAATGGATGTGCTCAGTGCCCGCCAGATTGCGCTCTGCTGCGATGCCGACACCAAAGGCATCTATGTGGAAGCGGTGGAAACCTCGCAGATGTGGGACCAGTTGGATGAGATTCGTGCGCGCTGCAGCGCCAAAATTATGTGGGAGATTCCCACCTCGGCCGCCTTGGACCCGGCGCGGCATGCAGGGGTGCTTCGCACCATTCAGAAGACGGATCTTTTCTCCATCAATCTTCCGGAGGCAAAGGCTCTGTTCGGCGTGCAGACGGAAGAACAGGCCATTGAGCAACTGCTGCGCTTGAAAAAGCCCTGTTTCTTCCGCGTGGGCTCGAAAGGAGCTTATATGCTGCAGGATGGGCAGGCGGCTTTTGCGCCCAGTGTGACCGTGGGCCCGGTGGTGGACCCCACCGGCTGCGGTAATGTGTCTACTGCGGCTGCGCTGTATGGCTGGTGCGAGGGATATGAGCCGAAAAAGATTGCACGCCTGGCCAACATTTCCGCTGCCTACAATCTGCTGCAGTACGGTCCCTGCCCGAAAGTGGACGCGGCCATGCGCCGGCACGCAGAAGAGCTGCTGCAAAACGAGTGAACATGAAAAACCTGTGAAATCCCGGCTGGAACTTGCCACCAGCCGGGATTTTTATTGTCTTGACAGTGATTTTGTGATATACTAAAACAGTTCATATTGTAGAATGGGGGGAAAAGCGGTATGCGCATTCTGGGCATTGACCCGGGCTATGCCATTGTGGGATTTGGCGCGGTGGATTACGAGCGGAATCAGTTTACCACTTTGCAGTACGGCGCGATCACCACGCGCTCACATACCGTTTTTGAAGACCGACTGGAAGAAATTTATACGGATATGACGCAGCTTCTGGATACAGTCCGGCCGGATGCGGTGGCCATTGAGACGTTGTTTTACACCACCAACCAGAAAACGGTCATTGCGGTGGCAGAGGCCAGAGGCGTGATCCTTCTGTGCGCGAAGCTGGCGCGCGTGCCGATTTTCGAGTATACGCCGCTGCAGGTGAAACAGAGTGTGTCGGGTTACGGCCGCGCGCCCAAAAAGCAGGTGCAGGAAATGACACGGCGGATTCTGCGGCTTCCGGAAGTGCCGAAACCCGACGACACGGCGGACGCATTGGCCATGGCAATCTGTCATGGATACAGTTTCCGCTCCCGGCAGTATGGCATCGCCCAGACACGGCGTCAGCAGATGGGATATTATTAATAGGTATGAGCCGGCTGAACCCGGCCGGGAGGTTTTGTATGATTTATTGTCTGACAGGCAAGCTTTTGGAAAGGACGCCGGACATGGCCGTAGTGGAATGCGGCGGTGTGGGATATCAGGCAGCGATTCCGTCCACGACTGCGGGCGCACTGCCTTCGGTGGGGGAAACCTGCACCCTGTATACCCAGATGAATGTGTCCGAGAACGATGTTTCCCTGTATGGATTTGCCACAAAGGATGCACAGGCAATGTTCCGCATTCTGACAGGGGTATCTGGCGTGGGTCCCAAGGTGGGTCTGGCCATTCTCAGTGTAATGGATCCGGCCCGGATCGCTCTGGCGATTTCAGGCGGAGACCATAAAGCATTTACAGCGGCCAACGGCGTGGGCCCCAAACTGGGTCAGCGCATTGTGCTGGAGCTGAAAGATAAGGTGGGCAAAAACCTGGGAGCAACGCTGGACCTGTCCGCACCTGCTGCGGCTGCAGCCCCGGCGGGGGGAATGGCTGCGGCTGCGGCCGCGCTCACCGGTCTTGGTTATACCGGTGCGGAAGCGGCAGCGGCTCTGTCCGGATTGGACCCGGCGCTTCCCACCGCGGAGTTGATTCGCCTTGCATTGCAGGGTATTGGAAAAAGGAGGTAACCCATGGCTCTGGAAACCGTAGACGTCAATGCGGCTGCCAACCGTTTGGTCAGCCCGCAGGCGGAGCCGGAGGATTTTGACAACGAATCCAGCCTTCGTCCGAAGTCTCTGGATGAATACATCGGACAGGACAAGGCCAAGGAGAATTTGAGCATTTATCTTCAGGCGGCCAAAAAACGCGGCGAGCCTTTGGATCATCTGCTGCTGTACGGCCCGCCGGGCCTTGGCAAAACAACACTGGCCGGAATCGTCGCGCATGAGATGGGCACACAGATCCGCATCACATCCGGTCCGGCCATCGAGAAGCCCGGCGATCTGGCGGCGCTTTTGACCAATCTGCAGGAAGGCGACGTCCTGTTTATCGACGAGATCCATCGCCTTTCCCGTCAGGTGGAAGAGGTGCTGTATCCGGCACTGGAAGATTATGCGCTGGACATCATGATCGGAAAAGGCCCCTCGGCGCAGTCCATCCGCATCAATCTGCCCCGGTTTACGCTGGTGGGGGCCACTACGCGTGCCGGGCAGATCACAGGCCCTCTGCGGGACCGGTTTGGTGTGTTGCTGAAACTGGAACTGTACAGCCCCAAAGAGCTGGCCAAGATCATTACCCGTTCGGCGGGGATCCTGGGCGTTCCCATTTTGCCGGAAGGCGCGCTGGAAATGGCCAAATGCGCCCGGGGAACTCCCCGTGTGGCCAACCGTCTGCTGAAACGCGCCCGTGACTTTGCCGACGTGATGGGCGACGGTGTGATCGATGCTCCCATCGCACGGGAAGCGCTGCGGCGCATGGGCGTTGATGAGATCGGCCTGGATGAGATGGACCGCAGCCTTCTGCGGGCCATTATCGAGATGTACAACGGCGGCCCGGTGGGCCTTGAGACCATTGCTGCGGCGCTGGGAGAAGAGAGTGTCACTCTGGAAGACGTGTGCGAACCCTATCTGATGCAGCTGGGATATTTGACGCGCACCCCCCGCGGGCGCTGTGTTACGCGCCATGCCTATGAACATCTGGGCATGAAGGCGCCCGGCGCACCGGAGCAGAATGGCCAGCAGACGCTGGACGATTATTGAGCGTGAGCATCTGTTCTTTGTGAATAGATTTGTTCATATTTATCCGATAGGATAGAAGGAAAAACGAAAAAATCGGCGATCCAAGAGGAGGAGAATAGAAATGGGGAAATTGTTTGGAACGGACGGCGCACGCGGTGTGGCCGGAAAAGATCTGACACCGGAACTTGCCATGCAGATTGGCCGTGCGGCGGCAGCCGTACTGGCGGGAAAGACGCAGCATCGTCCTCGTTTTATCATCGGCAAGGATACCCGCATCTCCGGTGACATGCTGGAGAACGCTCTGGCGGCCGGCCTGTGCAGCGTGGGCGCAGATGTGGAACTGCTGGGTGTGATTCCCACGCCGGCAGTGGCGTATCTGGTTCGCAAATATGGCGCCGATGCAGGCGTTGTCATCTCCGCTTCGCACAACCCGGTGGAGTTCAACGGAATCAAGCTGTTTGGCGGCGAGGGTTATAAGCTGCCGGATGAAGTAGAAGACGAAATCGAGCATCATGTGTTCAACAATGGCGCGGAGCTGACCCTAGCGACCGGCACGGCCATCGGTGCGGTGAAACGTGTGGACAGCGCCCTGAATGATTATGTGGATTATCTGGCCGATGCCATTGATGCCGATCTTTCGGGCCTGAATATTGCGGTAGACTGCGCCAACGGTGCGTCCAGCGCGCCTGCCAGCCTGCTTTTCCCGCGTCTGGGTGCAACCTGCCATTTTATTGGCAATGAGCCGGACGGCTGCAATATCAACGAGGGCTGCGGTTCTACACACATTGATAAACTGGCCGAATATGTGGTGAAAAACGGTCTGGACTGCGGTGTGGCCTTTGACGGCGACGCCGACCGCTGCCTGGCGGTGGACGAGAAGGGAAAAGAAATCGACGGTGATAAAATCATTGCCATTCTTTCCACGGATATGAAGCGCGAAGGCAAATTGAAACAGGATACTGCCGTAGTCACGGTTATGAGCAACCTGGGCTTTATCGAGTACATGCGCCAGAACGGTATGAAGACGGCCATTACTGCGGTGGGTGACCGCTATGTTCTGGAAGAGATGCGTGACAAGGGATATGTGATCGGCGGCGAGCAGTCCGGCCATATCATTTTGCTGCAGCACTCCACCACGGGCGACGGCGAGCTGACGGCAGGCATGCTGCTGCGCACGCTGGCTGAGAAAAAGTGCAAAATGAGCGAGCTGAACGCATTGTATACGCGGTATCCGCAGGTCACGGTGAACGTAAAGGCCACCAACGAGCAGAAAGCACGCTATAAAGAAGACGAGTACATCGCCGGATTTGTAGAGAGCCAGCAGCAGAGCCTGATGGGCCTGGGCCGTGTGCTGGTGCGTGCCTCCGGTACCGAGCCGCTGATCCGCGTCATGGTGGAAGGCAAAGATGAAGAGGCAATTGCGGCTTCTGCGGACCGCATTGCCGTGAAGATCAACGAACGCATTCACGCAAGAAAGTAAAAAGGCAGAATACCCGGCGGGTTTTCCCGCCGGGCATGCCGTATGGAGGGAACATTTTGCGCGCAGCAGAACACTGGAGCGACTATGAGCTGATCGACGCCACGGACGGCAACCGCCTGGAGCGCTGGAAAGACACTTTGCTGGTCCGGCCGGACCCGCAGGTCATCTGGAAAAATGAACGGACAAGCCCTCTTTGGGACAAGGCAAATGCGGTTTATCACCGCAGCGCCAGTGGCGGCGGAAAGTGGGAATATCGCCGCCGCATGCCCGAACGCTGGCAGATTCGTTATGGGGATTTGAAGCTGATTGTCTCCCCAACGGGCTTTAAGCACACGGGCGTCTTCCCGGAGCAGGCCGTCAACTGGGACGCCTACCGCCGCCTGATCGAGGGCGCGGGACGTCCGGTGAAGGTTCTGAATCTGTTTGGCTATACAGGTGGTGCGACGCTGGCCTGTGCCGCTGCCGGAGCGAGCGTCTGCCACGTGGACGCTTCCAAAGGCATGGTGGCCTGGGGACGCGAAAATGCGGCAGCATCCGGCCTGGCCGATCGTCCTATCCGCTGGATCGTGGATGACTGCGCCAAATTTGTGGCGCGGGAGATTCGCCGCGGCGTGCGGTATGACGGCGTGATCATGGACCCGCCCAGTTATGGCCGCGGACCGGGGGGCGAGGTTTGGAAGCTGGAGGACAGCATCTATGACTTCATCGATCTGTGCACCGACGTGCTCAGCGACGAGCCGTTGTTTGTGGCGGTCAACAGTTATACCACGGGCCTTTCGCCCAGTGTGATGGAGTATATACTGAAAACGCGTGTGGCATCCCGTTGGGGAGGCCGTACGGAATGTGATGAAATCGGCCTGCCGGTAACTGCCACGGGCGGCACGGTGCCCTGCGGAGCAACGGCCTGGTGGCTGGCGAAGTAAGGGCGCAGAGGGATGGAAAGGGATAAAATGAACGAACACGCACAGACCATGCTGGAAGCGAAAGATGTGGTCTTCCGTTATTCTGAAACAGGAAGCAACGCCATCGACGGGCTGTCCATGCAGGTAAAAAAGGGAGAATATGTGGCTGTTTTGGGGGCCAACGGGTGCGGAAAATCCACCTTGGCCAAACATTTTAACGCCATTTTGCTGCCTGCTTCCGGAACCGTGTGGATCGAAGAGATCCCGACGACGGACGAAGACCGGCTGATGGAAATGCGCCAAAAAGTGGGCATGGTGTTTCAGAACCCGGACAACCAGATCGTGGCTACCGTGGTAGAGGAAGACGTGGCGTTTGCCCTGGAGAATCTGGGCGTGCCGCGGGACGAAATGCGCTGCCGCGTGGATGACGCCATGCAGATGGCGGGCATTTACAAATATCGGGAAAAAGCGCCGCACAAGCTTTCGGGCGGACAGAAACAGCGTGTGGCCATTGCGGGTGTGATTGCCATGCGGCCGGATTGCCTGGTTCTGGACGAAGCCACTGCCATGCTGGACCCCATTGGACGGGAGAAGGTCATGCACACGGTGCACAAGCTGAACCGGGATTATGGCATTACGGTGGTGCAGATTACGCATTATATGGAAGAGGCTGCCACGGCAGACCGTGTGGTGGTGATGAGCGCCGGCCGCATTGTGATGGAAGGAACGCCCCGGCAGGTGTTCAGCCAGGTGGAGGCGGTAAAAGCACTGCATTTGGATGTTCCGCAGTCTGCAGAACTGTGCCACGCCTTGACGCAGGCGGGGCTTCCCATGCCGGATGATGTGATCCGGCCGGAGGAGTGCGCCGCGGCCATTTACAAAACCCTTACGGGAAAGGAGCCGCCCCGGGATGTCTGAATTTGTACGAGTAGAACATTTGAGCTATATTTACGGGCAGGGAATGCCTGATGAAACCATTGCGCTGGACGATGTGAGCTTTTCCATTGAGGAAGGACAGTTCGTAGGCATTATGGGAGCGACCGGCTGCGGAAAGTCAACGCTGATCACGCACTTCAATGGTTTGAATCGTCCCACTAAGGGGCATATTTACATCGGCGGCGAGGATCTTTGGGCCGACCCGGGTGATATTCGGCGCTTCCGTTTCCTGGTGGGGCTGGTGTTCCAGTATCCGGAGTACCAGTTGTTTGAGGAGACCGTTTATAAGGACATTGCCTATGGCCCCCGCAACATGGGACTCAGTGAAGCCGAGATCGACCAGCGGGTGCGCCGCGCCGCGGAATTCTGCGGCCTGTCGGAGGCATCTTTGCAGAAAAGTCCCTTCGAACTTTCCGGCGGACAAAAGCGCCGGGTCGCGATTGCGGGTGTGCTGGCCATGGAGCCCAAGCTTCTGGTGTTGGACGAGCCGGCTGCCGGGCTGGACCCGGAAGGCCGTGACACGATCCTGGGCCAGATCAAAGCCTGGCACAAGGAGACGGGCTCCACGACGATTCTGGTCAGCCATTCCATGGAGGACATCGCCAAATATGCCGACCGGGTTCTGGTTTTGAACAGCGGCAAGGTCGCCATGTATGACGAGACGGCCAAGGTGTTTGCGCGTGCACCGGAACTGCTGGAGCTGGGTTTGTCGGTCCCGGAAGTGACCAAAGTGTTTCTGCAGCTTCGTCAATGGGGGCTGGATATCCCCGTGGATGTATACACCGTTCCCTATGCGGTGAAAACCATTCTGGCCGCAAAGGAGGGGATGTAAATGCTGCGTGACATTACCATTGGTCAGCATTTTCCGGGCGATTCGGCGCTGCATAACATGGACCCCCGGGCCAAACTGGTTTTGACGCTGGTGTATATCATCATGTTGTTTGTAGCGTCCAATCCCATTGGGCTGGGTATTTCCATTGTGTTGGTCTTTGGGCTGTACCTGCTGGCAAAGATTCCGCTGCGGCTGATCGGGAAAAGTCTCAAACCGATTATTCCCATCATTCTGTTTACGGCGGTGCTGAATGTCTTTTTTGTCACAGGCGAATCGGAGCCGCTGGTGTCGCTGGGTTTTTTGCACATTTACCGCGAGGGCATCGACTATGCGGCGCTGATCGTGGTACGCATTATCTGCATCATCGTAGGTACCAGCCTTCTGACGTATACCACCAGCCCCATTGTTTTGACGGCGGCCATCGAGCAGCTGCTGCGCCCGTTGTCCAAACTGAAATTCCCGGTGCATGAACTGGCTATGATGATGACCATTGCACTCCGGTTCATTCCGCTGCTGATTGAGGAGACGGATAAGATTATGAACGCGCAGAAGGCACGCGGCGCGCAGCTGGATTCCGGCACGCTGATGCAGCGCGTCAAGGCACTGATTCCGGTGCTGATTCCGCTGTTCATCTCTGCGTTTCGGCGTGCCGATGAGCTGGCCATGGCCATGGAGTGCCGGTGCTATCACGGCGGCGAAGGACGGACCAGACTGAAGGAACTGCGTATGTCCGGCAAGGACGTATGGCTGACAGTTGCGGCAGTTGTGGTGTTTGTGGCAATGGGCTTGAGCAATTTTCTTTGGAAGTAGGCTGCCCCATGAAAGTGTTGATTACTCTCAGCTACATCGGAACGCATTATCACGGGTTTCAGGTGCAGAAAAATGCGCTGACAGTTTGCCAGGTGCTGCAGGATGCGCTGGAACAGCTGTATGGAACGCGGCCGCCGGTCAAGGGATGTTCCCGCACGGATGCGGGGGTTCATGCACTTGGCTACTGCGTCAGTTATACGCAGCCAAAGCCCATTGACCCGTATAAGCTTCCGCTGGCCATCAACCGGTTTCTTCCGCCGGACATTCGTGTGCGCCGTGCCCGGGAAGTGCCGGAGGCTTTTCACGCCCGGTATTCCTCGGTCAGCAAGGAGTACCTGTATTGTCTGCACAACAGTGCAATTGAAGATCCCTTTCAGGCTCCGTATGCCTGGCGGCTTGCAACGCCGCTGGATGCGGATAAGATGGCACAGGCGGCACGGGCGGCGGAGGGCCGTCACGATTTCCGTGCGTTCATGAGTGCGGGAAGCGATATGGAAGATACCGTGCGCACCGTGCACTTTTTTCGGGTGGAACGCACAGGCGAGGACATCCGCTTTCACATTTGTGCCGATGGGTATCTTTACAATATGGTTCGGATTTTGGTGGGTACGCTGGTCGAGGTAGGAGCAGGGCGCATGCGGCCGGAGGAGATGTCCGTGGTCCTGCAAAGCGGTAACCGGAGCCTTGCCGGAGATACGGCGCCTGCCAAAGGTTTGTTTTTGTATAAAGTACACTATCCCGACGAAGGGAAGACGGAGAGCTTATGAGTTTGTTTTCGCGCGGGTCAAAGCGGCGTGCTTCCGATGAGATTCGCGAAGAGGATTTTCAGCGTTTTGAAGATGCGCCCGGAACGGGCGGTAATTTTGAGAATCCGGTCAGTGCAGTGGAGCGGGGCAAACTGGTGCGTCTGGAGCGCATTCAGAAAAAGCGGCGCGCGCGCCGCATTCGTGTCGCGGTGGTATGCACGGTGCTGCTGGCCGGCATTCTGGTCTATTTTACCGGATTGTACGGTGCTTCGCTGGCTCTTTTGGGAGATACGGTGGATTCCATCCGGATTGCGCTCACACCCGGCTCCGGGTTTCCGGTGAAGACGAGCATACCGGGCTATGTGGAAAGTCAGCCGCTGGCCGGCGGCTTTGTGGCGGTGGGCGAGCAGGACTTGGTCATTTATGCGGCCAATGGAAACAAAGTTCGCACGCTGCAGCACGGATTTGCAAATCCGTGTATTACGGCAGGCAATACCCGCGTATGTATCTATGACCGTTCCGGTACACAGCTGCGGGTGGAAAATCGAAGCCAGACGCTGTATGAGAATCAATTTGACCAGTCGATTTTCTTATGCGCCATGAGCCCCAACGGGACGCTGGCCGTATTTTTGGATGGGGGCCTGAAAGTTTACGACCCCATGTTTAACAACATTTTTGAATTTAAAACGGAGGATTTGCCGACGGCCATGGCTTTTTCAGACGACAACCGCAATTTTGCGGTGGCGTGCCCCAAAGAGGGAAACGGTGGATTGGGCAGTGTGATCTATCTGCTGAACACTGGTATGGAAGACTACAGCCAGGCAGTGACCGTGCAGGTCAGTGACGGTATTCCTCTGAAAGTGGAATATCTGGATCGTCAGAGTGTGCTGGTGGTGTATGATCGTTTTGCGGCGATTTACAACGTGTCCGACGGAACGGAAAAAGCGCGGTATGACTTTGGCGCCAATCAGCTGCAAAGCGCGGCTGTGAGCGGAAAGAATACAGTTTTGTTGTTCGGTGACGGCGAGCATACGGAACTGACGCGGTTTGTCGTTTTGGATACAAATCTGGCGGCGGTGGGGCAGGCAGCTGTG
The DNA here is from genome assembly GCF_045865535.1 of Owariibacterium komagatae. GTDB lineage: Bacteria > Bacillota > Clostridia > Oscillospirales > Ruminococcaceae > Ruthenibacterium > Ruthenibacterium komagatae. The sequence goes on from NZ_AP031406.1 coordinate 3,309,426, forward strand.
CCGGTGCGTGCCAACAGTGTGGCGGCCAGCCGCTCCGGTGTGTATGTGCTCACCAATACCCTGGTATATTGCTACGGCCTGGATGGCAGCGACAACGGCAGCGTGGACCCCGGCGCAAAGCCCTTGGCGGTCATCGACGCGGACCGGCTGCTGTTGCTGACGCAGGAACAGATTCTGGATCTGGATGCGCCGCAGACGGACGCTTCCGCCAGTGCCGTTTCGAGCGAAGCGGTTTCTCAGCCGGCTTCGGCTTCATAGATAGAAAGGAAGAAAAGCCTATGACATTTACACCCGCATTCATTTTGGACATTGTACTGATCGGAGTCATCGTCGCCACAGTGATTCACTACGCCCGCAAGGGATTTGTGGCCGGAATCGTTGACCTGGTGGGGAATCTGGCGGCCATTGCGTTGGCGTGGTTTGTGTCCGGAAAAGTGTCCCCCACTGTTTTTGAAAACTTTTTCAAATCCGGTCTGGTGGATAAGACCACACAGACGCTTCAGCAGGGCTCGTTTAACCTGGAAAGCATCCTTGGCGGACTGGAGGGCCTGATTCCGCAGTCCTTGATGGATGGCATCATGGAAAGTGCGGAAAGCGTTCTGAACAGCCAGGCTCCCAACATGGCTCAGCAGGTGGTGGAACAGATCATCGCGCCTTTGGTGGTGCCTTTAATTACCGTTGTGCTGTTTTTTGCCACGTTTATTCTGTGCCGTGTGGTGCTGGCCTTCCTGGTAACCGTGCTTACCAATCTCAATAAAGTGCCCCTTTTGGGCGGCTTTAATCGCACACTGGGTGTGCTGGTCGGCCTTGTGGGCGGTGTGATCAATGTGCTGCTCCTGCTTTGCCTGATTTGGGCAGTCATTGTAATCACCAGCAACAATCTGCCGGTTTTGAACGATTCGGCCCTTTCGGGCAGTTATTTCTATTCGTTCTTTTCGGCATACAATCCCTTTATGAGCGTCTGAGATTATGAGCGTCTGAGACGCGGAAAGGAACGATTCGGACTATGCTTTGTGTAAGGTGTAAAAAACGTCCGGCCATCGTTTTCGTTCAGAAAATGGAAGCCGGGCAGGCAAAAGCGGAGGGATATTGCCTCAGCTGTGCCCGTGAACTGGGAATCAAGCCTGTAGATGATTTGATGAAACAATTCGGAATCAGCGATCAGGATTTGGAAAATATGGAAGAACGTTTTGCCGGGATGATGGAAAACGGAGACATGGACCCTGCCGCTATGATGCAGCAGATGATGGGGGCCTCTCCGGAGGATATGGACCCGTCTGCCGACGAAGAATCCGACGGAGACGAGGAAAACTTTACGCCGGGGGGCGCAGGAACGTTCCCCTTCGGTATTTTCAGCAATCGTCGGGAAAAGCAGGATGACGGGGAAGGGAAAAAAGATCCGCGTGCCCGGGAAAAGGGCAAAAAGCGCAAATTCCTGGATAATTACTGCGAGAACTTGACCCAGAAAGCTCGCGACGGCAAGGTGGACCGCATCATTGGCCGCGACCGGGAGATCTACCGTACGATTCAAATTCTGTCCCGCCGGCAGAAGAACAACCCTTGTCTGATTGGTGAGGCGGGTGTCGGAAAGACTGCGATTGCGGAGGGGATTGCGCTGCGCATTGCCGAGGGCAATGTGCCGGCCCGTTTGAAGGACAAAGAGGTTTATCTGCTGGATATGACCAGCCTTGTGGCAGGCACGCAGTTCCGCGGACAGTTCGAGAGCCGCGTCAAAGGCCTGATCGGAGAAGTAAAAGCAGCCGGCAATGTGATTTTGTTCATCGATGAAATTCACAATATTACAGGTGCGGGAGATTCCGAGGGCGCAATGAATGCGGCCAACATTCTGAAGCCCGCGCTCAGCCGCGGCGAAATTCAGGTCATCGGTGCCACTACGTTCTCGGAGTATCGCAAATACATCGAGAAGGATCAGGCGCTGGAGCGGCGTTTTCAGCCGGTCAAGGTGGAAGAACCGTCCATTGACGACGCGGTTGCTGTCATTGCAGGCGTGAAAGAATACTATGAAAAGCACCATCATGTCAAAGTGCCGGAAGCCATTGTCCGCACGACGGTCGTTCTGTCGGAACGGTACATCACGGACCGTTTCCTGCCCGATAAGGCCATTGACCTTTTGGACGAATCGTGTGCGTGCTGCAGCCTGCGCCATCCGGAAATCACTGAGTGGGTGGAAGAGGAGAAGCACCTGGCCGAACTGAAAAACCAGGAGCAGGAAGCCGAACAGGGCAAGGAGGGGCCGGATTACGAGGCCATTGCCCGCTTGAAGTATGAGATTCAACAGCTGGAGCAGGAATTGCCCGCCAAGCGCGAGGCGGTTGAGAAGATCGAAGTGACCATGGAAGATGTGGCCAAGGTCATCGAGCTGTGGACGGGAATTCCTGCCGCGAAAGTGAAAGAGACAGAATACACCAAACTGGCAAACCTGGAAAACGTGCTGAACGAGAAAATCATCGGGCAGGAAGAAGCGGTCCATCTGGTAGCCAGCGCGGTCAAGCGCAGCCGTGCGGATATTTCTGCACGCCGCCGCCCGGCCAGCTTCATTTTCGTAGGCCCCACCGGCGTTGGAAAAACCGAGCTGGTCAAGCAGCTTGCCATGCAGCTGTTTGATACAGTGGACCCGTTGATCCGGCTGGATATGTCGGAGTTTATGGAAAAACATACGGTGTCCCGTCTGATTGGTTCGCCGCCGGGCTATGTGGGATATGACGAGGCCGGCCAGCTTACCGAAAAAGTGCGGCGCAAACCGTACAGCGTGGTCCTGTTTGATGAAATTGAAAAGGCGCATCCCGACGTCATGAACATCCTTCTCCAAATTTTGGACGAAGGCAAGATCAACGATGCACAGGGCCGCACCGTCAATTTCGAAAATACTGTCATCGCCATGACCTCCAATGCGGGTTCTTCCGACAAGGTAGGAGAAACCGGCTTTAACAAAACAGCGGAGGAAATGAGCAAGAACAAGGCCATGAAAGCGCTGGGCGAGTTCCTTCGTCCGGAGTTCTTGAGCCGTGTGGACGAGATTATTGTGTTCAAACCGCTGGGCCAGACGGAGCTGCGCCGCATTGCCGCGCTGATGCTGGAAGAATACCGCGCTCCCTTGGCAGCAAAAGGAATCGGCCTCTCCTGGACAGACGAGGCGCTGGATGCGCTGTGCCAAAAAGCACAGGGTGGAAAGTTCGGCGCGCGGGATCTGCGTCGGGTAATCCGCAAGGAAGTGGAGGACGGCATCGCGGAAAAACTGATTTCCGGCCAGCTGATTGCCAGCGTCAAGGTGGATGCCGAAGAAGAAAAGATTGTTTTGCGCACTTGACAGATTGCTGACAGAACGTTATAATAATAGAGCCGTCTGATTGGCGGCTCATTTTGCAGATGTAGTTTAGTGGTAGAACTCCAGCCTTCCAAGCTGGTCGTGTGGGTTCGATTCCCATCATCTGCTCCATACGAAAGCCCGGGGAATCCCCGGGCTTTTTCTTATGCCTTTGGCGGCGGCCTGCCCGCAACTGTATGATTCAGCGAAGGCGGAGAAATCAAAACCTGTTTTTGAAAGAAAAACAAGATGACTTCTATTTTTGCAAATTACCGAAGAAAAATGCACAATTTTGTGAATTGCGAATGTTTTCGGAGCCGGGCGCATTGTACTATAATAGAATTAGACCCTTTTGTGAGGATCGGCGCAGAAAAAAGCGAAAGAGGAGGAATTCTGTTATGGAGACAATGTACCTGGTAGGCTTGGGCTCAATTGCTGCGCTGGCGTTTGCGGGAATTATGTTTACACGTGTGCGCAGAGAATCGCCCGGATCGGAGGAGATGAAACGTATTTCCGACGCGGTCAGCCGTGGGGCCGGTGCCTATTTGAAACGGCAATACCGCGGCGTGGGAATTTTCTTTGCAGTGGTGTTCGTAATTCTGCTCTGCATGGCATTTGCGGGTCTGTTGAGTTTCTTTACACCGTTTGCCTTTTTGACGGGCGGCTTTTTCAGCGGCCTTTCCGGTTTTATCGGCATGCGCACGGCGACTATGGCAAACTGCCGCACGGCGAACGCGGCCAGTCAGAGCCTGAACCGTGGCCTTCGGGTAGCTTTTTCAGCGGGAAGCGTTATGGGCTTTACCGTGGTAGGCTTGGGGCTTTTGGACCTTACGTTCTGGTATTTCCTGCTGCATTTTTGGTATACCAACATTCAGCCGGTGGCAACGGAGGCCGAGCTGATTGGCAACATCACAGCCAATATGCTGACCTTCGGCATGGGTGCTTCTTCCATGGCACTGTTTGCACGTGTGGGCGGCGGCATTTTTACAAAGGCGGCTGATGTGGGTGCGGACCTGGTCGGCAAAGTGGAAGCGGGAATTCCGGAGGATGATCCCCGCAACCCGGCTGTCATCGCGGATAATGTAGGCGACAATGTGGGCGATGTGGCCGGCATGGGTGCGGACCTGTACGAATCTTATGTCGGCTCGATTGTATCCACCAGTGCGCTGGCGGTAGCGGCCGGTTTTGGAATGCACGGCGTTGGCGTGCCCATGCTGTTGGCTGCCATGGGCGTTTTGTGTTCCATTTTCGGGACGTTCTTTGTGAAGACGAAGGAAGGAGCCAGCCAGAGAAATCTTTTGACGGCCCTGCGAACCGGTACATATATCAGCGCCATTTTGATTGCGGTCCTTTCCTTCTTTGCGGTGCGGATCCTTTTGCCGGAAAATACCGGCATCTATTTTGCGGTTCTCAGCGGCCTGGTGGCGGGTGTCGCCATTGGCGCATTGACGGAATACTACACTTCAGACAGCTACAAGCCCACACAGCGCCTTTCGGCGGCCAGCGAAACGGGCAGCGCTACGGTGATCATCGGCGGTTTGTCATTGGGGATGCTTTCCACCGTAGCACCGGTGGTCATTGTGGGGGTTTCGGTACTGCTGAGCTATTTTGTCAGCGGCGGCGCGCAGGATTTCAACATGGGACTGTATGGGGTAGGCGTGTCTGCAGTGGGCATGCTGAGCACATTGGGAATTACACTGGCCACGGATGCCTACGGCCCGATTGCGGATAATGCGGGCGGCATTGCTGAAATGACGCATATGCCCGCCGAAGTTCGTCAGCGCACAGACGCGCTGGACAGCCTGGGCAACACCACCGCGGCAACCGGCAAAGGCTTTGCCATTGGCTCGGCGGCGATCACGGCGTTGGCGCTGATTGCCAGTTATATCGACAAAGTGCATCAAATCGATCCCAACCTGCAAATGGATCTGAGCATCACAAATCCCACGGTGTTGATTGGTCTGTTTGTGGGCGGTATGCTTCCGTTCCTGTTTGCTGCATTGACCATGGACGCTGTGGGCAAAGCAGCTCAAAGCATTGTGGTGGAAGTACGCCGTCAGTTCCGGGAAATCACCGGCCTGATGGAGGGGAAAGCAGAACCGGATTATGCGTCCTGCGTGGATATGTGCACAAAGAGCGCACAGAAATTGATGATGGCTCCGGCTTTGATCGCGGTGGCGACCCCCATCATTGTGGGCCTGATTCTGGGAGTGACCGGTGTGGCGGGCCTTTTGGCGGGAACCACCGTCACGGGTTTTGTCCTGGCGGTTATGATGGCGAATGCAGGCGGCGCGTGGGATAATGCCAAAAAGTATATTGAGAGTGGCGCCCATGGCGGCAAGGGAAGCGATTGCCACAAGGCGGCTGTGGTCGGTGATACAGTCGGAGACCCGTTCAAAGATACCAGCGGACCGTCCATCAACATTCTGATCAAGCTGACCAGCATGGTTTCCATTGTTTTTGCGGGGCTGATCGTAGCGGTTCATCTGTTGTGATGAAAATGCGCCTTGAACGTTCAAGGCGCATTTTTTATACATAGTGCAGTGCTTTTTTGTGGTATAATAGATATAGCATTTGGGGCAAAAGAAATCGTTGGGCGCATCCAAACAGCCTTGCGCGGGGAGAAGAAGTTATGTGCAGCAGATATCAGTTTCTACCGGGTTCATCGAATCTTTTGCAGACGATTGCGGCCCGGGCAGGCGGCTGGAGCGGCGGAGAGGTAAGCCCAGGGGCTGATGCGCCGGTTTTGGTGGCAGAAGGTGCGAAAATTCGCGTTTGTCTGCAGAATTGGGGAATTCCGGTTATAAACGGGAAGCGTGCAATCAACGCACGCGCAGAAACGGTTTGCGAGCGCCCGCTTTTCCAAGCGAGCATTTTACACCACCGCTGTGTGGTGCCCACAACCGGATTTTATGAATGGGATGGACAGAAGCATCGCTACTTGTTTCGCCTTGCGCAGCAGCCGGCAGTCTACCTTGCCGGTCTTTACACCGAAGAGGGGCAGATACGTCACTTTGCTGTTTTGACAACGGCGCCCAATGCCTCGGTACGGGACATCCATGACCGCATGCCGCTTGTTTTGACGCAGGAACAGGTTCGTCCCTGGTTGATGGATACAGATTTTGCATTGCGTTTCTTGCAGAAAGTGCCGCCTTTGCTGGAGCATACATGCGAGGATGGTCAACTTTCCTTTTGGCTTTGATTTTGGAAAAATATACAAATATGTATGTGGATTGTAACAAATCTTTTTCCGGACGGATGTTGTTTTTTCGGCTGAATGTATAAAGATTCTGTTTTTGGTTGACAACAATCCGGGTGCATGCTATGATACAAAAAAATCAAATGGTTGAGGCGCGGAGGATGAAGAGTACCGCAGCCAACGGTTGGCAAAAACCGTTGCGGGAAAGGCATCAGCCGCCGAAATGAGTTGGCTTTTTGCCGGGCTTTCTCGTTGGACCGTTGTAATAAGATGCAACGGACTGTCACATCTGTGAAGCGCTTCCATTGGTTAGAATAAGGGTATTTGTATTGCTTTTTTTCGACCATGTGGTATCTTTTCACGGATGCCACATGGTTTTTTGTTTATCCGGCGCTGGGATAAAGAGAAAAAGTGTATTTCAAATGATCAAAGAGGAGAGGGATTTTTATGAATCGTAATATGAGAACCATTGTGGCCGGTTTGCTGGCGGCTGCTATGACCGTCGGCCTGACTGCGTGCGGCAGTTCTTCTTCGTCCAGTTCCGCGGCTGCTTCCCAGCCGGAGCAGAGCACTTCCGCTTCTGCCGCGGGTACGAGCGGCCTCGAGGATGGTGTGCTGACCGTTGCAATGGAGTGTGCTTATGCGCCGTATAACTGGACGCAGCCGGATGATTCCAACGGTGCGGTTCCCATCAAAGGCGCCAGTGATTATGCGAACGGCTACGATGTTATTATGGCAAAAAAGATTGCGGAAGAATTGGGCGTGGAATTGGAGATCGTCCGCTCTGACTGGGATTCTCTGGTTCCGGCTGTTCAGTCCAGCACAGTGGATGCGGTCATTGCCGGTCAGTCCATGACACCGGAGCGCAGCGAGCAGGTTGATTTCGCAGGCCCGTACTTCTATGCGACGATTGTTTGCCTGACCAAAGCGGATAGTCCTTATGCGCAGGCTCAGGGATTGGCGGACCTGGCTGGTGCCACCGGAACGGCGCAGATTGCAACCATTTGGTACGATACCTGCCTGCCGCAGATTGAAGGCGCGGAAATCAAAACCGCTGCGGAATCTGCTCCGGCCATGCTGATGGCGCTGGAAACCGGCACGGTGGACTTTGTTTGCACCGATATGCCCACCGCTCAGGGTGCGCTGCAGGCTTATCCCGACATGGTCCTGCTGGACTTTAACGACAGCGACGACAACTTTGTCGTGGATGAGGGCGATATCAACATCGGTATCTCCATGCGCAAAGGAAACACAGAACTGAAGAAAGCCATTGACGGTGTGCTGGCTGGCATGACGGCAGATGACTTCAATGATCTGATGGCACAGGCCATTTCGGTTCAGCCCATTTCCGAAGGCTGATCCTGAGGGGAAGGAACAAGTATGGAAAGAATGGTTCAGCTGGGCAATGATATTGTAAAGCTGTGGAGCACTTACGGCGGCTCCTATCTCAGAGGAATGCTCGATACGCTGCTTCTGGCATTGGTGGCAACGGCCATCGGCTGCCTGATCGGACTTTGCTGCGGTATTTTGAATACGATTCCCTGTGAGCAGGAAGACCCTCTGCTCAAACGCTTCTTCTTGAAGCTGATTCGCGCAGTGGTTCGCATTTATGTGGAAGTTTTCCGCGGTACGCCAATGATTTTGCAAGCGGTGTTTTGCTATTACGGCCTTCCGTATCTGACCGATGGAGCCATGCAGTTCAACAGTGTATGGGCAGCGTCCATTTTGGTCGTTTCGATCAATACCGGCGCTTACATGGCAGAGTCTGTCCGCGGCGGAATCATCTCGGTGAACCCCGGCCAGACCGAAGGCGCCAAAGCCATCGGTATGAACCATTTCCAGACGATGACCAGCGTGATCCTGCCGCAGGCTCTGCGCAACATCATGCCGCAGATCGGCAATAACTTCATTATCAACATCAAAGATACCTCGGTCATGTTCATTATTTCCTTCACAGAGTTTTTCGCGGTTCATCGCGGTGTGACGGGAGCAACGTATCTGTACTTTCCGTCGGCCGTCATTGAGATGCTCGGATATCTTACCATGACGCTGACGGCTTCGGTTCTGCTTCGTGCGCTGGAGAAAATGATGGATGGCCCGGAGAACTTTGATCTGGCTGTGGCCGATCCGCTGGTACCGGGCGAAGGCATGCACCGGTATAAAAAGAACCCGAAAGAACCCAACAGCGATTATCGCATTCAGGAACAACAGGCCGAAGTCAGCGACGTGCTGGCAGGCAAGCGATCGGGCGGTCGCCGTTCCCGTAAAGGAGGACATTCCAAATGAGTCAACCGATCATTGAAGTGAAGCACGTGTCGAAAAATTTCGGTACGCATCAGGTGCTGAAAGACGTGGATTTCAATGTCAACGAAGGGGATGTCACCTGTGTGATCGGCGCATCCGGTTCCGGAAAATCCACTTTGCTGCGTTGCATCAACCTTTTGGAACGGCCCTCAAGCGGTGAAATTTTGTTTCATGGCCGCCCCATTACGGCCCGCGGCAGCAATCCGTGTGAATACCGTTCCAAAGTGGGAATGGTCTTTCAGAGCTTTAACCTTTTCAGCAATATGACGGTTTTGGAAAACTGCATGGCTGGAACGGTAAAGGTGTTAAAAAAGTCCAGGGAAGAGGCGCGGCAGACGGCGGTGTCCTTTTTGGAAAAAGTGGGCATGGAGCAGTACATCCATGCCAAGCCGCACCAGCTTTCCGGCGGACAGAAACAGCGTGTGGCCATTGCGCGTGCACTGGCCATGCAGCCGGAGGTACTTCTGTTTGACGAACCGACCAGCGCACTGGATCCGCAGATGGTGGGAGAAGTGCTGAATGTCATGCGGCAGCTGGCACGGGAAGGGCTGACGATGATTGTGGTTACCCATGAAATGGCATTTGCCCGGGATGTTTCCAGCCATGTGGTGTATATGGCGGACGGTGTGATCTGCGAAGAGGGTACTCCGAAAGACATTTTTGAAAACCCGCGCAATGAAAAAACAAAAGAATTTCTGGCGCGGTTCAGCCGTGGCTGAAAAAACAGCCGGAGCGGGTTGCTCCGGCTGTTTTAAAAAAAGAGAGCCGACTTTGTCGGCTCTCTTTTTGAATCAATGACTTTTTGCGATATCGTCCATTGTTTTTACGCTGGTGTGCGCAATGGGGCGCCAGACATTTTCCTGCTTGACGAAACTCAAAAGTGTCAAAACCATATGGCTCAGCGCGAACATCCAGAAAGCGGCGATGCCCCAGCCCATTCCGTGCAGGTTTTCTTTTTTGAGTAGAACGGTAACGGTGGCGGCGGCGGCCGTGCCAAGGCAGCTCAGCAGCATGCCACCCAGGGTGAGGATCAAAGCGGCAACAACACCGTTGAAGAAGATGCTTCCGATCACAAAGCCTTTGCCCATCAGCAAAAGGATGGTGCCCACCAGACCCAGCACTGCTCCGGCCAGCTGGACGAAGGGGGTCAAAAACGTCAAATACATATCCAGGCAAACGATGCTGCGGCGCAAAATCATTTCCCGGAACAGCGTGCTGCCGTAGGTTTGAAGCCCCTGCAGGCTGCCGGTGGTCCAGCGGCGGCGCTGACGCCAGCTCTGTACGAATGTCAGCGGTTGTTCGTCGTAAATCACAGCATCGGGAACAAAATCCACACGACCGCCGGCAATGGCGCATTGCGCGCTGAACTCATAGTCTTCAGTCATGGTGCAGGTGTGCCATCCACCCAGTTTTCGCAGCAAGTCGGTGGTGACGGCAAATCCGCTTCCGTTGACCAGAGAGGAAAGCCCCAGTGTGGCGCGGGCACCGTTATAAAAGCGGTTCAGCATCCAGTAGCAGATGGAATAGCATCCCGAAATAGCGCTTTGTTCGGGGTTTTTGGAATCGCGGAATCCCTGAGCTGCCTGTGCGCCGTTGCAAAGCGCGTCATTCATACGCTGCAGGAAATTCTGATCTACCAGATTATCCGCATCAAATACGCACATGGCATCGAAGTTTTCGCGAAGAAGAACGTCATCCACAATCTGGGTCAAAACTTCTCCCTTGCTGCGGATGGTTCCCTGCGCAAGGAAAATGCGCGCTCCGTGCTGCCGGGCAATGGCCTCGGTTTCGTCTGTGCAGTTGTTGGGAGCTACGATTACTTCAAACAGGTCCGCAGGGTAGTTCTGCGCATACAGGCTGTCCACCAGATTTCCAATTACAAGTGCTTCATTGCGCGCGGCAATGACACAGGCAAACTTTTTTTGAGGGGCGGCCGCCGGAATTGCTTTTGTGCGCCGGAACAGGCCCACCAGTGCGATTGCGCCAAAGTACAGAGCATAAATTCCCAGAAGAATGCTGCAAATCATAACAATACGGGTAAAAACAAGAAATGTCATAGAAGACAAGCTCCTTTCCGGACAGCCCGTTCAGCTGTCGTTTTCATTTATGCTGAAACACCGCGATAAGGCGCCCTATCGTTGTGTTTATTTGCTTGTACCTATAATACGAAATACCCGGCTACTTGTCTTCATCTTTTTCGAAAAAAATCCTTAAAGTTTTGGTAAAGGGAAAACAGGAATAGCCCCTGGCTCCGTCACATACCTTTTATAGAAGAAAAAGAGGCAGGCAGGTCTGCCAAAAAAGGGGAGAAGTAAGGTATGCGGCAGACAGAGCGAGGTTTGACGGATGCAGAGGCAGCCGTTCGTCTGGGGCAGGTGGGGGAGAATCGTCTGACCGGAAGGCAGGGGCCGGGAATCGCTTCCATGTTTTTCTCACAGTTTAAAGATGTAATGATCCTGATTTTAGCGGCGGCGACGCTGATTTCGCTGCTGATGGGGCAGGGAAGCGAAGCCGTCACGATTATTATCATTGTATTGATGAATGCGCTGATGGGCTTTTTTCAGGAGTATCGAACAGAAAAAACGCTGGAAGCGCTCAAGGAGCTCAGTGCTCCCACAGCTCGTGTGCGCCGCGGCGGAATGGAGAAAACGATCAGCGCCCGCACAGTGGTGCCGGGAGATCTTCTGCTTCTGGAAGCCGGCGATAAGATTGCGGCGGACGGCGTTTTGAAAAGTGGGACACGTTTGTCCTGTAATGAGTCGATGCTGACCGGAGAGAGTCTGCCGGTGGAGAAAAAAGACGGCGACAAATTGTTCATGGGGTGCATTGTGACCGAAGGCCGGGGTGAGGTGCAGGTGACATCCACCGGCATGGCAACGGAAATGGGGAAAATTGCGGGATTGATGCAGGAAGCAGCCGAAGATCCGACGCCGCTGCAGCGAAAGCTGAAGCAATTGGGCGGATTTGTGGCCACGGCCTGTGTACTGATCTGCCTGGCTGTAGCTTTTCTGGGGTTCCTGCAGGGCAACGGCTTTTTGGAGATGCTGCTCACCGGAGTTTCGCTGGCTGTGGCGGCCATTCCGGAAGGCTTGCCGGCCATCGTTACCATTACACTGGCGTTGAGTGTAGGCCGCATTTTGCGCCGGGGGGCGGTGATTCGAAAACTGCATGCAGTAGAATCTTTGGGATGTGCGGGCGTGATTTGCACGGACAAAACCGGAACCGTCACGCAAAATCGAATGACGGTACAGCGCATCTGGACTCCCGGGCACAACTGCGATGTTTCGGGAACCGGGTACAGCGCAAAAGGTTCCATTACTGAAGGCGGACGCGCGGTGGACCTGTCTGCGATTGAGACGTTGCTGGAGACGGGTGTCTTGTGTTCCAGTGCGCACATTGGGCTGCAGGGAAAAGAGTACCGCGTGGAGGGGGATCCCACCGAGACGGCTGTTCTGGTAGCGGCAGCCAAAGCGGGTGTAACGCGTGCAAAGCTGATGCGCACCCGCACGATCGTTTCCGAGGCGCCCTTTGATTCCAAACGAAAATGCATGAGCGTGACAGTGCGGGATCGGGCGGGGGAGACTCTTTGCTGTAAAGGCGCACCGGACGTTCTTTTGGACAAATGCACGACGATCCTCACAGCGCAGGGGGTTCGGAAACTTGGGCAGAGAGAACGCAGAGAAGTTGAAAACGCCATGGCGCTTATGGCAAAAAGCGCGCTGCGGGTTTTAGGCTTTGCCGTCAGCCGTACGCCGGAGAAGGGCGAGAGGGAACTGTGTTTTCTTGGATTGGCAGGGATGCAGGACCCTCCTCGTCCCGAGGTGAAGCAGGCTGTAAGAAAGTGCCGAAGCGCAGGGATCAAGCCGGTTATGATTACCGGGGATTATCGGGATACAGCATTGGCAATTGCGCGACAGACCGGGATCGCCGGGCCGGGAGACGGCGTCCTGACGGGAGCGGAACTGGATGCCATGTCCGATGAGCAGCTGAGTCGGGTGTGCATGCGCACGGCCGTATACGCCCGTGTGTCACCGGCGCATAAACTGCGCATTGTGCGGGCATACAAAGCGGTGGGGCAGATCACGGCCATGACCGGAGACGGTGTAAACGATGCGCCTGCAGTGAAAGAAGCGGATATCGGGGTGGCCATGGGGGCTACCGGAACCGATGTAACAAAGGAAGCCTCCAGCGTGATTATTTTGGACGATAATTTTGCGACCATTGTGGCAGCAGTGGAGGAGGGCCGGGTCATTTACCAGAATATTCGGCGCTTCATTCGCTTTTTGCTGACTTCCAATTTGGGAGAAGTTTTGGGGATGCTGTTTGGAATGCTTCTGCGGTTACCTGTCATGTTGCTGCCCATTCAGATCCTGCTTGTAAATCTGTTTACAGATGGGCTTCCGGCCATTGCACTGGGCATGGAACCGCCGGCCAAAGATATTATGGACCGCCCGCCGCGCCCGAAAGAAGAGGGCTTGTTTGCGCACGGCCTGGCGCGCACCATTCTCGTTCGCGGCACCATGCTGGGGCTGGCCTCCTGCGGGGCGTACTGGGCCGTTTTGTATCGCGGAGGAGATATTACTCTGGCGCGAAGCGCCTGTTTTATGACCATTGTGTTTTCTCAGATGTTGCACATTTTTGAGTGCCGGGGCGAGGGCCTGCACTTCGGCGGCAACCCTGCTTTACTGGGGGCGGCAAGCCTTTCGCTGCTCTGTACAGCAATAAGCGTTTATCTGCCGCTGTTTCAGGGATTCTTCGGCACAGCGCCGGTGTTGGGAAAAGATCTTCTCATCGTGTTTGCGGCGGTGCTGGCGGGACCGGTAATCATGGAGATGGCGCGCCGCGTTCGTCATTTGTTGCGTCGTTGACAGCGCCTTCTGCGCGTCGTATAGTGAAACAAAGGATGTGGAACAATGGAACTGATTGGTTTGCAGAAATTGACATTGCTGGATGATCCCGGGCACGTGGCCTGTACGGTATTTGTGCAGGGCTGCAATTTCCGGTGTCCGTTTTGCCACAACAGTGAATTGATCCCGCTGCACACAGCGGCCCCGCCACTGCGTCAGGAGGAGTTCTTCGCCTTTCTAAAAAGCCGGGTGGGTGTTTTGGACAGCGTGTGTCTGACGGGCGGAGAACCTCTGCTCTGGCAGGAGACGGAAAATCTGCTGATGCGCATCCGGGAACTGGGGTATCGCATCAAGCTGGACACAAACGGAAGCTTTCCGGATCGCTTGGAGCGGGTTGTGCACAGTGGCTTAGTGGATTGTGTGGCGATGGATATCAAAAACAGTCCGGATCGATATGCTGAAACCATCGGTTGGGACCGAGCACCTTTTCAGCAGGTTCAGAGGAGTGCGGCGTTCCTTTTGTCCGGTGAAGTGGAATATGAGTTCCGAACCACGGTGGCACGCGAGCTGCACGATGAGATGAGCATGGATGAGATCGGACGCTGGCTGCGGGGGGCGAATCGGTACTTTTTGCAGAACTTTGTCTGCTCACAACAGGTGCCGGACCAAAGCCTGACCCCCTTTGACCAACAGGGACTGGCACGTTTGCTGCAGGCGCTGCGGCAATGGATCCCAAACGCGCAAGTACGAGGATGATAACACAATATATTGTGTTATAAAATTAACTTTATCAATATATATTGATAAATTGGAAAGACAGTGCTATACTAAGGATATTCGGCCGAGTCCGAAATATCCGGAAAGGAAGCTGTCTTTATGTATCAGGTTCGCAAAAGAAGCGGCGAGGCAGCCGCGTTTGACATTCAAAAGATATGTGCAGCCATGGAAAAGGCCTTCGAAGCGCAACATCGCAATGCACACCCGGGAGTCATCGACCTTCTGGCACTGCGGGTCACAGCGGATTTTGAGCCGAAAATCCGCGATGGCTTCATTTTTGTGGAGGATATTCAGGACAGCGTGGAAAAAGTTCTCAGTGACGCTGGATATGCCGATGTGGCCAAGGCGTATATCTTGTACCGCCGTCAGAGAGAAAAACTGCGCGCGGCCAAGTCGACCATTCTGGATTACAAGAAGCTGGTGGACGACTACTTGAAAGTGAATGACTGGCGTGTAAAAGAGAATTCGACCGTCACTTATTCGGTGGGCGGCCTGATTCTGAGCAACAGCGGTGCCATCACGGCCAATTACTGGCTTAGCGAGGTGTACGATGACGAGATCGCACAGGCGCACCGCAATGCCGATCTGCATCTGCATGATCTTTCCATGCTGACGGGGTATTGCGCGGGCTGGTCTCTGAAGCAGCTGATTCAGGAAGGTCTGGGCGGCATTCCCGGCAAGATCACCTCCTCTCCAGCCCGACATTTGGCAACTCTGTGCAATCAGATGGTCAATTTTTTGGGCATTATGCAAAATGAGTGGGCCGGCGCACAGGCGTTTTCTTCTTTTGACACGTACCTGGCGCCCTTTGTGAAGGTTGACGGCCTGTCTTACGAACAGACCAAGAAGTGTGTGGAATCCTTCATCTACGGAGTCAATACGCCCAGCCGGTGGGGGACTCAGGCGCCTTTTTCCAACATTACACTGGATTGGACGGTACCGTCCGACCTGGCAGAACTTCCGGCCATTGTAGGCGGAGAGGAGCAAAAGTTCTGTTACAAGGATTGCCAAAAAGAAATGGATATGGTGAATAAGGCTTTTTTGGAAGTTATGCTGGAAGGCGATGCCAACGGAAGAGGCTTTCAGTACCCCATTCCCACCTATTCCATCACACGGGATTTTGACTGGTCAGACACGGAGAACAATCGGCTTTTGTTTGAAATGACCGCCAAGTACGGCACACCTTATTTTTCAAATTATATCAACAGCGATATGCAGCCCAGCGATGTGCGCAGTATGTGCTGCCGCCTTCGCCTGGATCTGCGGGAACTGCGGAAAAAATCAGGTGGCTTTTTCGGTTCGGGCGAATCTACTGGCAGTGTGGGGGTCGTTACCATCAACCTGCCGCGAATCGCTTATCTGGCAAAAGACGAATCGGATTTTTACAAAAAACTGGACCACATGATGGATATTGCGGCTCGG
Organism: Owariibacterium komagatae; assembly: GCF_045865535.1. Taxonomy (GTDB): domain Bacteria; phylum Bacillota; class Clostridia; order Oscillospirales; family Ruminococcaceae; genus Ruthenibacterium; species Ruthenibacterium komagatae. Next base: position 3,325,300 of record NZ_AP031406.1, read on the forward strand.
TCCTTAAAAATCAAACGCACAACCATCACCAAGTTTTTGAACGAGGGATTGTACCCCTATACCAAACGGTATTTGGGTACTTTTGAAAATCATTTTTCCACCATCGGGCTGGTGGGGATGAATGAGGCGGGGCTAAATGCCAAGTGGCTCCGTAAAGATCTGACTCATCCGGAGACACAGGCTTTTGCCAAAGCGGTCCTTCTTCACATGCGCGAGAGACTTTCCGACTATCAGGAACAATATGGGGATTTGTATAATTTGGAGGCAACTCCGGCAGAGAGCACTTCTTATCGCCTGGCAAAGCACGATGTTGCGCAGTTCGGTGACATCATCACGGCCAACCAGCAGGGCACGCCTTATTATACCAACTCAACCCATCTGCCCGTGGGGTATACCGACGATATCTTTTCCGCACTGGAAATTCAGGACCCGCTTCAGACACTGTACACTTCAGGCACGGTTTTCCATGCGTTTTTAGGCGAGAAACTGCCGGATTGGCGCGCAGCTGCGAGTCTTGTGCGAAAAATTGCAGAACACTACCGGCTGCCTTATTACACGTTGTCTCCTACCTATTCCATCTGCAGGGAACATGGCTATCTGTCGGGTGAGCAGTATACCTGACCGGTTTGCGGTGCGGCCACGGAAGTATACAGCCGCATTACCGGATATTATCGTCCGGTGCAGAACTGGAATGAAGGCAAGGCGCAGGAATTCAAGGACCGAAAAGTCTATCGCATGGATCATGCAAGCGTGCCGCATGGAGTGAGTACGTCGGCAGACGTGAACGAAAAAATTGTGCAAACAGCGCGCCCCACCTTGGTCACAGGCCAAAAGTGTCCCAATTGTACGATGGCGAAAGCACTTCTGGATCGCAGCGGCGTGGAGTACGATACGATTTCTGCTGAAGAAAATCTCGCCTTTGTGAAAGAAAATCAAATTTATCAGGTCCCCACTTTGTTGGTAACTCAAGGGGAGACGACACAAACATTTACGGGACTTTCCGAAATACAGCGGTATGTAAGGACATACCACGCATGAAAAACAAGTCTCCGGCTTAAAAAGCCGGAGACTTTCCGTTTATTTGACCGCGCAGTGGCACATACTAACCAAAGCACATTGATGTGAAATACAATCGCAGGGGTGAATGCTTTGGAAAAATTCATCAAATGGAGCTGCTTTATTGCGTCCGGCTGCGTGGTGGGTTTGTTTGTGTTTGCGCTGTACATCAGTACGCTGCTTCCGGATACGTTTTTGGTGAATCGCGACGGAAGCATCCAAATTGCCGGAATGCCGTTTGTGCGTGCCGGTGTTCCTTCCGGAGTCAATGAAGTGGCAAGTACGACAGTGGGCGCTTCCTACAATACCGATTTGACCATTGGTGGAATTATCCCGGTAAAAACGGTTCGTGCACAGGTGGTGGACCGGCGTGTGGTTCAGGTGTGCGGCACTCCCTTCGGAATAAAAATGTTCGCCAATGGAGCAATGGTGGTTGGATTCAGTGATATTTATACCCCAACCGGTTATAAAAATCCGGCCAAAACAGCAGGACTTCAAATGGGCGATGTGATTGTGTCGGTAGCAGGGCATCTCACGCGAACCAATGAGGATGTGGCCAATGCAATTCAGGATCTGGCGGGTACTCCGGCGGAAGTGGTTTTTAATCGTGACGGAAAAGAACACAGCGTGATGTTGACGGCGGTAAAAGATTCTTCGTCCGGCACTTGGCGCACCGGAATGTGGGTGAGGGATTCGTCGGCGGGAATTGGAACCCTTACTTTTGTAGATAATGAAACGGGTGTTTTTGCCGGGTTGGGACATTCTATTCACGATGTGGATACAGGAACGACCATTTCGCTTTTGAAAGGCGAGATTGTTCCTGTTTCCATTACCGGGGTCACCAAAGGAAGTGCAGGGAGCCCCGGGGAGTTGAAAGGCAGCTTTTCGTCCGCGATTCCAACAGGAACCATTACCGTCAATGGGGAGACAGGCGTTTATGGCAAGGCTACGGCTTACTTGAAGGGAACAGACACGGAACTTGCGCTGGCACAGGAAATCAAGACAGGCCCTGCGGAGATTATTGCCACTCTGGATGGCCAAACACCACAGCATTTTTCGGTACAAATTGAAAAGGTGGCGTTGTCATCAGATGACCCTAATCGGAACATGATTCTTCATGTGACCGATCAGACGCTTTTGAACCGGACAGGCGGTATTGTACAGGGAATGAGCGGCAGTCCGATCCTTCAGGACGGGAAACTGATTGGGGCGGTAACGCATGTGTTCGTCAATGATCCCACCCGCGGATATGGGATTTTTGCTGAAAATATGTTGGAAACCGCAGACAATGCATTGCGCAATCAGCAGGCTGCATAAAATTTGAATTTACAAAAAATGGAAATTTTATCTGGAAACCATTGCATTAATTGGAAATATATGGTAATATTTGGATGTCAAAACAAACCGAACCTACACAAAAAAGGACGTGGGTTTAAGAAAAAGCCATATGGAGGAGACAGACAATGGAACAGGTAAAATTGGTTATGACGGATTTTGGGGCACCGGCTACGGAACAGTGCCGTCAGGCGCTGGCGGGACAGGGGTTTCATGTAACGCTGTGCGAACGGGACGGGCAAAAGGTGCTGAGTGCGATTGAGGCGCAGAATCCGGATGTTGTATTGTTGGATGCCTTCATGCCGGGTTTGGATGCATTAAGCGTAAAACAGTGTTACGATGAGAAAGCGATGGGGCATGCAAAATTTTTTGTAGCCGGAAGTTTTACGGACGATACTCTGGAAAGTGAGATGGTAGAACAGGGGTTTTCGTTCTATTTTTTGAAGCCCTTTGACCCGCAGAGAATGGCGCAGCGCATTCGTTCAATGGTTGGAAGAGATCTGGTGGTGGAGCATGGTGTGGATGACGAGTGCACCGTCACCGAAATTCTTCATCAAATCGGTGTGCCCGCGCACATCAAAGGATATCAGTTTCTGCGGGACGCGATTTTGATGACGGTCGAAGACCACGACTATATCAACAGTGTAACAAAGCGGCTTTATCCGGAAATTGCCAAACGCAACAATACGACCGCCAGCAGAGTGGAACGAGCTATTCGCCATGCGATTGAAGTCGCTTGGGATCGAGGCGATGTGGATACATTGAACAGCTATTTTGGATATACGATCCACAATCTGCGGGGCAAGCCCACCAACTCCGAATTCATCGCCATGATTTCGGACAAGATGCGCCTGGATAAAAAGAGCCATAAAATTGCGTAAATATATAGTTTTATGATTTGTTATTTATTTAGCTTCTGATGCAACTTTTTAGGCTTTCTTTCCTTGCTGTAAAAGCATTTGCAAGGGAAGAAAGCTTTTGTTTTGCGCTAAAATGGCACATTTACGATGATGCTTAAAGAGATGATGTAAGCGGTTACTCAAAAATGAGGCAAAAAAATGATGAATAATGCGCAAAGTAAAAATACTGCAATAGCATCCATAATGGAACAAAAATATCAAATTAAAATAAAAAATACGATTTTACGATAAATTTTTAAAGCAGAGGCAGGACAGAGAATCGTAAAAGATGCACGAAAAAAAGATCGAAAAATTGTAACCGATTACATTGATTTTTTGAAAATGTCTATGTATAATAAAAATATAGTAAATAGTTAATGGATTTTGGTTGTATTATTAAAAAAATAAAATGTATTCGATTTCATATTGCTGGGCTTTAATGGATTTTTAGAAATTTGAGGCGCAGGTGATAAGAATGAGCAATTTCAGTATTTATGATGTTTCACAAAAATCTGGCGTTTCAACGGCCACGGTTTCACGCGTTTTGAACAATAGTCCACGTGTTTCGCAGAAAACACGGGAAAAGGTTTTGCAAGTGATGCGGGAAATGGATTATGTGCCCAACGCATATGCACAGGGACTAATCAAAAACAAAACAAAAACGATTGGGATTTTGTATCCGGATGTAGCTAATACGTATGTAACGCGTACAGTCTTTTTTGTAGAGAAGATATTGAAAGCAAATCACTATTTCTCACTTTTGTCATGTACAGGGTATTCTTTTGAAGAGAAAAAGCTCCGTTTGAAAATGATGCTGGGGCAAAAGGTGGATGGAGTTGTCTTATTAAGTTCCTCGTATACAGAAGCTGATTCGGAACACAATCGGTATATCGTTGAATGTGCAAAAAAAATTCCTGTTATATGCGTCAATGGTCATGTGGAAGGCCCAAATATTTATAACATATTGTGTGATGATTTGGACGCGACATATCGTGCGGCAAAAGGATTGATTCGTTCGCAGGAACGAGGCAGAATCATTTACTTATATTCAAGAGATACGTACAGCAACAAATTAAAGATTCAAGGCTTTTTGAAAGCAATGCTGGAAAACAATATCCCTGTTTGGGCTGATTCGATTCAGATGTGTGGCGGCGATGTTGAAGGAGCTTTGGACAGAATGTTCCAAGATCCCAACGCAAAGCCAATCGGGGCGATTATGGCATCCGGTGATACCATCGCGATGAAAGCGCTGAAGTATATGGAAAAGAGAAAAATATCTGTTCCGGAACAGGTCCAAATTATAGGATATAACAATGTGGAATGGGGACAATATACAACACCCACACTTACAAGTGTAGATGCGCAGATTGAGCAAATTTCCAGTACAGCGGTTAAAACTCTTTTGGATGTTTTGAATGGGAGAGAGGCCTCTCAGCTCACGATGTATCCAGGAAGCATCATTAAACGGGAATCAACCCGAGAATCTTTTAATGTGGAGGAACCAAATGTTATTTGAAACAAGTTTGATTGAAATCCATAGCAATTATGCCTGGGATTTTGAAAAAGTGATGAGGGCGATGGAATTTGCCCACAAGAACGGGATGACCGGACTTGCTTTTCACCGCAATGATTTTGTGGATCAGCTTTTGTATCCGACCAAGTACATAGGCGGCCCCAAAGAGAAAGAACTGTATTCCAACCTGACGGAAGCGTACGATCAGGTATATCGCACAATGTACAAGTACGATCCGACCCGGCGTGACAATCCGTACAAAAAAGGCCTTTATTTCCGCAGAGTCCTGCATGAGGCCAAAAAGCGCAACCTGGAAATTTACATTGAAAACAAAGAAATCAACTATTTGGATTGCATGGATGAGCTGTATCCGTTCCTGCGGAAAAACGGAGCGGTATGCCCCAGCGAACCGTTTTTGCTGGAATATGTGAATTTCAAATACCGGGAGCTGTTTGCCACTTTCCCCGATATCGCGGGAATCATTACTTCTACGGCAACGGGAGAAAGCAAAACTTCTTTTGCAAGCAATCGCTGCAATTGTGAACTCTGCCAGAAGAAAAAAGCTTCCGACTGGCACAAAGATGTGATTATGGCAATGTATGAGCCGATTCATGCAGCAGGGAAAAAGCTGATCATTCGTGATTTTGTCTTTGATTCAACAGCGCACAAGGATATTTCCGAGGCAATGGATCAGCTCCCGAAAGATATTATTTTCTCTTTGAAAAACACGCCGCATGATTACTACCCGACCTTCCCTCACAATCCTCGTATTGGAAAAATGCCGGGACGCCAGCAGTGGATAGAGTACGACACCATGGGACAGTACTATGGGCAGGGCATCGGCGTTTCCATTATGGCAGAGGATATTCGTTATCGTTTCCGCTTTGCCAAAGAAAATGGGGTTTCAGGTCTCCTTGTACGGACTGACTGGGAAGGCATCGACGGACATGCTGTTTTTGAAACGCCTAATTTGCTGAATCTGTTTTTGGTGGCGCAGACCAACCGCGATTTGAACGCCCCTGCAGAGGAAGCGTATGACCGCTGGCTGTGCTACAGAAAATTTTATGCGGATAACATTTCGATCCCTGAACGGCGGCAGGCCATTCAGCAGGTAATGAATGTATATGGAAACACATTCGAGATTTTGAGACGAACTGCTTATGTGCACGATTGTGTATTTACGGATTCCTCTGAATTCCCGGCCAGCATCGAACATGGTATGTGGCTGGCGGAAGAGAAAAACAGCCTGAAAGACTGGCTGCCAAGCAAAGCAACCGCGTTGGACGTGGAAAATGTAGAGAACCTGAAAAGTATTTTGCGAGAAAAAGATCAGGCCTTGGAACTGATCCGCCAAGCAGTAAAAAGTGCCGATGATTTAGGCGACGGACTGAACAGCGAAGGCAAGCGGTTTGTTCGGTATACCATTTCGTGTGATCAACTGTACGTGGAGGCCTACCGCTACATTACATACGGAATTTTCCTGACGCGTTATTTTATGCTTCCGAAAGAAAAGCGGAAGAGAGAAGATGAACTGTGGGCAAAACCGCTGCTGGAAAATGCACTGAACGGGTTAACGGAGATGTCCCGCAAATTGAACGAGCTCTTCGAGACCACAGAATATTATTACATGGTTTATGTAGTGCTGGATGGAGAACGTGTTGCGACCGTACGTGAAAACCTCTGCAAGCATCTGGCACAAACAGATTACGATGAGATTGGTCGGGTTTAAAAGGAGGAGAGTTTCATGAAAATCGTGTTGCTGGAGTCTCTGCGGGTCTCCCAAGAAAAGCTGGATGCGTTGGTACAGCCGCTCTTGAAGGCAGGACATACGTTTGAGGCGTATGAACGAGCAGCTGCAGAACAGCAGATTCAGCATGCACAGGATGCGGACGTTATTGTTCTCGCCAATATGCCTTTGAAGCGCGATGTCCTCTCTCATTGCAAAAATCTTAAAATGATCGATGTTGGATTTACCGGAATTGATCATGTGGATACGGATTATGCAAGAGAGCATGGAATTACCGTTTGTAATGCGGCAGGTTATTCTACCAGTACAGTCGCGGAACTGGCAGTTGGAAATGCGATTGCACTTTTGCGCCGTGTGCGTGAAAATGAGGCGCGCTGCCGTGACGGGAAAGCAGCGGATCCGGTTCTTGGGTGCGAACTTGGTACCAAAACGGTTGGAATTGTGGGCTTCGGCGCAATCGGCAGTTATACTGCGCAGCTGTTCCACGGCTTTGGATGCAAAATTTTGGCCTATATGCCGCGGCCTAAACAAACGCCTGATTATGTGGAAAGTGTCAGCTTAAAGGAACTGATGCAGCGCAGTGATATTATTTCTCTGCATTGTCCCATGAATGACAGTACACGGGGACTGATTGGAAAAGAGCAGCTTGCCTTGGCAAAAGCTGGTGCGATTCTAATCAACGTTGCGCGCGGCGGTGTCGTGGATACACAGGCACTGGCAGATGCGTTGAACAGCGGACGGTTGGCAGGTGCTGCGATTGATGTGTTTGAGAATGAGCCGCCTTTGGCGTCCGATCATCCGCTGATGCACACGCCCAATACGCTTCTTACGCCGCATATCGCGTTTGCTTCCGAAGAATCGATGAATCGACGTGCAGAGATTGTTTTCCATAACTTGGAGGCTTGGCTGACAGGAAAACCGGAAAACGTAAAAGTTTAAAAAGAACAGGAGCGAACAAGATGACGGCAGATGCATTGAAAAATATGTTTTGCTTGGATGGAAAAGTTGCTCTGATTGCAGGCGGTGGCGGTGATATTGGGGCGGCCTGTGCAAAAGCAATGGCTTCTTATGGCGCGCACATTGTTCTGTTTGACGCCAGTCAGGAAAGACTTGCCGCGCAAAAGCAGGAGATGGAAGCATGCGAATTTGAGGTGGAAACTTTTTGGGGAGATCTTTTGGATGAAGATTTCCTTGAAAGAATGATTCAGACAATCATCTCCCGCCATGGGCGGCTGGATATCCTGCTGAACAGTATTGCAGTAACCAATCGAAAGCCGTTCCTTGAGATGAGCCGTCAGGAATGGGAAACGGTCATCAATGTGAATTTAAATGGTGCAGCGATGCTTTTAAGAGCAGCAGGCGCACAGATGTGCCGGCAGAAATCGGGCAAGGTCATTGAGGTGCTTTCCACTGGCGCTTATCGGTTCGGTGCGAATTTCACAGCCTACAGCGCCAGTAAAGCGGGCCTTTCAGCGCTGGTGAAAGGGTTGGCAATCGAATGGGCCCCCTGCAATGTTCAAGTCAACGGTATTGCACCAACGGCTACTGAAACAAATTTCACGAAAGACTACTATGCCCAAAACCCTGAAAAGAAGGAAGCCGTTATTCGTAATCATCCATATGGACGGTTGGGAAAAGTGGATGATTATGTGGGCGCTGCTGTTTATTTAGCGTCCAGTGCGGCTGATTTTGTGAATGGAGCAGTCATTATGATCGACTCCGGAAAAACAGTGAAATGAGATACAAGGAGTAGGCGATTGTGGAAAAAGGGAAAAGTCAGCTTCAATTTTATGTTAAGACGACGCAGGAAGATACCGAAGTGATGAAAACGCTGCTGGCGCGAATCCTGAACGTTCCCAGAATTGCTTTGAGTGTATTGTTTGCCGCGGGCATGACCTGTCTTTTGGCGCTTGTAGTGGACAGCGGGGAAATGGTAACTCCACTTTTGATTTTCAGCATTCTGATCCTGATTTTGTTCCTGGTGCTGTTGATGTATACCCTGTACTTGAAGCCCAAGCTTCTGGAAGTGATGGCGCGGCATCAGGATACACATGTCAAATTGACGTTTCAGGCAAGAGAATTTTTGATCGACCGCGAAAGAGAGCCGGTGCTTCATCTTCCGTATAAAGCAATCCGCGGGCAGTACTGGTACGACGATCGATACATTCTTTTTGTGGATACGGCCAAATGCAGAGAATTATTTTGCGTTCCCGTGGAGAAAGAAACCTTTGATGATCTTTATATCCTGGCCAATACGCTGGAGCAATGTGCCAAGCGAAAATTGATACACTTTAAGACAAAACGCAAAGGAGAAGCTGGCTGAGCCCTTGAAAGGAGAGAGGAAAATGAAAAATAAGATTTTGCCCTGGACTAACAAAATCGTTGCAGCATTTTTGCTGCTGCTGGGGATTTTGGCATTTGTGACGTCTCTGAAAGATTTGGAATTCGGCACCTTTTCCAGCCCGAAAGGCGGCTTTGCTCCGACCGTTTTCTCTGCAGGATTGATCATCTTTTCCCTGATCAATCTGGTATTGGAGATGTTTAAGAAAAATGAAGTCCCGGAAAAATTGAAAGATGTGAATTGGCTGAAATGGCTTCTGTACATGCTGATCTGCATTGCGTATGTATTCCTTGTTAAAAAAATCGGATTTGCGGTGGATACCTTTATTTGTCTTTTTGCCATGCTGAAACTGACCGGACGCAAAGGCGTGGTAAAGCCGATTCTGATTTCAGGTGTTTTCAGTGTGATTGTGTGGGCAATTTTCACATATGCCATGAATGTACCGCTGCCCGGGGCAAGCTGGTTTTAAGAGAGGGGGAAAACGAATATGCTTCAGTCTTTGGCTTTGCTGGGACAGGGATTCCTTGATTGTCTCACCGTGACCAATATTTTTTGTGCAATCATTGGCTGCATTTTGGGTTCTCTGATTGGTGTTCTGCCCGGCCTCGGAATTTCCGGAACAGTGGCGATTCTTCTTCCCGTTACTTACGGAATGAATCCCTTGAGTGCGCTGATTATGATCTCCGGCATTTATTTTGGTTCTCAGTACGGCGGCGCTATTACGTCCATTCTTGTGAATATCCCCGGAGAGGCGACCAGTATTGTTACTTGTTTTGACGGCCATCCCCTTGCCAAAAAGGGAAAAGGCGGAAAGGCCCTGAGCATTGCGGCCATCAGTTCGTTCTGCGGTGGTATGGTTGGCCTGATTGGTCTTACATTTGCAGCATCCGCACTGGCGAAAGTAGCACTGAGCTTCGGTAAGGTAGAATTTTTCGCAATTGTGATTTTCGGGTTGATTCTTCTGACTACGATTTCCGGCAAGAATCAGTTGAAAGGGTTGATCGTTGTTTGTCTGGGCGTTGTGCTCGGGTGCGTCGGTTTGGATGATTTGTATGGAACGCTGCGTTTTACGTATGGTGTGATCGACCTGTACAAAGGCATTAGCTTTGTTACCTTCATCATGGGCGTTTACGGCATTACGGAACTGGTAGGTGCGATCTGTACCAGAGAAGAGCAGGGACAGGTCATGGAGTTTAAAATGAAAGACCAGTTCCCCACAAAAAGCGATTTCAAGCAAGTGTACAAAACCATTGGACGCTGCTCCATCATAGGCTTCCTGGTAGGCTTGGTGCCTGGTGCTGGTTCTACATTGGCAACGTTTTTTGCTTACGGCATGGAGCGTTCGCTGAGCAAACATCCGGAAGAGTTTGGCACCGGTATTCTTCAGGGTGTATCCGCCCCTGAATCTGCAAATAATGCCGCGATGTATGCGGGCATGGTTCCGCTGCTCAGCCTGGGCCTTCCCTTCAATGCATCTATGGCGCTGCTGATGAGTGCCTTTATGGTGCATGGAATTACCCCTGGTCCCATGTTTATTACAGAACATCCGGATTTGTTCTGGGGGCTGATTGCAAGCATGTTTATCGGAAATGTTGTGCTTCTCATTATCAACCTTCCGCTGGTTGGTGTTTGGGCGAGCCTGCTTCGAGTGGACTTTTCCATTTTGATGCCGCTGATTACCTTTATTACCTTTGCGGGCGGTTATGCAATCAACAACAGTGTATTTGACATGGGCATCATGGTTGTTACGGGTATGATCGGATTTTTCCTGAGCGCTTGCGGTTACAATATGGCTGCATTGGCAGTGGGGCTGTTCCTGAGCAGTACGCTGGAAGATTCCTTCCTCGGAACAATGACGTTGTACAAAGGCCACTTGCTGACAGCGCTGTTGGATCGACCGATTGCGGCGGTGATTCTGGCGATTGCACTGATCGTCATGGTGGTCTCGTTTGGCAAGAGCATAAAAGAATTCTTTGCGAAGAAAAAAGCATCGCCGGAAAAGGCGGAAACGCCGAATGAGCAGGCTTGAATGAAGTAATTAAGGCAGAAACCATTCTGCTTAAAAAGAAATCATTTAATTTTTAGGAGGTCGTAAAATGAAAAAGGTATTGGCAGTTCTCATGTCGTTGTGCGTGACCCTGGCTCTTGCAGGGTGCTCCGGGAGCTCCTCAAGCGAAACGACAAGCACAGGTTCGGCGGGCTCTACCGCAGGTGGGTCTTCCACAGCACAGGAGGCATCCTGGACTCCCGACGATGACGTAAACGTGATTGTTGCATATGCTCCGGGTGGATCTTCCGACCTGCTGGCTCGTGTGTTTACCACCGATGCGGCAGATTGCTTCGCTACTCCGATGGTGGTCAATAACATTTCCGGTGGTGGCTGTGCCATCGGCTTCTCTGAGCTGATTCAGGCGGAACCGGACGGCCTGACCATTGGCAATACCAACTCCGCGGTTGTTGTAAACTGCCTGAATGCAGAGACTCCTTATGTCTATTATGAAGAGCTGCAGCCGCTGTGCCAGATTGGCTATGCACCGTATGTAGTGTATGTTCGTGCCGACAGCGATATCCAGAATCTGGACGATCTGAAAGATGCTATCCTGTCTCGTGACGTAGTCATGGCAGCGAACAACCGTGGCGGCCAGACGCACTGGGAACTGGAATACTTTGCACTAAAGAATGGCGGAGATATTTCGGCAGTTATCTATGACGGCGGCGCTTCTTCCATCGCTGCTCTGCTGGGCGGACATGCCGAAGTGACGGTTCAGGCTCCTTCCGACGGTCAGGAATATGTGAAATCCGGTGACCTGCGCGCCATCGCAGTGCTGGACGATGAGCGTTTGACCAGTGAAATCTACAAAGATGTTCCTACCTCTGTAGAACAGGGTTATGATTGGCTGCAGAACGGCTTCTTCCATGGCTATTCCGCTCCTCTGGGTGTGTCGGATGAGGTCATCAAATACTATGAGGACGCTTACAAGGCTGCGCTGGATATGCCGGAAGTGAAAGAGGCCATCGAAAACTACGGATTCAACGTGGAGTTCCAGGATCATGAAGAGTTTGGAAAGACTTGGACGGACTCTGTGGCTCGCTACACTGAGATCTACGAGGAACTGGGCGATCGTCTGCTCGAGTGATAGAGCAACACGTGATAATTGAGTAATGTAAATTGAAAACAGGGCTGCTGGATTTTTGTTGTCGGATAAAATTCGGCGGCCCTGTTTTAAAATGCGCCAAAATCATGAGGAAAAGAGATGGAAAGAGATTTTGACTTTGTCGGCCTGGAAATCCACAGCAGCCGTATGTGGCAGTTGGCCCAGGTAGATCGTGCAATTTCTTTTATGGCGGAAAATGGCTTTAACGCGCTCATTTTTCACCAAAGCGACATGATGAATCGACTGGTGCTGCCGGAAAAATATGTTACCGTCAAAACTATGTGGGAAAAATTTTCGGCTTTGCGCTATTTTGACATTGAAAACAATCAGAACTATATCAACCTTGTAGCGCGCCGTGCCAAGCGGCGAGGAATCGGTTTTTATCTGAACTTTAAAGAAATTTTCTACCCGGATGAAATACCGGAATTGTACCCTTTTTTGATGAACCCGGAAAATGCAGTGGTATGTCCATCGCATCCTTTTTGGCCGGAATACATTGAAGCGTGCGTGGAAGAACTGTGCCAAAGAGTTCCGGAATTGAGCGGAGTAATCCTCAGTGCAGGTACTCATGAAAGCCGGACGTCCATGACACGACAAAATCCCTGTGGATGTGAGAGATGCCGCAGTATGGATGCCGAGCAGTGGTATTGCAACCTTTTCAGTGCAGTGTATCGTCCCTTAAAAAAGCATGGGATCCCTTTGATTGTGCGGGATTTCACATTCACCAAGGGAGCACAGAGTACCCTGCTTCGGGCTGCGGAAAAGGCGGCGCCGGATGTGATTGTCGCCCTGAAAAATACGCCCCATGATTATTATCCACCATTTCCCAATAATCCAAAGATTGGTACGACCAAGCACAGAGAATATGTGGAGTTTGATACTTGGGGACAGTTTTTTGGCGCGGGATTTTTTCCGGTGAGCATTGCGGAGGATCTGCAGCAGAGAATGCGCTTTTGCCGTACCAAAGGCGTACGGGGCGTTTGGTTCCGCACAGACTGGGAAGGTATGTATGAAAACAGCACCTTCAACAGTTGCAATATGCTCAATTTGTATGCGGCGGGAAGACTGGCACAAAACGCAGATGCCGATTTGGATTCCGTTTATCAGATGTGGGGAATGCGCGGCTGGATTGATTCGCTGCAAAGTGGCTCCTACTTGCCGGAGCCATCAGCGCCTAAAAATCCGGCAGCGTGGAAGCATATGCGTACATTTATGCAGGCCAGCTGGCAGGTGATGCGCAAAACAGTGTATGTAAGGGATCACTGGTTCTGTGAGGATAATATGTTCCCGGATTCTTTGGACAAAGCCTTCAAAATGATGGTAAAGGTCCACGGTCGGGATGATTGGGAGCCGGGGGCTTCCCAAAGGCTTGATCCGGCAAAAGAGGAGAACCTTTTAGAAATTCGTCGGGAAAAACAACAGGCATTGGAGCAGGTTGAAGAGTTGCGTGGACTTCTTGCTCCGGAAGAATGCGAATTTTCGGAAACAACCATCTGTCAGATCGACAAGCTGCTTGCTCTGTATCGCCAATATGTGGAAATTGGAAAACACAGCTGCGATGTCGTGTTTTTAACGCTTTTGGCTGAAAGAGACAGGACTGAGACGAATCGGTTTGCAGCAAAGCAGGCCATAAAAGCTTTGCTTGACGTTTGTACCCGCACGGAAAGAATGCTGGCAGAGGGCGATGACGATTATCCGCAAATCGTTTACTGGTTGCTGAATGTTCAGCGCATGAAACTGCTGGCGGCAGACGCAGAACGGATTCTGCAGGAACCGCAGGAGGAGATAACGTTATGAAACAGAACCCCGATTACAAAGATCGGCTTTTGGAAATCCATGGGACCAACATGTGGAATGGTTATCATGTGCAGAGGGCCATTGAATTTGCAAAAAAGTTTGATTTGACCGGTATTATTTTTCACTGCAACGATATTATTGACCGGGCGATTAAACCGGACAAATATTTTTCTCCCAACGTCTCGCTTCTCTCATACAACAACCGGGACGGAGATACAAAAAATTATAAATACTATCTGCATAACATCATTGACAAAATTACCGACGCGGGGCTGGAGTTTTACGTCGAGGTAAAAGAGATTTATTATCCTCATGAGATCCTGTCAGAATTTCCGCATCTCCGCCATGAAAATGGCGCTGTATGCCCGACTGACCCCTTCTGGTGGGAGTTCCTTGAAGAAAAGATCCGCGAGTTTGTCGAACGTTTTCCGAAGGTGTCCGGTGTGATTGTCAGCGCGGGAACCCGGGAGAGTATGGTGTCTTTGGCTGCCAATAAATGTACCTGTGAACGATGCCGCGGCTATGATATGGAGCGTTGGTATCGCGAGCTGATTGGAGCGATGTTCCGTCCCCTGGATGCGGCAGGGAAAAAGTTGATTGTGCGTGATTTTTCATATACTGCGGACCATCAGTATGCCATGGTGGATGCCGCGCGGGATGTTTCGGAAAAGATTATCATGGCGCTGAAAAAAGTGCCTCATGACTATTACCCGACCTTTCCGGATAATCCCACGGTGGGCAACTGCGGCGGTCTGACGCAGTGGATTGAGTACGATACATGGGGACAGTATTTTGGCCTCGGCATTCTTCCGTGCAGCGTGGCAGAGGATATGCAGGGAAGAATGCAGCGCTATCTTGCGAAGGGAGCAAGCGGCGTGATGTTGCGCACCGATTGGGAGCGGCTGTTGATGGGAAGTACATTTAATTCCTTCAATCTGTTTAACCTGATTGCAGGCGCAATGCTCAGTCAGGATGTAAACATGAATTTGGACGAAGCATATCAGGCCTGGTTGAAATTCGGCCTGCTGAGTCCGCTGGAATACGATGCGTGCCCGCAGCAGCCGTGTGTACCGACTTCTCCGCAGGCGCTGCCGGTTTTGCGGGAACTGATGCAGCGGTCCTGGAAAATTCTCGAAAAGAGTATTTATGTCCGCGGGCATGTGTTTAACCGGAATGCACAGATGTTCGATCGATATTTTCTGACCTATTTTATCATGACGGTGCAGCACACCCGGGACCACTGGGACAAGGGTGCTTCGCAGAAAGTGCAGCCAACAGATGAAAATATCGCAATTATGATGCGTGAAAAGGACGAAGCGGTGGAGTTGGCCAAAAGTCTGCGAGAATTGGTACACCCGGAAGAACTGGGTGTGAATGCAGACATTCAGAGATATTTGAATTTTGTATTGGATGTATATGTGGTTTACACGGAAATTTTCCGCCAGCAGCTTCTGACCGCAGCGCTGACAAAACGCGCGGAAGAAAGCGGCTCAGAAGAGGACAGGAAGCGCGCGCAAGAGACACTGGCACCGTATGAACAACTTGCACAGCGCCTGGACCTTGTGGTGCGAGGAAAAGGATATTCCAACAATGTGGAATATGTGATGGATGGTGACCGCGTACGGCGTTTTGCCGCGGATGTAGAAAATGTACTGGCGCAGGTATGCGTGCCAAAAGGAGGAAAAACCGAATGAGTGAGCCGAGCTATGAGCAGAGAATTCTGGAAATTCACGGAATCAATATGTGGAACATGTTCCATGTGGACCGTGCGATTCGATTCGCAAAACGTCACAAAATGACGGGAATTGCATTTCACTGCAATGAATTAATCGATAAAGTTGTGTTTCCCGAAAAGTATTTTACAAAAGACGAATTGCTGAAATACAATCCGGTACGAAACAGTATTACGAAAAATTATCGGTACTATCTGCGTTCTGTTTTGGATCGCTGTGCAGAGAACAATTTGACCTTCTACGCTGAGATCAAAGAAATTTATTTTCCCTATGATCTGATTACAAAATATCCGCAGCTGCGCGGAGAAAACGGCGCGCTTTGTGCCACCAATCCGTTCTGGTGGGAATTCATTGAGGAGAAATACAAAGAGTTTTTCGAACTGTTCCCGGATGTGGCTGGTGTCATTGTCAGCCCGGGCACCCGCGAGAGCATGGTTTCCTTTGCTGCCAATCAGTGCACCTGTGAACGCTGCCGGAATTACGATGTGGATGACTGGTACCGCAATTTGCTTGCAGCAATGCACAACGCGACCAGTGCTTTTGGTAAAAAATTGGTAGTGCGTGATTTTTCCTATACAAAAGCGCATCAATATGCCATGGTGGATGCTGCGCGCAGTGTTGCCAGCGATATTGCCATGTCGATGAAAAAAGTTCCGCATGACTATTATCCGGTATTTCCGGACAATCCTGCGGTAGGAAATTGCGGCGAGCTGGATCAGTGGATTGAATTTGATACATGGGGACAATTCTTTGGCTTGGGCGTTTTCCCGTGCAGTGTGGCGGAAGACATGCAGGGCAGAATGCAGCGGTATCTGGCAAAAGGCGCCAAAGTCATCATGCTGCGTACGGATTGGGAGAATATGACGCAGTCCAGTGTATTCTGCTCGTTCAATATGCTGAACTTGATCGCCGGCGCCATGCTGAGTTATGACGTCAATACCAGCATGGATGAAATTTATGAAGCATGGTTTGAAGAAGGCCTTGTGATGCCGCTTTTGCAGGATACGTTTGCGCAGGTTCCCAGTCCGGTGAAAGACGAGCATACAAAAGCTGCGCTGCATGAAATGATGGTACGGAACTGGAAGATTATTGAAAAGGCCATTCACGTCCGAGGACACGTGTTCAACCGGAACTGTCAGTTCTTTGACCGATATGATCTGACCTATAACATCATGACGGTGTTCCACAGCAGGGACCAGTGGGAGCCGGGCGCTTCCAAACGGGTAGAACCTACCGAGGAAAACATTCGGTTGATGCTGCTTGAAAAAGAAGAGGCAACTGAAATGGCTCGTTCTCTGAAAGAACTGGTGAATCCTGAGAATTTGGTTCTCAGCGAACCGATTGCAGAATATTTGCGTTTTATGGCGGATGGATTCCTCGCTTACGTAGAAGGATTCCAGCTGGAGTGCGCCACCACTGTTTACACAAAACGGGCGGAGCAGACACGCCTGCCGGAGCATGTGGAACAGGCAAGAAAATCCCTGGCGGGATACGAGAAACTGGCAGAGCGCTGCCGTGCCTTGACTGCGGGAAAAGATTACTCGCATGTGGTGTGCTACATGCTGGATGGACAGCGGTTGCTGCGCTTCAAGGCGGATGTGCAGAAAGTGCTGGACGCAATCGAAACTCAGTTGTAAAAAAGGGCTGCGGCCGTCTGGCAGAGACGGCCGCAGTTTGCAGTTAGGGAAGTGGAAAAATGCAATATAAGAGATTTGGAGGAGAAGACAACCTATCAGTTTTGGGGTTTGGATGCATGCGTCTTCCCTGCCTGAATGAAGACAGTTCCTGTATCGATCTGGAACAGGCGCAGAAAATGATGGATAAAGCCATTGACGCAGGCGTGAACTATTTCGATACAGCATATGTTTATCACGGGCAAAACGGGGAACAGGCACTGGCGAAGCTTCTGCGGCCATATCCGCGCGAACAATATTATCTGGCGGATAAGTTCCCACTTTCCGTAGACCGGACGGGAGCTCGGATTGAAGAAATTTTTGAATGTCAGCTGCAGCGGTGCGAAACGGACTATTTCGATTATTATCTGATTCATGCGGTGCAGCGCGCCAATTGGAAAAGTTTGAAAAACAGCCGCATTTATCAAACTCTGCGGGATTATCAGAACCAGGGGAAAATTCGACATTTGGGAATGTCTTTCCACGATACGCCCGAAATGTTGCGTGAAATTTTAGATACGTATTCTTTTGATTTTGTGCAGATTCAGTTGAATTATCTGGACTGGAATTTGATCGATTCCAAGCGTTGCTATGAGCTTCTGGCGGAACGCGAGATTCCGGTGTTTGTGATGGAGCCACTGCGAGGCGGTTTTTTGGCGGATATTTCTCAACCGGCATTTCGGGCCTTTTACCAGGCGGCACCGGACCGGTCTCCGGCCAGCTGGGGATTGCGTTGGGTTGCGGGATTGCCGGCGGTTCAGGTGGTTCTGAGCGGAATGACCCATCCGGATCAGGTGGAAGACAATCTTCGGACCATGGAGCAGTTTGCGCCGCTGAATACACAAGAACAGCGTGTGATTGAAACAGTCCGTGACACATTGATGAAACAGATTGAAATTCCCTGCACAGGTTGCGCTTACTGTATGCCCTGTCCGTTTCAGGTGAACATTCCGCTCTGTTTTAATCATTATAACCGCTATGCGGTTACACGAACTCCGAAAGACATGCTGTTGCGATATAAAACGCTGCAGATATCGCAACAGGACGCAGCGCAATGCCGCAGATGCGGCAAATGTCTGGAGAAATGCCCGCAGCACATTCGCATTCCCCAGATGCTCCAGCGGGTGAAAGAAACAAACGAGCGACTGCAAAGAGAAGAGAGGAGTGGAAAAAATGCGTGAGCCAATTGAAAAGTATTTTCGCGTAGGAACCATCCAATGGATGAGCCACCCGGCACGGAATGTGGTGGAATCCATTCGGGACTTTGCGTCGGATGACTTTTTTAGCGCACTGGAGATTCGGCATTTTGAAGATTCTGCCCAGAGAGAAGAGGCCAGACAGCTGTTGGCGCAAAGCCATATGTGGTTAGGATACGGTGCGCAGCCGACGCTTTTGGCGGGAGCGTTGAATCCCAATGCTGTGGAGGAGAGCGAGCGCATTCGCGCAGAAAAGGCATTGACAGAAGCTGTGGACGAAGCCGCTTTTCTTGGGGCTTCCGGCATTGCATTTCTCGCGGGAAAATGGACGGAGGAACAGCGTGAAGCGGCCTATGCTCAACTGTTGAAAACCACGCGCAACGTGTGTGATTACGCCGCTGAAAAAGGAATGCATGTAGAGTTGGAAGTGTTCGATTACAATATGGACAAAGCGGCGTTGATCGGACCGGCACCATATGCGGCTCGTTTTGCGTCCGATGTGCGAATGACACACGCAAACTTTGGACTCCTGGTAGACCTGTCCCATTTTCCGACTACTTATGAAACCAGCCGTTTTGCCATTCGGACCATGCGGTCGTACATCACGCATTTTCATATCGGCAATGCGGTAGTGAAGCCCGGCTGTGCCGGATACGGTGATCAGCATCCGCGTTTCGGCTATCCCAACAGTGCCAACGATGTGGAGCAGTTGGTAGAATTTTTCCGGGTGTTGCGGCAGGAAGGATTCTTTGACGCAAAAGCGCCTTATGTACTGTCACTGGAAGTGAAACCCATGCCGGGTGAAGACGAGGACGTGGTACTGGCCAATACAAAACGTGTCATTCGGCGGGCCTGGGCACTGCTGGAAGATGGAGGTGCACAATGATGCGGATTGTTATTCTGGATGGATATACCGAGAATCCGGGCGATTTGAGTTGGAGTGGATTTGAGCAGCTGGGCGAACTGCAGGTTTATGCCCGAACTTCTCCGCAAGAAGTTGTTTCGCGCATTGGAAACGCGGAAATTGTTCTGACCAACAAGACGGAAATTTCTGGAGAAATGATGAAGGCATGTCCGGCTATCAAGTATATCGGCGTTCTGGCCACCGGATACAATGTGGTTGATGTGGATACCGCTCGGAAGCTGGAGATTGCCGTCACCAATATTCCCACCTACGGCACCCAGTCGGTGGCTCAGTTTGCGATTGCAATGCTGTTGGAGATTTGCTGCCACGTAGCGCATCATGATTGTGCGGTACATGAAGGACGCTGGACCAATTCCGCTGATTGGTGTTTTTGGGATATGCCGCTGATGGAGTTGCAGGGCAAAACCATGGGAATTGTCGGCCTGGGCCGTATTGGGCAGGCGACTGCGCGCATTGCACTGGCCTTGGGCATGGAGGTGCTCGCATACGACAATCACCCGGACCTGTCACTGCGAATGAATGTTCGATATGTCACGCTGGATGAACTGTTGGCCTGTTCGGATGTGGTGGCACTGCACTGCCCGCTGTTTCCCGATACAGATAAGCTCATCAACCGGACTACGATCGGAAAGATGAAGGATGGAGCGATTCTTCTTAATAACAGCCGGGGACAGCTGGTGGATGAAGAGGCTTTGGCAGAGGCATTGAAAAATGGGAAACTTCGTGCGGCTGCGGTGGATGTTGTTTCAAAAGAGCCGATCGAGGAAGACAATCCTTTGCTGCACGCGCCGAACTGCATCATCACGCCGCACATCAGCTGGGCCGCTTTTGAAAGCCGCCAAAGATTGATGGGCCTTGCTCTTGAAAATTTGACGGCCTTTTTGAAAGGAGAAAGAAAAAATCGTGTGGATGGATAAAAAGACCGCAACCATGAAAGCGGCGTTTGTAACCTCGGTGGGAAAGGTAGAAATTCGTGACATTCCTCGTCCGGAACCTGGCAAAGGTCAGGTTTTGATCCGTGTAAGAAATGCGGGAATTTGCGGATCGGATCTGCATCTGTTCCTCGGAACACATGCCTTTCGTGTGCTACCCGCGATTTTGGGACATGAAATGGCCGGAGAAATTGCAGCCTTGGGAGAAGGTGTGGAAGGCTGGCAATTGGGCGAACACGTGACAGTGGAACCACAGCTCAGCTGTGGGACTTGTGCTATGTGCAGACAGGGAAGACCCAATTTGTGCGAAAAAATTTCTGTGCCGGGAACACCGGGCTGGTATGGCACGTTTGCAGAATATTTTGTGGCGCCGGTGTCTTGCTTGTACCGAATGGAGAAATCGCTGCCCTTCACATCGGCGGTTTTGACAGAGCCTTTTGCTGTTGCGGTTCATGCGCTGCGGGATGCAAAGCCGGGCCCGGAGGATTGCTGTGTCATTCTGGGGGCGGGCACCATCGGATTGCTCTGTCTGGTGGCAGCCGGAAAAATTGCGGGGTTCTCCAAAGTGATTTGTACGGACACCGCGCCTTTCAACAGAGAATTGGCACTTCGGTTGGGGGCTGCAGCAGCATATGATCCGTTGCAGGAAAATGCCGAAGAAGAGATTTTGCGACAGACTGGCGGAGGTGCTGCTCTCACAGTGGTGGCGGCGGGCGCGAAGGATATCCTCAATCAGGCTTCCAGGGTGACGCGCAAATGTGGTGAGATCCGTCTGGTAGCATCGCTCACCCGGCCAATTCCGTATGTTGCTTATGATTTAGCGCACAAGGAGCAAAAATTGCAGGGTGTGTGGACGTACACATCTGAGGATTTTGCAGTTGCTGCACAGCAGATCAACCACGGACTGGATTTGCATGCGCTGGTCACACAAATTCTGCCTTTGGATGAAACACAGCGAGGCCTTGAGATGCTGCGAGACAAAACGGAAGATGTAGCAAAGATTTTGATTTCTCTATGAAATTTGAAATTAAAAAGAAAAGAGGAAATGCAAAATGAAAATTGGCTTGATCGGTCTGGGAATCATGGGAACGCCTATGGCGAACAATCTTTTAAAAGCAGGATACGATCTGACGGTCAATGATTTGGAAGAAGCGCGGGTACGTGCCCTGGTGGCGGCGGGTGCAAAAGCGGCATCCAATGAAGAAATCGGAGAAAGCTGTGATGTGGTCCTGACCATGCTTCCCAACAGCCCGCACGTGAAAACCGTTATGCTGGGCGAGAACGGTGTCGCACAGCATATGAAAGCGGGTACAACGTTCATTGATATGAGTTCCATCAATCCACAGGCGAGCAAGGAGATTGCGGAAGTATTAAAAGGCTTGGGCATCGAAATGCTGGATGCGCCTGTATCCGGCGGTGAGCCCAAAGCAGTGGATGGAACTCTGGCTTTTATGGTAGGCGGCAAAAAGGAAGTGTTTGATAAGTTTGAGCCGTTGCTGAAAGCCATGGGCTCTTCTGTCACGTATTGCGGTGAAGTCGGTGCGGGAAATACCACCAAATTGGCCAATCAGATTATTGTGGCGTGCAATATTCGCGCTTTGGCAGAGGCGTTTGTCCTGGCGCAGAAAGCAGGAGTAGATCCTCATCTGGTTTTGCAGGCAATTCAGGGCGGTCTGGCGGGGTCAACTGTAATGAATGCAAAGGGCCCCATGATGCTGGAAGGCGATGACAAACCCGGCTTTAAAATTGATTTGCACATCAAAGATTTGAACAATGCACTGGAGTGTGCGCACAGCGTAGGCGCACCGGTCCCAATGACGGCCAGTGTACAGGAGGTGCTGCAGTGGCTGCATAACCACGGTTGCGGCCAAAGCGATCACAGTGCAATCGCAAAGTACTATGAACATTTGGCGGATATCAAAATTGGCCGCTGAATTTTCAGGAAATAAATGGAAAGTGCGCTCGAAAAGAGCGCACTTTTTTGCGGATTGAAATCCGGTCGTTCGCGGTTTGACCACTGAACATTCAGACAGGGCATTTATGAAAATCGTCCTTTTGCGCCGCATCGTCAAAATCCGCCGGGAAAAGAGGTTGAACCAATTTGACAAAGGGGGTATAATGAAATCTAAATTGGGATGCTCTGCGTTGTGCTTTTTATGGCGCAGGCAACCCGGATTTTTGAGCGGGGAGGGCGCTGTATGGAACCAAGAAAAACACAACGGCCGCCCGCTGGCGCCCAAAGGCCCAGAAAGCCTTTTGATTTTGATACCGCGAAACCGGAGAAAATCGCTGGAGCTTCTGGGAAAAAGGAACAGATTTTTTCCATCCCTGTCGGCCCCGCGCCACAGCCTGGCTCGGGGCAGCGCAGAACACAGCCGCCTCCGGGGCAAAGAAGGTCGTCCGCGCCGGCCACCCGTCAGACACCGCGAGGCAGAAAAAAACGGAAAAAAGGAAACGGATGCGGCTTTTTTCTGGGGGCGTTTGTGGTCATCCTGCTTTTGGCGATTCCCATTACTGCGTTGATCGAAGCGCCGGGTAAGCTGTCAGCGACAGATTCTTCTTCTGCATCAATTGCACAGTCGCAGCCGGAGGAACAGGATACTGCGTCGCAGTCCACCGCATCGGAACAAACCGGTGAACAGGTCCCGGTGCAGCCGGGAATTGTGGGCCCGCAGAAACAGGAAGACGCAGGCGCAGTTGTGCCGGTGACGGCTTCTCTGGTGTCATTGTGGGAAAATGGCCGTGTAGATATGAGCTATTTTGACGATGCTCTGTTCATCGGCGACTCTCTGACACAGGGATTTCAGATTTACAGCAGCAGTTTTGAAAATGCAACGTATGCTGCTTACGTGGGCGTAGGTCCCAAGGAGTTGATGCAGGGAACGGTTTCCAACATCAACGGCGAGCAGGTGTCCGCCATAGACGAGATACTGGCGGCCAACGCAGGGAAGGTTTATATTTTGCTGGGAACCAACTCGCTGCAAAATTTGACAGATGAGGCATTCATCAAGTATTACAATGATTTCCTGGATTATCTGCTTCCGCAGCTTCCGGCGGAAACGGTGTATTATATTCAGGCCATTCCGCCGGTTTCTGCTGAGAAAGCGGCGGCGGATGAGAGCTATGCGCTTTCCCGTATTCAGTCGGTCAACGATCAACTGGCACAGATGGCGTATACGCGCGGACTCAATTTCGTAAACCTGTACGCCGGGCTGGCAGGCGAGGATGGAGCGCTTCGGGCAGAATATGCTTCCGGAGATGGTATCCATTTGAACGATGCCGGCTACAACGCCTGGCGGGAATATTTGATCACACACACAGCGTACCGGCAGGGAAACCCGTATTTGCCGGGTTCGCCGCTGTATGTGGGATGATTGCAATGCAGACTTCCAATCTGGAGGAGAAACTATGGACACCTATCGGGGATTCAAGGCGCGTGCGCGCCGGCGCAGAAACAGAATCTTACTGGCAGAGGCTGGCCTGGCGGTTCTGATTGTGGCGCTTTTGTTTGGAATTTCCTACACAATGGTTAAAATGATTCACGGAGAGCCGGTGCTGGAATGGCCGACTCAGACAGTTTCCGAGCAAGGAGAACCGGAGCAGGAAACACCGCAGCAGCCGCAGCCTGTGGAACAGGAAACCTGGAACACCAATGTGCCGCTGGAACGGACGGTCAACGTTGGGCTGGAACTGACGCAAAACGCGCAGATGCTGGCGCTGCCGGCCAACGGAAAACTGAGCACCGAATATTTCCGTACGGCGCTGTTTATCGGCGACTCTCTGACACAGGGCTTTGGCATTTATGAGCCCACAAGAGATGTGGCCATTGTGCATGCCTACAAGAGCATCAGCCCGAAATTTATTTTGGACGGCGGTACGGCCAACAATTACAACGGTGTGGAAGAAGTGACCAAAGACGCCATTGCGGCGGAACAGCCGGATAACATTTATTTGCTGTTGGGGACCAATGCGGTCCTTGCGCAGGAAGATGATGCTTTCCTGCATTATTACGGCGAATTGATGGATTGGCTGCGGCAGACATTCCCCGAGGTACCCATCTATGTGCAGAGCATTACGCCGGTCACGGCAGAAGAGGAAGCTCAAAAGCCGCGGCTCGCAAATGATCACTTGCGCCAGTTGAACGATCAAATTGCGAAGATGGCGGTAGAACGCGGTTTCTACTTTGTGAATGTGCAGGAAGCTCTGGTGGATGACAGTGGCTGCCTGCGTGGCGATTACGTTTGGAATACGGCCACGTCTGACGGAATTCATATGAACCCGGCCGGTTATGCAGAATGGGCGGATTATCTGCTGCGGCACACGGCCTACAGCAAATACAATTCTCAGTTTGTGGAAGAAGGCCCTTATAGCGGCTGATTTATGAGAAGAGCGGCGGCACAGCATGCTGTGCCGCCGCTTTTTTATGCGTCGTTGACAACGTCGGAAAGGTCAAAGTCCTCGGGGATCAGTGTGGAGAGATCTGCACTGGTATCTCTGGAAACTCTGCGCGACTGAGCAAGAATTGCTTCTTCCACTTTGTTGCGGGCAAGCCGTCCGTTTCCGGCTTCACGGGCGCGGGTCATCTGCACGGCATTAAAATACGTCCGCAAAGGATCATCACAGCGCACGTCCAGCACATACCCCTTGCTTTTGGCCTGCAACCGGGCAATGGCGAGCAGTTCGTCACCGGTGTAATCGGGAAATTCGATGATATTGGGAAAACGGCTTTTCAAACCGCTGTTGGCGGAGAGAAACTCGTTCATCTCGCGGGTATAGCCCGCCAGAATCACCACCAGTTCGTCCCGGTGGTCCTCCATCCCCTTGACCAGCGTGTCAATGCATTCCAAACCAAAGCTGTCATCTTTTCCGCGGTACAGGCTGTACGCTTCATCGATGAACAACACGCCGCCCAGTGCGGAATTCAGCACCTGCGTGGTCAGAGGGGCAGTATGGCCTACGTATTTTCCCACAAGGTCAGCCCGGGTCACTTCCACCAGCTGACCACCGCTGAGAACACCGATGGCCTTCAGATATTTGCTGATCAGGCGTGCGATGGTGGTTTTGCCGGTGCCGGGATTCCCAGTGAAGATCATGTGCATGGAAACACCGGAAGTCTTCAGCCCCTGGGCTTCTCTTCGCTTCTGCACCCGATGGTTTTCTTCCAGGCTGAGGACATATTCCTTCACATCGGAAAGGCCCACGATCTTTTCCAGTTCCGCCTTCACTGCGGCAAGGTCGCCGTTGTAGCTCGCGGGAAGAAGTGACGCGGCTTCAATGACTGTTCCGTTAAAATCCAGTTGCGGATGGCCGTCTTTTACGCATACGGAAACCGGGATCCGACCGCCGGGTGCCTGTTCCAGTTTGTATTGCGCCAGGGCCCGGTACAGCTTTTCGAAGAAATCCAGAATGGGCTGTGCACCGGGCGTGTTGCCCTGTTTCGCTGCAAAATCCAGCAGAGAATCCTGCGCGGTGACAGAAAATTCCAGCGTGTGTTCGGCGCGCGCTGCGAGAAGCGACCATTCCTGCCGTGCAATCTCCAGACGGGCCTGAGGAGACAGCGGCTGCGTCTGGCAAAAGTCGCTGAGTGCCGTTACAAACGGCGCGCCAAAGCGTTCCGCCAACTTTTCCAGCCCCTCTTCCTCTAAAAAGATCAAATACTTTCCGTGGGGGGTTAACTGGCTGATGGCGTCCTTCACCAGCGAAGCGCCGGCGTCCACCAAGCGACCATTCTGAAGCACATAGCGGCTGGCAAGCGGGTGTGCGCCCTTCTGTACCAGATTGGCCAGGACTGTGAGAAAGCCGGGATGACATTGCCCGGAATGCAGAAAGCACACAAGGTCGCTGGACCCGGCCAATGCCATATACAGATCCTGCAAAAACAGCTTTTCTTCCGCTGCGGTGGGGTAGAGGGAGAGATCCAGCCAGGCGATCTGGCCGGCAGAAAACACATTCTTTTCAGCCAGAAATTCTGCAGCCCGTCGCAGGGCAAGGCGCCGGCCGGTTGCTGCAGGGCCGCTGATAAAGACCGCACCCCGGGCATCTTCACCGCTGTGATTCATGACATAGGGACGTTTGAGCGCGATGCACAGCTGACGCAGATAGGTCTCCTGGCCAAACACGCACTTCTCCAGTGCCGCATCCAATCCTTCAAAGCCATCCAGCCCGACACGTTTCTTTTCTGCCCCGGCGCGCTGGGGTTTGGCGAGCGCCTGAACCGCAGGTGTTTCCAGTTCCTGTTCAATGCGGCTGATGTCTGCCAGAGCCGTTTGATTCAGCGCTTCAATTTCCCGTCTCTGGCTGGCGGCACGGGCCTCCAGTTCTTTCTGCATAGCCAGTACATTTTGCTGAACGGAATCGATCGACGCCTTTTTTCGCCGCGCGGAAGAAGCGGCAGATTTGGAAGCCCTGACGGGTTGCGCATGAAGTTCGGGCAAAGGCGTGTCCGAAGCATCTGAGCGGGTGCGCCGCCCGAAAACCTGATTTAAAAGGTCATCAATGTCGTTTTTCATGGGGACCTCCGTAAAAGTTGTTTTTTTTATTGTAGCACGCAGGGAAGAGACTGTCAGCAAATTTTCTGAAAATGGCCTTTTTCGACGGCAGAGCAAAGATTCCGGCGCAAAAGCCTGTGAAAAGCAGGCGCTTTGCGTCAAAAGCGCATTTTGCCTTTTGACGGGCTGCGAACAGGCGGAGATCGGCAGGCATAGCATGCACCAGGACGCAGAACATACGTCCAATACAGAAAGGTGAGGGGACTACTATGCCTATTACAAGTGCAAACAAAACAACAAACAAAACCTCTCTCGCATTTGGAGACACCATGCAGGTGACGCTTTCCGTCACCGCGGAGCCAACGATCATCAGTGATCCGGTAAAGATCGCGCTTTTGCTGGATCGCTCCGGCAGCATGCGGGGGCAGGCACTGGAAAATCTGAAAGACGGTGCGCAGGACTTCGTTCGCATCATCGCGGAAAACACCGGCTCTCCGGACGGAAGCGAACTGCTGGGCGGCAGCGAGATCGGTGTGATCAGCTTTGCGGCGAGCGCCACGGTGGACAGCCCGCTGACCACTTCGGTGGCGCAGCTGGATGCCGCCATTGAGGCGCTGCAGGCACAGGGCAACACCAATCAGGCGGCTGCCTTCGGCCAGGCACAGGCTATGCTGGGTACGACTGGCCGCCGCATTTGCGTCATGTTCACCGACGGCGAACCCACGGTAGGTCCGGACCCTGCGCCCGTGGCGCAGGCGCTGCGGGAGAGCGGTGTGGAGATCTATTGCATTGGTCTTGTGGGAACGGACGGCATCAACGAGGAGACGCTGCGCGCATGGGCGTCCACTCCGTCCAGTAAATATGTGCGGGTTTCTCCCACACCGGCGGAGCTGGAGCAGCTGTTTAAAGATGTGGCAGAAGATATCTCCGAGCCGGGCGCGGAGAACATTTTGATTGAAGAGCTTGTCAGCGAAGGATTCGTGATTATCGATATCGCTGCACCGGAGTTCGGAACTGTGATGCAGCTCTCGCCCCGCGCGCTGAACTGGCGCATCCCGGTGCTGGGGAAAACCGGCGAGCAAACGGCTTCGCTGACCTTTACCGTGCGGTATGAAGGAACCTTTACAGGGGTTATTCCCGTAAACGAAAGCATTCGCTTTACCGATGACGCCCGTGAGGACGTGCGTTTCCCCGACCCTACTGTGGTGGAAGGCGGAAGCCCGCAGCCCGAGCCCGATTGCGAGCCCATTGAGCTGTGCATGCCGGCCTGTGAAGAGCGTGTCAGCTGCGATCTGGGCGACATTGCACTGCACAACCAGGGGCGGATGCTTCAGCTTCGGATGACGCTGAAAAATGTGTGCCCCGGCAAGCGCGTAGCGGTGGGAATCATTCTGACGGAAGTGAACTGCTCCGGCATGGAAAAACAGCGGGGCTTCCAGGCAATCACCGTACCGGCTCATTTTGAGGAGAGCTGCATGGATATTGAAGTGGGGCCGGTAACGTTTATTCTGCCCGAGGACCCGGATGACGAGGGATGCGGACGGGGCACCTGCAAATCACGCCGTATGAAGGTTTGCGTAATGGCGCATACCATTGACTGGACGGATGCCGAGAGCACAGCCGGGGAACCTTGTGTGCAATGATGCGCACTTTTAGCACGATCGGCTCTTTTTGATGAAAAGGATTTGACACAGACTGTTTTTTGATATAATGAAAGTAGAAAATCGCACTCGTAAAAAATCAGCGAACAGGAGTGAATGATGATGATATTGAAAAACGGTCTTGTGTTTACGCAGGATGCTCGCTTTGAAGCTGCAGACGTGGAACTGGCGGACGGAAAAATCGTCCGGGTGGCACCGGCCGGCACACTGCACGGGGATGAAGAACTGGACGCAACGGGAAAATATGTGACTCCCGGTTTTGTGGATATTCACATCCACGGTTCCAAGGGTTCGGATTTCTGCGACGGTGGCGCCGAGCACATTGA
Source organism: Owariibacterium komagatae (assembly GCF_045865535.1). Taxonomy (GTDB): domain Bacteria; phylum Bacillota; class Clostridia; order Oscillospirales; family Ruminococcaceae; genus Ruthenibacterium; species Ruthenibacterium komagatae. The sequence goes on from NZ_AP031406.1 coordinate 3,354,077, forward strand.
AACCATGAGCGCGTACCTGGGCAGCGAAGGCGTGACCAGTTTCTGCGGCACCACCATGGCGTTTGATGAGCCGATCCTGACCTCCATTTTCGAAGTGGCAAAACCCTATGTGGGGAAGGAAACCGGCGGCGCTGTCCTGCGCGGCATCAACATGGAGGGCCCCTTCTTCTCCAAGAAGAAAAAAGGTGCTCAGGCCGAAAAGTACATTGTGGACCCGGATATCGACATGTTTGACCGTCTGTTTGAGGTCTCCGGTCAGAACATCAAGCTGATCGATGTGGCGCCTGAGCTGGACGGGGCTGTGCCGTTCATCGAGCAGGCCAGCAAAAAGTGCGTGGTCTCCATTGCGCACACTACGGCCAATTACGATCAGGCTAAAGCCGCCTTTGACGCCGGCGCAACACATGTGACCCACCTGTTTAACGCCATGCCGCCGTTTGCGCATCGTGACCCGGGCGTGGTGGGCGCTGCGTCGGACGACGCAGAGCACGTGGAGATGATCTCTGACGGAATCCATCTCCATCCGGCGGTAGTGCGCAGCGTGTTCAAGTGGTTCGGCGATGATCGCGTCTGCCTGATCAGCGATTCCATGCGCGCAGCGGGCATGCCCAACGGCGTATACTCTCTGGGCGGCCAGACCGTTTATATGACGGACGGTAAGGCGACGCTGGAAGACGGTACCATCGCCGGCAGCGCCACCTGCCTGGCAGAGTGCTTCCGCCGTGCGGTGAAATTCGGCGTGAAGCTGGAGAGCGCGCTGAAGGCTGCCACCATCAACCCGGCCAAGGCAATCGGCCTGTTTGAAGAGCTGGGCAGTATTACCGAGGGCAAGCGCGCCGACGTGCTGGTCCTGGACGAAACGCTGCATCCGGAGCACATCTTCATCGGCGGCGTCAAAACAAAATAAACGGCAAAACGCCTCCGCGTCCGCGCGGAGGCGCTTTTTGCTTGTACGCCGGCGTTTTTTCTGGTATACTCCTTGTTGCGGCGAAAGGTGGGATCGTATGAATTGCAAAGCAGCCATATTTGATATTGACGGCACGCTGCTGCCGGCGGGCGCGACGCGGCTGAGCAGGCGCACCGTCAGCGCGCTGCAGGCGCTGCAAAAGCGCGGAACGCTGGTAATTGTGGCTACGGGACGCGCGTTGTTTGCGGCGCAGGCGGTGATGGGCGGCTTTCGCCCCGATCTCTTCGCGGCGGCCAACGGAAACTGGATCGTAGATCGGACCGGTGCGCCGGTGCATGAAAACCGGATGACCGACGAGGAAATGTATGCGCTGGTAGATTATTGCGAAGACTATGAGATTCCGCTGGATTTCATTTTTGAGGACGGCTACCATGCCTATGTGGAGTACGAGGCCTTTGTCCGCTATGCGGAGCCGCACCAGAACAACCATCATTTTTTGCTGGATGGGGAAGATCAGGTGCGTCATCTGCAAAGTATGCCCTATGGGGCCAGTGCGCTGTTAAAAGAATGTGATATCGCTGGTTTTCAGAAGAAATACGGTTATTTGGGGCTTCGTTTCGTCCCGTTCCACGGCATTCATCATGATATTTTGCGCCCCGGCACCAACAAGGCACGCGCGTTGGACAGCGTTCTGTCAGAACGGGGAATCGCGTGGAAGCAGGTGGCGGCATTCGGAGATGGTCTGAACGATTTGGAACTGCTCCAAACGGCGGGAACGGCGGTGGCGATGGCCAACGGTGTTGCGCAGCTGCGCGCGGCGGCAGATCTGGTAGCGCCGGATGCAGCGCAGGATGGCGCAGCCAGAGTCATTGAAGAATTCTTTTTGTAAAGAGGGCGCAGAAATGTCGTTTGATCCGGTCTATACAGCCCGTTCGAACATTTTGATCGTAGGAACATGGCCGAGCCCCAAAAGCCGGGAGCAGGGCTTCTTTTACGGGCATCCTCAAAATCGATTTTGGCCGATGCTGGCGGCGCTTATGCATGCGCCGACACCGGAAACCATTGAGCAGAAAACGCGGCTTATCTGCGACAATGATCTGGCGCTTTGGGATACCATCGAAAGCTGTACCATCACGGGCGCGTCGGATGCAAGCATCCGTGATGTGGTGCCGACGGATCTTGCGTGGCTGTGTCGGCAGGCGCCGATCGAGCGGATTGTATGCAACGGTGCGACCGCCTACCGGTTGTGTGTGCAATATCACCGTCTGCCGGACGTTCAGGTGCTTCGTCTGCCGAGCACCAGCCCGGCCAATGCGGCCTGGTCCATGGAACGGCTGCTGGAGCAATGGGGGCCGGCGCTGACGCGAAGAGAAGAGGAGTGTGGAGAAGAATGAACTATCGTGTTTTGGCATTGGATTTGGACGGAACGCTGACCAACTCCCAAAAGGAGATCACTCCGGCCACGCTGACTGCATTGCAAAAAGCAATGGACAAAGGCGTAAAGGTGCTTTTGGCCAGCGGGCGGCCCGCAGTGGGTGTGTGGCCGCTGGCCCGGCAGCTGGAGCTGGACAAGCGCGGCGGCTACATTCTGGCGTACAATGGAGGCCAGATCATCGACTGTGCGACCGGGTGTACGCTGTTTCAGCAGCAGGTGCCCCGGCAGGTGGTGGCACCGCTGTGTGCCTTTGCCCGTGAAAACGGCATTGTGGCGTTGACATACAACGAGCGGGGCGTGGTCACGGAATGCCCCGAAGATCCATACGTTCAGCTGGAATGCCGCATCAATCATGTCCCGGCCATCGGTGTGAAGGACCTGGCAGAAGAAGTCACCTACCCGGTGACAAAGTTTTTGCTGACCGGCGAGGGCGACTATCTGGCCGGCCTTGTGCCTGTGGCGCAGGAGCGTTTCAAAGGTGTGCTGAACATTTTCCGTTCGGAGCCGTTTTTCATGGAGGCAACGCCGCCGGGTATTGAGAAGGGTGCGGCACTGGAGCGCCTTTTAAACCAGCTGGGGCTGAAAAGGGAACAGCTGATGGCCTGCGGAGACGGGCTGAACGACATGCCCATGCTGCAGTATGCGGGACTGGGCGTGGCCATGGCCAACGCGCAGCCGGAGGCCAAAGCAGCGGCTGACGCAATTACGCTGTCCAACGATGAAGACGGCGTCGCTGCAGCGGTGGAACGGTATCTTTTGAATGAATAAGCAAAAGGGCGGATGGAAATCCGCCCTTTTGCGTTGTCCAGCCCATGGCGCAGCAGAAAAAAGCGTGTTACAATAAAAACAGAGATGAATCCAAAAGGAGGAGTGTGCGCATGAAGATCACATTTATCGGAGCAACTCATGAAGTGACGGGAAGCTGTACTCTCGTGGAAATTGGCCAGACGGTATTTCTGGTGGATTGTGGTATGGAACAGGGAGTCAACCGGTTTGAAAACGTACCTCTTCCGGTAGAGGCATCCCGCGTGGATTTTGTCCTGCTGACCCACGCGCACATCGACCATTCCGGCCATTTGCCGCTGCTGTATAAAAAAGGGTTCCGCGGTACGGTGTACGCCACCGAGTCCACGGACAGCTTGTGCGAGATCATGCTGCGGGACAGTGCGCACATTCAGGAGAGCGAGGCCGAATGGAAAAACCGGAAATCACGCCGCGCCGGCCGGCAGGAGGTGGAGCCTCTTTACACGCTTGAAGACGCAGAAGGGGTTCTGAAACAGTTTCGGCCCTGCCCGTATGAAAAGCAGATTCAGGTTTCTGAAAATGTGTCCATTCGTTTTACAGACATCGGTCATCTGCTGGGGTCTTCCGCGATTGAAGTGTGGCTGACCGAAGGGGATGTTCAGAAAAAGATTGTGTTCAGCGGCGATGTGGGAAACATCAACCAGCCCATCATCAATGACCCGCAGCCTGTGCGCGAGGCGGATTATGTGGTTCTGGAATCCACATACGGCAATCGCCTGCACGGAGAACGCCCGGATTACATCGGTTCGCTGGCTGAAATTTTGCAGACGACCTTTGACCGGGGCGGAACAGTGGTCATTCCGTCTTTCGCCGTAGGGCGCACGCAGGAGATGCTTTATTTCATCCGGGAAATCAAGAAGAAAGGGCTCGTTCACGGGCACGATGGTTTCCCGGTGTATGTGGACAGTCCTTTGGCCAATGAGGCAACCGGAATTTTCATGCAGTGCCCGGCGGAGAATCTGGATGCAGAAACGCGCGCACTGCTGGAAAAGGGCGTCAATCCGCTGTGGTTTGACGGGTTGAAGATGAGCCTGTCCAAAGAGGATTCTCAGGCAATCAATCTGGACCTGGCGCCCAAGGTGATTCTGTCGGCAAGCGGTATGTGTGATGCGGGTCGTGTGCGTCATCATCTGAAACACAACCTCTGGCATGCGGAAAACACCATCCTGTTTGTGGGGTATCAGGCGGAAGGAACGCTGGGCCGTGCGCTGGTGGAAGGTGCTGAACATGTTCGGATTTTTGACGAAGAGATTGCGGTGAACGCCGAAATCCGGGTGCTGGCCGGTGTCAGCGGCCACGCGGACAAAAACGGCCTGATTCGTTGGCTTGGCAATTTTGAACCGAAACCGGCGCAGGTTTTCATCAACCATGGCGACGATGAAAGCTGTGTGGCGTTTGTTCGCTGCCTGTGTGAAGAACTGGGCTATGTGGCCATGGCGCCTTACAGCGGAACCTCTTACGACCTTGCCCGAGGGACTTTTGTGGTGCGCACCGAAGGTGTGGCGCGCCAGAAGGCGCCCGCTGGCAGGGATCCGCGTGCGCTGGCTGCTTTCAACGAGCTGATGACTGCTGTGAAAAAACTGGAACTGCTGGTGCAGGGCGCCGGCGGACGGCCCAACAAAGAGCTGAAACAGATGGCCAGACAGGCGGAAAAGCTGTACGAAGAGTGGAACGAAGCACGTTTGTAAAGAAAAAAGCTTCGGGTCGGATGGACCCGAAGCTTTTCTTTTTTATAAAGGAAGGGTGACACTGCGGCCGGTGGGCTGGTAGGGTTCATATTCAATGCCTACCAGATTAAACATGTGTTTGGATGCTTTGACCGAATCTGTGTCCGCGTACTTGTCGCTGTAATAAATCACTTTCGAGATCCCGCTCTGAATCAGCGCCTTGGCGCATTCGTTGCAAGGGAACAGCGTGGTATAAATGCGTGCGCCCCGCAGGCTTCCGGTTCCGGATGCATGGTTCAGAATTGCGTTTAATTCAGCGTGGCATACATACATGTATTTTGTCTTCAGAGGCTCGCCCTCGCGCTCCCAGGGCATATCGTCATCCAGGCAGCCAATGGGCATTCCGTTGTATCCCATGGAAAGAATTTTGTTATCCCGGCTCACAATACAGGCGCCAACCTGAGAGGAGTTGTCCTTGGAACGCTGAGCACTCAAAAGCGCGATGCCCATGAAGTATTCATCCCAGGAAATATAGTCTGTCCGTTTCACTGTCAGTCCCTCCTAATCGGTTCAAAGTAAAAATACATCCTCAGTATACCGCGTTTGCGACATATGGGCAAGTCCCGGCGGCAATGCAGGATCCGACCCTGTAAGATTTTTGCAAGAATTTCTTTTTGAAGAAGTAGGAAAGCTGAAAAAGAAGCGGCGTTTTGATTTGATACCATAAAGGCATCGAATCAAAGCGCCGCCTTTGTGCGCTGAAAGGAAGTTTTTGCAATGGAAAAAACGGTTGTAGCTGTTTTGTTTGGTGGATGTTCCACAGAGTATGAGGTTTCACTGCAGTCGGCCTTTGCTGTGCTGAACCATCTGGACGCACGCCGCTATGCGGCGCTGAGCGTGGGCATCACCCGGCAGGGTGAGTGGCTGTACTATCATGGCCCGTTGGAAAAAATTGCTGACGGAAGCTGGTGTGCCAACCGGCTGTTCTGCAGTCCCTGTACACTTTCTCTGAATCGGGGAGAGCACAAGCTGATTGTGGATGCGGACCATCGCATGAACTTTTCGTTTGATGTGCTTTTTCCGGTGCTTCACGGGAAAAACGGTGAGGACGGGACGGTGCAGGGACTGGCAGAACTGGCGGGAATTCCGCTGGTCGGATGCGGCACACTGGCAAGCGCGCTGTGTATGGACAAAGACCGTGCCCACAAACTGGCGGCGCTGGCGGGGATCGAAGTGCCGGCCAGCGCGGCGTTTGGGCGGGACGCTTCTTTTGCGGAAATCGAACGCGCGGCACTTCGAATCGGATGGCCCTTGTTTGTAAAGCCGGTTCGCTCCGGTTCTTCGTTCGGCATCACCCGTGTAAGCGGTCCGGATGGACTGCACCAGGCGGTAAACGCCGCGTTTGAGCACGATGACCGGATTTTGCTGGAGCAGGAAATAAAAGGGTTCGAGGTAGGCTGCGCGGTGATGGGAAATGAAACACTGTTCACCGGCCTTGTGGATGAAATTGAACTGTCTGGCGGATTCTTTGATTATGAGGAAAAATATACGCTGAAAACATCGCAGATCCACTGTCCGGCCCGGCTGTCAGAAGAAGATACCTGTCGGGTGCAGCAGGCAGCCAGAACGTTGTACCGGGCGCTGGGGTGCCGTGTGTTTGCCCGTGTGGATTTGTTCTTCACCCCGGACAAGCGAATCGTATTCAATGAAATCAATACGATCCCCGGTTTTACCGCACACAGTCGGTATCCCAATATGATGAAGGGCGCGGGAATCGAATTTGACGCTTTAGTAGGCAATCTGGTGGAACTGGGGCTGGAAAGATGAGACGGATGGTATTGCTGCGCGAACAGGTGCGGGAGGGCACGCTGCTGGTGGTCAACCGGCAGCATCCGCTGCGCTCTTCACAAAAAATCGAACTGATAAATGTGGGAAACGGCGTGCAGATGGAGCGGCATGCTGCCGCTGCTTTCAATGAGTGTGTCCGCCTGGTGGGCGGCCGGGAAACCATTGTTCCGGTGTCCGGATGGCGCAGTGCGCAGGAACAGAAAAAGATATGGGATGACACCATGCGCAAAGAAGGCGCCTGCTTCACCGAGAGTTATGTAGCTCATCCCGGCTGCAGCGAGCATCAGACCGGTCTGGCCATCGATCTGGGCAAAGCGGCGGAGTCCATTGATTTTATCCGTCCGGATTTTCCGCAGGAGGGAGTGTGCCGGGCTTTTCGCACGCAGTCGGTGCGCTGGGGATTTGTACAGCGATACCGCGCGCATAAGCGGCAGCAAACCGGAATTGCGGAAGAACCCTGGCATTTTCGTTATGTGGGAGCGCCCCATGCGCAGATTTTGGAGAGCCGGGATCTGTGCCTTGAGGAGTATTCAGATTTTTTGAAACAGGGACCGGTAAACCTTGAGCTCGGCGGCGTGCAGGCAACGGTATTTTACGTTCCGGAAAGCGGTGCGAAAACCGTGGCGGACGTGCCCGACGGCCTGGTACAAGTGTCCGGAGATAACTGCGGCGGCTTTATCCTGACCGTCTGGAGGTGGCGGGCATGAGCGAAAAAAAGTTCCCTGCACTGGATGCCTTTCGCATTCCGGCTGCGGTTTTGGTGATTGCGATTCACACGTCGCCTTTGGCTTCGGTCAGTGATTTGGGGGACTTCTGGTTTACCCGCGTGCTGGCCCGTGTAGCGGTTCCTTTTTTCTTCATGATAACGGGGCGCTTTCTGGGGCAGACGCCCCGGCGTTTCTGGCAGCGGACGCTGCTGCTCTATGCGGGTGCTGCACTGCTGTATCTGCCTTTAAACTGGTACGCGGGAACATTTTCAGCGTTGGATTGGATGCGAAAGTTCCTGCTGGAAGGAACCTTTTATCACTTGTGGTATTTTCCGGCAGTGCTGCTGGGGGTACCGCTGGTATGCCTGCTTCGCAAGCTGGGAACAATTCCGGCCTTTTGCGCAGCGGGGCTGCTGTATCTCATTGGCCTGGGCGGAGACAGTTATTACGGCTTTTTAGCTGATTTCCCGGCAGTCCATGCGTTTTACAAGGGTGTTTTCACGCTGTTTGGCTACACAAGAAACGGCCTGTTTTTCGCTCCGCTGTTCCTTTTGCTGGGCATGTTTTGCCCGAAGTTGAATCGAAAAACGGGAGCAGTCGGTTTTGTTGTTTCGCTGACTGCCATGAGCGTGGAAGCGCTGTGGCTGCACGGTTTGGGGGTACAGCGCCACGACAGTATGTATCTTCTCTTGCCGGTGTGCATGCTTTTTTTGTTCGGAACACTGCTTGCGTGGAACAGGGGGCAAAGTCGGCCGATGCGCACGTGCTCCATGTGGGTCTACATCATCCATCCCTGGTGCATTGTTGCGGTGCGCGGAGCGGCAAAACTGTGCGGTGTGCAAGTCCTTCTGGTAGAAAACAGCTTGGTTCATTTCAGCGCGGTTGCGCTTCTCAGCTTTGCAGGAGCAGTGTGCATGATGAGGCTGAAGCCGCGGTCGATTCCGTGCGGTGCGCGTGCCTGGAGGGAGATTGACGGGAAAGCGCTTGTGCACAACGTCTGCGCGTTGGAAGAGCAGGCGGGAAGTGCGGTGATGGCGGTGGTAAAAGCCGACGGATATGGTCACGGAGCTGTTTTGGTGGCAAGAACGCTGCAGAAAGCAGGAGTGACCGGATGGGCAGTGGCATGTCTGTCCGAAGGAATTGCGCTGCGCCGCGCAGGCATTCGGGGCCGCATTCTGATTTTGGGCTATACCGACCCCGCGCAGGCGCCTTTGCTGGCACGCTGGCGCCTGACGCAGACAGTGGTCGACGAAGCGCATGCGGCGGCACTTTCGGCTTCCGGATGGCCGGTGCGCGCACATCTGGCTTTGGATACGGGCATGCACCGGCTGGGGGTACCGGCGCAGGATCTTCCTGCCATACGCCGTATTTTTCACATGTCGGGGCTCCGGATAGAGGGGGTGTTTTCGCATCTCTGCGCTGCAGACGGAACGACAACGCCCGAGCAAATGTATACGGAACAGCAGACGAATTTGTTTTGGAAAACGATTCAGCAGCTTCGCAGAGAAGGAATCGATCCGGGCGAAGTGCACTTGCAGGCAAGTTACGGCATTTTGAATCAGCCGGCGATTTCCTGCTCCTGGGTGCGTGCCGGTATTGCATTGTACGGGGTTTACAGCGGAACGTTTGCCGGGAAAAATCCCGTGCCGCTGTGCCCGGTTTTAACACTGCGCGCCCGCGTAGCGACGGTTCGCTGTCTGCAGCCAGGTGATGTGGCGGGCTACGGCCTTGCATTTGAAGCAGAACGGAAAACGATTCTGGCGACAGTGACCATCGGCTACGCGGACGGGATCCCCCGCATTTTGCCCCAGCGGGGCGGCCGTGTTCTGGTACGGGGAGAATATGCGCCTATGGTGGGACGCTTGTGCATGGATCAAATGCTGGTGGATGTGACCGGAATCCCCGGCGTGTGTACCGGCGATGTGGTGACGCTGATCGGAAAGGACGGCGCAAAGGAGATTCGCGCGGAAGAACTGGCTTGCAGATGCGGCACCATCACCAACGAGATTCTCTCGGGGCTCAGTCCTCGGCTTGGTCTGTGCCTGAAAAAGAGAGGGCGGCATAAAATCCGGGCGAAAAGCTTATGATAGTAGCAGTGATCATGAGGAGGGATCGAGATGGAGTTGTCATTTCTGTCGGATTATTTGATTCCGGTTATCACAGGCATCTGTCTGTGCGTGGGAACTGTTCTGAAACGCTGGATCGCAGATACCGGCCACAAGTATATCCCTACGGTGTGCGCGGTGCTGGGGGCGGTGCTGGCGGTATGGATGGGCAGAGAACTCTCTCCGCTGGTGCTGCTGCAGGGAATGTTCAGCGGTCTGGCCGCTACCGGTCTGCATCAGGCATTTCACCAGGTGTTGAAAGAGACATTTCAAAAACAAGGCGAAGTCTTGACAAAAAATTGACGATTTCCTCTTCCGCTTTTCTGTAAGGGACGGTATAATACTTATCATTGAAGCAAACGCTTCGAAACCATCCTTGACAGAGGAGGCATTTTTTTGAAACATTGGAAGAGCAAAGCGGCGGCGCTGGTGGTGGCGTTGTTCGCTGTTTATGTGTTGCTCAATCACATGAACCTGAACCCGCTGTATCCCGAAGCGGCATTCGCATACTGTGTGCTTTTTACACTTTTGTTCGCGATTTTTACAGTGGACAAAATCGGTCGGTTTGTCATGCAGCAGGGGACAGGCGGCGTTCGAATCTCGTTCGTGCGCCACGCACAGTTCCGCCGCTGGCCATTTGTGATCGTGGGCATCCTGTGGGGCGCGTTTGCGCTGGTAAGCATCGGTTCATCTGTTCTTTTTCAGGTGAATGCGTTCCGTGATCAGATGCCGGAACTGAAAGAAATGAATTTTGCCGAAGATTTCGACACAGTGGACGTCAGCCAACTTCCCATTGTGGATGAGGAGATGGCCAAAAAGCTGGCGGATAAAAAGCTGGGCGAGCGGCCCAGCTTGGGCAGCCAGGTAGTGTTGGGAGAACCGACACTGCAGCAGGTGAACGGCGAGCTTCTGTGGGCTGTGCCGACGTATCATTCCGGGCTGTTCAAATGGCTGACCAATATGAGCGGAACGCCGGGTTATGTGACGGTGTCGGCCACCAATCCACAGGATGTGGAGTACGTGGATGGGTACAGCATCAAATACCAGCCGGGCGCATATCTGTGGCAGAACCTTCTGTTCTATGCCCGCTTCACTGCGGCGCCTTTTACCGGACTGACTGACTACAGCTTTGAGCTGGACGACACCGGGCGGCCGTATTGGGTTATTACCACCTACCGGTATCTGCGGGGATTCTCGCTTCCGGAGGCGACCGGCGCGGTGGTGCTTGACTGTGCCACCGGCGAGAGTGAAACATATGCCATCGATCAGCTGCCGGAATGGGTGGACCGTGTTCAGCCCGAGGACTTTATCATGACGCAGCTGAACAACAAAGGCGAGTATGTGCACGGATATTTGAACTTCAGCGACAAGGACAAATACCGGACTTCGCCCGGCCAGACGATCATTTACAACGACGGAAGATGTTATCTGTTCACTGGCCTGACCAGCGTTGGCGCGGACGAGAGCGCCATCGGGTTTGTAATGGTGGACATGGTGACCAAAGAACCGCGTTTGTATCGAATCAGCGGCGCTACGGAAATGGCGGCGCAGCAGTCGGCACAGGGCAAGGTGCAGCAGTACGGTTACCAGGCTGCTTTCCCGTTGATCGTGAATATGAACGGTGTGCCGACTTATTTTATGACGCTGAAGGACACCGAGGGACTGATCAAGCAGTATGCCTACGTGTCGGTTGAGGATTATCAGACCGTGGCGGTGGGCGAGAGCATCAGCGAGGCGCGGCTCAATTATGAAAAAGCCATTCAGTCCAGCCCGGCCGGTCAGCTGGTGGGCAATGTCAGTACCGAGAAGGAGCAGCTGACGGGAACGGTGCTTCGCATCGGCAGCGAGTACAACCCGACGGGAACTGCTTATTATCTGGTGCTGGCCGAAGAGCCGCAGCTTTTGTTCAGCGTACAGGGAAGTCTTTCCGACGAGCTTGCGCTGACAAGAGAGGGCGATCAGGTGAAAGTGGAATACTATCCCCGCGAGAGCGCCACACAGGAATTGACAGGGTTTGACAATCTGGAATTTGAGCAAAGCATTCCGGCGGCATGAAAACAGGGGCCTTCTGCAATGGCAGAAGGCCCCTGTTATTTTAAAAGGAAAGATCGTAGTTGATGGGAGAATAAAAAGCGGTTTCCAGTTCGTTCCAGGAAGAGATTTTTCCGCCCAGAATCCACATCAGCTTGGTGTATGCAGCTTCCAGCGTCATATCCCGGGTCTCCAGGAAGGGAACACGGTTGTGGACCCGGCGCCCCACTTCGTAGGTGTCCACGGCACTGCCCTCATAGGTGACCTGTGTGGTGATCACCAGAACTTTTTTGTGCGGTTCATAGCGTGCAAGTTCGGAGCACAACGGGTCCAGAATGCTGTCTGGCAGACCGCCCACTCCAAAGCTTTCCACCAAAATGCAGTCGTACAGGCGGACAATCAGCGGGATGATATCCGGCGAAATGCCCGGAGTCAGCTTCAGCAAAAACAGGCGTGGATTCAGCTGATCGTAGAACCGCACCGGCCCCGAAGCAGGACAGGGCGGTACATAATAGATGACCCGGTCGTTCTGAATGCGGGCCAGGGCAGGAAAGTTGATGCTGGAAAAAGCGTTGTAACTGAAACTGGATGTCTTTTTGGCACGGGTCCCGACGATCAGATTTCCGTCAAAGACAAGATTTACACCTTTGGTGCGCTCGTCCAAGGCAAAAAGAATGCTGTCACGAAGATTCTTTTTGGCGTCAGTGATTTCCAGAAGGATCGAGCGCTGTGCGCCAGTGATCAAAATGGGCTTTTGCGCATCCTGAACCAGGTAGGAAAGCGCCGCGGCCGTATAGGCCATGGTGTCTGTTCCGTGGCAGATCAGAAATGCATCACAGTCGTCATAGCGGTCACGAATGGCCCGGACGATCATCTGCCAGTGAGCAGGGGTGATGTTGGTGCTGTCCAGACTGCAGAGCGCCTGACATTCCAGTTCGCACACGTCCCGAAATTCTGTGATGTAGCTTTGCAGTTCGTCCGGGCTGAGCACGGGTGAAAGTCCGTTTTCCGTAGGTCCCGAAGCGATGGTGCCGCCGGTGGTCAGCATAAGGATTTTCTTTTTTTTCATGTTTTGTCCTCCACGCCCTCCAGGTTGAAAGAAGGCGTATATTCTTCTTTGGCGCTGCTTTTTTCCTGCATATAGCCCTGGGTCAGACCCAGTTCCACTGCAAGATTCACCGCCTGCCGGTATTCATAGGTGGAGATGCGACGGTTCAGCGCCTTATGCTCTCGTGCCTTGTAGAAAGGCGTGTACTGGCTCATGAGACTGGTCAGAAATCCGCCCTTAGGCAGTTCCGTCGCCATGAACTCCAGCACGGCACGGGTGTCGGCCATTGCGCCGGGAAGTGCAAGATGGCGCACGATCACACCTCTTTTTAAAAGACCGTTCTCCATCACAGGCGGCCCGGCCATCCGGCACATGGTTCGCGCTGCCGCAGACGCCACTTCAAAATAGTCCGGTGCACCGGAGTATTCTGCACTGAGAGCGGAAGAAACGTATTTGATGTCCGTGAGCCAGATGTCCACCACGTCTTTCAGCGCATGCAGCGCTTCGGCGGTTTCGTACCCGCCGGTGTTGTACACGATGGGAATGGTCAGGCCCGGTCCGGCCAGATTCAGCGCTTCCAGCACCCAGGGCAGATAGTGCCCTGCAGTGACCAGGTTGATGTTGTGCGCCCCCTGTTCCTGCAGGCGAAGAAAAATATCCGCCAATGTCCGGGTGGAGACTTCACGCCCGAAATTTTGCGCGCTGATGGTAAAGTTTTGGCAGTAACAGCATTTCAGCGGGCAGCCGGAAAAGAACACGGTCCCGGATCCGCGGGTGCCGGAAATGCAGGGCTCTTCCCAAAAATGAAGCGCCGCGCGGGCAAGGCGCACCTGCCGTCCGCCGCCGCAGACTCCCAGGGCCTGGGTGCGGTCCGCACCGCAGGCGCGGGGGCAAAGTGTGCAATGAGTGGGGATTTGCATGAAAAGGCTCCTTTGTGTGCGCGGCGAACAGGCGCGCGGGTTTTCTGCTCTAAGTGTATCATAAAATCACGCGATGTGGTACAATAAGAACATTATAAAATCAAAAAGGAGTGGTATCATGCCACAAAGGGATTATCAGCGACTGGGCGGATGGCTTTTGTTCTTTACCGTTACTCTGAGCTTCGGCTTGGGAATGAACGTGATCTCTCTTTTGCAGATACTCACTTCGGGTGTGCAGCTGGACCCTGTGGGAACGACGCTGACCGTGGCCTGCATGGTGGCGCAGGGCGCGCTGATTTATCAGGTGGTGGGCAGGCGTCCGTCCTACTGGCAGGTTTTGATTGTTCTGGTGGTGCTGTTGACGATTCTGGACCTGTTCCTTCTGATTCGCATGGAAGATCCGATTGTTTTTGTACCGACCGTTTTTCTGGATATTCTTCGCAATGTGATTTGGCTTTTGTATTTTCGGCGCTCCCGGCGGGTCGCTGTTTATTTCGGGAAAAACAATGGCTTTGGAATGAGCGGCGGGGCACGTGTCTGCCCTCGCTGCGGAAATCCGGTCAGCGAGGACGCGCTGTTCTGCGGCCGGTGCGGAAGCCCTCTTCGCTGAAAGGAGAAAGAGCATGGATACACCACAGCAGAAGTTTCTGAAGCTGCTGGCTCGAGATTATCCGACCACAGCGGCTGCCACACAGGAAATTATCAACCTGCAGGCCATTTTGAAACTCCCGAAACCCACCGAACATTTTATGAGTGACCTTCACGGGGAGTACGAGGCGTTCACACACATTCTTTCCAGTGCCTCGGGGGTCATTCGGGAAAAGGTGGACCGGGTTCTGGGAGATCGGCTTTCTGCACAGGAGAGGGCGGAATTTGCCACCCTTATTTATTATCCGGCGCAGAAGCTTGCACAGCTGAAGCCAGCGCAGAAAGACTTAAATGAATTTTACCGCCAGACACTTTATCGGTTGATTGATGTCTGCCGGCTGATGAGCTCCAAATATACGCGCAGCTATGTCCGCAAGCGCCTGCCGCAAGGGTTTTCTTATATTATCGACGAACTGCTTCACGCGCATTTTGAAGATCACGATAAGGATCTCTATTACGGGCGGATCCTGTCGGCCATCATCGACAATGGCCGGGCGGATGCGTTTATTACGGCAATGTGCGAATTGATTCGCCGCCTTGCCGTACACAAACTGCATATTGTAGGAGATATTTTCGACCGCGGCGCACGTCCGGATATCATTTTGGACGAATTGATGGCCCATCATGCCGTGGATATTCAATGGGGAAACCATGACGTGGAGTGGATGGGGGCCGCCGCGGGCAGCGCTGTCTGCATTGCCAGTGTCATTCATGTGTCGCTCAGTTACAACAATCTGGAAACGCTGGAAGACGGCTACGGCTTGAATTTGCGTCCGTTGGCACTGTTTGCCGAGGAAGTTTACCGGCATACGGATGTGTCTGCTTTTTGGCCCAAGCTGGTCAATGACGGTGGATATTCCGCCGAAGACCTTGCGCGTGTGGCACGCATGCACAAAGCGATCGCGGTCATTTTGTGCAAGCTGGAGTGCCAGGTGGTGCGAAGAAATCCGGATTTTGGAATGCTGGATCGCGCACTGCTGGAAAAAGTGAATTTTGTCACGCAGACAGTGGAAGTGGACGGAAAGGTTTACCGAATGCGCGACTGCGATTTCCCCACAGTGGACCCGGCCCATCCCTCTCGGCTGACCCAGGGAGAACAGGAAGTGATGGACAAGCTGTGCCAGAGCTTTACGGAAAGCGAGCGCCTGGCGCGGCATGTGCGGTTCCTGTATGCCAACGGCAGCGTGTATAAAATCGAAAACCACAACCTTCTGTTCCATGGAGCCATTCCTTTTGATGAAAACGGGCAGCTTGCAAAAGTCTTTATGGATGGCCAAACCTATTGCGGAAGAGAATTTATGGATTACTGCGAGCGGATGGCCCGGCAGGGGTATTTTGCTCCGCCGGGCAGCGAAGCACGCCGAAAAGGACAGGACTTTTTGTGGTACCTGTGGTGCGGTCGCCGGTCGCCCATTTTCGGGCGTTATAAAATGGCGAATTTTGAGCATTTCTTTCTGGACGAAGAAGAAAGTTATGCGGAACAAAAAGATCCGTATTATTATTGGGTGGAAAACGACGATACAGCAGTGGCTGAGGCGGCGGTTTTGCGCATTTTTGAGAATTTCGGGCTGGACCCTGCCCACGGGCACATTGTAAACGGACATGTGCCGGTGCGGGCGAAAAACGGCGAAAAGCCCGTAAAAGCGGGCGGGCGGCTGATTGTGATCGACGGCGGATTCTGCAAGGCCTATCACAAGCGTACCGGTATCGCGGGGTACACATTGGTTTTTTCCAGCCGGGGACTGTCGCTGCGCAGTCACGGGTCCTTTGAAACCACGCAGAAGGCCATTCGCGAAAATGCAGACATTCTCTCCACAGTAAACGTATTTGAGACCAGCGAGCGGCGTGTTTATGTGGAAGACACCGATGAGGGCCTGCGCCTTCAGGACCAGATCGAGGATCTGAAGCGGCTGGTGGCCGCCTATGCGGACGGCACATTGAAAGAACAGGAGTAAATGGACAATGGAACATCATATGAATGAAACAGAACGTCCGGGCTCTCCGCTTCCATTTGTCGGATGTGAAAACGTTCGGGAACTGGGCGGTTACCGTACCCAGGACGGCAGAAAAGTAAAGCACGGTGTGTTTTTTCGCGGTCCGGCACTGTGTGATATCCGCCTGCCGGAAGACCGTGCCTTGTTTGCGAGTCTGGGAATTCGAACTGTGCTGGACCTGCGCTCGGAAAGCGAACGGCGGAACGCACCGGATCCGGTTTTGGAAGGGGTCGAGTACATCAGTCGTTCGGCGCTGCGCGATGCACAGGGGCGGGACGTGGATTTCGACATTGAAGCAATTTTTGCCGGCGGGGAACAGACCGTGTCCGAAATGCTTCGTGAAGTGGACGGCGGCTATGCGCATATGCCCTTTCAGAACAGCGCCTATGTGGAGCTGTTCCGGATTCTTTCAGAACAAAAGGTCCCCGTTTATTTTCACTGCAGCGCGGGAAAAGACCGAACCGGTATCGGTGCGGCACTGATTCTGCTTGCGCTGGGAGTGGACCGGGAAACGGTCATTCAGGATTATCTGGTCACCAACACTTGCCGCCCGAAATCGCGCCATCAGGTGGAACAGTTGCTGAAACGTTTCTTTTCGCCGGAACGCGCGAAGGAGCTGGCGGCGGTAACAGCAGGCGTGCAGCGCCAGAGTATGGAACGGGCGCTGGGCACCATTGCGCAAAAATACCCGCGTTTTGAAGATTATCTCGCTGCCGAATGCGGCGTGAATGCAGATACCTTGCAAAGAATTCGAACATTGTATTTGGAGTAAAAAGGAGTGGATGATAATGGCGACACCTCACAACGCGGCAAATCCCGGGGACTTTGCCAGCACCGTTCTTATGCCGGGCGATCCTCTTCGGGCAAAGTTTATCGCGGAAAACTTTTTGCAGGCACCTCGTCTGGTGACGCAGGTGCGCGGAATGCTGGGCTACACGGGCACGTATGAAGGTGTGCCTGTTTCGGTGATGGGTTCCGGAATGGGGATGCCATCCATCGGTATCTATTCCTGGGAGCTGTTCGCTCAATACGGCGTGGAAAACATCATTCGCGTAGGGTCTGCCGGGGCCTATGCTGCCGAGGCGAAGATTTTTGATGTGGTGCTGGCGACAGCCGCCTATTCCGAGTCCAGTTATGCGCAGACGCAAAACGGAACAGCAGGCGATACCATGATCCCTTCGCCTGTTCTGAATCAGCGTCTGCGTGCCAGTGCCAAAAAACTGGGGATTCCGCTTTTGGAAGGCGTGATCCATTCCAGTGATGTGTTCTATCGGGATGCAGATGACCCGGATTATTGGAAAAAGCTGCGCAGAGAAAAAGGGTGCCTGGCCGTGGAGATGGAGAGCTTTGCACTGTTTCACAATGCCCGCGTCACGGGAAAAAACGCTGCTTGTGTGCTGACTATTTCCGACAGCTTTGTTTCTCATGAAGAAACGACGCCGGTTCAGCGGGAACAGAGTTTCACACAGATGATGAAGCTGGCGCTGGGCAGTGTGCTGGAGGATGAGCAATGAAGGTGGATGAGCAGGCGTTGATCCGTGCGGCGCTTGCTGCGCGAAACAATGCATACGCACCCTATTCCGGCTTTCGGGTGGGGGCGGCACTTTTGGCAGAAGACGGAACGATCTACACCGGATGCAATGTGGAGTGCGCCAGTTTCTCTGCGACAAACTGCGCCGAGCGAACGGCGTTGTTTAAGGCGGTCAGTGAAGGACGCCGTTCTTTTCGGGCACTTGCGGTCGTGGGCGGAAAGGAAGATTGGGCGGACGCACAGCCCTCTCCCTGCGGAGTGTGCCGCCAGGCTCTGTACGAGTTTTGCCAAGAAGATCTTCTGGTGCTTCTGGCACGGGACGAAGAGCATTTTACGCGCTGTACATTGGGACAGCTGCTTCCACTGGGATTTGGACCCGAAAAAGTTCGCTGATTGCCACTGGTCACAAAAAAGTGGCCGGGATTGCAATCTTTTTGTAATTTTGTTATACTATCTGTAGTTGCCTCCGCCCGACGTGGCGGGTGTTTTGATTTTGCCGCGCTGCCCAAAACGCGGAAAAGGAGCTGACGCTATGAAAAAACTGCTGGCATGCGTGCTGGCCATTGCTTTGGCGATGACGGTTCTGGCGGGCTGCGGGTCCCAGAAAGCGGAGTTGGCACTTGTCACTGACGGCGGTGAAGTGACAGATCAGGGATTCAATCAGGGCGCATGGGAAGGCCTGGTAAAATACGCCGAGGAAATGAGCATTTCCAAACTTTCATACAAACCGGTGGAGAGAACCACGCAGGCTTATTCGGACGCCATTGACCTGGCCGTAAAAGGCGGGGCAATGGTGGTCGTTGCGGTGGGGTATGAAATGAAAGATGCGGTGGCCGCCGCACAGGCGCAATATTCGAATGTGGTCTTTATCCTTTTGGACGGGGATCCGTTTGATGGCACCGAAGCTGCTTCGGATGCACAAAACGCCGTGGGCGTGGTTTTTGCCGAAGAACAGGCAGGGTTCCTGGCGGGGTATGCCGCGGTAAAAGAGGGAATGACGCAGCTCGGCTTTTTGGGTGGAAAGGCTCAGCCCGGCATTGTGCGTTATGGCTATGGGTTTGTTCAGGGCGCGGAATATGCTGCGCAGCAGATGGGAATGGCAGCCGGGTCTGTCACTGTTCAGTATGCGTATACAGGCAGTTTTGAGGAAAGCAATGACACGCAGTCTCTGGCGGCCGGCTGGTACGGAGCAGGCACCGAATGCATTTTTGCCTGCGGAGGAACCATGACACAATCCGTCATCAAGGCAGCGGAAAATGTCGGAGCAAAAGTGATCGGGGCGGATGTAGACTGGTCTGCGCAGTCCGATGTGATTTTGAGCAGTGCAACCAAAAATTTGAGCACGGCAGTTTACAATATGATCGCTGCTGCTTACGATGAGCAGCTGCAGGGCGGTCAGACAATGGTTTATGATGCGTCGAACAACGGCGTGCAGCTTTCCATGGAGACTTCTAAATTCGATACATTCACGCAAAAGGACTACGATGCGGTTTATGCCGCTCTGGCGAATAATACAGGAAATATCGCCACAGGGATCGTGAAGGATACCAACGGGGAAGGCAATCCCGTTGCGGTCACGGAACTTCCGCTGTCGGCAGTGGTCCTGCAGCAGGTCGGATGACAAAAACCGGCGGTATTTTCAGGCTGTGCCTGAACCGCCGGTTCTTTTATAATTGCGAGGGGGAAAGAATGATGAACGCAGAGGAATTGTTTAAAAAAGTAGATCATACACTGCTCAAACCGGAGGCAACTTGGGAGCAGATCCAAAATTTGTGCGATGAGGCAGTCCGGTTTCACACCGCATCGGTGTGCATCAATCCGTGCTATGTCCGGCAGGCCTGTGACTATTTGCAGGGACGTGTACCGGTGTGTACGGTGATTGGTTTTCCTTTGGGGGCCACCACGACACAGGCCAAAATCGCCGAGGCCCAGCAGGCGTTGGCAGATGGGTGCAGCGAATTTGACATGGTGATCAACATCGGCCGCCTGAAAATGGGTGACATTGACTATGTGCGAAATGAGATCCGAGCTTTGAAACAGGCGGTCGGAGAACATACGCTCAAAGTGATCGTGGAAACCTGCCTTTTGACAGAAGAAGAAAAGGGCGTTATGTGCGATGTAGTGTGTGAGGCAGGCGCAGACTACATAAAAACGTCCACCGGCTTTTCCACAGGCGGAGCCACTTTCGCAGACATTGCACTGTTTGCAGAGAAAGTGCGCGGGCGCTGCAAGATCAAGGCGGCAGGCGGAATTCGTACGCGCGAAGATATGGAACGGTTCGTTGCGTTGGGGGCGGACAGGCTCGGAACGTCCAGTGCGATTCGAATTCTTGGCGCTGACCCGTCATAAAGGCGAAAATGTTGTAAAAAAATTAACAAATGCCGCTGTATTTTGTGCTATAATAAAATTTAATATAGATTGATTTAGAAGAGGATGAGAGGAAAGGAAGGCGATCAGAATGCCCATCGACAAGAGCATCGATTATTCTGCAATTACACCCGAAATTCAGGCGTTGAGCAAGCAATGCCAGGAGCACGGCCGGATCGATCCGGAACTGTACACCAAGTATGACGTGAAGCGCGGCCTGCGGGATTTGAACGGAAACGGCGTGCTGACCGGCCTTACGGAAATCAGCGAGATCATGGCGTTCAAAGTGGTGGATGGCGTTAAGACTCCCTGCGAAGGAAAGCTGTTTTACCGCGGTGTAGACGTAGAGGAGATCGTTCGCGGGTTTATCAAGGAAAAACGGTTTGGCTTTGAAGAAACCGTATATCTGCTGCTGTTTGGAACGCTGCCCACCAAAGAACAGCTGGAAGAATTCACAAAACAGCTGGTGTTTTACCGTTCGCTTCCCACCAACTTTGTGCGGGATATCATCATGAAAGCGCCCAGCGCAGACATGATGAACACCTTGGCGCGCAGTGTGCTGACGCTGTACAGCTACGATTCACGCGCCAATGACAACAGCATCGATAATGTGCTGAGGCAAAGTCTGCAGCTGATTGCACTGTTCCCCATGCTGTCAGTGTACAGCTATCAGGCATACAATCATTATGTGAAGGATGCCAGCCTGTACATTCACAATCCGCAGCCGGAGCTCTCCACGGCGGAGAACATTCTCTACACGTTGCGTCCGGACTCCAAGTACACCGAGCTTGAGGCAAGAATCCTTGATCTGGCACTGGTGCTGCACGCAGAGCACGGCGGCGGCAATAACTCCACATTCACCACACATGTGGTCACCTCTTCGGGTACGGACACCTATTCCACCATCGCTGCGGCGTTGGGAAGCCTGAAGGGCCCCAAGCACGGCGGTGCGAACATCAAGGTGGTGCAGATGTTCGAGGATATGAAGGCAACTGTCACAGATTGGAAGGACGAAGAGCAGATTGAAGCTTATCTGCGCGCTTTGCTTCATAAAGAGGCTTTTGACAAGGCTGGCCTGATTTATGGAATGGGCCATGCGGTCTACTCGCTCAGCGATCCCCGTGCCAATGTGTTCCGCCATTTCGTAGAAGATCTGGCCAATGCCAAGCAGCGCCACGAAGAATACGAACTGTATGCTGCGGTGGAGCGGCTGGCACCGAAAGTGATTGGGGAAGAGCGGCGCATTTACAAAGGCGTGGCGGCCAACATTGACTTCTACAGCGGCTTTGTGTATAGTATGCTGGACCTTCCGCTGGAACTGTATACTCCGATTTTTGCCATCAGCCGTATTGCCGGCTGGAGCGCGCATCGCATTGAAGAGCTGATCAATGCAGGAAAAATCATCCGTCCGGCTTATATGAATGTGTCCGAACGGGTTGAATACGTGCCTTTGGCCCAGCGCGGATAAAGTTTGGATACAGAATGCTGGTATGCTATTGTCATGCCAGCATTTCTTTCTTTTACAGCGTTTGAAAGAAAATCGAAGATTGTCGCGTATTATAAGTAGAAAGACGCTCTTGGAAAGGGGATGTGTCGTATGGTGAAAAGCTGGATGAAAAAAGCGGCTGCGTTGGCGGCGGGCATGATGCTTGCGGCCTGCCTGGGAACTGCGGCCTGGGCGGATCAGCCCAAAACGATCCAGGAAAACGGATTGAGTATTGCAGGAAATACGGCTGGCGTGCAGAAAGATGAAAACGGCCAGCTGGTTATCAGTGAAAATGGTTCTTACGAGATAACGGGAACTTGGAAAGGTTCTTTGGAAAATGCATCGGCAGATGCGCCCAAAGCGGCGATTTGCGTGGCGGATGGAGTACAGGCGGAGCTCGTACTGAAAGACGTGAGCATCTCGATCGATCAGGCGGATACCTTTGCGCTGACAGTGGAAGACGGTGCCAGCGTGACCTGTTCACTGTCCGGTTCAAACCTTCTGAATGAAGGAGCAGATGTTGGTCAAAAAGCCCGGCTTCTGCTTTCAGGGACTGGTGCACTGGATGCCGGGATGATTGACGGAACCGGAACATTCGGTTTGGATGCCTCTTTCCAGGGTGTGGCACGTACGCAGGAAATTATCTGCAAAAAAGATACATCCGGTTGGAACGGCATTCTGTTTGAAGAAGAGGCCGGCACGGTGTACGGTACGCCGATTCTTTCGCAGAATCTGACGATTGACAAGGGAGAGACTTTGAACATCTCCCAGAACGCCAGTTTAACCGTTGCAAAATCGGTTCAGGTGCAGAACAACGGCGTAGTGAAAAGCCAGGGTACGATTTATAATTACGGTCAGTGGAAGGGGACGCAGCCGGCAGGAAACGCCCCTGTTACAGATGCCCAGATCCAAGTGACTTTGTCCGCAAGTGAGATTACTTTCGCAGACGGGCTGAAGATCACGGCGGTGGCGCGTGTACCTGCGGGTACATCCAATGGCACAGCTACGTTCTGGATGGGGGAGATCGGCGGACAAGGCGTAAAGCTCGGCACAGCGGAAGCGGTGGTCAGCGGGCAGAAAGCCACTGCCGAATTGACGGTAGAGCGCTGTGGTGCAGATGCGGGCTTCACCGTCGGGGACACTGTGATTTATGTGGACTTTGGCGCGATGACCGGTGAGGCAATGCCCGGGCAGAGTGCGGGAAGTCCTCTTCGCGTAACCGAAATCACTCGTTCTCTTCCCGCTCCGGTGGTGCAGATTGGCACCAACTTGGACCTGTCTCTGCAGACGGTGGTTCCCAGTGCGGGCGGCGGTACAGTGGAATATGGTGTCGCAACGGAAAATGATGCGTCCAAAGTAGCAAAGTGGCAGCAGGAAACCACTTTTACGGGGCTGACGGCAGATACTGCCTATTATGTGTTTGCTCGCGTGAGCGGTGACCCGGAATATTGTCAGGCCTATTCTTCCACAGGCCCCATTGTGGTTCCCAAGGCTTCCCGTACGCTGTCGAAACCGACGGCGACCGCCAAGGACGTTTGCCGTGTGGAAGTGAGCGGAGCTGTTCCCAGCGCAGGAAGCGGCGTAATCGAATATGGCATTGCCACGGAGAACAAAGCAGACAAAGTAACACAGTGGCAAACGGGAACAGCGTTTGAAAATCTGACGGCAGATACCACTTATTATGTGTTTGCCCGCGTGACGGGAGATACCCAGTACCAGGACGCGATTTCCGAGGGGAGCAGCGTCACTGTGAAAAAGGCTGTGCGTACCATGAATGCGCCCAAGGGAAAAGCAGGCGGAGCGGACAGCATTGTCCTGGAGGCAGCTGCACCCGGAGCAGGCGGCGGTACGGTTGAGTATGGCGTGTGCGAGAAAAACGACAGCAATGCCGTGACAAACTGGCAGGCTGGCACCACATTTACTGGCTTGAAAGCGGGAACACCGTACTATTGCTTCGCACGCGTAAAAGGGGATGCTCGCTACCAGGATGCGGTTTCGCAGTGCACGGTCATCTTTACCGAAAAGGCGGGAACAAGCACCCCGGCGCCGTCCAATCCCGGAACATATTCCATTGAGGTCATCGCCGGTGAGGGCGGAACGGTCAGCCCCACCAGCATGCAGGCGGCAGCAGGCAGTAACCAGACCTTTACCTTTACCCCCAAAAAAGGATATGAAGTGGCCAATGTACGCGTGGACGTGACAGACTTCGGCTCGCGTACCAGTTATACGTTTGAAAACGTATCTGGCCCGCATTCGCTGACGGTCACATTCCGTCCGGTGAAAGCGGCTTCTTCCAGCAGTTCTTCTTCTTCGGACAAGAGTTCGTCTTCGTCTTCGACATCCTCTTCTTCGTCCAGCAGTGCGCCGGTTGTTTCGTCCAGCACTGCGCCCAGTTCCAGCGCATCTTCTGACAGCACGACTGCGCCAACCCGGAATAAGAATGGCAAAGTGCCTACGATTTTGCTGATTGTCATTGCACTCTTGGTGGCGGCGATTGCAGCAGTCATCATTGTTATGGCGGTGCGCAAAAAGAAATCGGATTCCGGGTATGAGGAATACGAAGAGTATCCTCGCTATGTCGACGAAGATGATTCGGATCCTTCGGATGAGTATAGTGAACTGGATATGAATTCCGATGATGATTTGGATGATGACGATCGCTGATAATCGCAAAACACAATAGAGAAAAGCCGCCGGCTCTTTGGCCAGCGGCTTTTTTATGCAACAAAAACGGCATGTCCAAAGGGACATGCCGTGCATAAAATTAGTCGCTCACATAGGGGAGCAGCGCAACGTGACGGGCGCGTTTGATCGCAACCGTCAGCTCGCGCTGATGATATGCGCAGGTACCGGTAACGCGGCGGGGAATAATCTTCGCGCGCTCGGAAATGTACTTGCGCAGACGAGGAACATCCTTGTAGTCGATGTGGTCCACACGATCAACGCAGAAGCTGCAAACTTTTTTGCGGCCACGGCGCTGCGGACGGCCACCTGCACGGGTGTCCTGACGCTCTTTATCGAAAGCCATGAGACAGGTCCTCCTTTATTAGAATGGTAGATCTTCGTTGTCGTCGATGACGGCAAAATCATCCGCGCTCCCGGCGGCATAGCTCACAGGCTCGGTCGGTGCGGGGCGCTGTGCAGGGGCGGCCGGCGCAGCATAGTTGCTGCCGCTGGAAGAGCCCTTGCTTTCCGCAAAGTGAATGTTTTCCGCGACCACTTCATACGCAGTGCGTTTGTTTCCGTTGCGATCTTCATAATTGCGGGTCTGCAAACTGCCGTTGACGGCAATCAGGCTGCCTTTATGAAAATACTTGCAAACAAACTCAGCGCTCTGGCGCCAGGCGACAATGTCGATAAAGTCAGCCTTACGCTCTTCGCCGGCACGTACAAAGCTGCGGTCAACCGCGATGCGGAACGTACATGTCGCAATCCCGTTGGGGGTGTGGCGCAATTCCGGGTCAGCTACAAGGCGGCCCATCAAAGCAATCACATTCAGCATTATTTTGCCTCCTCAGCTTCGGGTTTCGCAACGATCATGGAACGCAGCACGCCGTCGGTGATTTTGTACACACGGTCCAGCTCAGCGGGGAAATCAGGGCCGCTGGTGAAGCTGATGATGGTGTACACGCCTTCGGTTTCGTCGTTGATGGGGTAGGCCAGGCGGCGTTTGCCCCACTCGTCAACAGAATCGATCGTACCGTTCTTCTCGATGAGGGATTTGAACTTGCCAACCAGGGTAGCGGTAGCTTCCTCATCCAGGGTGGAACTGGTAACCAGCATTGTTTCGTATTTTGCCATTTCTGTGCACCTCCTTCTGGACATATGACCCCTTGCGGGGTAAGGATTCTGCTTGCAATTTTCAGCAAGCAATTTATTATATAATAAAGCGAGTGAATTTGTCAAGCTTATTCTTGCCAAATTCACTCGCTTTTATCCATTACAATGTGCGGACCAGTTCCTTCAGGTAAGCTTTGAACTCTTCACCGATTTCCGGATGACGAAGTGCGGTTTCCACCTGCGCCTGCATTACACCCAGCTTCGCACCCATGTCATAGCGTTTGCCGGTAAAGTCCACACCCGTCATGCCGCCATTGCGTGCAATGACCGCCATGGCATCGGTCAGTTGGATCTCACCGCCTGCGCCGGGTTGGGTGTTTTCCAGAATTTCGTAAATTTCCGGCGTCAGCAAACAACGTCCAAGAATGGAATAAAGGCTCATTTCCTGGCCGGGCGCCGGTTTTTCGATCATATCGGTCACGCGGTACAGGTTGTCCTGCAAAGGATCGACCTTCAGGGAAGAGTATTTGCGGATGGCCTCCCGGCTTACCTGCTTGATTCCTACACAGGGTTTTCCGTACTGTTCGTAGGCACGGCACAGCTGTGCAGCCACAGGATCTTCACCCATAATGACGTCATCCCCGTACAAAACCACAAAAGGTTCGTCGCCGGTAAACGGGCGCGCTTTCAGAATGGCATGCCCCAACCCCTTGGTTTCTTTCTGACGCAGGAAAAAGATGTCTGCCAAATTGGCGATGCCCAGGCAATCTTCCAGCATTTTGGCTTTGGCAGGGTTGCCGTTCAACGCTGCTTCCAGTTCCGGGGCACGGTCAAAGTGGTCTTCCATGATTCCTTTGCCGCGGCCGGTGATGATCAGAATCTGTTCGATCCCGGCGGCGACCGCTTCCTCTACAATGTATTGAATCGCGGGTTTGTCCACAATGGGAAGCATCTCTTTCGGCATAGCCTTGGTGGCGGGAAGTACACGGGTGCCAAGACCGGCCGCAGGAATGACAGCTTTGCGGATCTTCTGCATTTTATTCTCCTTTCCGGACTCAGCCGTAAAAATAGTTCATCATTTGAGTGGGGCCGACCGCAGAAACAATCAGGGAGTTCAGCGTGACAACAAGAGCAAACAAAAAGACAACTCCCAGCACGGACGTGCCGCCTTCATGCTGTGCGGACTGTACCATCTGGACCGGCGAAGCGGTCACTTTCTGTAATGCCTGCAACTTTTTCAGCGCATGGCGTCGATAGAGATAAAAGGCGTACAGCGCGAAAAATACAGAACTCGCAAAATTGAGAACAAAGCAAATCAAAGCAAGACCTTCCAGGGCGCTTGCAGACAGGATAGAACCGATGGGAAGGCCGGCGGACTGGAAGACTGCCAGATAAGACGGAACACTGAACAAAATGGAAAGAGCCAGCGAAATAGCACCCCAGCCCCACATTTTGCGGTAGAAAAAGTACATGGGGGCATAAATCAAAGCGCTCCAACAGATACTGGTCTTGCGGTTCAGCCGGTCCATGCGGGAAAACTGGGCAAGATAATACTGCGAACTGCTGCCGATAAAAGCAGACCAGGTTGCGGCATCGATTCCGTCATATTCTTTCTGCGTGGGCGCGGCCGGGCCGGACATCGGGGAGCCAAAAGGCATTCCCATGGGCGGATAAGGTTGTTCGGCTTCGGAGTTCTGTCCGTAAGGAGTTCCAATGGGCTGTGCACCGCGCAGAGGGCGGCCGCAGCGTTCACAGAAAATGTTGTCTTTCTGGTTCAGGGCATTACAGGCCGGACAATGAATCCCTTCCGGCTCCTTGGGCTTGGGCGGGTCGAACGAAAAGCCGGTCCCGTGCTTTTCGGAGAAGACGCAGTGACCTTCTTTTTCGTAACAGGCCCGGTGGTAGGGGGCACCGCATTCAGGGCAAACGACAATGTCGTCTCCTTCGTGCAGAGGCTTATGACAACTGCTGCAATGGCAGTTTTGATAGTCAATCATGTTAAAGCTGATCCTCCTCAAGATACTGTTATCCATACTATACCGCATCAGGAGCAAAAATGCAAAGAAAAGAGTGTGAAAAACAGGAAAAATTCGCAGATAACAACCAATCGCACCCTCTTTACAACCGAAGGGGAATCTTTTATAATATTTGGGTATGACATTGTTTCAAAACCCTGCTGAAGAGAGGAAATTATGGTTATTTTAGATGAAGTAAAGCGTCAGCTGTCCGAGCTTGCACCGGAAGTGGCAGATTTGGCGGATGCGCTTGCCATTGAACGCAGCAAGCTGCGTCTGGAAGAGTTGGAACAGCGCAGCGCCAGCCCGGAATTCTACAACGATGCGGAAGGTTCGGGTGCGGTATTTGCAGAGATGGGCGAATTGAAACAGCGCATCGAGGATTATCGTGCACTGCAGGAGATGCTCAGTGATTCGCAGACGCTGTTGGAAATGTGCGAGGAAGACGGCGACGAAGCGCTGGCGGAAGAAGCGCAGACCAGCGTGGAACAGCTGAATGAAAAAGTGGAAGAAATGCGTTTGGTAACGTTGCTGAATGGGGAATACGATGGAAACAACGCCATTCTTACCTTCCATGCGGGCGCCGGCGGTACCGAGGCACAGGACTGGGTGTCCATGCTGTACCGGATGTACTCCCGTTTTGCCGCGCGCCATGGCTGGAATGTAAAGGTTCTGGAGTACCTGGACGGAGATGAGGCCGGCATCAAGTCCGCTTCGATTTTGGTGGAAGGGCACAATGCCTACGGATTCCTGCGTTCTGAAAACGGAGTGCATCGCCTGGTACGTGTCTCTCCGTTTGACGCGTCGGGACGCCGTCACACCAGCTTCGCCTCTTTGGAGGTCATGCCGGAGATGGACGATAAGATCACTGTTGAGATCCGGCCGGAGGACATCAAGATGGAAGTGTTCCGTTCGTCCGGCGCAGGCGGTCAGCATATCAATAAGACTTCTTCCGCTGTTCGGTTGATCCACATTCCCACGGGCATTGTGGTCAGCTGCCAAAACGAGCGCAGTCAGTTTCAGAACCGCGATATGTGTATGAAAATGTTGGCGGCAAAGCTGTATCAGATTAAGGAACGGGAACACTTGGATAAAATCAGTGATATCAAAGGCGTGCAGAAAGAGATTGCCTGGGGCAGTCAGATTCGCAGCTATGTGTTCATGCCTTATACGCTGGTCAAGGATCATCGCACCGGATATGAAAACGGCAATGTGAACGCGGTGATGGACGGCGATTTGGACGGCTTTATCAATGCATATTTGAAAGCGGCCAGCAAAGGTGAGCTTGCAAAATAAAATTTTTCATTTTCAAATAAAGAAACCCGGACGGCTCAGCCGTCCGGGTTTTATTTTATTCATGCAGCAGATTCAAAGTGATTTCGTACTTGGATTCCACCGCGTATTTTTGCGGTGCAGTTGCCTTGTACTTGTTCAGTGCAGCAGTTGCGCGAACCGGGTTCTGCAATGTACCGGCGCCGGCTACGCAGCCGCCCGGGCAGGCCATGCCTTCCAGCAGATAGCCGTTCAGCTTTCCGGCCTTGGCCATCATCAGCATTTTTTTGCAGTCCTGCAGTCCCTGGGCAGCCATCACCTTGACCTCGCGGTCCGGATCCATCTTGTGGATGGCGTTTACCACCGCGTTGGCCACGCCGCCGGAAACCGCAAAGCCGCGGCCGTCTGCCGTTGCTTCTGTCAGTTCGGGGCCGGCAGCCACTTCCGCAAACTTAATGGCTTTGGCTTCGAACATACCCATTACTTCTTCAAAGGTAAGAACAAAATCTACATCGCTGCGGATCGTGCGGCGGCTGGCTTCCAGCTTTTTCGCCGCGCAAGGTCCGATAAAGACAACTTTGCAGTTCTTGTGTTCCTTTTTGATCAGGCGGGCTGTCAGTACCATGGGGGTCATGGCCATGGAGATGTACGGTGCAAAATCCGGGAACAGCTTTTTGGCCATCACGCTCCAGGCAGGGCAGCAGGAGGTCGCCATGAAGGGCTGATGTTCGGGAACCTCACGCATGAAGTCCTTGGCCTCTTCGATGGTGCACAGGTCCGCACCGATGGCAACTTCGACCACGTCGTCAAAGCCCAGCAGTTTCATGGACGGTTTCAGCTTGTCCGTGGTCATGTCCGGCCCGAACTGGCCCACAAAAGCAGGAGCCACCGCGGCGATGACACGATCACCTTTTTTAATGGACTGAATCACCTGGAAAATCTGGCTCTTGTCCGCGATTGCGCCAAAGGGGCAGTTCACAAGGCACATGCCGCAGGAAACGCATTTGTCATAATTGATGGTGGCGCGGCCCAGCTCGTCAGAGCCAATGGCGTCCATGCCGCAAGCTTTGGCGCAGGGGCGCTCCATTTTATTAATTGCGCCGTAAGGGCAGGCATTGGCGCACTGACCGCATTTGATGCACTTCTCCTGATCGATTACACTTTTGCCGTGCACAATGGAAATGGCGCCTTTGGGGCAGATCTCTTTACAGGGATGTGCCAAACAGCCCTGGCAGAGGTTGGTCACATGATAGGATTTTTCCGGGCAGGCATTGCACGCGAATTTGATCACGTTGATCAGGGGCGGCTCGTAATATTTTTCCGGGCGCGCACTCTCTTCCACGCCTTCCACCAGGGGAGCGTGCTGATCAATGGGGCGCAGAGAAAGGCCCATGGTCAGACGCAGCCGTTCGCCGACGATGGCGCGCTCAAGGAAAATGCTTTCCCGATAGCGTTCGACCTCACCAGGAACAATTTTATACGGAAGTTCCTCGATATGGCTGTAATCGGTTCCCTCATAAGCCATACGTGCCACTTCGGTGAAAACCTTGCGGCGGATGTCGGTTACGGACGAATAAATGCCTCGCATGTACAAAACTCCTCATCATTATTTATAGAATCAAAAAAATACCGCCATAATAATACCATTCGTCAAAGGGCAGTGCAAGGGCATTTTGAAGAACTTTTTCTTTCTTGGGGACGAAAATAACTGTTTTTTGCGGATTGCAAAAGAAAAAAGGATGTAATATACTAATAAAGTATATCATTTGCCGGAAAGTCATCGGACAAATGATGAAAGGAACCAGGGAGAAAAAATGGATTTGATTTTTGATATTTTGTCGGATGCGTGGATGGACAGTGTGAAAATGCTGCCCTTTTTGTTTGTCGCCTACTGGGTGATTGAATATGTGGAGCATCGTCACTCGGAGCGGATCGAGCGTGTGCTGGCCGGCGGTGGACGTTTTGGATTTGTGCCTGCTGCGCTGCTTGGGTGTTTTCCTCAGTGCGGTTTTTCTGCGATGGCTGCGAACCTGTATGGCTCCAAAGTCATCACGCTTGGAACACTGCTGGCAGTGTTCCTTACGACCAGCGACGAAGCGATCCCGCTGATGATTGCCAATCCGGACCAGTGGGAAGCGATGCTGGCGGTGATCGGCGTTAAAATTGTGGTGGCGCTGACGGCGGCAGTCTGCATTGATTTTGTATTCAAGAAGTGGATTCCGGTTTCCGTGCGGGGCGGCTACACAGGAAGCAGCCGGGAAGTGGACTGCCACGAGCATCAGGAAGAAGACGGAATCCTGTTGGCGGCGCTGAAGCATACGTTCAACATTTTTCTGTTTATTTTGGCCTTTAACTTTGTGTTGGGCGGCCTTGTGGCACTGATTGGAGAAGACACCATTGCCTCAGTGCTGGCCGCCAGCGATTTCTGGCAGCCGGCATTGGCGGGGCTGATCGGTCTGATCCCCAACTGCGTGGCCAGTGTGCTGCTTACACAGCTTTTCGCGGCGGGTCAGCTGAGTTTTGGCGGCATGGTGGCCGGCCTTTGCACCAGTGCAGGTGTGGGACTGGCAGTGCTGTGCCGTTCGAATAAAAGCTGGAAGCAAAATGCGTTCATTGTAGCGCTTCTGTATGGCATCGGTACGGCAGCTGGCATTCTGTGCCAGCTTGCAGCGTGAAAAGAGGGACAAATGGACGAGACGTTGTTCATGGCCTTGCAGCGATATGGGAGGGAAGATGCAATCCCCATGCACATGCCAGGCCACAAGCGAAACGAAGCTTTGGCACCTTATTTGAAAGCCTTGGGTGCAGGGCTGGATATCACGGAGATCGACGGGTTCGATGACCTTCACGGTGCAGAGGGGATTCTGCGCCGCGGTATGGAGCGTGCGGCACAGCTGTGGGGGGCAAAGCGTTCCTTCTATCTGGTCAATGGAAGCACTTGCGGCATTCTGGCAGCCATTCATGCCGTTTTAGGACAGGGCGGAAGCGCCATTGTGGCACGCAACTGTCACAAATCCGTCTACCATGGCCTGGAGTTGTGCGGCATTACGCCGCACTTTTTGCTGCCACCGGTGGAAAGCCGTTTTGGAATCTGCGCTTCCATCGCACCAGCCGAAGTGGAGCGGGCGCTGCAGACACATCCGGATGTGCGTCTGGTCATTGTCACAAGTCCGACCTACGAGGGCGTTGTCAGCGATATCCGTGCCATTGCGGATGTGGCGCATCGCCATCATGCAGTCCTGCTGGTGGATGAAGCCCATGGAGCGCATCTTGGAATGGGAAATTTTCCGGCGGGTGCGGTGGCCTGCGGGGCGGATGTAGTGATACAAAGCGCACACAAGACTTTGCCCAGTCTGACACAGACGGCGCTGCTCCATCTTCAGGGCGAACTGGTGGATCCGGAGCGGGTGGCGCATTCTCTGGAGATTTTTGAAACCAGCAGCCCTTCGTATCTGCTGATGGCCTCGTTGGATAGTTGTGTGGCGTTGCTGCTGGAGCAGGGGCAGCACTTGCTGCAGGAATGGAATGCGTCTCTGCAGGCGTTTGGACAGGAAGTGCGCTCGCTGCAGCATCTGCGGATTTTGGGATATACAGCGGCGCCTGACAGTTCTGTGTATGCGCTGGACCCATCCAAAATCGTCATCTCCACTGCCGGAACTTCGGTCACGGGTCCGGAGCTGATGGGCAGCCTGCGCAAGGAAGCAAACATTGAGCTTGAAATGGCGGCTTCAGATTATGTGATCGCCATGACGGGGATGGGAGATACAGCCGACACATTCCATGCGTTGGCGCGTGCGCTTTGCAAAGCGGATCGCATGATTCAAACGTCACCTTCGGCCGCTGTTCGGCCGGCCCTGCAGCTGCCTCGTCGGCTCTGTTCCGCGCAAGAAGCGGTGTTTGGTGCGCGGGAAAAATGTCCGCTGGACAAAGCGGCGGGCCGTGTGAGCGCGGGATATGTCTGGGCATATCCGCCGGGCATACCGTTGCTGGTTCCGGGGGAGGAGATAGATGCAGCGCTTTTGTCCGTGTTCAAAGGTCTTCAGGAGAGCGGCGTCTCGCTGAGAGGACTTTCCGGCGGTCTTTGGGTCCGGAAGGCATGAAAAAAGCCCGCTGCTGCGGGCTCATTCGTTGGGATGATTGGATTCCAGTGCCTGGATGCGTTTTTCCAGCGCGTCCAGCTTATCGTACAATTCGGCCAGAACACAGGTGAAAACGGCAGCGAAAAGGGCGAGAAGAAGCGGCAGTCGGTAAAAATGTCCGGGTGCCAGAAAGAAGGAGCCAAACAGAAAGGTTCCGACCAAAAAGAAAACCAGCCATGCTGCAAAAATTCCGGCAAAACGCTTCATAAGTGACCTCCCGCTGTTTTTCTTCATTCTACCAAACCTAAGAAGACCGGTCAACTATTGACGGATACAGCCTGTGCGATGTATAATTTATAAAAGATTCACGTTTGTGTGAAAGGAGGAAAGAACCGATGAAACGAATCCAGACACTCGAAACGCGCGATCTTGCCAAGAGCGTTCAGAATGGCGGCTGCGGCGAATGCCAGACTTCCTGCCAGTCTGCTTGCAAGACTTCCTGCGGTGTTGCGAACCAGATGTGCGAGAACAAAGACAACAAATAAGGTTGTTGAATAGGATCCATATCGCCGCCTGCTCACCTGTTTGTGGGCAAGCGGTATTTTTATGACGGAAAGGGAACGCAAAGTGATACATCAATATAAATTGAACGGCTATAACATCGTGCTGGACGTTTATTCCGGGTCTGTGCACGCTGTGGACGAGGTGGCATATGACATCATCGCCCTGTACGAGAGTACACCTGCACAGGAAATTGTGCGAACGATCACTGAAAAATATCCGGAAGTTACACCGGAGGACGTGCGCGAATGCCTGGACGATGTGGAGACATTGAAAGAGCAGGGAAAGCTGTTCGCACCGGACGTATATGCGGATAAGGCCTTCGATTTCAAAAAGCGCAGCACCGTGGTGAAGGCGCTGTGCCTGCACGTGGCTCATACCTGCAATCTGAACTGTGAATATTGCTTTGCCAGCCAGGGAAAATACCACGGCGACCGTGCCCTGATGAGCTTTGAAGTGGGTAAGCAGGCGCTGGATTTTCTGGTGGCGAATTCCGGAACACGGCGCAATCTGGAAGTGGATTTCTTCGGCGGCGAGCCGCTCATGAACTGGGATGTTGTCAAGCAGCTGGTTGCCTACGCCCGCAGCATTGAACAGGAAAAGCAGAAGAATTTCCGCTTTACGCTGACGACGAACGGCGTGCTGGTAGACGATGAGGTGATCGAGTTTGCCAACCGTGAAATGCACAATGTGGTCATGAGCCTGGACGGCCGCAAAGAAGTGCACGACCATTTACGCAAGAATTATGCCGGTCAGGGAAGTTACGATCTGATCGTACCCAAATTCCAGGAATTTGCTCGTCGCCGGGGCGACCGGGACTATTATGTGCGCGGCACCTACACCCATAACAATGTGGATTTCACCAAGGACATTTTCCATATGGCGGATCTGGGCTTTACGGAGTTGTCCATGGAACCGGTGGTGTGTGCCCCGGGTGAACCGTATGCGCTGACGCAGGAAGACCTGCCCAAGCTGATGGAGCAGTACGAGATCCTGGCCAAGGAGATGATTCGGCGCAAGGAAGAGGGGCGGCCCTTCACGTTCTATCATTATATGATCGATCTGACGCACGGCCCCTGCATTTACAAGCGCATTTCCGGATGTGGCTCCGGAACGGAGTATATGGCGGTTACGCCCTGGGGCGATCTGTATCCGTGTCATCAGTTCGTAGGGGATGAAAAATACCTTATGGGCAATGTGTGGGATGGCGTCACGCGGCCGGAGCTTCGGGATGAGTTTAAGCTGTGCAATGTGTATGCGCGTCCGGACTGCAAAGACTGCTGGGCGCGGCTGTACTGTTCCGGCGGATGTGCGGCCAACGCGTATCATGCGACCGGAAGCATTCGCGGAATTTACGAGTACGGCTGTGAGCTGTTCCGTAAACGCATGGAATGCGCCATTATGCTCAAAGTGGACGAAGCGGCCAAAAAGGCAAATCAATAATGTTCCCCAAAGGCTCGGACCAAATGGTCCGGGCCTTTCGCTTTGTGTATTTCAGAGCGGAATCGGCCCGGAATGCTTTTTTTCTCAGGCGGAGCGTGCTATACTGAATTTGATTTTTTCCAAAGGAGGAAGCAGCCATGTCCCGCCGTGTCTGCACATTTGCCGTTGCGCATACGGATATTTCCGCGCAGCCGTTCAACAATGCCGCGCGCACTGTGCGCATTCTCGCGCCCAATAATCTTTCGGGCAATGGCCTTTATATAAAATTCAGTAATTATTATTCTTCCCGCCCGGTTTGGGTGGGGAATGCCACTGTGGCCCTTGCGGATCGAAAGGGAGCGATTCTGCCGGGGTCCATGCGTCCTCTGACGGTATTTGGAGATACCAGTTTTGCGCTCGTTCCGGAAAGAGATGTCTATTCTGACCGTATTTCGCTGGCGGTAAAACCGGGCCAAACCATTGTGGTCAGCTTATATTATCCGCTGTCCGACAAGGTCAGTTCCGGCAACTTCGTCAGTACTTTCGCCATGCGGTCTGTCAAAGGAGATTACTGTGCCGAAACTGAATTCCCCAAGGCGAAGCTGCTCAGCAGTCTGTCTCGGACAGTGCTTCCCTGGGATATCACCAATGCGGTGACGACCTTGTCCGAAATTGTGATTGAGCAGGATGACAATGCGCCGAAACCTTCCGTAGTGGCAGCATTCGGCGATTCCATCATGCAGCAGGGGGCATGGGTGACGCCGTTCACACAGCGTCTGTATCACGCATATCCTGGGATGGTCAGTGTCTGTAATCTGGGAATTGGCGGCAATCGTCTGCTGTATGATTCGCCCTCTCTGGTCAAGGGGATTTACGGGCATGCGGGAATTGAGCGCTTCCGTTACGATATGCTTCCGATTGAGGGACTTACGCATGCGATTTTTGCACTGGGAACCAATGATATTGGTTTGCCGGGCAAGGATGGCGCACCGGAGAGTGATTTGATCACGCTGGAACAATATCAAAAAGCGGTGGAGCCGCTGGCCGAAGCGCTGCACGGGCGCGGCGTGAAAGTGTACGCAGGCAAGCTGCTTCCCCGCGAGATCAATCATATTTATACGGCACAGAGAGAAGAACTGCGGCTGGCCATCAATGCCTGGCTGGAGGAATGCGGGTTGTTTGACGCAGTGCTGGACCTGGGGGCTCCCATTGCTGCGGGGGATGAACCGGGCATGAAGAAAGAGTTTTCCCTGCCGGATGGTTTGCACCCCAACAAACTGGGCGGCATGGCGATTGCACAAAATATTGACCTGCGGCTGTTTGTGCCGCCGACAGGAGGGGAAGGCAATTGAAAAAGCAACCGCGCTTCAGACGTTGGCACAAGCTGGACAATACAGCCAATCTGTTCCCTGTGGTTGCCAGCAGGCGCACAACCAATGTGTTCCGGATGACAGCTGTTTTGCGGGATACGGTGGATCCAGGGCTGCTTCAGCGCGCGCTGGAGCAGACGCTTCCGTATTATGCTGCGTTCGGAGTTCGTTTGCGCCACGGCCTGTTTTGGAGTTATCTTGAGGCCAACGATTCGGTGCCGGTAGTTCGTTTGGAACAGGACGTGCCTTGTCGTTATATGGATCCGCTGGAAACAGGACGCTTTTTGTTCCGCGTGCTGTATTTCGAAAATCGGGTCCACTTGGAGACCTTCCATGTGCTTACCGACGGAACGGGTGCCATGCGGTTTCTCAAGGCGATTTGCTATCGTTATTGTCAGCTGGCTTATCCGGACGGGACGGAGCAGGAAAAACGCTACGGTCTGGAACAGGCGGGCAACGTGGAGGACTGTTATCT
This sequence comes from Owariibacterium komagatae, assembly GCF_045865535.1. Taxonomy (GTDB): domain Bacteria; phylum Bacillota; class Clostridia; order Oscillospirales; family Ruminococcaceae; genus Ruthenibacterium; species Ruthenibacterium komagatae. Next base: position 3,390,549 of record NZ_AP031406.1, read on the forward strand.
GAAATACAGCCGCCCGTCGAAAAAGGCCGGCTATAAAGAACCCAGTGCATTTCACATCAAAGGGACCAAACGGCTGGCGGGCGATGTGGGGGTCGTCTCTCTGCTGATGCCGGTAACCGATTTAAAAAGAGTGTGCAAAGAGAGCGGCGTGTCCATCGGCGAGTATCTGGCGGCGCTGGTTTTGTGTTCCATTCGGCAGGCGCACATGCCGGCCGGCGGCGCCAAAAAGCCAATCAATCTTTTTGTGCCGGTCAATCTGCGCCGCATTTTTGGCGGCGACACCTCTTTGAACTTCTTTTCCGGAATGACGGTTTCACAGAAATTTGGTCCCGGTCCGGCGAATTTTGACGCGGTCCTGCAGGATGTGAAACGTCAGTTTGCTGAAAAGTGTACTCGGGAGGCCTTTGAACAGAAGCTGGCCTATACCGCCCAGAGTGAGAAAAATCTGTTTGCGCGAATGACTCCGCTTCTGCTTAAAAACGGAATTCTGCGGTTGATTTACGAGCATTCCAGCCATGGAAGTACGACCACTTTGTCCAATTTGGGCGTGGTTGATGTGGATGAAAAGTTCCAGCCTTATTTTGAAGGATTCCGCTTTTTATTGCCGGCTTCTCCGGGGGAACCTTTGAAGTTTACGGCTTGTGCTTACGGCGGAACGCTGGCGCTGAATGTGACCACGCTTTTGGACAGAAATCCACTGATCCTTCAGATCGCACAGCACCTTGTTCAGGCGGGAGTGCCCATTACATTGGAAAGCAACGGTGATGAGGATGAAACATTGTGATGCATGTCAGATCGATATTTCCACACCGGCACAGATTTGCCCTTTGTGCGGCGCGCCTTTAATGGGCCAGAACGGGAAGCGCGTGTATCCGGTGCTTGGTTTCGGAAGAAAGTACCATCTGGTCAAACGAATCCTTCTGTTTTGGTCAATCGTAACCATTGCGGTTTGTGCATTGATCAACCTGGCCACCATGCCGCATTTTTGGTGGTGGCTGATTGTGGCGACTTCTTTTGGTTATGCATGGATCTCGGTGCCGCATGTGCTGCGGACAGGGGGAAATGCCGGCGGAAAAATTTTGATGCAGGTGGTCTGCGCCGGAGCATTGGTGATTTTGCTGGACGTGGAAACAGGCTGGAGAGGCTGGTCGGTGGACTTTGTTCTGCCCGCGGTTTTCTGCATTGGAATTGCCGCGGTGATGATCGTTATTCTATGCAATCTGATCAATTGGGCCGGCTATGTATTGTATCAGGTTGTACTGGCGGTATTTGGCTTTGTTCCGCTGATTTTTTATTGGACGGGCCTTTCCCATGTGTTTTGGGCTGCGGCAATCCCTGCCGTAATGGCCATTGCCAGCATTACGGCGCTGGCGTTGTTTGGCGACAAAAGCATTAAAAATGAATTCGCAAGGCGTTTGCGGTTTTAATGAAAAAAAGACTTGATTTTATGTGAGAAATCGCTTATAATAAATAAGCTATCTCACGTGCCGATGTGTCGGAATGGCAGACGATGCGGACTCAAAATCCGTTGGTGGCAACACCGTGTGGGTTCAAGTCCCACCATCGGCACCAAAATTACCGCAAGCGATATGACGCTTGCGGTAATTTTTTTAGCAATAAATTTTCCGTGGCCCAATCGAAATACGTTAAGAGAGGCGGGTTCCATTGATGACACGATTTCCGGAAGAACTGTTGCCGCTGCATGAATTGACTGAGCAGGACCGTCTGCTTGTCCGTGCGGCACAGGACGTCATACAACGCAACTATGACGAGGAAAACAGCAACCACACCGTAGGGGCTGCAGTCCGTTGCAAAAGCGGAAAAGTGTATGTCGGAGTGAACGTGTATTCACTGCATGGGGCTTGTGCCGAGCAAATCGCGATTGGAACGGCCATTACAAACGGTGAACGAGAATTCGAAGCGATTGTCGCGGTTCGAGGAAGGCAGGGCGAAGAAATTTTGCCGCCATGCGGAAACTGCCGACAGATATTACACGATTATATGCCGGAATGCGAAGTGATTGTGTCGGTCAAAGGCACGCCGAAAAAGATTGCCGCCAAAGATCTGCTGCCTTTTTCTTATACGGTTGAAGGGTAAAAGAGACCCGGCCCGAAGGAGCGGTGTTCATAAGACAGTTAACAGCCACCGTAGTTTGAACTGCGGTGGCTGTTCTTGTATTTTATCCCCGTTATGTGATAGCATGGAACCGAACAGACCTACAAATCGGTATTTAGGGAGCAAGTTGATATGAAAATTAAAGAAATCAAGGAGAATAAAAAACAATTTCTTCCGTTGCTGCTATTAGCAGATGAGCAAGAGGATATGATAGACAGGTATATTAATAAGGGGACAATGTATGTTTTGGACGATGATGGAGTTAAGTGCGAATGTGTGATAACAGACGAGGGGAAGGGTGTCCTTGAAATCAAAAACATTGCAACTGAACCAGAATATCAGGGAAAGGGTTACGGTAAAGCACTAATTGACTTCGTTGCTACGACATACAAAGGGAAGTATTCTATATTGCAAGTTGGTACAGGGGATAGTCCGTTGACAATTCCTTTTTATGAGAAGTGTGGATTTATTCGTTCGCATAGCATTAAAAACTTCTTCACGGATAATTATGACCATTCAATATATGAAGCAGGTACTCAACTGGTAGATATGATTTATTTGCAGAAAAAAATATAAATTCCAATTTGTCGAACAGATACTAAGGGCGCACTTCTATACAGGGTAATCCCCATATGTGCGCTCGGTGAGACCGAACACCCCGGACACCTGAATGTCCGGGGTGTTTTGCGTCACTATGTTCCGAGCAAGGGACTGCATCCCTTGCGCCTCGAAAGCGGCTATCCACATAAGGCAAAAGGCGCGACCACTTTCATCACGCCTTTTGCTTTTGTTACTGTCTTACGAACACCCCGCTAAAGGGCTGGGCCTTTTTGTTTGTATCAAACCGATATTCTGCGCTGCTTCTTGCCAAAGGTTTTTCGTCCAGGTATCAAGTATCCTGACAAATTTTGAACACAAATACATTGACAAATATCTATGTGATGAGTATCATATAGATATAAATCGATATAACAGGAGAGTAAAATGAACGAGATAGATGCAGCTTGTATCTGCAAAGCACTGGGAGATTCCAACCGGCTGAAAATTCTGCAAATGTTGGGCGGCAAGGAAAAGTGTGCGTGCCAGCTGTTGGAAGCTTTTGAAATCACGCAGCCGACTTTATCACACCACATGAAAGTGCTGTGTGAATGCGGCCTTGTAACAGTGCGGCGGGAAGGAAAATGGATGCATTATTCCCTTTGCCGGGAGACATTCGAACAATTTTCGCAATATCTGCTTCATGTGGCGGATGGCGGACAGGGGGACTGCGTATGACGGAAGTGCTGCTGTTTTTTCAAAACCAGGTGTTGGGGATGCAATGGTTGAATCAACAGCTGGGACAATTGCTTTCTGCATTGGGGCTGAATACGGATTCAAAAATCGGAGCGAGCGTTCAGTTCTTTCTTTACGATGTAATCAAAATATCCATTCTGTTGTGCTTTTTGATTTTTATCATCAGCTACATCCAGAGCTATTTTCCACCGGAGCGAAGCAGAAAAATTTTGGGAAGATTTCGCGGCGTGGGGGCAAACATCATGGCGGCTCTGCTGGGGACCGTGACGCCTTTCTGCTCCTGTTCGTCCATTCCGTTGTTTATTGGCTTTTCCAGCGCGGGCCTTCCGCTGGGGGTAACTTTTTCGTTCCTGATTTCATCCCCGATGGTGGATTTGGGCAGCCTGCTGCTTCTGACGGGGGTCTTTGGCTGGAAGATTGCCTGTGCGTATGTGATCGTGGGACTTGTGGTTGCGGTGGTTGGCGGAACAATGATTGAAAAGCTTCCGCTCAAAGATCAGGTGGAGCCTTTTGTCAGGCAGGGGGCGGCCACCGAAACAGATGTGCCCGGCTACAGCCGAAAACAGCGATGCCAGTATGCGTTCGATCAGGTGACAGCCACATTCCGAAAAGTTTTTCCGTATATTTTGCTGGGCGTGGGTGTAGGTGCGCTCATTCATAACTGGATTCCGCAGGCGTGGATCGAAACCGTACTGGGCGGGCAGAATCCGCTGGGGGTCGTACTGGCGGTGCTGGTCGGAATTCCCATGTATGCGGATATCTTTGGAACCATTCCGGTCGCGGAAGCGCTTCTGTCAAAAGGGGCACAGCTGGGAACTGTTCTCAGCTTTATGATGGCGGTAACGACGCTTTCCCTGCCTTCGCTGATTATGCTGCGCAAAGCAATAAAGCCGTTGCTGATGGCTGTGTTCATCGGGATTTGTACGGTCGGCATTGTTCTGGTCGGGTATTTGTTTAATGGCGTTCAAAGTTATTTGATTTAGGAGGTATTTATGTTCTTCAGGAAGAAAAAACAGGCGGATGTCGATACAAGTCTGACAGAATCAGCAAAAATTAAGATTCTCGGGTCCGGATGCGCCAAGTGCAACGAATTGGAAAGGAACACGAGAGAGGCATTGCAGCAGCTGGGAAGGGAAGAACCGATTGACCATGTGACCGATTTCGGTCGGATTGCAGAATATGGTGTTATGAGTACGCCGGCTCTGGTGGTGGACGAAAAGGTCGTTTCCGCCGGAAGAATTCTTTCGGCAGGGGAAATAGCAGAACTTTTGAAAAACGCAGGAAGATGAAATAGTTGGCTGACGAAAACAGAGATTCCACGATTCGCGTAAGTATGGTATAATCTGTCCAAAGTTGTAGAGGAGTGGTGCTGTACAGCTCGTTGGTCACAGATTCACTGAGAACGACTTTTGCGATATTGAATCTTTCGGAGGCTTTTATTTTATGAGTTACATAGGAAGTCATATTTCATCGTCCAAAGGTTATTTGGCCATGGGCAAACAGGCGTTAAAGCTGGGGGCCAATACCTTCGCGTTTTTTACAAGAAATCCCCGCGGAGGCACAGTAAAGCCTTTGGATGAGAAAGATGTGGCCGCATACAATGAACTGGCGCGGGAGCATGGCTTTGGCCCCGTCGTGGCACATGCTCCGTATACATACAACGCTTGCGCAGCAAAAGAAGATTTGCGCGATTTTGCCCGCCGCTCTATGCGGGAAGATCTGGCGAGGCTGGAGTATACCCCGGGCAATTATTACAATTTTCATCCGGGCAGCCATGTGGGGCAGGGAATTGAAACAGGAATCCAGCTCATCGCCGATTTGCTGAATGAGGTGCTCTGGCCGGAGATGCAGACGACCGTGCTGCTGGAAACCATGGCGGGAAAGGGAAGCGAAGTGGGATCGAGCTTTGAAGAACTTCGGGCGATTATGGATCGGGTCCGCCTGCCGGAGAAGCTGGGCGTGTGTCTGGATACCTGCCATGTATGGGACGCCGGGTATGATATTGTGAACGATCTGGATGGCGTGTTGCAGCAGTTTGATCGGGTGATTGGACTTGAAAAACTGAAAGCGATTCACACCAACGACAGCCAGAATTTGTTAGGCGCCCGCAAGGACCGCCATGCGCGCATTGGAGAGGGACAGCTGGGAAAGGATGCTTTCCGTCGCCTGATATGTCATCCGGCAGTCAAAAATTTGCCCTTTGTTCTGGAAACACCCAACGATAATGCGGGCTGGGCTGCAGAAATTGCGTTGCTGCGAAGCTTTTCGGAGGAATGATTGCCCATGGTGAGACGAAAAATTCCTCGGTGTGATCTGCGGCAGATTTACGATTCGGGCCAATGTTTTCGCTGGCAACCGCAGGAAGACGGAAGTTTTGTGATTCCCGCCTGTGGCCGAACGGTTCGTGTGGCCCAGCAGGGGGATCAGTTCGAGTTTCAATGTACGTCCGAAGAGTTTGAACGGGTCTGGTCAACGTATTTTGATTTGGAAACGGATTACGAGGAGATTGTTCACCGGGTCGACCCTGCAGATGCGTATTTGACGAAGGCTGTTCAATACGGTTTCGGCTTGCGCATTTTGCGCCAGGATGTTTGGGAGATGATCGTTACTTTTCTGCTCAGTCAGAACAGCAACATCCCGCGCATTCGAAAAAATTTGCGTGATTTGTGCGCTTTGACAGACGGTCAGGTGCCGACGCCGCAGCAGCTGGCCGCTCGCAGCGAAGCGGAACTTCGCGCGCTGGGAGTGGGATACCGCGCCCGGTATCTGCTGGGAGCAGGCGCTTTCTTTTCACAGTATTCGCCCGACGATTTGTATGCTTTGTCCTATTCGGAAGCACATGAAATGCTTCGGAAATGTCCGGGCATTGGGCCCAAGGTCGCCGATTGCATCTGCTTATTCGGGTTGCACCATGTGGATGCCTTTCCCATTGATACGCACATTCGGCAGATTTTGAAAGCGTATTATCCGAATGGATTTCCGCTGGAACGTTACCGTGGCTGCGCGGGGATTTTGCAGCAGTACATGTTCTATTACGATTTGCGACCAGTGAATTGTCAAACTAAGTGCAACAGGAATTGAGTTCAAAGTCCCATAATTCCCGGGCAGAATGGAAGTTAAGAACTTTGCGAGGCCTGGCGTTCAACAACGCCAGGTTTCGTTTTAATGTGGCGGGAGCAACGCGGGAAAGATTTCTGCCCTTGGGATAAAACTCCCGGAGCAGACCGTTCAGATTCTCGTTTGTGCCTTTCTGCCAGGCACAATACGGGTCGGCAAAATAGACCTCGCAATGCAATCGTTCTTCAATACGGCGCCAGTTGGCAAACTCTGTGCCCCGGTCGCAGGTAATGGTTTTGACTAGCTGCGGTGGAAAGACGGACAGGGCAGCGACAACGGCGTTTTCCATGGTCTCAGCTCTCCGGTCCGGCATCTTCACGGCAATGTAAAACCGGGTCTTTCGCTCCGCCAGGGTGGCAAAGCAGGCTTTGCTTTTGCCCTGGCCACTCACTACGGTGTCCGCTTCCCAGTGTCCGGCTTCCTGGCGGCTGTACACCGATTTGTCCCGCTTGCGGATGGATTTTCCCTTGCTGTACTTTCCCCGCGTTTCCTTGACTCCATGGCTCTTTCCCTTGCGGCGCAGTACCTTCAGATTGCCATTTACCAGGTATTTCTCATAGATCCACCGGTAGATGGTACTCCAGCTGGGCATCTTTCGTTCACAAGGGGTACAGGCGATCTGCTCCGGCGACCACGTCGCACGCAGCTTTTCCTCTATGTAGTCGATCACTTCTTGGGAATGGAACATCCCGCGGTGGCAGTAGGAGCGCCGCAGCAGGTACTTCTTCTGCGCCGTGTGGGGGTAGTAGGTCGGAATGTCATACATATGGGTGCAGTTTCGCCGTATCTCCCGCGACACCGTGCTCACGTTTCTCCCAATCAGCCGGGCAATCTCCCGGTAACTCAGACCATCCACATAATATTTCCGTATACAACTGCGCTCTTCTATGGTAAGATGATGGTAGTTCATACAGTTCCCTCCGGTGGTTTGGTGGTGTGGTAACTTCATTCTACCACAGGGGGCTGTATGAACTCCTTTTTATTTCCCTAAAGTGTTGCACTTGATAGTATAATTCACCCGACCACAGAAAAAAGGCTCCGCTTAAGCGGAGCCTTTTTCTTAATTGTTTTTGAGAGGCGTGGAGAAATAGATGCTTTGTGACGGATAAGCAAGCTGCGCGCCGCGCTGTTCCAAAATCCCCATGATTTGGAGATTGATTTCTTCTTTGGCTGCGCGGTAGTCCTTGATGGCAGTGCATTTGGTGTAATAAATGACGGTGATGTCAATGGAGCTGGGGGCGAAATCCAAAAGGCGAACCTGTACGGTATCTTCATTGACCGCAGGGTTTTCTTTCAGCAGCGTCCGGATGTCCTCCATGACAACGGTCAGAACCTCTTTGGGAGTGGAATACAAAAGCCCCAGCTTAAACTGGCACAGGCGCATGTTCATCCGCGTCCAGTTTGTGATCGGGGTACTGGTCAGCTTGCTGTTGGGGACAATCGTGAGAGCACCATCCAGCGTGCGGATTTTGGTGGAACGAAGCGTAATATCCTCGACGCTTCCCTCCACATCCGGTGTGGAGATCCAATCGCCAATTTCCATGGGCTGTTCTGCCACGATCACAAGACCGCCGAAAAAGTTACCCGCCAGATCCTGGCCGGCCAGAGCAAAGGTCAGACCACCGAGTCCAAGTCCGGCCAGAACGCCATTGATGTCGTACCCGATCGCACCCAGAACCATGGTGGCGGAAATGAGAACCACTACGGCCTGGCACAGGCGCGTAATAAAATTCACCAGTGCTTTCCCGGTCCCAAAATCAAACTTCATGCCAAAACCGTGAATAAACCGGGGCACGACCTGACAGCTGGAAAAGAATCCCCAGGTCAGAAGCAGAATCGACCCCACCGTGCAAAGTTTTTTCAGAAGCTCCGGAATGGCGCCGCTTTTCAAAAGCTCAAAGGGAAGAAGCGTCAGGCAGAAATAAACCCCGAGCAGAAGAATCAGAAAAAAGATCGGCTTTTGGAAGGAACGCTGGATCAGTTCAATGTTGGGGCGGCTCAGTTTTTGGGAAAGGCGAATGAAAAAGGGGAATGCCAGAAACCGTACCGCGAAAGCCCCCGCAGTGAACAAAAACAGAATTCCGCCTGCGAAAAGGAAATCGCGCAGTTCAAGTTCAATCGTATTATCCATTGAAAATACCTCTTGTCCGTTTTTTTCAGTATACCACAAAAAGCCCTTCGCACCAAGCGGAGAAAGCTTGCATTTTCAAAGAACTGTGTTATACTGAATACATAGTCTGTTTCAGGGCGGGGTGAAATTCCCCACCGGCGGTACAGCCCGCGACCGTTTCCCAGTGCGGAAACGCTGATTCGGTGAAATTCCGAAGCCGACGGTGAAACTTTCGGGTGAAAAGCCCGGGGTGCAGTCCGGATGAAAGAAACAACGGTGCAAGTGCATGGTTTCGCCCTTTCGCAGTTCGCGAAAGGGCGTTTTTTGTACAGGCGCCTACGTGCTCCCCGAAACGGGCCTCAAAAAATTTTTTGGAGGTTCGTATAATGTCCACAACAATTTCCAGCAACACACGCAAACTTGTCACACAGGCGCTGCTTGCGGCTGTAGCCATCGTTTTGGTGGCGTTCGTCCATTTTCCCCTGATTCCTGCGGCTCCTTTTTTGGAGTATGACCCGGCGGACATTCCCATTTTCATCGGCGCCTTTTTGTTTGGTCCGTGGGCCGGCCTGGGCCTTACGGTGGTAACGGCCATCATTCAGGGGTTGACGGTCAGCGCCAGCAGCGGTCCTATCGGAATCGTAATGCACATTTTGGCAACAGGTACTTTTGTGGTACTGGCGGGAAGCATTTATCAGCGCCACAGGACCCGCAAAGGTGCTGTGGTGGCGCTGGTATTGGGTTCTTTGGCCATGACGGCAGTCATGTGCCTGTGCAATTTGGTCTTTACGCCGCTGTTTATGGGCTCTACCGTGGGCGCTGTGGTGCAGATGCTGCTGCCGGCTATTATTCCGTTCAATCTGGCCAAAGCGGGTATCAACAGCCTGGTCACTTATGTGGTCTATAAAGCGGTGAGCCGTGTGGTGTTTCAAGAAAAGTCTTGACAAAGGCGGCTTGGCCGATTATACTGTCTTGTGCAATTGAATATTTTCTTATCAAGAGCGACGGAGGGAACAGGCCCTGTGAAGTCCGACAACCTGCCTTTGGGTAAGGTGCCAAATCCTGCGGGTAACACCGAAAGATAAGCTGTCAGAGCCCGGTGTTTGCCGGGCTCTTCTTTTTCGGCGCTCTTTACAAACAGAAAGGAACACAAGAATGTCTCAGAAAAAACTTTTTACGTCTGAATCCGTTACAGAAGGCCATCCCGATAAAATCTGCGATCAGATTTCCGATGCGATTCTGGATGCGATCCTCGCTGAGGACCCCGCCGGCCGTGTGGCCTGCGAGACCGCTGCGTCCACCGGAATGGTGCATATCATGGGCGAGATCACGACCAACTGTTACGTGGACTTTCAGAAAATTGTTCGCGACGTGGTGCGCGATATCGGCTATACCCGCGCAAAATACGGATTTGACGCGGACACATGCGCGGTCATTGCCAACGTGGACGAGCAGTCTCCGGATATTGCCATGGGCGTGAATCCCGGCGGTGCAGGCGACCAGGGGATGATGTTCGGCTATGCCTGCACCGAGACGCCCGAACTGATGCCGCTGCCGATTTCGCTGGCCCACAAGCTGGCGCGCCGGCTGACCCAGGTCCGCAAGGACGGCACGCTGGATTATCTGCGTCCGGACGGCAAGAGCCAGGTGACAGTGGAGTATGACGGCGAGACGCCGATTCATATTGATACGGTGGTCATTTCCAGCCAGCACGCGCCGGAAGTGGAGATGGAGCAGCTGCGCGAAGATATCAAGCGCGAGGTCATTCTGCCGATCCTTCCGCCGGAACTGGTGGACGCGGAAACCAAGTTTTTCATCAACCCTACCGGACGCTTTGTTGTGGGTGGCCCGCAGGGTGATACCGGCCTGACCGGCCGCAAAATAATCGTGGATACATACGGCGGGATGGGCCGCCATGGCGGCGGCGCCTTCTCCGGCAAAGATCCCACAAAGGTGGACCGCTCGGCCGCATATGCGGCCCGTTGGGTGGCCAAAAACATTGTGGCGGCAGGCTTTGCCAGTCGGTGTGAGGTGCAGCTGGCTTACGCCATTGGCGTAGCGGAGCCGGTCAGCATCCGTGTGGATACGTTTGGAACCGGAACGGTGGACGAAACAGCCATTGAGCAGGCGGTAGAAAAGGTGTTTGACCTTCGCCCGGCTGCCATCATTGAACAGCTGGATTTGCGCCGTCCCATTTATCGCAATCTGGCGGCCTATGGTCACATGGGACGCGAAGATCTGGGCGTAAAGTGGGAAAATACCGACCGGGTGGATGCATTGAAAGCTGCAGTACGCCAATAAATAAAAGAAAGGCGGTCTCGTGAGAGACTGCCTTTTTCTTTTCCTCAGGCAAGGTTTGTGGTATACTACTTGTGATTTGAAACGGAAAGGGGCCGCTTTATGCGTTACGATATCGTTCTGGTCAGCTACAACAGCGAGCGTTGGATCCCGGGGTGTATGGAGGCTTTGCGGAGCGTGGACTATGACCTGGCGCAGCTTCACGTGCTGGTGGCGGACAATGGCTCGCAGGACGGCACGTTGCCGCTGCTGCAGGCCGAGCAGGAAAAAGGCGGTTTTGGCGGCTTTACGGTGCTGCAAAACGGCGGCAATCTGGGGTTTGGCGCTGCGTGCAATCGGGGGGCGAACAAAGGCGGGGCTCCTTTTGTATTCTTCTTGAATGTGGATACGCGGGTGGATGCCGGTGTGTTTCGCGCACTGGATGAGGCGGCGCAGCAGCATCCGGAGGCGGGCGGTTTTGAGTGCCGCCAGATCCCCTGCGAAACGGGGCATCACATCGATCCGGTCTCTTTGGAGACCCCCTGGGCCAGCGGCGCGGTTTTTTGCGTGCGCCGCACTGCGCTGGAGCAGGTCCGCGGGTTTGATGAACATATTTTTATGTATTGTGAAGATGTGGATCTTTCCTGGCGTTTGCGCGCCTCCGGCTGGCGTTTGTTTTATGTGCCACGGGCAAAGGTGACGCATTATTGTTATGAGAACGGCGGCCCGAAACTTTCGGAATATGCGGGAAGTTTTTATGGCAATTTGCTGTTGCGCTATAAGTACGGCAGCGTGCGGGATATTTGGAACGGGCATAAAATGTATCTGAATGCGCTGATGCATCCCGTGCATTTTGACGGCGTTCGCAGAGTCTTCCTGAAAAATTATCTTCGCCATTTTCTTCGCCTGTGGCCGTTCTGGTTTTGGCGTTTTCAAAATCGAGATGCATTTGCGGCAAAGATGGCACGGTTCGACGGCGGCTTTTCGCCGGACCGGGGCTTGCACGTTCTGGACCCGTGGCCGGGTGATGAAAAGCCCCTGGTGTCCGTGATCGTGCGTACCTGCGCCCGACCGGAGGTTCTGCGGGGCGCGCTTTGCTCTCTTCGCAATCAAACCTGGGAATCGCTGGAGATCGTAGTGGCGGAAGACGGCGAACCGGTTTCCCGCGAAATGCTGGAACAGGAGTTTTCCGATTTGAACATTGTCTATTGCAATGACGGAAAACGGCATGGCCGCGCTGCAAACGGCAACCGGGGCGCAGCCATGGCCAGGGGAGAGTATTTGAATTTCCTGGATGATGACGATTATTTTTATCCGGACCACATTGAGCTGCTGATGACGGAACTTGCCCGGCATCCGCAGGCCGATATGGTATTGGGCAGTTCCATGGCGCTGTTCGGTACATTGGAGCAGGCGGAGACGCGCCTGCAGAATATGACATTCGATCATATCACGCTGTTCCGTATGTGCCAGATGAACTGTATCCCCATCCAAACGGTGCTGTTCCGCAAAAAGCTGTTTGAACAATACGGCGGATTGGAAGAATCTTTGGATGCGCACGAGGACTGGTCCATGTGGCTTCGTTATTGGCCACATGCGAAGCGGATTCATGAACAGGGGCCGGACATCCGGCGTGCCACCAGCATTTTTGTACAGCCGGCTACATCGGACGGCCAGCAGGCGCGCATGGACAAATACCGGCAGAGCAACCGTGCGTTTTTTGAGAACGAAGAGCTGCGGTTCGACGTAACGCTGAAGCAGATGCGGGACTTTTATGATGAGATGATTGCGGACATGCGCTGTCTGGAAGCTCGGGGCGAACTGCACGATTATCTGGAAAAACAGGCAAATCGGGACCGGTGAGATCGCGTTTGCACACATTCCGCCGCTTTTTCATATGGTGGGGTAAACCATAAAAAGGTGGTGCGGAAAATGCGAAGCGGGCTTTTTCTGATTGTTGTGACGATGTTCGCGGCACTGGGAGTTTATTATTTGCTGGAATTGGCCGCCAGCGCGCTGTTTCGGAGAGGGAAACTGAAAAACGCGGTGGTGCTGCTGGCAGTGGGTTCCACCGAAGAGATGTGGAACAATGTTTTGCATGTGCGGGCACGCCTGCCGGAAAGCGGCGTGATCGTATTATGCGAAAAGGAACTGGATGTGGCGCGTCTGGAGCCGGGCCTGAAGGGAGTGGTGTTTGCCTCTCCCGATACAGTGGGAGATGCCGTATGCAGCCAGCTGGCGGTTTTCCCGACAAAGCGCACAGACTGACGCCGGAGAGGAGAACCAAGGTTGGAGCAGGAGCTGGAAACGCTGACCGGCACAGTGGAAAATATTGTTTACCGAAGTGAGGAAACAGGATACACTGTGCTGGAATTTGCCAGCGACGGAATTTTGTTTACGGCAGTGGGCGAAATGGAAGATGTAGCCGAAGGGGAAGAAGTGGTCCTTCATGGGCGCTTTGTAACGCATCCCAGTTTTGGCGAGCAGCTGCGGGTGGAGGCCTATGAGGTCAGCCTTCCGGAGACGGCGGCGGCCATTCGGCGCTACCTGGCCAGTGGCGTGCTGCCCTACATCGGCAAGGCAATGGCAGGCCGCATTGTGGATCTGTTTGGCGAGGATACACTGGAAGTGATCGCCAGCCAGCCCATGAGCCTGACTGCGGTGAAGGGAATCAGCGAAGAGAAGGCAAGAGCGATTTCCAATGAATTTAAACGCCTGTATGGCGTGCGGGAGGCCATCAACTGCCTGGCCAAGTACAACCTTTCCACTGCCACGGTCGTGGCGATGTACCGCCACTACGGGCCGGACACCGTGGATGTGATCGCGCGGGACCCGTATGTGCTGTGCGCCTATCCCGCTTATCAGGATTTCTCCGTGGCAGATGCCATTGCGCAGAATATGAGTTTTGAATACAATTCGCAGGAGCGGGTCCGCGCCGGGTTGCAGTACGTCCTTCGGCACAATTTGCAGAACGGTCATGCATGCCTTCCGGATGACAAGCTGTGTGCGGCGGTTTCTTCCTTTTTGCGTGTGGAGCCGGAGACGGTCACCTCTGTGCTGGAAAATATGATGGAATACGGCGATCTCAGCTGTGTTGAGACCGAAAAAATGCGTGCGGTGTACCTTCCGGATTATCTGCGGGCCGAACGGAACATCGCGGCGCATCTCCGTATGCTGATGAGCTTGTCCGCACCCGGTGAAGAGCAGGGAGACAAGCTGATCGACCGTATTGAACAGCTTCAGGGGATTCGCTATGCGCCTCTTCAGAGGGAGGCGATTTCGGCGGCGCTGCGCAGCAATGCGCTGGTGCTCACCGGCGGTCCCGGTACAGGTAAAACCACTGCGGTCAATGCCATGCTGGCCGCTTTTGAACAATGCGGAGACCGGGTCGCGCTGGCTGCTCCAACGGGCCGTGCGGCGAAACGACTTTCGGAACTGACCGGCCGCAAGGCAAAAACCATTCACCGTTTGCTGGAGGTGGATCGGTCAGGCGGGGAAATCGTCCGGTTTATTCACAATGAGAAGAACTTGCTCAAGTGCGACGTGGTTGTGATCGATGAGATGAGCATGGTGGATGACATGCTGTTTGAAAGTCTCCTTTTGGCACTCAAACCGGCGTGCAAGATCATTATGGTGGGAGACGAAGACCAGCTCCCCAGTGTGGGGGCCGGCAATGTGTTGGGAAACATCATTGCCTCCGGCATTGTGCCGACCGTGCGCCTTACGGAAATTTTTCGTCAGGCTGCGGAGAGCATGATCGTTTCCAATGCGCATCGCATTGTGACAGGGCAACCGCCTCAAAAGGGCGGCTTGGACAGCGACTTTTTCATGCTGGAATCCGACGGCGAGGCCTGCGCGGATCTGGTCTGTGATCTGGTTTGCCGCCGGTTGCCTCAGAGCTATGGGTTCGATCCCTTTGAGGATATTCAGGTGCTTTGCCCAAGCAAAATCGGACCGCTTGGGACTGTTGCACTGAATGCCGCGCTTCAGCAGCGCCTGAACCCGCCGGGACCCGGACGGCCGCAGATTCAGGTGCGGGATAAGATCCTGCGCGTGGGCGACAAAGTCATGCAGATTAAGAACAATTATGACATTCCCTATACGAGACCTGACGGCGGTGAGGACGGAGCAGGGGCGTTCAACGGGGATATGGGCGTCATTGAGTCGGTGGATGTGCGCGGCGGCAGTGTCACGGTGCGCAGCGAGGAACGGCGCATCGTCTACACTTCGGAGTATCTGCGGGAACTGGAGCCGGCCTATGCTGTCACCATCCACAAAAGCCAGGGCAGCGAATTCCCCGCGGTCATCGTTCCGGTGATGGATGTCCCGCCCAAGCTGTGCTATCGCAATCTTTTATACACCGGTGTCACGCGGGCAAAAAGCCTTTGCATTCTGGCAGGGCACAGTCGTGAGGTGGTGCAGATGGTGCACAGCGTACGGCGCAATAAGCGCTTCTCCTGCCTTGCGGAACTGCTGCAGAGGGATGATTTATGAAAGAATTTTGTAAACGGCTTTTTCTTCCGCCGCACTGTCCGTACTGCAACGCTGTCTTGGGGTTTGAGCCGGAATGCGAACGCTGCCGGACTGCTCTTCCGCGGCTTGTGTGCGGGCCGGAGCCGATCGCGTGCCGAAAGGGATTGTTTCTCAAGGAAGTTCATGCGGTCTACGATTATGAACCGCCGATTCAGAATGCAGTCTGGCGCTTGAAATTTAACGATGAGCCGGATCTTGCGGAGATATTTGGCGGCGAGATGGCCTGCTTGTTCCGAAAGTGTGAGCTGCGGGCTGATGCATTGGTCCCGGTGCCGTCTTCGCGAAGGAAACAAAAGGCCAGAGGATACTCGGCGCCGATGCTGCTGGCTCAGCAGATGGGAAGAGAACTGGGAATCCCGGTTCTTTTGGTGCTGGAAAAGGTTTTGGAGACGCCGGATCAGCACGGCCTGACCCGGCGGGAGAGAAGGGTGAATCTGCTTGGGGCGTTCGACGTGACGGATGCGCAAGCGGTGCGTAATAAACGGATTCTTTTGGTGGACGATGTGTTTACCACAGGTTCCACACTGGACGAGTGCGCCAAAATGCTTCTTGCGGCAGGGGCGGAACAGTGCGACGCCTTGTGCTTTGCGCGGACAAAAGATAAAGAGCCTGGAAAGACATAAAAAGGAGGGCATCGCCCTCCTTCTTTTTATTGACTCAACTGTGTTCCGGGATAATAATGCGCCAGAATCTCTTCGAAGGTTTTTCCGCTGAGCGCCATGGCGTTGGCGCCGTATTGGCTCATCCCCACGCCGTGCCCGTAACCGTGTGTTGTGATGGAAAACACTTTGTCTTCCGTATATGTGATGGTAAATGCTGCGCTGCGAAGTGAAAGAGCGGTACGAACATCGCTGCCTTTGCAGATTACAGGGCCGATGTGTACTTTCTGCACATAACCCGCGTCGGAAAGCTCCAGCTGGGTAAACCAGCCCGAGGGATCTCCGGAAAGGTCCAGACCGGCAAAACTGGACAGAAGACATTCGGACACTTCCTGTGCGGTCATGGTGATGGTTTGTTCATAGTCGGAACTTTGCAGGTCCAGCGAAGAATCTACGCTTACCAGATACGGAAGGGCTGTGCCCCACACCGCTTCGCTGGATTCGGTCACGCCATTGCTGATGGCGTGGTAGCAAGCCAGCGCAGGTTGTCCGTCGTATAAAAGAACCCGGTCCAGTACCGGCGTGACCACACTTTCCAGGCGCGCTTTGTTTTCCTCATAGTCATCGCCCCACAATCGCTGCATGACTTCGTCGGTCACAAATCCTACGCGGCGGACGGGGTCTGCCTTAAAGTACGCGCCTTTCAGTGTTGGGTCAGACCCGTCGCACTGGGCTTTGACCGCCAGCGCATAGCTGTGCGCAGCAACCGCTTGCGCACGCAAAGCCTCATCCGAGTATGTCATCGGCATTTCTGCAGCTACAGCGCCCAGCACATAGTCCCGCATGGACACAGTCATTACGGTGTCGGTGTCTTCATCCAGAATCAGAAGAGGATCTTCGCTTTCGGCTGTGGAAGTGGCGCTGGAAGTGCTTGGCGCAGGAGAGCTGGCGGAATCGGAAGAGCCTGACGGATGGGGAATCAGCAAGGTCACCATGGGCAGCAGATAAACCAGCAGAGCGAACAAAAGGATCAGGGGCAAAGTTTTTTTCATTTCAGTTCCTCCATTTTGTCTCCTTTGCAGCGGCTTCCCTTGTTTTTTAAGCCTGTATCCTGTAAAATAATTCATATGCGGTCCATTGCGGGACTGCACATAGAGGGAAGTAAGTGACTGGAAAGGAGAATCCGAATGTCTGTCAACCAAAATCTTGAGAAGACAGGCTCTGCTGCATATCTATGCGAGGAGTATCTCAAAAATAACTTCATCGATCCGGCAACCTGTGAACGGTTGGGAGTAAAACGCGGTCTGCGCAATCCGAACGGCACCGGTGTGCTGGCGGGCCTGACCAATGTGTGCGATGTCGTGGGATACGACCTCGTGGATGGAAAGCCTGTGCCGGCACCGGGCAAGCTGATTTATCGCGGAATCGACGTGGCGAACATTGTGGAAGCGGCCTACAAGGAGGACCGGTTCGTTTTCGAAGAGGTGATCTGGCTGCTTTTGTTCGGCAGTCTGCCCAATGCTGAGGACTTGGCACGCTTTCGGAAGATTCTGGAAGAAAACCGTGCGCTGCCTGATAACTTTGCCGAGGACATGATCATGAAAGCGCCTTCGCCAAACATTATGAATAAAATGGCGCGCAGCGTTTTGGCGCTGTATTCTTATGATGATGCGCCCGAGGACATGTCTCTGGCCAATATTCTGGCACAGAGCATCGGGCTGATCGCCAGCCTGCCGACCATTATGGTAAATGCATATCAAATCAAACGGCGTGTCTATGACCGGCAAAGCATGTATCTCCATCTGCCGGTGCCGGGCCAAAGCACAGCGGAGCATATTTTGGCCACGTATCGTGCGGACCAGAAATTCACAAAAGAAGAAGCAAAGCTTCTGGATTTGTGCCTGGTTCTTCATGCGGATCACGGCGGCGGCAACAACTCTACTTTCGCGTGCCGGGTGCTGTCTTCTTCCGGCACGGATACGTATTCCGCCATTGCGGCGGCCATTGGAAGCCTGAAAGGTCCCAAGCACGGCGGTGCGAACCACAAAGTCATGCAAATGCTGGACTATATGAAACAGGATATCCGGGATTATTACGATGACGAGGAAGTAAGCGAGTATCTGCGCAAGCTGCTTGCCAAGGAGGCGGGCGACCGGTCCGGCCTGATTTACGGCATGGGCCATGCGGTTTATACCCAAAGCGATCCCCGTGCAGTGATTCTCCGCAGCCATGCGGTGGAACTGGCACATGAAAAAGGATTTGACGATGAGTTCCACCTCTTGTGTGCGGTGGAGCGTTTGGGTCCGGCGATCATTGAAGAAGTAAAGGGCAAAGCGGCTTGTGCCAATGTGGACCTTTTCTCCGGTCTTATTTACCGCATGCTGGGCATCAGCGACGATTTGTTCACGCCGCTGTTCGCAATCAGCCGTATTCCGGGCTGGTGTGCACACCGGGTAGAAGAAGTGGTGTTTGCCAACCGGATCATTCGCCCGGCTTATAAATATCTGGGCAAAGAACAGAAGTACATTCCGTTAGAGGCGCGCTGATGAAAAAATTTTTATCCGTTTTCACATTGCTTTTGAGCATGGCGCTGGGAGCACTGTATTTGTACAGCCTTTTGCGCTGGACGGATGCGTCCACGGGGTTTGCCACACAGGGGAGCACAAGCCTGCGGTATTTTGCCATGCTTGTGCCGGTATTGTTTGCGCTGCTGACCGGCTGGTGTGTGGACTCCAAAAAGTATTTTCAGGATTTCGGGCGAAAATCCGGCCTGGTGCTGCTTCCGGTATCCGTTGCCAGTGAAATTTATGGCTTTATGACCATTCTGTTGGTCTTCTTCGGAGAAGAAACACCCTTGAGCAGCCATCATATGACCGCGACCCTGGCGCTTTTGGGTGATTGTGCAGAGCTTTTGCGGGCGGTTTTGTTCATTCTGTTCGGCGTATGGGGCCTGATGCTTTTCTTTGAAAAATATCTGGGAACTCCCGGCAGCAGTATGCTTTATCTGGGAGTGGCCGGAAGCGCGGCGTTTTTTGTGCACACGGTGCTGCGTTTTCTGGTCCAGCCGGCCAGTTTGTATCGCATTCCGCCGGCAGTGGAAATCCTGGCGGCACTGGCGGCGCTTCTTTTTGTAACATCTTACCTGCGGGCCCATTATCTGCCCGGGCGGCAGGGAGGTACCCGCAGCGTGTGCCGCAACGGTTTGCTGGCCTTTTTCTTCTGCACTTGCCTTGCTTTTCCACAGGCGATCTGGCAGGCAGCCAGCGGCGTGAGTTCCCCGGTGACGGTTCCGCTGGCAGCGGCTCTCGGATTGACGGGCCTCTGGGGTGCGGCAATTTCCATGGGGACCATCTGGGATAACTGAATACAAAAAGAGCGCTCCGGCATGCCGGAGCGCTCTTTTTTATCCTTTGTTGCGAATGAGAAGGTTTTTTCCGCCATTCTCCAGAGGTTCGTATTTGGTCTCGAATTCCTTGGTGTAATCCACCAGCTTATGAAGTTTTGAAAAACCGTAGTTGCGGGAGTCGAAATCGGCATACAGCCTTCCCAGCATGACCCCTACCTGCGAGAGCGGCATATAACCGTCTTCATCTGAATCGAAATCGATGATTTCACGGATTTTTTCTACAATCATGTCCAAAGGCACGAAAGCGGCCGCAAGCTCCTCGTCATGATGCGGTTCACTGGGCGCTGCGGGAACTTCCGTCTCTTTTTCTCTGGGGGGCTCCGCATCCTTTTTGCGTGTGGTGCGCGCGGCTTTCTTGGAGGCGGTTTTGGCGGGCGTTTTCTTTTCGGCCTCCTGTTTGATGTCGGTCTCAGACTTTTTCATCCCCATCAAAACATCCAGATATTTGAACGTATCACAGGCGGCCTTGAAGGCGGTCGGCGTTTTGCTTTCGCCCATGCCGATGACAAACATGCGGCTTTCTCTCAACCGGGCAGCCAGCCGGGTGAAGTCTGAGTCGGAACTGACCAGGCAGAACCCATCCACGTTTTTTCCGTAAAGAATGTCCATGGCGTCAATGATCATGGCGGAGTCTGACGCGTTTTTTCCCTGTGTATAGCTGAACTGCTGTATCGGTGTCAGATTGTGTTCCAGCAAAACCTTTTTCCAGCTGGCCATATCGGGGGTAGTCCAGTCGCCGTAAATCCGTTTGTAGGCAGGAGTGCCGTACATGCTCACTTCGTCGATGATGGTTTTGATATACTTGGGAGAAACGTTTTCCGCATCGATTAAAAGCGCGATTACTTTTCCGTTTTCCATAATTCCTCTTTTCTTCTGCTTATGCAAAAACAATAATAGATTCATTATACAGGATAAATGAGAAAATGTACAATGTCCGCTTGAACTTTGGAAAAATGCGCCCTATAATAGTAGAAATGTCATCATGTCGGCAAAGTTTTGTCGAACAGCAAAAGAGGGATTGGAGTTTATGACCGCATTTCTTGTCAAACATTTTATCCGCGATCCGGACAATACGCAGGATGTGGCTGTGCGCACTGCATTTGGAAATCTGGCCGGTGCAGTGGGGATTGTATGCAATGTATTTTTGTGTCTGGCAAAGCTTGTGGTGGGAACGGTGTTTGGAAGCATCTCCATTACGGCAGATGCCGTAAATAACCTGTCGGACGCATCGTCCAGCATCATTACGCTGCTTGGTTTTAAGCTTTCCAGCCGACCGGCAGACGAGGAGCATCCTTATGGCCATGCGCGTATTGAATATCTGGCGGGCCTGTGCGTTTCCGTGATGATTCTTGTAATCGGTGTGGAGCTGGCGCGAAGCAGTCTGGACAAAATTCTGCATCCCACGCCGGTTGTGTTCAGCTGGTTAACCGTATTTGTTCTGGTGCTGTCCATTTGCGTGAAACTGTGGATGGCGATGTTCAATCGCACAATTGGACGTAAAATCGGTTCATCCACATTGGAAGCAACTGCGGCGGACAGCCGCAATGACGTCATCAGCACCAGTGCGGTTCTGGTGGCGGCGCTCATCTCTCATTTTACCAGTTTGTCTTTGGACGGATGGATGGGCCTGGCCGTGGCGGTTTTCATTTTTGTGAGTGGCCTTGGTGTTCTGCGTGACACACTGAATCCGCTTTTGGGTGAGGCTCCCAGTCAGGAAATGACGGAATACATTGCCCGCAAGGTGTTGAGCTATGAGGGGGTCTTGGGCACGCATGACCTGATGGTCCATGACTACGGCCCCGGCCGCTGCTTTGCCAGTGTCCATGTGGAAATGGATGCAAAGGAAGATGTGATGAAGAGCCATGACATCATCGACAACATCGAACGGGATTTTCATGAGCAGGATAACATCCATCTGGTGATTCATTACGATCCCATTGTCACAGGAGATGAAGCGGTGGGGTCCATGCGCAGTTGGATTCAGGAAAAAGTGAAAACAATTTCGCCCGAACTTTCCATCCATGATTTTCGAATGGTGCAGGGGATCAGCCATACCAATTTGATTTTTGATGTGGTGGTGCCTCACAACTTTGAACTTTCGGATCAGGTTCTGCGGGAAAAAATCCAGAAACTTGTCTCAGGTGAAAAAACGCGCTATTATACCGTTGTAACAGTTGACCACAGTTATGCGCCGTTCCACACGGATGGCGCCGGAATTTGACGAGGGGGAATGGTATATGGAGTTTCAGATTTCAAACCGGATGCGCGGTATGAAGCCTTCAATCATCCGCGAGATTCTCAAGCAGATGAGCGATCCTGAATTGATCAGCTTTGCAGGCGGGAACCCGGCGGCGGATTCCTTTCCGGCGGCGGATATCGCACGCTTTTCCGCTGAACTGTTGGAAAACGATCCTGTCGGTGTGCTGCAGTATTCTGTGACCGAGGGCGTTCCCGCTGCACGGGAGGCTGTGCGCAAGTTTGCAAACCGTCATGACGAAGTTGTGAAGGATAACGACGATTTGATTCTTGTATCAGGAAGTCAGCAGATTCTGGATTTTGTGACCAAATGCCTTTGCAACGAAGGCGATGTGGTGGCGGTGGAAAATCCGGCGTTTTTAGGCGCGTTTTTGTCTTTCCGCTGCTATGGTGCCAAGCTGGTAGGGGTCTCCATGGAAGAGGATGGCGTGGATCTGACAGAACTGGAAAAAGTGTTTTCCGCCAATCCCAAGCCGCGGTTCTTCTATTGCATTCCCAATTTCCAGAATCCCACGGGGCGGACGATGAGCGCGGAAAAACGCAAGGCAGTCTATGAGCTGAGTGTGAAATATGGCGTGCCGATTTTGGAAGACGACCCCTATGGGGAACTGAGAATTTCCGGGCAGCCGGTTGCGCCGATCAAAAGTCTGGATATCACCGGAAATGTGATTTACGCGGCCAGCTTTTCCAAAATTATGTGCCCGGGCATGCGGCTGGCCTATTGTGTGTGCGACAAGGCTTTGATGAAAAGTCTCGTAATTGCGAAACAGGGAAGCGATGTGCACACCAACGTTTGGTCTCAGCGCATTTGTGCACAGCTGCTGACCCGCACGGATATGGATCGGCATATTGAAGAAATTCGCCAGATTTATCGTGAAAAAGCAGAGTATATGATGCGTCTGCTGGATGAAAAATGCCCGCAGATTCGCTATGTCCGTCCGGAAGGCGGGATGTTCCTGTGGGGAACACTGCCGGATGGAATCGATATGCAGGAATTTGTAAAAAGATGTCTGGAAAGAAAGCTTGCGGTCGTGCCGGGAAATGCTTTCCTGGTGGATGAAACACAGCCGTGTCAGAATTTCCGTATGAATTTTTCGACGCCGACAAAGGCGAATATTGAAAAAGGTGTAGAGATTATGGCAGCGGTTCTGGCGGAAATGGACCGTTGAGAATCAGGCCGCAGACCGGTCACGGGTCTGCGGCCTTTTTTGTTTACCGAAAACCCCCGGCTGTGCCGGGGAGTTCTCAAAAAGCTTTAGCGTTGCATAGGAAATAAAAACTCCTTTTGATACAATAAAGATGCGGTCTGCCAACTGCACTAAAGTATCAAAAGGAGGACAAAAGGCATGACGCCTAATGACAAGAATAGTTTAGCACATACAACATGGAACTGCAAATATCACATAGTATTTGCGCCGAAGTATCGCAGAAAAATCTTTTACAAAGAAAACCGTGTGGAAATAGGGAAGATATTGAGAGAATTATGCAATTGGAAACAAGTGAAAATAGTAGAGGCGGAAGTGTGTCCGGATCATATCCACATGCTGGTGGAAATACCGCCTAAGATGAGTGTATCCAGTTTCGTAGGTTTTCTCAAGGGGAAAAGCAGTCTGATCATTTTCGAGAGACATTCCAATTTGAAGTACAAATATGGAAACAGGCAGTTTTGGTGCCGTGGATACTATGTCGATACAGCAGGTAAGAACGCAAAGAAGATTGCGGAGTATATCCAAAACCAACTCAAAGAAGAT
This sequence comes from Owariibacterium komagatae, assembly GCF_045865535.1. Taxonomy (GTDB): domain Bacteria; phylum Bacillota; class Clostridia; order Oscillospirales; family Ruminococcaceae; genus Ruthenibacterium; species Ruthenibacterium komagatae. Next base: position 3,414,006 of record NZ_AP031406.1, read on the forward strand.
CAGATTGAGGATCAGATGACCCTTAAAGAATACATAGACCCGTTTACGGGTAGCAAGTAATATTCTTTCGCAGGTGGCAGACCGTACCAACGCCTTTAGGCGTGGCTAGTATTTTAGGGCTTTGCCCGCTTCTGAAGAACCACCAGCTTCGCTGGTGGGTTACTATTTGAAAACTTTTTTGACCGGGAATATTTTCCAAAAGAGCGGGGCACACTCAAAGGCAGAACAGGAGTGTGCAAAGATGAGAAAATGGAAGCGATGGGAAATTTCATTGGCGGTTGGTATGATGCTGGCGATTCTGTGGACCCTGTTTTCGCCTTTTGAAAAAGCTTGCGATCAGGTGCGGCAGGATACGTTGCGCCTTCATATACTCGCAAATTCCGATTCGGATGAGGATCAGGCGTTGAAGCTTGCAGTGCGTGATGCTATTTTGGAAACGCAGGGAAGCCTTTTTGGAGCTGCAGATACCAAGGCTGAGGCCGTGGAGACCGCGTCCCGTCAGCTGGAGGATATTCAGCAGGTAGCCCAGCAGACTGTGCGGGATGCAGGATATTCCTATCCGGTAACCGTAAAGCTGGAAAATATCTATTTCGCCACTCGGGAATACGAGGACTTTACTCTTCCAGCTGGCCGGTATGATGCGGTGCGCGTCGAGATTGGCGAACACGAAGGCCACAACTGGTTCTGTGTTCTGTTTCCACCGCTCTGCGTCCCTGCGGCAGTAGACGCAGATGACACAGCCCAATATTCCGACGAGGAAGAGCAGGTGGTTAAGTCGCCTTATAAAATCAAATTTGCAGCGGTAGAGTTTCTGGAACAGATAAAAGAGAGCTTGACATCCGACTGAGAATGGAAACAGAAAGATTTTCAGGAATTTTGTGTTAACTTTTTGTCAATGTACTTGCAGTTCTCGCATATTTGGGGTAAAATAGGAACAGATCTATAGGTGAATCAACGGCGCGGGTGCGTCGGGCTTTGCCTAAATATAAGGAGGATGTATTCATTATGGCAGTTAAAGTTGCAATCAATGGTTTTGGCCGCATCGGCCGCCTGGCTTTCCGTCAGATGTTCGAGGCCGAGGGCTATGAGGTTGTTGCGATCAACGATCTGACCAGCCCCAAAATGCTGGCTCATCTGCTGAAGTATGATACCGCGCAGGGCAGCTTCGTGGGCAGAATCGGCGAGAACAAGCACACCGTCGAGTCCACGGAAGACTCCATTATTGTTGACGGCAAAGAGATCAAGATCTATGCCATTAAAGACGCAAAAGAGTGCCCCTGGGGCGAGCTGGGCATTGACGTAGTTCTGGAGTGCACCGGCTTCTACACCAGCAAAGAGAAATCCATGGCTCACATCGAAGCTGGCGCTAAGAAAGTTGTTATCTCTGCTCCGGCCGGCAACGACCTGAAGACCATCGTTTACAGCGTAAACGAGAAGACTCTGACAAAAGAGGATCAGGTTATTTCCGCTGCTTCCTGCACCACCAACTGCCTGGCTCCGATGGCTGATACCCTGAACAAAGCTTATCCTGTTGTTTCCGGCATCATGACCACTGTGCATGCTTATACCGGCGACCAGATGATTCTGGACGGCCCGCAGCGCAAAGGCGACCTGCGTCGTGCCCGCGCTGGTGCGCAGAACATCGTTCCCAACTCCACCGGTGCTGCGAAAGCCATCGGCCTGGTTATTCCCGAGCTGAACGGCAAACTGATCGGCTCTGCTCAGCGTGTGCCTGTTCCCACTGGCTCCACCACCATCCTGGTTGCGGTTGTCAAGGGCAAGGACGTCACCAAAGAGTCCATCAATGCTGCGATGAAAGCGGCTGCTTCCGAGAGCTTCGGCTACAATGAGGAGCAGATTGTTTCTTCTGACGTCATCGGCATGCGCTATGGCTCTCTGTTTGATGCCACGCAGACCATGGTCACCAAGATCGATGACGACACCTATCAGGTGCAGGTTGTGTCCTGGTACGACAACGAGAACTCTTATACTTCTCAGATGGTCCGCACCATCAAATACTTCGCCGAGCTGTAATTTGATTTTCAGCTTGCGGATAAAGTATTATTTGCTTGCAAAAAGCCCTCTTTCCAATTCGGAAAGAGGGCTTTTCTACGTTTTACATTGAGAATAGATTTAAAAGGAATTGTCGCGTCTAATTCATAGACGGATTGACCAAAATGCTCTTTTGGCCGAGGCACAGCAAGAATTTTTTGGCCGGTTTGCTGTTTTTGGAAAAGGTAATTGACAAGCTTGTTGGAATTACATAGAATAGGGAAGGTATAGCTGGGCGCAGAAGGTCCTGCTTCGCTGTGTGCAATGAGGCACGCCGTTTCCTTTTGGGAAAGGCGTGCTTTTTTACGGCCTGCTGCAACCTGCGGTACACAAAGATTTTGGAGGAATCATTTCATGAGTAAACCTGAAAACACGCAGCCGATTGATCATGACTATTCGCTGGAATGTGTTCCGCACTCCGCCAGAAAAACGTTTGTCCCCATGTTCTTCATCATGCTGGGATTTACGTTCTTCTCAGCCAGTATGAGCGTCGGTGCAAAGCTGGGCAATGGGTTGGATCTGTCCGGGTTTGTCTGGTCTGTGCTGCTGGGCGGCATTCTTCTGGGAGCTTATACAGGTGTGCTGGGTTACATCGGAAGCGAAACGGGTCTGTCGCTGGACATGCTGGCGCATCGGTCCTTTGGAAAACTGGGGTCGTATCTTCCGTCTGCGCTGATCAGCTTTACACAGATCGGTTGGTTTGGCGTGGGCATCGCCATGTTTGCGGTTCCGGCGGCTGAATTGCTGAATATCAGTCCGGCCATTTTGGTAGCTGCTGCGGGAATCTGCATGACCGCCTCTGCTTACTTCGGCATTAAAGGTCTGGAGATTGTCAGCTATGTGTCTGTTCCGCTGATTGCCGTACTGGGCATTTATTCGATGGTGACTGCTACGGTGGAAGGCGGTGGCCTGGAGGCGATTTTCAATCAGAATGTCGGCTCCCTGACTATTTTCGGCGGTATCGGTTTGGTAATCGGTTCCTTTGTCAGCGGCGGTACGGCAACGCCGAACTTTACACGCTTTGCAAAAACCAACCGCGTCGCAGTGGTGACTACTGTGGTAGCGTTTTTGCTGGGCAATACGCTGATGTTTGCATTTGGCGCTGTGGGCGGTGCTTTTACCGGTAAAGAAGATATTTTTTATGTGATGATTGCACAGGGCCTCGCTGTTCCCGCGCTGATTGTGCTGGGCGCGAATATTTGGACCACCAATGACAATGCGCTGTATACTTCCGGCTTGGGCCTTTCCAATATCACCAAAATTCGTAAGCGTCCGATGGTGCTGATTGCCGGTGTGATCGGAACAGTAGCGGCCCTGTGGCTTTATAACAATTTTGTGGGCTGGCTGAATTTCCTGAATGCAACGTTACCGCCGGTAGGTGCTTTGATTGCGCTGGACTTTTTCCTGCACCGTGCCGATTATGTGGAAGGCGTTCCGGCAAAACGCAATTTCAATTGGGGTTCCATTGCGGGTGTTGCAGTGGGCGCCCTTGTGGGAAACTATGTCACCTTCGGAATTGCATCCATCAATGCAATGGTGGCGGCTTGTGTGTGCTATCTGCTTGCAGGGCTGTTTGAAAAGAAGTAAAATAGAAGAAATTCCGCTGTGGAAAAAGAAAGGGGAATTGCGATGCTTCTGAAAAATCTGTACATTGAAAATGCGCAGGAACTGACCGATATCCGTGTGCTTGATGGAAAGTTTGCTGAGATTGCGCCGGCGCTTGCTCCCAACGAAAGCGAGGAGGTCATTGATTTTGGCGGAAAACTTGCGTTGCCGCCGTTTATCGAGTCGCATGTGCATCTTGATACCTGCCTGACAGCGGGAGATCCGGTATGGAATATGTCCGGAACGCTGTTTGAAGGCATTGAGTGCTGGGCCAAACGGAAAGACAAGCTGACCAAAGCCGATGTGCGCGACCGCGTGCAGCGTGCGGTTCGCATGCAGGCGGCCAACGGCATCCAGCATGTACGCACACATGTGGATGTGACGGACCCAAAACTTACAGCCATGGAAGCCATGCTGGAACTGAAGCAGGAATTGAAAGACGTGATGGATATCCAGGTCGTTGCATTTCCGCAGGAGGGGATCCTCAGCTATCCAAACGGCAAAGAGTTGATGGAAAATGCGGTTCGCATGGGCGCGGATGTTGTCGGCGCGATTCCTCATTTTGAGTTTACGCGGGAATACAGTGTGGAATCTCTGAATTTTGCCATGAAGCTGGCGGAGAAGTATGATCGCCTGGTTGATGTGCATTGCGACGAAATTGATGACGAAGCCTCCCGCGGTCTGGAGACGCTGGCAGCCCGTGCCTACGAGATGCAGATGTTTGACCGTGTGACCGCCAGCCATACCACTGCCATGCATTCTTACAACAATGCGTATGTGCTGCGCCTGATGCGTCTGCTGAAATTATCGCGCATCAATTTTGTGGCAAACCCGCTGGTCAATACGCATCTGCAGGGGCGCGTGGATACCTATCCGAAGCGCCGGGGCGTTACCCGTGTGCGTGAACTGACACAGGAAGGGCTGAATGTTTCCTTCGGTCATGATGATATTTTTGATCCGTGGTATCCTCTTGGAAACGGCAATCTGCGCGATGTGGTTTTCATGGGACTTCATGTGTGTCAGATGATGGGGTACGAAGAAATCATGAATGCGTATCGCTTTATCTCAACCAATGCGGCGCGCACGCTGCATCTGGGGGACCAATACGGAATCCGTGTGGGGAATCCTGCGGACCTGATTGTATTGGATGCCAAGAACTATTACGATGCGCTCAACTACAATTCACCGGTACTTCGTTCGTACAAAAACGGTCGCCTGATTGCACAGGCCGAGCCGGAAAGAAAAAATGTTCTGTTTTGAAAAAGATCCCCTGGCATTGCCGGGGGATCTTTTTACATTTCAACGGGTTTTACTATGCAGAAATTGTGAAAAATGGTATACTAAATCATAAGAATGACTTTTGGAAGGAGTGCGCTTATGGCGCATCGAAAATTATTTCTGAAAACCTTGGGAATCAGTGCACTGCTGGTAATTGCCACAGGGGCTTTGCTGGCGTTGGCTGATTATTTTTCGGCTGTGCGCGGCATCTGTATGGCAGTGGGATTTCTGGTCAGCACAGTGGCTCTTCGCCTTTTGTTTAAAGCCTGGGAAAGCGCGCCGCAGCTGTCTGCGGTAGGTGCTTTCTACATTCTTCGCCTTCTGGTGGAGTTTGGCGCGGTGCTGGTATCTTTGTTTATTCCGGGAGCAGACCCGGTGGGGGTGCTGATCCCACAGCTGTTTGGGCTCCCGGTTTTGGCAGTGCTTATGGCCGTTGACAAAAATGTATAAAAGGAGAGAACGCGATGATTGAAAATCGGACGGTAGCCGCGATCATAGTCGCGGCAGGCAGTTCTACCCGTATGGGGTTCGATAAATTGATGTATGATTTGGATGGACAGACGGTTCTGGAAAAAAGTCTGCAGGCGTTTGATATGCATCCTGCCATTGACGAACTGGTGGTTGTTGTGGGAGAGAACGCCGAAAAGGCAGAGCCGCTGATCCGAAAGATCCACAAGCCGGTTCGTTTGGTGCGTGGCGGTGCTACACGTGCCTTGAGTGTGCAGAACGGCCTTGCTGAGATCAAAGCAGATTTTGTGGCCGTTCACGATGCGGCCCGGCCCTTTGTCAGTCAGGCAGTTATTACCGCGGCGCTGAATGCGGCGTTTCGCATGGGGGCTGCTGCGCCGGCTGTTCCCGTAAAGGATACCGTAAAGGTGATCGGGGCGGACGGAATGGTGAAATATACGCCGGACCGCAGCGGGCTTTATGCTGTGCAGACACCGCAGTGTTTTCGTACGGACCTGTATCGGAAGGCTTTGCGGGCAGTTTCAAATGGGGATGTAACGGACGATTGTTCTATACTGGAGATGGCAGGGGTCCCGGTTCAGCTGACGCAGGGGGACTATGCCAATCACAAAATTACAACACGGGAAGATCTTCCCGCGAAAAGGGAGGAACGCCAAATGCGCGTTGGGCATGGGTATGACGTGCACCGTCTGGTGGAAGAGCGCAAGCTGATTTTGGGCGGGGTGGAGATCCCGTTTGAAAAGGGCCTGTTGGGCCATTCGGATGCCGATGTCCTGACACATGCGGTTATGGATGCACTGCTGGGCGCGGCTGCGCTGGGGGACATTGGTCACCTTTTCCCTGATAACGATCCGTCTTATGAAGGGGCGGACAGCATTGAACTTTTGAAAAAAGTGAAAGAAGTGCTGGACGAACAGGGCTGGCGCGCAGAAAATCTGGACGCGACCATCCTTTGCCAGGCTCCCAAGCTGGCGCCGCACATTGCTGCCATGCGGGAGAACCTTGCCGGTGCACTGGGGCTGGATGTGCAGGCGGTATCTGTAAAAGCAACAACCGAGGAAAAGCTGGGCTTTACCGGAGCCGGAGAAGGAATTGCCGCACATTGCGTATGCCTTTTGGAACGCAGGGGCACCCGTTTGTGAAAAAATTTTTCCCTGTACGGCGTTTTATGATTATGGTATACTAAATAATGGCTTATTTTGAGAGAAGGGCGGTGCCAATATGGGTTTGAAAGGCATCTGGTATGATATGTTTACCCTGTTTCATGTGAACGTTGGGCTTTCCGATATTTTGGATATTGCAGTTGTGGCGTTCCTGGTATATGAGTTGATTCGCCTGATCAATCAAACACATACGGCACAGATCGCCAAAGGAATTCTGGTGCTGATTTTTACATTTGTCGTGGCGAAAATTTGCGATTTTCGCACATTGCAGTGGTTGATCAACAGTGTGATGAGTTTCGGGTTGATCGCAGTGGTTATTGTGTTCCAACCGGAACTTCGCCGTGCGCTGGAACAGGTGGGCCGTACCAATTTTTTTGGTATGCAGCTGTTTCGAAGCAAAGTAAATCCGGCGGATTTGCGTGAAGTATGGCAGAATGCCATTGTGTCGGTGTGCGATGCTGCCGAGCAGATGTCTGATACACGGACAGGAGCGCTGATGGTGTTGGAGCGGCGCACCAACCTGTCGGAAATTATCAAGACAGGCACTGTCCTGAACGCAGATATTACGCCGGAAATTCTGGAGACGATTTTTTATGAGGGAACGGCGCTGCATGACGGAGCGGTAGTTGTGCGCGACGGACGCATTGAGGCGGCCGGCTGTGTGCTTCCTTTGTCCAATAATCTGGAGATTGGCAAGGACATGGGAACGCGGCACCGCGCTGCGCTGGGAATGAGCGAGAACTCCGATGCAGTGGTTGTGGTGGTCAGCGAGGAAACAGGAATCATTTCTATGGCCAAAAACGGCGTTTTGATTCGGCGGCTGGATCGTCAGAACCTGTTCAATATGCTGCAGGGAGATATGGTCCCGCCGCAAACCGAAGAGAAAAAGCAGCCTTTCTGGAGGAAAAAGCATGAAAGCTAAGAAAAATTATTTTGAAAAGCTGTTTTCCGACAAGCGTTTCACCATTGTTTTCTCTATCTTGATCGCAATTGGGCTGTGGTTTGTTGTGCGTTCGATCATCAATCCCAACAGCATTGCGACGATCCGCAATGTGAAAGTGAATTACGACTACAATTCAGCTGCGTATCTCAGTCAGGGACTGGATATTGTGGAAAAAGACACGGAAGACAAAAGCGTTACCATTTCGGGAGACGATAACCAGATCAGCGGGGTGGAGGCGGAAGATATTCTTCTGTATCCCAATTATTCGCAGGTCAACGGGCCTGGCACTTATACGCTGAAATTGGTGGCAACACAGGCGGACTCCCTGCTGAACAGCCGTTCTTACGATTTTAACGAAATCAGCCCCAGCGCTTATGTGCAGGTCACCTTCGACAAGGTATCTACAAAGAAATTTACAATTACGGTCAATGCCAGCGGGATCGATCCCGAAGACGGCTATTATGTGGATACTCCGGTGGCATCACCTGCGGAAGTGACGGTGCGCGGCCCGGAAAGTGTCGTCAACAGCATCGATAAGGTGATGGCCAATGTCACGCTGAATGAGAAGAGAACGGAATCTGCTCTGACCACGGCGCAGCTGGAATTTTTGGATAAAGAAGGCAATCCTGTGGATTCCACCTATCTGACCATGGATGTAAGCCAGGTGGAAGTGACCATTCCGGTGCTGAAAATCAAGGAGGTTCCGCTGACGGTGGAGTACACGCATGTACCTGTGGGATACGATGTGGAAGTGCTGAATCCTACATTATCGCAGGAGACCATCCGCGTGGCCGGTTCCGCCGAGCAGGTGGACGCACTGGAGAGCATCAATGCCGGCTATATTGATTTGGCAAAATTGCAGCTGGGAACCAGCGTTGACCTGAGTACTGAGTTGCCGGACGGGCTGCGAAACATTGATTCAGTCCAGAAAGTGACGGTCAGTTTCAATACCATGGGCTTTACCACACGTACCATTTCGGTCAGTGAAATTCGCGTGGTCAACGCCGCCAGTGGAACCACGGTGACGCCCTCGGTGGGACGCATCAACAATGTGACGCTGATTGGACGCGAAGATGAATTGGAAGAGTTGAGCGAGTCCAGTGTAGTGGCACAAATCGACGCATCACCCACCAATGTCAGTGTGACCAAAGGGCAGCAGAACATGGAAGTGGAAATCATTGTCCCGGGTACAGAGACCGTGTTTGCCACAGGAACCTATACAGTGCTGTGCGACATCAGCACAGGAGCGTAACAAGAATGCTTTTGGTAAAAGAAATTCGTCTGCCCCTGGAATGCGGGCAGGCACAGGCCGTGGATGCGGCTTTGAAGCGGCTGCATCTGACACAAGGGCAAATCGCCGGCGCGGAGATTTATAAAATCTCTGTGGATGCCCGTCGCGGAAGACCGGTGCTGGTCTATACAGTGGCGGTAGAGCTGGGACAAAAGGGTGCAGAGCGTTCCTTTGAGGGCTTTGCACCCTCTGTTTCGATTTTGAATAAGCAGACGTTTTCGATTGGAACCGGCAGTACGGTGCTGGAACATCCGCCGGTGGTGTGCGGGCTGGGACCGGCTGGGCTGTTCGCGGCGCTGGTGCTGGCCCGGCAGGGATTTCGTCCGGTGGTGCTGGAGCGCGGCCCGGAGATGGAACGTCGGATGAAGCAGGTGCTGGGATTTTATGAGAGCGGCTGCTTAGATGAAAATGCAAATATCCAGTTCGGAGAAGGAGGCGCGGGAACCTTTTCCGACGGCAAGCTGACGACCCGCATTCATGATCCGCTGTGCGGGTTTGTGATGGACACGCTTTTGGAGCATGGCGCGCCCCGAGAAATTGCGGTACGTCAGAAACCGCACATCGGTACCGACCGTTTGCGGGATGTGATTGTTTCGATTCGCAATGAGATTCTTTCTCTGGGCGGTCAGGTGTTTTTTGACACAGCTTTGACGGGTTTGTGTGTGAAAAATGGCGTGTTGACCGGCGTGCGCACATCATCCGGAGAAATTCCTTGTGAAACGTTGGTTTTAGCAGTAGGCCATTCGGCGCGTGACACGTTTGAGATGTTGTTTGAAACCGGCCTGCGCCCGCAGGCCAAACCGTTTTCGGTGGGGTTCCGGGCAGAGCACTTGCAGAGCTGCATCGAAGAGAGCCTGTATCATGAGGCAGCGGGACATCCGGCGCTTCCGCGAGGCGAGTATCAGCTTTCTCATCACGTAGGAAAGCGGTGCGTGTATACATTCTGCATGTGCCCCGGCGGTCAGGTGGTTGCCGCCGCCAGTGAGAAAGACCGAGTGGTGACCAACGGAATGAGCTTTCACGCCCGGGATGGCAAAAACGCCAATGCCGCCGTGGTGGTCAGCGTCAGCGACGCAGATTTCGGCGGCGATGCGCGCGAGGCAATTGCGTTTCAGCGTGCATTGGAGACGCGGGCGTTTCAGGCGGGCGGCGGTGGCTATACTGCTCCGGCGGAAAACGTGCGCAGCTTTCTGAATGGCGAGGGCAGATTGCGCATCACCAGTGTGCAGCCGACTTATCCGCGCGGGGTTCACGCTGCTGATTTGGGGGCGCTGCTCCCGGATGAGCTGGCAAGTGCACTTCGAACCGGCCTTTCCGCCTTTGAACGAAAACTGCGGGGCTACACGGCGCCGGAAGCTGTTTTGACGGGTCTGGAGACACGCACATCCAGTCCGGTCCGCCTTGTGCGCGGTGAGAATATGGAGAGCGTGGATCTGCCGGGGCTGTATCCCTGCGGGGAAGGCGCTGGCTATGCCGGCGGAATTGTTTCGGCGGCGGTAGACGGAGTTCGTGTTGCACGGACCATTGCGGAATATTATCGGCCAAGCCGGGCCTGATGGAGGAGTCGGAATGTCTGGCAAACGACAGGATTGGGAAAAAGATTTGGAACGGGAACTTTCTGATGCGGGAAGAGAACTGGAATCGGCCATGCGGGATTTTGCCGGTGCCTTCCAAAGCAACGTTGCACCTGTGCTGAAGAATGCATCGCGCTCCTTTGGAAGAGCGGTGCGGGACGCAGCGCTGGAACTGGGCGATGCGGTGCAGGAGTCTACGGCCCCTGCCAGAGCGCGCCGGAAAAAGGAAAAACGCATGAAGCAGTTGCGGGATAACTATAAGGCGCTGGAAGGCACGGCTTTGGGGCTGGGGATCACAGCGTTTATTATGCTGGCTGTTTCAGGAATGGTTCTTTTATCAGGCGAGACGGACGTCAGTGCCTGGGGCGTGACGACAGTGATGGCGGCTGCATTTGCCATTCCTGCGGCCATTTGTCAGATGAAAAGTTACCCGGCCCGTCGTCTGGTGGCGTATCATCAGCTTCTGGAGGGGCGCAGTTACTGTAAGATGGAAGAGTTTTCGGCAGCGGTGGACCTCCCGGTGGAAAAGACGCGCCGGGAGATACGCCATATGATGCAGCAGGGGAATTTTGAAGGCATGTTTCTGGCGCCGGACGCTTCCCGGATTTTCACCAATCGTGCGGCGTACGCTGCTTATCTGGCACAGCAATCGGCTCAAAGCGAGGCGCAGACGGTACAGTCTCAGGCACAGCCTGCCAGCGCCACACTGGCCGATCTTCGCTCTTTTTGGATGGGGCTTCGCACTGAAAAACAAAAACTCAGCGAAGAAGCGATATTGGCCGAAGTGGAAAAGCTGGATGCGCAGACAGCGCAGCTGATTGCCTGGCTGGAAATGCACCCGGCGGATGAGAACGATGTGAGAAGATTTACGACGTACTATCTGCCGACAACGCTGAAACTTCTGCGCACCTACAATGAAGTGGGGGACAAAAGCGGCGAAAGCCGTGCGGCGGCGCAGATTGAGGCGGATATTATGCGCATCCTGGGAACCATCAATACCGCTTTCCGCACGCTGCAGGACGGTTTGCTGCAGGATACGGCGCTGGATGTTTCCGCTGAGGTGTCTGCCATGGAGACGGTCCTGGCGCAGGACGGGCTGACACCGGATGAATTATCACGTACACTGGAAAAAGGACAGCTGTCCTGAGGAGGGAATCAGAGTGGAAATCTTCTTTTTGATTGTGATTTTGGCGGTGGTTTTGCCCCGCCTGAAGAATGTGTCCACTCCCAAAAAGTTTACCGATTGCGGCGCAAAGTATTATGCGCCGCAGCTGAAGACGGCGGCTTCTGCGGCGCATTTGTTCACAGATGACAAGAATCTGAATCAGAAAATGCTGCTGGCCGGACTGGTCGGAGTCGGCGGGGCGGCCATGGCAGTGCTGATGCTTTGCGTTCTGTTGTTTCAGGCCGGAAATGAAGCGTGGCTGCTTTATTCCGTTCCGTCTGCCATTGAGTATGTGGCGGGGCTGGCCGAATTTGGCCTGTTGACGGCAGTGTTTGGAAAAGTGTCGCGGATCGGCTTCAAATGGCTGGAGCGCATGAAGAATTACAAGCTGTACCGTGAGATCATCAATGTGCAGGAGATGTGCCCGCTGGCGGATATTGCACGGGCCAGCGGCCGGTCGGTGGAAACAGTGCGGCAGGATTTGAAAGATATGGTGCAGCGCGGTTATTTTCCCTTTGGTTTTGTAGACGAAGACAGCGGCTGCTTTTATGCGAATAATACTGTTTGGCGGCTGCAAAATCCGGAGCGCGCCAAGAAGCAGGACGAGCAGAGTCAGCGAAAAAAACGCACCACGAAGAAAACAGCGCAGAAAAAGCAGGAGCCCGTATCGGACAGCGAGGAGTTTTTGAAAGAGATGAAGCGGCAGCTGGCCGACATTGACAACGAGGAAATCCGGGAGAAGGCACAGGATATCTACAATCAGGCGGAAGGCATTTTTGCCTGGGTAAAAGCACATCCGGATTGCGATGACGACGTGCGCCGTTTTTGCGATTACTATTTGCCTACAACCATCAAACTTCTGAAAACATACAATGAGGTGGAACCTCACGCCGCCAGCAGTGAAGTGGCCGCCGGCATTCAAAAAGAGGTGTCCGGCGTGCTGGACCCGGTGACTGCGGCATTTCACAACCTGCTGGATAATTTGCTGAAAGATACGGCCATGGACATATCGGTGGAAGTGAGTGCCCTGGAAAGCGTATTCAACCAGGATGGCCTGGCACAGGACCAGATAAAGGTGCCTGTGGAGAAATGAGAAGGAGAGCAATGTTATGATCTATCATCCCTGGCGGGTAAGCCGTCCCGATGCACAGACTGCGGCCCGGCTGAGTGCGGCTGTGGGACAGCCGCTTTTGGTGGGAAAGGTGCTGGCAGCGCGTGGTGTGTGTGATTCGCAGGAGGCGGTTCGCAGATGTGGAGATGGTCAGCTCCTCAGCGATCCTTTTTTGCTGGCGGGTATGGAACAGGCTGTGGACAGAATCCACAGAGCCATCGATGACGGCGAGAGAATCGTTGTGTTTGGAGACTATGATGTGGACGGTGTGACGGCCACAGCCTTGCTGTATACGTATCTGGACGCTGCGGGAGCAGAAGTGTATTACAAACTGCCCAGCCGTGATGAAGACGGCTACGGCCTTTCTGCCAACGCAGTAGAGCAGATGGCAGAGAAAGAGGTCGGACTGGTCATCACGGTGGACAATGGAATCTCCGCCAACGAAGCCATTGCACTGGCAGTGGAAAAAGGCATGGATGTCGTGGTGACGGACCATCACCTGCCGCCGGCCGTTCTTCCGCAGGCAGCAGCGCTGGTCGATCCGCAGCTACCTTTTGACAAAAGTCCCTGCAAAAGTCTTTCCGGCGCGGGCGTGGCTTTTAAGCTGGTGTGCGCGCTGGATGCGGCCGACCCGGCGGAGATGCTGCCTTATTATGGCGATTTGGCAGCCATCGGCACGGTGGCGGACATCATGAATCTGGAAGGAGAAAACAGAACCATTGTCAAAGCGGGTTTGTCTCTTCTTCAGAACACAGACCGCCCGGGGCTGGCTGCCCTGATCTCTCAGTGCGGGCTGGAAGGCAAGGAGCTTACCGCAGAAAATGTGTCCTTCGGCCTGGCACCGCGTTTGAATGCGGCAGGTCGGATGGACTCTGCCACAGTGGCGCTCCGGTTGCTGCTCAGCGATGACGAGGAAGAAGCAACGCTTTTGGCACAGGAACTGGATGATAAAAATGCTGCCCGGCAGAAGGCGGAGCAGGAAATTTCACAGATTGTACTGGAGCAGCTGACCGCAGATCCTACGTATCAGTCGGATCGGATTCTGGTGGCCTGGGGCGACGGATTCCACCCGGGTGTGATTGGAATTGTAGCTTCGCGCATTGCGGAACGTATGGGAAAGCCTGCGATTATCATTTCTGTGGACGAGAACGGAGAGGGAAAAGGTTCCGGGCGTTCCCAGGAAGGTATTTCACTTTATGAGGCCATCGCTTCCTGCGAGCAATTGTTGATTCGGTTTGGCGGGCACGCCTCGGCGGCCGGCCTCTCGATTCGTCGGGAAAATTTGCCCGCATTTCGGAAAGCCATCAATCTTTGGGCTGCCGCGCACCATCCGGTGGTCGATGTGCCGGCAATTGTGGCGGATGCGCTGGTCGCGCTGAACGAGATTTCTGAGCAGGAGGTCGCTGCACTGAGTGTGCTGGCGCCTTTTGGAAACGGCAACCCTGCCCCGCTGTTTTTAGTGGAAAATGCTTTGGTGGATGCGGTTTACCCTGTCAGCGAGGGAAAGCATTGCCGCGTTCGGCTTCGGCAGAACGGCAGTATTTTGAATGCGGTATTCTTCGGGAAGGGGCCGGATGCGCTGGGATATGTGCCCGGAGATACCGTGGATGTATTGGTGGCACTTTCCATTTTTGAGGGGAGAAACGGTGTCATGGTTTCCGCCCGCATCAAGGATCTGCGGCCTGCGGGAATGGGCGAAGAGCATGCGCAGCTGGCCCAGTGGGCAGACGCATTTTGCAGCGGCGCCGCGCTGGAAGAAGCACAGCGCCGGGCGATTACCCCTGTTCGTGCGGACACGGCCGGCGTTTATCGGTTCCTGGCGGCGCATCCGCAGGGCCTTTCGGAGAGCGATTTGCGCCCGTTGTTTGCAAAATTCGGGGCGGGAAGCGCTGGGAAAGTAATCATTTCGCTTAAAGCTCTGGAGCAGCTGTCTTTGATCGAGAACAAAAACGGATGCTGGCGGCTGCTTCCGGTGAAAGAGAAAAAAGATCTTTTCAGTGCGCCTGTGTTACAAAAGTTAGAGGAGTGACTTTGTATGGAAAAGCCGTCTGTGCTCACATATGAAGATTTGAAGAAATTGACGGAAGAGTCCGGCAAACCATACGACATGGAAAAAATTGAGCGTGCCTACGAAATGGCGCGCAATGCGCACCAGGATCAGCGCCGCCTGTCGGGCGAGCTGTACATCAGCCATCCCATTGCGGTGGCCTGTCTGGTGGTGAACCTTGGCCTGGATACGGATTCCGTGATTGCCGCGCTTTTGCATGACGTGGTGGAGGATACGGGTCTGTCTTTGGACACACTGCGCCAGAATTTTGGTGCAGACGTGGTGCTTCTGGTAGATGGCGTGACCAAATTGGGCAAAATCAAGTTTTCCTCCATGGAAGAACAGCAGGCGGAAAACCTGCGCAAGATGCTGATGGCCATGTCCAAAGACGTACGTGTCATGCTGGTGAAGCTGTGCGACCGGCTGCACAATATGCGCACCGGCGATGCATGGCCGGAACAGAAGCGGCGCGACAAAGCCCTGGAAACCATGGAAGTGTATGCTCCCATTGCACATCGTCTGGGAATCAGCAGTATTAAGGAAGAGCTGGAAGACCGAAGCCTTCAGTATCTGGATCCGGTGGGATACGAGGAGATTCGGTCCTACCTGGCGAAAAACGGAAGCGCCGAGCAGTTTATTGCGGGCATTGTAGAGCGCATCCGCGAACATCTGGCCCAGAACGGAATGGAAAAATGCTTTATTAAAAAACGCATCAAAAGCGTATATGGCATTTACCGGAAGATGTACATGCAGAATCGCACTTTCGAGGAGATTTACGATGTTTACGCGGTGCGCATCATTCTGGACACGGTGAGCGAGTGCTACAATGCGCTGGGTGTGATTCACGACATGTATCATCCGATCCCCAGCCGCTTTAAGGACTATATTTCAACTCCGAAGCCCAATATGTATCAGTCCCTGCATACCACGGTACTGGGACATGAAGGAATCCCTTTTGAAGTGCAGATCCGCACCTGGGAGATGGATCAGACGGCGGAATATGGCGTTGCCGCGCACTGGAAGTACAAAGCGGGTGTTACGTCGGACAATAAGCAGCTGGATGACCGTGTTGCCTGGGTTCGCCAGCTTCTGGAGAGCCAGAGGGAGAGCGATGACGCAGGTGACCTGCTGCGTGAGATCAAGTCCGAACTTCTGCCGGAAGAGGTGTTTGCCTTTACGCCAAAAGGCGATGTCATCAACCTGCCTACCGGAGCGACGGCCATTGATTTTGCCTATGCCATTCACTCGGCGGTGGGCAACCGCATGATCGGTGCCAAGGCCAACGGACGAATTGTGCCCATTGATCACAAGGTGGTAACAGGCGAGATCATTGAGATCATTACAGGACCCAAGGATAAAGGTCCCAGCCGTGACTGGCTGAACATCGTCACGACCAGTGAGGCGAAAAACAAGATCCGCAACTGGTTCAAAAAGGAGCGCAAGGAAGAAAACATCGCCGAGGGAAAAGCGGCGTTGGAAAAAGAGATGCGCCGCAATTTGATCACGGTGCCGGAAGATAAGTACGACGAGTTTATGACGGAGATCGCACACCGGATGCGCCTCAATACCGTTGAAGAGATGTATGCGGCGCTGGGGTACGGCGGCATTCAGCTGTCCCGGTTGATGATCCGTGTAAAGGACGAATATTCCAAGCTCGTACGGGAAAACACGCCGACAACGGTGTTCAAGGTCCCGTTGAAAAAGCATAAGTCCAGTGAAGGCGTTTTGGTGGAAGGCATGGACGATTGTCTGGTCAAATTCGCCAAGTGCTGCAACCCGCTGCCCGGAGACGATATCATTGGCTTCGTCACCCGCGGGTTCGGCGTGTCCATTCACAAGCGTGACTGCCCCAACGTTCGCATGGGACTGGAAGGCGAAGATGCGCCGCGCTGGGTGCGGGCACATTGGGCCGAGGGCGTAAAAGAAAGCTTCAAGTCTTCACTGGAGATCTCGGCCATTGACCGTGACGGCCTGATGGCAGATGTTGCAGGCCTGATTGCAGAGATGCACCTGCCCTGCTATGCGATTTCGGCCCGCCAGCTTTCGGACGGACGCGCCACCATGTCGCTGACGGTGGGTGTAAACAATACAGAGCATTTGAACACGGTGATCGCGCGGCTGAAAAAAATCCGCAGCGTTACAAGTATCATCCGTGTGTGATCGCTGAGGGGGAAAGCATGAAGGCAGTTCTTCAAAGAGTTCGTTCTGCCAGTGTGGTCATCAATGGAGCGGAAACCCGTTCCATCGGCCCGGGACTGGTCATTTTGCTGGGGGTTTCCGATACGGACTCCACGGCAATGTGCGAAAAGCTGGCACGCAAATGTGCAGGATTGCGCATTTTTAATGATGAAAACGGCAATCTGAATGTTTCCGCTGAAGAAAAGGGATACGAGGCAATGATTATCTCCAATTTTACTTTGTACGGAGATACCAAAAAGGGCAAGCGACCCAGCTTTATTCGTGCCGCCAAGCCGCCGCTCTCGGTGGATTGTTATGAGGAGTTTGTTCGGCAGATGCATCAAACGGGTCTGCGCCGTGTGGTCACTGGCGAATTCGGAGCGGATATGCAGGTTTCGCTGGTCAACGACGGCCCGGTCACCATTGTGATTGAAACAGATGACTGGAGCCGGTAGGAGGAAGATACAATGAAGGTTTTTCACATTCAGGCAGCGATGCCATTGTGTACCAATACGTTTCTGCTGATCGGGGATCAGGGGCATGCAGTTGTGATTGATCCCAATGCGCCTGCACAGCGCTATCTCGATTTGCTGAGAGAGCATCATGCTCACTTGGCTGCAGTTCTTTTGACCCATGGTCATTACGACCACATGGGATCGGTCGCTGAACTTCGGAAGGCGACGGGTGCCTCGCTGATGGTCAGCGAGCTGGATGCCGCGCCCCATGTAGATGAACGCTTGTTCCCGCCCTTGGATCAGGTCAGCTGTTATGGCGATGGTGATCATTTTTCTGTGGACGACATGGATTTTCAGGTGATTGCCACGCCGGGCCATACCTCCGGCTCCGTCTGCCTTTTGTGCGGAGAGCACCTTTTCAGCGGAGATACGTTGTTTTGCGGGGATATCGGACGCACAGATCTGGAGACGGGAAGCATGGCGCAAATGAATGCCAGCCTTCGGAAATTAGCGGCGCAAGTGCCGGATGATGTACAGGTGCTTCCCGGTCATGGCCCTTTTTCCACTATGGAGCAGGAGAAAAGCCGTAATTATTACTTGCGCGCGGCAATGGAGGATCCGAAATGAAACTTTATTTGGCAGGTCTTTCTTCCGGTTATGAGCCGGAACATGTGGCGCGTTTGTTCTGGCCTGCTCTCCAGTTGGTGAAAGAATACCCGGCGCATGGGCAGGATGCCATCGTTTTGCATAAGAGCGGTACCCGCGTGCTTTGTGCTGTGCGGTGGGAGAAAGAAATTACTGCCCGCAGATTCTCTTTGACAGACGGTGCCGATAAAAAGCAGGAAGAATATGAAATTTGCCGTGAGCTGTTTTGCATGCTGCGGCAGAGAACCGGCAAACAGCCGCCTTGGGGTATGCTGACGGGCGTTCGTCCTGTGCGGCTCGTACGGAACCTTTATGCCCGTGGAATGAGCGAAGAGCAGGCTGCGCAGCATCTTCAAAATGACTGCTTTGTCAGCGAAGAAAAGCTGCGTCTGGCCACGCGCATTGAAAAGCTGCAGCGGCCCGTTTTGGCGCAGGTAGAACCTCGCAGCTTCAGCTTGTATATTTCCATCCCGTTTTGTCCCTCCCGGTGCAGTTATTGCAGCTTTGTCTCACGAACAACGGGTGAAAGCGCCAAACTGATCGAACCGTATGTGACACACCTGTGCGCAGAGTTGCGTGACATTGCGGCATTGGTTCAAAAATTGCATCTCAAACTGGAATCCATTTACATTGGCGGCGGCACGCCCACTGCGATTTCTGCGCAGCAGTTGCGCACGCTGATGAATACCGTGAAGGAGTGCTTCAATCTCTCCAGCGTGCGGGAATATACGGCGGAGGCCGGGCGGCCGGATTGCACGACGCCGGAGAAACTTGCGGTACTGAAAGAATTGGGCGCCACAAGAATTTCCATCAACCCGCAGACGCTTTCGGATGAAGTTCTCCGCGCCATCGGGCGTCGGCACACAGCTCAGGATGTGCTGGACTGTTTTGACACAGCCCGCAAATTGGGGCATAATAATATCAATATGGATTTGATTGCAGGGCTGCCGTTGGATACAGTGGACGGCTTCAAGAAGAGTCTGGAAGGCGTGATGACCCTGGGTCCGGAAAATATCACCGTGCATACGCTGACGCTGAAACGCGCTTCTACACTGGTGGAAGATCATGCGCCGGACCGTTACGGAGATGTTGTACAGATGCTGTCGGCCTGTGCCTGCCTGGATCAGGCGGGCTATGAACCCTATTACATGTATCGCCAGAAGGGAACGCTGCAAAACCTGGAAAATACGGGATATACCAAACCCGGTTTTGCGGGCCTGTACAATATCTATATCATGGAAGAAGTGCATACAATTTTGTCTGCAGGTGCAGGCGGTTCCACAAAACTGGTCGCTCCCTGCGGGCACATCAAGCGCATTTTTAATCACAAATATCCGCTGGAATACCTGCGCTGCTACGATGTTGTGCAGCAGCGCAAACAGGGAATCGAGGATTTTTATGGGCAATACGTTGATATGGATCCCCAAACGTCTTGTTGAACTGGATCTGCTGAGCGTTGCGGCTTTGTCTCCGCAGGCTTTTGTAGATTATTGCGAAAAGGACTACCGCGACCGGATCGATGCCGCGGCCCGAAGCGTCTTGAACAGCGGAGCAAGGGTCGTTATGCTGACAGGTCCTTCTTCTTCCGGAAAAACGACGACTGCGCACAAGCTGGCACTTCAGCTTCAAAAGCTGGGAACGCATGCAGCGGTCGTTTCGTTGGACAATTTTTTTAAAAATCTGGAAGAATATCCGCTTCTGCCTGACGGCACGCCGGATTATGAAAGCGTGGATGCGTTGGATGTGAAGGAGATCAATCGCTGCCTTCTGGAGCTGACGCAGACCGGATGCACGGAAATCCCGAATTTTGATTTTTGCCGTGAACAGCGCCGAATGGGACGCATCCCGGTTCAAATCGGGCAGGGAATCGCCGTGGTGGAAGGAATCCATGCGCTCAATCCCCGTCTGACGGCACTTTTGCCGCCGAAAAGTGTGTACAAAATTTACGCAGGTCTGCGGGAAGAGTATTCCACGGGCGGACAGCGTTCTCTGCCCACTCGGGACGTGCGTCTGGCACGGCGCATGGTGCGGGATTATCAGTTCCGCGGTCACAGTGTGGAAAAAACGTTGTCTATGTGGCCGGCTGTATGCGAAGGGGAAGACAAAAATATCAAGGTGTTCAAGCCGGAAGCGGATCTTCTGCTGGATACAAGCTTTTCCTACGAGGTTTGCTGCCTGGCGCCGCTGGTCTGCGCGCACCGCGGAGCTTTGCCGGCGCAGAGCCCTTATGCGCAGCGGTTGAAGTCACTGTGTGATACGTTTGCAAAGTGTCGCACTATTCCGCTTTCACTGGTCCCGGAAGATTCGATGCTTCGGGAATTTTTGGGAGAAAATCCGCAATGACAAAACGATGGAGGTGTTGTTGTGATTTCATTTGATAAGCTGAAAGAAAGCGCTGCCACTCTGGCGGACGGCGCTGCCCGGGTGACAGAAGACCTGGTACAGAAAGGGAAAAAACAGGTCGATCAATTGGCACTGGAGAATAAACTGGCGAAAGCGCAGCGGCAGCTGGGTGCACTGGTTTATTCTTTGCGGAAAAACGGTGAAACCAATGAGGAGCTGATCGATCGATACGTCCAGGTCGTGGCACAAGTGGAAGCCGAACTGGCAGCGTTGGCACAACTGCCAAAGGAAGAACAGCCCCAGCCGCAGCAAACGGTGACTACCTACTGTCCCCAATGCGGCGCGGAGGTCGACCCGGGGGCCATATTTTGTCCTCGGTGTGGGAACGGCCTCTGATAATCCAAGCGTTCGCGCATGGATTTGGCAGAAGAAAAAACGCTCGTCTGTGCACAAAAAGAGGCAGAAAAGATAAGTTTTAAAAGTTTGTCGATTGCAAAAGCACTTCGGAATGATTTATTTTCGTGAAAAAACGGAAAAACCCTTGCATTCAGAGGGGCTATCATGTAGAATAGACCAGAAAGGGCGGAACCGGCCTTGAAGCAGGATTTTGAAATGAAAGAACGGTATAACATGGAGGACCTGCTGCGCATTGTGGCGCTTTTGCGGGACCCAAAGGACGGGTGTGCCTGGGACAAAGTACAGACGCATTCATCGATCCGTAAGAATTTCATTGAGGAAACGTACGAGGTAGCGGACGCGATTGATTTGGAGGATGCACATCTTCTCTGTGAGGAATTGGGCGATGTTCTTTTGCAGGTGGCGCTCCACACGCAGATGGAAACGGAGCAAAGCCGCTTTACCTTTGAAGATGTGTGCACGGGTATTTGCAAAAAGCTGATTTACCGTCATCCTCATATTTTTGGTGATGTGAAAGCGGACAACCCCGAGCAGGCGCTGCAAAATTGGGAGGCGCTGAAACGTCAGGAAAAACATCGCGAGTCTGTTGCGGAAGATTTGGCCAGTGTTCCGCAGGCGATGCCAGCGTTAATGCGGGCAACAAAACTTTCCAAGCGGGCTGCTTCGCATGGAATGGGTCGCAGCACACAGGAGACCACAGCTTCGCTGAAGAAAAACGCAGATGAATTCTGCAAAGCAGCGGAGCAGGGCGATGTGCAGAACATATCCGATGTGTTGGGTCGCCTTTTGTTCGACGCAGCGGATTTGGGCCGCCAGGTCAAATGCGATGCAGAGGAAGCGCTGGAGCGTGAAAATCGGGCGTTTTTGTACAGTGTGTCCCAGCCGTGAACTTATGTCGATTTGTTTGAGTCAATACAGTCTGGTCCACACTAAGAAACAGAACAGGTTTATCCAAGGCGCTCAGCGCTTTGTGGATATAAACGAAATCATCAATGCTTTTATTTGGAGGTTTTTCAACATGACAAAAGTTGAACTGATTGCGAAAGTTGCTGCCGATGCAGAGTTGACCAAAAAGGATGCAGAGAAGGCAGTTGCAGCTGTTTTGGACGGCATTACCAATGCGCTGAAATCCGGCGATAAAGTTGCTCTGGTGGGCTTTGGTACTTTTGAGCCCCGTCAGCGTGCTGCTCGTACGGCTGTGAACCCCCGCACCGGCGAAGAGGTTCAGGTTGAAGCGACGGTTGTGCCCGCGTTTAAAGCAGGCAAAGCTTTGAAGGACGCTGTTTCCGGTAAATAAGCTGCTTTTTATGCCCGCTCTGCGCATTGCCGCGGTGCGGGCTTTTTGTTATGTTATCCCGCATAGGGAGGAGAGTGCATATGCGAATCGATAAATATTTAAAGGTAAGCCGTCTGATCAAGCGCCGCACCGTTGCCAATGAAGTGGCGGATGCCGGTCGCATTTTGGTGAATGGCCGTCCGGTGAAGGCAAGTTACGCCGTCAAGGAAGGCGACATCATTGAAATTGCTTTTGGTCAGCGCCCGGTTCAGGTAAAAGTGGTCTCTACAGAAGCCCCTACGGGGAAGGATGTAGCAAGAGAAATGTACACTGTTCTGTCGGAATAAGAAAAGTCTATGGAAGATATCTTCCATAGACTTTTTTGCATAGAGCACCTGCTGTGCGCATAGAATGAACGGAAGGCAGGTGAAAAGAACATGAATGAGAAAAGCATGACAGCAGGTGGAAAGAAGCCGCATAATGTAATATTGGAAAACCGGAACATGCTGACGGCCACAGGAATCCAGGCGATTTTGTCCTATGATGAACTCACGGCTTGCTTGGATACGGAATATGGAATGCTGACCATCGGCGGAGAAGGTTTGAAGGTCAGCGAACTCAGCGTACAGACGGGAGAAGTGCGAATCAGCGGTGCCATAGAATATGTGCAGTATACAGTCAAAAAGGAAAAAGGCACATCATTGTTCAAAAGGTTGGTGCGGTAATGGTCGCGGCCATTCCCGTTCAAATGGCGCTCAGAGACGCCTTTTTGGCAGCAGGTCTCGGGTGCCTTTTGTGTCTGATATATTCGGGGCTTCGGTTTGTGCTGGGCCAAAGTGCGGTTGCCTTGGCCTTTTCTGATGTGTTCTGCTGTATAAGCGGCGTTTTAATGCTGCGCAGTGCTGCCGTAAGCCGTTTCTATTCCGGCCTTCCGCGTTGGTATGATCTGCTTGCTTGTGTGAGTGCTTTTTTGATCTGTCGTTCTGCACTGGGGCCGTTTTTAGAAAAAATGAGGGCGATGTTTTGGCGGGCTTTGACTTTTCCGGTCCAATGGATTGGGCGCTATGTGTTTGCGCCTTTCTGGCGGAGACTTTTTCGATGCGCAAAAGCACGCGGGACAAAAAGGCATGTAAAGAAACTGGAAAAAATGAAGCAGGTCAACAAGAAAAGGTTGCAAAACACAGGCCGAGTGTTGTATAATTCTAAATAATGCAAAAGACAAAAACCTTGCAAAACAGGGAAAGGCGATCCATCGGTAATGCAGCGTACGGCGAAAAAGAAAAAGAAAAAGTTTTCAGCTTGGGCAATTCGGCTTGGGCTTGTTTGCGTTTGCGTATATCTGGGTGTATCGCTGATTTCTGTACAGATGGAAATTATTGCCAAGCGCCAGCAGCTTGACAATGTCAATCAGCAGGTTTCGGCACAGCAAGCCGAAAACGAGGAGTTGCAGCGTACGTTGGATACAGATGATGAAGCGGCTTATATGGAGCGCCTTGCCCGCACAAAATTGGGTTATGCGTTACCCAATGAGCGTGTTTTCATCGACATGTCGGGCAATTAAGGTCCGTCTCCACCCCCACTTTAAAAGCCGTGCGGCTTTGCATTTTAAATAAAAGGAGTTCTATCATTCCATGGCAGTAGAGGTAGGAAGCATCGTAGAGGGTAAGATCACCGGCGTAAAAAAATTCGGCGCATTTGTTTTGCTGCCCGGTGGAGAGACCGGAATGGTTCACATTTCCGAAGTCTCCAATGAGTACATTCAGGAGCTTTCGGATGTGCTCAATGAAGGTCAGATCGTTAAGGTCAAGATCCTGAGCGTTTCACCGGACGGAAAAATTGCGCTTTCCATCAAACGGACGGAGCCGCGTCCTCGTCCCACACGGGCAGATACGGGCCGCGTATGGCAGCCGCGTACACCGGCTCCCCAGACCAATCTGTCCTTTGAGGACATGATGAGCCAGTTTAAATCTCGCAGTGAAGAAAAAATTTCCGATCTGCGTCGCGTGACAGAGGCCCGGCGCGGCGGCGGGTATTCACGCAGAGGTCATTGATTGTTTTTAAAAGGATGCATCGGCGGGTGCATCCTTTTTTGTTTGAACCGCGTGGATAAATTAGACAAAAAAATTGTATAAATAAAGAATAAACTGTAAACTATGCCTTTGCCTGCCTTGCGTATGGGAGATAGGAGTGTTATAATGAAGATAGAAAAAGAAAGCATGAGCGTTCTTTTTCAAACCGCAAAGGAGGCTTTGGTTTATGAAAATCACATGCACAGGACGCAAGGTCAATCTGAAAGAGGCGTTTCAACAGCGCGTGGAGACAAAGCTCGCAAAACTTGATAAATTCTTCTCTTCGGAGGCGCAGGCACAGGTGACTGTAACCGTTGAGAAAGATTGGCAAACGGTGGAATTGACCGTACGCGACCGGGGGTTCGTAAGCCGGGCAGAGAAGTCAGCCGACCGCATGGAAGATGCGTTCGATGCGGCCGTGGATCTTTTGACGCGTAGAATTGTCAAGAATCGCAAGAAACTGGAAAATCGTGTATATCAGCCGGCTGTAGAGGCCTTTGCTCAGGAAGAGGAAGAGCCGGAGGAGAACGAGTACCACGTGATTCGCGAAAAACATTTTTCGGTGAAGCCGTGCACAGTAGATGAGGCTATTTTGGAAATGAATATGCTGGGTCACGCGTTTTTCCTGTTCCGCGATGGCGATACAGGGGAAGTACAGGTGGTTTATCGCCGTAAAGACGGCACATACGGCCTGTTGGTTCCAGAGCGCTGACCTACTCAAAAAAACAAGGGGGCGAAAGCCCCCTTTTTTATGTGGGAATGTGTTGGTTGGCAAATTGGTTCAGTGCTTCGCTTGGTTCGTAAGCGGTTTGGTAAAAGATTCCGTCAAGGGAGATGAGAGTTCCGAACGGCTGTACCGTGTGTACGGTCCCGTCCTGAAAAGTAAGCGTGAATTCTACAAACTGACCTGCCATGGGCTCGGGCGAAAATGTGCGATATATGACGACGGATTGCATCTGACGGCAAAGGTCTTCAATCTGATCGGCAGAAAGCTCATATTGTACGCTGGGTGGGATGAGACGCACGGATGCGCTCTGTATTTGATCCGCACGAAGATCTGCGTACGGATGGCGCCCGCTCAGCAACCACCAGAGAATTCCTGCGATAAGAATCAATGCAACGAAAATAAAACCGATACGCCGGCGAACTTTCATACAACGGCACCTCCTTTGCATGAAATACGGATGAAGCAAAGAATTTATTTCATTTGATTGATTTGGCGCTTGGAAAACTGGTCAGTGACGTGGTTTTATGTTATACTAAAACAAAAATGAAAACGAGGAATCTGATTTGCAGTATCATATGATTGCTCCGTGCTATTTTGGAACGGAGAGCGCGGCCGCGTACGATTTTAAACGCATTGGGGCACAGAATGTAACCGTTACGGATGGACGAGTTTCTTTTGACGGAGACGAAGACATTCTGTGTGCGGCCAACTTGTGGAGCCGTTGTGCAGAGCGCGTGTTGCTTTTGTTGAAGACAGGGAAGGTCACAAGCTTCGACGAGTTGTTTGATTTGACGGCCAGCATTCCCTGGGAGGAGCTGCTCCCGGCAGATGCAGCTTTTCCAGTGAAGGGCAGCAGTCTTTCCAGCCAGCTGTCCAGTGTCCCGGCGTGCCAGAGCATTGTGAAAAAGGCGGTAGTGGAGCGGATGCGCCGCGGCCATCATACGCAGGTCCTGCCTGAGACAGGGGCCGTTTACAAAATTCGCTTTTCCATTCGGAAAAACATAGCGGAAATTCAGTTGGATACTTCTGGTGACGGCCTTCATAAGCGCGGGTACAGGCGCAACAGTACACTTGCACCCATCAAGGAGACCTTGGCTTCTGCAATTGTGGATCTGGGACGCATATATCCGGATACAGTTGCGCAGGATCCGTTTTGCGGTTCCGGCACGTTAATGATTGAAGCAGCCATGAAAGCGATGAATTTGGCTCCCGGCATGCGCAGACGTTTTGCTGCAGAACACTATGCTTTTATTTCCCCCAAGGCATGGGCGCGGCAGAGAGAAAAGGCGCTGAGTGAAATCCGAAAGGATTGCACCTTTGAGGGAATCGGCTTTGACATCGATCCGGCGGCGGTACGTTTGGCAACAGCGAATGCTAAACTGGCGGGGGTGGAAAAGCATTGCCGCTTTTTTGAGGCAGACGTAAGTCGTTTCGCGCCCGCAAAAGGAAGTATGGTATTTACGAATCCGCCGTATGGTGAACGCTTGGGTGATTTGCAGCAAGCGGCTGAACTGGAGCGGATTCTGGGCCGCCGCCTGGAAGAAAATCCTGTGCGTGGTGCCTATATTATTACCGCTGATGCGGATTTTGAGACACATTTTGGCAAAAAGGCAAAGCGACGCCGCAAACTTTACAACGGAATGATTCCCTGTCAGGTCTATATGTATTTTTGAGGAGGGCGTACAATGCATTATTGTATTTATTGCGGTTTCCCAATGAAAGACGAGGATGCGATTTGTCCTCGCTGCGGAGCTAAAAGTGAAATTCAGCCAGACGTGACTGTGCCGACTGCGACTCAGGCCCAACCAGATTCCGTCGCGCAGCCGACACCGGACGCATCGAGTGCGGCTCCTGTCCAGCCAGAGCCTGCCACGCAGCCGGACCCGAACGCATCGGCCGTACCGCCGGTCCAGCCGGAACCCGCAGCGGCCCGCCAGGAACCACCGAGAACGGCACCTCAATATATGCCCGGCGGCTACCCGCCGGTTCAGCAGCCGCCGTATTATGAACAGGGGCGTCCTATGCCGTATCCGGTTCAGCAGCCGCCAGAGCCTTTGAGCCTCGGAACCATTGTAGGTATGCTGGTACTTGGCAATATTCCTTTGGTAGGATGGATCGTCATGTTGATTTGGGCATTTGAGCGTTCCATGCGGCCCAATCGGCGCAATCTGGCACGTGGAATTCTGATTGTAAAACTGATTGGTTGGGCACTTTTTATATTCCTGTGGGTTTTGTTTGCCATTTGGGGATACAGCGTATCACGTTTCTATTATTATTAAGACAAAAACCGCCGCCCGAATTCGGGCGGCGGTTTTTTGTTGTTATTCCGTCATCAGTTTGCAAACAGCATTTGCATAGGCGACAGGGTCCTCCAAAGTGAGGCCTTCAATCAGAAGTGCCTGATCATACAACAATTCGCTGTAAGTTGCCAGCTTTTCTTTGTCGCCGTCGCGCATCAGTTTTTGCAATGCAGCAAACACCGGGTGCGTTCCGTTGATTTCTAAAACTTTCTGGCTTTTTACTTTTTCCTGAGTGGGCATATTGTTCAATACCTTTTCCATCTCAATGGAAAGCGGTCCGCTGCTGGACAGGCAGACCGGGTGGCTTACCAGTCTCTGCGACAAGCGCACCTCGCTGACCTTGTCACCCAATGCCTCTTTCATAGCCGCAAACAGGTCTTTGTTCTCTTCATTTTGGGCTTTCAGCTCTTCTTTTTCGCTCTCGCTCTCCAGCCCCAGATCATCACCGGAAATGTTGCGGAATTCTTTTTTGTCGTATTCGCGCAGCATCTGCAGAACGAATTCGTCTACATCATCCGTCAGATAGAGAATGTCAAATCCCTTGGATAACACGCGCTCCGCAGCGGGCAGTTTGGCCAGCTTTTCGCAGCTTTCGCCGGCGGCGTAATAAATGTATTTCTGCTCTTCGGGCATGGCGTCCACGTATTCACGAAGCGTGACATATTTGTTCTCTTTTCCGCTGTGGAACAGAAGCAGGTCCTGCAGCTGGTCCTTATTGGCACCGTAGCCGGTATAACAGCCCATTTTCAGCTGGAGACCGAAGTTTTTGAAAAATTCTTCGTATTTTTCACGGTCGTTTTTCAGCCAGGCAGACAGTTCATTTTTGATCTTGCGTTCCAGCGTGGTCTTGATCAGTTTCAGCTGGCTGTCGTGCTGCAGCATTTCGCGGCTGATGTTCAGGCTCAAATCCTGGCTGTCTACCAGACCTTTTACAAAGCTGAAATGGTCCGGCAGGAGATCGGCGCAGCGATCCATAATCAGCACGCCGCTGGCATAAAGCTGAAGCCCTTTTTCATACTCTTTGGTGTAGTAGTTGAACGGCGCACGGGACGGAATGAACAGCAATGCGTTGTAAGTGGCTGTGCCTTCGGTCTTGGATTGGATGACCTTGGCAGGATCGGACCAGTCGGTGAATTTCTGCTTGTAGAATTCAGCGTATTCTTCGTCCGATACTTTCTTTTTATCCCGCTTCCAGATGGGAACCATGCTGTTCAGCGTTTCATCTTCCGTATAATTTTCGTATTCCGGAGTTTTGTAATTTCCGTCCGCATCCTTGTCGGTTCCTTCCACCATGCGGCTCTTGGTGCGGAGCATCTTGATGGGATAACGAATGTAATCGGAATACTTTTTCACGATTTCCGCAAGGCGCCAGTCGTCCAGATATTCGTCATAATGTTCGTCGCCTTCGTTTTCCTTAATAACCAGAATAATATCCGTACCGGCGGTGGCTTTTTCGCAAGGAGTCAGGGTATAACCTTCTGCTCCTTTGGATTCCCATTTCCAGGCTTCCTGTGTGCCAAAGGCGCGGCTGATCACCGTTACTTTACTGGCAACCATGAACGCAGAGTAAAAACCAACACCGAATTGTCCGATGATGTCCACTTTATTGTTGGCTTCGTTGTTCTGCTTGAAGTCCAGACTTCCGCTTTTGGCAATGGTGCCAAGGTTTTGCTCCAACTCTTCTTTGGTCATACCAATGCCATTGTCGGAGATGACAAGCGTACGCTTGTCCTTGTCAGGGGAAAGGCGAATCTCGAAGTCTTTTTTCTTCAGCGCAACGCTGTCATCGGTGAGGCTGCGGAAATACAGCTTATCAATGGCATCGCTGGCATTGCTGATCAGTTCGCGCAGGAAAATTTCTTTGTGCGTATAGATGGAATTAATCATCAAATCAAGAAGCCGCTTGGATTCGGCTTTGAATTGCTTTACTGCCATAAAACATGCCTCCTAAATCTTAGCACTCTAAAAGCATGAGTGCTAATTCATAATACAACAATCAAAAGGAAACTGCAAGAGATTTTAGCAAAATTAAAAAAATCTTCATAAAGAGAAGAAAAAGGCCGGGCTGTATGCTTCATTTCTGGAAAAATACTTGCTTAACATAAACCAATGCGCTATTATATATAGTATATAAACTTAGAAAAAGGCGGTGTTTTTGTGCCGAATCCCAATATAGATTTTTTCTCCGGTGAGCCGGAAAGCGGCGCTGGTTCCAACGGCAACGACAAACCGATGGACGATGCGTTTGCGGGGATGCAGGAGTTGAATCTGTTTGACGACGCACCCGAAGCCGAAACCACAAGTACCAGTGATGCGACACAGGTTTTCGATGTGAAACAGCCTGTGGCAGCGAAGCCCGCTGCCCCCAGTGTGCCGCAGGATAAGGAAAAAGAAAAGAATATCGGAGAGATGGTCTTCCAGAGCTTATTTGCGGAGGAAGAGTCGAACCAGCCGGTGGCGGAAGATGCAATTCCTTTGGATTTTGCTCAGCCGGCAGAAAATGTTCCATCTGCACAGGCTGCAGATGAGGCAGAACCGATTTCTGTTGAAATGCCTCATGCGGCTGCTCCGGCAAAACCGACGGGTTCTTTGCCGGTGTTTAATTCTACCAATCGTCAGGAACCGCTTCGGCGTCAGGTAAAGGCAAAGCCGATTGATTGGAACGTAGATCATTTCCGGCAGGCCAAAGCGCAACCGGTTGTTGTCGATCAGCCTGCCCCGGTGGAGCCGGTGCAGCAGCCGGCAATGACCAGTGCTCCGATTGAGCCGATTCCGGCGCAACCGGTTCAGCAGCAGGCAGAGCCTGAGTGGAAACAGCTTTTGGACCAGGCAATTTCCGATCAAAAGGATGTTCCTTCTCAGGCGGGCGAAGAGGCTACCCGTGTGTTTGAACCGGCCGCGCCGGTTCAGCCCATGAGTTTTGAGCCTGCTGAATTGCACAAAACGACTGCCTTTGATTTTGATGCACAGCCTCCGATGCCGGAGAAAACACCGGAACCCGAGGTTCAGCAGCCGGTTTCCCAGACAATTCCGCTGGACTTCTCTCAGCCGGAACCGGAACCTGCAGTAGAAGAGCTTTCGTTTGATATGCCCCTGGAGCCGGTGCAGCCGCAGGAGCCCAAGTCTGAGAATTTGGGCGGAATCGCCCCCATTGATTTCAGTGCTTTTGATCAGGCGGTTTCACAGGCGAGCGAAGAAAGCTATGGCGAACCGGCACCCTCTGACGTGAAAGACGATTTGTTTGCAGGCTTGTACGATGCGGATCCCGATGAGGACGAGTACGAAGACACAGAGGACGATGAAGAGGACATGCCGCGCCGCGGCCGCAAAGGCGGTTCGGGCGGTGGCCGTAAAGGCGGCAACAAAATGCCGCTGATCATTGGCATTGCGCTGGTGATTCTGGTTCTGGTCGTTCTTCTGGTGACCAAACTTTTGGGCGGCGGAGATGACAAGGGGAATTCTACTTCTCAAACCACTTCCAGCAGCATGGCCAGTTCTTCTGTTCCCGATGCTTCTTCGACAAGTTCCGTTGTCACGGAGCCGGTGGATACGATTCCGCGCGATGAGTGGTATATGCGCTTGGTAAATCGCAGCAATGTGTTGTCCAAGGAAGAGACCGATGCCATTACGACTGCAGATGTAGGTGGCGTCCCGGTGGACAGCCGTGCGGCGGATGCTTTCAATCAGCTCTTGAGCGCGGCAAAGGATGCGGGATATACGCTGACCCTGAAGGTGGGTTACCGCACTTATGATACACAGGCGACCAACTACAATGCTGGTTATACGGATTGCCCGGCGGGTGCGTCGGAGCATAACCTGGGCCTCTCTGCCGACATTTTCTCCAGCTCTGTCTCCGGTTATGATGATGCCGCTTATCGTGCCAGCGCCGAGTATCAGTGGCTGACGGAAAATG
This sequence comes from Owariibacterium komagatae, assembly GCF_045865535.1. Lineage (GTDB taxonomy): Bacteria > Bacillota > Clostridia > Oscillospirales > Ruminococcaceae > Ruthenibacterium > Ruthenibacterium komagatae. The sequence goes on from NZ_AP031406.1 coordinate 3,445,026, forward strand.
CAGCCAATTATGGCTTTATCGAGCGCTATCCGGAAGGAACCAAGGAGATTACGGGCTTTGATCCGGAACCCTGGCATTGGCGCTATGTAGGTGTGGAGCAGGCACAGAAAATTAAGGCCAGCGGCCTGACGTTGGAACAGTATCTGGCGCAGGATTCCACCGCGCCGGCATCTTCTGACGCAAGCTCTGCAGCCTGAGGCTATTTTTATCTGAATGCAATCTGCCGGAACGGATGTTCCGGCAGATTTTTTAGTGTATGGGCGGAAAAATCGACAAACAGAATCAGCGTGTAAAGGAGCGCATCCCAGATGCCGCTCCTTTTGTTTTGCAATAAAATTTTTACATTTTTTCGTGGAAAAAGTGCTTTCTATTCATCTTGGTGGGTGCTATAATGAAAAAGCCGACCGACTGGTCGGTCAGTTTTTCTTTAAGCCGAATATGCGGCAGGGAGGTAATTATGCTGTCTCATTACAGCGTCAAAAAACCGTTTACTGTTTTGGTAGCAGTCGTTTTGGTTTTGGTATTGGGTGTGGTCTCTTTTATGGGAATGACGACCGATCTTCTGCCCAGTATTGAACTGCCGTATGTGATGGTAGTCACCACATACGCCGGTGCGAGTCCGGAAAAAATCGAAATGACTGTGACAAAGCCGCTGGAGGCGGTGCTGGGAACAACAGGCGGTGTTAAAAACGTGCAGTCAGTCTCCAGTGAAAACTCCAGTTTGGTCATTTTGGAATTTGAGCAGGGGACCAATATGGATTCTGCTATGATCGAATTATCCAGCAATGTGGATCTGGTGAAAGCGCAGCTTGACGATGCAGTCGGTACGCCGATGCTGCTGCAGATCAGCCCGGATATGCTGCCCGTAATGATCGCCAGTGTGGACGTAAACGGAATGGATGTCGGTCAGGTTTCGGATTACGCGCAGGAGTCCGTGATTCCGGAATTTGAGCGGTTGAGCGGCGTGGCCAGCGTGGATGCAACCGGTTTGGTAGAGCGGCAGGTCTCGGTGACATTGGATCAGAGCAAGATCGATGCGCTGAATGACCGCGTTCTGGGAAGCGTGGACAGTGAGCTGGCAGACGCCCAGCAGGAACTGCGTGACGGACAGGCAAAACTGGACAGCGGAAAAGCTCAGCTGGAGCAGGGAAAGCAGGCGTTGAACGAAAAGAAAGATTCTACACTGAGCCAGCTGGCAGATGCGAGTGCACAGGTGGACAGCGCTTCGGCACAGGTTTCCGCCATGCTCAGTGAGGAGACATCGCTGACAGCCAATCAGAAAGCATTTGAAGCGGAAAAAGCAGGATACCAGCAGGCGCTGGATGGTTACAATACGCTGAGCAGCGCATTGTTGGCTGCAAAGCAAGGTGCTCAGCAGCAGGTGGTTGATCAGGTGAACCAGGCTTTGGCGGCGTTGGGCGTGCAGGTACAAAACTTTGATGAGGTGCTCGCGCTGCTGGAAAATCCGTCGATACCTCTTCCGGAAAAAATCTCCAGTGCAATTCGGTCGGTAGCCACCATGCCGGAAAGCGTGGAAGATCTGTTGGCGATGGACGCCGCGACTTTCGAAGCCTTCCGCCAGCAGGCGATTTCCAGCGGTGTTTCGCAATTGGCTGATTTGACACAGGAGAGTTTGCGTCAGCTGAAAGATGCGGCCGACAAGGCTCCTGCGCGTATGGCGGAAATTGATACAGAATTGAGCAACATTGCTACGAGACTTGCTACTATTTCCGCAATGAAGCCGCAGCTGGAAGAGGCGCTGAAAAAGGCACAGGAAGGATATGCTGCGCTGGAGAGCGGTAAAATGACCGCGGTGAATGAACTGACCAAGGGCGAGGTGACACTGTCCAACACAGAAAGTCAGCTGGCGCAGGCCGAAGAGCAGCTGAAAACAGCACAGGAACAGTTTGAACAGGCGCGGGATCAGGCGTACAAGCAGGCAGATCTTTCCGGCGTATTGACGCAGGAAATGCTGGCGAATATCCTGATGGCTCAAAACTTTAACATGCCGGCCGGCTATATCAATGAATCCGGGGAGCAGTATCTGTTAAAAGTGGGTGATGCGTTCCAGAGTGTAGAAGAATTGGGGAACACCGTCTTGATGCATCTGGATGTAGACGGTATCGGCGATGTTCGTCTGCGTGATGTAGCTGCCGTAGAATTGACGGACAACGCGGGAGAGACCTATGCCAAGGTAAATGGAAACGACGGTGTGGTACTGAGTTTTCAAAAACAGAGCACGGCGTCGACAGCAGATGTGTCCGGTAAAATCAACGATGCAATTGAAGAACTGCAGCAGGAAAATCCGGACCTGCATATTACCCCGCTGATGGATCAGGGCGATTACATCGATTTGGTGGTCAGCAGTGTGTTGTCCAACCTGTTGTGGGGCGGCCTGCTGGCAATTCTGATTTTAATTTTGTTCCTGCGCGATGCGCGTCCCACGCTGATTGTGGCGTGCAGCATTCCCTTTAGTCTGATGTGTGCCGTTACACTGATGTATTTTTCAGGCGTCACATTGAATCTGATCAGTCTGTCCGGGTTGGCACTGGGCGTTGGTATGCTGGTGGACAACAGCATTGTAGTCATCGAAAATATTTATCGTCTGCGGTCTGAAGGAATGCCTGCCACGAAAGCGGCCGTACGTGGAGCCACGCAGGTTGCCGGTGCAATCTTTGCCTCGACGCTGACGACCATTTGCGTTTTCCTGCCCATTGTATTTACGCAGGGCCTTTCCCGCGAACTGTTTACCGATATGGGCCTGACCATTGCCTATTCGCTTCTGGCCAGTTTGGTAGTGGCATTGACGCTGGTACCGGCGATGGGGTCGAGCTTCCTGCGCAGCTCCACACAGAAAGAGCACAAGTTGTTCGATGGCTTTGTGAACCGGTATGAAAAGGTTTTGCGCTGGGCACTTAAGCATAAGGCGCCGGTTCTGGGTGGTGCTTTCGCGCTGCTGGTTTTCAGCGGTGTTATGGTCACACAAATGGGGACCGCTTTTATTCCCAGCATGGACAGCCCGCAGATGTCCGCGACGCTTACCATGCCGGAGGAATCCACTCAGGAGCAGACCTATGCCATGGCCGACGAAGTCATGGCCCGAATCACACAGGTGGAAGGTGTGGAGACCGTAGGTGCCATGCAGGGGTCTGGCATGGGAGGAATGACAGGCAGTTCTTCCGGGAGTATTCAATTTTATATTCTTTTGTCTGATGATCGGGATGTTACCAACGTAGATGTGAAAAATCAGATCGATCAGTCTGTCAGCGACCTGGATTGCACGGTGGATGTGACGGAATCCACCATGGATCTGTCCATGCTGGGCGGGTCCGGTATCGAACTGGTAATTACAGGGCAGGATCTGGACCAGATGAATGCGATTGCGGAAGATTTGCGGTCGATTTTGCACGAAACAGAAGGCGTGTTGGATGTTTCGGAAAAAGAAGTGACCGGAAACCCGGAAACGCGCATTACTGTGGATAAGGAAAAGGCCATGCAGTATGGGCTGACGGTCGCTCAGGTTTACAGTGAACTGGCAACGGCACTCCAAAGTGAGACCAGTGCGACAACGCTGACCATTGGGGCAGATGATGTTCCGGTCGTTGTGATTCAGGACGCTGCTTCGTTGCCGGGGCGTGACAGCATTATGCAGTACACATTTACAGTGACCGGTCAGGACGGAGAAGAGAAAACCGTGGCGCTTTCCGAAATTGCCACCAAAACAGAAACGGACAGCGTTCCTGCCATCAACCGTGAAAACAACGTGAGAACCATGTCTGTGACTGCGGGTGTCGATGAAGAACACAACATTGGTCTGGTAAGCAGAGAACTTCAAAAAACACTGGACGAATACGAGGTCCCGGATGGCTATACGGTCACCCTCTCCGGCGAGAACGAAACCATCAACAGCGCGATGCTGGATTTGCTGAAAATGATGGCGCTGGCCATTGTGTTCATCTACTTGATTATGGTCGCACAGTTCCAGAGTTTGATGAGTCCGTTTATTGTTATGTTCACCATTCCCTTGGCATTTACGGGTGGTTTGCTGGCACTTTTGGTGACGGGAAAAGAACTGTCCATCATTGCAATGCTGGGCTTCCTTGTTTTGTCGGGTGTGGTTGTCAACAACGGAATCGTATTTGTGGACAGTATCAATCAGCTTCGCCTGGAAGGGATGACCCGGCGGGAAGCCATTGTAAAAACAGGACGCACCCGAATCCGTCCGGTGCTCATGACGGCGCTGACTACCATTCTGGCCATGTCCACGATGGCCTTGGGTGTCGGCCAGGGCGCGGAAATGACGCAGCCGATGGCCATTGTCACCATTGGCGGCTTGAGCTATGCCACGTTGCTCACATTGGTGATTGTGCCGATTTTATACGATATTATGATGAAACGACCGCTGCATGATCCGCAATTGGACGATGCTGCGGAAGACGCGGCCCGTGAAGTGAATGGCCTTCAGGAGGAATGAGCATGCAGAACAGACGCGCTCAAAGAGAAGAGCAGATTTACGAAGGACTCCTGCGCCTTTGGACGCAGAACAGCGACCTGCACACAATCACGGTACAGCAGATTGCCGATGCGGCAGGCATCGGCAAAGGGACCCTGTATGAATATTTTTCGTCCCGGGAAGAGATTTTTGCAAAGGCTTTTCTGTACCGCTTGGAAAATGAGTTTTCGCATTTGGAAGAATCGCTGCGCAAGACGCAAAGCTTTGAAGAGCGGCTCAAGGTCCTGTTAAGAGCGGCGGATCGTGTTCTGGAAATGCAGAATGTAGGCGCGCAGGTATTGGCTGTTTGTTCGGGCGAGACAAATGAACTGGAGCAGTTTTGCACACGGATGAACCGCTCATATGCGCAGCGAGTGGAAGAGTTGCTGGCACTTACCGTGCAACAGGGCGTGGAGGAAGGTGTTCTGCGTAAACCGGAAAGCATGCGCTATGCAGTGCTTGCCATATTCAGCGGACTGACCGGGTATATTTCTTATCGGCGTGCACATCCTTCTGAAGAGGGAGTGGAGCAGGATACCATCCAAATTTTGCTGCGTTCTTTACGCTGATTTTTATGATTTTGTAACTTTTTCTGAAAGCATTTTAGCTAAATCCCGAGCGAGTTTTTTGTCGACTTTGTTTAAGGGTGCCAAATCGATGTTTAAGCGATTGACAAAGCTGCGGGATGGGGTGTAGTGTTTAATAGTATTAGGAGGTTGATTTTTATGAAAGAAGCGACGAGTAAAAAACCTGTTTCAAATACATGCTATACCATTGCTGCCAAGGACGGACGTGTGCTGGAGGTGGCCGATTTTGATCATGCCAGCGGTGCGGCAGTGCAGCTGTGGGAGAGCACCGGCGTGGACAGCCAGAAGTGGCTGGCGGTCGAAGTGGCCGAAGGTGTGTATAAACTGGAGAATAAGCTGACCGGGAAAGTGCTGGATGTTGCGCAGGCCGGCACGGAGAACGGCTGCTGGATTCATCAGTGGGATTACATCGGAAAAGACAATCAGCTGTGGCAGTTTGTAGCTGTGCGCGGCGGTTATAAAATTGTGTCCAAAGCATCCGGGAAAGTTCTGGATATTGTTGATATGAGCATGGAAAACGGTGCGCGCGTTCAGATTTGGGATGATGTGAACGGTGCAATGCAGACCTGGAAATTGACTGCAGTGAAAGAGCCGAAAAAGGCGGCGGTAAAATCCGAGTCTGCCAAGCCGGCGGCAGAGAAAGCCGCTCCCAAGAAGCGTGTTGCAAAAAAAGCGCCGGTGGCTAAACCGGTAGAGAAGACAGTGGCTCAGCCTGTGAAGGAAGAACCTGCGAAAAAAGCAGCGAAAACGGCAAAGCCTGCTGCTGTTGCAGAAAAAGCGGTTGAGCCGGTAAAATCCGCCGTTGAGAAAAAAGCAGCGGAACCTGCCAAGGCACCGGAGAAAGAGCCTGCGGTAAAACGCGGAAACCGTAGCAAACAGCGCAAATAATTTGATGAAATCCCTCTCTCATATGTATGAGAGAGGGATTTTTTGTTGAAGGGGGGGTTAACCAAAAATTCTTTCGCCATGGCCTAAAAGCCTGACGTATGCACGGGTTCACGCTCGTCTATATAAAAGACGAGGAGGATGCGGGGCATGAATTACCAAATTATAATCCCGGCATATGAACCGGAATTCTGTTTGATCGACTATGTAAAAGAGCTGGAAGCAGCCGGCTTTTCCAAGCCTTTGATTGTGGACGACGGAAGCGGTGCTGCGTATGAGACGATATTTTCAACGCTGAAACAGATGGGATGTACGGTACTGACACATTCGGTCAACCGGGGCAAAGGAGCGGCCTTGAAAACAGCGTTTCGGTATCTTTTGGATGCGGAAACCGATCTGCCCGGTGTGATTACGGTGGATTGTGACGGACAACATACCGTAAAGGATGTAACGGCGGTAAAGGTTTCTCTCAGCGCCCACCCGGATACGCTGGTATTGGGGTGCCGCACCTTCGGTAAGAATACACCGGGGCGAAGTGCGCTGGGAAATCGAATGATGTCCTGGGCCATGCGCGTGGTATATGGAATTGACCTGAAAGATACGCAGACGGGCCTGCGCGGCTTGCCACCGCGGTATCTTGCGCAGATTGCCCAGTTGAAGGGAGACCGCTACGAGTATGAGTTGAATATGCTGCTTTTTGCACGTCAACAGGCGCTGGATTTTACGGTCGTTCCCATTGACACAGTCTATTTTGACAACAATTCCGGCAGTCACTTTCGCACGATTCGGGATGCGCTGCCGATTTTGAAATGTGTTTTCAGCGGAATTGTGCAGTACAGTACTGCTGCTGCGCTCTCCGTGGTGGTGGACGTGTTTGTATACTGCATGCTTGTCAAACTGCTTTTGGCGGGGATGCCGCTGGCCATGCGGTTGACTTTGGCGGCGGCATTGGCCCGCACCATCTCTTCCGGCGTCAATTATCTGTGCAATCGGCAGCTTCCGTATGTGCAGGATAAATCCTTCAGCGGTTCATTGCCGCGTTATTACCTGCTTTGGCTGTTTCAGCTTGCAGCGAGTATCGGCGGAGCTTATCTTCTGTGTGTTTTCGCACAGATGGATGAAATGGCGGCAAAACTGCTGGTGGACATCGTGCTGGCTGTGATCAGCTACCAGATTCAATTGCACTGGGTATTTGCCAGAAGAAAGGAAACGATGCCCCACTGGAACACATTTGGGCGTTTGTTCAAAAGGCTTGTCCGATTATTTCTCTTTCGCTGGAAATGCGAAGGGACGTCACCTGCCGCACCGGTGGTGTATGTGGTGCACCATCAGAATCTGTATGGCCCTGTTCACACAGTGGTGCGGTTGGATAAAACGGTTCATGTGTGGGCGTTGCATGTGTTTTGCGATCGAACGGAATGCTTTCACCAGTATTATCATTACACCTTTACAGAGCGTTTCGGCTGGCCGAAACCATGCGCATTTTTGGCGGCAGGTTTTTTATCATTGGTGGTACCGCCGCTGTTACGAAGCGTGGGTGCGGTTCCGGTTTACCGTGGCAGTGCTGCAGTGCGCAAAACGATGCGCCTTTCTCAGGAGCTTTTGTTAAAGGGGGAAAGCATCGTTATCTGCCCGGATGTGGATTATGCCAATACAGGTTCCCTGATGGGCGAGACGTACGCAGGATTTCTGGCTTTGGATCAGTATTACCGCAAAGAAACCGGGCATCCGCTGGCATTTGTTCCGGTTCATTGCAGCTCGGCATATCGAAAAATCTGCATTGGAGAACCAGTCTACTGCACGGGCTCCGGCCGTAAAGAGCGCCGAAAAGCTGCGCAGATATTGGCGCACCGAGTCAATGTGATGGCTTGCAGTTGCGGAGACGCCTTCCTTCGTGATACGGAACGGCAGAATCCCGTATTGGAATAAAAATCCCCTCTGTTTCAACAACAGAGGGGATCTTTTATTTTGTGCGATGTGCTGCTTCCAAATCCAGCAAAAACTGCTTTAACGAAAGTCCACAGGCATAACCGGTCAAACGGCCGTTTGAGCCGATGACCCGGTGGCAGGGAACCAGGATAATTATCGGATTCACATGATTGGCCATCCCAACAGCACGACAGGCTTTGGGGTTGCCTACGGCTGCTGCCTGCTGTGCATAAGTACGGGTTTCGCCATAAGGAATCGCACACAGCGCATCCCAGCAGGCACGCTGAAAAGGAGTTCCTGAAAGAGAAAGCGGAAGCTCAAAGTCTTTTCGGCGTCCGGCAAAATACTCTTCCAGCTGAATGGAAGCAGTCTGTAAAAGAGGCGTCTGTACCAGCTGCGCACCGGATGGCGCGTCGCCCGGACGCAGCCAGCAAATGCCGCTGTCATCCGCACCCAGTACAAGCCGGCCGACCGGAGTGGAGAGATATTGGATGTTCATCACAGATCAAACAGCAACGTGCAGTAGTCGGGAATGGGCCAGTGCGCCTGCGGAACCTGCAATTCCAGCTCATCGGCAGCACAGCGCAGCGCGGCCATTTCATTGCGGGCCAGCGCGCGGCAACGCTCCGCACGGGCACGTTCACCCAAGTGAGAGGAATCCAGTTCAGCCAGGGCGCGGCGCAGTGCTTCCAGTGCTCCCACGGTCCGGTCGATGGTCACACACAATTTTCCGACACTTGCTTTGGCGCTTGCGCAGGCAAATCCGTTCTGCTCCGTATAATATTCCGCACGGCTCAGGCTGGAAAGATATTCGTATCCGGCGGGAACGATGTGGCGGCCAACCATGGAGACCATTGTAGAGGCATCGATATGAATATGCTTGGCATAGTCCTCCAGCATGATCTCATAGCGCGCGTGGCATTCCGTACTGGTGAATACTTTGGTGCGCTGGAACATTTCCACGTTTTTGGGGTCGATGAATGCACCAGCCGCATCTACCATGGAAGGCAGATTGGGAAGACCGCGGCGCTGTGCCTCGGCGGCCCATTCGGCGCTGTAGTTGTTTCCATTGAAGATCACGCGGCTGTGGTCGTGCCAGGTTTCAGCAATGATCTCATGGACAACCGCTTCGACATCCAGTGCGCCTTCCAATTTGTCCGCAAAGTCATGGAACACGTCGGCCACAATTGCGTTGGTCACGGCGTTGGCAAGGCCGATGCTCTGGCTGGAGCCAACCATGCGGAATTCAAACTTGTTGCCGGTGAAAGCAAACGGAGAGGTGCGGTTGCGGTCTGAATCATCCAGCGCAAGCAGGGGAAGGCTTTTTACGCCCGTATGCAGTTCTCCGCGTGCAGCTTTGGCAAAGGTGTGGCCTTCCGCCAGCTCTTTCAGCAGATTGGTGATGGTATTTCCCAAGAAAATGCTGACAATGGCGGGCGGCGCTTCGTTGCCGCCCAGACGCGCCTCGTTGCCGGGGCACGCGGCGGACATGCGCAGCAGGTCTGCGTACTTGTCAACGGCAGTGATTACCGCGCAAAGAGAAACCAGGAACACAAGGTTCTTTTCCGGTTCTTCACCCGGGTCCAGAAGATTGCGGCCCGTGCTGCTTACAATGCTCCAGTTGTTGTGTTTGCCGGAACCGTTGATGCCTGCGAACGGCTTTTCGTCCAAGAGACAGGCAAAACCGTGGCGCAGTGCCACCTTGCGCATCAATTCCATCATGATCTGGTTGTGGTCACAGGCGATGTTGGCAGTGGCAAAAACGCTGGCCAGCTCATACTGCCCCGGAGCGACCTCGTTGTGCTCTGTTTTGGCAGGGACACCCAGACGCCACAGCTCTTCATCCAATTCACGCATAAAGGCGCGAACACGCTCGTTGATGCTGCCGTAATAGTGGTCTTCCAGTTCCTGACCTTTGGGCGGCAGCGCACCCAGCAGCGTGTGACCTGCTACTTTCAAATCCAAACGCTGATCGAACAATTCCTTATCCACAAGGAAGTATTCCTGCTCCGCGCCTACAGTGGGCTGCACAGATACGCTCTCTGTGTCACCCAGCGCACGCAGAACACGCAGAGCCTGCTTGTTCAGCACCTGCATGCTGCGAAGCACAGGTGTTTTTTGATCCAGTGCCTCTCCGGTGTACGCGCAGAAAGCGGTGGGAATGTACAGGGTGGTTCCCAGTACAAATGCGGGAGAAGTGGGATCCCAGGCAGTATAACCGCGTGCCTCAAAGGTGGCACGCAGTCCGCCGGAAGGAAAACTGGAAGCGTCGCTTTCGCCCTTAGCCAGCATTTTGCCGGAGAAGCGCATAATGGGCTCACCTTCGCGTACGCCGTCGATAAAACTGTCATGCTTGCCGGACCCGGTTCCGGTCATGGGGCTGAACCAATGGATATAATGCGTGGCGCCCAGTTCGATCGCCCAGTCCTTCATCGCCCCGGCAACCACATCGGCTACCTGTGGGTCCCAGGCCTGGTTTTCATCCCGAATTTTGCGCAGACAATCGTATACGTTGCGCGGCAGGCGTTCCCGCATGGTGCGGTCATCGAACAAATGGCTTCCGAACAGGCTGAACGTATCCTTTTCCAATCTTTTTCCCTCTCTCTTCGTCGCTGTGCGCGCAAGGCGCGTTAAGCTGCTTTACACGAAAAATATTTTACCATGATACAAGCGCCCGCACAAGTGAAAAATAAGCGTTCAAAAGTCCCGGGAAATGGACGGAATGCACAGAATCTGCATACAATGATACAATGATGCGAATCAAAGAGGGCGGTTGTTTTGAAGAATAGGAAACAGGAACAATTGGAAATACTGACGGCCTGCAAGCGAACGCTGTTCATGGTCGGTTATCTTTTGTGGGATGAACTGATATTGTCTGTAACCATGGATCTTGGATTTACCTTGGCGAAATGTTTGCTGGCGTTGTGCGGCGGCGCACTTTTGCATGCGTTGGGGGCTTTACCGCAGCGGAAAACAGCTGCTTTTGGGCTTCAAAGTGCGGCTTGCATATGCGTTTCCGTGCTGTATGTGTCGCAGAGTATCTACTTCAGCATTTTTCATACTCCCTATTATCTGAAATCGCTTCTTGGCTTGGGAAAAGCTTTGGAATTTTCAGATGTGGCACTGCGTGCAGCAGCAAAAAACGCAGGGATGCTAACAGTGTTTGCAGTGCAACTCCTTTTGATGTTCACCGTATATCGGAAATGGTTTTGGCAGCGCGTGCAGCGCCCGCCGTGTGCCTTTTCTTTATTGACCGCGATTTGGATGTGCACATTGGCACTTTGTCTGAGTTTGTCCGATGGACGGGAGCCCGTCAGTCCCAGAATGCAGTTGCTTCAGTCGTTCGTACCATCTGCATCTCTAAGAACGTTTGGACTTTTGCCTACCATGGCGCTGGACGTAAAGTTCAATTTTTTGCATCTGATGCAGGAAACACCCAAACCTGTGGAAGATCTGCCGGATGATCCGGTATCCGTATCGTCCCCCGAGACAGTGTGGGGAGAAAATGTTTTGTCCATTGATTTTAATACCGAGGAGACAGATGCGTTTTTTCGAGAGATGAATGCTTGGTTCGGCAGTCGCACGCCGACACAGAAAAATGAGTACACAGGCTTGTTTCAGGGGAAAAATCTGATTCTTCTTACCTGCGAAGGCTTTTCGGACGCGCTGATCGACCCGGTTCAAACGCCTACGCTGCACAAATTGTATTCCGAAGGATTTCGGTTTCACAATTTCTATACGCCCGTGTGGGGCGTCAGCACTTCCGATGGCGAATTTGTAGCCACCACGGGACTGCTGCCGAAAACCGGGGTTTGGAGTTACACAGAAATTGCTGACAACTCCATGCCGTTTGCACTGGGCGTTCAATTTGCAAAGCAGGGCAAACCGGCGTTTGCCTTCCATGGACATGATTACACCTATTACAATCGGGACCGTTCCTATCCGGCAATGGGATATGTCTATTACGGACAGGGAAACGGGCTCGATCTGACCAAGCAATGGCCGGAATCAGATGTAGAAATGGTTGAGGAAAGTCTGCCGTTCTACATTGAGGAAGAGACGTTTCACGTATACTACATGACCATCAGCGGTCATCTGGGGTACACGTTTTCGGGCAATCGAATGGCTTCCAAACACAGAGCGCAGGTGGAAGATCTGCCCTATGGAGAAGAGGTGCGCGCATACATCGCCTGTCAGATGGAACTGGAGGATGCACTGGCACTTCTCGTGAGCAGATTGGATCAGGCGGGGCAGCTGGAGAATACCGTGATTGCGCTGAGCGCAGATCATTATCCTTATGGTCTGACCAATGAACAGTATGCGCAGCTGCGGGGAAGAGAGGCCCTTGCGCCTCCTTTCGAACTTTATGAAAACGGTTTTTTGCTCTGGACACCGGGCATGGAACCGGTGGATGTAGAAGTGCCTTGCTCCAGTCTGGATATTCTGCCAACGCTTTCCAACCTGTTTGGTCTGCCTTACGATTCCCGCCTGATGATGGGAACCGATGTGTTTTCCGGTACTTCCCCCATGGTGTTATTTGCCGATCATAGTTTTATCACAGAGCGGTTCTGTTACGATGCAAGCAGTGGTCAGATTCAGCCTTTGAACGATGCGGTTGTTTCACAAAAGGAAGTGGAGCAGTGCATCCGGGAAATGGAGCAACGTTTTACCTACTCAGCGCGAATCATTGAAACGGACTATTACGGTTACCTTCTACGCAGCGGGCGCATGAAAGAATCTGCGGAAAGTATTCGGTGAACCTTTTAAATGACGGCTCAATATGCTATACTATAACTACTTATGGGATGAAGGAGTGCTGTTTTCGTATGAGTGAAGCGATTACGCAGTTCTACAAGGACTTAAAAGGGAAAAAAGTAGCTTTTATTGGAGCGGGTGTGAGCCATCGGGAATGCATCGAGTTGTTTGCAAAAGCCGGTGCACAGGTAACTTTGTGCGATAAGAAGCCGAATTTGGATGCATTTGGAGCGTTTGGGCCTGTTTTGGAACAGCTTGGAGTGCGCCTTTCTTTGGGAGAAGGGTATCTGGAAGGCCTGAAAGGTCAGGACATGATCATGCGCACGCCCGGTTTTGAATTTTATACACCGGAACTGCAGCAGGCGGCGCAGAACGGTGCCTGCGTGACCAGCGAGATGGAATTGTTTTTCCAGTTGTGCCCCTGCAAAAAAATTGCAGTGACCGGTTCGGACGGAAAGACCACCACCACGACGTTGATTGCGGAGATGCTGAAAAAAGCTGGTTATACGGTGCATTTGGGCGGAAACCTGGGGCGTGCGCTGCTGCCGGTGGTGGAAAAAATTCAGCCGGAAGACTTTGCCGTTGTGGAACTGTCCAGTTTCCAGCTGATCAGTATGCGTCAATCGCCGGAGATTGCGGTGGTCACAAACGTGACGCCCAATCATCTGGACCACCATAAGGACATGCAGGAGTATATCGATGCGAAGCGCAATATCCTGCTGTACCAGAACGAAGCGGGCAAAGCGGTTTTGGGATATGAGAATGACGTGACCCGGGCCATGGCTGCGGATGTAAAGGGAACCTGCAAATGGTTTACCCGCTTTTCCGTGGTGGACAACGGCGGTTTCCTGCGGGAGGATGGCATGCTGTGCATGGCGGAAAACGGACGTGTGACACCCATTGTCCGGAAAGAGGATGTGGGCCTTCGCGGAGAGCATAATCTGGAGAATCTTCTGGCAGCTATGACCGCTGTCTGGGGCTTGGTGGATGTAGCCGATATGGCATATATAGCCCGTACCTTCAGGGGCGTAGAGCATCGCATTGAACCGGTTCGTACCTTGAATGGGGTTCAATGGTTCAATGATTCCATTGCCACCAGTCCTACGCGCGTTATTGCAGGTCTGCGCGCTTTTGATCAGAAGCTGATTATCATTGCCGGCGGTTCGGATAAAGGCATTAGTTTTGCCCCTTTGGCGCCTGAACTGATCGCCCATGTAAAAGTGCTGATCCTGACCGGTGCCACGGCGGACAAGATCGAGGCAGCCGTGAAAGCCGATCCGGGATATGCGGAAAGCGGTCTCGTGATCCGGCGCGCTGCTGACATGGAGCAGGCGGTTCACATGGCCTATGAAGAGGCGAAACCGGGTGACATTGTTTCTCTGTCACCGGCCTGTGCGTCTTTTGACTGCTATCCGAATTTTGAGGTGCGCGGCCGTCACTACAAAGAATTGGTAAACGCCCTTTGATTGAACGGATAGAAGACCGAAACAAGCTTCTGACGGTTTTAAAGCAGGCGCCGTTCTTTGCGGCCGAGATGCGTGCGGCGTGGGATGCCCAGGGGCAGGAGCAGTTTTTTCTGATAGAGGAAAAAGCGGTGCTTTTGCTGCGCGGCGGTTTCGCAATGCTCTATGGTGAGGTGACAGATCGGCCGGAACTGGAAATGTTCCTTCGCTTTCAGAATGTGCTCTGTCTTCAGTCATCCGACTGGGTCCCGGGAGGTTTTGAAGCGCAGGAGCAGTGGATCATGCGTTATCAGACGAGAACGTTGTTGCCGATAAAACCGGACGGATATGTTTTGGAGCGGGAGCCGAGTATGTATCAGGCTGCCCATGTGTGCATTACGCCAGATGTGACGGATACACCGCCGGATTTTTGGGCTGCACAGGCTTGTGCCCGCAGAAATAAATGCGGCGGTGAAATGATGGCGCTGAAGCACAATGGGGAGTACGCAGCGATTGCGGGGATTTTTGCCCAGACAGAAGATCAGGCGTATTTGGCCGGCGTGGTCACTGCAAAGAAACATCGGGGAAGGGGTTGTGCTTCTTATTTGACGGTGTCACTTGCTCAAGAACAGGCTGCGGCCGGAAAACAGGTTTTTCTGGTTTGCGCATCGGAGCTGCGGCCATTTTATAAACGTTTGGGGTTTGTGGAAGAACAGAAAATTCAGCAGAGCAGAAAAACGGAGTGAATGAAATTTTTATGATCGAACAGTTTTACGATTTGTCGCCTGAGCTGCTTCAGGCGGATCAAAAAACACTGGAGCTTTGTACAGAGCCGTTTGCACGTCTGGAAAAAATCAAGGAATACAATCAGCTGAAAATGCTGCGGGCGTTTACGGACTGCGGTGTCGGCGCGCACCATCTGGTGGGAACTACCGGTTATGGATACGACGATGCGGGCCGAATCAAATTGGAAGAGGTGTTTGCCAAAGTTGTGGGGGCGGAGGCGTCGCTGTTTCGCTACAACTTTATGTCGGGCACACATACGCTTACGGTGGCATTGTTTGGCGTTCTTCGGCCGGGTGATACGATGGTGGCGGCAACCGGCCGCCCCTACGATACGCTCTTGGGTGTGATCGGGCTTGAGGGAGAAGGATACGGAAGTCTGAAAGAATGGGGCGTTCACTACGATGAAGTTCCCCTTCTGGCGAACAGCCAGCCGGATCTTGCAGGCATTGAAGAAAAATGTAAAAACGCAAAAATGTGTTATATCCAGCGCAGCCGGGGATATGCGGCGCGCGGTGCGCTGAGTCTTGATCAGATCGAGGCCATCAGCAGGGCAGCAAAACGCGCCAACCCAGAGATCATTGTGATGGTGGACAACTGCTATGGCGAATTTACGCAGATGCAGGAGCCGACCCAGCGCGGAGCGGACCTGATGGCCGGAAGCCTGATTAAAAATCCGGGCGGCGGCATTGCTCCCACAGGCGGTTACATCGCAGGCAGAAAAGATCTGGTGGAAAGCTGTGCACATCGCCTGAGTGCGCCCGGAACCGGCGGCGAGATCGGATGTACACTGGATGTGTTGAGAGAATTGTACTTAGGTTTGTATTATGCACCTGGTGTGGTGTGCGACGCGCTCAAAACAAGCGTCTATGCCAGCTGTCTGTTTGAAGTTCTGGGCTATCAGGCTACGCCGGGATATAAAGAGGATCGAAATGATATCATTACCAGCGTGGAGACGCATTCACCGGAAGGGATGATCGCTTTGTGCGGCGGCGTGCAGGCGGGCAGCCCGGTCGACAGTTATGCGGCTCCCTTGCCGGGGGATATGCCGGGTTATGAGGACCAGGTCATTATGGCGGCTGGTGCCTTTACCATGGGCTCCAGCATCGAACTTTCCGCCGACGGACCGGTTCGGCCGCCGTATACCGTATACATGCAGGGCGGAATCAATTTTCACGCCAGCCGGGCTGGTGTGATGCTGGGGGCCGACCGGATGCTGAAGCTGGGAAAAACTGGCGAAAAACAGGAACGATAAAGGAGAAGGAACATGAAAGTATTCAATACCCTGACCCGTACAAAAGAGGAACTGAAACCGCTTCATGAAGGGGAGTACCGCATTTATGTGTGCGGTCCCACGGTATACAATTTCATTCATATTGGGAATGCGCGGCCTGTGTGCGTGTTTGATACGCTGCGCCGCTACTTGATGTACCGGGGCAATGAAGTGAAATTTGTGTCCAACATTACGGATATCGATGATAAGCTGATCAAACGAGCCGGCGAGGAAGGCGTTTCCATGCAGGAAGTGGCACGCAAGTATGAGGCCGAATTTATCAAAGATTGCGAAGGCCTGAATGTGCTGACGCCCACGGTGCGTCCCCGCGCCACAGAGCATATTCAACAGATTTTGTCCATTGTGTCGGATTTGATTGAGAGCGGCCATGCCTATGTTGCAAAAAACGGAGACGTATATTTCCGCGTGAAATCAGATCAGGATTACGGCAAATTGTGCCATCTGAATTTGGAAGACCTTGAATCCGGCAACCGGGAGCTGCGCCATCAGATGGATGATGATTTAAAAGAAGATCCTGCGGATTTTGCAATCTGGAAAGCAGCCAAGCCCGGAGAGCCCTATTGGGACAGCCCTTACGGCAAGGGGCGGCCCGGCTGGCATATTGAGTGCAGCGCCATGGCGCGGACTCATCTGGGCAATACCATTGACATTCACGCGGGCGGCGAGGATCTGATCTTCCCGCATCACGAAAATGAGATTGCACAGTCTGAGTGTGCCAATGGCTGCACCTTTGCGAATTATTGGATGCACAACGGCTTTTTGAACATTGACAACCACAAAATGTCCAAAAGTGCCAATAATTTCTTTACGGTGCGCGAGCTCAGCGAGGTGTATGGTTATGAACCTATTCGCTATTTTATGCTGACGGGTCATTACCGTAGCCCGCTGAACTATACGGCTGAATTGCTGGCCGATTGCAAGACGAGTCTGCAGCGTTTGTACACCTGCCGGGAGAATCTGGATTTTGCTCTGGAAAATGCTCACGGCAAGGACGAGACACTGAAAGAGAAAGCCGTCGGCGCCAAAGAGAAATTCTGTGCGGCGATGGATGACGATTTGAATACGCCTGCCGCGCTGGGCGCGCTGTTTGATTTTGTGCGTGAGATCAATACGCTGTCCGGCGAGTCCAGCCGGGAGGCACTGGAACAGGCCGCGAAAACCTTTGATGAGCTGACCGGAGTCCTGGGTATTTTGTACAACCGTAAAAAGGACGAAATTCCGCAGGAAATTCTGGATCTGGTGGAGCAGCGTGCACAGGCCAAAAAGGCCAAGGACTGGGCGAAGGCCGACGCCATTCGCGCGCAGCTGACGGAGCAGGGCTATGTGGTGGAAGATACACCCAAGGGACCGAAGGTCAGTCGTGCAAAATGATTTTGATACAAAAGCCAGCGTTAGAAATACGCTGGCTTTTGTTTTGTGATTTTGTCACGGAGAATTTCTTTTTACGGGATATAATAAAAATAGAATCATACAATAAAGCAAAACGAAAAGGAGACGGTGAGTATGGCAATCCAATCTGCAACAGGAAAAGATTTTGAACAAATCGTTTTAACGGCGCAGCAGCCGATTTTGGTGGATTTTTGGGCACCTTGGTGCGTGTATTGCCGTCGAATCGCTCCGGTGCTGGAGCGCATGGACGGACAGCCAGATGTGCCACAGATTGTGAAAGTGAATATTGACGAGGCGCCGGAACTTGCGCAGAAATATCAGGTCGATACGATTCCAACGCTGCTTTTGTTCCAGAACGGAAAACAGGGACAGCCGTTGGTAGCCCCGGGTTCACAGGCGCAGATTCAGGATTGGCTGAAACAGCATTGAGAGGAAGAACAATATGGACGTGAAAAAATATGATGTGGTAGTGGTTGGGGGCGGCCCTGGCGGCTACACGGCAGCGTTGTACGCGGTGCGAGCGGGATTAAGTGCGCTGGTAATCGAAAAATTGTCTGCGGGCGGCCAGATGGCTACAACCAGCTGGATCGACAACTATCCGGGTTTTGACGAAGGAATCGACGGGTTTGAATTGGGCCAGCAAATGCAGCGTGGTGCTGAGCGTTTCGGCGCACAGACGCTGTATGCTGAAGTGACCCAGCTCTTTTTAAACGAGCAGCCGAAGCGAATCAGAACCAGCGAAGGGGAAATTTTGGCGGGCACGGTTGTAATTGCCACAGGCGCGGCTCCCCGAAAAATCGGTTTGCCCGAAGAAGATGCATTTCAGGGACGCGGCGTGGCATATTGCGCCACTTGTGATGGAATGTTTTACCGGGATAAAATCGTGGCGGTAGCAGGCGGAGGAAATTCTGCAGCAGAAGACGCACTGGTTCTGTCCAAGTTGTGCAAAAAGGTGTACCTGGTACACCGGCGTGATCATTTGCGTGCAATGAAAAGTTATCACACGATGCTGGAGCAGGCAGAGAACATTGAGTTTGTCTGGAATCAGAAGATTATTGGACTCGTGGGCGAAGAAAAACTGCGAGGACTCTCTCTGGAAGATACACAGAGCGGACAGCAGAAAGAACTGTCCGTGGACGGTCTGTTTGTGGCGATCGGGCGCATTCCCAATACCGAACTGGTGCGGGATCAATTGAATTTGGATGAACAAGGGTATATTCTGGCCGATGAAACGACCCGAACCAATATTCCGGGTGTGTATGCCGTGGGAGATGTACGCACCAAGCCGCTGCGGCAGGTGGTTACCGCAGTCGGGGATGGCGCAGTAGCGATTAAGTATGCACAGGAGTTTTTGGAGAACAACGGATAAAAAAAGAGGATCTCGCTTACAAAGCGAGATCCTCTTTTTTTCGTTCAATCGTTACACAAGGCTGGAGTCCTCATCGAGACCGCTGTCGCGCAGCTCTGCCTGCTCAGCGGTGGTTTCGTAATCCAAACTTACATCCACATGATTGGCCATGTTTTCCAATGCCTGGGGAACACCGGGAAAATAGCTGGCAATGCATTCGCCGCGCACATGAATCCCGTCGAAAAAATCTGCGCTGGTGGTATTGGGAATGGCATAGGGATTGTAGCTTCCATAAATGGGGATTTCCAGCTTATCCGCAAGCCGGTGCAAGGCTGGTTCCGTGGCGAAAAAGCCTGTATAGTGATCGGATTTTTCCAATGCATTGTCGTACACAATTGGGTGATACGGCGTCAGAACCAGAATGACATTGATATCGCGTTCCTGAAGATAGACGAGAAATTTTTCAAGAATTTCCAGACGTTCTGAATCCGGTTTTTCATACTCTTCCATCCGGAAGAAATTTCCCGTCTGACCAAGGGCGTCCATGTCTACATCCGACTGGTCGCGGTTGCGGTAATCATAAGAATATAAAAGACTTCCGTCGGAGCGCTTTACCTCTGTGGTTTGATGGAATACATCGCCTTCCGCGGGCTGCGGCTTTTTAACCCCGTCTTTTGACTCCATCATATAAGCAATATTCCCCTGAAAATAGCTTAGAGAATAGAGAGCCTGCCATTTTTCATTGGGGTCCTGTTCCTCATACTCGGTGGGGATACCCAGTCGCGTAGACAGAAATTCTGCATAAAGCTGCTTGTTGCTGCGTGCATCTGTGGAGTCCGGGCTGGTATCCAAATACCATGGATCAAACCCGATAATCACCGTCTGCGGCAGTTTATCCAGCCGGTCAAACAGATAAAAGGTACCCAGCAGATCATACCAGTCTGCACCAGTCAGAGCGCAGTTGAACAAGCTTTCTGTTTGCGCAATTTCCGTGTTCATTTGCATAATACGGCTGGAGCCGAGAACAATGGTGTCAGGAGCGGTTTCCATCTGATTGACGATCAGCTCCATCACGTCACGCTGTCGTTCATTTAACTGCTCGTAGCCGACAACATCCTGCCCGGAAAGCAGCATATTGGCAACTTCACGAAGATACTGATCTCCCTGAAAGGTGCCTGAACAGTCGACTGTGTAATTGACCCAAATTACATAAAAGACGATGGGAAGGAATGCCAACGCGCCAAGCAGAAGACGTATACCGGAAAACAGACGACTGAAAGTTGTTTTAAAAAAAGATTTCATTTCGGGCAGCCCTCCTTAGTACTGTTGATAAATGAAAGAGGACTGACCAAAGGCGCCAAAAAAGACAATCAGCAGAACCAGCGCATAATACAAAGGCCAGCGAAGCGGCAGCGGAATTTTACGGATCAGAGATTGAATCGGCATTTGGAAACATTCCAATCCTTCCACCAGGATAAAGCCAAATAAGAGTACCAGCGTGGCGTTCCGGTCAAAGCCCAGTGTGACAAGCGTAGAAGGAACAGCGGCCAGAAGGTCCCATCCGGTAAACAAATGGCTGTAAACGTACAGCGCTTCGGTCAGCACGCCACCGCTGTATGCACCTACGGCAAAAAAGACGATGCAGCTTGTGAACAGCAGATAAGTAATGCAGATCTGGATACATTTGCGGATCGGAGCAAATCGATAAAGAGGGTTGTACACTTCCGCCCGGCGGCGCAGTGTCTGTGTTGCTTTGCCCACACACAGATACAGCCCGTTCAGCAGTCCCCAGACCAAATAGGCGAGGGAAGCGCCATGCCACAGGCCGCTGACCAGAAACACAATGATCTGATTCAAATACTGCCGCAGTTTTCCTTTTCGATTCCCTCCCAAAGGGATATAAAGATAGTCCCGGAACCAGCTTGTGAGGCTGATATGCCAGCGGCGCCACAACTCGATAAAGCTTGTGCTGGCGAGAGGACGGCGGAAGTTTTCCATGACATCTATGCCGAAAATTGCCCCGATGCCGATGGCGATGTCGGTACAGGCCGAAAAATCACAGTACAGCTGATAACTGAATAAAAGGCTGGCAATCAAAAGAACCGGACCGGTATAATCGGCGTAATGAAGATTGGAATAAACCGTGCTCACCATTCCGCCAATGGTATCGGCCAAAACCAGTTTTTTAAAAAAGCCCCATAAAATTCGGAACATACCGCCAGTTACGCGGTTGTAGTCAAATGCGTGTTCTGCCCGGAACTGAGGCAGCATGCGTCCGGCACGGCAGATGGGGCCGGTCATCATGCAGGGGAAAAAGCTGACAAACAAGGCGTAGTCGAAAAGATTGTGTTCCGCCGGAGCACCGCGGTAAACATCGATCACATAGCCCAGCGCGGCAAATGTGAAATAGCTGATACCCAGCGGTACCGCCAGGCTGAACGCGGGAACATGCAGGTTGCCGCCGAACAGGGAAACCAGTTCGGAAAGGCTTTCTCCCAAAAAGGAAAAGTATTTGTAAAAAGCAAGAACACCCATACAGGAAACGGCGCTGAACGCAAGGCAAAGACGGCGCCAAAGAGGTTTTTGCAGGCGTTCAAGTAAAAGTCCGGTTCCAAAAGTAATCAATGTAGCGGATAAAAGTACCGGCAAAAAGGTTGCATTGGACGGATCATAAAGATAGAAAAGATAGCTGCAAATCAAAAGCCCCCCGGTGCGGGCAGCTTTTGGAAGAACAAAGTAGGCAAGACAGGCCCCAAGCAAAAATAAAATAAATGCCAGGGAAATAAAATTCATGCAGCAAAACTCCGTTTCCAATAGAATGCAGAGAGACGTCAGTTCACAGAATCAGAATCTTTCGAAAGTTCCTCCAGTTTCCGCTCCAACTCGCGCACACGATGCTCCAGCAGCGCGTTGTGTTGTGAAAGACGCTTGATTTTTTCCGAAAAACCGGAAACAACGCTGGACAGACTCAGCAGAATCAGCAGAACAAAGGCCAGTACGATCATGAAAACCAGATTGACGGCCATTTCCACATGAAGCAGATCCCGCAAGACCAGCACGATGTAGGGGAACAGGGCGAAAAGCAGCAAAACAAATCCGCTCATAAACCAAATGATGGAATAGCGGACCGTGAGTTTGTTCTTTTTCAAAAGCCAAAGAATCACACCCAGATAGAGCAGAACGCCCACGACCAGGTCCACGCGCAAAAAAAGGCTCAGTCCGGCATTGTTCACAGGCGGTCACCTCTTTCTTTGCGGTTGCTGGTCAGACGAAATACGACCAAAGCAAGACCAACTTTCAGCATATAATAAATGGACTTGAACGGACTGATGGAAGACGTGCCGCCCATGCGTTCCTGCATAATGACAGGGACTTCCCCCACACGGTAGCCATTCAGAACCGCCGAAATGATTGCTTCGGGTTCCGGATAATCCTGCGCATAATGATCGGCAAAATAAGCGGTCAGTTCCCGGCTGCACGCCCGAAATCCGCTGGTTGTATCCAGTACACGCACACCGCATAGAACGCGAATCATGAAACTGAGGATATTGATTCCAAACCGACGCATGAAGCTGGTTTGAAATCCTTCTTTGGTGATGAAGCGGCTTCCGACACACATGTCCAGGCGGCCTTGTGCAACGGGGCTGATTACAGCGTCCAGATAGGCGGGGTCGTGCTGTCCGTCTCCATCCAGTTGGACTGTGATGTCATAGTCATGATACCGGGCGTACATGTAACCGCTTTGCACGCCGCCGCCAATTCCCAGATTGATTGGGAGAGAAAGATAAGAGAAGTTATGTTCCTGACAGATTTCGGCACTTCGGTCTGTGGAACAGTCGTTCACGATCACGTAATCTACCACGTAGGGGAGATCTGCGGTGACGCGCGTCAGCCGCGCGACCACCCGTTCAATGTTGGCCTCTTCGTTGTAACAGGGGATAATTACAAGAACCCTCAAGGTGTCACCTCGTTCGAATCGAAAATAAACTGCTCTAATTTTTTGAGCAGTTTTGAACGGCGAAAATGCTGTTCAAAATAGGCACGGCCGGCCTGCCCCATTGCTGTTCGCTGTTCCGGAGACATTGCCGCCAGAGCCAGAAGATTTTGATACAGAGCATGTGCATCACCAGCCGGACTGGTCAAACCGCAGCCAGCCTCATCCACCACCCGGGATGCCTCTCCGTCCACGGCCACCAGGCAGGGCCGTCCGGCAGCCATATAGCTGGTGATTTTGGCGGGGACGGTCAGTCCCAGCTCGTCGCTTTTGGCAAGAGCGGCAAAAAGTGCATCTGCCATGGTGTGATATGCAGGGATATCCGTTACAGGATGCTGCCCTTCAAATGTAAAATAAGAAGAAAGGTCTTTCCCGCGAATTTCCTCTTCCAGGTTCGTGCGGCTCATTCCATCTCCTACGATGATGAAATGAATATCGGCTCGCTTGTCCTGTCTCAGTTTTTCCGCACATTGCACCAGAAGCCCCAGATCCTGTGCCGGGCTGATGTTTCCGGCAAACAGCACGTTGAAGCGCCCCTTGAAACGCTTCTCCAAATTGGCGTCAAAGACGTCACGGGCGTATAAATCTTCACAATACTGGGGAATGGTTGTCAATTGGGCACGAGGGGCAACTGCCCGCAGCTTTTCTTCCAATGCCGGGGACATCGCAATCAGTTTTTCACAGCGGCGATAATGCCAATGGGATACTTTTTCGGCGATGGTCCGAAGAAGACGATTGTGAACAGGAAGAACCGAGTACAGATTTTCCGGCCAGAGATCCAGCACGTAGCAGGTGAGCGGCAAACGATGAAGTTTTGCGTATAAAATTGCAGGAAACAGCATCAAAACAGGGCTTGTTTCGTAACAGAAAACGGCATCGTATTTCCGGCCATGCAGTCGTGGAAGATTCAGAACTGCCGTGAGGGGATAGGAGATATAATTGAGAAAAATCCGCACAGAAGTGTTGCCTTTGCGTCGAATTTCACCGGCACGGAATATTTCCACGCCATCGTGTGTTTGACGGCGTGGTCCGGAATAGCGGTATCCGTCGAACCATTCCCCTTTGGGGTAATTGGGCAAACCGCACAGCACATCCACTTCAATCTGATCTTCCGTAAATCCACGGCAGATGTCGGCAATGCGAAAATTTTCAGGCCAGTAATGCTGACTGACCACCAGAATGCGTTTCGGCAAACACAAGCCCCTTTCTGAAAAGCAAAAATTTGCCTCAGTGTTTCAACCAAACCGTCTCGTTGACGATTTTGGCATAACTTTGAATCAATTTCACCACTTTGATGCTGACGTTGGTATCCGCGTAGTCTTCTGCCATCACATAGGGCTCGTTGGCGTCACGCATGGCAACGGCCAAGTTCATAGCCTGTTCCACGTCGTGCCCTTTGATGCCGCCGATGACCACACTGCCTTTATCCAAAACTTCAGGCCGCTCGGTAGAAGTACGGATCAAAACGCCGGCAAATCCCAGCATGGCGCTTTCTTCGCTGAGCGTGCCGGAGTCGGAAAGAACACAATAGGCGTTCATCTGAAGCTTATTGTAATCCATAAACCCAAAAGGCTTCATCTCCTGCACCAGGGGATGAAATTGAAAATGCCGTTGTTCAATGTATTTTTTAGAGCGGGGGTGACAGGAATAAATGATGGGCATACCGTATTTTTCGGCAATGTTATTAACCGCGTTCATCAGGCTCATGAAGTTTTCTTCATTGTCGATGTTTTCTTCGCGGTGCGCAGACAGAAGAATGTACTTGCCTTTTTCCAGATTCAGACGCTCAAGGACATCGCTGCGCTCGATGGTTGCCCGGTGCGCATTAAGAACCTCACGCATGGGGCTTCCGGTGACAAAAATGGTCTTTCCGTCAATTCCTTCACTCAGCAGATAACGGCGGCTGTGTTCCGTATAAGGAAGATTGATATCGGAAATATGGTCTACAATTTTGCGGTTGATCATTTCCGAAACATTCCAGTCCCAGCAGCGATTGCCGGCCTCCATGTGGAAAATGGGGATTTTCAGGCGTTTTGCGCTGATGGCCGCCAACGCAGAGTTGGTGTCGCCCAGAACGAGCACTGCCTCAGGCTTTTCTTTGGCCAGCAGCTCATAACTTTTGGCGATGATGTTGCCCATGGTCTCGCCCAGGTCTTTGCCGACTGCGTTCAAGTAGTAATCAGGCTGCCGCAGCTGAAGATCCGAAAAAAAGATATCATTCAGGTTGGGGTCCCAGTTCTGGCCGGTGTGGACCAAAATATGCTGGAAGTATTTATCGCAGCATTTGATGACCTCGGACAGACGGATAATTTCCGGCCGTGTACCGAGAATCGTCATAACTTTCATTTTCTCCATGGGAAAAGCGCTCCTTATACTTTTTCAAAAAAGGTGTCGGGATGCTGAGGATCAAAGGGCTCGTTAGCCCACATTACAGTGACCATCTCTCCGTCGCCCACATTTTCGATGTTGTGTGTATAACCGGTGGGAATATCCACAACTTCCAGTTTTTCACCGGAGACAGGGTAGGAGAGCACCTTGTCTGTGCCGATTTTCCGGAAGCGAATAATGCCCTGCCCTTTGACCACAAGGAATTTTTCATTTTTGGTGTGATGCCAGTGGTTCCCCTTTACGATGCCCGGCCGCGAAATGTTTACGCTGACCTGGCCGCGTTCCGGAGTGCGAAGAAACTCGGTGAAACTTCCGCGTTCGTCACAATGCATCGCAAGCGGGTAGGAAAAGCTGTCTTCGGGAAGGTAAGAAAGATAAGTCGCATACAACTTACGGGAAAAAGCGTCTCCCATATCGGGAACCGCAAGCGTTTTGCGGCTGTCGCGGAATTGTTCGATCTGTTCTGCCAAACGCCCCAGCGTTACCGTGTAAACATCGCAGGTCAAATGACAGAAACCGGGAATCGCACGATCCCGGACCGCGCCCTCTTCCATAGCAGAGATAAAGGTGTGAACAACATCATCGATATAAACCAAAGGCAGGGAATAGGCGGGATCACGTACCTCAATGGGAAGACCATGTGCAATGTTATAGCAGAAGGTGGCTACCACACTGTTGTAAGAGGGGCGGCACCACTTCCCGAATACGCCAGGCAGACGATACACCAGTGCCGGCGCACCAGTGGCGCGTTCATGGGCAAAGAGAAGTTCCTCCGCCTCACGCTTGGATTTGCCGTAATCGTTGTCCAGCTCTGCCTGAATGGAGGATGTGATCAGAACCGGCGCCTGATTGCCGGCCTGAGCCAGAAGATGCAGAAGCTCCTCTGTCAGGCCCCGGTTCCCGGAATAAAATTCACTGGGGTCTTTGGGACGATTGACGCCGGCCAGATGAAAAACAAACTGCGCCTGCCGTGCATATTCCGCCAGCATTTCCTTCGGCGTGTCCAAATCGAACAGCAGCAAATTTTCATAACCGCGATTACGCAGTTCGGCCACCAGGTTTTTTCCCACAAATCCGCCGGAGCCGGTAATCAGGATGCAGCGCGCCTCAGTGCTCAAAGTTATTCAGCTCCTCTTTGATGTAATCCAGCGTCAAAAGCTTGTCCACTACTTCATCTACACTCAGACGGCGCGTGTTGTGACTGGTGTATTCATCGTCCGCCTGCGTATGGACCTTGCCCTCTACAAAATATTTATCGTAATTCAAATCGCGGCCATCTGCGCACACGCGGTAATAACCGCCCATGTCCTCGCTGCGAACGCGCTCTTCCCGCGTCAGCAGAGTCTCGTACAATTTCTCACCATGACGTGTTCCGATAATGCGTGTGCCCGTGTCACCGAACAACTTTTGAACTGCTTTGGCCAGATCGCCGATGGTGGAGGCAGGGCTCTTCTGTACGAACAAATCACCAGGATTCGCATGGGCAAAGGCAAAGCCCACCAAGTCCACGGCCTCATCCAAACTCATCAGGAACCGTGTCATATCCGGATCGGTGATGGTAATGGGCTTGCCTGCTTTGATTTGCTCCACAAACAGAGGAATGACACTTCCGCGGCTGGCCATAACGTTGCCATACCGGGTGCAGCAGATAGTCGTATCTTCCGCTTTGACGGTGCGGGCCTTGGCCCCAATTACTTTTTCCATCATCGCTTTGGAGATGCCCATGGCGTTGATGGGATAAGCGGCCTTGTCCGTGGAAAGACAAACTACTTTTTTTACACCGGCTTCAATAGCGGCCGTCAGTACGTTGTCCGTTCCGATGATGTTGGTGCGCACTGCTTCCATGGGGAAGAACTCACAGCTTGGCACCTGCTTCAGGGCGGCGGCATGGAACATGAAATCCACTCCGCGCATAACGCTGGTCAGGCTGCGGGGTTCACGCACATCGCCAATATAAAATTTGATCTTACCGGCCAGCTCCGGGTATTTGAGCTGGTAGTCGTGCCGCATATCATCCTGCTTCTTTTCGTCGCGGGAAAAAATGCGGATCTCCCGGATGTCACTTTGCAAAAAATGCTTTAAAACAGTATTGCCGAAAGAACCGGTGCCGCCGGTAATGAGCAAGACCTTATCTTTAAAATACGTTGAATCCATTGAGAACCCTCCATAATGATATGCGGATTTTGGAAAATACCAGTGCAATCTGTATTATTGTAACATAAAGAACCCTTCATTCCAAGGGCTTGACCGTTATTCAGTAAAGCTGAAAAAAGCTTTCGCCCTGGAGCGGGAAGAACTCAGCAAATTGTACTGAAGACAGCTGTAATCCTGCAGAAGAGGAATGTCCAGTGAGTCATCTACCAGTTCACCCTGCGCATCCAGTGTTCCAAACTTGGAGACTACGGGATATTCGTCCATTACATCACTCAAAAATTGCTGCCATCCGGTCTTGGGAAGGCCGGCAGCGTCCATCAACACCGACTGAAGGAAGGAAACAGAAATAATCTCTCCGTCTTCAGGAAGATTTTCTTTTTCCAGGTCGTAATTGGCCCAAACTACGTAAGGAGTGAGGTGAGTCGGCAAAGAGGAGTTGGGTTCATCAGAGCAGACATCGTATATAAAGTCGGTTTCGATTGCAGGGAAATGATCGCCGAACATTACGATCAAAGTCGGCTCGTCCACTTCGCTGTAGTACGATGTCAACTCCTGGAAAGCGTCATCGCTGAGCCGCGCAAGATTCAGATATTGCGTTGCCAGAGGGTAGTCACCGGCAGGCGAGAGAATCCGAATGGGCTCATCAAAGTCCTCATAGTCATAGCCGCCATGGTTTTGAATTGTGACAGCAAACAAAAACAACGGTTCGCTGGTTTGCTGGGCTAGTTCTTCCAGCGAGGTGTAAAAACTGCTGTCGGTGGCAAGTCCGCGCAGATTGACGAGTCCGCGCAGTTTGGAAATATCATAGAACTCGTCAAAACCCAGACGCTCGTAGGCACGGTCACGGTTCCAGTTTCCGGCCTGCGCAGGATGAGCAGCAATGGACGTATAGCCCAGTTCGCTCAGGACACTGGGGAGAGACGGCGTTTCGCGCAGTACGTGGGTGGCGTAAGGGGCAGTGGCGTAATAATCCCGGTCGCTGATTCCGGTGAGCGCCTGGAATTCAGAGGTGCTTGTCCCGCCGCCGGATGCCGGAATCTGTACATACCCGGTCAAAGCATTGGACTGACCGGACAGACTGTGCAGATAGGGAAGAATCGGCTGACTGGTGAGAAGTTCGCCGTTCGCCTCAAAATCCGCCAGCGATTCGTTCATGATAAAAATAATGTTCGGCATTTGATCCGTTTCGCTGGTTGCATCATAGCGGGATGAGATTTCTTCAATTCGGGCCGAAGAATACCCATCGGGCTTTGAGAGAAACATTGAACGGGCATTCTCAACAAAATGCACCACAAATCCGTTTTGCTGGTTGGCAGAAGTAGGATCCCAGGCGTTGGTGGGGACCTGAAGGGCAATGCATCCGCCCGTAGTGTTCAGGATCATCAGAAATGCGAGAGAACCGCCCAGCCCTGCCAGGCGCATTCCTGCATGAAGAAAGGCTTTTCGTGTGATAGGACGGCCCGCTACCATATAGGCAATGGCACAAACACACAGCGTCATTGCACCGGACCAGAGAAGAACCGGGTCCGGTCCGATTTCATATTGTCCCATCACGTTTGCTGCAGTGGTGGCTGCAAAAAGGTCGGTCGGCATGACAGGCGTACCGCGAAAGCGCAGTGTGAAATAGTTGACTACACTTCCAACGGTGAGCAAAACACTGACAAAACAGATACTGAAGAAAGGAGAGCCGGTGGGGGCATACAGCAAAAGGTACAGGCAAATATAGGTGATCAGATTGACCAGAATCGGAGCGGGATCCATGTAAAAAATTCCGCCCGAATTGTTCAGGTTCTCCACGGCGCACAGTGCGAAAAAGGCGCACAGAACACCATTGAACAGAATCATGACAATCAAAGAAGGTCTGCGCCCGCACCAGATGATATCGCCCAGCAGACTGAACATTGCCACGATCCATGCGATGGCCATGAGGATAAGCGGCAAATAGTAGAGGGAGTAGTCAAGAGAAGCAGTAGTGATGGAAAAATCAGCAGCAAAGGCTCCGTCATCCGTTTCAAAACAAGAGAACTCTCCCTCTTCGACGGGATGAACGGAAACACGCATACCTGGAGTGTTTCCGGTATAGTAAGCGTCACAGGAAATGCTCAGCGTGTAGGTGACATCGGGCTGCAAAAGCTGTTCTACTGTCAGGAAGTAGTAATGCCAGTATTCTCCTACGGAAAAATGCGCCTGCAAATCGAGGACCTCGGAAGCCAGAACCTCGTCTTCGCGGGAAAGGGTCATTGTATACTGAGGCCAGTCATCGTTGGGGTCCGTGCTGTCCGGCGCCAGGCAGACGCCGACCTCTTCCAGATAGGGCTGCTCGTCCGGGACGGTGAACTCGTATTCAAGTGTGAAATTTTTTGACAAATAAGGGCTGACCGGAGCGCCGCCCTCAACCAGGTCTTCCTGTGTGTCCAGTTCGTCCACAGCGGCTGCAAGCATGTCCGGCGAAAGGCACAGCCAGACACATGCGCCGACACATAAAACAGTCAGCAGAATCGCAAAAGCGATTCGCACGGGATTACGTGTCAGGTGAAGGTGGAACAATGGTTGCATGGGATAAAGACCTCCGAAAGAACAATTATGATGTTTTATTCTATCACAAATTGTCGGAAATGAGCAAAGCAATATGAAAAATATCTTCCGGAGGTACGTCGGCGGCACATTGACCTGGCGCATTTTTTTTGATACCATCATAGCAGCAGAAAAGAAAAGAGGGAGATTATGCAGGCATATGAAAGACTTCTTGAATATGTGAAAATTTATACGACCAGTGATCCGCAGTCGGGTGCACATCCTTCCAGCGAACGCCAGCTGGATTTGGCACACATGCTGGTGAAAGAGATGAAAGAACTTGGCCTGAAAGACGCGCATGTGGATCAATACGGCTATGTGTATGGAACGCTTCCGGCAACGGCGGGATGCGAAAAAGCACCGGCGCTTGGGTTGGTGGCTCACATGGATACAGCACCTGGTTTTTCCGGTGAAAACGTCTGCCCGCTGCTGCATGAAAATTACGATGGAACAGACGTGACCCTTCCGCACGGCGGTACAGTATTAAAAGTGGACGAGTTTCCGTTTCTGGCGGAGCACAAAGGGGAAACGCTGATTACCGCAGATGGTTCCACATTGCTTGGCGCGGATGATAAAGCGGGTATTGCTGAGATTTTGACGGTTTGTGAACGAATTCAGCAGGATCATTTGCCTCATGGCAAATTGTGCGTGGCTTTTACGCCGGACGAGGAGATCGGAGAGGGAGCATCCTTGTTTGATGTGGAGCATTTCGGCGCGGATTTTGCTTATACCATGGATGGCGGCGCTGTGGGCGGTGTGGAGTATGAAAACTTCAATGCGGCCAGCGCGGAAATCGAGATCCAAGGGGTATCCGTGCACCCGGGAAGCGCAAAGGATGTGATGGTCAATGCGCTCTTGGTGGCTTGCGAACTGAACAGTATGCTTCCGGCAGATGAGACGCCTGCGCATACGGATGGATACCAGGGATTCTTCCACCTGGATGGCTTGACGGGGACAGATGCGCATGCACGCATGGGATATATTGTGCGCGATCATGACCGGGAAAAATTTGAGGCACGCAAGCGCCTGTTGGTTGAAATTACGGATAAGCTCAGCGAAAAGTACCCGAAAGCGGTTATTCGTTTGAAACTGCACGACAGCTATTACAATATGGCCGAAAAAATTGCACCCTGCATGCATTTGATTGAAAATGCAAAAAAGGCTACACGCGATGCAGGTGTGGAACCGTGTGTGGAACCGATCCGCGGCGGTACAGATGGCGCAACGCTTTCCTATATGGGTTTGCCGTGCCCCAATCTTGGAACCGGTGGATATAATTTCCATGGCCCGTATGAGTGCATTACCGTGCAGAGCATGGAGAAAGCAGTGGGCGTTCTTTTGAATCTGGTGAATATTTACAGCAAACCATTGGGGGAGGAATAAGCAGTATGACCAACATTTGGCATGACATCAGTCCGGCCCGGATTAATCCGGATGATTTTATCGCGGTCATCGAGATCGAAAAAGGTTCCAAGAAGAAATACGAGTTGGATAAGGAAACCGGCCATATCATTTTGGATCGTATTTTGTATACTTCCACACATTATCCGGCCAACTATGGCCTGATTCCCCGCACCTATGCAGATGACGGGGATCCGCTGGATGTGCTGGTCCTCTGCAGTGAAACCATCGCGCCTCTGAGCCTGGTGCGGTGTTATCCGATCGGCGTTATCACCATGCGTGACCAGGGGAAACTGGATGAAAAAATCATTGCCATTCCCTTCGAGGATCCCATGTACAATGGATACCGCGACATTTCGGAACTCCCCAGCCACATCTTCTCCGAAATGCGGCATTTCTTCAGTGTTTATAAAAATCTGGAAGGTAAGGAAACGGTCGTGGATGAAGAACAGGGCCCGGATGAGGCACGTGCTATCATTCAGAAGTGTCTGGATGCATATATCAATCGCTTTTGCCGCTGAGCGTTCGTCCTTGCATTCTGCTTCAAAACAGGGTATACTGTATTAAATAAAGGAAGAGGAGCGTTTTGAAATGAGACATGGCGGAGCCTTTCGTTTGACTGGTTTGATCTTGGGGATCGTCAGTGCTGTGGTCAGTATTGCTGCAGTTGTGTTCAGCGTTGTGGGGCTTATCCTTGCAAAGCGTCCGGTGATGCCTCGTGTGCGCTTGGACAGAAAATGATGTGAACATAAAAGCCGGGTAAGCGCCCGGCTTTTTTTGAGCGAAAGAGAGGAGACCACGAATGCGAATAGCAGAGCCGGTTCTTCCTTTGCAGATGGAGAGTGCCATTTCGCTGGAAGAGGCGCTGAGTATGGCACAAAGCGATGAAAGTGCGCTGGAAGCTTATCGCTTCTGCACGGGCAGTGCTGCCGGATGGGTGCTTGAAAAGGGAGAATACAAAGCGTGTTCGTTTTTGGGCTGCCGGCTGACGGGGGCGCATCTGTCCAAAAGCTGGCTCCGGGACGTGGTGTTTGAACGGTGTGAACTGTCTGGCCTTCGTCTGATGGAAAGTACATTGCAGCGCGTACGTTTTGTAAATTGTAAATTTTCCGGTGCAAATCTGGCAGGAGCGTCTCTTCAGGATGTTTTGTTTCAAAACTGCACGGCTGATGGGCTGATGCTGCCGGAAAGCCGTCTGAAAAATGTTGTTTTTGAAGATTGTAATCTTCAGGAGGCGTCTTTTTCTACGTTGGGAAAGAAGTCGAGTTTTTGCTTTGAACGCTGCGACCTGCGTGCGGTGGATTTCTTCAGGACATCGCTCAACGGGATAGATCTCACCAGCTGCGAGATTGATGGGATTCGCTTGGAAGGCCCAGAGGTGCGGGGAGCAATCGTCACGGCGCTGCAGGCCTGTGATTTGGCAAAACTTTTGGGTGTTGTGATTAAATCCTGAATGGAGGAGAACAATGAAAGAGTATCTTGAGGCGGGAGAGTTTGTCACCACGCACGGCGTAATGGGAGAATTGAAATTGTATCCCTGGTGCGATGATGCGGACTTTATTACGCAGCTTCCGCGTCTTTTTCTGGGACGAAACGGGGAAAAAGAGCAAAAGGTTTTATCAGCTCGCGTCCATAAAGGAATGTGCCTTGTTAAATTGGAAGGCGTGGATTCGATGGATGCAGCACGTGCGCTTGTTCGGAAAATTGCCTATTTTTCGCGAGTGGATGTACAGCTGCCGGAAGGGCGTTTTTTTGTGCAGGATATCATTGGATGCAAGGTGCTGGATGCGGATACGAAACAGGAGTACGGCACAGTGACGGATGTCACACATCCTGCAGCCAGCGATGTGTACGAGGTGAGGAATGAGCAGGGGGAGGTATTCCTGTTCCCGGCAGTGAAGGAGTTTTTGGGGGAATTGAAACCGGAAGAGGGCTTTATCACTGTGCGGCCGATTGCGGGGATGTTTACGTCCGGCGGAGGAAACGACGATGAGGATTGACGTTGCGACACTCTTTCCGGAAATGTGTGAACGGGTGATGAGTGAAAGCATCATCGGACGTGCGCGCCGACGCGGTCACATTGAGTTTTGTGCCCACCAGATACGCGATTATACGCTGAATCGTCAAAAACAGGTAGATGACTACCCTTATGGAGGCGGTCATGGCATGATCATGCAGGCGCAGCCCATTTACGACTGCTGCCAGGATGTGATCCGGCAGGTGGAACAGGCGGGACATGCGAGGCCCCATGTGGTGTTTTTGACAGCGGCAGGGCAGCCGTGGAACGAAGAACATTGCAAGCGTCTGGCAACGTACGACAGTCTTTTGCTGGTATGTGGCCATTATGAGGGGATTGATGAGCGTGTCATCGAAGCGTTGGCAGATGAGGAGATCTCCATTGGAGACTACGTGCTCACCGGCGGAGAGTTGGCTGCACTGGTGGTGGCCGACAGTGTGTTTCGTTTGTGTCCGGGTGTCCTCTCCAGTCCGGAAGGGTATGAAGAAGAGAGTTATTACAGCGGGCTTTTGGAATATCCGCAGTACAGCCGCCCGGAAGAGTGGAATGGGCGCAGTGTGCCGCCGGTTCTTTTGTCCGGCCATCACGAAAATATTGCGAAATGGCGAAAAGAACAGGCCCTGGAACGAACACGGTCGCGCAGGCCGGATTTGTATCGGGAATATCAGAAAAAAGTCAATGGCGAAAATTCATAAAGAAACAAGAGAACGATTGTATAATTCGCCTATGTTGTTGAAAACTAACTGGTGAAGATGCACAAACACGGCCGGATGAGTAAGCCCGTTTAAAGGCATAGTTGCAAAAATTATCGGATTGCGTCCGAAATTATTGACGTTTTGAAAGTTTTTGGTATACAATAAGGACAAAGGCACAAGATACATGATAAGGAGCGTTTGCTATGTTTGTGAAAGAAGTAACTGTGGAGAATCAGGTCGGCTTGCATGCACGTCCCGCTACTTTCTTTATCCAGAAAGCTAATGAGTTTAAATCTTCTATCTGGGTGGAGAAGGAAGAGCGTCGAGTCAATGCAAAGAGCCTTCTGGGTGTTCTGTCTTTGGGCATCGTGGGCGGTACTACGATTCGCATTATTGCTGACGGCGCTGACGAGCAGGCTGCTGTTGAAGGCTTGATTAAACTGGTGAATTCCGGTTTCAGCGAATAAATTTTGATGAAACATAAAATGCGCTGCCTGGTAATTGGCGGCGCATTTTCTTTTTCAGGAAGGCGGGCGAGGCATGACAAAATATGAACTTTGGCAGAAGGCGAAAATGCTTCCCTTGCTGCCGGGCGTCTATATTATCCGCAATAAAGCGGGTGAGATCATCTATATTGGCAAAGCGAAACGATTGCGTACCCGTGTGTCGCAGTATTTTCGTGAAGGTGTACCTCATGACGCAAAAGTGACGAAAATGATTCACAATGCGTATGAGTTCGATGTGATTGTAACCCAGAGCGAATTTGAGGCGCTGGTTTTGGAGTGCAGCCAGATCAAGCAGCACAAACCCAAGTACAACATCCTTCTTAAAGATGACAAGGGGTATAGCTATGTCAAAGTGACAAAAGAAGCATATCCCCGCATTTCGGCTGTTTTGCAGAAAGAGGACGATGGCGCAGAATACATCGGTCCGTACACTTCCAGTTTCGCGGTGCGGGAAATGGTGGAAACCGCCAATAATGTATTTCGTCTGCCGCGCTGCAATAAAAAGTTTCCGCAAGATATCGGGAAAGGACGGCCGTGTCTGAACGCGCACATTGGGTTGTGTATGGCGGTTTGTTCCGGAAAAATCAGCCGGGAGATGTATGGAGAGGCGGTGGACGGTGCGCTCCACTTGATCCGGCACGGCCAGGGGGAGATTTTGAAGCTTCTGCGCCAGCGCATGGAAGAGGCGGCAGAGAAGCTGGACTTTGAGCGGGCGGCGATGCTCCGGGACCAGATCAATGCCATAGAGAAGGTCAGCCGTGGGCAGAAAGTGGTGCGCAGCAGTGTGGACGAGCAGGATGTGTTCGCACTTGCGGCCAGCGCAACCGCTGTGTGCGCTGCCATTCTCCGTTTTCGGGAAGGACGTTTGGTGGATAAGCGAGAGTTTTTGTTCCATGACACACAAGATGTGACTGCGGTACGCAATGAGCTTTTGCCGCGTTACTATTTAGAGGACAGCGAGTTCATTCCCAAGAGTATTGCAGTGGATCAACTGCCAGATGGATGGGAAGATCTTCGTCGTCTGCTGGAAGAAACCAGGGGGAGCAAAGTACAGCTGTATGTGCCGCGCCGGGGCGACACGGCTAAGCTGGTGGAGATGGCGCGCACCAACGCCTTTGAGCGCCTTGCACGGGAGAGCGGGCGCTATGCCCGGGAACAAAAGCTGCTGGATGAAACAGCGGCGCTGCTGGGACTGCGTCAGCCGCCCCAGGTGATCGAGAGCTACGATATCTCCAACTGGGGAGATGGGACCAGCGTGGCGGGAATGGTGGTGTTTGAGGGCGGAAAACCCAAAAAGGCAGGGTATCGCCGCTTTAAGATGCAGACGGTGTTTGTGAACGACGACTATGCGTCCATGGCAGAAACGCTTAGCCGACGGGCTTCGGAATATGAAAAAGGCGGTAGGGGACAGTTTGCGGTCAAACCGGATCTGATTCTTTTGGATGGCGGAAAGGGTCAGATCTCCGCTGTGCGAAAAGCGCTGGAAAATACGTCTTTGGCGGCGGTGCCTTTGTTCGGCATGGTCAAGGATGACCGCCACAGGACCCGGGGACTTATCACTCCAGACGGGGAAGAAATCCAGTTGTCCATGCATAAAAGTGTTTTTAGCTTTATTACGTCTATTCAGGACGAAACGCACCGCTGGGCCAACGATTATCGCAAACGTCTCCAAAAAGGACGCGCTTATGCTTCCACTTTGCAGAATGTGCCCGGAGTAGGACCTGCTACGGCAAAGGCCCTGCTGAGCCATTTTAAAACGGTGACGGCGGTTCGACAGGCGGAATATGAGGAGCTGTGCGCGGCAAAAGGCGTGTCCAAACGCGCTGCAAAGGCAGTGTACGATTACTTTCGCCAAACTTGACAAATGCCGCCATGCCCTCCATAATAAAATAACAGCAGAACAAACGAAAGAGTGAGGTGGATCGAATGCGTGTCATCGCGGGAAGCGCACGCGGCGTGAAGTTGTCTGCGCTGCCGGGCGAGGAGATCACTCGTCCCACCATTGACCGTGTCAAGGAAAGCATGTTTAGTTCTGTGCAGTTCCTTTTGGAAGGAGCGGAGGTACTGGACTTGTTTGCGGGCTCCGGGCAGCTGGGAATCGAAGCGCTCAGCCGGGGCGCCAAACGGTGTGTATTCATCGATTATGACAGAGGCGCCTGCGAAATCGTTCGTCAGAATCTTCGTGCGGCTGGCCTGGCCGGAAAAGCCAGTGTTTCCCAAACGCAGGCACAGCATTTCCTTTCCACGGCGCGGGAACCTTTTGATTTGATTCTGATGGATCCGCCTTACCATCAGGGGACGGTAGCTGCGCTGCTTCCGCTGGTGGCGCGCGTGGTGAAGCCGGGCGGTGTGGTTCTGGCTGAGACGGAATACGGTGCGCAGCTTCCGGAACGTTGCGGGTGCTTGGTGTGCAGAAAGCATTATAAGTACGGCAAGGTGGCGCTGGCGCGCTATGAATATGCGGATGAAGAGGAGCTTGCGGATGAAAATAGCGATTTGCCCCGGTAGTTTCGACCCAATCACAAAGGGCCATTTGAACATTATCGAACGCTCTGCAAGATTGTTTGATGCCGTAATTGTGCTGGTTCTGGTAAACCCGAACAAAAAACCGACGTTTTCAGCGGCAGAACGAGTGGATTTTATTCGGAAAGCCTGTGAGCATATTCCCAATGTCAAAGTGGATTCCTATCACGGTCTTTTGGCGGATTATGCATACCGGGTGGGCGCGTGTACCATCATCAAGGGCCTGCGCGCGGTGACGGATTTTGAGTATGAGTTCCAGCAGGCTCTGGTCAATAAGCAGCTGAACCCGGAGCTGGAGACGATGTTTGTCATTACCGACTCCAGTTACATGTACCTTTCGTCCAGCATGGTGCGGCAGGTAGCGGGTTTTGGCGGCGATGTGAGTGAGTTTTTGCCGGAATCTATTTGTGAAGAAATCGTAAAACGCCTCGCACAGGGGCAGGAAAAGGAGTAATGTATCATGTCAATCGATGAATTGCTGGATGTCATGGACGAAACGCTTGAAGATGCGCTCAATGTGCCGTTCAGCGGCGGCAAGCGCATGGTAGATGTGGAAAAGGTGCGCGAATTGATTGATGACATTCGCCTGAACATGCCGCAGGAAATTCAGCAGGCCAAAGCGGTTGTGAAAGATCGCACGCAAATTATAGACAAAGCGAAACGCGAAGCAGATATGATCATCAAACGTGCAGAAGAGCGAGCCCGCACTATGGTGGCCGAAGAAGCGATCATGAAGACGGCGCAGCAGAAGGCAACCGAGATGATTACAAGTGCGCAGAATCAGAGCAGAGAGATGCGTGCCACAGTGACCAATTATTGTGAGAATATGCTCCGGCAGACGGAGGAGCAGCTCTCCAGCAGTTTGAGCGATGTGCAGAATGTGCGCGCCACACTGCGCCAGTCCGGCAAACGCGGTGCAAAGCGCACTGCGCCGCAGCCCAAAAATACCAATCCGTAAGAAATCAGGCGCTCCGAACCATCGGGGGCGCTTTTTGCATAGATTAATTTGAAAAACTCCTCTTGACAATTTGTGTTTAATGATATAAAATATCATTAGCAAAAGAGAGGAGAATGGAGATGGAGAAACGGAACACCATCCAAAAGCAGCTGGTGCTGGATGCTGTGGCGCAACTGGCAGACCATCCCACGGCGGATGAGGTTTACGCTCACATCGCCCAGAAACATCCCACTGTCAGCAAGGCTACGGTATATCGAAATTTGAGCAGTCTGTCAGAGGATGGCGTGCTGCGCCATGTGCGTATGCCGGAAGGTGCAGACCGGTTTGATTATACGCTTACGCCGCATTTTCACATTGAATGCATCTGTTGTGGTGCGCTTTGTGATGTTTGTCTGGATGAAAACAAGGAAATCAGCCGCAAAGTGGAGCAAATGACCGGCTATTGCGATGTGCAGTATGATATTGTGTTTACAGGTGTGTGTCCAGCTTGCCAGAAGCATGAAACAGAGTAAAACACCGCATACTTTGTTTGAAAGGCGGTTGTCCGCCGTCAATTTATAATCAAAAAGAAGTAAAGGAGAGAAGTTTATCATGGAATTGAAAGGCTCGAAAACCGAACAGAATCTGCTGACCGCTTTTGCGGGTGAAAGCCAGGCGCGCAACAAATATACGTATTATGCTTCTAAAGCCAAAAAGGAAGGTTACAACCAGATTGCAGCGATTTTTGAAGAGACTGCAAACAATGAGAAAGAGCATGCAAAAATCTGGTTTAAACAGCTGCACAATGGGGAAATTCCCGATACGATGACCAATCTGGACGATGCGGCTGCCGGTGAAAATTATGAGTGGACCGACATGTATGCCGGCTTTGCGGCTACTGCGAAAGAAGAGGGCTTCACGCAGCTGGCGTACCTGTTTGAGGCAGTGGGCAAGATCGAGAAAGAGCATGAGGAGCGGTATCGCGCCTTGAAGGCGAACATCGAGCAGGGCAAGGTGTTTGCACGTGAGACAGAGCAGGTTTGGGTGTGCTCCAA
Organism: Owariibacterium komagatae; assembly: GCF_045865535.1. GTDB lineage: Bacteria > Bacillota > Clostridia > Oscillospirales > Ruminococcaceae > Ruthenibacterium > Ruthenibacterium komagatae. The sequence continues at coordinate 3,484,174 of NZ_AP031406.1, forward strand.
CTGCGGCCATGTTCATATTGGCACACACGCCCCGGAGAAATGCCCGGTCTGCGATCATCCTCAGGGATATTTCATTCTGCAGGCAAAGAATTATTAATTGCTTTAAAGCCCACGGATTGTTCCGTGGGCTTTTTTTGTGCGGTGGAATCCGTTATAATAAAACGTAGCAAAAACAGCGGAGGGAAGACAAAATGCTCCATTTAATTTTGGGACTGTCCGGCACAGGAAAGACCGGACGGGTCCTCGCATTGATGAAGGCGCAGGCACTTGCGGGAAAACACAGTATCCTGATTGTGCCCGAACAGTTTTCTTCCTCCGCGGAAACGATGGTGTACCGCGTTTTGGGCGACCGGCTGGGTGCACTGGTGGATGTGTACAGTTTTACCAGTCTGGCGGAATTCCTGCTGAAAACATTTGGCGGAGTCTGTATCCCCACGCTGACGGACGCGGCCCGTGCAGTGGCGGTGCGCCGCGCATTGGATACGATGGGCGATGAAGTGCAGAATTATCGCAGACACCGAAGAAATACCGGCTTCTGCAATTTGTGTGCCGAGGCGATCAAGGAGCTGAAGACGGCTGGGGCGCAGCCCGAAGATGTACTGCGCATAGCAGGTAAAAACGCAGATGGCGAAAAATTGCAGGAACTGGGCCTGCTGTTTGCTGCGTATGAGAAAATTATCGAGGGAAGCGCGATGGACCCGGCTGACCGGCTGACGGTTGCCGCACAGCGTATGGATCCGGATTTTTTGCAGAACACAGAAGTGTTTATCGATAACTTCGATGGGTTTACAGCACCACAGTACCGGCTGCTGGAAAAGCTGGTTCGTGCCGAGCGGTGTACCGTTGCTCTTTGCTGTGACGGCACGGCGGATAAAGAGGCTGGACTGGGATTGTTCAGCCCGGTAAAAATGACGGCCCAGCGCTTACGGCGCATTGCCGCGCGAGAAGGTGTGGCTGTGGCGGCTCCCAAAGTGTTGGAGGAAGATCTGCGCCATAAACAGGCACCGGGACTGCTGGCTGCGGCACAGGCACTGGCTCTGGGGGAAGCACAGGCGGTCAGCGCACAGCAGGTTTATTTGACACCGGCCCGCAGCATTTATGCTGAGTGCAAAGCAGTGGCCTGTCGGATTGCTTCGCTGGTGCGGCGAGATGGCTTGGCTTACAGCGATATCGCGGTGATTTGCCGTCTGCTTGATGATTACGATGCGCCCATTCGCTATGAGTTCGGACTGGCAGGAATTCCTTATTTTACAGACCGAACAGAGACCTTGGAACACACCGGTGTAGCTGCGTTTTTAAATGCGGCGCTGGAGTTATTGGCGCGGGGGATATCAACCGAGTCGTTGCTTCGCCTGTTGAAGACGGATCTGTGCGGCTATACGGCTCAACAGATTGCTGTTCTCGAAAATTATGCCTATACTTGGCGGTTAAAGGCGGCGGAGTGGCGTTCTCCTTTTACCAAAAATCCAGCTGGCTTTGGTGGGCAGATGTCACCGGAAGACCAGAAAACATTGGAAGAGGTGGAAGAAATCCGCGCATCCGTTGTGCCGCGCATTGAGACGTTTTTAAATACGGCTAAAGGCCAGACGGCGGCGGGAATTTCCCGGCAGCTTTATTTCCTTCTGACTTCTTTTGGTGCGGATGAACAAACGGTGAATCTTGCAAAATCGTTTTCCGAGGTTGGAGATCCGGTGCGAGAGCAGGCGGTGTATCGCACGTGGGATGAGGCGATGCAGCTTTTGGGACAGATGGAGCAGCTTTTGGGAGACGATGAGGTGACAGCTGCTGAATATGCGGATCTGTTCCTCCTTTTGGTGCGCAGTGCGGATTTGGGTCATGTGCCGGAAACACAGGATGCGGTTATGTTGACAACGGCAGACCGAATGCGGTTGGATAGTCCCAAAGTGTGCTTTGTGATGGGGGTGTCTGAGGGAAAGTTCCCAAAACTGGCAGGAGCCAGCGGGCTTCTGACACACGCAGACCGTGACCTTCTGGTGCAGGCTGGCGTTCAGATGCCGGGCGGGTATGAGAATCGAACGCTTTTAGAGCAAATGTTTTTTTATCGGGCGATAACAGCGCCCTCACAGCGGCTTTATATCAGTTATGTCGCGCCTGAGGGGGGAGGATCCCCCATGGCGTCGGCTCTGGCGCCGGTGGCGGCGCTGGAACCCCAGGCGGATCGCCTGTCACTTGAAGAATTGGCACCTACCTGCGCAGCTGCGCTGGATTTGTATGGCGAGCAGTATCGGGATGATACCGCTGAAACGGCCGCGCTGGCAGCCGCGCTGGCTGAACAGCCGCAGGCGGCGGAAAGTTTGTCTTCCATGGAAAATGCCGCGAATCCGATGCCGATGCGAGCGAGAGATACCGGTGCACTGGAAAAGGTGATCGGCCGGAATCTGCGGCTGTCACCCACACGAGTGGAACAATACTACCGGTGCCGCTTCAGCTATTTTTTGCAGTATGTTCTGAAAATCAGACCCCGCAAAAGAGCCGAGCTTTCTCCAATGGAGAGCGGCAGCCTCATCCATTATATTTTGGAGCAGGTCATGCGGCGGGCAGGCGAGGGCTTTGCGGACATGCCGCGGGATCAGCTGCTGCAGCTTGCGCAGCAGGTGGCTGAGGAGTATGTGAAGGAAAACATGCCGGAGGCTTCGGCCCGTTTTGCTTATCTGGTAGAAAGGCTGAAGAAGAGCGTGGGGCATTTGCTGTGTTATCTTCAGCAGGAACAGGCCCAGAGCTCTTTCCATCCGGTGGCGTTTGAGCAGGAAATCGGAGATGGCGAGGGGGCAATTCGGCCGCTGACATTGAAAACACCGGATGGACATACTGTGCAGGTGGTAGGACAGATCGACCGTGTGGATATCATGCGCCGGGAAGGCCGTCAGTATGTACGTGTAGTGGATTACAAAACAGGTTTCAAAAGCTTCAGTTTGGAAGACGTATACTGTGGGCTGAACACACAGATGCTTTTGTATCTGTTCACCTATTGTCGGAACGGAAAAGATTTGAGTGACCCGGTGGCATCAGGAGTGCTTTATCTGCTCAGCGATCCCGCTCCGGGAAGTATGCCGCGTGCGCAGGCGGCGAATCTGCCCTTGTATCAGGTGGATGGGCTGGTGCTGAACGATGAAGTCGTGCTGCGGGGGATGGATAAAGAGGCCAGCGGTTTGTTTGTGCCGGTCAGCTTTTTGAAAAACGGGACGCCCCGGTCCAGTTCCAAACTGGCACATCTGGAAAAGATCGGAAATATCCGACACTATGTAGAGCAGTTGGTGGTGGAGATGGCCAAAGGCCTGTATGAGGGAGATATTCGTGCGGTGCCTTTGCGCAATACAACACACTGCCCCTGTGATACCTGCGATTATCGGGCGGTTTGTCGTCATGAAGACGGTCGGGAAGAAGCCTATGTCAGCGCACCCAAGGGTGTGTTTGAAACACCTGTGGAAAAGGAGGAATCCTGATGGCGGAGACGCGAAAATGGACCAGTGCGCAGCGCCAGGCCATTGAGGATCGGGGCGGAACCCTGTTGGTCAGTGCCGCCGCGGGAAGCGGAAAAACAGCGGTGCTTGTGGAGCGGGCTGTGCGGTTGATTTGCGATGAAGAACATCCCGTTGCAGCGGACCGTCTGCTGATTGTAACCTTTACCCGCGCAGCAGCAGAGGAGCTGCGCGGTCGAATTGCGGAACGTTTAGCGCAGGAAGCTGCTGAAAATCCGGGCAGCGTTTGGCTGCGTCGGCAGCGCCTTCTGCTGGGGCGGGCCGACATCTGCACCATTGACGCATTTTGTATGCAGCTGCTGAAAACATATTTTGCTCAGCTGGATCTTCCGCCGGATTTTGGCCTGGCGGATGACGCCACCGCGTATTCCTTGCGCAACGATTCTCTGATGCAGACGCTGGAAGAGATGTATGAGGATCCGGATTTTCGTACGTTTGCAGACAGTTACGGCCGCGCGCGCAGCGACGCAGCGGCTGCCGATGCGGTGCTGAGATTGTACGATTTCCTAAGGACGCTGCCTCATCCGGAGCGTGCTCTGCGTGAATTGTGTGTGGATTACGAGGAAGAACGCCCACTGGAACAGACAAAATGGGGCGATTTCCTGCTTCGGAACGCTGAGGAAGCGGTTCATAATGCACAGGCGCTGCTGTGTTCTGCGCAAAAGATTGTGGACGAGGAACCGGCCTTGCTCAACTATGCTGCTGCACTGCAGTCCGATCAGGCTTTTTTTGAGGCGATGTCTTCGTGGCTGCAGAAAAGACGGTGGGACAGTGCGCTGCTTTGCGCGCAGGACTACACACCTCCGTCTCTGAAGGCGGTACGCGGCTACGACGGTGCCGATATGGAGGCGGTCAAAGCTCTGCGGGAAGAAGTGAAGAAAGTCCACAAAGAACTTAAAGAAAAAATCTTCCTTTGCACGCAGGCCGAGTTCGAAGAGGACCGGCAGTGCATTTTGCCGATGCTGCGAGCGCTGACGAAGGCAGTGCGCGGTTTTGAACAACGTTTTTTTTCGGCCAAGCTTGAACAAAAGGTGTTGGAATACAGCGACTTTGAACATCTTTCGCTTCGCCTTCTGTGTACGGAGGACGATCAGAAAACGGCAGTCGCGCGGGCGGTCAGCGCTCGTTTTGATGCGGTCATGGTGGACGAATACCAGGATACCAATGCGCTTCAGGCGCTTTTGTACCGGTGCCTGGCAAATGATGATGCTTCCAATTTGTTTTTCGTGGGAGACGTCAAGCAGAGTATTTATCGGTTTCGATTGGCAAGCCCTGAGATTTTTATTGCGCAGCGGGGAGCGTTTACACCTTATCGGGAGGGTGGCCCGCATCCTGCCACCATTACACTGGGGAACAATTTTCGCAGCGCCGGAAATGTGATCGACAGCGTGAATGATGTATTTACCTGTGTGATGAACCGTCAGGTGGGCGACGTGGAGTACAATGCCGATGAAATGCTGTACCGCGGAGTACCGGACGAATATGACGGTGGTCCTCTTGAGATCCGCATTGTGGATCAGGGCGCAAAAATGACGGATTTGGGAGATGCGTCCGCTGTGGCGCAGGCAGTGCGGCGTCTGGTGCAGGAAAAGTTCCCCGTGCGCGAAAAGAACGGCGGAACCAGACCTTGTCAGTATGGAGATATTTGCATTCTTCTTCGCAGTCGAACACGTTTTTCTTTGTATGAGCAAGCCTTGGAAGGACAGGGAATTCCGGTGGCGGCGGATGCGGGAGACAGCCCTTTGACGGCAAGCGAATCCGCTCCGCTGCTCTCGATGCTGCGCATTATTGATAATCCGGCGCAGGATGTACATGTGGCTGCGGTGTTGCTGAGCCCTATGTTCGGGTTTGATCCGGACGACCTGGTCCGCCTGCGGGCCGCGCACCCCAAAATGTGTTTGTATGGAGCACTGACACAGAGCAGAGATGAGAAATCAATGCATTTCTGCCGGTTGATGCGCCATCTGCGAACGCTGGCCGCAACAATGCCGGTATCGCAATTGTGCGACGAGATTCTGGCCCGAACGCATTATTTTGCGGCAGTGGGAGCTATGGAGAACGGCGCTGAACGCAGAGAGACGCTGCGCGCCTTTGTGGCGTGGGTTGGCTCTGTGGGAGCGGGCGGGCTTTCGGCAGTCATCCGTATGGCGGACAATGCCATTGAAAGCGGAGCTCTGCCTGCTGCCGGTATGGTTTCACTGCCCAAAGGATGCGTCTCCATTATGACGATCCATCGCTCCAAGGGACTGGAGTTTCCTGTGGTGATTCTGGCGGACGCTTCGCACCAATTCAATCTGCGGGACATTTCCAATCGTGTGCTGTTTCATCCGCAACTGGGCATCGGCATGACATTGCGCGCAGGAGAAGGTGGACTGTATGCCACTGCGCCGCACCGGGCCATCGGTATGGCTCTGCGCGCAGAGTCCGTCAGCGAAGAGATGCGCATTCTGTATGTGGCTCTGACGCGGGCAAGAGATAAACTGATCTTGACTGTGCCGGCCACCAAGCCGGAAAAAATGCTCTCGGAATTGGCAACGCAGATGGCGGGAGCAGGCGGCGCGTCTCCGTACTTTCTGAGCAAGGCGAACAGTTTTGCCCCGTGGATTTGCGCAGCGGCGCTGCTGCATCCTGACTGCGACGAGCTTCGTGCGCTGGCGGGCGGTGCTACACTGCCGCTGTACCGTGCACAGGGCAAAATGGATGCATCCGTGGAACCTCTGCCGGAGCAGGAACAGGCAGAGCGCGCGAGCGTGTTTGTACGCACGGCTGAACCGGACGGGGACCTGCTGGAAAAACTTCGACGGAATTTTGAAGCCTGTTATCCCCGCGCTGCGCTGAGTGAACTGCCTGCAAAACTGAGCGTGTCGGGCTTGGCGCACGGGGGCGAACAGCCTGTGCTGGCGCGTCCGTCTTTCCTTTATCGCGAAGGGATGACCGCGGCAGAGAAGGGAACAGCACTTCACAGTGTACTGCAGTTTGCGGACTTGAAGGCGGCGTGCGCCCATCTTAAGGAAGAGGTGGAGCGCCTTGTTTCGGAGAAATATATTGATGCGCACATTGCGGCACAGCTGGATGAAAAACGAATCGAGATGTTCTTCCATACAGATCTTGCCAAACGAATGCTTGCGGCAGAGAGACTGCTGCGGGAGTATGCCTTTTTGACAGCCGTGCCTGCGAAGTATGTTCAGCCGGAGATTGCTCCAGCATTTCAGAACCAGCCAGTATTGGTGCAGGGAATTGCGGATGCAGTTCTGATCAACGGTGATCGGGCAGAGATTGTGGATTACAAGACGGACCGTGGGAAGAGCAAGGAACAGTTTCGGGAAAGTTATGCACAGCAACTGCTGCTGTACAAGGCTGCGGTGGAAAAACGTCTTCCGGTAAAAGTAACGGCCTGCACCATCTATTCCTTTGATCTTGGGTGTGAGATCGATGTCCCTTTTGAGAAATAGGGAAAAGATTTTGAAAAAGCTCTTGACAGGTGTGGGTAAGCGCGGTATACTTTACCAGTAAACAAAGTAGCTCTGGCTTGGCAGCCAATGCTCACCTTGTGCGCCATCAGGTGCCGGGTTCATACAAAGACTTTTCTTTGGGAGAGTTCTTGTGTCTTTTTGTGCGGCTGCCGGTACCGGCAGCCGCACTTTATTGTTTCAAACAAAATTTTGGAGGTGTTTTACCATAGCCGGCAAAAAAGAACTGGAAATCAACGAAGGCATCCGTGACAAAGAGGTGCGCGTAATCGATGCGGACGGAACCCAGCTGGGCATCATGTCCGTGCGGGATGCACAGAAAAGAGCGGACGAAAAGAATTTGGACCTTGTGAAGATCGCGCCCCAGGCACAGCCTCCCGTGTGCAAAATTCTGGATTACGGGAAGTATCGCTTCGAACTGCAGAAGCGGGACAAAGAAGCAAAGAAAAATCAGAAGGTCGTAGACATCAAGGAGATTCGTCTGTCCCTCAATATCGACACGAACGACTTCAACACCAAGGTCAACCAGGCAGCCAAATTTTTGGCCAAGGGCGACAAGGTGAAAGTTTCCATCCGGTTCCGCGGCCGCGAAATGGCGCACACCAACCTTGGTCTGGACGTGCACAAACGTTTTGCCGAGGCTCTGCCGGGCGCTGTGGTGGAAAAACAGCCCAAGCTTGAGGGACGGAGCATGCAAATGTTCCTGGCCCCTGCCCCTTCCAAGCAAAATTAAGGAGGAACTGAAAAATGCCCAAGATCAAAACACATTCCGGTGCGAAAAAACGCTTTAAGCTGACGAAAAACGGCAAAGTGAAGCGCGGTAAGGCCTTCCGCAGCCACATTCTGACCAAAAAGAGCACCAAACTGAAACGCGGTTTCCGCAAAGCCGCTTACGCGGACAAGACGAACACAGCTGCCGTGAAACGCATGCTGCCCTACGCTTAAGCAATTAACATCAGAAAAACCGCTATTAAAGGAGATTTAAGAATATGGCTCGTATCAAAGGCGCTATGATGACGCGCAAAAGAAGAAAAAAGACCCTGAAACTTGCCAAAGGTTATTTCGGCAGCAAATCCAAACACTTTAAGATGGCCAAACAGCAGGTCATGAAGAGCGGTAACTACGCCTTCGCTGGCCGCAAAATGAAAAAACGTGAGTTCCGCAATCTGTGGATCACCCGTATCAACGCCGCCTGCCGTGCAGAGGGCATGAACTATTCTTCCTTCATGAACGGCCTGAAAAAAGCTGGCGTGGAGCTGAACCGCAAAATGCTGAGCGAGATGGCGATTCACGATCCGAAGAGCTTCTCCGCTCTGATCGAGACCGCGAAAAACGCTGTAAAATAAGAACTGCGACACGCCCGCGCACAAGTTGCACGGGCGTCGCTTTGTATTAGCGGGTGCCCGAAAAAAGGGCGGAAAAGGAGAATGCGCGCATGGAACTGCGGATTACAAGCCGTGAAAATGAAAAGGTGAAACAGCTTTGCAAACTGCGGGAGAGCGCCTCTTTTCGTCAGGCACAGAATTGCTTCCTTGCGGAAGGCGTGCGCCTTTGCAGGGATATTGCCGCCGTTTGGCCGCCGCTGGAAGTGTATCATACGGACAAGGTTTTGGAACAGCATCCGGAATTGCAGGACCTTCCGGGTCGTCATGTGATGATTTCACAGAGTGTGGCGGATAAAATCTCGGATACAAAGAACCCGCAGGGGATTTTCTGTGTGTTTGAACGTGCGCTGAAATCTCTTGACCAGGCTGTCTCCGCAGACCGGTGGCTGGTTCTGGAACATGTCCAGAACCCGGCTAATATCGGTGCGCTTTTGCGTAGTGCGGCTGCTTTTGGTTTCGAGGGAGCGATATTTTGCGCGGATTGTGCCGACCCGTACAGCCCCAAAGCCGTGCGGGCCAGTATGTCTGCTGTAGCGCGCCTGAAATTGCTGCGTGCAGATACGGTGGCGGAAACGGCTGCCTGGCTGAAAACCGAAGAAGTCCCTCTGGTGGCTGCTGCTTTGCGTCATTCTGTCCCGCTGGATGAGGCGGACGGGCTGCGGGGTGGCAAAATCGCATTGCTGATCGGCAATGAGGGAAACGGGTTGTCGGATGAGGCAGTGGAAGCGGCAGACTTGGCTGTGCGCATTCCCATGGCGCAGGGAGTTGAGTCGCTGAATGCTGCGGTTGCAGGCGGCGTTTTGTTGTGGCACTTCAGGGGTGTATAAAAGATGCAAGGGGTAGAATACTGGCTGTGGCTTGCCAATGCTCTCGGCCCGTGCGCTTCCAACTCGGCACGTGTACTGCGGGCTTTTCCCGCTCCGGAGAAGTTGGCGCTGGCACTTGGACAGCAGGAACTGAATGAATTGTTCACGCCGGCCCAGATGCGTGCTTTGAAAAGTACGCGGCCCCAGGAGCTTTTGAGCCGTATGGAACGCTGCCGGCAGCTGGGTGTTCAGATAGTCACGTGGGCAGATCCGGATTATCCGCCTCTTCTGCGGCAAATCGATTCTCCGCCGCCGGTGCTTTACTATCGGGGAGATTTAAGCGCGGCGTCCGCGCCGCTGGTACTTGGCATGATTGGCCCGCGCCGCCCGTCTGCCTATGGGGTAGAGGCAATGCAGTTTCTGGCGCAGGGGCTGGCTGGGTTTGGAGCTGTTCTTGTGTCCGGCATGGCAGAAGGGCTGGATGGCGAAGCACATCGTGCCTGCCTTCGGAAAGAGATGCCTACCATTGCCTGTCTGGGGTTCGGGCACCAGCATTGCTATCCTGCCCAGAATCATATGCTGAAGAAAATGATTGAAAAGTGCGGCCTGACGCTGAGCGAGTACCCGCCGGACAAAGAACCGTGCAAGGCATTTTTCCCTCAGAGAAACCGCTTGATTGCGGGCCTGAGCAGAGGCGTCTGTGTGGTGGAAGCGCGAGAGAACTCGGCAACGTCGAATACCGTTTCGCATGCATTGAGATACAACCGCGATGTGTTCAGTGTACCCGGCAGCATCTTCTCGCCTTTGTCGGCGGGAACAAATCGGTTGTTGACAGAAGGGGCGGTTCCCGTCACTTGCGCCAAAGATATTTTTCGATTTTATGGGTTGGAAAGTGCTGAGGAGGAAAAGCCTGCCCCTGCAGAAGAGCCGGAACTGTCGCCCGATGCACGCAAAATTCGCCGGTTGCTGAGCAGCCGACCGCAGACTTTGGCCTCCCTTTGCGAAAAGGCGGGCCTTGAGCCGCTGCGCGCTATGGCGGCGTTTACAGAGCTGGAGATCAAAGGCGTAGCTCAGCAGTTGGCTGGCCGTCAATTCATCCTGAAAGGATCCTGATACATGTCAAAACTAGTCATTGTGGAGTCTCCCGCAAAGGCGAAGACCATCCGCAAATACTTGGGGAATGGCTATGAAGTTACAGCTTCCATGGGCCATATTCGCGATTTACCCAAAAGTCAGCTTGGCATTGATGTAGAGCACGGTTATGCACCACAGTACATCAATATCAAGGGCAAAGAGAAAATTATTAAAGAACTGAAAACCATGGCCAAAAACAGCGACGAAGTGTTTCTGGCAACGGACCCGGACCGCGAGGGAGAAGCCATCAGTTGGCATTTGGCCAACTTGCTGGGCCTGGACACCCAGGCGCCGCAGCGCGTCACCTTTGGTGAAATCACCAAGAAAGGCGTTACGCAGGGAATGGCTGCGCCGCGCGCCATCGATATGGACTTGTTCAATGCACAGCAGGCTCGGAGAATTCTGGACCGTCTGGTGGGTTATAAACTTTCGCCCTTTTTGTGGCGCAAGGTTCGCCGGGGATTGTCTGCCGGACGCGTACAAAGTGTTGCTGTGCGGCTGATCGTGGATCGCGAAAAGGAAATCGAGGCGTTTCAGCCTGAGGAGTACTGGAATATTGACGCAGTGCTTTGCCCGCCTTCCAGCACCAAAAAATTTACGGCGCGGCTGTTCAGCACAGCGGCCGGCAAAAAGCTGGAAGTCAAAAATGCCGAGCAAAGTCAGGCAATTGTGCAGGCTCTGCAGGGCGCTGATTATACGGTCAGTTCCATCAGCCGTGGCAAGAGGAAAAAAACACCGGCACCTCCGTTCATTACGTCCACCATGCAGCAGGAAGCCAGTCGCCGGCTGGGCTTCACTGCCACCCGAACCATGCGGGCAGCGCAGATGCTGTATGAGGGCGTGGATGTTGCGGGTCAGGGAACCATGGGCCTGATCACTTATATGAGAACCGACAGCCTGCGCATCGCCGACGAAGCGGTGGCGGCGGCGAAGGATTTCATCACCGGAAGCTATGGCGAACAGTATGTATGTCCCTACAAGCGCACTTATAAGAGCCGCAGTGCTACTGCCGCCCAGGACGCGCACGAGGCAGTTCGTCCCACCAATCCGGCTTTGACGCCCGATGAGGTGGAAAAAAGCGTCACGGGCGACGCGGCAAAACTGTACCGCCTGATTTGGAGCCGCTTTATTGCCAGCCAGATGAGCGATTGCCAGCAGGATACCGTTTCCGCGGACATTGTGGCGGCGGATTATCTGTTCCGTGCTTCGGGATATGTGGTGACCTTCGACGGCTTTACGGCCCTGTATGAAGAGGCGACGGACGAAAAAGAGAAAAAAGAGACTGCTCTGCCGCCTCTGACTGAGGGAGACGTGCTGAAGCTGAAAGAATTGAAACCGGAGCAAAAGTTCACGCAGCCGCCTGCACGTTATACAGAGGCGACGCTGATCCGCGCACTGGAGGAAAACGGAATCGGGCGCCCGTCTACGTATGCTCCGATTATTACCACCATCATTGATCATGATTATGTGGAGCGGGAGCAGAAGAAGCTGGTGCCCACCAAACTGGGACGTGTAATCAATGATTTGATGATGGAGCAGTTCCCGGATATCATCGATGTCACGTTCTCGGCCAACATGGAAAAGAATCTGGACCAGATTGAAAACGGGAAAGCGGATTGGCACAAGACCATCGATGACTTTTATCAGGGCTTTGAAAAGAATCTGCTGCGCGCGGAAGAAGAGATGAAAGACAAGAAAGTCAAGGTGCCGGACGAAGAAACAGATGAAATCTGTGAACTGTGCGGACGCAAAATGGTCATCAAAAGCGGCAGATACGGAAAGTTTCTGGCGTGCCCGGGTTTCCCGGAATGCAAAAACACGAAGCGCCTGGTCAAAGATACCGGTGGCCAGTGCCCCAAATGCGGCAGCCGCGTGCTGATCCGTCATTCCAAGAAGGGGCGCGTCTATTATGGATGCGAGAAGAATCCCACCTGTGATTTCATGACCTGGAACGAGCCGACGGCGGAGAAATGCCCGCAATGCGGTTCGACACTGTTCAAAAAGGGCGGTAAAAACGGCGTTCTGCTGTGCGAAAAAGAGGGCTGCGGCTATTCACGTCCGGCTCAGGAAAAGAAAGGCTAAGGGCAATGCAGATTCGGATTTTGGGCGCGGGCCTCGCAGGCTGTGAGGCCGCGCTCTACCTTGCAAAAAATGGATTTGAGGTAGAGCTGTACGAGCAGAAACCTCATAATTTTTCTCCGGCGCATAAAAACAGCGGATTTGCGGAACTGGTTTGTTCCAATTCTTTGAAGGCGGACCGGCTGGATTCGGCTTCCGGTCTGCTGAAAGCGGAAATGAAGCTTTTGGGAGACTGCCTGCTGGAGGTAGCAGAACGCTGCCGTGTGGCGGCAGGCGGTGCGCTGGCAGTGGACCGCACCGAGTTCAGCCAGCAGGTGACAGAACTGGTGGAGAACACGCCGGGAATTACCATTCGGCGGGAAGAAGTTCGCTTTGTGGGGGAAACCCGCCCGGACACCATTACCATTGTGGCGACCGGACCGCTCACAGAGGGAGAGCTGGCCCAGGATATTGCACGGCTTACCGGTGGGCAGAAGCTGTCTTTTTACGATGCGGCGGCGCCGATTGTGACGGCAGAAAGCCTGAATATGGACCGCATTTTTGCAGCTTCCCGCTATGGCCGGGGCGAGGCCGACTATTTGAATTGTCCTTTTGACAAAGAGGGATATGAGGCTTTCCATGCGGCGCTGCAAAATGCTGAGCGTGCGCCGCTGCATGATTTTGACGGCGATTTGACGGTTTACGAAGGATGCATGCCGATCGAGGTCATGGCAGGGCGCGGAGCGGATACCATGCGCTACGGTCCGCTGCGGCCTGTGGGATTGACCGATCCTCGAACCGGTCATCGTCCGTGGGCGAATGTGCAGCTTAGAGCAGAGAACACTGAGCGCAGCATGTATAATTTGGTGGGCTTTCAGACCAATTTGAAGTTTGGAGAACAGCAGCGCGTTTTTCGCATGATTCCCGGCTTGGAGAATGCGGAGTTTGTGCGCTATGGCGTGATGCACCGAAATACGTTCCTGAACAGCCCGGTTCTGCTGGGGCCGGATTTGTCGCTTCGTTCTTATCCGAATGTCTTTTTTGCAGGGCAGATTACCGGATTCGAAGGTTACGTGGAAAGTATGGCCAGTGGTTTGTTGGCGGCTCGTGCCGTGCAGGCGCGCCTGTTGGGAAAAAGGACACCGGTCTATCCGGATGAGACCATGTGCGGTTCGCTGTTGCGCTACATCGCCACGCCGACGCGGGATTTCCAGCCCATGGGTGCAAACATGGGAATTCTGCCTTCGCTGGAAGAACGGGTGCGCGATAAACGCAAACGTTATGAAATGCTTGCGCAGCGTGCGGTGAACGCGCTGCAGGAGAGCCTTGTCTGCGAGTAAACAGGAAAGAAGAAGAATGGCGGCGCCTCGCGGTGGAGAATCGCCCGGCGGGACGTCACCATTTTTCTTCGTTCCGTCTTCTGTGTTTTGAAAAGAAAGGAGACGCATTTTTATGAAGATCATTATTGATGCAATGGGCGGCGATCATGCTCCCGCAGAAATCCTGAAAGGTGCGGCACAGGCCGTAAAGGAATATCATGTCAGCATCGTCGCTGTGGGTAATGCGGAGAAAATTGCCCAGGCTGTGAAGGAGCACTCCATTGATATGGATCAAATCACGATCGTGAATGCCAGTGAGGAGATTTCCATGTGCGACGAGCCCACAGCCGCCATTCGCCATAAAAAAGACTCTTCTATGGTGGTGGGCATGCGTATGCTGGCAGCCGGTGAGGGCGATGCCTTTGTGTCTGCAGGCTCTACAGGCGCTCTGCTGGCGGGCGCTACGCTGATTGTAAAGCGCCTGAAGGGCGTGAAACGTCCGGCCATCGGTACGGTAATTCCGGGGGCGAATCATCCGTTCCTGCTGCTGGATTCCGGCGCCAACGTAGAGTGTCGGCCGGAAATGCTGGATGCCTTTGCCACCATGGGCACGGTTTATATGGAAAAGGTGCTGGGAGTAAAGCAGCCTAAGGTAGCGCTGGTGAATAACGGTGCGGAAGAAACCAAAGGTACGCCGACCTATGTGACGGCGCACGCGCTGCTCAAGCAGAATTCCAATATTCAATTTGTCGGCAATGTAGAGCCCAAGGACATTCCGCAGGGAGATGTGGATGTGGTGGTCTGCGACGGCTTTACAGGAAATGTAATTTTAAAACTGACCGAAGGTCTGGCAAAAATGCTGGTGGGACAGATCAAAGGCGTATTTTTGAAAAACGCGCTGACGAAGCTGGCGTTCCTGTTTGTCAAAGACGGCATGAAAGATTTTAAAAAGAAGCTGGACGCCGACGAGTACGGCGGTGCGCTGATGATGGGGGTGCAGCATCCGGTCATCAAAGCCCATGGCTCGTCCAATGCAAAGGCGTTTAAAAATGCCATCCGGCAGGCAAAAGCGTGCGTGGAAGGCAATGTGGTGAACACCATGGCCGAGAAGCTGGCACTGACTGTGCCCGACGGGACGGAGGGCTGAGTATGCAGGATTTGAAAGCACTGGAACAGGTGCTCGGGCATACGTTCAAAGACCCGTATCTGCTTCAGACAGCGCTGACGCACACTTCTTTTGCCAACGAAGCGCGCCACGGAACAAAGCACAACGAAAGACTGGAATTCCTGGGAGACTCTGTTCTATCGATTGTAGTGGCGGATTATCTGTTTACGCATAAAGATATGCCCGAGGGAGAACTGACCCGCATGCGCGCCAGTTTGGTGTGTGAAAATGCTTTGTTCGGTTTTGCACAGCAAATTGACCTGGGCAGCTATCTGCGTCTGGGAAAAGGGGAAGAAATGGGCGGCGGTCGCCATCGCCCCAGTGTGGTTTCCGATGCATTTGAGGCTGTGATTGCTGCGCTGTACCTGGACGGCGGGATTGAGACGGCGAGACGTTTTATCCTGCCTTTTGTCACCCGCACGCTGACCGATGCTGCGGCGGAAGAAGACTATAAAACGCGTCTGCAGGAAATTGTGCAGCAGAACCCGGAGGAACGGCTGCGCTATGTGGTGGCGCGTGAATCCGGTCCGGATCACGACAAACACTTCGAAGTGGATGTCTATTTGAATTCCAACGCGGTGGGACACGGCGAAGGACATTCGAAAAAACAGGCGGAACAGGCCGCGGCCAAAGAAGCACTTGCTTTGATGGGTTATTGAACCACACTTTGTTCCGAAAGGGGAAACTATGTTTTTAAAAGCACTGGAGATTCACGGCTTTAAATCCTTTCCGGACCGCACCAAAATTACCATCGAGCGGGGAATTACCGCTGTGGTTGGGCCAAACGGCTCGGGAAAAAGCAATATTTCCGACGCCATCCGCTGGGTGCTGGGGGAGACCAGCGCCAAACAGCTGCGCGGCGGCGGGAAAATGGAAAACGTTATTTTTGGCGGTACCCAGTCGCGCAACGCCATGGGGTTCGCCAGCGTAAATCTTTATATCGATAACACAGACCGCCGCATCGATGTGGACTCCGACGAGGTGGTCATTGGACGCAAGTATTATCGCTCTGGTGACAGCGAGTATTCGGTCAATGGGCAGAATGTGCGTTTGAAAGATATCTATGAGATGTTTTTGGATACGGGCCTTGGGCGCGATGGCTACTCGATTATCGGGCAGGGCCGAATCGCTGTCATTGTAGGTGCCAAATCCAACGAACGGCGTGAAATTTTTGAAGAGGCATCCGGTATTGCGAAATATCGTTATCGGAAAAATGAGGCCGAGCGCCGGCTTGCTTCTGCCGAGGACAATCTTGTTCGTTTGCGCGACATTCTGGGAGAACTGGAGGGCCGTGTGGGGCCGCTGGAAAAAGAGGCGGAAAAAGCAAAGCGCTATTTGGAACTTGCAGAGAAGCGAAAGGGCCTGGAGGTCACACTCTGGGTGGATACGGTACAGAAAGCGCGGGATACCGTGCGGGAAGTGCAGAGAAAAATTGAATTGGCCAATGCGGACTATGACCGCGCCAGCCGCGAGATGGAAGGCGTGGATGCCGAAACGGAGGAGATCCGCGCTCAGTCGGAGCATCTCATTAAAGAGATTGACCGCTGCAATGCAGAGATCCGCGCAATCACAGAGCGGATTTCCGGGTCGGACGCCTCCCTGGCCGTGCTGCGCAATGATATTGAGCACAATCAGGCAACCATCGCCCAGATGGAGCAGGAAATCAGCCAAAGCGGTATGGGGCGTGAAGCAATTGAAGCCGAACGCGCACAGCATCAGGCGGCGATTGAAGAGTGTGAAAAGGAATTGGCGTCTTTGGCGCAGCGTGCGGAAGAGACAGAGCAGCTGCTGTCGGATTTGCAAAACAAAAGTGCTGCCAGCGGTGAGCGGCGCGGAGCGGTAGAGGCAAAACTGGCGGACATGGCCGCGCGCATTACAGACCTGAAAGTTGTGCAGGCCAGTGCGGATTCCGCAAGAGAGGCCGCCCAGCTGCGCTTGGGCAGTGCGACGCAGGACAAGCAGACAAACGAAAAGCGTCTGGCTGATTTGCATCAGGAGAAGAAAGAGACCGAAGCCTTCCTCAATGATGCCATTGAGAGGCTGACGCGCCTTGAGAATATCAAGGGCGGTCTGACCATGAAGCTGGACAGCCGGAAAAAGCTTTTGGATGAAGCGGATGCTGCGGAGCAAAAGTTGGAGCGCGATATGGAGAGCGCTTCTCAGAGAATTCAGCTGTTGCGGGATCTGGAACGGAATATGGACGGATACCAGAGCAGCGTCAAAACTGTGATGCGCGCTTCAACAAATCGGCGCCTTCGGGGAATTATTGGCCCGGTATCCAGTATTCTTACGGTCAAACCGGGGTATGAGGTAGCCATCGAGACGGCGCTGGGATTTGCACTGCAGAACATTGTGGTGGAAAACGAGTCTGCTGCCAAGGCGGCAATGGCTTTTTTGCGGGACGAAAAAGCGGGGCGTGCTACGTTCCTGCCCTTGGACACCATGCGTCCGGCTCATTTCGATGCTTCTCGGCTGACAGGCAGCGCGGTGAAGGCCAGTGATCTGGTGGAATACGATAAACGCTATGAAAACGTGGTGTCCAACTTGCTGGGACGCATTGTGGTAGTAGATGAGATCAATGAGGCTTCCCGCGTGGCGCGCAGTTTGGATTATCGAAATCGCATTGTTACGGCGGACGGTCAGGTGATCAATGCGGGCGGTTCGTTTACCGGCGGCAGCGTCTCGCGGTCGGCGGGGCTTTTCAGCCGCAAACAGGAAATTGCGGATTTGAAAGCAAAACTTGCAGATATGGAGAAAAAACGCGATGCAGCGCAAGAACGAACCGATGCGGCAAAAGCGGAAGTAGATAAGCTTTCTGCAGAATTGACGGCTACCGAAAGCGAGGCAATCACTGCCGGTGGGGATAAGATTCGTGGAGAAGTGGAGAGCGCGCGCATTTCCACGGCACTCTCGCAAACAGAGGCAGCCGCGCGGCTGTTGGACGCTGAGTGCGAAAAACTGAAAGAGCAGATTGAGCAAAGTACCCAGCAGGCACTTGAGGCACAGGAAAAGCTGACGCGCCTGACGGAGGATACCTGCCAGCTGGAGGAGGAATTGGAGACGATTGCCGGCTCGGATGATTCCTTCCTGGCTACCCGGACGCGCTTGTCGGATCAGTTGTCTGATATCAAACTGAAAAAGCTTTCTACGGAGAAAGATGCGGAGAGCCATCGGGCATCCATTGTCGCTTTGGAGAGCCGTACCGGAGAGACAGAAGAGCGTGTGCGGCAGTTGCAGGAGAATATTGCGCTTCTGCATCAGCAAAATCTGCAACGAGAAGAGCAAATGGCTGCCATGCAGCGGGATGTGGAACAGAGCAGACAGCAGATCACGGAGTTTGAACAGGCCATTCAGGCCGCTTCTCAGCAGCGCATCGAAAAAGAAGGCGCTATTACGCAGCAAAGTGCGAAGTTGCGCCGCCTGACGGATGAGCGTGAGGCGCTTGGCCGTGAGGCTGCCCGACTGACTGAGCAGAAAGAGGCCAAGGATGCGGAATATGAGCAGACGGTGGCCAAGCTCTGGGATGAGTATGAATTGGGACTGTCGGAGGCACAGGCACTGTGCGTACCGTTTGAGAGTATCACTGAACTGCGCAGAAACGTAACGGAAGTGCGCGGTAAGATCCGGTCGCTTGGAAACGTCAATGTGGGGGCAATCGATGAATATGCCGAAGTCAGTCAGCGCTATGAATTCCTGCGGACGCAAGTCGGAGATGTGGAGAAAAGCAAAGCAGAGCTGCAGCGCATGATTGCGGGCCTCTCTGAAGAGATGCGGGTCATGTTCAGCGAGAGTTTTGCCGCCATCAACCGCAACTTCGGCCGGATTTTTACCGAGCTGTTCGGCGGTGGTACGGCGCGGCTGTATCTTGAAGATGAGACAGACGTTTTGGAGAGCGGCATTGGGATTGAGGTGGCGCCTCCGGGCAAAATTATCAAAAACCTGTCGGCACTTTCCGGCGGCGAACAGGCGCTTGTTGCGATTTCCATCTACTTTGCCATTCTGGCGGTCAACCCGGCTCCTTTCTGTGTGCTGGATGAGATCGAAGCAGCACTGGACGATGTAAACGTCACACGCTATGCGCAGTATCTGCGGCGTATCTGCAATGAAACGCAGTTTATCGTCATCACGCATCGTCGTGGTACGATGGAAGAGGCAGACGTGCTGTATGGTGTGACCATGCAGGAAGACGGTGTGTCGAAAGTCTTGCGGCTGGATGTGAAAAATGTGGATGCGAGTCTCATCTCTTAATCTTATGAACGGAGGTTCACAATGGGCTTTTTTGATAAATTGGGTGCCAGCCTGAAAAAAACACGTGATTCTATTTTTGAAACCATCGGCAGTATGGTCACAGCAAGTGAGATTACCGATGACATGTATGACGATTTGGAAGAGCAGCTGATTCTGGCCGATACCGGTGTGGATGTAGCGATGGACCTGGTGGAGCAGCTTCGTAAAAAGGTGCGGGCAGAACATCTGAAAACGGGTGAACAGGCGTTGGCTGCTTTAAAGGAACTGATCCGGGATATGCTGGCTGCCGATGCAGAAATGGATTTGTCCGGCTCTCCCGCTGTTATTCTGGTCATTGGCGTCAATGGTGTGGGCAAAACGACCTCCATTGCCAAACTGGCACATCTCTATAAGGAGCAGGGCAAAAGCGTAATGCTGGCGGCGGGTGACACTTTCCGTGCCGCAGCTTCCGAACAGCTTGGCGTTTGGGCGCAGCGGGCGGGTGTTCCTATGGTGCGTCACAATGAAGGTGCGGACCCCGCTGCGGTCATTTTTGACGCGGTGCAATCTGCGGCGGCCAAAAAGATCGACATTGTCATCTGTGATACGGCCGGACGTCTGCACAATAAGAAAAATTTGATGGCGGAGCTTTCCAAAATCAGCCGTGTGGTGAACAAAGCCTGCGAGAGCGCAAGTGTGGAGACTCTTTTGGTGCTGGATGCAATCACCGGGCAGAACGCCATCAATCAGGCCAGCCAGTTTATTGATGCGGCGGGCGCAACCGGTGTGGTCTTGACCAAACTGGACGGGACGGCCAAAGGCGGAGCGGTCATTTCCATCAAGGCAAAACTGGGGCTCCCGGTTCGCTTTGTGGGAGTCGGTGAAGGTTTGGACGATTTGATGCCCTTTGATCCGGATGCATTTGCGGATGCCCTTTTTATGCGGGAAACCTGATTTTTGACCCTGTTTTCGAAAAAATTTCATATTTGAGGTGTATTATGGAATTTGTTGCTGCGACGAATAACGCACATAAGCTCAAAGAGATGCGCCGAATTCTTGAGCGCATGGGGCATACGGTTCTCAGCCAAAAAGAAGCGGGCGTATCCCTTGATCCTGAGGAAAACGGGACTACTTTTTCAGAAAATGCATGCATCAAAGCGCAGGCTATATGTGAAGCATGTCAAAAACCGACGGTAGCGGATGACTCAGGCTTGTGCGTTGAGGCATTGAACGGTGCCCCGGGTGTTTACTCTGCCCGTTATTGCGGTCGGCATGGCGACGATGGGGCCAATAATCAGAAATTGATGCAGGAAATGACGAATGTGCCGCCGCACAAGCGCGGTGCGAAGTTTGTCAGTGCAATCTGCATTTGGCTTCCCAATCAGCGGCATGCGGTCTTTGAAGGCGAATGCCGTGGTTCCATTGGATTTGAAGAGCGTGGGGAAAACGGGTTTGGGTATGATCCGCTGTTTATCCCCGATGAAGTGGGAATTCCGGGCACAGGTGAGACATTACCCAATGTTTCGCATCGCACCTACGCGGAGCTCAGTGCAGATGAGAAAGATGCCATCAGTCACCGGGGCCGCGCACTGCAGTTGTTGGAAGCGCAGCTGCCTGATTTTCTTGCGGATGCAAGCATCATCGGTATGGCGTCCGGTCCGGCACAGTCCCTTTGAACGAAACAATAAAATGGAGAGGAATCAAACTATGCTGACAAGTAAGCAACGCGCGATCCTGCGCAGAGAAGCGCAGAACCTGGATGTGGTTTTTCAGGTGGGAAAAGGCGAGATCGATGAAACGTTGGTCAACTCCACACTGGAGTGCCTGAATGCAAGAGAACTGATCAAAATGCGGGTTTTGGAATCCAGCATGTATTCCGCGAAAGAAGCGGCTGCGATTTTGGCGGAGAAGACTGGTGCGGACAGCGTCCAGGTAATCGGCTCCAAGTTCGTTTTGTACAAACAAAAGAAAAAGGACAGCCGGTATGCGGATTTAATCGCAGTCAAATGAGCCGCCGGATTTTGCTGTTTGGGGGAACATTTGATCCGCCCCACAACGGCCATATGGAATTGCTGCGTGGTGCGATGGCTGCAGTACAGCCCGATCTTGTGGTGGTAGAGCCTGCGGGTACTCCACCGCACAAGCATGCAAGTGCCACGCCGGCAGGAATTCGGCTGGCAATGTGTCAGTGTTTTTTAGACGTGGACAGGCAGATCTTGCTGGATGATACGGAGATTTTGCGCGGCGGGAAAAGTTATACGCTGGATACCGTAAATGAAATGTATCGTCGTTATCCTGATGGGACACTTTACTTTTCCATGGGAAGCGATATGCTCCTCTATTTCCGAAAATGGCACGGCTACCGGGAACTTCTTCAGAAAATGGTCCTGGTGGTTCACAGTCGTCGGGGAGAAGATGTGCAGCCTCTGCATGCTTTTGCGCGCGACTTGGAACAGGAGGGCGGGCGGATTTTGTTTGCACCCGCCCGTATTTTGGAAATCTCCAGCACCCAGATTCGAAGCAGGGTTCAGAGGGGTGAGCCTTTGGATGGACTGGTGCCTGCAAGCGTGGAAGAAATGATCGATCGGTACGCTTTGTATCAGCCGGAAGAAAGGGAAGTGTAAATTTCATGATTTCCGTTCAGGAAGCCAAGCGTTTGGCGAAAAAGAATCTCAGTGAAAAGCGCTATGAGCATACCAGCAATGTGAAAAAGCTGGCGGTGGAATTGGCTCGCCGCAATGGCGTGGATGAGGACAAAGCAGCTTTGGCGGCTTATCTGCATGACATCGCAAAGGAGCTGCCGAAGGATCGGTTGTTGCAGATTTTGCGCGAAAATGATATAATGTCTGATAATGCACTGCAACGTGCGCCTGCTGTTTGGCATGGTATCGTTGCGGCCATTTTGGCGAAAACAGAGTATGGTATTGAGGATGAGGAGATTTTGTCTGCCATTCGATGCCATACAACGGGTAAGCTGAACATGAGCAAATTGGACAAGATTATTTATATGGCAGATATGGCCAGTTACGAGAGAAACTATCCGGAGGCGGCTTCGCTGCGTGCGCATGTCCTGGAAAATTTGGACCGTGGTACGATCGAAGGCTTGGGAATGTCCATCGCCTGGCTGAAGGCTGGCGGTAAGAATGTAGATGAGTATTCGCTGGCCGCTTATGCGCAACAGCGCCAGCAATATTACGGCGGAGCAGGAGTCTCTTTTTAAAATTTGAAAGCTGTCCGCCAAAGACCGTACGGAAAACAGACTGCCCATGGAGGGGAATTTCTATTGAGAAATACAAACAGACCTCGTCAGATCAATCTTTCCCGCGCACAGCGCGCACCGCGCCGCTCCAGTGCGGCCAGCGCTGCAAGCCGAAAAGCATATGACCAGGCCGCTGAGCGGCCGGTGCATCGTTCGTCTGCTGCGCCATCTGCAGCTCGCAGCGGAGCATCTGCTGCGCAGCGTTCCCGTACGGCTCAGCCCGTGCGCAGCAATTCAGCGCGAGCGGCAGATCCGCATGCTCCCGTTACCAGTCGACGCAGAAGGAAAAAGGGCAGTACAGGCAAAAAGGTATTGGCGGCTTTTTTAGTTGTGGTACTGATGGTGACAGGCGCATTGGGTGCATTTTATTGGTATGTGGCCGATTCTCTGAAGCCGCAGGAAAGCGGTTCTCTGACGGAAGAAATCGCCACACCGCCGGAGTACGGTAAGGATTTGACCAATATTCTTGTGCTGGGAATCGACTATGATGACAACCCCGAAGAAGAGGCGTTGGGCGTACAGCGAAGCAAGAATGGCAATACGGATATGATTCTGTATGTGCAGTTCAACAAAACGGAAAATACGGTGCACATGCTGCAAATTCCTCGTGATACCTATGTGGGAACCGATTTGCCCACTGGCGGCACCGGACGCATCAATGCCTTGTACGCACACGGGGAAGATCAGGAGAACCGTGTACAGAATCTGGCACAGGTTTTGTATGATCAGCTGAATTTGCCGGTGGACGATTATGTCGTTATCGATATGCAGATGCTGAAGGGAATGATGACTGCGCTGGGCGATCAGTTCGCGCTGGAAGTTTATATCCCGGTTACGATGGAATACAATGGCAGCCGTCTGGAACAGGGTTACCATTGGCTTCAGGGCGAAGAGCTGGAATTTTTCCTCCGGCAGCGCAAGGACTCCAGCGCTACACCTCGTGGTGACTTGGACCGTTTGAACAATCAGCGTTACTTCTATGCCGCCCTGTTTAAGTACATGATGACGATGAGCTGGCAGGAAATGGTGAAGCTGATGCCGGTATTCCTGCAGTATGTGGAAACGGATATCAGTCCGTTGGACTGTGCTGCATTGGGCGTGGCGGCACTGAACGTGCCGGCAGAGAACATTTTGATGGGCCGCTTGCCGGTGTATGGAACGCAGGTGAAAGCGGACGGGGTCAACTGGGTATCCGGTATTGCAATTCAGGAAACTGCGGATTTCCTCAATGAGTATTTCCGCCCGGCAGACGCTCCGGTCAGCGCAGAAGAGCTGAACATTCAGCTACCGGCACCTGTTTCGGAAATGGGCGCTGTGGTAGATCCCGAAATGAGCCAGATGGGCACCGATGGTACGGTTGCAGATTACGATGAGACGCAGGATGCGGTGGACAGCGGAAGCACGCAGTCGGCGGCGTAATGAAAGAAAGTTAGGAGAGTTTATGGAACCCAAGGATTTGGCGATTCAAATCGCCGCAATTTTGGATAAGAAAAAAGCTACGCGCGTGAAAGTGCTGCGCGTCCACGACCTCACGGTGATGGCGGATTATTTTGTCATTGCGTCCGGCACGTCTTCGACTCATGTGAAGAGTTTGGCGGAAGAGGCAGAATTTCAGCTGAAGGAACAGGGAATCGCACCCATCCGAACGGAAGGATTCAATACACAGAACTGGTTTATTCTGGACTATGGCAGTGTGATTGTTCATGTGTTCAGCCCGGATGCACGCGAGTTTTATGATTTGGATCATCTTTGGGCGGACGGCGAAAACGTGCCGCTGGATTTTGTGGAAGAATAAGGCAGATACGCGGGTGTCAGCCCGTGTGGGATAAATCTTTTTTGGATGTGAAAAACATGAAGTACGATTTTAAACAAGTCGAGCAGAAATGGCAGAAGATTTGGGACGAGGAACATACCTTTGCGGCCAAACAGGATTATACCCTTCCGAAATACTACGCACTGGTAGAATTTCCGTATCCTTCCGGACAGGGCCTGCATGTAGGCCATCCGCGCAGCTATACGGCGCTGGATATTGTGGCGCGTAAAAAACGGTTGCAGGGCTATAATGTGCTGTACCCCATGGGCTGGGATGCTTTTGGTCTGCCCACGGAAAACTATGCGATGAAAAACCACATCCACCCGGAAATCGTCACCGCTAAAAATGTGGCTCGCTTTAAAAGCCAGCTGAAAAGCCTTGGTTTGTCTTTTGATTGGGACCGTGAGATCAATACCACCGATCCCAATTATTACAAATGGACCCAGTGGATCTTTTTGCAGCTGTACAAAAAGGGTTTGGCCTATAAAAAAGAGATGAACGTGAACTGGTGCCCTTCCTGTAAGGTAGTACTGGCAAACGAAGAGGTTGTAGACGGCAAGTGTGAGCGGTGCGGCGCTCAGACCACGCACAAGGTCAAGAGTCAGTGGATGCTGAAAATCACCGCTTATGCGGACCGTCTCGTGGACGATCTGGATGATTTGGATTACATCCCCCGCGTAAAAACGCAGCAGAAAAACTGGATTGGCCGCAGCCATGGTGCTGAGGTGAAGTTTAAAACCACTGCAGGAGACGAGTTGTTGATTTACACGACCCGTCCGGATACCCTGTTCGGGGCAACCTACATGGTCATTGCGCCGGAACATCCTGCCATTGAGAAGTGGGCAGACCGGATCCGCAATATGGATGAGGTAAAAGCTTATCAGGCGGAAGCGGCCAAGAAAAGCGATTTTGAACGTTCGGAGCTCGCAAAAGAGAAAACCGGCGTAAAACTCGACGGTGTGAATGCGATCAATCCGGTCAATGGCAAAGAAATCCCGATTTTCATTTCCGATTACGTGCTCATTAGTTATGGCACCGGTGCGATTATGGCAGTGCCTGCGCATGATGAGCGTGACTGGGATTTTGCACGTGCATTTGGATGCGAAATTATCGAAGTGGTCAAGGGCGGCGATGTGGAGAAAGCTGCGTTTACGGACTGCGCCACGGGAGTCATGGTGAATTCCGGTTTCCTGGACGGAATGAGCGTAGAGCAGGCCAAGAAGGCCATTGTAGAATGGCTGAGTGAGCAGAGCGTCGGCACACCGAAGACCAATTTCAAATTGCGCGATTGGGTGTTCAGCCGCCAGCGTTACTGGGGCGAGCCTATCCCCATGGTCCATTGTGAAAAATGTGGTTGGCAGCCGATTCCGGAGAGCGAACTTCCGCTGCGTTTGCCGGAGATTACAGATTTTGAACCCGGTGAAAACGGTGAGAGTCCGCTGGCTCGTCATACAGAGTGGGTGAATACCACTTGTCCGTGCTGCGGAGGCCCCGCCACACGAGAGACGGATACCATGCCTCAATGGGCCGGCTCTTCCTGGTATTTCCTGCGTTATATGGATCCTCATAACAACGATGCGCTCGCTTCCAAAGAGGCGCTGGCTTACTGGGGGCCGGTGGACTGGTACAATGGTGGCATGGAACACACTACCTTGCATCTGCTGTACAGCCGTTTCTGGCATAAATTTTTGTATGACATTGGTGTGGTACCCTATTCAGAGCCTTATCGCAAACGTACCAGCCACGGAATGATTTTGGGTGAAAACGGCGAGAAGATGTCCAAGAGCCGTGGCAATGTAGTGAATCCGGATGATATCGTAAATGAGTACGGCGCTGATACGATGCGCTTGTATGAGATGTTCATCGGTGACTTTGAGAAGAGTGCACCTTGGAACACGGCCTCCATCAAAGGCTGCCGCCGCTTCCTGGAGCGTGTGTGGGGTCTGATGGATATGGTTGCGGAAGGTGACGGATATTCTCAGAAATTGGAAAGCAGTATGCACCGCACCATTAAAAAAGTGACGGAAGATATCGAAGTCTTGAAGATGAACACCGCCATTGCTGCGATGATGAGTCTGCTGAACGAAATCTACGACCAGAAGAGCGTTACCAAGGGTGAAGTGCGTACACTGCTGATCCTTTTGAATCCCTTTGCTCCGCATATGACAGAAGAAATGTGGCAACAGCTGGGATTCGAGGGACAGATTGCTCATGCACAGTGGCCCGCCTTTGATGAAGCCAAATGTGTGGACAGCACCGTGGAGATTGCCGTTCAGGTCAACGGTAAAGTACGTGCCAAATTGGTGGTGCCTGCCAATATTTCAAAGGACGATGCGATTGCTGCAGCAAAGGCCGATGAAGTGGTTGCGAAACTGGTAGAAGGAAAAACAATCTGCAAAGAAATCTATGTCCCTGGCAAACTTGTAAATATCGCTGTGAAGTGAAAGAAAATATTGACAGGTGTGCCCTCGACATTGTATAATCTAAGGTAGCTGCTGTTCTTGAAATTGTGCAGAGCATCGTTTAAGAGAAGCAGTTCCTACCTCAAAGGTTAAGGGAGGGAACAAGATGTCGGAAATTCGAGTAAAAGAAGGCGAATCGCTGGAGAGCGCGCTGCGTCGTTTTAAACGCTCAACTGCGCGTGCTGGCGTGTTGGCTGAAGTGCGTAAACGCGAGGCGTATGAGAAGCCCTCTGTGCGGCGCAAGAAAAAATCCGAAGCTGCCCGCAAGCGCAAGTATAAATAAGTTGCGGACACGCGGTAACTACGCGATGAGCGGGCCTCTTTTAAGGGGTCCGCTTTTTGTGTTTTTATGGATCCAGATGAAGAAAGGGGAGCACTTGGCGTGCCCGTTTTTATGCCCACACAAATGTTTCGGTCCGTGGCATCCATCACGCCTGAATACCTGAAAGAACATGGAATCAGGGCGTTGATTCTGGATGTGGACAACACGCTGACCGGCCATGGCAGTCAGGAATTGCCGGAGCATGTGGAGAAATGGTTAAACGAAATGAAGCAAGCAGGTATCTTGCTGGCCATTGCTTCAAATAATTTTGAAAAGCGTGTCGCTCCGTTCGCCAAGGCCATCGGAGTGGAACATGTTTCTTTTTGCTGCAAACCAGCTCCGTGGGGGCTGGCACGGGCGCGTAAAAAAATGGGAGTGTCGAAAAAGGAAGTGGCGCTGGTAGGGGACCAGGTCTTTACCGATGCTGTCGGCGCAAACTTTTACGGCATTCCGGTGCTTTTGTGCAAACCGATGTATCGGGATATCAAACCGAGCATTCGTTTGAAACGTGTGTTGGAACGTCCGCTTTTAGCGCGTTATCGCAAAAAAGGCGGCAATATTTTATAAAAGAAAGAAGAGCGGTTTTGTATGAAGCAGCGCACTGAAAAACTGATTTCTGCGATGCCGGCCGGATTTGAGGCGGCGCTTATTTCCACAGAAGTCAATCGTTTCTATTTTTTGAACTTTGACTCAAGCGACGCGGGTACGGTTTTGATTTTACCGCAGGAGACGTATTTTATTATTGACTCGCGTTACATTGAAATTGCCAACGCGGAAGTGAAAGAAGCACAAGTCGTTTTGCAAAAAGACGCTTTGGCACAAGTTCGTGAGATTCTGGAAAGTCACAACGTAAAGCATCTGTACATGGAAAATAAGGCGACAGTGGCCTATGCGGATGAGGTGCGTGCGGTGCTGCCCGGAATTGAAGTGGACGTGAGCCCCATCCTGTCGAACACCGTGGATGAGATTCGTGCCATCAAAGGGGAAGATGAAATTGATGCCATGCGCAGAGCTCAGGTGATTACTGACGCTTGCTTTGACCATATTCTGGGATATATCAAACCGGGTATGCGCGAGATCGATGTAGCACTGGAGATGGAAATGTTCATGCGCAGCCACGGAGCCGGAAAACTTGCGTTCCCCACCATTTTGGTAACAGGAGCCAAGACCAGCCTTCCGCACGGTGTGCCTGGCGATAACATTATCCGTGATGGTGACTTCATTACGATGGATTACGGCGCAAATGTGGATGGTTACTGCACGGATATGACCCGTACAATTGCGGTAGGCCATGTATCCGAGGAGCAGAAGAAAGTGTATGACACAGTCTTGAAAGCACAGCTGGCGTGCTGCGAACAGGCCAAGGCCGGCATGCGTGGCTGCGACGTGGACAAAATTGCTCGTGATATCATTAATGAAGCTGGATATCAGGGCTGCTTTGGACACGGTTTGGGACATGCAGTGGGCATTGAAATTCATGAGAATCCCCGTTACAGCCCCACCTGTGAAAGTGTGGTCAAAGCAGGTATGATGATGACCATCGAGCCGGGTATTTATCTGGAAGGAAAATTTGGCGTTCGCATCGAGGATACAATCATTGTTCGGGACGGTGGCTGCGAGATCCTGGGCAAGAGCGATAAAAACCTGATTATCCTGTAAAAATACAGGGACAAGGGGTTGCAAAACGCAGGCTTTTCCTGTAAAATCTTATATAGAACATTATGGTACCAATGTGTCCATGAAAAGTTATGGAGGATGTAATTTATGGTTTCTGCTGGCGAATTTCGCAACGGCATCACGTTTGAAGAAGACGGCAACGTTTATCAGATCGTAGAATTTCAGCATGTAAAACCCGGAAAGGGCGCGGCCTTTGTCCGCACAAAAATCCGCAACGTCATTACTGGTTCTGTGGTTGAAAAAACGTATAACCCCACGGCCAAATTCCCCACTGCGTTTATTGAGCGTCGTGAGATGACCTATTCTTACGAGGACGGCGGTCTGTACTATTTCATGGACAATGAGACGTATGAGCAGATCCCCCTGAATGAATCTGAGCTGGGTGAGGCTTTCAAGTTTGTTAAGGAAAACGAAGTTTGCAAAGTCCTTTCCTACAAAGGCAAGGTATTTGGTGTAGAGGCGCCGAACTTTGTGGTCCTGGAGGTCACAAAGACCGAGCCGGGCGTGAAGGGCAACACCGCCACAAATACTCTCAAACCCGCTACGCTGGAGACGGGCGCGGAAATCCGTGTGCCGCTGTTCATCAATGAGGGTGACATGATTCGTATCGACACTCGTACGGGCGAGTATATGGAGCGCGCGTAAGAAAAGATTTTACACAGGCAAGACCGGCTACGGCCTTGCCTGTTGTGTTAAAGGAGGCAATAGAACAATGGAACTGAAAGAGAAAGTTGCGTTTATCAAAGGCCTGATGGAAGGCATGGAATTCGACGTCACCACAAAAGAGGGAAAAGTTCTGAACGCAGTTGTAGAGCTGCTGGATCAGATGGCGGATTCTGTGGTGCAGATCGATGAAGACGTTGATCAGCTGTACGATGAAGTGGACGCTTTGAGCGAGGATTTGGAAGACGTGGAGTCCTGCGTTTATGGCGATGAAGATGACGATGAAGACGAGGACGATTACGACGAAGAATATGAGGCGGGCCTGTATGAGATTACTTGCCCCAACTGTGGCGAAGTGGTCTGCGTAGATGAGGATATGCTGGCGGATGAGAATTTGGCCTGCCCGAACTGCGGCACGAAATTCGAAGTGGATTTCAGTGAAGAGGAAGACGCCGCCGAGGAATCGGAAGAATAATTTTGAAAGATGAAAAAGGGCGTGCCATAGGGCGCGCCCTTTTTTAGGGAGTGAGAAAATGTCCATTGAAACCGTTCGGAATTATCTTCGCGAGCGAGGCTTGGCAGATCGAATCATTGAGTTTTCGCAGTCCAGTGCGACCGTGGAACTGGCGGCCGCTGCAAATCATTGCGAACCTGCGCGTATTGCCAAGACTTTGTCGTTTGCAGTAGGAGATGAATGCATTTTAATCGTGGCGGCAGGTGACGCGAAGATTGATAATGCGAAGTACAAGGTACGCTTTGGTACGAAGGCCAAAATGCTTGCACACGATGAGGTGCCAGTGCGTGTAGGGCATGCAGTAGGCGGTGTATGTCCTTTTGCAATCAAAGAGGGCGTACATGTTTATTTGGATCAGTCGCTGCGCCGTTTTGAAACCGTATTTCCGGCTGCTGGAAATGCTGCCAGTGCAGTGCGTCTGACGCCGGATGAATTGGAACGGGCATCGGAAGCAGAGGGCTGGGTCGATGTATGTAAGGGATGGCAGATCTGATTGATGCAATCGGAATTATGTAAAAGCGGCGTACTGTCTGTGGGACAGTGCGCCGCTTTTGGATATTTAAGCATTAGAGGAAGAGTGGGAACTTTCCAAATTTCGGAAGAGCCGTGCAAGAACGATAATGGCTGCTACGGAGAGAACGGCTTCCGCAGTCAGCTGAGCGTAGGCCAGTCCATAAAGCGGGAAGAGCCAGTTGAGAATGCACAGCGCAGGGATCTCCAGTACGATTTTACGCAAAATGGCGAATGCAAGAGCTGCTTTTCCCATCCCGACAGCTTGGAACACGGCGACTGCGAGAAAATCCACGCACAGAAAAGGAAGACCCAGACAGAAGCCACGCAAAAATTGGGACCCGTAAGAGATGATCTCTTCATTTTGCATGAATAGGAAAATGAAGGTTCCGGGCATCACAAAATAACATGCAGATACAATAAGAATGAGCAATAAGGCAGAACGGACAGCAAACAAAACAGTTCGTTTCATCCGGCGAATATTGCCGCTGGCGTAGTTGTAACTGACCAAAGGCATAATGCCTTGAGAAAGGCCCATGGAGATATACATGGGGACCATGTTGATTTTTTGAGTGATGCCCATAGCGGCTACAGCATTGGCACCGTATGCAGACGTAAAATTGTTCAGAATGGTCATTCCGGTAACATTCAAAAGGTTCTGGATCGCTGCCGGAATTCCCACACCACAGACACCTGTAACAATTTCTTTTTCAAACGTGAACTTTTTCGGGTTCAGGCACACGAAGGTGCGCTTGCGCTTGACAAAGAGGAGAATCAGGAAATAAACACAGGCTGCACAGTTGGAAATCAGGGTGGCAAGGCCTGCGCCGGCCGCTCCCAGATTCAGCCCCCAGGGAAGAATAAAAATAGGGTCAAGTACGATGTTCAGCAGACAGCCGCTCATGGTGCCGATACTGGCGTGCAGGGCGCTTCCTTCTGCCCGGACGAGATATGCCATAACAACATTCAAAATCGCAGGTGTAGCACCGCATTGAACGGTCCAGAGCATATAGCCGGCAGTTGCTTCCATGGTTACTTCATCTGCGCCCAACAGAACGAGAAGAGGTGTGCGAAACACAATGCAAAGGGCAGAGAAGAGAATTCCGCAGAGCAATGTGCAGTAAAAACCAAATGCAGAACTGCGTGAAACCGTTTCATAGTCTTTCCGCCCGAGCGCACGGCTCATCATGCTGGAACTGCCCACGCCGAAAAGGTTGTTGATTGCATTGAAAGCGAGCAAAACAGGTGCTGCCAGCGTGACAGCGGCATTTTGCACCGGATCGTTCAGCATTCCCACAAAATATGTATCAGCCAGATTGTAAATGACCATCACAAGGGAACTGAGAATTGTGGGGATCGCCAGCTGTGCTACCGCGCGGGGAATTGCGGTTTGTTCAAAAAGGACGGTTTTTTGATCAAGTTGAGGCATGGATTCATCTCCTGATTTTTTATAACGTTATTGTAACAGAGTTTTACCTATAAATATAAGACAGAACAATGCTTGGAAGTATTTTTTCACAAAAAAGATGTGACCTGCTGGGCAGGTCACATCTTTTTTAAGAAAAGGTTCCGGTAATGGGCTGGTAAGGAAGCCATACATAATGAGCATTTTCCAACTCCACGACTTGCGAAGGGTCTTCGCCACTGGCGAGAGCCATTGAAAGAGAAAGAAGTGCCTGCGCAATTCCGTCTGCGTCATTGAGGACTGTTCCTTGCAATGTGCCGTTTTTGATGGCATCCAGCGCAGGAGCAGTGGCGTCTACCCCGACGATTAATGGCATTTCCTCTTTTGGAATTTCTGCGTTTTTCAGGCTGTCAATCGCACCCAAAGCCATGTCATCATTGTTGGAAATGACGGCTTCAATGCTGGTCCCATACTCCTGAAGCCATTGCGTCATACGGGCTGCGGCCTGTGTACGATCCCAGTTGGCTGTTTCACTGGCGATTTTTTCTACGTTTACACCGGCGCTGCTCAATGTCTGAACAGAATATTCTGTGCGGAGAAGTGCGTCCTGGTGACCGGGTTCTCCTTCAAGCATCACATATTGAAGAATGTTATCGCCGTTGCGGTCCACGCGTTCTTTCTGTTTGCTCCAATAATCCAGAATAATCTCGCCCTGCAGAACTCCGGAGTCTTCCGCCATAGCTCCCACGTAGTAAACGTGTTCCCAGCGAAGCAAATCTTCCTCTACCGGTTCACGGTTGAAGAAAATGATAGGAATGCCAGCTTCCTGCGCCTTGTCAATCAGTACAGCGGCGGAAGTGCGATCCACGATATTTACACACAATACATCGTAATTGAGGGCAATCAGCCGGTCAATCTGATCATTTTGAGTTGTTTGTGAGCCGCGGCCGTCTACAACATTGATGTTGATTTTCAAATCCTCTTCGGTCTCACGTTCCTGTGCCAGCCGTTCCAGATCTTGTACCAACGTACCGATAAAGGTATCTTCCTGCAGATAAACTGCCACGCCGATGCGGAGTGTTTCCGTCTCTTTTTGAATAGGGAAAATACAGCCGGTGGCCATCAGACAGAGAAAAAGCACCAAGGCACTAGCCAGCAATCGGATAAAGAAGCTTTTGATGGTCCGGGTCATAAGTATTTCCCTCCTGAACGATGGACACGGGAAGCAGATAATCTTCCACTGATTGATTCCTGGCAGCAGCTACGGCTTGTGTCACTGATAAATAGCCGACCGCATATTCGCTCCAGGCTGCGAGCACTGAGATTTGACCTCGCTCTACTTGAGCAACGACGGAATCAGTCACACCTGCTCCGTAAATTTTGGGTGGAGCTGCACACTCGAAAGATTGTTGAACAGCTATGTCCAAAGCCTGCGCCTCAAAACATACAACGAAATCGGCTTTTTCCAGCAACTTTTGAGTGGAGAAGCCATTGCATACCGCGATAGAGAATCCCGCGTCCTGCAGCAGCTTCTGCGCGCATTCCAGGCGCGTGGAGAGACCGACGGCTCCCGGACAGCTGTTTACCAACAAAACTTGTCCACCATCCGGGAAATCGCTGATCAGCTGCTCTGCCAAAAGCTGCCCGGCCTGTTCGTTGTTGGGGTACACACCAGCTGACGTACCGTCGACCGGAGACTCGATGGAAACAACAGGAATCGGCGGAGTGTCCCCCAGGAAAAGAGCCAGTTTCTCGCAGTCGACCGGAGCCACGACTGCGGCATCCACTCCAACGTCGATCTCCCGGCGCAGAAGTTCGATTTGAGCGTCACTGTCGTTGTCCTCAGGAAGTGTGAGAAAACGAAGCTCTGCTCCAAGATCTTCGGCAGCCTGCTCCATTCCCTGGCGAGCTGTGGCGCAGAAGGTGTTGTCTGTCTGGCGAATCAAAATGGATACCTCAACGCGCTTTGGATCGGGGCCTACAAGAAATCGCTCCGGGATAACAAGACTAAGAACGGTAGCGGCGGCCAGAACGACCAGAACGAGCATTTGCCACCAACGGTACTCCCTCTGTTTCAAGGCTTCGCCTCCCTTGCATCAATATCATCCGGCGGTTGTGTCAACGCAGGCAGACGGATACGCACGGTGGTTCCCTCATCCGGTTCACTGTGGAACGTCAATCCGTATTGAACCCCAAAGGTCAGACCGATACGACGGTGAACATTTCGTACGCCGATTCCGGAACCTTTACTGCGCTCAAGAGGTTTGCGTTCATCCAGAAGACTCTCCACCACTTCCTGTGGCATCCCCAATCCGTTGTCAGAAACATCGATGATAAGATCATCACCGTCGCGCCATGCGTGGACCGTGATTTCACCGTCATCATCCGCTGCCGCCATACCGTGATAAATGGCATTTTCAAGAATGGGTTGCACGATCAATTTTAAGGAGTACAATCCAGCAGTATCCGGTTCTGCGTGAATTGTAAATGAAAATTTGTTTTTGTATCGGATTTTCTGAATGGTCATGTAATGGTTGGCATGCTCCAGCTCGTCCGACAGAGGAATGATGCTCTTGCCGCGGCTGAGTGAAATACGAAAGAGGCGTCCAAGAGAAGTGACCATCTGGATGGCATCATCATACCGCCCACTTTCGGTCAGCCAGATCACAGAGTCCAGCGTATTATACAAAAAGTGGGGGTTGATTTGAGACTGGAGAACTTCCAGCTCAGAACGGCGCTTATCTTGCTCCTGCCGAATGATGTCATCCATCAGGTGGCGCATTGTAGAGACCATTGAACGAATGGAGTGTTCCAGTCGCTGCACCTCATAGCAGCCGCTGTCCGTGACTTCAGGCAGCTGCCCGAGCTTTTGAATGTCGTTGACCGCACGGTCCAATTCCAGAATGGGTTCAGTGATGTGGGCCGACAGGCGTGAATTGATAAAAATTAAAAGGAAAATGGAAAACAGAAGCACAGAAATGACAAATAGAATCAGCTGACCGGTGCTTCCGCGCAATCCGTTAGCCGGAACAACGCCAACCAGTTTCCATCCGGTGTAACCCACCGTCTTGACAGTAATCTGGCGTTGTTCTCCTTGAAAGGTTTCCCAATGGGTGCCGTCGGGCAAAAGAGCAGCTTCCTGATTGTTTTCCTGAATCAGATCCGCGTAAATCAACTGTTGACGCGGATGATAAATGATTTCACCGTTGCGGTCTACGATATAGAGATATCCGCCGCCGGTCAATTCGGCGTTGCGGCAAATCTGTTCCACGCCGGAAAAATTCATGTCTACCAGCAGAACACCGCTTTCCGTGGTGCCGCCTCGCGTTAGCTCCACCTGGCGGCTGATAGAGATTACCCACCGATAGCGGTCATCTGCCGATTCAAACAGATTTTGTACGTGCGGGGTTGAAAAATGAATATTTTCAATTTGCCCAAGAGCGGCAGAAAACCAGGCCTGCTGACTGGCATGTGCCTGCGCTTTGAGCGAAGAAAGAGGGGTGGCCGTCACCAAATCGCCCGCAGGGTCAAAAATCGCAATAGAAACAAGGTCATCCCGATTCTCTTCGTACAGAAGTTCCAAGCTTTCGGGAGAGATTCCTTGGTTAATATCCGCGTTTTTGATGATACGGTAATAAACGGTGTCGGAAACGCG
The DNA here is from genome assembly GCF_045865535.1 of Owariibacterium komagatae. Lineage (GTDB taxonomy): Bacteria > Bacillota > Clostridia > Oscillospirales > Ruminococcaceae > Ruthenibacterium > Ruthenibacterium komagatae. The sequence continues at coordinate 3,519,518 of NZ_AP031406.1, forward strand.
CATCATGCGGCGCAGATGACTATCCATGCTTTGCTTGACCTGTTCCAGAACTTTTTGACTGGCGCTGGCCTCGACTTGCTGTGTGGCGGCGGAATAACGAAGCACCAGCGAAAGGCCGATGAACAAAATTCCTACCACAGAAACAGCAGTAAAAGAAAGGGAGATCACGCGGCGTATGCTCATTTTTCGATAGGAAGCCGATAGCCTTCCGATCAAAGAACGCACAAACACAGGCAATCCTCCTTTCATTGTGTTGATTGGCGATGTTCAGCACGGTATTTGGACGGGCTGGTTCCGTACTGACGCTTGAAAACATAGCTGAAATAGTTGGGGTCCAAATAACCAATCTGCTGAGCAATCAGATATGTTTTTTCATCTGTATTACGCAGAAGTTCTGCTGCTGCATCCATACGCACATTGGTGACATAGGCAGTGAAGCTCATTCCGGTTTCTCTTTTGAAAAGGGTTGAGAAATAGGCAGGGGAAAGGTGCAGATGGTCGCACAGCATTTCCACAGAAAGTTCTGTGTCCGTATAATGCTGCGCGATAAATGTACGCGCCTTGTCAACTGCGCGAAGAGTGGTATCGGTGCGCCGTTGGCCGAATACAGTTTGCAGGCGGAGACAACGCTCTTCCACCCAATGTCCCAATTCCTCCGGCGAGGAAAAATCCGTCAGCTGTACTGCGCCGGAAAAACCGGGACCAAAAACAGAATCGATGGGAATGTCAGCCGCTCGGGCAAGCTTGATCAGACAGGTGAGCAACTCCAGGAAAAAACACTGATACTGACTTAGCGTCGTCTCTCGTGCGCGCTGAATAATGTCGCCCAGGAACTGGCGGACGGTATCCGGCGTGCCGAGTTTTACCGCATTGATCAACTCACGTTCATCCGATTCTCCAAAAGTCAGCTGGCCGGTCTGACGCGGTTCCAAATCACCGATGTACAAAGTACGCCCTGTTCCCAGCAGCATGCGGTAGTCGAGGGCGGAAGAAGCGCCTTGGGCGGAACGCATCAGCTGCGAAAAATCATTGACCGGAGCGCCAATTCCAACCGTGAGCTTTAAACGTAAAACCTTTTCCGCCATAGCACGCACGCGCTCCAGTTCATGGATCAGCGAGTAAATTTGAACAGTGCCCGGGAAAGAGGCGAGCAAAGCCAGATCGTCGTCGTACAAGAGCCATCGGCTGTCGCAACAGGATAGGGAAAAGTTCTCCTGAAAAAATCCCTGTACAGACAGAAGAATCAATTCATCCGGATCATCGCCCAAGGCACTGACATGGATGCGGGCTGTCACCCAGCTGTCGCCATTCAGTGAAATTTCGTAGCGCGCTGCGCGTTCGCTGATTTGGGAAGGCTTGAGCTGCCCGTCCAGAACACGTGCATAGAACAGACCACGCAAAAGGGGAAGACTGTCTTCGTAGCGTTGCCGAAGGGCCTGTACATCCTGCTGTTCGGCACGCTGAGTATCCATGTCAGCATGAAGCCGGGCTAAAACCTGTGAAAGTTCCAGTGCATTGATGGGTTTCAGAAGATATTCGAACACGTTCATACCGATGGCCTGTCGGGCATATTCAAAGTCATCAAAACCTGAAAAAACAATCAGGCGGACGGCGGGCAGCTGTTCCTTTAAGCGACGGCATAGCTCCAATCCGTCCATGAATGGCATTTTGATATCGGTGAGAACGACGTCCGGATTCAGATGTTCGGCCAATTCCAGAGCGTCCTGACCATTCCCGGCCTCGCCGCACAAACTGAAGCCCAGTGAGTCCCAGTCAATTTTTCGCCGGATTCCGGCACGCAGCTCTTCCTCGTCGTCTACCAGAAGAACACGATAAGCCTCCATGTCCGCAGTCCCCCTTCAAAATGATTATATCGTATCAGCCGGTCGGATGTACAGGGACCGGCGCCCTTTTATTGAAAAACGGCCGTCCGCCAAGGCGAACGGCCGTTCAGTCGGAACAGGAAATGTGCGACAGTACTTCTTATTTTTTGACCAGATATTTGCGCATGTCCAATGCACAGGCAAAAAGAATAATGCCGCCCTTAATGGCGTACTGCAGGTTCTGATCCATGCCAACCAACGGAAGTGCCACAAAGATCAGACGAAGCATGATAACGCCGATGACGATGCCGCTGATTTTACCGATACCGCCTACGAAGGATACACCACCGATAACGCAAGCGGCGATAGCGTCCAATTCATAGTTCACACCGGTGTTGGCCGTGTTGGAAGCGATACGGGCAGATTCCACGAAACCGGCCCAACCATACATGGCGCCTGCCAATGCGAAGACAGCGATGGTGGTCATAAAGACATTGACACCGGAAACGCGGGCGGCCTCTTCGTTGGCGCCCAGTGCAAACATGTTTTTACCAAAAGTGGTTTTGTTCCAGATGAACCACATCAAAGCAGTCAGCAGAACTGCATAAATAACGTAGTTGGGAATCTGAATGCTGCCGCCGGCAAAATTCAGAAGGGGAGGATTGCCAACGACGAAGTTACGATATTCGTCCGTCAGGCTGGAAATGGCCATACCGTTGTTGTTGCCCGCCTGAACATAGAACAGAAGAATGGTGTACAGAATCAACTGCGTTGCCAGCGTGACGATGAAGGGATGCAGTTTGAACTTGGCCACAAAGAAGCCGTTGAACGCACCGATCAGTGCGCCGATTGCCACGACGATGAGAATGACAAGAGGAATGGGCAGGGCGCCGATTCCGGTCCACATCTTGTTGGCAATGTCGGATTTCTGCAGCAGAGAAGCAGCTATGCAGGCGGTGATACCGACTGCACGACCTGCGCTCAGATCGGTGCCGGTCAAAACGATACAGCCGGCAATGCCGAGCGCAACAGGAAGGTACGCAGCTGTCAGGGAAAGAAGGTTGATCAGAGAACTGGCGGACAAAAAGCTGGGCTGAGTAATGGCAACATAGACAGCGACCAGCAGCATGATGATAATCAGCGCGTTGTTGAGCAGAGCATTGCCGATTTGTTTTCCGCTCAATTTCTGAGCTTTGGCGGCAAGCGCTTTGGATTCGTTACTCATGAATGATTGCCTCCTCTTTACACATACTTGGCCGCCAGGGTCAGAATTTCTTCCTGGCTGGTATTCTTTGCGTCTACTTCGCCGGCCACCTGTCCGCCGGACATTACCAGAATCCGGTCGCAGACGCCCAGCAATTCAGGCATTTCGGAAGATACCATGATTACGCCTTTGTCCTCTTTGGCCAAATCAATAATCAACTGATAGATTTCGTATTTTGCACCCACGTCAATGCCGCGGGTCGGTTCGTCCAGCAGCAGGATCTCCGGCTTGGTCAGCAGCCAGCGGCCGATAATGACTTTCTGCTGGTTGCCGCCGGACAGGGAGCGGATCTGCGTGTGCTGGCTGGGAGTTTTGATGTGCATTGCCTGGATGGACCACTCTGTGTCCTTGCGCATTTTTTTCTCGCTCAGGAAAACGCCGCCTACAAGGTAGTCTTTCAAACTGGAGATCACGGTGTTTTCCTTGATGTCCCGAATACCGAAAATACCGGTTGCGCGGCGTTCCTCGGTCAGCAGGGCAAAGCCGTTCTTAATGGATTCCCGCGGTGAACGGTTTTGAATCTCTTTCCCGTGCAGTGTAATTGTGCCGCCCTCACGTGTCATGGCGCCGAACAGATTTTCCAGAACTTCTGTGCGGCCGGAGCCGTCCAGTCCTGCAATGCCGAGGATTTCGCCTTTGCGAAGCTGGAAGGTGGCGTCTTTCAAACGGGTGTACTTGCCCGCAATGTGCTGAACGTCCAGAATCACATCTCCGGGAACGTTGGTCTTGGGCGGGAATCGATTGGTCAGTTCGCGGCCGACCATCAGCTTAATAATCTCGTCCATGGTCAGAGTCTTTGCCGGGCGGGTTGCTACCCATTGACCGTCGCGCATGATGGTAACATCATCGCTGATGCGCAAAATCTCTTCCATCTTATGAGATATGTAAATGATTCCGCAGCCCTTGTCACGGAGCATATTGATGATGCGGAACAAATGTTCTACTTCCGTTTCGGTGAGGGAAGAAGTGGGCTCATCGAATACAATGATTTTGGAATCGTAGGAAACCGCTTTTGCGATTTCCACCATTTGGCGCTGAGAAACAGGCAGAGTGGACATGATTGCTTTGGGGTTTACGGTAACGCCCAATGTTTCAAAAATTTCTTTGGTACGCCGTGCCATTTTGGATTCATCGACCATAACGCCGGCGATTTTGGGGTAACGGCCCAGCCAAAGGTTGTCCTGTACGCTGCGGGTCAATGCCTGGTTCAGTTCCTGATGTACCATGGCAACACCGCTTTCCAGCGCTTCTTTCGAACTTTTAAAGTTGACCTCTTTGCCGTCCAGGCGAATGGTTCCTTCGTCCCGATGGTAAATGCCAAACAGACATTTCATCAGAGTCGATTTTCCGGCGCCGTTTTCGCCCATCAGAGCATGGACCGTGCCGGGACGAACTGTCAGGTCCACATGATCCAATGCTTTTACGCCCGGAAAATTCTTGCAGATGCCGCGCATCTCCAGCAATGCTGGCTGCTCCATAAGTTTCCTCCTCTCTTGTGCGGAAGAATGCTTTTACCGGGCGCAAAATGCACCCGAACGAAAACTTTCTTCATGTCAGGGCTAAGCGGGGCTGCCTGTTGGCGGCCCCGCTTGGCTTTTTCTGGTGTTGTTGGGGCGATTCAGATGACAGGGAAATCAGCCTTCAGTGCCGTCGTACATCTGATAGGGAACACGGATCTTCGCCACGTCGTCGTCCACAGTGAACTGATCGGTGTTGGCCATCAATTCAGCGCCATCCTGCACGTTTTTGACCAGCGTGTTGATGGTAGAAGCCATACCGACAGCATCCTGCTTGATGGAACCGGTCATGTTGCCAGCCTGAATCAGCGCTTTTGCGGAATCAGTGGCGTCCACGCCGAAGACGGGGATGATGGTGGTGCCTTCGCCATTGTTGTAGCCGACGTTCTGCAGAGCGGCGATCGCGCCTTCAGCCATGCCGTCGTTGTTGCAGATGATCAGCTCAACCATGTTGTTGTTGTCTTTGTTGTAGCTGCCCAGCAGGGTAACCATGTAGTCGTTGGCGGCCTGTGCAGACCATTTGCCAGCAGCGTCAACCAGGTATTTGGTGGTAGCTTTGGAGTCGTAGTAAGCCAGTTCCGGTTTGCCAGCTTCGGTCAGGATAGCGTTGGCGTCTTCTACAGCGTACTGGGTGCGGGCCTCAGCCTCTGCATTGCCTTCCTGACCTTTGAACAGAACATAAGAGATGCTGCCGTCGCCGTTCAGGTCAACGGTGTCGTAATTGGCCAGCAGATATTCGCCGATCATTTCGCCCTGCATGTGGCCAGCGTCCGGAGCATTGGTGCCGACGAATGCGCATTTTTCATAGCTGTTGATGACGTCGTTGTCTGCAACTTCGCGGTTGAAGAAGATGACGGGGATGTCAGCTGCTTTGGCGGCATCCACAATATCCTTCGCAGGGTCAGAAGTGGAGGTTTCCACGATGTTGACGATCAGCAGATCGGAACCAGCAGTGATAGCGGTTTTAACTTGGTCGGTCTGTGTGGGCTGAGAACCGGCAGCGTCCCAGTTTTTGGGTTCGATGCCCATGGCTTTCAGCTGCTCATCCATCGCAGTGCGAACTGTGGAGATGTACACGTCAGAGAAGTCATAGTAGAACACGTCGACCTGAAGTTCGGAAGCGCTCTGAGCAACGCTGGAACCGGTGGTGCTGCCCGTAGAAGCAGTGCTTCCGGCAGAGGAGCCGCCGCAGGATGCGAGCATGCCCACAGCAAGGATGGCTGAAAGCAGAAGTGCAAGTTTCTTTTTCATTGAAATATCCTCCTACAAGTTTTGCATGTGTGGAACGCTGTCTGCGTCCCTCTTTCTGCCTTTATTTTAAGGGGATTTTTCTTCAGAATCGATAGAAAAATCTTCTGTCCTATAGGAAATTCCTTGGCTTAAAGGTCAGATTGCACAAGCAAAGATACTTTTTGTTGGCGAAAACAGAGATGGGCGGGAAGAAAGGTGGAAAAGCTGTAAAGGTTGAAGGGTTGACATCGATCGATTGTATTGTGGTTGAGCGTTGTTAAGGTGAGACGCTTTACGTGATCGGTGAAGATGAAATATGAAGCATATCTTACTGGAAAATATGCAATATGTCCCTGATAATGCTGTTAGCAGCCGTGTTGATTTTGATTATAGCTGTTTGCAGTCTTGTGAGTGACCTTAAGCGGCAGGCCTGCACAGCATTGTTCGGAGGCAGAGAGCCTTCCTCGGGGATAAAAAAACACGCCCCAATCGGCATTTGCTGCTGATGGAGGCGTGTTTTTTTATTATTGCGGAGTTGTAAATGGATTATCCGGGGTAATATGTAGATAAAGCGTCATTTAACTGCAAAATCCATGCAGGGTAATCCTGTCCCACGCTGGGATTGACGATATTCATAAGTTCTACTTTTCCGTTTCGATAGGTTCCGCTGCAGTTGAACTGATATTTGATGTCTTCGTGCAGGACGATCAGTTCGACTTCCAGATTCAAGAACATATCATCGAGTCGGGTTTGAAAAAACTTGGCTTTTGCATTCCAAATGTGTACGCCTTGTGCTTCCAGCTCCAACAAAGCTGAAAACATATCGTCGGAATTTCCTATGAATTTTTGAATTGCCTGTTCATCTAGTGTCTCGATTGCCTGAGCTGCTTTTCGAGCACACAGGTATGCGGGGATGCAGCGCCATGCAAAACCCTCTCCCACAATCAGCCCGTTCAGTGTAGGAATCAAAAGAAAAAACAGCAGGAAGGCGGAAAGAATGTACGCAATCACTTTTCGTGTGAATGCTTTTGTCTTTTGAGCAATTTCTCCTTCGGAATAGTCAATAACTTTTTTGGCAACAGATTCGGGATTGGCGGTGTGTTCCTTGCTGTTCCCATGCTCTCCAGAGAGAAGCTCTACAATTGTAACATCCAAAGCGGCGGCAAGGGGCTCCAATAAGGATATATCCGGAGCACACAGGCCACGCTCCCACTTTGAGACAGCCCGGTCGGTGACGTGGAGCAGATCCGCAAGCTCTTTTTGTGTCAAATGCTTTTCTTTTCGAAGTTCTTTGATGAAAGTTCCGGTTTTTGCATTGTCCATCTGGTTCCACCTCACCTTAACCCGAATTATATCATATCTGCAGAAAAGTGCACCAAACCTTAGGTTGAGTTGGCAAAAAAGAATCCGAACCTATTTCCGTATGAGAAAATAAGCTCGGATTCTTTTATCTGGTGCGGGTAACAGGAATCGAACCTGCATGGATCACTCCGCCAGATCCTAAGTCTGGTGCGTCTGCCAGTTCCGCCATACCCGCATAAATTATATGTTTCATTTTACAGAGCGTGCCCGCGTTTGTCAATTGCCCATTGGACGGCGGGAGATTATAATAAGAATAAGGAGGGCAGAACTATGAGAATGTACGATGTGATTTCCCATAAGCGGGACGGAAAAGTTTTGTCGGAAGAGGAGATTCGTTTTTTTGTACAGGAATATACGGCAGATCGAATCCCGGACTATCAGGCCAGTGCTCTGCTCATGGCCATTTACCTTAAAGGAATGACTCCGGAGGAAACATCGATTCTTACCTCTGCCATGGTGCAAAGCGGTGAAACGGAAGATCTCTCCATGATTCAGGGAATTAAGGCAGATAAACATTCCACTGGTGGAGTAGGAGATAAAACGACTTTAGCGGTTATTCCCATCGCTGCGGCCTGCGGCCTGAAGATGGCAAAAATGAGTGGAAGAGGTTTGGGTCATACGGGCGGAACGCTGGACAAGTTAGAATCGATTCCTGGTTATCGAATTGCTTTGAGCGAGCAGGAGTTTGCACACCAGGTCAATACCATTGGCGCGGCGGTCATCGGTCAGACCAGAAATTTGGCGCCGGCTGACAAAAAAATGTATGCGCTGAGGGATGTTACGGCGACCGTATCCAGCATTCCTCTGATCGCGTCCAGTATTATGTCCAAGAAGCTGGCGTCGGGCTCCGACTGTATTTTGCTGGACGTGAAGGTTGGAAGCGGAGCTTTTATGAAGACGGTCCAAGAGGCACAAGCTTTGGCAGAAATGATGGTGTCGATCGGGTGGGCGCACGGCAAAAAAACTGCGGCGTTGCTGACACGTATGGACACGCCTTTGGGACATGCGGTCGGCAATGGGGTGGAAGTGTTGGAAGCGCTTCAGGTCCTCAAAGGCGGCGGTCCCGAAGATTTGCAACAGGAATGTGTCCTTCTGGCGGCGCACTTGCTCCACCTTTCCGATGAAAAACGCACACTGCCGGAGTGTGCGGCACAAGCGCAAAACGCAATTGCAAATGGCCGTGCGCTTCAAAAATTTTATGAAATGGTGACGGCGCAGGGCGGAGACGTTTCGGTGCTTCAGCAGGAAGAGAGATTCCCTCAAGCGCCTTTTGAGAGAGCGTTGCTTGCGCAGCATGACGGCTATATCAGTGCAATGGATACAGAAGGAATCGGGATATCGGCCATGCTGCTAGGCGCAGGAAGGCAAAAGAAAGAAGATTCGATCGATCCTACGGCAGGATTGTTATCATTGAAGAAGACGGGAGATTTTGTGCGACGCGGAGAGCCCATCGCACGAATGTATGCTTCCGATGAAACACTGTTTGATGCAGCGGAAAATACTTATCGGCAGGCGCTGTGCTTTTCAGCGCAGCCTGTCGATCGGCCGCCGTTGCTGATTGGTTATGTTTCTCAAAAAGGTACGGCTTTTTATTGACATATGTCGGAAATTGGCTATAATAATAATTGACATATGCCGGATATAGGAGGCGGAAAATGCCAAGGCCAACGAAATGTCGGAGAATCTGTGCTGTGCCGAAACTGGATGAGTTCGGGCCGCTGCATTTACAGAAAGAGCAGGAGCCTGTGGTCCTTTCGGTGGATGAATACGAAGTGATTCGGCTGATTGACAGCCTGGAGATGAACCAGGAAGAATGCGCGGCACAGATGGAAGTGGCACGTACGACGGTACAGGCAATTTACACGTCTGCCCGGCGGAAAATTGCAGATGCACTGGTCAATGGTCGTTTTTTGAAAATTGTCGGCGGAAATTACCGCGTTTGTCCCAATCAGCGGGAATGCTGTCGCCGAAGATGTCCACAGACATGTGCAGGAAATGTTTGCGGAAGCTGCTGCGTGCAGCAGAGTCAAGAGGAGGACTTGAAATGAAAATTGCAGTAACGTATGAAGACGGAAATATTTATGGCCATTTTGGACATACACAGCAGTTTAAGATTTATACTGTCGAACAGGGGACGGTTGTTTCCAGCGAAGTAGTTCCTACTGGAGACAGCGGCCACGGTGCTTTGGCGGGATTTTTGAAAGAGCGCGGCGTGGATACGCTGATTTGCGGAGGAATTGGCGGCGGAGCGCGCACCGCTCTGGCGCAGGCTGGAATTGAATTGTATCCGGGAGCAGTCGGATCTGCCGATGATGCAGTGCAGGCACTTTTGAATGGGGCACTGCGCTATGATCCCAACACGGTCTGTGCGCATCATGAAGGAAACCATTCCTGCGGAAATCATGGATGTGGAAACCACTGAGAAAAAAGATGCGGATGAAATTTCATCCGCATCTTTTTTTAAGGTGGATTTAGAGAAAATCGAAGAAAAAATGAGAAAATGAGAGGAAATAAGAGCAAATCAGATGAATTATTTCCGAAAGCTCAGAATACGCAGAGATATACAGATAATTTGTGAATTTTTTACGAAAAAACTATTGACAAAATGTGCACAAATCTATATAGTACATTTGTGTGTTTTAAGATGCATCTGAACACACGGCGCAGCTTGACTGTGCCGAACTTGGTGATCGTATGTGTCGCTGTAGCTGCCAAACCGATTTTTCCACTCAGTCGGGGATAAGAGCAGTGTAACAAACCTTTTGCGGGGCGGCATAATTGACACTGGCCCGGGCCATTTCCCGGGAAAATTCCGCAAAGGGGGATGCAATCCATATGGATAATAGTGTAGTTGTATCGTTGAAAGACATTGTAGTTGATTTCGATGGCGAGACCGTTCTGGACGGGCTCAATCTCGATATCCACGACAAGGAGTTTGTAACGTTTTTGGGGCCGTCCGGCTGCGGTAAAACGACAACACTTCGCGTCATAGGTGGATTTATCGAACCGAAATCGGGCAATGTCTTTTTTAACGGAAAAGACATCACATCGTTGCCGCCGTATAAGCGTCAGGTCAACACGGTATTTCAGAAGTATGCGTTGTTTCCGCATCTGAATGTGTATGACAATGTGGCTTTTGGACTTCGCTTGAAAAAGGTGGATGAAAAGGAAGTCCGTCAGCGTGTTATGGAAATGCTGGAAATGGTGGGCCTGAAAGGGTTTGAACGCCGCAGCACGGTCACGCTTTCCGGTGGCCAGCAGCAGCGCGTGGCAATTGCCCGTTCTCTGGTCAACCATCCGCGCGTGCTTCTTTTGGACGAGCCTTTGGGTGCGTTGGATTTGAAACTGCGTAAAGAAATGCAGATCGAATTGAAGCGGATCCAGCAGAGCATGGATATTACCTTTATTTATGTAACGCATGATCAGGAAGAGGCTCTGACGATGTCGGATACCGTCGTGGTAATGCGCGGTGGAAATATCCAGCAGATCGGTTCGCCGCAGGACATTTACAACGAGCCGAAAAATGCCTTTGTTGCGAATTTCATTGGCGAATCCAACATTCTGGATGGTGTGATGCTGCGCGATTTCTGTGTGGAATTTGCGGGCAATGAATTCACCTGCGTGGATAAGGGCTTCGGCGCCAAGGAATTTGTTCAGGTGGTTGTGCGGCCGGAGGATATTCGTGTTGTGCCGGCTATTCAGGGGCAGCTGACGGGAATTGTCGAGAACGTCATTTTTAAAGGTGTGCACTTTGAAATGCATGTTCGTCAGGCTGGATATGATTGGATCATTCACTCTACACAGGCTTCTCAAGTAGGAGAGCTGATCGGTATGTGCATTGGACCGGATGAGATCCATATCATGCACCGCGCGGAGGAAGAGTGAGATGCTGAAAAAGAAATCACTTGCTGCGCCGTATCTGGTGTGGATGGTAGCATTTACTATTTTTCCACTGGCGATTGTTATCTATTTTGCTTTTACTAATAAGGAAGGGCAATTTACCTTTGACAACATCATGGCACTGGGCCCTTATACGGCGGTGTTTGTGCACAGCATCGTCCTCGCGGTCATCGCCACGATCATTTGCCTGTTGCTGGCGTTCCCGATTAGCTTTATGCTGTCCAGACTGAAGGCCTCCCGGCAGAGAATGATGGTTATGCTGATTATGCTTCCCATGTGGATGAACTTTTTGCTGCGCACCTATGCGTGGATGAGCCTTTTGGAGATGGGCGGCTTGATCAATCAGTTCCTGGGCCTGTTCGGGCTGGGACCGTTTCAGATGATCAACACTTCCGGGGCGGTCGTCCTGGGAATGGTCTACAACTATCTGCCCTATATGATCTTGCCGCTGTACACGATCATGGTGAAGATCGACAGCAGCGTAATTGAAGCGGCACAGGATCTGGGCGCGAATATGTTCCACGTTCTGACCCGCGTTCTGATTCCTCTTTCGATGGATGGCATCACCACCGGGATCACGATGGTCTTCGTTCCCAGTATCTCGACGTTCATCATCAGCCGGATGCTGGGCGGCGGCTCCAACTTGCTGATCGGCGATTTGATTGAGCTGCAGTTCCTGGGGAACAGTTACAACTACAATTTGGGAAGTGCCATGAGCTTGGTGCTGATGGTGATTGTCCTGCTTTGCATGAGCCTTACCACTGCCGATACAGAGGAAATGGAGGCGATGGTATGAGAAAGTGGAAAGTTTTGGGACGTGTTTATCTCTGCGCGCTTTTGGGCTTTTTGTACCTTCCCATCGCCATTTTGATCGCGTTCAGTTTCAACGAGTCCAAAAGCCGTGCGGTGTTCACGGGCTTTACCTTTAAATGGTATGTGAATCTGTTCCACGATGAAATGGTTTTGAAAAGCCTTTTGGTCTCCTTGATCATTGCGTTTGCCGCATCCATTCTGGCGACGCTTTTGGGAACGATGGCATCCATCGGCATCAGCTCCATGAAAAAGCGCACGCGCAGCGCCATCATGACGGTCAGTTATATCCCGGTCATCAATCCGGAGATTATTACCGGCGTGTCGCTGATGCTGCTGTTTGTGGTGGGAAACGACGGAATGTCCAAGATCCTTTCCACGATTCTGGACAAAGAGGTCGCGGTACAGGGATTTGGGATGGTGACACTGCTTTTGGCCCACATCACTTTTTGTGTGCCGTATGTGGTCTTCAATGTCAGTCCCAAGCTGCGGCAGATGGACATTCGAATTTATGAGGCGGCTTTGGACCTGGGGTGCAATCCCCGTCAGGCGTTTTTCAAAGTGATCCTGCCGGAACTGATGCCGGCGATTTTTTCTTCGTTCCTGATTTGCCTGACATATTCCATTGATGATTTTATTATTTCCTATTTCACCAGCGGCACCGTTCAAACGCTGCCGATCACGATCTATTCCATGACGAAAAAGCGCGTCAGTCCGGAGATCAACGCGCTTTCCGCCATTATGTTTGTGGTCATTTTGGGCATCATATTGCTTTCCAATACAGCGGACAGTGCCAAGGAACGGCGGCTGGAGCGCATCATGCGCGAAGAAGAGAGAAAGGCGGGTATGGCATGAAAAAATTAGTTTCTTTGTTTGTTGTTACGGTGTTTTTCTGCGTGTTCTGCATGCAGTCTTTTGCTTTGGAGGTGGATCCCGGCTATGATTACGACCGGTTCCGCGGCCAGGACATCACTTTGAATGTGTACAACTGGGGCGAGTACATTTCCGACGGCGAGGATGGCTCGATGGACGTGATCCAGGAGTTTGAGGATCTGACCGGCATCAAAGTGAACTACACCACGTACGATACCAATGAGACCATGTATGCGAAAATTCGCAGCGGCGGCGGCGATTACGACGTGATCATTCCCAGCGACTATATGATCGGGCGCATGGCCAACGAGGGACTGCTGGAAGAACTGAACATGGACAACATCCCCAACTTCAAATACATCATTGACAGCTGCAAATCCGCTCCTTATGATCCGGAGAACAAATACAGCGTCGCTTACACATGGGGCGTTGTAGGCGTGATTTACAACACGACCATGGTGGATGAAGCGGATTTGCAGCAGGGCTGGAAAATCCTCTGGGATGAGGATTATGCCGGACAGATCCTGATGTTCAACAACAGCCGTGACGCCTTTGCGATTGCGCTGAAGATTTTGGGCTATTCCCTCAATCCGACCACCACAGAGGAAGTGGAAGAGGCGGCGGATCTGCTGAAAGAGCAGAAACCGGTTGTCCAGGCGTATGTCATGGACGAAGTGTTCGATAAAATGATCGGCGGCGAGGCGGCTCTGGCTCCCTACTATGCGGGCGATGGAATCACCATGGCGCAGGACAATCCGGACTTGGCGATGTTTATCCCGGAAGAGGGAACCAACCAATACATTGACGGCATGTGCATTCCCAAGGGTTCCAAGAACAAGGAAGCGGCCGAGATGTTCATCAACTTTATGTGTGAAACACAGGTGGCTCTGGCCAACACTGAGTACATTTGCTATGCTTCTCCGCATTCTGAAGTGAAGGACCTTTTGCCGGCAGAATTGAGCGAAAGCGATTTGATGTATCCTTCGGACGAACTCCTGCAGAAGAGCGAGGCAATGGTAGTGCTGTCGGACGAGATCAACAGCGCGATGGACACGGCCTGGAGCGACGTGAGAAGCTATGACACAAGCGAGAGCGCTTGGCTGATGCCCGTTCTGGTGGTGGTCATGCTGATCCTGGCGGTGGGCGGATTTGTCCGTGCCTCCATTCGGAAACGTCACAAAGATTATTGATTCAGAGAACCAGCAGCGTCGATGTCAGTCGGCGCTGCTTGATTTTCCATTGCGTTCAAAGGAGTTTTTATGGCATTTTCACTACGTTCTTATCAGGCGCCGGATTTTGAGGCACTGGGCCTTGCAAATCAACCGGATGCGGTCTTGGCTCCGGTGGTCCAAGAGGGGGTTGCGCCGGACAATTATCATGCGATGAGCATTTTTCCGGAATACTTCAAACTGGATGGAAAATGGATTCTAGCGAAAGAAAGCCGAATGGATTGTGTGGCTGTTTATGACGGAAGTTCGATTCAGGTAAAGAAGTTCCGCAATCTAAAAAAAGGAGAACAGGTGGTCCTTGGACGTTCCGAGGACGGAAGCGAAGGAATCTTTTTGTGGGCGGACGGTTTTTCGCAGAAACAAGAAAAAGCGGACGTTTTTGCCTTTCGTCAACAGAGAAGCCGTGAGACGGCCTTTTCGCAGGATTACGATGAATTGGCTGAACTTTTGAAGTATGAGAGAGAAAATGGTTATGTTGTGTGGGTAATGGGGCCTGCTTTTACATTTGATGCGGGAGCTCGTCAGGCGTTCAGTAAAATGATTGCGGGCGGATATGTAAATGCGATTTTAGCCGGCAATGCCTTGGCGACACACGATTTGGAAGGCGCCTATTTGCATACTGCTCTCGGGCAGGATATCTATACGCGGCAGAACGTCCCCAATGGCCATTACAATCATCTGGATACAATTAATCGGGTCAATTCGTGCGGTTCCATTCCGGCTTTTCTGAATCAGGAAAATATTCAAGATGGGATCATCTATCACTGTGAAAAATATCATGTGCCGTATGTTCTGGCCGGTTCTATTCGCGATGACGGTCCTTTGGCGCCTGTCTACGGGAATGTCTATGAGGCTCAGAACGCGATGCGCAACCATGTGCGGAAAGCGACAACAGTAATCTGTATGGCCACGATGCTTCACACTATTGCAGTGGGGAATATGACGCCCTCTTACCGTGTAACAGAAGATGGGACAGTTCGCCCGCTCTATTTTTACTGCGTAGACATCTCGGAGTTTACGGTCAACAAATTATGCGATCGAGGAAGTCTTGCGGCAAAGGGAATTGTGACCAATGCGCAGGATTTTATTGAAAAGCTCAGCCGCAATCTGGGACTTTAATCCTTTAAGGGCGGATGCTCATGCCGATATGAGCATCTGCCGATATTTTTTGATGAATCCGGAAAAAAGTATTGACATTTGTCTCGTGAGAATGTATTATATTAAGGCAGCGTGCTGAGAGGCTCATGTTTGCGCCCATAGCTCAGGTGGATAGAGCAACTGCCTTCTAAGCAGTGGGCCAGGGGTTCGAGTCCCTTTGGGCGCACCAAATATGGTGGGTGTAGTTCAGTTGGTTAGAGCGTCAGATTGTGGATCTGAATGTCGTGGGTTCGAGTCCCATCTCCCACCCCATTAAAAGGGACGGCAAATTCGTAAGGGTTTGCCGTCTTCCTATATTGGGCCATCGCCAAGCGGTAAGGCAACGGACTTTGACTCCGTCACTGCGCTGGTTCGAATCCAGCTGGCCCAACCAAAAATGAGAACAGGATTTTCTCCGTCAAAAGGCCCGGGTTATGCCCGGGCCTTTTGACGTTTGCATGAAATATTGGAACAATGCAACTGTGGGTGAAAATGAAAAGGAGTATGGGCTGAAAGAGGATAGAGCGTAAAGCAAAAGAATAAAGTGTGAAGGGTGGAACAGCCCGGAATAGAAAGAGAAGTCAGCCTGCTTCCGGAGCGAGAAATGAAAATATTTTTACATAGGACAGCGTTGAAGACAAAAGTAAAAAGTGCCTTGTAAACTGTATATATAAACAGAATAATTCAACGATTTTGAAATGCAAAGTTGTATGATGAATTTTTACGCTTTGCGTCAAAATCGAGTTATTATTCTCTAAATAGAGCAATTAATCATACAAATAGCAACAAAACTATTTGCAGATTTACTAGTTTAAAAGGCAGCGAATGTTACATATCTACAAAAATGGAGAGAATCGGATATATTTTCTTGACACAAACGATTAAGGATGGTACCATTTAGTCAACGAAAACACAGAAAAATGATTTGAAAAGGAGTTTGACTTTACAAGGCAAAAGATTAATTTGTATGATGACTTCCGATCGGCATTTTTGTGTGTAAATCGGTTCGCAGAACCGAAAAAAATAATTTGGGAGGCAAATTATGAAAAAGGTAGTAAGCATTGCACTTTCTTTGGTTATGTGCCTTGGCTTGCTGGCGTCTTGCGGCTCTTCCAGCGCAAGCAGCACAGCAACGTCCGGCAGCGGCACAGAAGCTGAGAGCACCGGCGATGTTACCCTGACCTATTGGTACTGGGCAGACAACGACGAGTATGCGAAGACCATGGATGAGATGGTTGCTGATTTTAACGCAACCAACGGAAAGGGCATCACTGTGGTTGCTGAGCAGCAGCCTTGGGATGGCGGCGGATACAGCACCAACCTGCTGAATGCCGTGATCGGCGGCGGCGGCCCCGACGTTGCGTCTTTCAAACTGACCGCAACTCCGAGCTTCGTGGCTAACAATATGCTGGTCAACCTGGACGAGTATATTGCAAACTGGGAAGATAAAGATGACATCGCAGAGAACCTGTGGAATGTTATGAAAGAGGCTTCCGGCACTGACAGCGTGTATGTCATGCCTTGGAACACTCAGATCCTGTACGTTTATTATCGTCCGTCCATGTTTGAAGAGGCTGGCATTGAGGTTCCCACCACTTATGATGAGTTCCTTGAGGCTTGCCGCACTCTGACGAAGGACACCGACGGTGACGGCGTGGTTGATCAGTATGGATTCTCCATGCGCGGCGCTTCCGGCGGACAGGAGCCCTGGGGCAGCTTCATCTACGCTGCTGGCGGCAGCTTCGAGGATATGACCAGCGAAGCTTCCGTGAAAGGTATGCAGGACTTCATCGATCTGTACACCGATGGCTGCGTTCCTTCCACCGCTCCCAACGATGGCTTCCAGGAGACGATCGAGACCAACTTCAAGAGCGGCAAATGTGCGATGGTTATCCACCACACCGGTTCTTACAAAGGCATGGTAGACACCTTCGGCGATGACGTTGCTGCGTTCCAGTTCCCGGCAGGCGAAGGCCGTTGGACCTCTATGGGCGACACCGAGAACGTTATGTTTGAGTCCTGCGAGAACAAAGAAGCTGCTTTCGAGTGGCTGGCTTATCTGGCAACTGGCAAAGGCCAGGAGACCTGGTGCACTGTTACGGGCAACGTGCCTGTGTCCCAGCGTGTTCAGGCTATGGACGAGTTCCAGGATAACCGCTTTATGAAAGCTTCCATCGAAGGCCAGGATTTTGCGGGTATTGTCCCCATTCTGGATACGACCTCTGAGTGGATTGCCAACATTTGGCCCTCTACGGTTCAGCAGGCCCTGCTCGGCCAGATTACGGCTGAAGAGGCTATGCAGACTCTGCAGACGGGATTGTGGGGCTAATTTAACAGCGAATCTGTTCCACTAAAAAGCAATAAACCGGCTCTGCCGGCACGGGTGGGCTGCATGGTTGTAGCCTACCCGTTTTTTGAGAAAGCTAATTCATTGTGCTTTAATAAATAAGGTTATATAAGAGAGGAAAGGGTGAAGGAGATTGGAAAAAGGCAAAAAGAGTATTTGGCCCTATCTGCTCGTGCTGCCCGCTCTTCTGGTTGTCATTTGCGTGGTGTTTATCCCGGTATGCAATGCAATTTTGATGAGCTTTCAAAGCTACGACTTGCGTCGTCCGAATGATATTGGTTTTGTTGGCTTTGCCAACTACATCGCGGTCTTTCAAGACCCTCTGTTCTGGTCCAGCTTGTGGCGGACGATTTTGTGGGTTGTGTTTGGCGTAGGATTCCAATTTGTTTTTGGATTCATTCTGGCGCTTCTTCTGAACCGCAATTTCCGCGGTCGCGGCGTTGTCCGTGCAGTCAGCTTGATCCCGTGGGTTACACCTGGCGTTCTGATCGGTTTGATGTGGCGCTGGATGTATGACGGCAACTATGGTGTTATCAATGATCTGCTGATGAAACTTCATATCATTGATCAGCCCATTGCGTTCTTGGCGCAGACTACGACGGCTTTCCCTTCGGTTGTAATCACGATTATCTGGCAGGGTGTTCCGTTCTTTGCGCTGATGCTGCTGGCTGGTCTGCAGGGAATTTCGGGCGATCTGTATGAGGCGGCAGCAATTGACGGTGCAAACTGGTTCCAGCGTTTGTTCCGGATTACGATTCCTTCTTTGAAAAACACTATTTTCGTTACAACACTTTTGCGTATTATCTGGGTTGCCAACTCGGTTGACGTTATCTTCAATATGACCAGCGGCGGTCCTGCTTATTCTACGCAGACGTTGAGCGTTTATGTGTACAACAAAGGTACGGCTTTGAATCTGAGCTATGCGGCTACAATGTCGATTCTGCTGACTCTTCTGTTGTGCCTGGTCTCGGTGCCGTATCTGAAGCAGATGCTGAAGAAAAATTAAGAAAGGAGGAACGTGATTATGAATTATGTTGGAAAAAAGAATCTTGGAAAAAGTTTTTTGACCGCAGGTCTTCCGCTGTTTATTATCTTGCTGTTCCTCCTGTTCCCGTTTTACTGGACGTTTGTGACTTCCGTAAAACCGGAGAGCGAGCTTTATGGCCCGGTTACTTATTGGCCGCAAACATTCACTTGGGACAGCTATAAAAAACTGTTTGGCGAATTCAACTTCCTGCAGCCCATGGGGAACAGCCTGCTGGTTGCAGTAATCACCACGATCGTTACATTGACAGTTGCCACTCTGGCAGCATATGCCTTTACGCGTTTTGAATTCCGTGGCCGTAAAGGCTTGATGGTGATGTTCCTGACCAACAACATGTTCCCGACGGTTCTGTTGATGATCCCCTTGTACTCCATCATGCGTACTTTGGGAATCCTGTACACTCCGCTGGCTCTGATTGTGTCTTATACGACATTTACCATTCCCTTTACTGTATGGCTGCTGAATGGTTACATCAGCGACTTGCCGATGTCTCTGGAGGAAGCCGCAATGGTGGACGGCTGCAACCGTGCACAGGCATTTTTGAAAATTATTCTTCCGGTTTTGGTCCCGTGCCTGATTTCTACGGGCGTGTACATTTTCATGCAGAGCTGGAACGAGTATACTTTCGCAATGATGTTTACCAATTCCAATAACCGTACAATCCCGGTTGCTCTGAAGAGCTTGATTGGTAACTTGGGCGTCCAGTGGGATTTGCTCACCTCTGGTGGTATCATTACGATCATCCCCGTTTGTGTAATGTTCTTCTTTGCACAAAAACGGTTGGTGGAAGGCTTGACGGCAGGTGCTGTCAAGGGTTAAAATCAGTTGGGTTTCCCTGATAACTTATATAAAAGGAGTATCAACATCATGGAACTTGCTATGCAAAAAGAAAAAGCAAAGCATCTGCGCGCAGACATTCTGAAAATGCTGTACCTGTGCCAGTCTGGACATCCGGGCGGATCTCTGTCTACAGTTGAGATGCTGATGGCGCTGTATTACAACGACGTCATGAAATTCGACCCGAAGAACCCCAAATGGGAAGGCCGTGACCGTCTGGTCCTGAGCAAAGGGCATGCTTGCCCGGCTCTGTATGCCGTTTTGGCGGACCTGGGCTTCTTCCCGCGTGAAGACCTGTGGACTCTGCGCAAACTGCACAGCCACCTGCAGGGACATCCTGACATGAAGAAGACCCCGGGCATTGACATGAACACCGGTTCTCTGGGCCAGGGCGTTGCAGTTGCCGGCGGTATTGCAATGGCTTTGAAACAGAAAGGTTCTTCCAACCGCGTCTTTGCGATCGTGGGCGACGGTGAGATCCAGGAAGGTCTGGTTTGGGAAGCCGCTATGAGCGCTGCTCACTACAAACTGGATAACCTGACGGTTATGCTGGACCACAACGGTCTGCAGATTGACGGCAGCAACGACCAGGTCATGAGCTTGGGCGATGTGATGAAAAAATACGAAGCTTTCGGCTTTGAGTGCGTCAAGGTGGATGGCCATGACATCGAAGCCATCGTGAAGGCTGTGAATACGCCGCACGAAGGCAAGCCTTTGTTTGTGTGCTGCGAGACCCATAAGGGCCATGGCGTTTCCTTCATGGAAGACCAGTTTGGCTGGCATGGCAAAGCGCCCAGCAAAGAGGACTATGAGAATGCACTGAAAGAACTGGGGGTATCTGACAATGGCTGAGAGTAAATCTTTGCGCGTTGCCTATGGCGAAGCTCTGGCAGAGCTTGGCGCGAAAAACGATAAGATTGTGGTTATGGATGCCGACCTGGCACACGCCACAATGACCAATATGTTCCAGGCAAAATTCCCGGATCGTCACTTCAACTTCGGTATTGCTGAGGCAAACATGGTTTGCGGCGCTGCCGGTTTCGCAACGGAAGGCTATGTTCCTTTTGTCAGCACCTTTGCTCTGTTCGGCGCTGGCCGTGCATATGAGCAGATCCGTAACTCTGTCGCGTATGATAACCTGAACGTTAAGTTCGGCCTGTCTCATTCCGGTCTGTGCGTGGGCGAAGACGGCGGCAGCCACCAGGCGATTGAGGATATTGCGCTGATGCGTGTTGTCCCCAATATGACCGTTTTGGTTCCCTGCGATCCCATCGAGATGAAGAAAGCTGTTTTTGCAGCTGCTGAAATCAACGGCCCGGTTTATATCCGTGTGGCTCGTCCTGTGTGTGATTGCATCACGGAAGAGGATACTCCGTTTGTTGTCGGCAAAGCCAACATCATGCGTGAGGATGGCAACGACGTGGCGATCGTCGCTACCGGCCTGATGATTCCGGAAGCTCTGAAAGCTGCGGATCTGCTGGCTGCTGACGGCATCAAAGCTACGGTTGTGAATGTTCACACCATCAAGCCCTTTGACGCAGAGACGATTGCGGCTGTCGCAGCGAAATGCGGTGCAGTCGTAACGGCTGAGGAACACTCCGTCATCGGCGGCCTGTACTCTGCAACCTGCGAGGCTCTGATGGGCAAAGTGAATGTGAAGATGGACCGTGTTGGCGTTGAAGACAAGTTTGGTCAGTCTGGCACACCTGCGTCTTTGTTCGAGGAGTATGGTCTGACTGCTGCCAATATTGCCAACAAAGCGAAAGCTCTGCTGAAATAAAAAGGAGAGATTCAGGATGCTGAGAATTGAAAGCTACGGCCACAATGAGTCTGGCGATAACAAGACTGCTTTGAAATGGGTGTACGAGAACCCCGTTTGGAAAGTGGGCATTAAAAACTGGAAACCGGCGAACGATATCAGCGGCACGACTTGCTTGGAGCGTCACAACAAGACGGACGAGCTTTTCGTTCTGTTGGATGGCCGTTGCACTTTGCTGTATGCGGATGACGACAATGGCACCGCAGTAAATATCGGAAAAGTGGAAATGGAGCCGATGAAGGTCTATAAGATTCCGGCTACTCTGTGGCACAACACCGTGACTCAGCCGGGTGCAAAACTGATCTTGATTGAGAACAACCCCACTGACATGACCAACAGTGATGTTTACAATCTGACTGAGGATCAGATCGCTGAGATTAAAGCGCTGGTCTAAGAGCGAGTTTTTGCAGTAGCAAATGATTGTGCAAAAGCCGTCTGTCCAGTGGGCAGGCGGCTTTTGTGTAATTTGAATGAAACAGGGAGGCAAGAAAATGGCGTTGAAGGAAAACGAGCTCAACCGGCAGATTGCTGCGTTGATTACAGAGCATCTTCGGACGGGCGATAAGCTTCCGCCGGAAAAGGAGTTGACCGCACGCTTTGGCGTGAGCCGTACAGCGTTGCGTGATGCTCTGAATGCGTATGAGGCGCAGGGAATTCTTACCTCCATTCAGGGGAGCGGGCGTACAGTTAAAATGCCTGATCTCACTGATCAAATTATCAATACCTGGGGCATTGTCCTGGAAGCAAAACCGGATATTCTTTTTGATATTCTGGAACTCAGAACTTCCATGGAAATGGCGGCTTTGCCCCGTATGGCAGAACGAATTGATACAGAGCAGCTTCAGTTTATGGGTGCGCAAGTTGAACGTATGAAAGAAAAAGCCAAGCGCGGTGAGACCTTCATGGAAGAAGATCGAGCTTTCCATATGACCATGTTTCATAATGCGGGGAACGTGTTGACGGAACAGCTTTTGATCGCGTTGTGGTCTCTCTTAAATACGCAAATTGCAACCAGACATCCGGACTTGATGGTGGTAGCCTGTCAGCATGAGGACTTGATTAAAGCCTTGGCGCGCCAGGATTTGGCGGGTCTGCAGCAGGTGACTAAGGAACAGCTTGCGGATGTTCGATATCGCGTGATCAATTACATGGTTCAAAAAAGCCGCTTGTGAGGATGAATCAAAAAGGGTCGGGAAAGTTCTTGGAAACTCCCGACTCTTTTTGTATTCAATATGCGTGGGGTGCGTTGAGATAAAAGAGAGATGCTCCCATTTTTATGTTGTGTGTTTGAATAGTGAAATCATAGAGGATTTTCTGGATTCTGTACTTGTTAAATGTTATGATGAGAAAAACACGAACATTTTCAGCTTGATTTCAGCTTTTGAACGTATGCTGGAAATGGTGAGGTGGGAAAATTTTGAAAATTTTGATCGTCGAGGATGAACAGCTGCTCGCTGCGTCTGTTGGAGAACTTTTGAAGAAAAAAGGTTTTGACGTGGAAATTGTTCATGACGGAGAAGCGGGCTTGCAATACGCGGAGCTGGGGGTTTATGACCTGATCATTTTGGATGTGATGATGCCCAAGATGGATGGTTATGAAGTGGCTCGCCGCCTCCGTGCCAAACATTTGGGCACCCCTATTCTTATGCTGACTGCCAAATCTGCGCTGGATGATCGCGTTACGGGGCTCAATGCAGGCGCGGATTATTACCTGCCAAAGCCTTTTGACACAAGGGAACTTTTAGCCTGTGTTAACGCATTGCTGCGCAGACAGGGTTCCCAGGTCAATGAACTGGCTTACGGAAATACAACGTTGGACTTGAACAGTGCAATGCTGCGCTGCCATGGAAATGAAATCCGCCTGTCCGCAAAAGAGTTTGATATGATGCGGCTTCTTTTGCAGGCGAGAGAGCATAATGTTTCCAAAGAGTTTCTTTTATCGCGTGTTTGGGGGTATGATTCCAACGCGGTGGAAAACCATGTAGAGGTATATATTGGCTTTTTGCGAAAAAAATTAGCAGGTATTGGCTCCAATATCCGAATCGAAGCGATCCGCAGACTTGGGTATCATCTGGAGGTGAGCGGGGATGATTAAAAAACTTCGAATCAAATTTGTGGCCATTAATATGAGCATTGTAACCATCCTGCTCTGTGTCATTTTGGGATTGGTCTTTTATTTCACCAGCGCCAATCTGGAGCAGGAAAGCCTTCGTATGATGCAGAGTATCGCGACGCAGCCGTTTCACTTGGGGGTTCCCGGTGAAATGGGAGAAAATGTGCGCCTCCCTTTTTTCACACTGCGATTGAACCCGCGCGGAGAATTGGTAGAGGCAGGCGGGGGATATTATGACCTCTCGGACAGCGATTTGCTGGATGATTTGATTCAGGATGTGCTGGCATCGCCCAAAAGTTTCGGCGTTCTTTCTAAGTATAATCTGCGCTATTACCGGGTGGAAACTCCGGTGAATCCCTGCGTTGTGTTCGCAGATATTTCCAGTGAACGAGCGACCCTGCAAAACTTATTGCAAACCTGCCTTCTGATTGGTGGAATCGGCTTTCTGTTCTTTTTGTGGGGCAGTATTTTGCTTTCAAAATGGGCAGTGCGCCCAGTGGAACAGGCGTGGAAACAGCAGCAGCAGTTTGTTGCGGCGGCTTCGCACGAATTAAAAACTCCGCTGACGGTCATTATGACCAATGCGGAACTGCTGCAAAGCGCCGAGTACAGCGAGGAGAAGCAGAAAGGCTTTTTGCAGGGGATTGTTACCATGTCCGGCCAAATGCGCAATTTGATTGAGCAGATGCTGGAACTTGTGCGAACAGATAATGCGCAGGCCAAATGTGTCTTCCGAGATGTAGACCTCAGCAAGCTGGCAGACTATGCAGCGATGACTTTTGAACCGGTTCTTTTTGAAAAAGGATTGAAACTTTTCACGCAAGTGGATGAGAAAATTCATGTATCCGGAGACGAATCCCAGCTTCGGCAGCTGGTGGATATTTTGCTGGATAATGCCGGCAAATATTCGAATGAGAACGGGTCCGTTTGGGTAACGCTGCACAAGAAAGGCAAGGAGCATTGTGTTTTACAGGTGATCAATGAAGGACCATCGCTCAGTAAAGAAGAGCTGGTGCAAATCTTCCAGCGGTTTTATCGGGCGGATCCGGCTAGAAGCAGAAATGGTAGCTTTGGTTTGGGGCTCTCCATCGCGGAAAGCATTGTCAAACAGCATCAAGGGAAAATTTGGGCAGAGAGTCAGAACGGGCATAACTGTTTTTCGGTAGTTCTGCCTTGCGTTTAAAAAAAGAAGCCTTCTGGAAGAAGGCTTCTTTTTTTGTTTGCGGGATAGGATTTTTCAGTCTCATTTCAGGATGGGATTTTATAATGACAATGGTTTCAGCCGCGCATGTACGCGTGAAATACAAGGAATGAGGAGGTCCATCATGATCAAGGTTGAACATCTGACAAAATGCTATGGGGATTTCACAGCAGTCGATGACCTTTCCTTCGAGATCGAGGAAGGACACGTATACGGCTTCCTGGGGCCGAATGGCGCCGGAAAATCAACCACGATGAACATTATGACCGGCTGTTTGTCGGCCACAAAAGGACATGTTCAGATAGACGGCTATGATATCTTTGAAGATGCGGGAGAGGCGAAGAAACGGATTGGTTATCTGCCGGAACAGCCACCGCTTTATATGAACGAGACGCCGGAAGAGTATCTTCGCTTTGTAGGCGAAGCCAAGGGGCTGCGCGGCGCAGAACTGGAGCAGCAAATTCAGGAAGTCATCGAGCAGACAAAGATCGATAATGTCAAAAAACGCTGTATTTCAGCCCTTTCCAAAGGATACAAACAGCGCGTGGGAATCGCGCAGGCTTTGCTGGGCAATCCGAAAGTGATTATTTTGGATGAACCCACGGTGGGTTTGGATCCGCTTCAAATTATTGAGATTCGCGACCTGATCAAACAATTGGGGCAGACGCATACGGTTATTTTGAGCTCTCACATTCTGTCGGAAGTTCAGACGATCTGTGAAAAGATTCTGATTATTTCCAAAGGAAAACTGATTGCTTTCGACCGTCCGGAAAATTTGGAGAAAAAATTGCTGACTCCAAACGAGATTACTGTTGTGGCACAGGCAACAGATAAGCAGGCAAAAGAGATTTTGTCGTCGGTAAACCATATTTCTGAGTGTGAGGTGCGCTCGCAGGAGAACGGGCGAGTTGCCATGCTCCTCAAAACCGATCAGGAGGACATTTACAGTGTCTCGCGTGATATCTTCTTCGCCTTTGCGAAGAAAGAAGTGGTTCTTTTAGAGATGGCACTCAAAAAAGGAAGCCTGGAGGATGTGTTCATTGAATTGACAGATAAGAATGAAACGGAAAATCTCCCGGTGGAAAGTGAGGGGTCAGACACATGATTGCAGTTTTGAAGCATGAATTGAAAAGCTATTTTCACTCTTTGACTGCTTACGTGTTTGGTGCGTTCCTGCTTGCATTTGTGGGAATTGGCGCCATGTTGTATAACATTCAGGCGGCAGTCAGCAATTTTGAGTATGTGCTCAATTTCGGAAGTTTGGTGTTCGTGGTCATTGTACCCATTCTGACCATGCGTGTGATTGCGGAAGAACGCAAGCAGAAAACAGACCAGCTGCTGTATTCGCTTCCTATTACTACAACACAGGTTGTGTTTGGAAAATATTTGGCGCTTCTGGTCCTGTATCTGATTCCACTGTTGATTATTTCTATTTATCCGCTTGTATTTGCGCAGTTTGGTGATGTATATCTTCTGACCTCTTACGGATCCATCTTGGCATTTTTCATCATGGGTGCAGCATTGATTGCAGTGGGCGTGTTCATTTCTTCGCTCACAGATAATCAGGGCCTTGCAGCCGGAATTGGAATCGCTGTGATTCTGCTGAACTATTACAGCGTCAGTTTGTCGGAGTATGTTTCTTCCACTGCGATCGGTTCTGTAGTGGCGCTGATTGTACTGATTCTTGTCTTGGGAGCAGTGATCCGATATTTGACCAAAAACGGAAATCTCGCTTATTGGATTTGTTTTGCTCTGATAGCAGCAACTGCAATTGCTTACTTCATTGACAGCAGTGCCTTTGAAGGCTTGCTGCCGGACATCATGACAAAGTTATCTTTGTTTGAGCGCTTTACCGTCTTTGTGAACGGAGTGTTTGACATGACGGCGATTGTATATTATTTGAGTGTGATTGCCTTCTTTTTGTTCCTGTCGGTGCAGTCTCTTGAAAAAAGGAGGTATAACTGATGAAAAAATTGCAGATTCCTCACCGTTCGGAAAAGCCGTCGGCAAATGCGGAAAACAACCGGATTGCGTTTCAGGGCGGCTCCTATTCGTTAATTGTCACAGCCATTGTTTTGGCGCTTTTGATTGTTCTTAATATTTTGGCGGCAGCGCTTCCTACCACTTGGACGCAGTACGACATCAGTTCCACAAAGCTGTATTCGATTACCAGCAATACAAAAGCCGTGGTCAATGCGCTTGAAGAAGATGTGACGATTTATTGGATCGTTCAGGCGGGCGAAGAGGATAAGGTGATTGAGAATCTTCTGGACAGATACGACGTTCTTTCGGATCATATCGAGGTTATAAAAAAGAATCCGGATATATACCCCACATTTGCAGAGCAGTATACAGATGAGACCGTGGAGAACAACAGCCTGGTTGTGGAATGTGGTGATCGCAGCCGCTTCATTGGTTACGATGACATTTACATCAGTGAAGCAGATATGTATTCCTATTCTTACAATACGTCGTTTGATGGCGAGGGCGCAATTACGTCCGCAATTGATTATGTGGTGAATGAAGAACAGCCGAAAATCTACGTTCTGGAAGGCCACGGTGAGGCAGAGCTGCCCACAACCTTCAGCGAGCAGCTTGAAAAAGAAAACATGGAACTGAATACGTTCTCTCTGCTCACAGTGGACGCGATTCCGGAAGATGCGGCTTGTGTAATGATTTATGCACCTACAACCGATATTTCTCAGGAAGAGAAAGAAATGCTGTCAGACTATGTGACGAATGGCGGCAAATTACTGGTAATGGCAGGTCCCACCGAAGGTGGCACCTTGGAAAATCTGTACAGCATTCTGTCGGATTATGGCGTGACAGCTAGCAAGGGAATCGTTATTGAAGGAGATCGGGAACATTACGCGTTCCAGGCGCCGTTTGTTCTGATGCCGGATATGGCGAGCAGTGACATTACAGATTCTTTGATTGAGGAACACTATTATCCCATTATGCCGCTGTCCCAGGGCCTGGTTGTAGACAGCACTGCTTCTTCGGTGACAGAACTTCTCACAACCTCTGATGCATCTTTCAGCAAGGTGGCCGGGTATGACCTTGAGACGTATGAGAAGGAAGAGGGAGATATCGATGGCCCCTTTGCGGTTGCGGTTTCGATCGACAGCGGAAATGACGGTCGAATTGTTTGGTTCTCCTCTTCCAGTTTCCTGGACGACACATACAATGCGTACTCTTCCGGTGCAAATGTGAACTTGGGGATGAATGCGGTATCCTCTATGATCGGAGAGAGCGAAGCAATGGCAATCCGGAGCAAATCACTGAACTACAATTATCTGACAATCAGTGATTCCACGTCTTCGTTGCTGAAAGTCATGATGATCGGCGTGTTCCCGCTTGTGTATCTGGGAGTCGGCATTGCAGTGGTCCTGAGAAGAAGGAGGATGCAGAATGAAGCGGTTTAAAAGAATATACGCCCTGCTGGCGGTTCTCCTGGTCGCATGTCTGATAACATTCGGTGTGAGCCAATATGAGACCCGCAAGGAACAGATCAAAAACAGCGATGAAGTGATTTTGGAGATCCCAACGGATTCGGTGAAAACACTGTCTTGGGAAAATGAAACCGTTTCGCTTTCGTTCCACAAAGACGACGCATGGGTCTATGACGACGATGATGCATTCCCGGTAGATGAAGAGAAAATCAATGAACTGCTTTCTCAATTTGAGGCCTTTGGTGTATCTTTCATCATTGAAGATGTGGAAGATTTTGGCCAGTATGGCTTAAACGATCCGGTATGCACGATCAATATCGGCACGGAAGATCAGGAGTATACCGTTCTTTTGGGAGACTACAGTGCCATGGATTCCGAACGCTATGTTTCAATCGGCGACGGAAATGTATACTTAGTTCAAAACGATCCGCTGGATTCTTTCGATGCAGAGCTCAGCGATGTAATCAAGAACGACGAAGTCCCTGCGTTCGATCAGGTGACAGAAATCCGGTTCTCCGGGGAAGAAGAATATCAGATTCGATATGAAGAAGACAGTACGGAGACTTACCGAGAGGAAGACGTCTACTTTACACAGGTAGATGGAGAGACCTTGCCGTTGAATACGTCAGAGATCGAGACATATCTCAGCACACTTCAAAATATGGATATGACCGAATATATGACGTATAATGCTACGCAGGAAGATTTGGAAACTTACGGCTTGGCAGATCCGGAACTGACGATGGAGATTGACTATACCACGACGGACGAGGATGACAATGAAACTTCCGGAACGTTTGTACTGAGTGTCAGCCATGATCCGTCTCAGCCGCTCCCGGAAGAGTCCGAATCGGAGGCAACGCAGGACGAAAGCGAAGAGACAGAAGAAGAGGAGATCACAGCCTACGCGAGAGTAGGAGAGTCTCCCATTGTCTACAAAATTTCTACGGATGCATACAAAGCTTTAATGGCATCGTCGATCGATGATTTCCGTCATAAAGAGGTTGTTCCGGCCAATTTTGAGAACATCGCACAGATTGATATTGTTTTGGAAGATGTCAATTATACGATTTCCAGCAAAGGTGCGGGCGACGACAGAACGTACTATTACGGTGACGAAGAACTTGAGATCGATGAGCTGCAAAGTGCGCTGCAGGCTTTGTCGGCGGATAGTTTTACCGATGAGGAGCCGACGCAGAGAGAGGAAATCGATCTGACGTTGACATTGGATCTGGAAGGAAGCCCCGCGGTCCATGTGGAATTGTACCGCTACGACGGCGATCACTGCCTCGCCGTGGTGGATGGAGAGCCAATTTCTCTTGTTGCACGTGACAGCGTGGTAGATTTGGTAGAGGCGGTTAACTCAATCGTACTCAACGGATAAAAGAATTCTGGCAGAAAAAAGCAGAGGCATCTGTAAGATGCCTCTGCTTTTTGATTTATTCAAAGATAAGCGGGATATTTAAGCTGCTCGTCCCTCCAGTGCTCCAGGACAGAGAGCATGGCTTCCGCTTCCCGGCGTGCACCGGGAAGGTCCTGTTCACGATAGTTGCCGCATTCTTCTTTCCGCGCGCCGGGAATCTCGCCTTCGTAAGATGCGATGAAAGAAAAGCTGTCTTTCACCAGTTGAATCACATCTTCCGGAGCGAGCGTATCGCGAACGAGAAGATAAAAACCAGTTCGGCATCCCATTGGCCCTACATAAACCACCTGCGATGCATCCGCGGAGTTGCGCGCATAGGTGGCAAACAGGTGTTCCAGTGTGTGCAGAGCACCGTTTTCCAAATAATCGCCCTGGTTGGGGACTTTCATTCGTATATCATAGGTGACTACATCGCCGTCCACGCGGGAAGTGTACATCCCGCGCGGAAGTTTGGTGTGGTCAACACAAAAACTTGCAATTCGTTTCATGGAAAAGCCTCTTTTCTTTATTGGGGCATGGAATGAACAACGCCGCGCTCACCATCTACGGATACATGCGTACCGTCAGTCAGCTTGCGGATCGCACCTACTGCGCCGACAACCACGGGCTTGCCCAGTGTAAGTCCCACAATCGCAGCGTGAGAATTCAAGCCCGATTCCTCGGTAATTACAGCAGCAACCGTGCGCAGCACCGGCAAAAGTTCGTTGTTGGTGTAGGGCAAAACCAGAACATCTCCCGGTTTGCATTTTGTCATAGCTTCTTCCACAGAACGGCACACACAGATAGGGCCGGTTGCATTGGCTGGCGTTACGCCTACGCCGGAGATCAGAACGTTGCCGACCAGGTGAGCTTTGATCATATTGGTAGTACCGGAAATTCCCACGGGAACGCCGGCGGTGAGAACCACAAGGTCTCCACTTTCCACGTACCCGGCTTTTTCGGCTGTTTCCACCGCCATTTCAATCAATTCATCGGTGTTGTGGGCGTAACCCATCTTCAGCGGCGTAATGCCCCAGGAAAGCGAAAGCTGGCGGTAAATATTGTCTGCCATGACACAGGCGATGACCGGAGTCTCCGGCCGATATTTGCTTAACAGGCGTGCGGTCTCACCGCTTTTGGATACGGTGATAATGGCATTGGCCTTGATGTCCATGGCAGTGGTGCATGCAGCATGGGCTACAGCGGCAGCCACACTCAGGTGGCTTTCCAAATGTTTCTGCCGCAGGCGTTTGTCATAATTGATATCACTTTCAGTGCGTTCAGCAATCGCGGCCATCGTGTGGACAGCTTCCGTGGGATAGCGACCGGCAGCGGTCTCGCCGGAAAGCATAATGGCTGAGGTGCCATCGTAGATGGCATTGGCCACGTCCGTAATTTCTGCACGCGTGGGGCGTGGGTTCTCGATCATGCTTTCCAGCATTTGAGTGGCGGTAATGACGGGCTTTCCGGCGTCGTAGCAACGCCAGATGATATCTTTTTGAATAACCGGAATTTCTGTAAAGTCAATCTCTACGCCCATATCGCCGCGGGCGACCATCACACCGTCAGATACGGAAATAATTTCGTCGATGTTGTTGACACCTTCGTGATTTTCAATTTTCGCGATAATTTTGATATAATCACACTTTTGGCTGTCCAGCAAACGACGGATTTCCAGAATATCTGCTGCACTTCTCACAAAGGAAGCCGCAATAAAATCAAAGCCGGTCTGAATGCCGAACAGAATATCCTCTCGATCTTGCGCGCTCATATAGGGAATGGAAAGTTTTGTACCCGGAACGTTGACACCCTTGTGGTTGGAGATGTGCCCGCCGTTTTTTACAACGCAGACAATATCGTCCTCATCAATGCTGTCTACCACCAGCTCAATCAGTCCATCGTCCAGCAGAACACGTGCTCCGGGGGCAAGATCCATGGGCAGATCTTTGTAGGTGATGGAGCAGATGTTCTCATCGCCCAGAATATCGCGGGTGGTGAGCGTGAACTTTTGATCCTTTTTCAGTTCCGCACCACCATTTTTAAAATCGCGCAGACGGATTTCAGGCCCTTTGGTATCCAGCAATGCCGCCACAGGAAGATTTAACTCTTCACGCAGTTGTTTCAACGTGGCAAAACGCTTGGCATGATCCGCATGGGTGCCATGCGAGAAATTAAAACGAGCCACGTTCATGCCAGCCAGCATCATGCTGCGCAGAACGCCCTCGCGGTCTGTCGAGGGGCCTAAAGTGCAAATAATTTTTGTTTTACGCATCAGAAAAAACCTCCATCGTTCAATCCGTTTTTATACATCCATACGCTTTATTATTACATATTTTTGAATACTTTGCAATGCAAGGGCTTCCTATTTTACATGTTTTTTGCTATACTTAGAAAACCGACATCCCATTGCAGAGCGTGGACCGTTTGTTGCTTTTTCATACAGAAGAAGCTGCGCGGTGATTTGAGAAGCGGCATCACGCTCAAATTTATAATTTTTTTCACAGGTGTGAAAGAAAATTGAGGAGTAGAACGTCTTATAATTAAGCTTGCAGCACGGAAAAGTTTATTTAAAAACAAAGTAATAGGCGAGCGCTAAAACTTCGCGCATATAGCAGGGAAGAATGGAGTCCAGACCGATACTTGCCGGCACGGAACTCACATCGGAAAATCCCGCGTTCAATGCATATTGCCTGGCCCGATAGCAGTGAAATGTATTGGTGACGTAAGCGATGGGCTGGGATGGGTCGATGCCGTGCTCCTGAAGAAGTTTTTGTGAAAACAGAAAATTTTCTTCTGTAGATGTGCTTTCTGTTTCTGCCAAAATCTGTGAATCAGAAATGCCTCTCTGAACCAGATAGCGCTCCATTGCGACGGCTTCCGGAATGCTTTCTCCCGGTCCCTGTCCACCGGATACTACGATCAGTACGTCAGGATTTTTCTGATAGTAGTCATAGGCTGCGTCAAGCCGGCGCGCGAGCAATCCTGTTACGCGCTCTCCGCGCAGTCCGGCACCGAGCACGATAAGCGTTTGCTCCTGTCCGGTAGCGGTAGCAGTATTGCCTAAGACATGAACCAAAAGCATGCATCCGATAAAAAGAACACTGCCGGCAAGGAAGAGAACTTTACATATATGCCCGAACCCGTGTGCGCAGAAGGCATCAATCTTTTCGTGAAAAACAGCGTAGACCCACAGCGCCGCTGTGATACAATACATTAGAAAAGAACCTAGATTGAAACTGGAACGAAACAGGCGGAGAATGCTGTCAATCAGGAAAAATATCGCAAGAGCCCATATGATTTTCATTTTCATAAAAAACCTCCCGGATGATTGTTTTATTGTAACAGGCAAACGGGGGAAACGCAACTTCTGCGCATGAAGCGCATGAGGAGGAATGTTGTGAAGCCGATTATAAAAGTGGATCATATCCGAAAAGTATACCGGGTAGGACATGAGAAGGTAGTCGCGTTAAACGATATCAACCTTTCCATCAATCCGGGGGAAATTTGTTGCATTGTGGGTGCATCCGGTTCCGGAAAATCCACTTTGCTCAATCAGCTGGCGGGCCTGGAGAAGCCGACCCGCGGAGATGTGTACATTGCAGGTCAGAATGTTTCCAAAATGACAGAACAGGAGTTGGCTGTTTTTCGCCAAAACAATCTGGGCTTTGTGTTTCAGTCATATAACTTATTGCCCACACTGACTGCTTTGGAAAATGTGGCTTTGCCGCTGATGTTCAAAGGAATACGAAAGTCTCAACGGGAAAAGATGGCAGCAAAGCAGCTCAAGGCAATGGGGCTGGGGAAAAGAATGTACCATAAACCCACGGAGATGTCCGGTGGCCAGCAGCAGCGTGTTGGTATCGCGCGTGCTTTTGTGGGAAACCCAAAGGTCATTTTTGCGGATGAGCCTACGGGAAATTTGGATTCGCATACTACTGCACAAGTGATGAATGCCATTCTGAAGTTGGCGCATGAGAACAATATCACATTTGTAATGGTCACACATGAGCGTGATCTGGCGGGATGTGCTGACCGGATCATCACCATCAAGGACGGATGTGTCCTGCGGGACGAGGTAATCGAAAATCCGAACCAGGTATTCGAGGTACAGCTGAGTCCCATGGACGAAGAGTATGCGCATGCGGCGGCGGAAAAGGTGGAAAATGCGCGGACACAAGCGGATATTGCAGAAAAAGGAGAAGGGGCACAATGAAAAATATAAGAAAGAGTTATAAAAAGCTGGTGGGGGGAGCCTTAATACTGCTGATGATGGTCAGTGTGTTCTGTGTACCCTTTACAAGTATAGCGTTTGCGGCAGGAAATATCAGCTTTACCAAAAACCTTCCATCAGAACCGCAAACGTTGTCCGGAGGTTCTTTGGTATTATCAGTAGAAGCAAAAGCAGCGGATGGTGCGGCCATTCGATATGAATGGTATAAGGATGGCGCGGCGATTTCGGGGGCGACCAGCGCCACTTATACGGTTTCGACTCCAGGCGAGTATTCGGTAAAAGCAATCAACCAAAGTAACGAAGGGGATTTTGCAGAAAGTCAAACATGTACTGTAACAGAACCGCAGTCCGGTAACGGACAGCTTTACGTTGCCGGCTACAGTGTTGTGGATAATTTGGGAAATCCCATTCTGTACCTGACACCTGAGACACACTGCAAAATTGTTTTCCTGATGGTGGATGGGCGTGTTTTGGATTCGGATGTTCCTCAGGGAACGGATCTGAAAAGCTATATTCATATTACCCCCACTTCCAAAGCGTTTTCTTCGTGCAGCAACGGAGATATTTGGCTGGATCGAGAGGCATCCGTGGATGGAAGCCTAACTTATTCGCTGACCTTCAATGACATTACTTATCTGGACACTACTGCCCAGGACAACACTTTGTCCTTTGATGTAAGTGTTATCAATAATTCGACGCCCGGCGCTCCGATTGCGAACCTTCCGCTGACCTCTGTTTCTCAGTCGATCGGCCAGTGCTCGAAAAGTAAGGATGAGACTGTTACCAGCGGTGCAAAACCTACAGTCATGGTAAAAGATTCCAACTATGGCGGCGGAAACATTGCTGCGGGACAAAACTTTACATTGACGTTGACTTCGTATAATACCAGCCGTTCCACTGCGATTTCGGACGTGGTGACTACCATTACACTGCCGCAAACGCTGACATTGGCAGCGGGGAGTAATACGGTGCTGACGGAGTCTGTTCCGGCGGGTGGTTCCTATCAGACTACTTTCACCCTGCAGGCGCAGAGCAGTGCTGAAACAGGCGTAGCGAATGTGACGGTGGAGTATCGTTATTACATCAAGGGCACAGATGAGCAGTTGACTTCCAGCCAGCTGATTACCGTGCCCATCGTGCAGCCGGATCGTTTCTCCTTTACGTCCATGGATTTGCCGCAGGAGATGTATGCAGGCGAAGAAAACACCATTACAGTTAACTACGTGAACAAAGGTAAGGGTATTTTGTATAACCTGACTGCGGAAATTTCGGGGAATATCAATACGCCGGGTCAGCAGCAGTATCTGGGAAATTTGAACTCCGGAACGGAAGGCAGTGCGGACTTTACGATTCAGACCGACCAACCCGGCACGGTTTCCGGTACAATTACGTTGACCTATGAGGATGTCAACGGAAACGAAAAGAAGCAGACGCAGGATTATTCCCTGACGGTCAGCGAGATGCCTACCTATGATGACATGCCGGATATGGATATGGATGCCATGGGCGACATGGACATGCAGCAGGGGATGCCTGTCTGGGGTTGGGTGCTGATTGGAGTAGGCGTTGTGGCGGTCATTGTGGTGGTTGTAGTGATCGTGAAAAAGAAAAAGGCGAAACGCCGCGCCGAATTACTTGCGGAGGACAATGACGATGAAGATTTCTGATCTTCTGTCCCTTTGCTTTGAGAATCTTCGCCGACGCAAAGGCCGTACAACGCTGACAATTATCGGCGTAGTAGTCGGCACCTGTTCGATTGTAGTCATGGTGTCTCTGGGCATTGCCATGAACGTCGGTTTTGACGAAATGATTCAGCAGTGGGGTGACTTGACCCAGATTCAGGTATACAACTGGAGCAGCGGTACTGGTGAAGTGGATCCGCTGAACGATGAAATGGTGGCTAAAATCGATGAATTTGATCATGTGGTCGTGGCAACACCGCAGTATCAGCCGCGCTATTTCAACATGAATCTGACGGCAGGAAAAAACGATCGTTATGTTGCTCAGTATGTCACAGTTGTAGGAATGTATCCCAAAGCCATTGAATTGTTGGGTTATGAGCTGGAGTCCGGCAGTTATCTGCCGGATACACCGGCTTCTATGAATAGCGGAAAGAAGCAGGTTCAGGTCCTGGTAGGTCAGAATTTAGGTTATCAGTTTACAGACCCAAAGAAGCGGGGAGAAAAAGCCTATCGCTATCCGGGCCAGACAGATGCAGGCGGAAAAGAATTGGGGCCGTTTGTAGATATCTCCAAAGATAAGATGACCTTGAAAAGCAATAACCAGGGCGGCGAAGGAGAAGGCAAGGAGCTGGAGTACGCGCTGGATGTAGAAGGCGTTATGATCTCAGACTACAAAAAAGGCTATGTAACAGATGCCGGCGTGGTCATGGATCTTACGGTCTTGAAGCGTTTGGAAAAAGAGTACATGAAAGCCAACGGTATCAAGGACACCAGCAGCAACAACGGCTACGACAATGTCTACGTAAAAGTGGATGATGTGGATAATGTGGAAGCCGTGGAAGAAGCGATCCAGGAGCTCGGTTATTCTACTTATTCCATGAGAAGTGAACGGGAAAATATGCAAAAGCAGTCCCAGATGATCCAGATGATTTTGGGCGGCTTAGGCGCTGTTTCGCTGTTCGTGGCGGCCCTTTCCATCGCCAACACCATGACGATGGCTATCTACGAGCGCACCAAAGAAATTGGTGTGATGAAGGTGCTGGGGTGTGGACTGGGAAAGATTCGTGCCATGTTCCTTGTGGAAGCTGCGATGATTGGCTTTTTAGGCGGTGTGTTCGGAGTGGCCATCAGTTATGCACTTTCCTTTGCGCTGAATACGTTTGGACCATTGTTGATGGGGTCGGTATTGGGCGGATTTTTGCCTATGTATGGTTCCCAAATTTCAGTAATTCCACTGTGGCTTGCAATGTTGGGAATTCTGTTTTCAACAGGCATCGGTATTGTGTCGGGTATTATGCCCGCCGGTCGTGCAGTCAAAATTTCGGCATTGGAAGCAATCCGGCACGAGTAATGCCGGAAAAGCGTATAAAAAAGAACAGGCGATATTTGTCGCCTGTTCTTTTTTATGATTCTATTATAGCGAAGGGTTCAGTTGCTCCACAATTTCCGGAGTCAGGCTTTGCAAAATTGCACAAGCGAGATTGACCGCCGCATCCATATCGCAGGCTGCCGCATATCCGTAGTGCGTATGAGCATAGCGCACAGGAATCCCCAACACCAGCGTGAGAATGCCGCCGGCAGCCAGATGAATGGACCCGCCGTTGGTCCCACCGCCCGTACGGACAGCCATTTGATGCGGAATCCCGGCCTTTTGAGCAATCTGGCGCGCAAAAGCAATCAAGCCCGGATGGGCAACCATGCTTGCATCCCGATATCGAATTTGAACACCTTTTTTCAGTGCCCCTTGTGCTTGATCTGCAGGCGTAAAAGTATCGTCGGCAGGGGTGCCTTCCAAACAAATCGCCAGTCGGGGACGAAGATGTTCCGCTGTGATTTTGGCACCGCGCAGCCCTACTTCTTCCTGTGTGGAGAAGGCTGCCGCAACATCCACTTGCAGGGGCTCGTCTTTCAAGCGTTCCATCGCATCCACCAGCCCGGCGCATCCCAATCGGCAGTCAAACGCTTTTCCGAGCATTAAGCCGGTCTTTTCAGAGTACGAAAACTGTACGTCGGGTACAGCTACAAGGCCAGGTTCCAAGCCTAGTTCAGCGGCGTCTGCGGCACTGCAAACGCCTGCGTCCAGAAAAATATCATCCAGAGAAAGTCCAGCACTTTTTTCAGCGTTTGTCATGAAATGGGGCGGCTTGGAAGTGGAAACTGCACGAACAAGTTCACCGCGATTGTTCCGGATGACAAAAAGATGCGCAGGGATATTATGTTCTACCCATCCGCCAAGGGGAACAAGTTTCAAAAGTCCGTTGGAAAGCACAGACTGAATCATGAACCCAACTTCATCCAAATGTGCGTCCAGCATTACAAGCGGCCTCCCATTATTTTGAGGAAGAGCAGCATAGACATTCTGCATGCCGTCGCGTTTTACGGAAAAACCATTCAGCAATTCGGAAATGGTATCGGCTACCTCGTGCTCATGGCCGGATGGACCGAAAGCATTTGAGATTTTTTCACAATATTTCAAATTTGGCATATCGCATTATCCTTCTTTTTTGTTTTGTTCCAAATGATCCAGCTCTTGGACCCAGGCCGCAGCGCAGGCGTCGCTGGGCATTCTCCAGTCGCCTCTCGGGGAGAGCGTTACGGTACCGACCTTGGGGCCGTCAGGCACACAGCTTCGTTTGAATTGCTGGCTGAAAAAGCGCCAGTAGAACTTGCGCAGCCATTTTAAAATCACAGCATCCTCAAATTGATCCCGGAACGCATTTTGCGCAAGGAAGAAAACCTTGGCAGGGGAAAAGCCCCAACGCACAGCATAATACAAAAAGAAGTCATGCAGATCGTACGGACCGACAATTTCCTCTGTCTGCTGGCTGATGACTCCATCTTTCGCGGGAAGCAGTTCCGGACTGACAGGCGTGTCTAAAATGTCGCGCAGAACATCACGCAATTCACTGCTGTCCGTAGTATCTGCTACCGTTGCGACAATATGCCGTACTAAAGTTTTAGGCACCGAAGCGTTGACGCCGTACATGCTCATATGATCGCCGTTGTAGGTTGCCCAGCCAAGCGCCAACTCAGACAAATCACCCGTACCGATGACAAGGCCGTTGGTTCGATTGGCCAGATTCATCAAGACCAATGTGCGCACACGGGCTTGGGTGTTTTCAAAAGTGACATCGTGCGTCTGCGGATCTTGCCCGATATCCCGGAAATTGCTTTGAACCGTTTCTGTAATATTGACTTCACGAAGTGTGACGTCCAAAGCCCGGCAAAGTTTTTCGGCATTGTTGCGCGTTCTTTGCGTGGTCCCAAAACAGGGCATGGTGACGGCAGTAATATCGGAAAGCGGACGCCCCAACTCTTTGAACGCCCGCGTAACGACCAAAAGTGCAAGCGTGCTGTCCAGTCCACCGGAAATTCCCACTACAGCGCTGCTGCATCCCGTGTGGGCAAGACGCTTTTTTAAGCCATTGGCTTGCATGGCAAGGATTGCAGAGCAGCGGCGGGCACGATGAGCAGGATCAGAAGGGACGAAGGGTGCAGGGTCAATCCGCCGCGTCAAAGTCGTTTCCTTTTT
This sequence comes from Owariibacterium komagatae, assembly GCF_045865535.1. Lineage (GTDB taxonomy): Bacteria > Bacillota > Clostridia > Oscillospirales > Ruminococcaceae > Ruthenibacterium > Ruthenibacterium komagatae. The sequence continues at coordinate 3,558,324 of NZ_AP031406.1, forward strand.
GGTTGTCTCGAAGGAAACAACCGCGTAGCCATCCTGCTTTGAGGCATCAAAGCTTGTGTTTTTCAGACGTTCTCCCGCAAGACGGTCCACATCAATTTCCGAGCAGATCAATCCATTTTGAAACAGTTGGCTCTGCGCCAGAATGGAACCGTTTTCTGCAATCAGATTGTGACCGGCAAAAACCATGTCTGTTGTGGATTCTCCGTCGCCGGCGTCGGCGTAAAGATAACCGCACAGCAGTCGTGCGGACTGCCCTTCGACCAGACTGCGACGATATTCAGCCTTTCCAATGGTCTCATCACTGGCGGAAAGGTTGGCAATCAGAACAGCACCGGCCATGGCATGGCCGACACTGGGGGGGAGCGGAGCCCAAAGGTCTTCACAGATTTCTACGGCCATGCACAGATTTTTGTTCTGACGGCTTCGGAACAGAAGCTTGGTACCAAAGGGGATGCTGACGCCATCAAAAAAGAAGGTTTCGTTTTCAGCGGGCGCAGGTACAAAATGTCTGCGCTCATAGAATTCGTTGTAATTTGGAATGTGCGTTTTGGGGACGATTCCCAGCAGCTTCCCTTGCTGCAGAACCGCTGCGCAGTTATAAATTTTACCGTTATGGCGCAAGGGCAGACCGACAACGATCAACAGGGAAAAATCCTGTGTATCATGAAGAAGCGTGCGCAGCGCTTCCTCAGCGCTGTTTAAAAGGGTGTCCTGAAAGAAGAGGTCGCCGCAGGTGTAACCCGTGATGCATAACTCCGGCAGACATAAAATTTCAACGCCAGCTTGTTCCGCCACTCGTACATTGGTCAAAATGGCCTGTTCATTGAAGCTGCAGTCTGCCACATGAATTTGCGGTGTGGCACATGCCGTTTTTACAAAACCATAGTTCATCATTTTAACCGCCTTTTTCGTTTTTGCGTTCGATACTTTGTACTGTTAGAGTTTGGTCCTGAACCGTAAAGCGGATTTCAAAATTTAAAAAGGGAAACCCATAAATTCGATCTGGATCGTTTTGGTAAGAAGGACGCGGATCCTGCGCCAAAAGCGCCAGCAGAGCAGCGCGGTCGGAAGGGGCAAGAAGCGCTGAAAGTTCTTCAGGGCAATGCACCAGAAGAGAATCCTGCAGGTGTCGGTCAGCAAAGCCGCCGTTGGCGTCCGGATGGCTGTCAGTAAAGGAAAGATATGGTTTGATATCATAAATAGGTGTTCCGTCCATCAGATCAGCGCCAGCTACATGCAGGACCGGTCCAAGCTGCGGATGAATCTCAATGGAATTCAGACGGACAGAAGAGAGGCCGATCGGATTGGGGCGGAAGGGAGAGCGGGTGGCGAAAACCCCCATACGCTTATTTCCGCCCAATCGTGGCGGGCGGACCGTAGCGGTCCAGTTTTCGCGTACTGCCTCAGAAAATTGCCAGATCAGCCAGACATGGGAGAATTCTTCCAGACCGCGCACAGCGTCCGGATTGCGATATTCCGGCTCGAAAATAATCTGTGCATTTAATTCCTGCACCAGACCGCTCTGGCGAGGGATTCCAAATTTTGTGGGGAATCCGCATCGAATTCGTGCAATTGTTTTTAAAGCGGGGCTTTGTTCCACGCGTTTATCCTGCCTTTCCCGATGGAATAAGATCTGTTCGTTATTATAGCACACAATGAAAGAGGCGTCATCCTTGAACCCTGTTTTCTTTCACTGCAGCGAGGGCAAGACGTTCTGCCGCGACTTTGGCTGCACAGGCGAGCGTGGCCATCTCAAGTGCACTTTCTCCATCCCGAGTGGCGCAGTCGTTCATTTTGAAAAATGCCTGTTCCAACAGTTCACAGAATGGGTCGTACCAATTGCCGGGATCGCCTTTATCCAGCAGAATACGGATCATTGGCAAAGATAGCGTTTGCTTGAGCACACCAATGGCAATGAGATGCGCCAGATGGGAGCGATTGTATTTTTTCTTGGTCGGAGGCGGCAGGAGCTGAAGCTTGACGTAATTATTGATCATACTCGCAGTCACAATATGAGAATCTTCACAGGGAACAAAGGGGAAAAGATATTTATCCAGCAGATTCAACACCTGATCCAGATACAATTCAAAATCTGGCAGTTCGTTCCAACGGGGAAGCCGGGCGCCTTTTTGTTCCCAAAGAGTTTCTTCCATCTGTATCCAAACCTCTTTTCATCTGTTTTTCAAAACCAGTATACCGAAAAAAGGGCTACTTTTCAAGAAGAGCGCCCTGTGTTATACTGTCTTACAAAGGATTTGCGAAAAGGGTGGACTGCTATGAAATCGGAATATCTTAAATATGCACTTCGTCAGCTGGAGGCTCTCTTGCGGATTCCGAGTCCCACGGGCTTCACCGCACAGGTGTCACGGTATTGTTTCTACGAATTTGCCAATTTAGGGTACATTCCTACGCTGACGCAGAAGGATGGCGTTCTGGTTTGCCTGGGCGGGGAAGAGAATCCCATTCTGCTGGGGGCACACATTGATACTCTGGGTGCCATGGTACGGGAAATCAAACCCAATGGGCGTCTGCGGGCCGCCAGGGTAGGAGGATTGCAGGCGTCCAATGCAGAGACAGAAAACGTAACGGTGCATACGCGCGGCGGGAAGACGATCAGCGGAACGTTTCAGCTGGAAAATGCTTCGGTCCACGTAAATGGCGAGTATGACAAGATTGTGCGGACATTTGATAATCTGGAAGTGGTTTTGGACGAAAAAGTGAAAGATGCGGCGCAGGTTCGGGCATTGGGGATCAATGTGGGCGATTATATCACGCTGTCACCGCGCTTTTCGGTGACAGAGAGCGGGTTCATTAAAAGCCGCTTTTTGGACGATAAATTGTCGGCGGCGATTCTGCTTACATATGCCAAATATTTAAAAGATGAACAAAAACAGCCTTCCCGAAAAGTGTATGTGGATTTTACCACTTATGAGGAAGTTGGACATGGCGGTGCCTGTATTCCGGAAGATGTCAAGGAAATGATCAGTGTAGATATGGGATGTGTGGGAGAAGGCCTGCAGTGCGACGAAACACAGGTGTCTATCTGTGTGATGGATTCCAGCGGCCCCAGCAGCCGGGCGGTCGTAGATGGCTTGGTGGAAGCTGCAGAACGAGCCAAAGTCCGCTATGCTTTGGATGTTTACCCCCATTACGGTTCCGATGCGGATGTAGCTCTTCGTGCCGGGTATGATGTGCGGCATTGTGTTGTGGGGGCGGGGGTATATGCTTCGCACGGTTACGAGCGTTCACACATTGAAGGTCTCGCCAATACGTTTGATTTGCTGTGTTCTTATTTAGATTAATAATGGGAAAAGGCGGATATTTTTCAGCGAAATTGTTGTTTTTTGCATAATATGCCATATCGAAAGACCTCCTGTTTGTGTGCTTTGTCAATATCAATTTATGTTTAGCTGTGATATACTTTAGCACAATAAAGGGGTTGCCTCAGACAACCTCTGGTCAGGAGGGTTTCAATATGAAAAAGGCATGGGCGTTTTTGACAGCGGCAGCGGTGCTGGCGGGTCTGGCCGGGTGTGGAGGATCCGGTTCCAGTGCAGCAAATGATGCACAGGGTTCGGGGACCGCGGCTGCGAGTTATAAAGTGGGAATCGTTCAGTATATGGAACACAGCGCGCTTGATTCTGCTACACAGGGCTTTCAAGATGCGTTGAAAGAAAAACTGGGCGATCAGGTGGAATTTGATGTTCAGAACGCACAGGGCGAAGCCACCAACTGCACGACCATTGCGTCGAAGTTTGTCAACGATGGCGTGAATCTGATTCTTGCCAATGCCACGCCGGCAGCGCAGGCTGCCGCTCAGGCGACGGGAGAGATTCCCATTGTAGGCACTTCGATTACAGATTATGTTTCCGCGGGCCTTGTGGCTGATGATGAGGCTCCCGGAGGAAACGTGACCGGCACATCGGATTTGAACCCGATCAAAGAACAGGTAGCACTCCTTCAGGCATTGTGCCCGGACGCGGAAAGCGTTGGAATCCTGTATTGTTCGGCTGAGAAGAACTCTGAGGTTCAGGTGGAACTGGCAACTGCAGAATTTGAGGCTCAGGGCATTCAGGTGCAGGCGTATGCAGCGGCGGATTCCAATGAATTGCAGTCGGTGGTAACCAAGGCGGCCAGTGAAAACGATGCTCTTTATATCCCTACCGATAATCTGCTGGCCAATAATATGGAGATCGTGAAAAACATTACAGTGCCCGAGAAAATTCCTGTCATTTGCGGCGAAGAGAACATGGTGACAATCGGCGGTCTGGCTTCTTACAGCATTGACTACTATACGCTGGGGTACAAAGCCGGTGAACAGGCCTATGAAATTATGGTCAATGGTGCAGATCCCGCAACGATGCCGATTGAGTATATGGCAAAGGAAGATTTGAAGGTTGTGGTCAACGACGAGATCGCGCAGGAGATCGGGGTAACGATCCCTGAGGATTTGGGAGTCGAATAAAGGCGTATTGGCAGCGGCCAGTTCTTTTCCTGGCCGCTGCTTTGTGCTATAATAAACTCTACGTTGCAACATGGATTCGCACGGAAGGAAAGAGGAGTCAAGATGGATTTTTTGCTGGCCTTTTTGAAGTCGATGCCAAGCTCCGTGGCGCAGGGCTTGATCTGGGGTATCATGTCTTTGGGTGTATATATTACTTATAAAGTGCTGGATTATGCAGACCTGACTGTGGACGGCAGCTTGTGCACTGGCGGCGCTGTGGCAGCGGTACTGATTGTTGGAGGAATGAATCCGCTGCTGGCGCTGGTGTTTGCCTTTATTGCAGGTATGTTGACCGGCCTTGTCACCGGCGTTTTGCATACCTGCTTTGGTATTCCGGCAATTTTGTCCGGAATTCTCACGCAATTAGCGCTGTATTCGATCAATATGCGCATTATGGGCAAATCCAATGTTCCTTTAAGTGTGGATCAGTACCCGTTGACGGTCAGCTTGCGGTATATCTGGCCGGCCGTTCTGGTTGGGATTATTGCGGTGGCCATTGTAGTGGCTGCACTGTACTGGTTCTTTGGAACAGAAATTGGATGTGCCATTCGTGCGACGGGCAATAATCAGGCAATGGCACGGGCACAGGGCGTGAATACCAATGCCATGAAGGTGCTTGGGCTGGTGCTCTCCAATGGCCTTGTTGGAATGGCAGGCGCTTTGTATGCACAGTATCAGGGAAGTGCAGACATTAATATGGGGCGTGGCGCGATTGTCATCGGGCTGGCCAGCGTGATTGTAGGCGAAGTGGTGTTCGGAAACCGATTTAACTTTGCCTACCGTCTTGCGTCCATTGCAGGCGGTTCCATTATTTATTACATCGTCATTGCGTTTGTTGTGCAGTGCGGTATGCCTACACAGGATTTGAAGCTGTTCAGTGCTCTTACGGTTGCGGTTTTCCTTGCACTGCCTTATCTGCGTGGAAAATACTTCAAAAAGAGCGTGCAGAAGAAAAAAGGGGGCAGAACCGATGCTTGAACTGAAACATATCCATAAGACGTTCAATCCCGGCACGGTTACGGAAAAGAGAGCGATTTGCGATTTGAGCGTGACACTCAATGACGGGGATTTTGTGACAGTGATCGGCGGAAATGGCGCTGGCAAATCTACTATGCTGAATCTGATTGCCGGTGTATACGGTGTGGATGAAGGTGCCATTTTGCTGGATGGAATTGATGTGACGGCGGATCCGGAATATAAAAGGGCCAAATTCCTGGGACGGGTTTTTCAGGACCCTATGATGGGAACGGCCGGCAATATGGGCATTGAAGAAAATTTGGCAATGGCCTACCGCCGCGGGAAAAAGCGTGGGCTTGGATGGGGAATTTCCAAGGAAGAGCGTGCACTGTATCGTGAAAAGCTCAGCATGTTGGGCTTGGGCCTTGAGGATCGGCTGACCAGCAAAGTGCGTCTGCTTTCCGGCGGACAGCGTCAGGCGGTCACGTTGCTGATGGCAACGCTTCAGAACCCGCGCCTTCTGCTTCTGGATGAGCATACGGCTGCGCTGGACCCCAAGACAGCGCACAAAGTGCTTTCCATCACCGAAAAAATTGTGGCAGAGAATCAGTTGACAACACTGATGGTGACTCATAATATGAAAGATGCGATTCGGTATGGAAATCGTTTGATTATGATGCACGAGGGTAAGATTATTTACGATGTGGCCGGAGAAGCAAAAAAACAGCTTCAGGTTGCAGACCTTCTGCAAAAATTTGAGCAGGCGAGCAACGGAGAGTTCGCAAACGACCGGATGCTTTTGTCCTGAGAGGATGGATTGAATGGAAGAAATACAGGCTGTTTTGTTCGATTTGGACGGGACGCTGGTGGACTCAGAACCGGGTATTCTGGCTTCGTTTGCCAAGGCGTTCGAACCATATGGGATTACGCTTTCCCAGGAACAGAAACGCAGCTTGTTGGGGCCGCCTTTGAAAGACAGTTTTGCACGCTTTCTGCCGCCGGATCAGGTAGAGCGTGCGGTGGCGGCTTATCGAGCGTTTTATGAGACGAATGGGATCTATCAGTGCACTGTTTACGATGGCGTTGAAACCATGTTGTCCTCTTTGCATGCGAATGGGTTTGTGCTGGGCCTGGCAACCTGCAAGTTGAGAAAGGCCGCTCGGACCATGCTGGAATTTTTGCACTTGGATCAATACTTCGACTATTTGGGCGGGTCGGTTCCAGAACTTGATCTGGAGACCAAAGCGCAAGTGATTGATGATGTGTTGGCGCAACCCTGTTTCGCAGGAAAAACAGCGGTCATGGTAGGTGATCGTGACAATGATATGCAGGGAGCAGCTGCATGTGGACTGCCGGTGATTGCTGCTGGTTATGGATATGGTACGCCGCAGGAATTGCAGGCCTTCAGCCCGGTCTATTATGCAAAAACCCCCATGGATGTGAGCAGTTGGCTTTTGGGACAGAACGACAATGAAACGGAGGAAACGACATGAAGATTACAGTGCTTGGATGTGGGCGCTGGGGGTCGTTTTTGGCGTGGTATCACGGACAGAATCATGAGATTCGGCTTTGGGGAAGAGAAACGTCCCGAGGCTATCAGGAATTAAAGCAAACTGGTAAAAACCAGTATGTTGTTTTGCCGGACAGTGTTGTGATGACCAGCGATTTGGCGGCGGCAATTTCGTTTGCTGATGTGATTGTGATTTCGATCGGTGCCCAGCATCTGCGGGAACTGGCCGTACAAGTGAATGAATATCCCGTTCAGAACAAAACGTTTATTCTATGTATGAAGGGCCTTGAAAGTGATACTGGAAAACGTCTGACAGAGGTTTTCAAAGAAGAAGTGAAACAGCCAGTGCGGGTAGCCGTTTGGGTTGGACCGGGGCATGTGCAGGATTTCACCAATCGGATCCCCAACTGCATGGTTGTGGATTCTGACGATCGTGAAACCGTAAGCTTTATTGTCGACCAGTTGAACTCGGACTTGATTCGCCTGTATCGCGGAAATGACCTGATTGGTACGGAAGTAGGGGCGGCAGCCAAAAATGTAATTGGAATCGCCGCGGGAATGCTGGACGGAAAAGGGCTTTCCAGTTTGAAAGGTGCGCTGATGGCAAGGGGAGCACGTGAAGTTGCGAGGTTGATCCGTGCAATGGGCGGAAATGAGCTTTCTGCTTATGGCCTGTGCCATTTGGGTGATTATGAGGCGACTCTATTTTCGCCGCACAGCCACAACCGTCGCTTTGGAGAAAATTATATTCAGGGCAAGGAATATGGCGAATTGGCTGAAGGCGTGCCGACCGTTCAGGCGTTGGTAAGATTGGGTGAAGAATTCCAGGTGGATCTTCCGATTTGTAAAACGGTTTATGATATTTTGTATTTGAATGCGGATGGGGACAAAGCCTTAAAGGCTTTGTTTATGCGATCGGTCAAAGGTGAATTTGATACATGAGCAGAACGCTTTTCTTCGTTTCAGCATAGGATGAGGCGAAGGAGGGGATACCCATGTATCAGCAGGAAATCAATGAGTTCGTTGAGAGTACGCCTGTAAGAGACTGCAATCCGGCGTTTACAAGTCAGGAAAATTATGATTTAAGCACTTGGAATGACGTCCCGCAGGCCACAGAGAAAAAAGAACAGATCGCAGAAAGATGAGTTTTTGGAAGAGAGGGAGAACGCAGATGATGCATCTCCCTTTTTCTACGTAAATTTATGTTGACTAGCCGTGTAAAATAAGACATAATAATTAGATAGAGGATTAAAAAAGGCAGGTTTGAAAATGGCTGTTTATCATTGTGTTCTGTTCGATTTGGATGGAACGCTTTTGGATTTTGGAGCTGCTGAACATGGGGCGTTGCTGGAGACACTGGAACATTTCGGATTGCCTGCAACGGAACAGACCGAACAGACATATCGTGCCATCAACGATGGATTGTGGGCGGCGTTGGAACGTGGAGAGATTCGCCAGGAAAAACTGGTGGTCAGGCGTTTTGAAAAGCTTCAGGAAGAACTGGAGGGAACGCAAGATCCTGTTCAGATGAACGCATATTATTTGGCGCAGCTTGCACAGAGAGCAGATGTGTATCCGGAAGTGGAAAATACGTTGCGGGAACTTGCTGAAGTTGCAACGCTGGTCGTAGTTTCCAATGGTGTGGAGCATGTTCAGTTGGGGCGGCTGGAGCGGGCCGGCATCCTTCCGTATTTTGACGGAGTATTTGTCTCCGGAAAAGTGGGGGCTTCCAAGCCGTCTCGCAAGATTTTTGATGCAGCGCTTCATTCTTTGGGCATCGAAAATCGAAAAAAGGTTTTAATGGTGGGAGATTCTCTGCGCGCTGATGTGAGCGGAGGCGCTGCGGCAGGATTGGATACTTGCTGGTGCAACTTTAAAGATGCACCCATGCCGGAGAAAGAAAAGCCAACGTATACCATTACAAATTTGGAACAGTTGTTTGAAATTGTGATGGAGAAGGAGGAGCTTGCCAATGTCGGAAATCCGGACAAGCGCCATTTGGTTTGATTCTGCAAATGGAAAAGATCGTGTAGCTGGCTATTATTACGATGTCCCGGATACAACGCCACGCGCTGTTGTGCAGATTTCCCATGGCATGTGCGAGTACATTGGCAGATATCAGGATTTCGCATCTTTTTTAGTGCAAAATGGCTTTGCCGTCTGCGGCAATGATCATCTGGGACATGGTGCTACGAGCGATGGTGGTACAGATGGTTTCTTTTCGGAAGAAAACGGCTGGAAGCATGCACTGGAAGATTTGCGAACGATGAATCGTTTGGCCAGAGAGCGGTATCCGGGGTGTCCGGTTTTCCTTTTGGGGCATAGCATGGGCAGTTTTTTTGCCCGTTTATATGCTGTGACTTATCCAGAAACGATTGATGCATTGCTGCTCAGCGGGACAGGTGGTCCAAATCCTGCTGCGGGAGTGGGGATTTTTTTGACTTCTGTACTGGCAAAATGGAAAGGACCTCGCCATCGATCGAGCTTGATCAATCGGATGGCTTTCGGTACGTATCTGAGTCGAATTTCCAATCCGAATACACCTTACGATTGGATCACAAGGGACCAGGAGATTGTAAACTCTTATGTGGTTGATCCCAAATGTACGTTCATCTTTACGGTCAGTGCCTTTCATGATCTGATGTGTGTGCTGGCGAAGGTCAGTACTCCGGAATGGGCAGCTCGTTTTCCAAAAGAATTGCCTGTAATGCTATTTTCCGGAGACATGGACCCTGTGGGAAGCTACGGAAAGGGTGTGCAGAAAGTTTACGATCTGCTTTGCGGGGCAGGCGTAAAGGATGTTTCCATTAAATTGTACCCGGGCGGTCGGCATGAGATGCTGAATGAGACGAATCGCCAAGAGGTATATCGGGATATTTTAAATTGGTGTAACACGCATTTGTAAAGCGTGTTCGATGTAAATGAAAAAGGAGAATCAGGAATGGAGTTAATTACAACGTTTATCCAAGCGATGTTTGGAGCGCTGATGTCTATGAGTGCGCTGCAGATCGTCAAAATGGTCGTCATGTGGGCCGTTGGAGGAGTATTGATCTATCTGGCGATCAAAAAAGACATGGAGCCCAGCTTGCTCCTGCCGATGGGATTCGGCGCGATTTTGGTTAACCTGCCTTTGTCCGGTGCGATTGACCAGCTGTATGAAAGTGGATTGGAAGAGGGCGCAATTGACGTTCTGTTCCGTGCGGGTATTGCCAACGAGTTGTTCCCGCTTTTGCTGTTTATCGGCATCGGCGCGATGATCGATTTTGGACCGTTGCTTTCCAACCCCAAGCTTTTGCTGTTTGGTGCGGCCGCTCAGTTTGGTATTTTCTTCACCATCTCTCTTGCCTGCGTGGTGAACATGGTTCTTCCGGGAATGTTCAGCATTCAGGATGCGGCCAGCGTAGGTATCATTGGCGCGGCAGACGGCCCCACGGCTATTTTCCTTGCTAACTACTATGATACACAGTACTTAGGAGCCATCATCGTTGCGGCATACAGTTATATGGCACTTGTGCCTATCATTCAGCCGCCGGTCATCCGTATGGTGACGACGAAAGAAGAGCGCAAGATTCGTATGCCGTACGAGGCAAAAGAAATCAGCAAAACGACGCGCATTCTTTTCCCGATTGTGGTTACGGTGATTGCAGGTCTGGTCGCGCCCAGAAGTGTTGCGCTGGTTGGATTTTTGATGTTCGGCAACCTGCTGCGTGAATGCGGTGTCCTGAACAGCCTGTCTGAAACGGCGCAGAATGTGCTGGCAAATTTGATTACGATTTTCCTGGGAATTACCATTGCCACGAAAATGCAGGTCGATCAGTTCCTGACGGTCGGTACGTTGATGATTATGGGCTTGGGCCTGTTCGCGTTTATTTTTGACACGATTGGCGGCGTTATGTTTGCAAAGCTGCTGAACCTGTTCACCAAGAAGAAAATCAATCCCATGATTGGCGCGTGCGGTATTTCCGCGTTCCCCATGTCCAGCCGTGTGATCCACAAAATGGGCCTGAAGGAAGACCCGCAGAACTTCCTGCTGATGCATGCTGCAGGTGTGAACGTGGGCGGTCAGATTGCAAGCGTTATTGCGGGTGGTCTGATTCTGAACCTGATTGCGAAGTAAGGAGGACTGACAAATGGAACAGTTGTTGCAGTCGTTGGGCGTTATGCTCATGGGCATGTGCGGAATCTTCATTGTAATGGGTATTATCAGCCTGGTCGTATCTGGGCTTAACCGCATGTTTAAGTAAAATAGACACAAACAGCCGCCACCTTTTTGGGGTGGCGGCTGTTATCCTGTACGGAGGATCTTGATGTTCACAAAATCTCTTGAAAAATTGAAACAGGGAATGGTGGGCACAAAATATGTGCTGTGCACCCTTTGCGTTTTGCTTTATCTGCTTTTAGCCAAGTTGAGTGGCGGCTCTCTCTGGGACATGCTGCTCTTTTTCCTGTGCACTGCTGCTTATCTTTATTTTCCGGGTCGCTTTTTTGCCTGGATCTCCGGAATGGAAAAGCAGATCCCAAACTTTGCATCGCCGCTTGCGATTTTGTTCGGAACCGGATTTTTGGCGGCATTGTATTGTTTTTGTGAACGTCTCGGCTTTTTGTGGGCGGTTCGGTTGCTTCCGCCTGTGTTGGGTTTGATTTGGATTTTATTTGCAGCGCGTCTGGATGTGAAAAAAGTGCAGGCTCACCTTAGAACCAATGCAGCTGTTCAGTGCATTTTGGTTTTGTGGGCGGGTTTGCTTGTGCTTTTTGCTTTAATGGTCACGGTGAAAAATGCGCATCCCACAGTGGCCGGCGAAATTTTGCCGAATCAGGATGTATTGTGGAATATTGGAAATGCGGAGTCTTTTCATTTGGCTTTTCCACCACAAGATATTCGTTTTTCACAGGTGAGACTTGCTTATCATTATCTTACGGAACTGACAGTGGGGGCACTCTCATTTGTCAGCGGCATTTCCTGCTATGATATTTTTGTGATTTATATTGGACCGGTCGTGCTGGCGGCGTTGCTGTGCTGCCTATATCAAATGGGTACACACTTTTATCAAGGCAATCGGGATAAAGCGCTGCTTTTTACCTTTTCCATGTTTCTGTTTAACTGCGCGAGCTTGTGGACAGCTCTTCTGAATGGCAAAGGTGTTTTTAATAATACCAATATGCTTCACCTGATCACAAATGTGAACTCGCAAAGTACAGCGCTGATTTTTATTTCTGTTTTTCTTGTGCTGTTTCAACATTTGGCGGAAGCCCATTTCCAGGTTGGAATTCGCTTCCTCGCCACATTTTTGTGCAGTTTTTTTCTCGTTTGTTTTGCTAAGGGACCGGCGGCAGCTATTGTGGCCTGCAGTTTTGCAATCACCATGCTTTTTTTGCTTTTTCGCAAGCCCAAATGGGGAAAAGCTCTGCTGTGCTATGGCGGTGTAATTGCTATCTTCCTGACCATCTATTTTGTGATTTTTTCTTCCGGTGTGAACACAAGCGTACACTTTGGATTTGAGACAATCAAGAATATGCCGCCCTATCAGTGGCTTGGCGCTTTGGGGCTGGCAGACAATCATTGGCTTCGCTTGCTGCTTGGCGGGCTTTTGGCATTGGTGTGCATGCAGCCTTTTCAAATTCCGCTTTATCTGAATGGCTTGGGAAAAGACGTTCGAACACTTTTCAAACTCCCTGCGGAGAGGTTGCTGGCCAACGGTGTTGTGGCAGGCGGATTTTTAGCTTTTTTCCTGTTCTGGCATCCGTCGTACAGTCAGCTGTATTTTGCATTGGTCGCTATTTTCTTCTTGAACCTGCTGGCCGTGGATCAAATCGACCAGGTTAGAGGAATTCTTAAAAAAATCACAATTGTGGGCGGGATCTTGGGCCTTGCCACAACTGTGGTTTTGGTGATAAACTTTACCGGGAGTGGTATGCGGCAGTTGGGAAGGAATCTTGATATCATTCCGAAGTATCCTTATGTCAGCACTGTTCGCGCCGGTGATGAAGAAGCAATGATCTGGATGCGGGAGAACACAGAGCAGGATGCAGTGTTTGCAACCAATCGTATTCACACAATGGCGAATACGAATGATGGAATTTCCAGCATTTACTCTGCGTTATCCGGAAGACAGGCGTATATGGAAGGGTATACGTACGCTATCACCAATATGGGAGTTTCTGAGAAGGTCGTAAGCGAAAAACGCGCAGTGAATGAGGCGCTATTCAGTGCGCAGACGACCGGAGAACAAATTTCGCAGTTGTGCAAGGAGAACGGAATTGATTACCTGGTGTATTCTACGCAATATGAAGGGGATACGGAGCAACTTTCCGGCTTTCCTTGTGTGTTTTCCAATGAAGATGTAGAGATTTATAAGATATCTTAAGCTGAGGCATATATGTTATTAACCATTGAAAATTTGAATAAAAGTTTTGGGGCTGATTTGTGCCTTGAGAATGTTTGCTGCACCTTGGACAACCAGGATAGAGTTGGAATTATTGGAGAAAACGGTGCAGGCAAGACAACATTCCTGAAAATGATTACAGGGGAACTGGAACCGGATGCGGGTGAGATTTCCTTTGCACGCGGTACGACCTTGGGGTATTTGGAACAGAACAGCCGGTTGGATCCTGCTCAAACGGTATACGGTGAGATGAAGAATGCTTATCGTTCTGTGTTGGATGCCATGGCGGAGATGGAAATCCTTGAAGGTCAGATGGCGCTTCATCCGGAGGACCGTTCGCTGATGGAACGCCATGCGGAATTGCAGGCAATTGTAGATGCCGGTGATGGGTATCAGATGGATACGCAGATTCGAAAGATTCTGAACGGAATGGCGTTCCCGCCTGAAACGTATGAAAAAAGGATTTCGGTTTTGTCTGGTGGAGAGCATACCCGGCTTCGGCTTGCAAAACTGCTGCTGCAGCGTCCGGACATCCTGATTCTGGACGAACCGACCAACCATCTGGACTTTGAAACGATGGAGTGGCTGGAACAGTTCCTGGGCAGCTATACCGGGGCGATTCTTGCGGTAAGTCACGATCGATATTTTCTGGATTCGGTTTGCAACCGGATTTTTGAATTTGAAGAGCACACGCTCACAATGTACAAGGGAAATTACTCTGCCTATCTTCCACAGAAAGAAGCCGCGGTTGCGCTGCAGCAGAAACAGCACGACGCAGATGTGGAAAAAGCACAGAAACTGGAAGATTATATTGCCCGCAATCTTGTGCGTGCCTCAACGACCAAAATGGCGCAAAGCCGCCGTAAGCAGTTGGAAAAGCTGGAGATCACACAGGCACCGAAAACTGCACACACAGAGCTTAAGTTCCGCTTTGAGTTTGATATTACTCCTTACAATGAGTTGCTTACAACGCATAATCTTGGAATTGTACTGGGTGGGAAGACCCTTGTGCAAAATTTGGAACTTACTGTTCTTCGTGGTGAACGATTGGTCATTGCTGGCCCGAATGGAGCCGGAAAGTCGACCCTGCTGCGAGTGCTGGCCGGAAAATTGAAACCGCAGACCGGTACGGTACGGTTGGGCGCAGGAGCGAAACCATCCTTTTTTGAACAGCAACAGGCTCGCCGGGCGGGGACAGTGATTCATGCTATTTGGGATAAGTATCCTAAAATGACGGAATTGGAAGTCAGAAGCCACCTGGCAAAATTAAACTTCCGCGGTGAGGATGTATTTAAGAATTGCGCGGCGCTTTCCGGTGGAGAATTGGCACGGCTTCGATTTGCAGAAATTCTGTTGGAACGGCCGAATCTTTTGTTTTTGGATGAGCCCACAAACCATTTGGATATTTATACCAGAGAAAGTCTTGGAAAAGCGTTGGAAGCGTATGAGGGCACGCTGGTTTTGGTCACGCATGATCGTTATCTGATGAACAGCCTGGGCTGCCCGATTCTGTATTTAGAAGATGGAAACGCAGTTATCTTCCGAAATTATGAGGCTTTAATGCGGCGAACAAATCCGGTTGAAAAGATTCCGGAGGAAAAGCCGACTCAGCCGCGGCCGGCTTATGGAAAAGAGCAAAGAAGACGGAAAGCTGAACTTCGCGCGAAAATCAAAGCTTTGGAAGACGAGATGGAAGAGCTGGAATTAAAGATTATGGATTTGGAAGGTGCGGTTAATGACCCGGATGTTCTGAAAGATCATGTTCGGCTGCGAGAAGTTTGCGATGAATTGGATGATGCCCGTTTTCGCCAGGATGAGGCGTACAATGAATGGGGCGCCCTGATGGAAGAGCAAGAGACCTACGAACAGGAAGAAAATGCATAAAAAAGATCCCGGAGCTATGGCTCCGGGATTCTTTTTATGCAATCGCAATCCGACCGGCAAGATACATATCAGAGGCAAAACCCTGAAAACTGTACAAAATCAGGATTCGGTCATATCCGCCGCGTTCCAAAATGGTATCAATTTTTTCATTGTTGGCACGAAAATCGACAATACCGATGTTTTTGTAATTTTGAGTGAGATAGGGAATAAAACTATTGGCATAACTGTCTTTAACCACAAGAATACTTCCTTCGCCGTCTCCCTCAATGGTGGAGAACCCGTTGTTTCCGCGCAAAAACGCTTTATACTTATCACGAGTGTCGAAGGCGGAAGTGTCGTAAAGAGGACCCTCTTGAGTGGTTTCGTTTCCGGCGGGATCATAGTTGTGAACAGTCAGCACATTATCAAAATCCGGATAGGTGATTACATCCGGCAATGCATTGTAGGTGCGTGCTTTGGAATAGTTTGTTCCATAGAAATCGTCCACAGTGACAAGTGGGACAGAATCGTGGGAAACAGGCGTCAGACCCTGGCCGGATACATAGTCAGAATACGCGTAATATGCTCCGGTATCCGTCCAGTGATGATCTGTTCGATAATAGATATATTCATCTTTGTGAGAACGCAGCGTGGCACGTTCATCGTAAATGGTTGCCAGACCCGTGAGACGAGCGGATAATTCGTCTAAATAGGCGTCTTCGTCAATTACAGGAACATCAAAGGGGAGTTTCTCCTCCAGAATCAGACTTGCAGACGGGACGATCATCACATCCACCATGTTGGGATGGCGTTCACAGAGCTTTTGAATGGCATCCATGTTTTGGTAAAAACGAGTGCTTTCCCCCAAAGAAACAAATTTGGCAAACAGATAGTGCTCTTTTCCAAGCCATACACCGTTGTTTTCGGTTTTCAGAAACAATGTTTCCATGCGGCTTTTCAAATCAATCCAGCTGTCGCGAAAAGCGATTTGGTCTTTGGTATAAGTGTCATACTTGGACATCCAGGTTTGCGTAGGATCTTTCGCAAGCACACTTTCGATGGAAAAAGAAGGGCGTTGCTCCAATTTTCGGTTTTCAAGTTCGGAATATTCCCGCTTGGGCCAAAACTCATCCAAAATGGCAAACCCCATTAGAAAAGCCAAAAACAGAAACACAATGGGATACTGCTGCAGCTTTTTAACAATGTTCATGGGTGTTTTTCTCCTTCATCAGAATCGGAAATAGAGGAATGGACTGTTGGTAGCGTCCACCATGTAGGCAATGGTTACAATGAAGATAATTCCAAGTACGATGCCGCGAAGCAGGGTGTTCCGCTTCAGGCGTTCGTAGATTTTCAGAGTGATCGGTGTGCAGCACAGGATACATACCAACAGAAGAACACCATAGTTTCGCAGATAATAAAGCGCCGACACACCACCGGATGGAATAAACATCTTTTCAAGCAGCAAAGAAAGAGATACGCCATAATCGCTTCCGACGAACAGTGCCCAACCAATTACGACCAACAACATCGTGTAAAGGTGCGGCCAGATACGTCCCTTTTTTAAGTGGGGGAGCAGCCAGATTTTTTCAATCATCAGCAGAATGCAATAATACAAACCCCAGAAAATAAAGTTCCAGTTGGCGCCGTGCCAAAATCCGGTCAAAAACCAGACGATGGCAATGTTGATCAGTTGGCGTTTCAGCCCTTTCCGATTGCCGCCGAGAGGAATATAGACGTATTCACGGAACCAGCCGGAAAGGGTCATATGCCAACGACGCCAGAATTCGGTAATGCTGCGGGAGATATAGGGAAGATCGAAGTTTGGCGGGAAATCAAACCCGAGCATTTTGCCCATTCCGATTCCCATCATGGAATATCCCGAAAAATCGAAATAAATCTGCAGTGAATAGGCAAGAAGACCAAGCCAGACAAGCGATGTAGAGGCATTGGCAAGACCAATCACACTGTCAGAAGAGGATTGCCCCACAATATCGTACCAAAGTTTGCTGATTCCATCCGCGAGCAGAACTTTTTTGGCAAGGCCGAAGATGAACAAGGAAATTCCCTCATCGATGCGATCCAATGTAACGCGTCCGTGCAGTACATGAAGACGGTCCGACACATCTCGATATTTGACGATGGGCCCGGCAATCAGCTGCGGGAACATAACCACATAAGCGCCAAAATCGATGAGGTTGTGCTCTGCTTTTACATCTCCGCGATAAACATCAATGGAATAACTCATAGTTTGGAAGGTATAGAAGCTGATCCCAAGAGGTAAGGTCAGCTTCAGCAGGGGAATTCCAAGGCCGGTAATAGCATTGATGTTTTGAATGAAAAAGTCTGTATATTTGAAAAAAATCAGCATACCGAGACTGCCGATAATACTGTAAAGCAAAAAGCCTGTGCGCGCCTTGCGGCTGTGCCCGAAACGTTCCAGCCCCAGGCCGGCAGTATAGTTGATTAGAATGGCGACAGCCATAACGGGAAACAGACGAACTTCGCCCCAGGAATAAAAAATCAGACTGCATAAAAACAAGACGGTATTTTTCCATTTGGCAGGGGCAAGGTAGTAAAGTGCCAGCGTGATGGGAAGAAAGCGAAATACGAACAGAATCGTACTAAAGACCATGAGAGAAACTCCTTCTATTTTTGAATCCGAGAGACAGCTCAAAAAGAAAGCCGGTACAGGAGGTACCGGCTTTCCAGGATGCACGCTTATTTCAATGCTTCATCAATCGCCGTATCCACTGCGGAGTAATCCACTCCTTCGCCGGCAATGGCGAGAACCACATAATCGCCCTTTACGACAACACGGCCGTTTTGCGTCTGTTCATATCCGATGGGAAAATCGTCTTTGTAATTTTCCCAAGTGGCAACGATGCCATCCCGATAAGCCTCCAGCTGGGTTTTTACAGTGTCTGCTTTCCCCTCGGCGGCTTTCACAACCAGTACCGTTCCGGGTTTTCCGTTCGTCAGTGTCTGCTGACCGGCAAACTCCACAAAATCTTCTTCGGTCAGGTTCATCGTATAAATCAAATCATCCTGCTCGATTTCTTTGGGATTTTCAATATTACAAACGCTCTCAACTGCGCTGGCAACATCCGCAACATTGTAAGAAGCGGAAGACCCACCGCAAGCGGCAAAAAGTCCAGCGCAAAGGCAGAGTACACTCAAAACAGCAAAGAAACGTTTCATTTTAAGCCCTCTCTTTATAAATAAAGTAATAAAAGCAAGTTAGTGTTATTGTACATGACTTTGAGGATATTTGCAAGGCCTTTTCCAGAGTATGATCCGTTTCGCGCTTTTTATACGATGAAAGGATTAGGTTTCTTTACAAAGGCATAATCATAAATCACAACAAAAATCGAGCCAACCTACACTAAAACGTCGCTGTTTCTTTGTGAAAAGCGACGTTTTTTTGTTTACCGAAAACCCCCGGCTGTGCCGGGGAGTTCTCAAAAAGCTTTAGCGTTGCATAGGAAATAAAAACTCCTTTTGATACAATAAAGATGCGGTCTGCCAACTGCACTAAAGTATCAAAAGGAGGACAAAAGGCATGACGCCTAATGACAAGAATAGTTTAGCACATACAACATGGAACTGCAAATATCACATAGTATTTGCGCCGAAGTATCGCAGAAAAATCTTTTACAAAGAAAACCGTGTGGAAATAGGGAAGATATTGAGAGAATTATGCAATTGGAAACAAGTGAAAATAGTAGAGGCGGAAGTGTGTCCGGATCATATCCACATGCTGGTGGAAATACCGCCTAAGATGAGTGTATCCAGTTTCGTAGGTTTTCTCAAGGGGAAAAGCAGTCTGATCATTTTCGAGAGACATTCCAATTTGAAGTACAAATATGGAAACAGGCAGTTTTGGTGCCGTGGATACTATGTCGATACAGCAGGTAAGAACGCAAAGAAGATTGCGGAGTATATCCAAAACCAACTCAAAGAAGATCAGATTGAGGATCAGATGACCCTTAAAGAATACATAGACCCGTTTACGGGTAGCAAGTAATATTCTTTCGCAGGTGGCAGACCGTACCAACGCCTTTAGGCGTGGCTAGTATTTTAGGGCTTTGCCCGCTTCTGAAGAACCACCAGCTTCGCTGGTGGGTTACTTTTATGGCCTGGTTTTGGAAAGGAGTGATGCTGATTTCAAATTGAAAATGAAAGGGGGAGTTATTTTTGCTGGTCAGGCCGGGAGGTCTGGCCTTTTTTCATTCCATCAAAAAGGAGGTTAGCAAATGGCCGATGAAAAAGTGAACATGGGCCCGGAGGAAAATAAGACCCCAGAAACCCAATCCCCGCCCGGCCAGGGTGATCTGCCACCGCTGGAGGAAGATAATGCTCCTGCTGTTTCTGGTGAAGATAAAGCGGCCCCCGATCATGTGGAGCCCGATCCGCCGTCAGCCGACAAGCACACACAGCAGACTGTTCTTCCCGGCATGGGCGAAGATACACCCGCCCCGTCCGGCAAGGTGATCAACCTTTCGGACATCCAGGCCGCTGATAAGGACGGCAAGGAGGCTTCTACTACCGCCCCGGAAAAGAAAGCGCCGGAGGCGGATAAGCCGAAAAAGCGCCGGGGCCGTCCCCCGAAAGAGCAGGCTGCGGTGTCTGCGGGGAAAAAGGAGAAAGCGGCGGAGCCCCGCACAGGCCGCCCGTCTAAGGTTGACAAGGCGGCCCGTGATGAGGCCCCGCCCGCTGTTCGGGACAAAGTGTCCAGAGGTAAGAAAGCTGACAAGGGCAAGGAAACGGGTTCCGGCGGTGCGCCTGTGTCTAAACCCGCTAAGGCGGTAAAGCCGGACAAGGCCGCTCCCGTCAAGGAGGCGGCAGTCCCGCCGGAGATCAATCTGCCGCCCACGCCTGACGTGCCGCCCCGCCCGGTGGAAGAGGGAAAAATCGTCTATCTGAAAATGGCGGAGCTTCACCCGTTCCATACGTTCCGGGAGCACCCCTACAAGGTGCAGGACGATAAGGCGATGGACGATCTGGTGGGGACAATCAAGGAACACGGCATTATGACCCCTGCCACCGTCCGCCCGGAAAAAGACGGCAAGGGCTATGAGATTATCGCGGGCCACCGCCGCCATCACGGTGGTACACGGGCCGGGCTGGAGGAAATGCCCTGCATCGTCCGGGAAATGACCGATCTTGAAGCTGTCCGGGAAATGCGGAACAGCAACAAGCAGCGGGGCGATCCTCTCCCCAGCGAACTGGCAAAGCTGCTGGATTTGGAGGTGGAGGCCATTAAACGCCAGGGGGCCCGCCCGAAAAGTGAGAAAGAGGCAGAGGCCCTGGGTAAGCTCTCGGTGGAGATTGTGGGTAAGGAACACGACATGAACTATAAAAAGGTCATGCGGTATATCCGGCTCAACTCCCTGGTGCCGGAGCTTCTGGACAAGGTGGACACAAAGCAGATGGGTTTTATGCCTGCGGTGGAGATCTCGTATATCAGGCCGGAAAACCAGCGGCTGATTGCCGTTTCCATTGATGGGGAGCAGTCCTCCCCCTCGGTGGCCCAAGCGAAGCGGCTCCACGAGCTGGACAAGGAGAGCAAGCTCAACGGCGATGTGATCGACGGCATTTTGAGTGAAGAAAAAAAGGAGGAGCGCGGTGTGATTATTTCGACTGCTGAACTGTCTAAGTATTTCGGTAAGGAGGTCACTCCTGCCAAAATGAAAGAGCAGATCATGGCGCTGCTGGACGAGTGGAAAGAGAAACAGCCGCCCGAACTGGCGCAGCCGGACAGGAAAAAGGACTTGGAGAAGTAACCGGGCCCCGCTTCTGGACATTTTGTCCAGAGGTGAACTCCCCGCGCCGGGGATGGGCTCTGTGGTGATATATCCCCCGTCGCCGGATATTTTGCAGCGCAGCCGGGAACGGGCCGTCAAGGGGCGGAACGCCCGCCGTTTGCGGCGGCTTGCCCTTGACGGCCTGGTCCGGCTGTGCTATTTCCGGCAAGGCGGCGGGGGTATATCCTCCAGAGCCGCCCCCTTTCCCATGAATGGGAAAGGGCGGGGGGATAGGGTTGAACTACCTATATAAATATCGGAGGTGTGATAATGAAACGATCCCTTGCTTATATCACCGCTGCGTGGCGCGGTGATCCTGCGGTGGATATGGAGCAGGCGGCGCATTACTGCCGCGTGGTCTACGATGCGGGCTATTCCCCCATCTGCCCTATGCTCTATCTGCCGTTGTTCCTCAATGACGCGGTGCCGGAGGAGCACAAGAACGGCATCGACATGGGCCGCGATCTGCTCCGGCGCTCCCGTGTGCTGGTGGTGTGCGGCCATTCCGTGACCGAGGCCATGAAAAATGATATTGCCGTGGCCCAGCGCCTGGGGATCACCGCGACTACCCTTGAGGGCATCCTGACCGTCAAGGGCCAGGGGCGGTGCTGATGGCGTCCCTGTTTGAAGCCTACATCACCAACCTGGGAAAGTACAACGAGGGTGAGCTGGTTGGCGAAACGCTGAAATTCCCCACGACTACCGAAGAAGTACAGGCCCTTTTGAAGCGGATCGGTGTGGACGGGGTACGTTATGAGGAATTTTTCATAACCAGTTTTGACGGTGATGTGCTGGGGCTCTACGACTATCTCACAGAATATGAAAACCTGGACGAGCTCAATTATCTGGCCTGTCTGCTCTCCGAACTGGATCAAGGTGAGCTGGAGAAATTTGAGGCCGTCATTGACAGCGGCGAACATACTTCCAGTGTGGCTGATCTTATCAATCTGGCGCAAAACCTGGACTGCTACGAATTTTATCCCGGTGTGGGGGACGATGAAACCCTGGGCCGCATCTATGTGGAGGACATGGAGGCCATTGACGTGCCGGAGCACCTGCTCCCTTACTTCGATTATGAAGCATACGGGAGGGACATTCGGATCAACGAGGACGGTCACTTTGCCCCCGGCGGCTATGTGCTGAACAACGGCGGCAAATTCATCGAGCACTACCACGGGATCGAGGACATTCCCGCCGAGCACAAGGTTTTCGCTTTTCCGCAGCTCTCGGTGCGGGAGCAGATGGCGGCCTACAAAGAAATTATTGACGGCTCTTCCCTGGAGGGCTATCGGAAAATCACCCAAAAGGAACACGAGGGGCGGTAGCGGCACTTCTGGACGTTTTGTCCAGAGGTGCTTTTTTCATGGAAAGGAGGGATACGGCTGATTGACGAGGACGTTTCCAGACGTACCATAGCAGTTTCCATCAAGGCAACAAAGCTCACGGGCCGAGTGCTGGCCCAGGCGTGTCTGGCGGTGGGCCGGAAGATTAAGAAAACGTACCGGGCCCGCCAGACACCCCACGGAAAACAGACGGTGCGCCAGCTTATGGGCCACGGGGCCGCCACGAACAGCATCGAGGTGGAGTCCCCAAAGGACTTTGACCGGGTGGCCCGGCGCTGGAATGTGGACTATGCCTTTTATAAGACCGGGCCGGACAAATACCTGTTGTTTTTCAAGAGCGGGCAGACCGACGCCATCACCGCTTGCTTTTCGGAATATTCCCGGCGCGTGTTGAAGCGTTCCAAGTCCCAGCGTGTTCCCATCCGGGAACAGCTCAAACGGGCTGCCGCTGAACTGGCCCGCCATCCGTCCCACAAGAAAGAACGTGCAAGGGAGGCGGTGCATGAGGACAGATAGCGTCAAAAAGTATGTGATACCCAATATCCCGTACCTGTTTATTCTGTGGGCCTGCCTAAAGCTGGGGACAGCCTATCGCCTGGCCCCTGGAGCAGACTTTGCTCACAAGCTCATGGGCCTGGGGCAGAGCATCGGCCCGGCCTTTGCCGACTTTGCGCCGGGGCTGGCCCCCTTTGACTGGCTCATCGGTATTGTTGGCGCGGTGGGGTTTCGCCTGCTGATCTACTTCAAAAGCAAGAACGCAAAGAAATTTCGGCGGGATGAGGAATACGGGTCGGCCCGTTGGGGCACCGAAAAAGACATCAAGCCCTTTGTCGATCCGAAGTTTGAGAACAACGTCATTTTGACAAGGACAGAGTTTCTCACTATGAACACCCGGCCCAAAAATCCCGCCAACGCCCGCAACCTCAACGCCTGTATCATCGGCTCGTCCGGCTCCGGCAAAACCCGTTTCTGGCTCACGCCCCAGCTGCTCCAGGCGCACAGCTCTTATGTGTGCGTCGATCCGAAAGGCGGGGTGCTCTCCCAGGTGGGGGCTTTCCTGCAACGCCGGGGGTATCAGGTCAAAGTGTTCAACAGCATAGATTTTTCAAAATCCATGCACTACAATCCGCTGTCCTACATCCACAACGAGGCGGACATCCTCAAATTCGTGGATACCCTCATAGCCAACACCAAAGGCGAGGGCAAGGAGGGCGATCCATTTTGGACGAAAGCGGAAACGCTTTTGTACTGCGCCCTGATTGCCTATATCATTTTCGAGGCACCCGCCGAGGATCGGAACATCAATACCCTGGTGGATATGATTTCCGGCATGGACGTGAAAGAGGATGACGAGTCCTATATGAACGCGGTGGACTATATGTTTAAGGGCCTGGAAAAGCGCAAACCGGATTGTTTTGCCGTGAAGCAGTACAAGAAATATAAGCTGGCAAGCGGAGATGTATGCTCTAAGTGACTTCTTAATCATGGTTTTTGTCATGGTTAGTGAAGCAGTCACTTAGAGCATTTTCATTTCGAGGAGGTACAGCCATGAGAAACGAGAAAATCACCCCACTGTATGAGCGTTTGAGCCGCGATGATGAGTTACAGGGCGAGAGCAACTCCATAAGCCATCAAAAGCAGATGTTAGAGGAATTTGCCCGCCGGAACGGGCTGCCGAACCCCACTCACTTCACCGATGACGGCGTATCGGGAACCCGTTTTGACCGTCCCGGCTTTCTGGCGATGATGGAGGAAGTCGAGGCCGGACGAGTGGAGGCCATTGTTATCAAAGACATGAGCCGCCTGGGGCGTGACTATCTGAAAGTCGGCCAGGTCATGGAGATTTTGCGGCAGCGCGGCGTCCGGCTGATCGCTATCAATGACGGTGTAGACAGTCTGAAAGGCGATGATGATTTTACCCCGTTCCGCAACATCATGAACGAGTTTTATGCCCGCGACACCAGCCGGAAAATCCGCTCCGTGTTCAAGTCCAAGGGCATGAGCGGCAAGCACCTGACCGGCACTGTCATTTACGGCTACCTGTGGGACGAGAAGCGGGAACACTGGCTTGTTGACGAAGAAGCCGCCGAAGTGGTACGCCGCATCTTTTCCCTGACGATGGAGGGCTACGGCCCCTATCAAATCTCCAAGCTGCTGTCCGAGGCAAAGGTTGAAATCCCCGCTGTCCATCTGGCCCGCTTTCACGAGGGCGTAAACAGGTCAAAGCCGGTCAAAGACCCCTACGGCTGGGGATCGTCCACCATTGTGAACATCCTAAAAAAGCGGGAATACCTGGGCCATACTATCAATTTCAAGACCCGCAAGCACTTCAAGGACAAGAAAAGCCACTATGTTGACGAAAGCGAGTGGACGATTTTCGAGAATACCCATGAGGCCATCATCGACCAGGAAACCTTTGACAATGTGCAGCGCATCCGGGCGAATGTCCGGCGCTACCCGGACGGCTGGGGCGAGGCCCACCCTTTGACCGGCCTGATGTACTGCGCCGACTGCGGCGGCAAGATGTATGTCCATCGCGTCAATAACGGCAAGCGTGACCCACAGTTTACTTGCAGCCAGTACAGCAAGTACCCTATCGGCGCCCTTTGCCCCACACAGCACCGCATCCGGGCCGAGGCCGTCCTGACCCTGATAACCGATATGCTCCGGGCCATCGCGGAGTATTCCAAAAATGACCGGGCCGAGTTTATCCGCACCGTCCAGGAAACGCAGGCCGCCCAGCAAACCGCCGACATATCCAAAAAGCGGAAACGGCTGGCCGCCGCCCAAAAGCGGGCTGGGGAACTGGAAAAGCTGATTTGTAAAATCTATGAGGACAACGCCTTGGGTAAGCTGCCGGACGCCCGGTATGAGGCCCTGGACGCACAGTATGCCAAAGAGCAGGACGCTCTCCATGCGGAAATCACGGAACTGGAAAAGGCCGTTACCGGCTATGAGCAGAGCCGGAAATCTGCGGAGAAGTTTATTGCCCTGATTGATAAGTACGAGAACTTCGACACGCTGACAAACACCATGCTCAACGAGTTTGTAGAGAAAATCCTTGTCCATGAGCGCGCCCGGAAAGGCAGCCAGGATACCACGCAGGAGGTTGAAATCTACTTCAACTTTGTGGGCCGGTATATCCCGCCCGCCTTGCAGCCGGTTCCCCTGACCCCGGAGGAACAGGAAGAACTGCGGAAGAAGGAGGAACGCAAAGACAGGCTTCACCAGAACTACTTGCGCCGCAAGGCCAATGGCAAACAGAAGGAATGGGAAGAACGCTACAACGCCAAGCGCAGGGCCCAGGTGGAGGCAACAAAGGCCGCGATCCGGGCCGAGGACATGGAAAAGGGCGTTTTTATCCCCGTCAGCCAGTTACCCAGGCAGGAGCCGCGCAAGGCCGCTTTACCGGCCAGCGCCGCAGTTTAACCGTCACAGTGCAAAGGAGGATGAACATGAGCAAATTGACTTACACCCGCTGCGGAGATTACTACATCCCCGACCTGAAACTTTCCGAGCAGCCGGAGGCCCCCATTGGCAAGTATGGCCGTATGCGGCAACGCTACCTGAAGGAACACCGGCCCGGCCTTTACAGCAGCTTGATTTTGAGCGAAAAGCTGTACCCGCACCTGTTGGAGATTGACCGGGAGGCGCGTGAACGGATGGACGCCATGCTGCCCCGTATGATGGAAGCGGCGGGCGTCACCGAAGAACTGAAAGCCCGTGACTCCATGCGCTGGGTGGGGCTGATGAACACGCTGAAAGCACAGGCGGAGGAAGTTATTTTTCAAGAATTGATTTATACCTAACACTATCCGGAAACAGAGGATTTTCCTCTGTTTCTTTTTGCCAGAAAAACATTTGACATCACTCGTTATCGCGCCTATACTGAAAATGGTTAGCCACATCAAACCGAAGGGAGGCGTAGGAAGTGCTTGCCTATGACAAACAAACACTCTCTGGCGCGATTGAGATTTTATCACAGTCAGAATTGCCAGATAAATTTGAGGGAATGAAACTATATGGTTCCCCGGAAGAAGCCAAAGACGAATTGTGTCAGGACTGTAAAATATTCAGGCTGTCGAATGAAACGGGATATGGACGGATTACTGTTTATCAGGTTTTTCCGGGTATTGAGCTTTACTACAACGATATGCACATAGGATATTGCAACCAAAACCAGGCTACCGCAAAAAACATGATAGAGATCAACCATTGTTTAATCGGGCGATTTGAGTGTAGTTTTGGTGAAAATAGCTGTTGCTATATGGCGGAAGGTGACTTGTCTATCAGTTCTATGATGAAGAGAAAGTCAAACTCGTGTTTTCCCCTGAACCACTATCACGGCATTTCCATTATCATCAATTTGGATGAGTTGTTGCCGGAGGTACGGCGGATTATGGAACTGCTAAATATTGATCTGCACTACATACAAAAATATATATGCGAAGGAAACCGCTGCTGCATTATGCGGGCGAACCCGTCTATTGAACATATTTTTTCAGAGCTCTATCATGTCCGGGAAAAAAGAAAACCGGGATACATGAAAATTAAAATGCTGGAACTGCTCCTTTTTTTAAGCGATCTCAATACAGCAGAAGAAGTTTTGCAGACGGATTATTACAATCAAAATCAAGTTGCATTGATTAAGGCCGTAGCGTCATATATCACGGAAGATTTAACGACACACCACACGATTGAGCAGCTTTCTCAAAAATTTAAGATTTCTACAACTGCGTTGAAAAAATGTTTCCGGGGAGTTTACGGAACCTCTGTTTATTCCTACCTTCGCACCTATCGGCTTCAAGTTGCTCAAAAGCTGCTGCTTGAGACAGAGTTACCGGTGACGGAGATTGCAAGCAAAATCGGATATGAAAATCCGAACAAATTTACTTCTGCCTTCAAGGAAATGTATGGCAGTTCTCCAACAGAGTTCAGAAAGAGTGTCCGTTTGGATAGAAACGGTCCGTATGGAGTGGCGAAGAAGTCTGAGCTATATTAAACTATCCTTTGTCAGATAAAAGCAGAAAGAACGCTTGAAGCTGGCCTATTTTTTGAGTAGCTGGTTAGATAGTGCTAACTTTCTGAAAGACAAAGGAGGATTTCCAAATGGGAAATGAAAAATCGACAGGTAACAAGTACACTGTCAAAGACGCGGCAATCATCGGTATCTTCTGTGCGGTCATGTTCGTTGTATTTATGGTCTATTCGACCCTGACCGGCGCTTCACTGTTCTATTCCATGATTTTTAACGCCGCAGGTGCGGCACTTATCCTCGCACCGTTCTATGTTTATATGTGCATGAAAGTCGGCAAGCATGGCCCCGCTCTTGTCTACAATATCATGTGGGCAATTATCGCCGGATTGATGATGGGGCCATTTATGATTCCGTGGTTTTTGGGCGGCGGTATCATCGCAGAGCTTTCCATGTGCGGAAAGGATGCCTACCATGACATTAAGCGTGTGTCCATTTCGTGGGTAATCACGGCATTGGTTCGCGCTGCACATGGTATGTCAGAAATTTGGTTTTTCAAAGACGCATTTCTTGCCACCGGCGTCAGTGAGCAGCAGGTTCAGGTTCAGACCCAGTATTACACCGATCCGAAGTACGTCCTTTTGAGCCTGGCTGTCACCGCTATCCTGGCCGTCCTTGGCTGCATGATTAGCAACAAACTGATTGTGAAGCACTTCAGAAAGAGTGGCGCGATTAAATAAACTATGAGCATGAAATTTGATTTTCGGACCAAATTGCTTGTCATAGTTCTCACTATGTCGCTTGTGGCGGTGCTCACAAGCGACATTTTGATATACACACTTTTGGGCGTTTTGAGCGTGTATTTGATTATTCAGGGCTTTGGCAGGCAGACAATAAAATATCTAATCGTCTGCGGTGTTTTTATCGTGTTAAGGCTGCTTTCAGGAGGACAGGGCATTACCATTCTTATGCCGGAAATGTTCCTGTTCATGGTGCTGCGTATTTTGATGATGGTTATGGCTGCGCAGCCCGTGATTGGTATGCCGCCGGGAGAAGTTGTAGCAGTTTTTAAAAAAATCCACGCTCCTGATGGAATTGCCCTGCCCGTAACCTTCATGTTGCGTTTCTTCCCTACTGTGCGCAGTGAATTTTCCGATGTGTTTGCCTCACTTCGGCTGCGAAAGCTGTTGTCATGGAAACATCCTCTGGACGCAATGGAGTATATTGTTACGCCTGTTATTTTCCGTTCATCCAGAATAGCTGAGGAACTCGCAGCTTCTGCTGAAAGCAGGGGGATTTCCAATCCGGGAAAACATACCTGCCGCAGGAAGATAGAATTTCAAAAAAGAGATTGGATTATGTGCGTGGTTGCTGTTTGCGTAACCGCACTCTATTTTGTGCTGGAAAGGACGGTAGCATAATGGTAAATGATAAAGCAAGGCGATCCGTTATCCAGTTTGAAGATGTATCTTTTGAATATCCGGGAGCCGAAACAGAAAGTATCCATCATATCAGCCTCGATATAAAAAAGGGCGAGTTCCTTGTTCTGACTGGAGGGAGCGGCTGCGGAAAGACAACTTTAACACGATTGATAAACGGGTTAGCTGAACAATTTTACGAAGGGACGCTGAAAGGGCGAGTCACACTGCTGGGACGCAGCATATCGGAATATCCTCTGTATGAAATCGGGAAAAAAGTAGGTTCAATCTTTCAAGATCCAAAGAGCCAGTTTTTTGCCAGTATTACAGAGGATGAAATTGCGTTCGGGTGTGAAAACTATGGCGTTCCGTATGAAGAACTGGATGGACGGGTTTCAAGTGCGATCAAACGTATTAACGGAGATATGCTGCGCGGGAAAGAAATTTATCCGATGTCCAGCGGAGAAAAACAGAAAATAGCGGTGGCCTCCGTCAATGCTGTTGACCCGGAAATTTATGTGTTTGATGAACCTTCGGCCAATTTGGATATGTATTCCGTTGAGGCGCTTAAAAATTTGATGGGTGGACTAAAAGCGGAAGGCCACACAATCATTGTTGCTGAACACCGGCTTTATTATCTTACTGACCTTGCAGACCGTTTTCTTTATATGGAAAACGGGAGCATAAAAGAAGAATGGACGGCGGGAGAACTGCTCTCTATTCCAGAAGAAAAAAGACGAGCCATAGGAATACGGGCGGCAGATTTACACCATATTGAAGTAGATATTCCCCCTACAAAAGAAAAAGATATGACGCTGGAGGTAAAGGATTTGACGTTTTCCTATCGCAAACATCCGGTTTTCCACGATATATCTTTTCGGGCGTATGCTGGCGACCTGATTGCGATTGTAGGCCATAACGGAATAGGAAAAACTACTTTGTCGAATATTCTTTGTGGTATGCAAAAGGAAAAAGAGGGTCAGGTCATATATAACGGGACAAAGGTATCTAAAGGCAAAAGGAAGAATTTTGCCTACTTTGTTATGCAAAATACAGATTGCCAGTTGTTTGGGGACAGCGTAGAAGAAGAACTGCTATTAAACGGAAAAGGCAGTACCCAGGAGCAACGCGATGATCTGCTAAAACTATATGGTTTGTTTGAATGGAAAGAACGGCATCCCGCTACTCTTTCCGGCGGACAGAAACAACGGCTCGCTCTCGCTGTATCGGATTGGATAGATACCCCCGTTTTGATTTTGGATGAGCCTACCAGCGGTCTTGATTTCAAAAATATGATGAGAATATCGGAGCATTTGAAAGCTCTGGCGCAAAAAGGAAAGACCATTTTAATCATTACCCACGATTATGAATTTGCCGCTATGACTTGCAATCGGGTTCTGCATTTCGTTGATGAAGGTCATGTAGAAACATTTCCGTTACAGGAAAATTTGTCCCGCTTATATTCCTGCCTTATGTGTCAATGAATTATGTGTCTGATTGGATAGATACGCTCTGTATGGAGTGGCAGAAACAACTGAATGATTTTATGATAATAGACGGGTTAGAAGGTGCTAACTCGTCTATTATTGCGAAAGGAGCCTTGCTTATGGATAAGCAAAAAAATGGAGAACTGTCCAGAATGTTCGGATATGCAGGGAAATTCCATGTTTTGACCGTTTTGGGATGTGTTCTCTCCGGGATCAGTACCATTTTATCTATGCTGCCTTTTGTTTGTATATGGCTTGTTATCCGTGATTTGATCCAGGCATTCGCTGCGGGGGATATATCTCTTGCAACGGAAAGTACTCGTTATGCGTGGATAGCAGTCGTGTTTGCAGCAGCAAGTATTTTAATTTATTTCATCGCTTTGAACTGTACCCACCTGGCGGCGTTTCGTACAGCGACCAATATGCGGAAAACAGCAATTCACCATATTGTGACACTGCCGTTGGGCTATTTCAGCCAAAATGCCAGTGGACGGCTGCGGAAAATCATTGATGATAATGCAGGACTTACAGAAGGGTTCCTGGCCCATCAGCTCCCGGATTTGACCGGTGCAGCCGTCATGCCGGTTGCGGTTATTGTTTTGATTTTCCTCTTTGACTGGCGGCTGGGAATTTGCTGTCTGATACCTATGGGGATCAGCGTCATCTTTTTGAAACAGATGATGGGTGGAGATAATGCACAGTTTATGGGCAAGTATATGACCGCATTGGAAACAATGAACAAAGAGGCCGTGGAATACATTCGCGGTATCCCTGTTGTAAAGGTGTTTCAGCAGACAATTTACTCCTTCAAAAATTTCCATGCAGCGATAGAAGAATATGAGAAATTTGCTTCCGGGTATGCTTTGAAATGTCGTATTCCTCTTACCGGATTTACAGTAACGCTGAACGGCACATTTGTTTTGCTCATTCCGGTGGTTATGTTTATTCTATCTGGGATCAGCGGACAGGCGGCTTATGAAAATGTTGTACTGGATTTCCTGTTTTATAGTCTGTTTACCCCGGTCTGTGCAACTATGATGAACCGTATCATGTTTGCCAGTGAGCAGCTTATGGCCGCAAAAAGCGCAGTCAGCCGAGTGGACGAAATTTTGCAGGAAAAGCCATTAAAGGAGCCGGAGCATCCTATGATTCCGGCAGACGCTTCGATTGTGTTTTCGGATGTATCTTTTTCCTATCCAGGTGCCCAAGAAAAAGCCTTAGACCATATCAGCTTTGTGGTTCCAGCAGGGAAAACGGTTGCGCTTGTTGGAGCTTCTGGCAGTGGTAAAAGTACGGCGGCAAGCCTCATCCCCCGATTTTATGATGTTCAGTCAGGTTCCGTTACGATTGGCGGCGTGGATGTCCGCAATATTGAAAAACGAGAACTGATGAAAAGAGTTGCTTTTGTGTTTCAGAATACCCGTCTGTTCAAAGATACCTTACTTAATAATATTAAGGCGGCCCGTCCAGACGCCACCAGGGAAGAAGTGATGAAAGCGGCCAATGAAGCACAGTGCAAAGATATTATTGACCGGCTCCCGGATGGACTTGATACGCTCGTTGGAACAGGAGGTACTTATCTTTCAGGCGGCGAAAACCAGAGGATTGCGTTGGCAAGAGCAGTCTTAAAAGATGCTCCTATTATCGTGCTTGACGAAGCCACAGCATTTGCAGACGCCGAGAACGAACATCAGATACAGCTTGCCTTTGAGCGGTTGACCCAAAATAAAACTGTTCTGATGATAGCCCACCGGCTTTCTACGATACAGGATGCAGATCTCATTCTGGTCTTTAAGGATGGACAGATTGCAGAAAGGGGAACACACGAAGAACTATTAAACTTAAATGGAATTTATTCCTCCATGTGGAAGGATTACCAGACATCGATTGCATGGAAGGTCGGAAAGGAGGGCGAACAGCATGATTAAAGCATTGAAGAACAAGTATGCGTTAAGCGATCAGGGTGCAAAAGACCTGCTGAAAGGAATTATTTATTCCGTACTGGCAAATATCAGTCTTATGTTTCCGGTTATTCTTCTGGCCATCGTCCTCAATCAACTTCTTGCGCCTGTTTTGGGAACGAATGCACCGGAAATCAGCGCTATCGTTTATACGGTGATTGGAATAGTGATTTTAGCCGTTGTTTTTATATTCCACTATTGCCAGTACACTGCAACATATCTCGGAACCTATGACGAAAGCGCAAGGCGGCGCATTGGTCTTGCGGAAAAATTGCGTACTCTTCCGCTGACCTTTTTCCATCAGCGCGATCTTGCTGATCTGACAAGCACCATTATGGGGGACTGTGCAAATTTTGAACACGCATTTTCCCATACAGTTCCGCAATTCTTTGGAGCTGTTATCTCAACTGGTATTGTTTGTATTGGTCTGTTGATCTTCAACTGGCAGATGGGGCTGGCGCTTCTCTGGGTAGCTCCGATTTCCTTTGCAATCGTAATCCTGTCCCGGAAATGTCAGGAAAAACTTTGCAAAAAGCATATGAACACCAGATTAGAACTGGCCGAAGGCATTCAGGAATGTTTGGAAACCGTACAGGATATAAAAGCCTGCAATCAGGAGGAAGATTATCTCCGCAAACTGGATGCGAAGATGGATGCTGCGGAAAAGGCACAGATTTCCTCTGAAATGACGACAGCAAGCCTGCTGACAACTGGACAGATGTTCCTGCGGCTCGGTTTGGCAACGGTAATTGTTGTGGGTAACAGTCTTGTGGTAAATGGAGATACATCCCTGTTTACCTATATCCTGTTTTTGATTGCTGCTTCCCGCCTGTATGATCCGCTTTCCGGGGCAATGGCAAATATGGCAGAGCTGTTTTCCGTACAGCTTCAAGTGAACCGCTTGAAAGAAATTGAAAATTACCCGGAAGAAACCGGAGAGAAAGAGATCCGTACAAACGGATACGATATTACTTTCGACCATGTCCGGTTTTCTTACGAAAAAGGCAAACCAGTGCTGCGGGATGTTTCGTTTACCGCAAAGCAGGGACAAGTCACAGCATTAGTCGGCCCATCTGGTGGAGGCAAAAGTACCGTTGCAAAGCTGGCGGCAAAATTCTATCCGCTGGATGGAGGAAGAATACTTTTAGGTGGAACCGATATTGCCCCACTCAATTCAACCATGCTGATGAAAAATTACTCTATCGTTTTTCAAGATGTCGTACTTTTTAACAACACCATCATGGAGAATATTCGTGTTGGCAAGAAAGACGCTACGGACGAGGAAGTAATTGCTGCAGCTAAAGCGGCTCAGTGTGATGAATTTATTTCAAAATTGCCGGACGGCTATCAGACGGTGATCGGAGAAAACGGTTCTACATTATCTGGCGGCGAGTGCCAGCGCCTTTCTATTGCCCGCGCCCTTTTGAAAGATGCTCCGGTTATTCTCCTGGATGAAGCTACGGCCTCTCTTGATGTAGACAATGAAACAGAAATTCAAAATGCAATTTCAAAGCTGGTCAAAGGAAAGACGGTTCTTATTATCGCCCATAGAATGAGAACGGTCGAGGCTGCTGATAACATCATTGTACTGTCGGATGGTGTTGTAGCCGAAAATGGAACCCATGAGGAACTGATGAAGGAAAACGGGCTATACCACAGGCTGGTCGATTTGCAGACGGCTTCTGCAAATTGGAAGTTAAGCGTTTAATTCGTAATAAGGAGGTACTGATGAAACTTCATGCGTCCGGGGAGGACTACCTGGAAACCATCCTTGTTCTCCAAAAGAAACTCGGTATGGTACGCTCCGTAGATGTGGCCCGGCACATGGAGGTGTCAAAGCCCAGCGTGTGCCATGCAGTGGCTACCCTGCGGGACGGCGGCTTTCTCACAATGGACGAGGATCACTTTCTCCATCTGACCGATGTAGGCCGCGAGGTTGCTGAAAAAATCTACGAGCGTCACTGTTTTTTCACTGAGCAGCTTATTGCCGCAGGTGTTGACCCCACGACTGCGGAGGCCGACGCCTGCCGGATTGAACACATTATCAGCGATGAGAGCTTTTCACGGCTGAAAGAGGCAGCCGCACAAGACCAAGAATAAACCGAATAAGCCAAGCTATCCTGCCCCGCCAGACGGGGAAAGAAAAAAACCGTTGCAGGGCAGGTAGCTTCGTGCGCCCATAATGGATTTTCAGGGTACTGCGGCGGTTTTGAGTAACATCAAGGCCGCCGTTCCTTATACAAAGGAGTGACGCCTACACGCTGACACGGCGGCTTTAGGAGGGAGCCGCCATGAAGCACACTGACCGCCGACAAATTCAGACGATATTTGCACTATCGTCAAAAAAATCCCGGCCACCGAACAGGCCCCGTCTGGCAGCCAGTGCGAAAATTGTCATAATGTAACTGAATACCGTGTTTTTTGCGCTCGAATAGCTTTCTGCTGTCCGGGCGCTTTTTCATACCTATGGGGCCGGAACATCGGGCCAACATGGCCCGAACCCTGTCCCCGGTGTCGTTCCCCGCCGCCCCGTTCAGATTTTCCCGCAAAAATCTGAACGGAGGAAAGGCCGATGGAAGTCACCATCCATTACAACGGACAAGCTGTGGCCGTGGAGGTCACACTGGAAGTCTATGAATTTCTTGACCGGGCCGACCACAAAGCCGAGAACCTGTCCCATGAGCAGCGGCGGCATTGGGATGGCCGGGAGTTTGACGAATACATAGTTGCCACCGAGGGCGTGGGTATCTACGGCGAAACGCCGGAGGAATACCTTTGCCGCATGGAAACGCTGGGCGAGCTGATGGCCGTCCTGGACACCTGCACCGAGGCCCAGCGCCGCCGGTTCCTGCTCTATGCCCTGGA
The DNA here is from genome assembly GCF_045865535.1 of Owariibacterium komagatae. GTDB lineage: Bacteria > Bacillota > Clostridia > Oscillospirales > Ruminococcaceae > Ruthenibacterium > Ruthenibacterium komagatae. Next base: position 3,593,397 of record NZ_AP031406.1, read on the forward strand.
CGGGCTGACCCTTGCGGAGATCGGGACGGTGTGCGGCTGCTCCAAAGTGGCTGTGTATCAAAGTGTGGAGGCAGTCAGGAAAAAATTTATAAATTTCTTTGAAAACAGGCTTAACGAAAGACCTGTTTTCGGGCTACCAAGTGAAAGGGATTGTTTCCCTTATCCCAGCGGGAGGCGGACAGCGGACAAGCTGCCCGCCTCTCCCATTTTCAGGAGGTAAGCCTATGAAAACAATCAATCTGCGGTGGATTTATCCCCACTACCGGCAGGACGAGTTTGTGGAGGTCAGCGATGAAGTTTGGGAGGTCATGCGGCAGGCCCAGCGCGAGATGAACAACTATGAGCGCCGGAAGGTCTACCACCGCGCCTACTACTCTCTGGACGCATATAGCTGGACGGAGAACTATGCGCTGGAACACGGCAGATCGCCGGAGGAAATTCTTTTGGAGCGCGAGGAACGGGCCGCCCATCTGCGTCTGCTGGCCGCCTTGCCGGAGGCCCTGGCCCATGCCACACCCACCCAGGCCCGCCGTGTCTGGGCCTACTACATCGCCGGTATCAGCCAGCCGGAAATCTCCCGGAGGGAGGGCGTAGACAGCAGCAAGGTCAGCGTTGCCATCCGGCGGGGCCTGCGGAATATGCGCCGCTGCTATGACGGCCTTTTCCCGGCAGAGTGAGGGCGGGCCTATGCAGACGATCAACCTCAAGCAATATTACCCGTTCTGTACCGAGGACACCTTTGTGGAAGTGTCAGATGAAATTGTCGAGGCGTTCCTGCTGGACAAGCGGGCCGAGGCCGCCAGGGAGCGCAAGATGTACCGCTACAAGGCGTTTTACTCCCTTGACTGCGATGATGGGATTGAGAACGCCGCCATCGGCTGGGCGCAGCCATCCCCGGAGGATTGCCTGATGGAAAAGGAGGCGCAGGCCGAATACGCCGAACTGCTCCGGCGGCTCTATGAGGCCATTTCCTCTCTGACCCCAACGCAGGCCCGCCGTGTCCATGCCCGGTATATGCTGGGGATGAAAGTGAAGGACATTGCCGCGATGGAGGGCATTACCCCATCCCAGGCTGGGAAGTCCATCCATGCGGCGCTCCGGCGTCTGCGCCGGTACTTCATACGCCGGAAATGGACAAGCGGCCTATGAAAACCATCAACCTGAAAAAATACTACTACCCGATTTGCAAGAAGGACACTTTTGTGGAAGTGCCGGATGAGGTTGCAGAGGCCATTGTGGAGGAAAGCCGCGCAGAGAACGCAAATGACGCCAAGCAGCACTATCACTGTTATTCTCTGGACGCATCCCCCGGCATAGAACACCATTACCTGGAACAGGTCATTTCCCCGGAAGATATTCTGATGGAGAAAGAAACGGAACGGGAACAGGAGGCCGCCCATGCCTTGATGATGGAACGGCTCCGGGAGGCCCTTGCCACCCTGACGCCCCGGCAGGCAAGCTGCCTTCATGCCCGGTTTTGGGAGGGAAAGCCCTTCAAGGAGATTGCCGAGGCCGAGGGCTTTACCACATCGGCCGCCATTGTCACAGTTCGCAACGCCATCATCAAGTTACAGAAATATTATATCAAGCGCGGCTGGATGAAGCCGCTAAAGGAGAAAGCGATATGCACAAAGAAATCACCGCCCAAGCGAAACAGAAAAAAGACGAGCGCGAAGAAGTCCTGAAGGAAATCCGGCAGCTTGAGAACCGCCAGAAGATTTTGGAGAACAAGCAGCGCAATGAGGAACGCAAGGCCCGAACCCGCCGCCTGATTGAGCGCGGGGCCATTTTGGAGGGCATTTTCCCTCTGGCCCTCGACCTTCCCGGCGTAGAGGTCAAGGCGTTCCTGATTGCCCTGTCCCATCTTCCGGGGGCGGCGGAACTGGCCGCAAAACTGCCGAAATCCGGGGACAAGCCGTAAGTCCCTTGTTTACAAGGGCGCACTTATACACCGTTGCCGGTGTCGTGCGCCCTGCCGGGGGCTGTTGCGCTCTCCGAGCGCGATGGGGAGCTACACTCCCCAAACCCCTTGTGCGCCACACGGAACAGAACACCCGCAAGCGGCTATTCTGTTCCATGCGGCCTGAATACCTCTCACCGAAAGGAGGCGATCCCCATAGATTTTTGTCATATCCCCGTCAGTATCATCAAGCGCAGCGAGGGCCGTTCCGCTGTTGCCGCAGCCGCCTACCGAAGCGGAACCAAGCTGACGAATGAATGGGACGGCCTGACCCATGATTACACCCGGAAGGGCGGCGTTGTCCATGCGGAAATCATGCTGCCCGCCCACGCCCCGCGGTCATTTGCAGACCGTTCCACCCTCTGGAACAGTGTGGAGCAGATCGAGAAAGCCAGGGACAGCCAGCTTGCCCGCGAGATCGAGGCGGCCCTGCCCCGCGAACTGTCCAGGGAACAGCAGCTTGCCCTTGTCCGGGCCTATGTGAAGGACAACTTTGTGGACAAGGGGATGTGCGCCGATTTTGCCATCCATGACAAGGGAACCGGCAACCCCCATGTTCATATCATGCTGACCGTCCGGCCCCTGAAAGAAAATGGCGCATGGGGCGCGAAGTGCCGCAAGGCATACGACTTAGACGAAAACGGCCAGCGTATCCCGGATGGGAAAGGCGGCTGGAAGAACCACCGGGAGGACACCACCGACTGGAACGACAAAGGGAATGTGGAGATTTGGCGGGCGGCATGGGCGGCCTATACCAACCGGGCATTGGAGGCCGCCGGTCATCCCGCCCTGGTAGACCACCGCAGCTACAAGCGACAGGGCATTGATAAAATCCCCTCTGTCCACCTGGGGCCAGCGGCCAGCCAGATGGAGAGGCGCGGTATCCGCACCGACAAGGGAGAAGTCAACCGGCAGATCGCCGCCGACAACAAGCTGCTCAAGGAAATCAAGGCCCGCATTACCCGCCTCTACAACTGGTCTAAAGCCGAGGCGGAGAAGCCGGAGATCCAGCAACCCAGCATGATGGACTTGTGGGAGGCCCAGCAGCAGCTCAAGCGGCCCGACACCCGTACCGGTAAAATCCGGGCTTTGCAGGAGAGCGCCGCCCTGTTCAGCTTTATGCAGGCAAACGGGATCAAGACCATGCAGCAGCTCCATGAAAAAATCGCAGATATGAACAGCAGCTACTATGACCTGCGGGGAAAAATCGTCCAGGCCGAGCGCCGGATTGCCACCCTCACCGAGCGCGGGGAGATGTGGGCGCAGTACAACAAGTACAAGCCCATCCGCAAGCAGCTTGCCAAGGTGAAGCCGGAGAAGCGGGAACTGTTCGAGCAGCGCCACAGCCGGGAACTAATCCTCTATGACGCGGCGGCCCGGTATCTGAAAGAACTGAAAGCCAGCGGCGAAGAACTTTCCCCGAAGGAATGGCGGCACGAGATCGACCTGCTGACCGCCCAGAAGCAGGTGGACAGCATCGACATGAAGGCCATGCGGGAGGAACTGAAAGCCGTGGAACGGCTCCGCAAGGCCGCCGACCAACTGGCCCGCCAGGAACAGGACAAGTCCCATGACCGGGGGCCGGAGCGATAAAGGGTACGGCGTTTTGGCGACCCCTTTTAGGTGCGCCGCGCTTCACGACACCCCTTTGCACAGAACTGTCAACATTTACTCACGGAAGGAGATTGCCCTATGAAGCAGATTATTTTACCCGTCACTGTCCACTTGAATATCCGCCTGCCCCTTGCCCTCTTGCAGCCGGAACCGGCAGACGCGCCCACCAGCCCGGAGCCGGAGGCCCATGCCTGCCAGGGCTGCGGCAACTGCGGCGGGTGTGGGAAGTGCCAGCATGAAGAAAAGCAAGCCTGAACCCATCCCCGTCATGGACTACCGCCAGTACCGCAGAGCGCGGCGGCTGGTACATGAGTGCTGCAACTATGACGGCGGCAACTGTATCGCGCTGGACGATGGGGAGGAATGTGTCTGCGTCCAGTCCATTTCCTACTCCCTGTTGTGCCGGTGGTTCCGGGCGGCGGTGCTGCCGCTGGACAGAGAACTGGAAACGGCCCTGTTCCACCGCCTGGACGCCAAGCGGTGCGCCGTCTGCGGGGCGCTGTTCACCCCAGGCTCCAACCGGGCCAAATACTGCCCGGAATGTGCCGGACGCATGAAGCGTATCAAGGCCGCCCAGCGCAAGCGCAAACAGAGGGCTAAGTGTCACGCTTTAGGGGCCGAAAACCCCTTGTAAATCAAGGACTTTTTCGAAGGTGTCGCTGAGGGCCTGATAGATTTATCCTCTGGCCCCCAAAACGGCCCTCTAAATGCGTACAGAAGCCCAAAACGAACCCCAAGGAGGAACCCATGTCAGACAATCGAAAATATTACTACCTGAAACTCAAAGAGAACTATTTTGACGATGACTCCATCGTACTGCTGGAAAGTATGCAGGACGGTGTTCTGTACTCCAACATCCTGCTCAAGCTGTATCTAAAATCCCTGAAACACGGCGGACGGCTCCAGCTTGACGAGAATATCCCCTACACGGCGCAGATGATCGCCACCATCACCCGCCAGCAGATCGGCACTGTGGAGAGGGCCTTGCAAATCTTCCTGAAGCTGGGTCTTGTGGAAGTGCTGGACAGCGGCACTTTTTACATGAGCAATATCGAGCTGCTGATCGGCCAGTCCTCCACCGAGGCCGAGCGAAAGCGGGCGGCGAGGCTCCAAAACAAGGCTCTTTCCGCGCCCCGGACAAACGGCGGACATTTGTCCGACATTCGTCCACCAGAGATAGAGATAGAGTTAGAGAAAGAGATAGAGATAAAGAGAGAGATAGAGAAGGGACGCCCCGCCCGCGCCTATGGCCGTTACCAGAATGTTTTCCTGACGGACGAAGAACTGGCAGACTTACAGGCCAGCTTTCCCACGGTATGGGGCCAGTACATCGAAAAGCTGTCCGAGTACATGGCTTCTACCGGCAAGCGGTATCAGAGCCATGCCGCCACCATCCGGCGCTGGGCCAGCGAGGACGCCAGGAAAGCGTCCCCGCCCTCTCGAAACCGGGATTACAGCGTAAAGGAGGATGAAACCGTATGATTGAGATTACCGCAGAAATCCGGGCGCTGATCGACAAGGCAGCCGCCGGTATGGAGCTGGCCGGGGACGAGTACATAGACCCGGCAGACGGCCTCATTCACTGTAAGAAGTGCGGCGGCCAGAGGCAGACCGTTGTGCCGAGGTTTGGAAAACCCGGCTACTTCATGCCCCGCTGTATCTGCCAGTGCCAGCGGGAGGCCGAGGAACAGCGCAAGGCCGCCGAGGAACGGCAGCGCCGCATGGAGCGCATCAAGCGCCGGAAGGCCCAGGGCCTGCAAGACCGCTATCTGTACGACTACACCTTTGCCAACGACAACGGCCAAAATCCCCTGATGGACAAGGCCCGCGCCTATGTGGAGAACTGGAAGGAGGCATACCGAAACAACACCGGCCTGCTGCTGTTTGGGGATGTGGGAACCGGCAAGTCCTTTTTCGCCGGTTGTATCGCCAACGCTCTGCTTGACCGGGATGTGCCGGTGCTGATGACGAACTTTCCCACCATCCTGAACCGCCTGACCGGGATGTTCGACCAGGACAGGGCCGACTTTATCGCCAGCTTTGACGAGTATGACCTGCTCATCATTGACGATTTGGGTGTGGAGCGCAGTACCGAGTATGCGATGGAGCAGATGTTTTTCGTCATTGACAGCCGCTACCGCAGCCGCAGGCCCATGATAATCACCACCAACCTGAAACTGGCCGAACTCAAGAACCCGCCTGACCTGGCCAACGCCCGTATCTATGACCGTATCCTAGAACGGTGCGCCCCGATCCTCTTTGCCGGGAAGAACTTCCGGGAGGAAAACGCTGGGGCCACCAAACAGGCGGCAAAAGACATTGTGAACCGTAAGCACGACTGATTTTTTGCCGGACGGCGCAGCCCCGCCCGGAGAAAGGAGCGCCATGAGCGAAGAAACCCGCACCATGCAGACCGTAGACACCACCCCGGCCAGAGCGTCGGAGGACGCCCCCGCGCTGGTAAAGAAAATCGGCAAGACCACCTACAAGGTGCGCGTCCATTTCAGCAATACCAGCACCGAAACCATGAGCGACAAAATCAAGCGTATGCTTAAAAACGAGATACAGCAGATGTGACCGGCTGATAAAGCCAGCCGCCTTGTGTTAAACTGATGATGGTACACACCAAAACTTTTAGCCAAGGAGGACATGAAAATGCTGTACACAGAAAAAGAGAAAAATGAGATTGAGCGCGTCCGCAAAGTGTTTGAGAAACATATCCGGCAGATGACCGCTTATGATTTGGTTTGGTCGGATAAGGTCGGCTATGTGTGGCTGGCAATATCTATCGACCCGGTCTATATTGACACCGGCAACTGGATAGAGTCCGCTGCCGGTCTTTGTAATGAGTGCTTGAATGATATAGCACTGGATGTTTTTGGAATGACCGGAAACGACCATGACTTCGAGGACGCCGATCCGCTGGAACTGGCCGAGATTAAGCGGCGCTGGAAACCCTATATCGACCAACTGCCGGAATATGCGTACCTTTGCGACGAACTGTTAAGCAGGAGAAAATAACCCATCCGCCAAAGTGTCAGGAGCTAAAATCTGCTTCCTGGCACTTTTTTTGTGGCTTTTTTGTGAATTTGATTAAAAAGTCCTTGACAACTCGTTTCGGGCAAGACCGCAAAAAGCATTTTGATTTCCTGCGGCTCCCGGCTGGCCCCCTTTGACATCCCCCAGCTCCGGGAGATCATGAGCTATGACGAGCTGGAGCTTGACCGCATCGGGGATCGAAAAACGGCGGTTTTCTTCACAATTTCCGACACAACCCCCACTTATAACTTCATTGTTGCCCTGGCCTTTTCGCAGATGTTCAATCTCCTGTGTGAACGGGCCGACAATGTTCACGGGGGCCGCCTGCCCCATCATGTGCGGGTGCTGTGGGACGAGGCGGCCAACACGGGCCAGGTGCCCTCGCTGGAGAAGCTGGTGGCCGTCATCCGTTCCCGTGAGGTAAGCCTGTGCCTGTTCTACCAGCAGTACGCCCAATGCAAGGCCATATACAAGGACAACGCCGAAACGATCCTGGGAAACATGGACAGCGTGATTTTCCTGGGCGGGCGGGAAAGCTCCACCATCAAGGAGATTTCCGAAAACTGGCTGGGAAAGGCCACGATCTCCATGCAGACCGAGGGCCGCTCCCGTGGGCAGTCGGAAAGCTACAACCAGAACACCCAGCGGCTGGGCCGGGAGCTGATGACCCCCAGCGAGCTGGCTACCATGCCGGGCGATAAGTGCATTTTGCAGCTGCGGGGCCTGCCCCCGTTCTTCTCGTCCAAATACGATTTGAAGCAGCACCCCAACTACAAGTACACGGCTGAGGCCGATAAAAAGAAAAACGCCTTTGACCTTGATAAGCTCATTAACCGCCGCAGGCGGCCTGGGCTGAACGAGGCTTGTGAGGTGTACGAGGTAGACGTATCGGACACAGGGCCCGTAAGCGAGGACGAGGACATCCTCAACTACGACGATGTGGACGATCCGGATGCCTATGTATAAAGCACTTCTGGACAAAGTGTCCAGAGGTCGTAACCTGCCGCCTGTATGGGCGGCTTTTTTCATGGCCGGGGAAACCCCCGGAGAAATGGAGGCTATATGCAGTTCTTTTCTTCCGCTATTGATACTTTGCAGACCCTTGTTGTGGCTCTCGGCGCTGGCCTGGGCGTGTGGGGCGTTGTCAATCTCCTGGAGGGGTACGGCAGCGATAATCCCGGCTCCAATGCTCATGTGCCATAAAGTAACAAATAAGAATTTGATAGACAACCACCTGCTATTCCGCACAAAAGAGCCTCTTATGACCGTGTGAATGTTTACGGGACAGCGGTTCTTTATACCGCACAGGCAAATGATTGACAAGCAAAGAAATTTGTTATATAATTTACGTTATATAACAAATATAATAAATTGGAGGTAAATATAGTGCCACCAAAAGCTAAGGTCACAAAGGATATGATTATTGATGCCGCATTTGAGGTTGCTCGTGAATCGGGTGTGGAAAATATCAACGCTAGGACAGTTGCAAAAAAGCTGAACTGTTCCACGCAGCCAGTTATGTATCATTTTGAAACGATTGAAGAATTGAAAAAAGCTACTTATGCCAAAGCAGATAGATTTCATACGGAATATTTGATGAATATAAAAGAGCCGCAAGAAGGAATTATGCTTGGAATCGGATTAAATTATATCCGTTTCGCGATTGAAGAACCTAAACTGTTCCGCTTACTTTTCCAGTCGGGCTTTGCCACCGAGAACAGTCTACTTGAAATGATCGACTCAGAGGAACTTATTCCCATCCTTTCTGTTATGCAGGAAGCAATGGAAATGAGCATAGAACAGACAAAAAAAGTATTTCTAACGATTGCCTTATTTGCTCACGGATATGCAAGTATTATTGCTAACAACTCATTAGAGTATGACGAAGAACTTGTTGCTTCTCATTTGGAGCAAACATATAAAGGCGCAGTTTTAGCCGCACAGGAGGACATATAATGAAAAAGCTATACGAGAAAAACGAGTTAACATTTGCTCTTGTCTGGATTGGAGTTTACTGCGTTTTGCAATCCTTAGCCAATCCACTCAATGAAATAATAGGAATTGAAAACGCTGTAAGTGCTGTTTTTTGTGTTGTACAGGCTATAGTTTTGTTTTCCTTTATGCAGAAAAATAGGTTGCTTGACAAGTATGGGCTTTGTAAATCATCTGTATCAGCTCGCCAGTTCCTCTACTACGTTCCGTTGATTATTTTGGCTACAAGTAATCTTTGGAATGGGATTATGGTAAATTACTCTTGGTTGGAAATGGTCTGTCATATCATTTTAATGCTATGCGTTGGATTTATAGAAGAAGTGATTTTTCGAGGTTTCCTCTTTAAGGCGATTGCTAAGGACAATGTGAAAACAGCGATTATCATTTCGAGCGTTACATTTGGTGTTGGACATTTGGTGAATTTAGTAAACGGCAGCGGTATGGAACTTGTAGCAAATCTGTTTCAAATTGTGGGAGCGATTGCTTTTGGTTTCCTGTTTGTAATTTTGTTTTACTGTGGTAGAAGCCTGCTTCCCTGTATCGTTACTCATTCTATGATAAATATACTTAGTGCTTTTGCAAATCAAGCAAGCCTAAACGTTGAGAAGCGTATGATTTTCACCTTGATTGAATTTGCCATTATCCTTGTCTATGCCCTCATTCTTATAAAAACTCTGCCGAAAAACCGGGTGTCATAGAAGCAAGCAGATAGCTGATAACCAATAAAATAGCAAAGCCAGCCGAGCCAGTCAACGGTCAAGATGAACGGCGCATATGCGCCGCCGTTGACAGCCCCGTCAGCCTTTGCTGGTAGGCAATCAAGGGGCGACAGCAAGGGGTGCTGACGCCCCACGCTATTATTCAGAGAGGGGGAATTTCCATGACCGAGATTGAAGCCTATCAAGAATATATCCGGTGCAAGCACAACGCCTTTTGTAAAGCCGTCATTCGGTATGCCGCCATCGGGAAAATCATACGGCTGCGGCAGAAATGGGAACGGCAAGTTTCCCTTGACTATCTGACGAATGAGAAGTTTGTCCAGTTTGCCGAGCCGGAGCCGGACGAAGAACACCCTTTTACCGTCTGCGGCCAGACCGTCCTATTGAGCAACGCCGCCCTTGCCGACGCAATCTCTGTTTTGTCGGAGCAGACACAGGAAGAAATCCTGCGCTATTACTTTCTGCGCCAGCCGCAGCGCGTGATCGGCGCGTGTATTGGCCGGTCACGCAGTACAGCAGGGCGGCATATTCAGCTTGCCTTGCAGCGGCTGCGCGAAGAAATGGGGGTGAGCCAGTATGAGTAGACTTCTCCCCTATGAAACAATCCTCAAAGCCCGTGAGGGCGACCCGGAAGCCGTGAACGCCGTTCTGCTCCACTACGCCGGATATATCCGCTATTTCTCCAAAGTGAACGGGCAGGTCAACGCCGAGGTGGAGGACTATGTGAAGCAGCGGTTAATTGACTGTCAATTCAAGTTCCGGCTCGACGATCCGCCGGACAAGCCATAAAAACTGAATACCAGCCGCTACCAGCGCGGCCAGTGAAAGCAGTAAGTCTTGCAAAAGATTTACTGCTTTTTTGTTGTCCGGCTCTGCTCCCGGCCATTTTGCCCCCTGCCGGTTGTAGTAGTAAGTGAGGGAGGAATTTTCCTGCATTGGTGTTTGGCATTTTGGATGTTTTACCCGTGGTGAAGAGCAAAGGACAAGATTTTTGCCAGCACCGGGTAGAAACCAATGCGTCCGGTGTCATTTTAGCGAAAGCGGGCAGAAATGCCCTTTGCAGGATTAGTAGTAGCAGAAAAAGAGAAACAAATTTTTGTGGTTGCGGTTTTCCCAAAAAGTGGCGGACGGAAGCGAGGGGAAGTTTGCAGTCACGGAGAGCAAGTTTCTACCACGGTGCCAAAATCCGCAATTCTGCGGTTTTGCCCCTCGCGGGAAACTTGTTGGGGAGTGCCTTCCCCAAACCCTGCTTTGCGGCTTGCGCCGCTTATCCCCGCCGCGCTCATGCGGCAAGAAAGGAGGTCACACCATGCGAAAGAAATACAACACGCCCCACCGCAGCCACGTTGTGAAAACCCGGCTGTCCGAAGATGAATACGCCGACTTCACAGCGCGGCTTGCCCCTTATGGTATCAGCCAGTCCGAATTTCTCCGGCAGGCGATACGACGGGCGACCATACGCCCGATTGTCCATGTGTCGGCGGTCAATGACGAACTGCTCTCCGCTGTCGGGAAGCTGACAGCCGAGTACGGCAGGATTGGCGGCAACCTCAATCAGATTGCCCGGTATCTGAACGAGTACGGCGCACCCTACAACGCCCTTTCCGACGAGGTACGCGCCGCCATAGCCGACCTTGCCGCCCTCAAGTATGAAGTCCTCAAGAAAGTAGGTGACGCGGTTGGCAACACTCAAACATTTAGGCTCTAAAAACGCCGACTACGGAGCCGCCGAAGCCTATCTGACCTTTGAGCATGACGAGTTTACCATGAAGCCCACCCTTGACGAACAGGGGCGGCTTATCCCCCGCGAGGACTACCGGCTGTCCACGCTGAACTGCGGCGGCGAGGATTTTGCCGTTGCCTGTATGCGGGCAAATCTCCGCTATGAGAAAAACCAGCGGCGGGAAGATGTGAAAATCCACCACTATATCATCAGCTTTGACCCACGGGACGGGACGGACAACGGCTTGACTGTAGACCGGGCGCAGGAATTGGGCGAGAAGTTTTGCGCCGAGCATTTCCCCGGTCACCAAGCCCTTGTATGCACCCACCCGGACGGGCATAACCACAGCGGCAATATCCATGTGCATATCGTTATCAATTCGCTGCGGATAGAGGAAGTCCCGTTCCTGCCCTACATGGACAGGCCAGCCGACACGAAAGCCGGTTGCAAGCACCGCTGTACCGACGCAGCCTTGCGCTACTTCAAGTCCGAAGTCATGGAGATGTGCCACCGGGAGGGGCTTTACCAAATCGACCTCTTGAACGGCAGCAAGAACCGCGTCACGGAACGGGAGTATTGGGCGCAGAAAAAGGGACAGGCCGCGCTGGACAAGCAGAACGCCCCCATGCTTGCGGATGGTATCACACCCCGGCAGACCAAGTTTGAAACGAACAAGGAAAAGCTGCGGCAGACCATACGGGAAGCCCTTGCCACCGCCGCCAACTTTGACGAGTTTTCCTCTCTGCTGCTGCGGGAGGGCGTGACCGTCAAGGAGAGCCGGGGGCGGCTTTCCTACCTCACGCCGGACAGGACGAAGCCCATTACCGCACGGAAGCTGGGCGACGATTTTGACCGCGCCGCTGTCCTTACGGTTTTGGAACAGAACGCCGCCAGAGCAGCCCAAGCGCCCGCACCCCCGCGCACCATAAAAGACCGCTTGCAGGCCGCCAGAGCCGAGATAGCCGCTCCAAAACAGGACGGTGTGCAGCGGCTTGTGGACATAGCCGCCAAGAGAGCCGAGGGCAAGGGAAAAGGCTACGAGCATTGGGCAAAGATACACAATCTGAAACAGGCGGCAAAGACGCTGAATGTGTATCAAGAATACGGCTTTACTTCCCCGGAGCAGCTGGAAGCGGCCATAGACACCGCCTATGCGGAAATGCGGCAGACCAGCGGCGAACTGAAAACGCTGGAAACCAAGCTGCAAGGAAAAAAAGAGTTGCAGCGGCAGGTGTTGGCCTACGCCCAGACCAAGCCCGCCCGCGACGGGCTGAAAGCGCAGAAATCCCCCAAAGCCCGCGACGCATACCGGCAGGCGCATGAGAGCGATTTTATCATAGCCGAAGCCGCCGCCCGGTATTTCCGGGAGCATGGCATTACCAAGCTGCCCGCCCGGAAAGCGTTGCAGGCCGAGATCGAGCAGCTTATTTCCCAAAAAGACAGCCTTTACAACGGCTACCGGGAGCAGAAACAGCGGTTCAAGGAGTTGCAGACGGTCAAGAGCAATATCGACCAAATCCTGCGCCGGGAGGAACCGAACCGCAGAAAGGAGCAGAGCCATGAGCGATAACCTGCCCCGCATGGACTACCGCCAGCACCGGCGGGCGCGGCGGCTGGTGCATGAGTGCTGTAACTACGACGAGGGGAACTGCCTGTTATTGGACGACGGGGAACCTTGCGTGTGCGTCCAGAGCATTTCCTATTCCCTCATGTGCCGCTGGTTCCGTGTGGCTGTCCTGCCCCTTGACGGGGAGCTGTCCGCAGCCCTCTTGTACCGGGGAAGCCGGAAACGGTGCGCGGTCTGCGGGGCGGCTTTCGTCCCCAAATCTAACCGGGGAAAATACTGCCCCGACTGCGCCGGA